>NZ_JARVRH010000022.1 GCF_030209755.1 Arthrobacter sp. efr-133-TYG-118 | reverse complement strand
GACATAATCCTGTTATGTCCAGTCCTGGTGATCAGGGGAGGGCATGCTCTGAGTGAGTTCGAGCGTGGACAACGCCACCCGGGGTGGGCGGCGTCGCGTGGGCTAGGCGCTTTCAGCCTGCTGGGATGCCTGTTGGTGGTCGACAGGGCACTCGGCTGCGGGTGGCGCAGCCGGCTGCTCCACCTGGATGCCGTACAAGGCCTCGAGGGCTGCCACGTAATCGTCTTGCTGGCCGTTGGCGGCGAGTTCGCGTGCGCGGACCGTGGGGATGTGGAGCAATTGCTTGACCATGCGGCGGAGGGCGAACTCGACCTCTTCAGCCGCAGCGGTGCAGCCGTGCCGGGCCCGGACTTTCTCCATCTCGGCGTCGAGCACGTTCATGGTGTGGCGACGCAGTGCCACAATGGCCGAATCCACGGACCGGGCTTCGCGCTCCTGCTCGAAGGCCGCTGCCGCACCGGAAACGATAGTGCTCGCTTGGGCCAGCGACTCCGCTTGTTCCTGGGGCGCCGCGAGCCGCACGGATTCGAGCGTCAGGAGCTCGACGCCGTCGAGCTCGCCCACTGCGGGGTCGAAGTCGTGGGTGAGCGCGAGGTCGATCGCGATGAGTGTCTGGGTGGACAAAGCGCGGACCTTGGCGAGCTCTGCGGCCTCAACGCGGGTATCCGACCCGCTGCAACCGATCATGACATCGGCGGCAGCGACGGCGGCAGGAAGGGTTTCGGCATCGAGCGCGGTCCCGCCGCGGGTCGCCACGAAAGCCTCGGCCCGGCCGGAAGACGAGTAGACCGAGACGTCGGTGCAGCCGCGATCGCGAAGCAGGGACATAGTGGCCCCGGCGTAGGCCCCGGTCCCGAAGACAACTACCTTCTTGGTGCTCCAGTCGGCACTCTCGGAGAGGTCCGTGGCGAGGTCCAGGGCAACCGAAACGATGGAGAGGCCGCGCGAACCGAGGGCGGTCTGGGCCCCGACGTCCTTGGCCGTCTTGGAAGCGGCCTGGAACAAACGGACCAGCCCGGAACTCGCGGTTCCTTCGTGCTGGGCAGTGATGAGGGCGCGGCGCACTTGGCCGGCGATTTCGCGTTCGCCGACGACGGCGGAGTCCAGTCCGGCGCTGACGGCGAACAGGTGCCTGCTGACCTCGGGGCCGGTACGGGTGCTGAAGGCGCGCGAGACGAGTTGCTCGTTGAGTCCACTCAAGCCACTGATCTGCGTGACGAGCGCCGAGCGGGCGGCTTCAAGGTTCTCGACGTGCGGCGTTTCGCCGTAGATTTCGTAGCGGTTGCAGGTGGCCAGGACCACGGCGCCGGACACAAGTTGGGAATCGGCCAAAGCGGACGAGGCAACCTCGGATGAACCGTTGCTCAACTGAGCGACGGTCTCAAGATCGATGTCGGCGTGTGTAGCCACCAATGAGAAAAGAACCACAGCAAAGCAATCATAGCTTTTTCGGCGCCATGTAGAACAACGCACGCCAGTGGTTCTCCGCACTGCCCGGAGTGACGCCCGTCACCTTGGATCGTGCGGGACAGGCTGTCGTTATCTTTTGACCCCGATCTTCGGCACAATCGAAGGCATGACTTCCAGTTCCGCACTGCCTCATTCTGTGTCGGCCAACGGCATTTCCGGCACCGCCGCCCCAAGCCTTGATGCAAGCCACCCGCTCATGGATGGCCGCACCGCAGACTCGCCGCTGATCCAGGCTTACCGCGGAGGCAAACCGTCCCGCCGTCCGGTGTGGTTCATGCGGCAGGCCGGCCGATCGTTGCCGGAATACCTCAAAGTCCGTGAAGGCGTGGCGATGCTGGACTCCTGCCTGCGCCCCGAGCTCGCCTCCCAGATCACCTTGCAGCCGGTCCGCCGCCACGACGTTGATGCGGCCATCTTCTTCTCGGACATCGTCATTCCCCTCAAGCTGGCAGGTGTCGGCGTGGATATTGTGCCCGGCGTCGGGCCCGTCCTGGACAAGCCCGTCCGCACCGCGGCTGACGTAGCCGCCCTTCCGCAGCTGACGTGGGAAGCCCTCGAGCCGATCCGCGAGGCCGTGCGCCTGACAGTGGCGGAGCTCGGCACCACGCCCTTGATCGGCTTCGCCGGTGCGCCGTTCACGCTCGCGGCGTACATGGTGGAAGGCAAGCCCTCCCGCGACCACCTCGGTCCGCGCACCATGATGCACGCCGATCCGGAAACCTGGACCGCCCTGGCCAATTGGGCAGCTGACGCATCGGGCATGTTCCTGCGGGCGCAACTGGAAGCGGGCGCCTCCGCAGGGCAACTGTTCGACTCCTGGGCCGGTTCCCTTGGCCTGGCCGACTACGCCAAGTACGTTGCTCCCGCCTCGACCCGTGCCCTCGACCACGTCCGCCACCTCGGCGCGCCGCTGGTCCACTTCGGTACGGGAACGTCCGAGTTGCTCGTTGCTATGCGCGACGTTGGCGTGGATGTTGTAGGCGTGGACTACCGGCTGCCGCTTGACGAAGCAAACCGACGACTGGGTGGCACCGTGCCCTTGCAGGGCAACATTGACCCTGCGCTGCTTTCCGCGCCGTGGGAGGTCCTGGAAGCCCATGTGCGCGAGGTGATCGCCGCCGGTTCCGCAGCGCCGGGCCACGTCCTGAACCTCGGCCACGGCGTGCCTCCGGAGACGGACCCCGCCGTCCTGACCCGGGTAGTGGAACTCATCCACTCGATCCCGGCAGGATAGCGGGCATGCGCGGGACACATGCACAGCCCGAACACGCACTTCCCGGAGATTCAGCAGCTAGGGTGACGGCCGTCGTCGTGGGCGGCGGCATTTCCGGCCTGCTCGCCGCCCGCGGTCTGGCCAAGGCCGGGATCGCTGTCACCGTGCTCGAAGCGAGGGACGCGTGGGGCGGTTGCGTGGGAAGCCACACGGTTGGCGGCCTTGTGCTGGACAGTGGCGCAGAGTCCTTCGCGACGCGCTCCACCGCCGTGGCCGACCTCGCCCGCGATCTCGGGCTCGGCGGCAACATCGTGGCGCCCCATCCTGACGGTGCCTGGGTGCAGTTGCCCGACGGCCCGCAGGAACTACCCAAGACCGGAGTGCTGGGAATTCCGGCGAATCCGTGGGACCCCGAGGTCCGGCGTTCCTTGGGCTTCGCGGGCTCCTTGCGGGCCTCGCTCGACCGTTACCTGCCCGTCTCGGTGGGTACCTCCGCCAACGTCACGAGTGTCTCTTCACTGGTCAGGGCACGGATGGGCAAGCGGGTCCTCGAACGACTGGTGGCACCCGTCGTGGGGGGAGTGCACTCCGCCGATCCCGGACTGCTCGACGTCGACATGGTGGCCCCCGGACTGCGTGCGGCATTGCGGAAGCACGGTTCGTTGGCCGAAGCAGTGGCCAGCCAGCGCAAGGCGGCTTCAGGGCCGGCCGGTTCAAAGCAAAACGGAAGCGCGACGGCGAAGGCCGGATCCGCCGTCGGGGGCTTGAAAGGCGGGATGAACACGCTTGTCACCGCCCTCGTGGCGGAGTTGCGTTCGCAGGGCGTCGCCCTTGTTTCAAGCGCCCGGGTGGATTCGATCACCCGCACTGAAAGCGGTTGGCAGGCCAGTGCAACGGGCACAGCGTACGACGCCGGACGGCTGGTGGTGGCGCTCGACGGTCCGGCCGCCGTCGGGCTGCTGGAGGGGGCGCTTCCGGAATTGTCCGCGCTGCGTCCCGCCGCGGGTCCCTTGGTGAGCCTGGTGACCTTGGTGGTGGACGTGCCCGAATTGGACCGCCGTCCCCGCGGCACCGGCATTCTCGTTGCTCCGCAGACCGAAGGGATCGAGGCGAAAGCGCTCACGCATGCCACGGCAAAGTGGGGCTGGCTGGCGGAAGAAGCCGGCCCGGGAACGCACGTGCTGCGCCTATCCTACGGGCGGGGAGAGGGGGTGGACGCCCCTGGATCGGCGGCCGCGCTGGATGACGATGCCCTGTTTGAGGCTGCGCTCCGCGACGCCTCGACCTTGCTGACCGTGCCGATCGTCCGAGAGGACGTGCTCGATTGGGACGTCGTCCGCTGGGCGGGCGCCTTGCCGTTCGCCGCCGTCGGTCACAAACAGCGGGTTGCCGAGGTGCGCCGCATCTGCTCCGAAGCCGACGGCTTGTCCGTTGTGGGCGGCTGGCTCGCCGGAAACGGCCTGGCCGCGGTGGTTGCGGACACTTCTGCGCAGGCCGACGGAATTTTGTGAAATGCACCACTTCTACGCCTTGTAGAAGTGGTGCATTTCGACTTAGCGGCATCCACGGGGCAGACTTGTACCATGAGCCACACTTCTGCCGAATCTGTCACTAAAACTGCCGAATCCGAAGAGCAGTTCTTTACGCTGTGGACCGTCTTCAAGCGGTCGGGCGATGTCCTGCGCAGCGCCGATGCTGTCCAGGATTTCGAGCAGCTGGCTGCCAAGCTCGCCGAGGACGGCGTGGTCCTCCGTGGAAGCTACGACGTCTCCGCCATGCGTTCGGACGCCGACATCATGGTGTGGCTCCACGGCGCCAAGCCCGAAGCCCTGCAACAGGCCGTCCGTGACATCCGCCGCAGCGCCCTGTTCGCCGGCACCGAGATCGTCTGGTCCGCCATGGGCGTCCACCGCGAAGCCGAATTCGCCAAGAACCACGTTCCGGCCTACGCCCGCGGCGTCGAACCCAGCACCTGGCTGTGCGTCTACCCGTTCGTCCGCTCCTACGAGTGGTACATCCTCCCGGCCGAAGAGCGTGGAAAGATGCTGCGCGATCACGGCATGCTCGGCCGCGACTTCCCCCAGGTCATCTCCAACACCGTGTCCTCCTTCGCCTTGGGCGACTGGGAGTGGATCCTCGGCCTGGAAGCACCCGAACTCGTTGACTTGGTCGACCTCATGCGCCACCTGCGGGCCACCGACGCCCGCAACCACGTCCGCGAGGAAATCCCGTTCTACACCGGCCGCCGCATCACCGCAGCGGAGATCGCCGAGGTCCTCGCGTGAGCGGCCGCCACTCCACTGGTCCGGCCAGCCTCACCGAGGTCAATGACGTCACCGAGGCCGGACGCATGGCTCCCAAGGAGTACGACGCCGTCCTCCTCGCCTCTTTCGGCGGGCCCGAAGGCCAGGACGACGTCATTCCCTTCCTGCGCAATGTGACCCGTGGCCGCGGCATCCCGGACGAGCGCCTCGAAGAGGTGTCCCACCACTACCGCGCTTTTGGCGGGATCAGCCCCATCAACCAGCAAAACAGGAACCTCAAAGCGGCCCTCGAAGCGGAGCTCGCATCGCGGGGCATCAGCCTGCCTGTGCTGTGGGGCAACCGCAACTGGGATCCCTACATCCCGCAGACGCTCCAGGAAGCCTACGACGCCGGCCACCGCAAGCTGCTGATGGTCACCACGAGCGCTTACTCCTGTTACTCCAGCTGCCGCCAATACCGTGAGGACATCGGTATCGCGCTGACGGAGACCGGCCTTGACGGCAAGCTCGAGGTGGACAAGGTCCGCCAGTACTTCGACCACCCCGGCTTCGTCGAACCCTTCGTCGAAGGAACGGCTGCAGGACTTGCGGAGGTAAAGGAGAAACTGGCCGCGGCCGGTCTCCAGGACGCTCCGGTCCACATCCTGTTTGCAACGCACTCCATTCCAACCCGCGACGCCGAGGCCGCCGGGCGTTCGGACGCCGAGCCCCGCGAGTTCGAGCAGGACTCGGCTTATGTGGCCCAACACTTGACCGCCGGCGCCGAGGTGGTTCGGCGGGTTGAAGCCGAGTCCGGGCTCACCGCGCCATGGTCCTTGGTGTACCAGTCCCGTTCGGGCGCACCGAGTGTTCCGTGGCTTGAGCCGGACATCAACGATGCCATCGAGGAACTGGCCGGCCAGGGAATCAAGGGCGTCGTGATCGTTCCCCTCGGCTTCGTCTCGGATCACATGGAAGTGGCCTGGGACCTGGACACCGAGGCCTTGGAAACGTGCAAAAACCTCGGGCTCGCCGCGACCCGCGTCCCCACCCCGGGAACCCACCGCAAGTTCGTTTCCGGCTTGGTGGACCTCATTTGCGAGCGGACCGTAGCCAACAACATCGCCGATCGCCCCGCCATGACCGGGCTCGGGCCGTGGTACGACATCTGCCGTCCGGGCTGCTGCGCCAACTTCCGCGGAGAGAAGCCCACGATTGCCGGTGCGGACACCACAGTCGGCACCGGACACGATGCCTACCCCGTAGGAGAAAGCGCGAAATGACCGTTCGGATCGGTACCCGCGCGAGCAAACTCGCGCTCACCCAGAGCCAGCAGGCAGCGGACCAGTTAGCCGCCGTCGGTGGCTTTCCCGTTGAACTGGTGCGCATCAAGACCGAAGGCGATGTCCGGACGGGCTCTTTGTCCCAGATGGGCGGCACCGGAGTGTTCGTCGCCGCGCTTCGCGACGCGCTGTTGGAGAACGCGTGCGACGTGGCTGTGCACTCCCTGAAGGATCTCCCCACGGGTGCGGCACCGGGACTCACCATTGCCGCAACGCCCAAACGCGTCGACGTCCGGGACGCCTTGTGCGCCCGTGACGGTCTCAAGCTGGCGGACCTTCCGGCGGGCGCAAAGGTCGGTACCGGATCTCCGCGCCGCGCTGCCCAGCTGCGCGCCGCCCGCCCGGATCTCGACGTCGTGGACATCCGCGGCAACGTGGACACCCGGCTGGGCCGCGTTCCCGGGCTCGCCGGAAACGCAGAAGATTCACCCGGCGACCTCGACGCAGTCGTCCTCGCCGCGGCGGGACTGGAACGAATCAGCAGGCTCGACGTCGTGACAGAGTTCTTCGAGACCGACGTCATGCTTCCGGCCCCTGGACAGGGCTCACTTGCGATCGAATGCCGCACCGCGGACGCTCCCGGACAGGCCGGTTCGGCCGAAGGTTCCCACGGCGCACTTGCCCAGGCCCTGGCCGCGCTCAATGATGAAGACACCCGGCTGGCCGTCACCGCGGAGCGGGCCGTCCTGGCCCGCCTCGAAGCCGGCTGTGCAGCGCCCGTGGGCGCCTACGCTTACCGCAAGGGCAGCATGCTGTACCTGGAAGCCGTTGTCTGCGCCGTGGACGGGAGCAAGTCCGTACGCGAGAAAAAGGCCACGGACGGGCTCACTGAGGTCGGCGCCACGTTGCTGGGCATCGAAGTCGCCGAGCTGCTGCTTGCCGAGGGTGCTGCGGACATCACAGATCTTGCAGCTTCCCGATAGCCGGAGCGAACAGGAGACCATGGGACGGCACAGCGCGGTGAAGTCGGGGGAGGCCTGGGTCCTTGAAGGCGCCCGGGTCCTTGTGACGCGTAGCCCGGATCGTGCCGCCCCGCTCGTCAGCGCCTTGCGCGAAGCCGGCGCGGAGCCGCTCCTGTTGCCTTTGATTGACTTTGAGCGTGCCCGCGACCAGCATTCCCTCGAGGTCGCCTTGGACGCCCTCCGGGCGGGAGCGTACAGCTGGCTGGTGGTCAGCAGCATCACCACGGTGCGCGCCCTGAAGGAGAAAGCAGCCGAGCGTCGCTTGGAGTTGAAGGACCTGATTCCGGATTCTGTCCGGGTCGCGACGATTGGTCCGTCGAGCCGGCGGGTTCTCGAAGCGGAAGGCATTCCCGTGGACCTCGCGCCGGATGACGCCCAGTCGGCCGCAGGACTCGTCTCCGTCTGGCCGGGAGGCCCGGCCAACGTGCTGTTGCCCCAAGCGGACATCGCCGACACGATGTTGGCGTCGGGGATTGAAGCCAAGGGAGCCGCAGTCCAGGTAGTGACGGCTTACCACACCGTGGACTACCCGGCGGCCCCGGAACGCCGGCTGACTGCTGCCTTGGCAGCGGCGAACGGCTGGCACACGTGGGCAGGATCCGGGGCGCCGGAGCTCACCCCCGAAGCCGCCAAGGCCGAACTTTCCAGCGGCCGGCTCCACGCCGTCGTCGCCGCTTCACCCAGCGCGGCACGCCGCATCCATGCCTCGCTGGGGCCGCTGCGGGATTGCCGCTTCATTGCGATCGGGCGCTCGACGGCGGCAGAGGCTGCCGCTCTCGGCATCCCGGTCGCGGCAACCGCCAAAGAACCCACACCCGCCGGCATCGTGGCCGCCCTACGTACCGTATTCGCCACCGAAGGGAACGAAAGTTGAGCTTTCCAAACCACCGGCCCCGCCGGCTCCGCACCACCCCCGCCATGCGCCGGATGACCGCCGAACACCGGTTGGCGCCCGCGGACCTCATCCTGCCCGCCTTTATTCGCGAAGGACTCAGCGAACCGGCCCCGATCAGCTCCATGCCCGGTGTTGTGCAGCACACCACCGACTCGCTGAAGCGAGCCGCTGCCGAGGCCGTGGAACTGGGCGTCAGCGGCATCATGCTGTTCGGTGTGCCCGCCGTCCGCGATGCCCGCGGCACAGCTTCCCTGGATCCCGAAGGCGTGCTGAACAAGGCAATCCGCGACGTCCGCGCCGAAGTGGGCGATGACTTGGTGGTCATGGGCGATGTGTGCCTGGACGAATTCACCGACCACGGCCACTGCGGGGTCCTGGACTCCAACGGCTACGTGGACAACGACGCCACCCTCGAAATCTACGCACAGATGGCAGTGGCGCAGGCCGACGCCGGTGCCCACGTCCTGGGGCCGTCCGGGATGATGGATGGCCAGATCGCCGTGATTCGCCAGGCGCTTGAAGAAGCCGGACACCAGAACACCGCGCTCCTGGCCTACGCGGCGAAGTATGCCTCTGCCTTCTACGGCCCGTTCCGCGAGGCCGTAGACTCGCAGCTCAAGGGTGACCGCCGGACGTACCAGATGGATGCCGCAAACCGCCGGGAAGCCATCATCGAAGTGGAGCTCGACCTCGAAGAGGGCGCTGACATGGTGATGGTCAAGCCGGCCATGAGCTACCTCGACATCCTCGCCGACGTCGCCGCCATGAGCCCGGTCCCCGTGGCGGCCTACCAAATCTCCGGTGAATACGCCATGATCGAAGCGGCTGCCGCGAACGGCTGGATCGATCGCCGCGGCGCCATCACAGAATCCGTGCTCGGCATCAAGCGGGCCGGCGCCGACATGGTGCTGACATACTGGGCCTCCGAGCTTGCCGGCTGGCTTAAGGAGTCCTGATGACAGAAACCGCTTCCACACCCACGGCCCCTGTCGGAGCTACGGAAATCCTCCTCGGACTGAATACTTTCGGTGACGCCGGGGTGGACGCCGACGGCAACCCGAAACCCCATGCCCGGGTATTGCGGGAGCTGCTGGCGGAAGCGGAACTGGCGGACGCCGTCGGGCTTCATGCCTTTGGCGTGGGGGAGCACCACCGCCGCGACTTTGCTGTCTCGGCGCCCGAAGTGTTCCTCGCTGCCGCGGCCGCCCGGACATCAAGGATCAGGCTCGGCTCGGCAGTGACGGTGCTCAGCTCCGACGACCCCATCCGGGTCTTCCAACGGTTCTCCACCGTCGACGCACTCTCCAACGGTCGGGCGGAAGTGATGCTGGGCCGCGGCTCGTTCGTGGAATCGTTCCCGCTGTTCGGCCTGGACCTGGCAGACTACGAAGTCCTGTTCGAGGAGAAGCTGGAACTCTTCGACAAGGTCCGGGCCCAGAAGCCCGTGCATTGGGAAGGCCGCACCAGGCCCAACGTGAACGGAATGAGCGTCTTTCCGCCGCTGGAACACCACTTGCTGCCAACGTGGATCGGTGTGGGCGGTACCCCTGAGTCGGTGCTGCGCTGCGCTCAATACGGCTACCCGGTCATTTTCGCCATCATCGGCGGGGAACCGCGCCGCTTTGCACCCCTCGTGGAGCTCTACCGCGAGGCAATGGCGAAATACGCGCACCCCATGCAGCAGATCGCCACCCACTCGCCCGGCTATGTCGCTCCTACCGACGAGCAGGCCCGGGAGGAACTGTTCCCGCATTGGCTGGTCCAGCGCAACCGCATCGGCGCAGAACGTGGCTGGGGACCGGCGAGCAGGGGCGAGTTCGACGCCATGTGCGGACCTGAAGGAGCCCTCTACGTCGGCTCCCCGGAAACGGTTGCCCGCAAGATCGTCCTGCTGAAGCAGAACCTCGGCGTTGACCGTTTCGACCTCAAATACAGCAACGGAACCCTGCCCCACGAATCCATGATGCGCTGCATCGAACTCTTCGGCACCGTGGTGGCACCACTCGTGGCCGAGCAGCTTGCCGGCGCCTGAACGCGCCCCGAATCCCTGAAAGAATGGACACCATGACTTCACACACCCCTGTCTCCGACCAGCTGTTCGACCGCGCCCGATCCTTGATGCCCGGCGGCGTCAACTCTCCGGTGCGCGCCTTCGGTTCCGTCGGCGGCACCCCGAAGTTCATGGTTTCCGCAAAGGGTCCGTACCTGACTGATGCGGATGGCCGCGAATACGTCGACCTTGTCTGCTCATGGGGCCCGGCGCTGCTGGGTCACGCGCACCCGGCCGTCCTCGACGCCGTCCATGCCGCCGTCGACCGCGGTTTGTCCTTCGGCGCCTCCACGCCCGACGAGGCAAACCTCGCCGCGATCGTCAAAGAACGCGTGTCCGCCGTCGAACGCATCCGCATGGTGTCCACGGGCACCGAGGCCACCATGACCGCCGTACGCTTGGCCCGCGGGTTCACCGGCCGTAACCTCATTGTGAAGTTCGCCGGCTGCTACCATGGCCACCTCGATGGACTGCTCGCCGCGGCCGGCTCGGGCCTTGCCACGATGGCTCTGCCCGGTTCCGCAGGTGTCACTGAAGCTGCCGCCGCTGAGACCCTCGTCCTGCCGTACAACGACCTCGGCGCGGTGGAAGCCGCCTTCGCTGCGCACGGCAACAACATCGCGGCCGTCATCACCGAAGCCGCTCCCGCCAACATGGGCGTGGTCACGCCGAACGAAGGCTTCAACGCGGGACTGTCCCGCATCACCCGCGAACACGGCGCGCTGTTGATCCTGGACGAGGTGCTCACCGGCTTCCGCACCGGTTACGCAGGCTACTGGGGCCTCACGGGCCGCCAGGAAGGCTGGACGCCGGACCTGCTGACCTTCGGCAAAGTCATCGGCGGCGGCATGCCGACGGCGGCGCTCGGCGGGCGTGCCGACGTTATGGATTACCTTGCGCCCCTTGGCCCGGTGTACCAGGCAGGAACCTTGTCCGGGAACCCGGTGGCGATGGCCGCCGGTGTCGCCACCCTGACGCTCGCCACCCCGGAGGTCTATAGCTTCGTGGATGCCCGGTCGCTGGAACTCTCGGCGGCGCTCTCGTCGGCGCTGGACACCGCCGGCGTGGACCACTCGATCCAGCGCGCAGGGAACCTCTTCTCCGTGGCCTTCGGTACTTCGGCCAACGGAGTCCACAACTACGCGGACGCCCAGGCCCAAGAGGTCTTCCGCTACGCGCCGTTCTTCCATTCCATGCTGGACTCCGGTGTCTACCTGCCGCCGTCGGTCTTTGAGGCATGGTTCCTGTCGGCTGCCCACGACGACGCGGCGATGAACCGGATCTTCGACGCGCTCCCTGCGGCGGCCAAGGCGGCAGCGGAGGCCACCGCGTTGTAGAGGGTCTTTTCCGATGTTTTGCAGCCTGCTCCTTGCCTGCACCGCCGGGCCGGGAGCAGGCTGTGCGCAACGATCGAATCGACAAGGCGATGATTTAACTGCTCAAGCCGTCCAGAATTTCACTGCTCGTGCTTTTCGCCCTGATGGCCGGGGCATTTGCCGGTATTGCGCACGCCGACGCCCCTGACCGCGGGGTCACGGCCGTCGGAGACCCGCCTCCGGCGCCAGGCACTCCACAGGCCGCCACGGCCCCTGGGTTTTCCAACTCTGCGTCCGGGGCATCGCCGAGTGCTTCTGCAACGCCAACCCGGCCTGCTGATCCGCCGCCGCCTCCGCACCCGACGCCGGAACAGCGACTCGCGGCCCTGACGCTGGAACAAAGGGTAGGGCAGTTGTTCATGGTGGCAGCCAAGGCCGACGGAAGCGATTCGAGTGCAGTGGCTGATCTCCTGAACAATCACGTGGGCAACATCTACCTGGCTGGACGCAGCCAGGCAGGCGTTGCGGCAACGGCATCGGTTGTGGAAAAGCTGAGGGCGGCGATTTCGCCGGCCTCAAGCGGAGGGTTGCCCCTGTCCGTCGCGACGGACCAGGAAGGCGGCTCCGTTCAAGTCCTCAGGGGACCTGGATTCCTGCCTATTCCCGCAGCCTTGGACCAGGGCAATTCGAGCCCCGAACAACTACGTGCTGATGCCCGGAACTGGGGGTCCGAACTCTTGCAGGCCGGAGTGAATGTTGACCTGGCGCCGGTACTGGATACGGTTCCCAGCCCCGAATTTGCGCCCTCGAACAAGCCCATCGGGGCGTTCAAGCGTGAATACGGCTTCACCCCGGCTGCGGTGTCCGAGTACGGGAACGCGATGGCGGCCGGACTGCGGGACGCAGGGGTGGCGCCGGTGGTCAAGCACTTTCCGGGGATGGGGCGCGTAAGCCTGAACACTGACGTCAGCGCAAACGTCCACGACGCCGAAACCACCCGGACGGATCCGTACCTGATGCCGTTCAAAGCCGCGATCGACGTCGGACTCCGCTGGGTCATGATTTCGAACGCCTACTACGACAAGATCGATCCCGACCATGTGGCGCCGTTTTCATCGGTGATCATGCGCACCATGTTGCGGACGGACGCAGGGTTCACCGGCATCATCGTGTCCGATGACCTGTGCAACGCCGTGCAACTGTCGCCTTGGAGCATGGGGGATAGGGCAGCGAATTTCATTGGAGCGGGCGGCACCATGGTTCTGTGCGCAGACACTACTTCAGTTCCGGCGATGTACGCACAGGTCCTGCAGCGTGCGCAGACCGATCCTGAATTCCGCAAATCAGTCGATAGCGCGGCCTTGACTGTTCTTGAAGTGAAGGCAGGGAAGTAAAGCGGACGCGAAGAATCCCCGGCTTCCGGACGATTCACCACTGTGGGTGTTTCGTCCGGAAGCCGGGGATTCTCGTTGCCAAGGCCTAGAGCACGTCCGACAGGAAGCCCTTCAGGCGATCGGTCCGCGGCTCGGTGAAGAGTTGTTCCGGCGATCCGGTCTCCACGACGACGCCTGCGTCCATGAAGGTCACGGTGTCCGACACGTTCCTCGAGAAGCCCATTTCGTGGGTTACCACCACCATAGTCATGCCGCCCTTGGCCAGATCGGTCATGAGGGCGAGCACGCCCTTGACCAGTTCAGGGTCCAGGGCCGATGTTGCCTCGTCGAAGAACATGACCTCGGGCTTCATGGCAAGCGCGCGGGCAATGGCCACACGCTGCTGTTGGCCGCCGGAAAGGTTGGCTGGCCGGGCGTCGGCCTTGTGCTTGAGTCCTACGAGGTCCAGTTGGGCCAAGGCATCTTCCCGTGCTTGCTCCTTGGACATGCCACGGAGCTTCCGCAGGGCGAGGGAGACGTTTTCCACAACGGTCTTGTGCGGGAACAGGTTGAACTGCTGGAAGACCATGCCGATTCGCCGGCGCAGTTCATCCGGGTTGTCCTTCAGCACAGAACGGCCATCGAGCAAAATGTCACCCTGCTCGGGTTCGATCAGCCGGTTCATGACCCGCAGGAGCGTGGATTTCCCTGAGCCGGAAGGGCCGATCACGGAAGCCGTGGTGCCCTTCTCGACGTGCAGGTCGATGCCGCGCAGGACATGGTTCGATCCGAAGGACAAATGGATGTTTTTAGCCGTCAGTGTTCCTGAAGCGAACTCGCTCATGCTTGGGCTCCCTTCCCGACGACGGCGGCTGCCTCGTCGGGTTCCTTCTTTTCCGGTCGGCCTGTCCTCAGGCGACGGTCAATCCAGTTCACGAAATGCGTCAACGGAATGGTCAGCGCCAGGTAGAAGATTGCTGCCGCTACATAGGGCGACAGATTTCCGCTCGTGGAGGCCGCATCCTTGCCGATCTGGAAGATCTCGCGCTCCGAGGCCAGCAAGCCAAGGAGGAAGACCAACGACGACTCCTTGATCAACGCAATGAATTGGTTGACCAGCGCCGGCAGGACCCGCCGGACGCCTTGGGGAACCACCACAAGCCGCATGGCAGGGCCGTAGCCGAACCCCAGGGCACGTGTTGCCTCTAGCTGACCCTTGTCAACACTCTGGATACCGGAACGGAAGATCTCGCCGATGTATGCCGCCGACATCAGGGACAGCGCCGCGACGGCCAACGGATACGGGCTCGTGGAGCCGCTCAGCTGACGGATGATGGGGCCGAAGCCGAGGCCGATCACGAGGATGGTGAGGACGGGCGGCAGCCCACGAAGGACGTCGGTGTATATGCGGGCTATCCACCGGGCCACGGGGTTCCGGGAGATCCCCATCAAGGCGAGCACCATGCCGAGCACAGTTCCGATCACGCCCGAGGTGACGGCCAAGACAATGGTATTCGGCAAGCCGACCGCGAACATCTTGGGGATGACTTCGCCTATCGCCTTCCAATCGAGGAAGGTCTCACCGAGTTGCTTGAGGATTTCCTGGAGATCCATGGAACGCCTGGGTTACTTGGCCGGGATCTGGACGGCCTTGCTGCCCGGCTTCCAGCCCTGCGGGGTCTGCTCCGCAGTGGTCGGGCGGTCCTTGTACCACTCGGCCGTCAGCTTGGTCCAGGTACCGTCTGCGATCACGGCGTCAAGGCCGGAGTTGAGGGCGTCGATCAGGGGCTGGTTGTCCTTGTTCACGGCCCAGGCAGTGAAGTTCTGGGTGTTGACGACCTTTTCGGCGATCTTCGTGTTGTCGCCGTCCTTGACCTGGCCGGTTGCCTGCTGCGAAGGGGCGACCCAAGCGTCAACCTGGCCGCTCTTCACGTTGGCGTAAACCGTGTTGTAGTCCGGGAAACGGACGGGCTCAAGCTTGAGCGTGTTGGTTACGTAGTCGTCCTGGACGGTGCCCTGGACGACGCCGATGCGCACGTCGGACTTGAGGTCCGCGAAGCCCTTGACCTTGGAGTCGGTCTTGGTCACGACGGCCATGTAGCCGAAGTCGTAGCCATTGGTGAAGCCGACCGTCTCGCGGCGCTTGTCCGTGGTGGAGATCGAGGAGGATCCGACGTCGAACTGCTTGTTCTTGACCTGGGAGAGCAGCGCCGAGAAGTCAGTGGAGGCGAACTCGACCTTGAGGCCCAGCTTGGCGCCGACGGCGCGCAGGAGCTCGTTGTCATAGCCGGTGAACTTGCCCGAGGGATCGATGAAGATGTTCGGCGGGGCGTCCGAGAGCGTGCCGACGCGCAGAGTGCCGTCGGTGCTCAGGCCCAGCTTGGACTTGTCGATCTTGTCCACCGGAGTGACGTCCTTGGTGGTGTACTTGTCCAGCGTCTTCTGGTCGCTGCCTTGGAGGGCGTCGGTCGGCGAGGCGCTGCTGGTGCTGCCCGCTCCGCCACCGCAGGCGGCCAGGGAGACGGCGAGAACTGCAGCCACAGGGACAGCAGAGAACCACTTCAGGGCTTTGATTTTCATCAAGCAAATCACTTTCATCGGGGAACACGCGTTCGTATCGAGATGGGCGGGGAACGTAGCCAAAGCAGGTTTGGGCCGCAATATCAGAACTCGACCCGCCAAACTTAATTATGTCATCCGCTCATTCAGCCATAAATTGACGACGAAAAGGCGTGCAATTCCCGGAAGCTCCGAATTAAATTCAGCGAAGTATGGGAAGTGTCCTTGAAGTGCCGCGTCACTCGGGTATCGAGGGGAATTCGTGACTGACGTCCAGCTGGCTTTCAGGCAGCAACTGCGATGTGACGTGCGTCCCATCATGCGGACGCTGGAAAAGCGTCCGGTACGTGGACCCGGGTGCCTTAGAAGTCTCCGCGGCTGGCATCTTCGGGGGGAAGGACCGGCCAATCGCCTTCGATGACGGCTGTTGGTTTGGTCTTGCGCAGGTAGCTCTGGAAATCGGCGGCCTGCGCAGCCGCCCAATCAACCTGGAGGTGGTGCAGCTTGGAGGCGGGCATCTGCAACTTCGGAAATTTGCCGGCCATGGCATCCAGGACGCGCAGGGTGGCGAGGGCGTCCGCAGCGGAGGTGTGGGCGTTATCGAGGTTCACGCCGTACTCCTCGCACAGCGCGGTCAGGGTTCGCTTGCCCTTGCGGTACCGGTCGACCTGCTTGTTCATGACGTAGGGGTCAAGCACGGGAAAACGGCTCAGTTGCGGCACGCCGTAACGGGCGGATTCGGCGGCCAGCACCGTGAAGTCATAGCTGGCGTTGAACGCAATGACCGGCACGCCGTCGTCGAACAGTTCCTGGAGCGCTGCCGCAACTTCGCGCGTCACTTCTGCTGCAGGACGGCCCTCGGCCCTCGCCTTTTCCGTGGTGATGCCGTGGATCTCGCTGGCCTCCAGGGGAATTTCCACACCAGGATCCGCCAGCCATTCGAGTTCCTTGATGATGCCGCCGTCATCGTCCACTACCGTGACGGAAGCGGTGACGATCCTCGCGGAGCGGGAGTTCCGTCCTGTGGTCTCAAGGTCGAACGCGGCGCGGGGGAGGGTGTTCCAGGAACTCATGCTTCAACGCTACCGGCGCCCTCCGACAAGAACCGGAGCGACACTCCTTCTGCGCCGATCCGGCGGCCCATGCCGATAGGCTGATGGCATGCGGATGGAGTTTGTGACGGCGGTGCTGGCCGTCGTGGATCTCATGCCGCCCGGCGTTGCCGTGTCCTATGGGGACGTTGCCGAGCTTCTGGGCTCGGGCGGTCCCCGCCAGATCGGATCGGTCATGAGCCACCACGGGAGCACCGTGGCTTGGTGGCGCGTACTGCGTGCCAGCGGCGAGGCGCCCCCAGGACTTGAGTCGGAAGCGCTGCGTCACTACGTGGATGAGGGCACGCCGCTGCACGGCGCCTACGAAGAGTATCTGCGGACTGGCGAAGGCCGCTGGCGGGTTGACCTGGCCCTGGCCCGGTGGGCTCCGACGGACCGCGACTTCGACAGCATCGACGCGATCTCTGAGCAACTCGAGCGTCAGCTCCATAAATTGTCGGTACCCGATGATGAAATGACCGTGTGAGTCCAACACCGACACCTCAAGCCACACCGCAGGAAGCAACACCGGCACCGCGACAGGAACAGCAGCCGCAAGCACCATCGCGGCAGGCGCCCGTCCGCTTGCGCCTGCTTCCCCCGCGCGAGGTCCACTACGCAGCCCCGGAGTTGTCCGCGGACCAGGCCGCCGTCGTCGGCCTCCCGCACGGATCCGGGCCGGTCCTGGTACCTGGGGCGCCGGGCACCGGAAAATCCACCGTGCTGGTGGAAACCGCCGTCCGGCGGGTCCAGCGTGACGGCGTTGATCCGGAACGGATCCTGATTCTCGCACCCGGCCGGCATGCAGCGTCGGCGTTGCGGGACACCTTTACGGGGCGGTTGGACCGTAGCTTGAGCACGACGCCGGCGCGCACCTGGGCGTCATACGCTTTCGATCTGATCCGGCGAGCCAAAGCCGAGGGCGTGCTGCCGCTGCAGCGGTCACCCAAGTTGCTCTCGGGGCCGGAACAGGACCTCATCATCAAGGAACTGCTGGAGGGGCACGCCCGGCCGGGTTTTGAACTCCCGTGGCCGCAGGATTTGTCCGCGGCATTGCCCACTCGCGGTTTCCGGCAGGAGATCCGGCAGCTCTTCGACCGGATCATCGAATCCGGCCGCACTGCCGAAGACCTCACGGCGCTTGCCTATGAATGCGGCAGACCGGACTGGATTGCTGCCGCGGACCTCTATTCGGAGTACCGCGACGTCTTGGACCTGCGCATGCCGGAAGCCTTTGACCCGGCCGGAATCATTACCGCGGCACGCCAGATCTTCCAGGACTCGCCCGGATTCCTGGCGGCAGAGCGCGAGCGGCTGCAGTTGATCCTGGTGGACGACGTCCAAGAGGCAAACCCTGCCGTGTTTGAACTGCTCGCAGACATCGGAGAAGGAAAGGACGTTTTGGTGGCGTCCTCCCCGGACACCGTGGTCCAAGGGTTCCGCGGTGCCCGGCCAGACCTCGTCGCCGAACTGCCGCGGCTTCTCGGAGGCCTTGCGGGCACCGTGCGGGAGCTTCCGCTAAGGCACACACACCGGCACCTCCCCGACGTCGCAAAAGCGTGGACGGGCGTTGCTGCGCGAATCTCGCAGCGTGCGGGAGGCCAATTGGCCCGGCGTCTTGACCCACTTCCTGCATCGGCGGAGGAGGCTGGTTCCGGAGGTAGTCAGGCGGCGGGCCGGGTGGAAGCACATGTCCTTCCCTCCTCCGTCCACGAATTGCGCTACGTGGCACAACGCATCCTCGAAGCACAGCTGCGGGAGAACCACGAGTTCGGCGACATTGCAGTGATTGTGCGCAACGGTGGGCAATTGGCGCAACTGCAGCGCTACCTGAGCGGTCAGGGAATCCCGGTCCGCGTTCCCGTCGCGGATTCGGCGGTCCGCGACGAAGTGGCAGTTCGTCCCCTGCTTGAGGTGTACGGAGTGGTGCTCGATCCAGCCAAGCTGACGCCTGAGTCCGCCGTCTCTCTCCTCACGTCGAGGATCGGCGGGGCTACAGCCATCGAGTTGCGCCGCT
Organism: Arthrobacter sp. efr-133-TYG-118; assembly: GCF_030209755.1. Taxonomy (GTDB): domain Bacteria; phylum Actinomycetota; class Actinomycetes; order Actinomycetales; family Micrococcaceae; genus Arthrobacter. The sequence continues at coordinate 163,353 of NZ_JARVRH010000022.1, read as the reverse complement.
TGCGGCAGTCCCTGCGCCGGGAGGAGCTGTTGGGCGGTGGCGGGCGCTCCAGCGATGCGTTGCTGGTTGAAGCGTTGCTGGAGCCGGGGGCGCTGGGGTCTTTGGGTATCGAGGGTAGCTCGGCACGGCGTTTGGCCCGCATGATCGCGGCGGGACGTTCGGCGGCTGCCGAACCCGGAGCCAACGCGGAGACAGTGTTGTGGGCGTTGTGGCAAGCCACCGGTCTGGCTTCGCGCTGGACGGAAATGGCGCTCGACGGCGGCGCGGCCGGCGCCCGCGCGGACCGGGACCTTGACGCCATGATGGCCCTGTTCCACACTGCCGAGCGCTATGTCGACCAGCTCCCAGGCTCCGGTCCCGAACAGTTCCTGGAGTATCTGCTCAGCCAGGAACTCCCCATGGACACCCTTGCCGCCAGGGCCCAATTGGAGGAAGCGGTGGAGCTCATGACGCCGGCCAGCGCTGCCGGGCGGGAATGGGCCGTGGTCATCGTCGCGGGCCTGCAGGAAGGCGTCTGGCCCAACACCAGGCTCCGGGGTGAACTCCTCGGCAGTACTTTGTTTGCCGATGCCGTGGAGCACGGAGTTCAACACGCCTTGCAGCGCGGGCCCCTCAGCAGGCTGCGGGATATCCGCTACGACGAACTGCGGAGCTTCTCCACGGCCGTTTCGCGTGCCCGGGAAGTCCTCATCTGCACGGCGGTTTCTTCCGAAGACGAGCAGCAGTCGGCCTTTCTCGATTACGTGGCGCCTTTGGAACCGGGACAGTACCAACGTGAGTACACACCGGTAGGCAGGCCCATGACCCTGCGTGCCTTGGTGGCTGAGCTGCGGCAGCGTGTTCAGCCGGACGACGCCGCGCTTGCCCGCCCGGGCGTGGCCGAGGATGCCGCCGAAGCGGCGCGCGTGCTGGCACATCTCGCCACCGCAGAGCCCGCAGTGCCGGGCGCACATCCGGATTCCTGGTGGGGACTGGCACGACTCAGCAGCGAGGAACCGGTGGTCCCGGCGCAAGGCACCGTGTTCGTTTCTCCTTCGAAGGTGGAAACTGTGCACAAATCGCCGTTGGATTGGTTTGTCCAGGCGGCCGGGGGCGAAGCCGCTACCGACTTTGCCCGCAGCCTGGGCACCTTGGTCCATGCGATTGCCCAGGAGTTGCCCGATGCGTCAGGCGCTGAGTATGTCGCCGAACTCGTGCGTCGCTGGCCGACACTGGGCATGAAGGACAACTGGGAGGGCCGGCTGGACTTCCAACGAGCAGAGCAGATGGTCCGGAAACTCGCCCAATACGTGCTTGTCATGCGGAGCGAGGGCCGAAGCCTGGCCGGGGTCGAAGCGGACTTCGAGGTTCCGCTTCCCGAGGTGCGCCTGGGCCACGTTGCCGAGGATTCCGATGCTGTCCGGAATGCCGTGCTTCGGGGACAAGTGGACCGTCTGGAAATAGACGCAGAGGGGAGGCTGGTGATTGTCGACCTCAAGACGGGCAAACGCCAGCCAGGCAAGGCCGAACTCGCCAGGCACCCCCAGCTTGGTGCGTATCAGGCGGCGGTACTGCACGGGGCATTCCAGGATCTGTCTGTTCCGGGGCTTGTTCCCGGCGGTGCCGTGCTGGCACAGCTGGGGACCAAGACAAAGACGCCGGCGGTGCAAGTGCAGGAGCCCCTGGACCCGGGAGATAACTGGGCACAGGACCTTGTCGGCGAAGCCGCCGTGCTCATGGCCGGAGCAAGCTTCGAAGCACGCCACGATCCCTCAAAAGGCAGCCATGGGGGCCACGGCTGCCGACTGCCCGATATCTGCCCATTGTGCGCCAGGGGAAAGCAGGTCACAGAATGACCGTCCAGACACTCCCGGGAATCGAGGCCGGAGAAGCCGCTGAAGATGCCGCGGTATTGCCGGCACCTCGATTCGCGCCCGGCGAATTGGCCGATATCCTCGGCGAACGGAACCGTCCCACCGACGAGCAATCCGCCATTATTGCGTCACCGTTGACCCCCCGGCTGGTCATCGCGGGCGCCGGATCCGGGAAAACCGCAACCATGGCGGACCGTGTGGTGTGGCTCGTCGCGAATGGATGGGTTCGACCCGAAGAAGTCCTTGGCGTCACCTTCACCCGTAAAGCGGCAGGGGAGCTGGCCAGCCGTATCCGCGCCAAATTGGCCACCCTGCAGCGTATCGCGTCCTCGGACGACGGGCGGTACGGCTTCCCGGACGGGGTTGCAGGCTCAGATGAGCTTGAACCCAAAGTGTCCACCTACCACTCTTATGCCAGCGGGATCGTATCCGACTACGGCCTGCGGCTGGGTATCGAGCGCGATGTGGTGCTTCTCGGCGGCGCCCAGGCCTGGCAACTTGCGAGCGAGGTGGTCGAAGCGTACGACGGCGACTACGAACACTTCACCGCTGCAAAGTCCACGTTGGTCAACGCCGTGATGCAGTTGGCCGGCGAATGCGCCGAACACTTGCGCGAACCCGGCGAGGTTCAGCGCTGGCTGATGGACCGAGTGTCCGAATTCGCGCAATTGCCCTATATGTCCGCGGCGAAAAAGAACCCAAGCCAAGCTGCCGGCGATCTCGGCGCCATGTTGCGGACCAGGGCCAGCGTTGCGGACATGGTGGGGCGCTACCAAGAGGCCAAGAGGAATCGCGGCGTCCTAGACTTCGGCGACCTCGTTGCGCTCGCCGCGAAGATTGCCCAGGACATACCCTTGGCGGCTGCCACCGAGCGGGCCCGCTACAAGGTCGTGCTGTTGGATGAATTCCAGGACACCTCGCACGCGCAACTCGTCCTGTTCTCCCGCCTGTTCGGGGGCGGACACGCAGTGACGGCGGTGGGGGATCCCAACCAATCCATCTACGGGTTCAGGGGTGCTTCGGCCGGCCAACTATTCCACTTTGTGCAGGAGTTTCCCGTCCGGGTCGAAGACAGTTTCGGAACGGCATCCCTAGCCACCGCACCCACCTCGTACTTGACCACTGCCTGGCGGAACGGGCGCAACATCCTGGCCGCCGCCAACGTCATTTCCGCGCCGCTCAACAAGGCCGCTGCTAGTGAGGGAGCCCCGGGCTCCAGGGCCGAAGAGAGTTCCGTGGCAGTGCCTGCGCTGCAGCCGAGCCCCGCAGCCGTGGACGGCAACGTTGTCCTCGGACGATTTGCCACCGACGAAGACGAAGCCGCCGCGATCGGGCGGGACGTCCGCCGCTACCGGCGCACGGTCTTCGAAACCGCGGCCGACGGTACGCCGGTTTCCCCCACCATGGCCGTGCTTTGCCGCCGTCGGGCACAGATGGAGTGCTTGCGGCGTGAATTCGAGGTCCAAGGGATCCCGTACGAAATAGTCGGCCTCGGCGGGCTCCTCGACACCCCTGAAGTAGTGGATCTCGTGGCTGCGCTCCGGGTCCTCGCCGATCCCGGCCGTTCCGATGCCCTGATGCGTTTGCTGGCAGGTGCCCGGTGGAGGATCGGAACTGCAGATCTGATGGCGTTCCGTGACTGGTCCCAGTTCCTTGCCCGGCGGCGATCCCACGGCGGCGCTGGAGACAACGGCGCCGGAGGCAACGGCACAGCAGACGATGCGTCAATCGCGGACGAAAGCCCGATGGAGACGGTCGTCGAGAGCGACATTACTGATGCGGCCAGCCTTGTGGAAGCGCTGGACTTCCTGCCACGCCCCGGGTGGACTTCCGGCCATGGACGCTCCCTCAGCGCGGCGGCTTTGGACCGTCTTGGCCGGCTGTCTGCGGAGCTTCGCAACCTGCGGGGGTTCATCGGAGACGATCTGACCACGCTGATCGGCGAAGTGGAACGTGCCATGCTGCTGGACATTGAGGTCGCTGCCAAGCCCGGGACAAGCATCCACCAAGCCCGCCGGAACCTGGACGCATTCCATGATGCCGCGGCGGGTTTCCTGCAGACTTCGCAGCGAGTGGATCTATTGGCTTTCCTGGGATGGCTTGAAGCGGCCGCATCGGAGGAAGGCGGACTGGACATGGCCGACGCCGAGGTGAACCACGAGGCCGTGCAATTACTGACAGTCCACGCCTCCAAAGGCTTGGAATGGGACGTTGTCTTTGTTCCCGGTCTCAACGCCGGGGCCTTCCCGAGCAACCGGGACTCCCGGTGGAGCAGCGGTACCGCGGCCCTGCCATGGCCCCTCCGTGGCGACCGGGCGGATCTCCCTCAATGGGATCTGGACCAGCCGGACCAAAAGGGCTGGCTGGACGCCGAAAAGGACTTCAAATCGGAAGTCCAGCACCACGGCGAGGCCGAAGAGCGGCGACTCGCCTATGTTGCCTATACCCGGGCAAAGTTCGTCCTGTGGGCATCGAGCGCCGCGTGGAATGGTTCCCGGGCAGGCATTGCCGAGACGTCACCTTTTCTTGCTGAGCTGGCAGGACTTGCTGGCGAGGCAGGCAACGATGCCGGCGGAGCGTCGGCCGCTGCCATTCATCCACGGTCCCTCAGCGAAGACGCGCTGCCCACTGAGAGCCCCCTGACCGTCGGCACGGAGGTGGCGACCTTCCCCTATGATCCGCTCGAAGGTCCGAGCGACCCTCGTACGGGGGAACGGCTCCGCTTGGTACCGGGGCGGCGGGCCGGCATGGAGGCGGCAGCAACCCGGGTCAGGGACGCCGTCGAGGCACTGCGGACGGATTCGCCGCTCGTCATCGATGCTTCGCTGACCCCCCTCCGCGGGGCGGCAGCCGGCTGGGCCGCCGAAGCGGAGCTGTTGTTGGAACGGCAGTTGCGGCGGAGACCCGTCCAGGACGTCCATTTGCCCGGACATATCTCTGCCTCGATGTTCGTCGACCTGGGAGACGAACCCACAGCGGTCCTGGCCCAGCTCCGGCGCCCGGTGCCCCGCCAACCCGGGATCTCTGCACGCAAAGGTACCGCCTTCCATTCCTGGGTGGAGGAATACTACGGAACCAGCGGCATGCTGGATTTCGACGAATCCCCCGGCTCTGACTCCCACATCGACGAGGCCTACGGACTTGACGACATGGTGGCGACGTTTAGCAATTCAGAATGGGCGCACCGGTCCCCGGCCTTCGTCGAAGTTCCCGTGGAAACACGGATCGGGGACGTCGTGGTGCGCGGACGGATTGACGCAGTCTTCCGCGGCGCCGACGGCACCTGGGAACTGGTGGACTGGAAGACGGGCAAGCGCCCGGCCGGGAGGCAACTCAAGACCCGGGCCGTGCAACTGGCCGTTTACCGGCTGGCATGGGCGCGCCTCAAGGGTGTGCCGTTGGAGCAGGTCAGTGCGGCGTTCTATTACGTTGCCGATGACGCCGTCGTGAGGCCCCACGACCTCGGCGCGGCCGATGAACTGGAGAAGATCATCGCATCCGCGCTAGGCAGGCGAAACCGGTAGGTAGCCGAAACCACGATAGCTAGGCCGGGACGGACTAATGGTCCTTGGCGTCCTGGAGCGGTGCCGACTCCACTATCTGGAGGGCCGTCGTCGAGGTGTTGTCCGCTTCGGACGGCGCCTCCGGCGTGGAGGCGGGGCCGTTCGCCGAATCTCCCGCGGGCTCCGGGATGGCCGTAACACTCACCGCGGGCTTTGCTGAGTCGCCCTCTGAGGCCTTGGCTTCCGAAGCCATGACAACTGCCGGTGCTGCCGGCCCGTCCGCGGCGGAAAGCTCTGCAGCGGCAATATCCGCCGCGGCGGCAATATCCGCCGCGGCGGCCTCGGCCTCCTCGGCTGCCAACGCATTTTGCTCCTCGATGTCGTCGGCGAGGGATTTGAGCATCGCCTCGGCTTCTGCCGTCATGTCACTGTGACCGGCGGCCAATGCCTTGACGAGATACTGGGCCAGGGCGAATTCGGCAAGAAGTGCCGAGCGTCGCAGCAGGTGGCCGTCAGGCGTATCCCGCCGGGCTTCCGTGTAGTGCCGCAGTACGGACTCCACGAAGCGCTGTTCGTTGGACGCCACGAGCCAGGCGAAGTCATCGGCGGGATCGCCGATGCGCAGATCGGTCCACCCCGTCACTGCCGTCACGCTGTCGCCGTCGATCAGCATATTGTCTTCGTGGAGGTCGCCATGGACTACGCACGGGTTGAAGCGCCAAAGCGCCACGTCCTCCAGTGCATGCTCCCAGCGACGCAGCAGGGCCGGCGGAATCTTGCCCGTGGTGGCGGCTTGATCCAGCTCGTTCAACTTGCGCTGGCGGAATTCGTTGGCCGTGTAGCTGGGAAGATCGGCGTTATTGACGAGGGATTGGGGGAGGTCATGGACGGCAGCCAGAGCCGCACCGATCTCCTTGGCCAAGGCATCACTGCAGCTCGACAACTCTTCGATGCTCCGTGTGGCCCCGGCCAAGTGGGTGTAGACAAATGTGCTCAGCGCGCCTTGGCGCACCGTTCCGGCCACAGTGGGCATGAGAAAAGGCAGCTCGGCCCGGATCGCCGGCGCGAAAGCCCGCAGGATCATGAACTCTGTCTCCAGCCGGGCGCTGGCTTCCGGATGGCGCGGCGAACGGACGCGCCATCGCTTGCCCTCCGAATCCAGCAGAAGCGCCGAATCGAAATCGGCGGCATCGTCCGGGGCGGAGGCGGCGGCCATCGGCGTCAGGCCGGGCACCGCCGCAGTAGCTACAGCGGCCAGTTCGAACGGTGTTCTTCTCACGTATTCCACGGTAGATTGACAAGCGCCTCTGGCAGCGATGTAGTGCGGCGAGTCTTGAGATCCGCTGGAAAACAGCATCCAGGGGCGTGCATTGCTGAAAGATCCAAATGTCAATTGTCGGTGCGAGTCAGTACGGTAGGTACATGAGTTTCACCGAGTTCCAGGCGCCGGCAAACCACCTTATCGATACCGTTCTTCCGGTGCGCCCTGCCATGGTTGACCGCGGATCTGCCGAACGCCTGACGCCGGGCATGCTTGGCGAAGTGATCTCCTCAGGTTCGGCCAAGGCCATGGTGTTGTCGCAGCGCCAAGCCCTCGTCGTGGGGGACACGCTGTGGCTGGGCGACGCCGCGCCGCTCTTCGAAACCCTTCAGGCCGCCGGTGGACCGCTCACTGCCATTTATCTCGGCCGGACCCTTGCTGCTTCCTCTGTCCCGGAGCAAACACCAATCGTCCTCTTTGTGCCCGCCGAGCCGGTTTCGCCTGGAGCCGCAGGCCTTCCGGCCGACGGCTCCTGGGCGGGATTCCGGGAGGTCGCCGCCCGCCTCGGTGCCATGGACACGGCCTTGTTTGTCGAGGCCAGCGCCATTTCCAATTGGCATGCCACCCATACCCACTGCCCGCAGTGTGGAACTCCCACGGAAATCGAAGCCGGCGGCTGGGTTCGGCGGTGCCCGCGGGATAAATCGGAGCACTATCCGAGGACCGATCCGGCCATCATCGTCACCGTTGTCGGTTCCGACGGCAGGCTGCTCCTGGGTGGAGGAGGGCCGCTGGACGCCAAGAACTACTCCACGCTGGCCGGCTTCGTTGAGCCCGGGGAATCGCTTGAACAGGCCGTGGTTCGCGAAATCGGGGAAGAAGTGGGTGTGCGGGTCACCGCTTGCCAGTACCTTGGCTCGCAGTCGTGGCCGTTTCCGGCCTCGCTGATGCTCGGGTTCACTGCAACAACGGACGACGTCGAGGCCCGGCCCGACGGCGTCGAAGTCACCCGCGCCCGCTGGTTCAGCCGTGCGGAACTCCAGGCAGCAGTGCTCAGCGGCGAGATCACGATCTCCACGAGGCTCTCGATTGCGCGTTCCCTGATCGAGCACTGGTACGGCGGCGTCATCGAGGACCTCCAGCAGTGACAGACGGTATTTTCAGCGACACCGTTTCGCTCGAGGACCGGATTCTCGGCGGCCTTGACGCCGAGCAGCGGGAAGTCGCCAGCAACCTTAGCGGTCCCATGTGCGTCCTCGCCGGAGCGGGTACGGGAAAAACCCGGGCCATTACGCACCGCATTGCCTATGGTGTGCACTCCGGTGTCTACAGCCCGCAGCGCCTCCTGGCCGTCACCTTCACGTCCCGGGCCGCCGCCGAGATGCGCAGCCGGCTGCGGGATCTCGGCGTCGGAAACGTCCAGGCACGCACCTTTCACGCCGCTGCGCTCAGGCAACTGCAGTTCTTCTGGCCACAGGCGGTCGGCGGCGTCCTGCCGAACTTGCTGGACCACAAGGCGAACATGATCGCTGAAGCCGCGCGGCGGCTCCGGCTGAGTACCGATCGCGCCTCCATCCGTGACCTTGCGGCGGAGATCGAGTGGGCCAAGGTTTCCATGCTGACGCCGGCCAACTACCTTGAGAACGCCCAAGACCGCGGCACTCCGGGTGGCTTCGACCTCACCGCCGTCGCGCGGGTTTTCCAGTCTTACGAGGACGTGAAGACGGACCGCAACGTGATCGACTTCGAGGACGTCCTGTTGATCACGGTGGGCATCCTTCAGGAAGACCCGAAAGTGGCAGCTACGGTCCGCGAGCAGTACCGGCACTTTGTGGTGGACGAGTACCAGGACGTTTCTCCGTTGCAACAGCGGCTTCTTGAACTTTGGCTTGGCGGCCGCGACGAACTCTGCGTGGTGGGCGACTCCAGCCAGACCATCTATTCGTTCACGGGAGCCTCTCCCAAGCATCTCCTTGGATTCAAGGGCCATTACCCGTCGGCGACGGTCGTCAAGCTGGTTCGCGACTACCGTTCCACGCCCCAAGTCGTGAAGCTCGCCAACGATCTCCTCGGGTCCCGCCGCAGTGGTGGAACGGTTGCCGACGCCGCTTGGGCCAAACCCCTGCAGTTGGTGGCCCAGCGCCCGGCCGGACCGGAACCGCGGTTCATGGAATGCCCGGACGATGAGGCAGAGGCGGCGGTTGTCGCGGGCCGGATCCGGGAATTGATCGACGCCGGAACCAAGGCGAGCGAGATCGCTGTGCTCTTCCGCACCAACGGCCAATCGGAAGCGTACGAGCAAGCTCTTGCCTCGGCGGGCATCGGCTACCAGCTCCGGGGTGGTGAGCGGTTCTTCGCGCGCAAGGAAGTCCGGGACGCCATCCTGCAGCTGCGCGCCGCCACGCGTGCGGTAGCCGAGGATTCGGCCAAGGAGCCACTGGGCCAACTGGTCCGGGACATCGTGGCTTCGCTCGGCTACACGGATGCCGCCCCGCATAGCGGCGGTGCCCTCCGCGAACGCTGGGAGTCCCTGGCCGCGCTCGTGGCCCTCGCGGACGAACTCGCAATTAGCCGCGGGCCGGAATTCACGTTGATGGAATTCGTCAACGAACTCCAGGAGCGTTCGGTGGCCCAGCACGCCCCGACAGTCCAAGGCGTTACACTCGCATCGCTCCACGCCGCGAAGGGCCTGGAATGGGATGCCGTGTTCCTGGTGGGCTTGAGCGAGGGCCTTATGCCCATTTCCTTCGCCGACACCCCCGAGAGCGTGGACGAGGAACGCCGTCTGCTCTACGTCGGGATCACGCGGGCACGCGAGCACCTGAACCTGTCCTGGTCCACGGCCCGCACGCCTGGTGGCCGCGCCAACCGCAAGCCTTCGCGCTTCCTCGACGGGCTCCGCCCCGATTCCGTGCTCGGAGCCAGCGCGCGCAGCCGCGCCACGCCACGGCGCAAGGCGGCAGCACCGGCGTCGTGCAGGGTCTGCGGCACGATGCTCGCCACTGGCGCCGAGCGCAAAGTGGGTCGCTGCAGCCAATGCCCGCCAACGTACGAGGAACAGACCTTTGAGGCTTTGCGGCAATGGCGCAAGGAAGAGGCCCTGAGCAACGATGTTCCCGCCTATGTGGTCTTCACGGACGCGACGTTGACGGCCATCGCAGAGGCCCGGCCGGCGTCCCTTGAGGAACTGGCGCAACTCGCTGGTGTCGGGCCTTCCAAACTGGAAAAGTACGGCGAAGCCGTGCTGGCAGTTCTGGTCGAGAACGGGACTGCCTAGTGCCGCGGATCGCGGGACAGCCCGCTTTGCCGCTGACCACCGACGACGGCGCGCCCGTCGTCGTCCGTCGCTCGGCCCGCCGCCGTCGTACTGTGGCGGCCTTCTGGGAGGACGGGAACGCCGTTGTGGCGATCCCTGCCCACTTCACGAAGGCGCAGGAGGGCGAATGGGTCCGGCGGATGCTGGACAAGCTCAAGCGCCAAGGGGAGAGGGGTGCCCAGGGCGCCGGCAGGCGGAGACCCGCGAGTGATGCAGCCCTTGCCGGACATGCCGCGGAACTTTCCTCAAGGTATCTAGGCGGGCGTGCCACCCCGACGTCGGTCCGCTGGGTCAGCAACCAGAAGTCACGGTGGGGGTCGGCAACCCCGGCGGACGGGACTATCCGGCTTTCGGACAAGCTCCAAACGATGCCGCAATGGGTGATCGACTACGTATTGCTCCACGAACTCGCGCATCTGCTGGTGGCCGGGCACAACGCCGCGTTCTGGCGTTTGCTCGAGGCGTACCCCGAAACGCAGCGGGCCAAGGCGTTCCTGGAGGGCGTCGCTTTTGCGACGTCGCGAGGGTTTGGACCGGATGAAGAAGGCGCCGACGCACCAGCCGGAGGCTGGGACGCCGACGCCGGCTAGGCCTTTCAGGAGCGCTAGGCCTTGGGCTCCCCGGGTTCAGTGTTGTCAGGGGAGTCTCCGTCTTCAGGTTTCGGAGCCTCCGGGGTGCCCTCTGTGTTCCCCTCATCCTTCGGAGCGTCGTAGCCACCTTCAAGGAGCTTTTGCAGTGCATCATCCACTTCGGTGTCGCTGGCTTCAGCCAGGCGGCGCCGTTCGGTGAAGCCCGCCGGGTCGTCGAGGTCATGCGCCGTGGGGAGCAAATCGGGGTGCTGCCAGATCGCATCGCGGCCGGCGATTCCACGTTCGTCCTTCAGCGCCGCCCACAGCGTGGCGGCTTCGCGCAGGCGCCGCGGGCGCAGCTCGAGTCCCACCAGCGAGGAGAACGCGTGTTCAGCGGGTCCTCCCGTGGCGCGGCGCCTCCGCACCGTCTCGCGGAGTGCGACGGCGGATGGCAGCACATTCTCGGTGGCAGCAGCCGTGAGTTCGTCCACCCAGCCCTCAACCAGCGCCAGGGCTGTTTCGAGTTTCTCCAGGGCAGCCGATTGTTCGGGAGTGCGCTCGGGCGTGAACACCCCTTGGGAGAGGGCTTCTTGAATTCCCTCGGGGTTGCCGGGATCCAGGTCCCGGGCGAGGTCCTCGACGCGGGACAGGTCGATGTGGATGCCGCGGGCATAGGCTTCGATCGCCGCGAGGAGATGGCCCCGCAGCCATGGAACCTGCACAAAGAGCCGGGCATGCGCGGCTTCGCGGACTGCGAGGAACAACCGGACGTCATTCTCGGGGACGCTCAGGCCTTCGCCGAACTTCGCCACATTGGCCGGCAGCAATGCCATCTCGAGATCAGCGAGTGGAACGCCGATGTCGGTAGAGCTGACCACCTCGGCGGACAGGGCCCCGATGGCCTGACCCAGTTGCATGCCGAAGATTGCCCCACCCATGTTCTGCAACATGGACGAGGTGCCACCCATCATGGCCTTCATTTCTTCCGGCATCTGCTGGGTTAGAGCGTCCGATAGGGCATTGGCGATGCTGTTGGCCACCGGCTCCGTGAGTCGTTTCCACGTAGCGAGGGTGGCTTCCACCCATTCGGCGCGGGACCAGGCGCGGCCGATGAGGCCCGTTGCCTGGAGATCGGTGACCGGATCCAACCAGAGTTCCGCGAGCCGAAGCGCCTCGTCGACTTCCCGGGCCTGCACGGCATTCACCGACGGATCCGTGCCGGCAGCGGCAACACGACGGGCATTCTCGTGGGCGAGCTGCCAATTGACAGGGCCTTCGGAAGTGGAGCTCATCATGGCCTGCACTTGGGCGAACATCTGCTGCAGCATGTTGGGGTCGTTTGGCAGCCCTGCGGCCTTTGCCAGTTCGGCGGGGTCGATGTTGCCCATGCCTTGCCCGCCCATCAGGTTCTTCAGCATTTCTGCCAAGGGATCCACGGGTGAGTCGTCTCCATTGGAGGGGGTATTGGGGTTGGAGGTCATGGTGCCGCCGATCGTCGGTGTGACTGGTGATCACTTTCAAGGTACCGCGATGCCCGGGGGCTGTCTGCCTCAAGAACGCGTCGTTCGCTCTAGGCAAAGCACCTCCGGCGGGCACAGCAAAGTAGGGTGGATCGTTGGTATGTTTACTGGCCTCCACCCTGAGGGGCCGAAACGGTAGCGTAGGGCACACGGTTCCCGGCGCGGAGAGGTCTTTCATTGACTAGTTTGCCGAGCCCCGGAGCTGCCGGGGAACCCGGACAGCCTCTCGGCCCCTCCAACTCCCAGGACATCCCGACGTCGCAAGGCCATTCCCCGGTGCTGGACTCCGCACAAACGCAGGAACCAGGGCAGGAACCGGCCGACGCGCCCCAACCGGCACAGCGCCGCGACGGACGGTACGTCGCGATGCTGGTCTCCGGCGCTCTGACCATTGTGTTGGGTATCACCGCGGCTGTGCTCCCTGTTCCCTACGTCGTGGAATCCCCCGGACCGACGTTCAACACCCTGGGCACGGACCACAACAAACCGGTCATTAGCATCACTGGGCACGCGACGTATCCCGCCAAAGGAAATCTGGATCTGACCACCGTCTACATCAACGGCGGCCCGAACGGACCAGTCAACATTTTCGAGGCCTTCCAAGCCTGGCTGGACGGTTCCAAGGCCGTATACCCCGAAGAACTTCTCTATCCCAAGGGCGTCACCAAGCAGCAATCCGAACAGGAAAGCGCGCTTGCCATGACTACCTCCCAGGAGAACGCTGTTGCCTCGGCCCTCCAGGAAGAGAACATTCCGTACGGTCAGAAGCTTGCAGTCGCAGGGTTGTCCGACGGCTCGGCCTCCGCAGGCAAACTCCAGACAGGGGATGTCTTTACGTCGATCAACGGCAAGGCGGTCACGTCCCTTAACGTCGTCCAAACCGCACTGGCCGACGGCGCGGGCGCGCCTGCCGCCGTCGTCGTCGATCGGAACGGCAAGCCCGTGACAGTGAGCATTACCCCCGGCAAGGGCTCAAACGGCAAGTACATCCTGGGCGTACTGCTGCAGTACAAGTTCACGTTCCCGTTCGACGTCAAGATCTCCCTGGACCACGTGGGCGGACCGAGCGCCGGCATGATGTTCGCACTGGGCATCATCGATAGCATCACCCCCGGTGACCTCACGGGGGGCAAGCATGTGGCCGGTACCGGCACCATTTCGCCGGACGGCACCGTGGGACCCATTGGTGGAATCGCCCAGAAAATGCGCGGAGCCCGCAGCGGCGGCGCCACGCTTTTCCTCGCGCCTGCCGCCAATTGCGACGAGGTCGTAGGGCACGTTCCGGACGGGCTGCGGGTAGTCAAAGTGGACACTCTGGCGGACGCAAAATCAGCCGTCGAGCGACTCGCCTCGGGCCAGGACATGTCCCGCCTCCCGACATGCTCCAACAACTAGACTGATGATGGAACTTAGCTCCAGTGCCACTCGTGGCACTAATGACGGCCTCCGCCATTAGCACCCGGCACCGGGGCCGACGAACACACGCACTGATGACCGTTAACTGACGACCAGCGATGAGGTATCGAGTTTGTCCCGTCCAGCCAGCACCAGCCCGCCCGGAAGACCGCAGCGGAGACGGGGTGCACTCACTCCAACTTTGATCATCGTCGCCGTCGCCGTGGTGGGATTTATTTTCTTCGCCAATGTGTGGACAGACGTCCTCTGGTATCAGCAACTGGGCTTCTTTGAAGTCTATTTCAAGGAGAACCTTGCCCGGATACTGATCTTCCTCGCGGGCTTCGTCCTGATGTTCGCGCCGGTCTTCTACGCAATCCGCGTTGCCTACCATGCACGGCCCGTCTACGCTCCGGACTCCGAGGCCAGGGACAACCTGAACCGTTACCAGGCCCAACTTGAACCCGTAAGACGCGTGGTCATGATCGGCATCCCCGTGTTGTTCGGCCTCTTCGCCGGCAGCGCGGCCGCGAGCCAGTGGCAAGCGGTGCTTTTGTTCTTCAACCAGGTGCCGTTCGGCCAGACCGATCCCCAGTTTGGCCTGGACATCAGCTTCTATCTCATGACCTTGCCGTTCCTTGGCTTTATCACGGGTTTCCTTATGAGCGTTGTGGTGATCGCCGGAATCGCGGGAATCCTTACCCACTACCTCTATGGCAGTATCCGGCTCATGGAACGCGGCATCTTCACCAGCCGTGCCGCCCAAATCCATCTGGCCGTGACCGGGGCCGTTTTCCTGCTCCTGCTCGGAGTCAACTTCTGGCTTGACGTCTACAGCACCGTCCAGAACAACGGCGGACACTGGGCAGGCGCCCTCTATACGGACGTCAACGCCGTGATCCCGACGAAGACCATCCTGGCCGTAGCGGCGGGTCTGGTGGCTATCCTCTTCATTGTGGCCGCCGTGATTGGCCGTTGGCGCTTGCCCGTGATCGGCACCGCCATGCTGATCATCACGTCCATCCTCGCGGGCGGGGTCTATCCCTGGGTCATCCAGCAGTTCCAAGTCCGGCCCTCGGAGCAGACGCTGGAAAACAAGTACATTGACCGCAACATTGCCATGACCCGGTCCGCCTACGGTTTGGACAAGATCAAGGTTTCTCCCTACAACGCCACCACGGACGCCAAGACCGGGGCCCTTGCCAAGGATGCCCAGACGGCGGCCAACATCCGGCTGTTGGACCCGAACCTGGTTTCCTCGGCGTTCTCCCAGCTGGAGCAGTACCGTCCGTACTACCAGTTCCCCAAAGCCCTTAACGTCGACCGCTACACGGTGGACGGCAAGACCCAGGACACCGTGATCGCTGTCCGCGAATTGAATCAGGACGGGCTGAACGCCAGCCAGCAGACCTGGGTCAACCGGCATATCGTCTACACCCACGGTTACGGCGTCGTGGCCGCCAAGGGCAATACCTTCACCGTTGATGGCAAGCCGGATTTCCTGCTGTCCGGAATTCCATCAATGGGTACCCTTGGCAGCGATGCGAGCTACCAACCCCGCATTTACTTCGGTGAAGATTCGCCGGACTACTCGGTGGTCGGCGCTCCGGATGGCGCTCCGCACCGGGAACAGGACCGACCGGCCGGCAAGGACACTTCTACTGAAACGCAGTACACCTTTACCGGCAACGGTGGCCCCAACGTGGGCAACTGGTTCAACCGCCTCCTGTACTCCATCAAGTTCCAGTCCTCGGACCTGCTGCTGTCTGACGGCGTCAACGAGAAGTCCCAGATCCTCTATGACCGCACTCCGCGTGAGCGCGTGGAAAAGGTTGCTCCCTACCTGACGGTGGACGGAAGCGCCTATCCCGCAGTGGTCGACGGCCGTGTGAAGTGGATCGTGGACGGCTACACCACCAGCCAGTACTTCCCCTACTCCCAGCAGCAGCAACTGGGAAACGCTACGGCCGATTCGCAGACGACCTCCGGGCGCACGGCGGCCCTGCCGAACAGCACCGTCAACTACATCAGGAACTCGGTCAAGGCCACTGTTGACGCCTACGACGGCTCGGTCACGCTGTACGCCTGGGATGACCAGGACCCGATCCTGAAATCGTGGGAGAAGATTTTCCCGACTACCGTCAAGCCGTACTCGGAGATGTCCGGACAGCTGATGAGCCACGTCCGCTACCCGGAGGACCTGTTCAAGGTCCAGCGTGAGTTGCTTGGGCGTTACCACGTGACCAATGCGGACAGCTTCTACCAGAACAACGACGCGTGGAGCGTTCCGAACGACCCCACGGTCACGGATCCCGTCCGGCAGCCTCCGTTCTACATGTCCCTGCAGATGCCCGACCAGACCAAGCCGGCCTTCCAGCTGACGTCGTCCTTCATTCCACAGGTTGTCAACGGCGCCGCCCGGAACATCCTGTACGGCTTCCTCGCCGCCGATTCCGACGCCGGTAGCCAGAAGGGGGTGAAGGCTGACACGTATGGCCAGTTGCGATTACTCCAATTGCCAACGGATACCCAGGTTCCGGGTCCCGGCCAAGCCCAGAACAAGTTCAACTCCGATCCTGAAGTGTCGCGGGAACTCAACCTGCTCAGGCAGGGAGCATCCGATGTGCTCAACGGCAACCTTTTGACATTGCCGGTGGGCGGGGGCCTGCTTTATGTCCAACCGGTCTATCTGAAGTCCACGGGTGAGACGTCTTATCCGACGCTTCAGCGCGTACTCGTGGCCTTTGGCGACAAGGTTGGCTTTGCCCCCACGCTTGACGGTGCGCTGAAGATCCTCTTCGGGGGCGACTCAGGGGCCTCGGCCGGAGACTCGGCCAACAACGGGCAGACCCCCACTCCGCCGGGGACTACTACGCCACCCGCCGCAGCGGATGCGCAGGCCCAGCTGAAGGCTGCGCTGGATCAGGCCAACAAGGCCATCCAGGATGGCCAGGCTGCACTGGCCAAGGGCGACTTCGCCGGATACGGTGCCCAGCAGAGCATCCTGTCCGCGGCAATACAGAAGGCGCTCGACGCCGAGTCCCGGCTTGGTGTCACCCCGGCCCCGTCGGCAAGTCCCAGCCCGTCAGCGAGCCCGTTGCCGACGCCCTCGTCGTCACCTTCGCCGAGCAAGTAGGTAACTCCAGCTGGCTGAATTCGGCTTAGCTGGTGGTTTTGCAAGACCGGGCCAACCCAGACCAGGGCTGGCCCGGTCTTCCTTTTGATCTGGCGGCCTGTGCTGGGTGCCCTGAGGGGCGCCTGGGCCGGGCGGTCTGAGCAGGTCGCCCGCCGATGAGGCCGGGGAGACGGAGGTCACGTCGTTTCGATTTGGCCTGACATTCACCTGCAGGTAAAGTAGTTCTTGCGACGCGGGGTGGAGCAGTTCGGTAGCTCGCTGGGCTCATAACCCAGAGGTCACAGGTTCAAATCCTGTCCCCGCAACTGGAGAAAAGATCCGGCACAGTGGAAACACTGTGCCGGATCTTTTTGTTTTCCACCGATGCCGCTGGTGGGGGAGCGGGTGATGGGTAGAGCGTGTGCTCGGTACGGACGCGTTAGCTCCGTCCTGACCTTCTTTGAGCCGCCTCGGCGCCAAAATGACGCGACTCGCCGTGTCGCAAGCGCTTTCCCAAAGCAAACAAGGTCGGGACGGCGCCAAGTCCCCGCGAGAATAGCCCCTCCCAAGGGCTGTTACTCCTGCCGAAGGCTCCTTCAGATCGCAACGTGCCGCAGCGCACACCCAAGTGGTCAGAGGCGTCCCTTAATGTGCGGTAGAGTTGATTTTGCGACGCGGGGTGGAGCAGTTCGGTAGCTCGCTGGGCTCATAACCCAGAGGTCACAGGTTCAAATCCTGTCCCCGCAACGACATAAACGAAAGAGTCCGCCCAGCTGGGCGGACTCTTTCGTTTAACACTATTTTCGAAGTTTCTGGGTTATAGGACAAAACGTGTGTAAATCCCGGGCGCGTCATGATCGTCCTGCCCAGCCTGTGCGGTGCCAGAGTCCTTCGTCGGCGCTGAGGCCGGTGCTGTAGAGCTCGGGGCCGGGTTGCTGCTCCGCCGGGGTGGCTTTGGGCTTGGGCGGATTGTGGTGGCGGGCTTTGATGAGCTTGGCTGGCGGCAGGGGCCGTTCGCTGTGCAGGTAGAGGTACCACTCGATCGCACGCTTCTGATGTTCCTCGCTCATGCCCCGGTGGGCGCGTAGCAGGAGCCGGAGCTGGGCGTTCGTTCCGCCTTCGATCCGGTTGGTTGTCGAGGCGATGTCCAGCCCGGCGTATTCCCCTCCCAGATACGTGAAGAGCGTGCCAGCCTGTCCGAGGCGTTCCAAGAGCCGGTAGGCCTTGCGGAGCCTGTCGTGCGTGTACCACCAGGCCTGGTTTGCCCGGACCCATCCCGGGACCATGGCGGTCGTTGAGCGGTAGGTGCGGGCTTTGACCAGATGCCCGTGCTGTTGATGCCAGTCATTGAGTCCCGCAAGCCAGGCTGCGGCCTCCGCCGGGGCCTTGATCCTCGTCAGGGCCCGCCCCAGCCGCAGCAATGCCTTGCCCGCGTCGGTTCTGGGCCGGCAGGTCAGGTAGGTGCGCACGTTGCGCTGGACGTGGACCAGGCAGCGCTGCACAGCGGTTCCGGACCAGCACTCGGATAAGGCCGCGGCGATCCCGGAGCCACCGTCAGTGATCACGACCCGCGGGGCCGGGAAGCGTTCCAGCAACGCAGCCCACGCAGCCTTTTTCTCGGTGTCACACCACTGCCAGCCCAGCACGTAGTCACCGGAGACAGCGATCAGGCAGCACCACGAGCCGACGTAGATCCCATCGACCTGGATCTGGTCATGGATCTCTCCGGTGACCGGGATCCGCGGGACGACGTTCCAGCACCACGACGTGCGCCGACGGAATGACCTGGCCGTGCCGAACGGAGCAGTCCGTGCCTGGCTCGAGGTGCCCATCAACCAGCCAAGGAACGCCTCCAGCTCGGAGAGCCGGCTTACATCAGGGCGTTCACGCGAACGGCTCGCACCGCATCCCAAGCACCGGTAGCGCTGCCTGCCGGCCGCCGTTTTCCCGTTCCGTACCAGCGCCTGACCGCAGACCAAACATTCCAGAGATATGCAAGCACCCCAGCCACCCTAAGCTCCCAAAGCTTAGCTATCCCGGAATTCGCCCGCCAACACTGGGAAGCAACCCCATCCCATACACACGTTTTGTCATATAACCCAAGTTTCTCCACCCTGAAGTAGGCGCAGTGGAGACATCGGCTCCTTCTTGCCTAGGGAGTCTTGGACACGGTCTTACTTGGCTGTTCCGGGGTCAGTGTAAAACGCCCTTCCACACGTAGAACTGTCGAGATCCACACTGAGATTGCCCAAAAACACACTGATTTTTGGCAAATCTGCACGGAGTTTGGCCACCTCGACCACTGAGAGGCGAAATATCGCGCTATTTTCTTGGGTGGGGGAACAAAGTTTCATCACTGGATTTCCCCTAAGCCAGTTCAAGAAAGTAGGAGTCAATCGATGCTGGTTCTGGGACTGTCAGGCAGCATGCGCCTGGCCGGCCACGGATCGGGTTCTCGCCTGCTGACTTGCTGTTGCCTTTGTCCTTGACGAGCACTGCTGTGCTCGGCGCCGACCGACTTGGGGAGGAGCTTCGATGAAGAAGGCCTCGAAAATTACTGGTGCGGCCCTAGGCGGCGTGGCCGTTGGATTGGCCCTGGCGTTCATTCTGTGCGCGGCCACAAGCGTGATTGCCATTTCGACGGCTTCCCTGGCGACCCTGCCGGGTCTTTTCACGGCGACTGCCGGAACCGAAAACGGGGCACTGGCCTTGGAATTCCAGCCGAACTTCGCCGGAATCGTCGTGGTCATAGCGTTGTCGGTGCTTGTCAGCGTGGTGATGGCCGTGCGAAGCAGCAGCCCATCCCCGGGACCCTCAGGACACAACTAGTGGGCGCTGCAGCGCGATGACGGCGATGGGGGTGCGCTCCGCGCGGCTCTGAGGCAAAGTCCGGCGGTGTGACCCGCACCGATTCGAACGCTTCGAGCGTTGACAGTCCGGCTCTTGGAGGACGACACTTGGGCCGAATGGCCCGTTCATCCTGACGTAATGGGCCGGCCTGAGGAGGTCCCTTTGATTAATGCAACGATGGTCGTGGCCACAATTCCGGTCACGGATTTGGAGCGGGCGAAGGAATTCTACGGCGGCATCTTGGGGCTGACCTTCCTCTGGGAAACTCCGGTAGGCGTCCGGTACCGGTGCGGATCGGTCAGTGAGGTCTCAGTCTTCAAGCGTCCGCCTACTGCTACTGAGCACACCCTTGCCCACTTCGAAGTGGGCGACATCGAGGCTGTGGTCGGCGACTTGGCCGCCAAGGGCGTGGAGTTCCTCGACTACACGGAGGGTCCCCTCGCCACGACAGGGCACATTGCCCAGCTCGGCCCCGCCCGCGGCGCTTGGTTCCGTGATCCCGATGGGAACACCCTCGGCATCCGCCAGGGCTAGATCGATCGGTTCGAAAGCCTGACTGCCGCTGGGCCGGATCGCCATGCCCGGCGCAGAAAGTCCCGCCTCCCGGAGGAATCACTAGGAGTTCCAAGCATTCCTTCCTTCGCTCCATGGTAAATACTAGGAGTTCCTAGTATTCTCGATTCCAAGCGTCAGCCATTTGCATCGAGGGAGCTGTTGAATGAAGATCGTCGTGCTCGTCAAACAAGTGCCGGATACGGCCGAGGAACGGAAGCTCGACCTGGCAACGGGCCAGCTCGACCGTGAGGCCGCCGACTCCGTGGTCGATGAAATCAACGAGCGCGCCCTCGAAGCCGCGTTGCGCATCAAGGATGCCAACAAAGGCACCGAAGTAGTGGCAATGACCATGGGTCCTGATGACGCCACCCAGTCCTTGCGCAAGGCGCTTTCCATGGGTGCCGATTCAGGGGTTCATATTGTGGATGATTCCCTGGACGGCGCCGACACCGGCCGAACTGCCGCAACGCTGGCGGCGGCGTTGAGGTCAACCGGGTTTGACGTGGTGATGGCCGGCAACGAATCGACGGATGGCCGCGCCGGCGTCGTGCCCGCAATGGTTGCCGAACATCTCCAGCTGCCACTGTTGGGTTCATTGATCTCCGCGGAAATCGCCGACGAAGGCGTACGGGGCGTTCGCCAGGGCGAGGGTGGAACCCTCAATGTCCGTGCCGGACTTCCCGCCATCATCACCGTGACCGAACGTTTCCCGGAGGCCCGGTTTCCCAACTTCAAGGGCATCCTGACGGCCAAGCGCAAACCCGTCACCACGTTGTCCGTCGCCGAGCTCGGAATCCCGACAGGCGCGAGCCGCACCGTGGTGGTCTCCACCGTTGAACGTCCGCCGCGCGCGGCTGGCCGGAAACTCATCGATGATGGGACCGCGGCCGAAGAGCTAGCCGAGTTCCTCGTTGCGAATCGCCTGGTCTGAGGAAGGAAAAGAAATGTCGAACGTCTTGGCGCTCATTGAAGTTTCCCACCGCGGCGAGATTGCCGCTTCCGCCCGCGGGCTGCTGGCTGCCGCAGCCACTCTGGGCTCGCCGGTCGCCGTCGTCGTGTCGCCTGCGCCCCTGTCGGACGACGACGTCGCGCGCCTGGGTGAGCTGGGCGCAGCAAGGATCTACTTGGCTGTGACAGCTGCCGCCGGCACTGTTTTGGTGTCACCCGCCGTGGATGCCCTGAGCGGGGCCGTCGACGCATATGGGCCGGCTGCCGTCCTCGCCGCGAACTCGGTGGACGGCCGCGAAGCCGCCGCCCGGCTTGCTGTGCGGGTCGGCGGGAGCGTGCTCGCCGACGTCGTGCAGGTGCGCAGCGACAACGGAACCGTTGTTGCCCAGCATTCGGTGTTTGGCGGGGCCTACACTGTCGAGTCCGTGGTGAAAGGCGGGCTGCCCATCCTGACCATCCGGCAGGGAGCGATCGAAGGCCAGGCTCCGGCAGCCACGGCAAACCTGCAGACGGTGTCCCTGGAAGCCAGAACAGAAGGTGCAGCAGTCATTGACCAGTTCAACGACGATGCCGCCGTCTCCGTCCGGCCAGAGCTTCGGACTGCCGCGACAGTGGTGTCCGGCGGACGGGGTTTGGGCTCGTCCGGGAACTTTGTGCTGGTCGAACAGCTCGCCGACACCTTGGGCGCGGCGATCGGTGCGTCACGCGCCGCCGTCGACGCCGGATACATCGCCCAGACGGCCCAGGTAGGCCAGACCGGTGTGAGCGTCTCCCCGCAGCTGTACATCGCATTGGGAATATCCGGAGCCATCCAGCACCGCGCAGGCATGCAGACTGCCAAGACCATTGTGGCCATCAACAAAGACGAGGACGCGCCCATTTTTGAGGTGGCCGACTTCGGAATTGTTGGCGATATCTTCACTGTGGTTCCGAAACTCATCGAGGCCGTCAAAGCCCGTTCAAACTGACGGCGTAACAGGCTTTGGCCGCTTCGGTCCAAAGCCTGTTAGCTTGATGCGTCCCTGATTGCAAAGTTCTTCCGAGAGGTGTCTGAGAAGATGTCCACCCCCGCCAAAAAGTCGACAGCAGCCAAGAGCAAATGGTCCCAACCCCTCTGGGTGGTTCCAGGCGTGCTGCTCGTACTTTTGCTCATCGTCTTGTTCGCCAAATGGTTGACGGGCCTGTCGGGTGTGCAGTCGTTCTTGCACGACTTCCCAGGCGCATCCAGCCTCCCGGAGAACGCTCCTGTAGGTTTCCCGGCATGGCTCGGATGGCAGCACTTCCTGAACGTCTTCTTCATGGTGCTGATCGTCCGATCCGGTTGGCAGGTCCGCACGGCCAAGAGGCCGCCGGCCCAATGGACCCGCAACAACAAAGGATTCATCCGGACCAAGAATGCGCCGACCAAGATCAGCCTGGACCTGTGGTTCCATCTGACCCTGGATGCCCTGTGGGTGTTGAACGGCATCGTCTTCATCATCGTGATCTTTGCCACCGGGCAATGGATGCGGATCATCCCCACCAGCTGGGATGTCTTCCCGAACGCCATTTCCGCCGCCCTCCAGTACGTCTCGTTGAACTGGCCCACTGAGGACGGCTGGGTGAACTACAACGCCCTGCAACTGCTGACCTACTTCGTCACGGTCTTCATCGCCGCCCCGCTTGCCATCATCACTGGCCTGCGTACGTCCTCTGCATGGCCGAAGAAAGCCGGCACGGTGAACAAGATCTATCCCATCGAACTGGCCCGGGCAGTGCATTTCCCGGTGATGGTGTACTTCGTGCTCTTCACCATCGTGCACGTCACCTTGGTCCTCGCTACCGGGGCGCTGCGCAACCTCAACCATATGTATGGCGGCAGCGACGATATCAATTGGGTTGGTTTCGGCATTTTCGCCGTATCCCTCCTGGTGATTGTGGGCGCCTGGTTCCTTGCGAGGCCGCTGTTCCTTCGCCCTGTCGCTTCGCTGATGGGCAAAGTCAGCAAGTAAACCCCAGCGGATAGCTGGAAAAGGCCAGAAACACCGGACAACCCGGAGAACTGGGACGAACTGCAAAGGAGTGCCAATGTTTGAGCTCACAGAGGACCAGCAAGCGGTGGTGGAGATGGTGCGCGACTTCGCCACTACGGCCATTGCGCCGCACGCCGCGGAATGGGACGAGACCAAGCATTTCCCTGTGGATGTCCTGCGTGAAGCGGGCACCCTCGGCATGGGAGGCATCTATGTCCGGGAAGAGTTCGGCGGCTCGGGGCTTTCCCGCACGGATGCGGCGCTGATCTTTGAAGAGCTGTCCAAGGCAGACCCCACCATCGCGGCCTACATCTCGATCCACAACATGGTTGTGTGGATGATCGACGCTTTCGGCAACGACGAGCAGCGGGCCCAATGGGTGCCGCAGCTTGCATCCATGGAGGCGCTGGGCAGCTATTGCCTCACGGAGCCGGGAGCCGGCTCGGACGCCGCCGCACTGAGCACCAAAGCCGTGCTCGACGGCGACAGTTACGTTCTTAACGGCACCAAACAGTTCATTTCGGGTGCAGGAGTTTCCAGCGTCTATGTGGTCATGGCGCGGACTGCGGACACGGGCAGCCAAGGCATCACCGCAATCGTTGTGCCCGCGGACGCGCCGGGCCTGTCCTTCGGCCCGAATGAGAAGAAGATGGGATGGAATGCCCAGCCCACCCGTCAGGTCATCTTCGAGGACGTACGGGTCCCTGTGGCGAACCGGCTTGGCGAGGAAGGCAGCGGATTCGGTATCGCCATGAAGGGCCTCAACGGGGGCCGGGTCAATATGGGCGCTTGTTCCCTGGGAGGCGGCCAGGCGGCCCTGGAGAAGTCCATCGCCTACCTCAAGTCACGCTCGGCTTTTGGTGGTCCGCTCATCAACCAGCAGTCCCTGCTGTTTGATATTGCCGACATGGATACGGAACTCGAAACCGCCAGGACTTTGATCCTCCGGGCCGCTGACGCTTTGGATCGTGGGGCCCCGGACACCGTGAGGTTGTGCGCAATGGCGAAACGCGTCGCCACAGACGCCGGGTTCAACGTGGCAAACAAGGCCATCCAACTGCATGGCGGCTACGGATACCTGTCGGAATACGGCCTCGAGAAGATTGCCAGGGACCTGCGCGTCCATCAGATCCTGGAAGGCAGCAACGAAATCATGAGACTCATTGTTGGACGGCTCGCAGTAGGGGCATAAAGCACGCAGGAAGCACGAAGGGCCGGACCCCACGGTGAGGGCCGGCCCTTCGTTGCTGGGACTAGAGCTTGTCGAAGTCGGCTTCGTCCACAGTGTCATCTGCCGGTGCGGTGGCGCCGGCGCCGATCGCAGCCTTCGAGCCGCCCGACTTCAACGCCGCCAGGCGGGCCTCGATTTCCGTTTGCTCTCCGAGGTCCTCAAGCTGGTTGAACTGTGCGTCCAGGCTGGACGCTGCAAGTTCCTGCTGGCCGAGGACTTTGGCCTCTTCACGGCGGATCTTCTCTTCGAAGCGGCCCACCTCGCTGGTGGGGTCCATGATGTCGATGCTCTTGAGGGCGTCGTGCACCTGGGTCTGGGCAGCAACCGTCTTGGAACGGGCAACCAGCTCATTGCGCTTGCTCGTGAGTTCGTTGAGCTTGCCCTTCATCTGGTCGAGACCGCTCTTGAGCTTGTCCACGACCTCCGACTGGGACGCGATGTTGGGCTCGGCGGCCTTGGCCTCGTTCTCGGCGGACATCTGGCGCTGGATGGCCACCTTGGCAAGGTTGTCGAACTTCACTGCGTCTGAGGCGTTGCCGGCCGCGCGGTACTCGTCGGCCTTGCGGGAGGCTGCGAGGGCCTTGTTGCCCCAGTCCTGGGCGTTCTTGATGTCCTCGTTGTAGTCGGCCTGCAGCATTCGGAGGTTTCCGATGGTCTGCGCCACGGCGGACTCGGCCTCGGCGATGTTGTTCGAGTAGTCGCGGACCATCTGGTCCAGCATCTTCTGCGGGTCCTCAGCCTGGTCGAGCAAGGCATTGATATTCGCCTTGGCGAGCTGTGCGATCCGCCCGAAAATGGACTGCTTAACCATGGTGTTGCCTTTCGTCCTGCTCAGTGGTGCCCACTGAATCCAGTGATCAGTTTTTGTACCGCTCTACGTGGGGGACCGGCCCCCCACCTAGTCTTTGGTGCTAGAAGCTGCCGGAGTCGCCGCCACCGAAGTCACCGCCGCCGCCGTCGCCACCGAAGAAGCCTCCGCCCCCGCCGCCGTCGCCACCGAAGAAGCCTCCGCCTCCGCCGTCGTTGTTTCCTCCGCCCCAGCCGCCGCCTCCGCCGTGCAGGATGGAGTTGATGAGGATGCCTCCGAGGATCGCTCCGCCGAGGCCGCCGCCGTTCCCTCCACCACCGAACATGCCGCCGCGGCCGTAGCCTTGGTTGGCGAAGCCGCCGAACTGATCGACGTCGGACTGTGCCAGTTGCGCGGCTTGTGCAGCGAGCGCCTGGGCCTGCTGGGCGTACGTCAGTGCGGTGACCGGGTCGTTGCGGGAAATGGACAGGGCGTAGTCGAGATTCCGTTGGGCTTCGGCCAAGCGGGTACGCGCCTCGGTGCCCACGCCGCCGCGTCGGGCCGCGATGTAGTCAGAGGTGGCGCTGATCTGGGACTGGGCAGCCATGATGGTCTGCTGGAGCGCGGCCTGTGCACGTCTTGCCTGTTCCTGCTGGTCACGGATTCCCGAGAGGGACTGGTCCAAGGCTTGGTGCGCCTTCTCCACGCGGTCCAAAGTGGCAATGGGATCGATCTTCCCGCCCTGGATTTCAATCTTGACTTGCGCCAGTGCGGCTTCGACTCCGGCCACCGGGCCAGCCAGCTCCGGGTGTTCGCCGGACTGGATCATCGCTTTGGCCTGTGCCAGGTCCTGGCTGGTCTCCACCACGGCGCCCTCCAGCGAATTCCGGGCTTCGTCGAGGCTGCCCGCTACCTTGGAGATGGCATCGATCAGCACGTTGGTCTGGTGCAGGCCCTCTTCCGCGGCGCGGACTGCCACTGCGGCAAGGCTGCGCTCACCTGCGGCGAGTTTTTCCTGTGCCGTCGTGGTTGCGTTTTGAACGAAGGCGAGCCGGTCCTTGGCCTGGGTGATGTTGTCGCTCACGTGGCCAAGTGCGCTGTCTGCGTACTTCTCGCGCAGGCCGTTGAGCGATTGCTCCGCGCTGCTGATCTTTGCCTCGGCTTCGTTGGCGCCGGCGGCAACTGTGGCCAGAGCCTGCGGCGCGTTCTTCTCAAGCTCGCGGAGGGAATCGAAATCGGCCTTCTGTTCGCGCAGCGACTGAAGGGCGGCCTCCGAGCGTCGGATGATTTCGCCAAGCCAACTGCGCTGCTGCTCTTCGGTGTCCGGGATGTGGTCATCGAGCTGTTGCTGCAGTTTGAAGGATTCGGTCATGTGGTTCTTGGCTTCCAGCAGAGCCTTGGTGAAGTTCCCGACGGCGGCATCGCCGTATTGCGCCTGGGCGAAGCCTAGCTCCTGCTCGCTGGACTTGATCGTGTCGTCCGCTTCGATGAGCAGGGAGCCGGCTTTGCGCCGCAAGTCCGCGATGCTCAAGGAGGCGAGGGGATCAAGCTGTTCTCCCTGCGGACCGTAGCTGGCGCTGGATGCCTGGCTCTTCTTGCGTCGGTTGCGGAAGTACAGGTATGTGCCCACACCACCGGCCGCAACCACGCCGGCGCCGATCAAAACGACCGCACCCGAGTTGCCGCTCGGAACGGTGCCGCTGCCCCCGCCGGCGGCGTCGCCGACGGCGGCCGCGGTGTCGATGGCTGCCTGGGCAAAGTCACGCTTGCCTGCGCCCAGGTTGGCTGCGATGGCATTGGACGAAATGGTTGACCTCTTGGAATAGATCGCACTTGCAGAGTTGGGTGCGAAATAGTACTGACCGGCCGTGGAGATGGCCAGAATGACGTCAGCCTTGCCCATACCCTTCTTGGTGGCCACTGCCGTGGCCCAGTCTGCGGGCGATGAGGGGTTGTCGAAGGAATTCACAGTGACCACGTACAAGTTGTATTTGTGGTCCTTCAGGAGCTTCTGGATGGCGTCCTGGACCTCGCCCTTGCGGTTGCCCAGGACATTCGCGTTGTCCACGATGTTCTGGCCGGAGGGGATTGTCACTGGACCCTCGGCCCAGGCTGCGGTGGCCGGGAGGACCAGCATTCCAGCCAGGCCGATGACGGCGAGTACACGTTTCAACATTGACCGCATGTGCAACCCTTCAGCACGTCTGCGATTGGTCCAGGCCGGAACAATCGAAACAGAATGCATCAGCGCCCCCACGCATGGTTGTCAAGCGGCAGGTCGCTGTGGCAATTCCACTTGATACTATGGTGCACCTTTTGGGGCGTCCACAGCGGTAAATATGCCGCCAGCGAAACGGGGAGAAATCTGCCCTTCTCCAGCGTTGAGGGGGCTAGTCGGTGCCATTCGAGGGCACAGGACCGTTCCGATGACGCGTTCAGCAAGCTCCCAGCGAACGTCGACTCTTGATCCAGCAAGAGCGACGATAGTTAAGGGGACGAGGAAGAAAGGAAGTCCCATGACGGAGAACCCAGCACAGGGCGCCGCGCCTGAGAACAATGGCCCCGAGAACCATGGTCCTGAGGGCACCGGCCAGGCGGAGGCGGACAAGCAAGCCAATTCCCAGCCTACGACCCCGCTGCCGGCATACCAGCCGGGTCAGGATTTCACTGCGAAGCCCGAACACCCTGCGCAGCCCGAACACCCTGCGCAGCCCGAACACCCTGCGCAGCCTGAATACACAGCACAGACTCCTGTAGCTCCGGCACCCTGGGCCCAGGCCCCGGCCGAAAACGCCACCGAGCAGATCCAGGCCCAGCACGGCGCTCCCCAGAACGGCGCGCCACAGCACAGCGCTCCCCAGCACAGCGGGGGACCGCAACACCCCTACCCGCAACACCAGCCTTTCTACGGCGGACCGAACCCTGCGCAGCACTATCCCACGCAGCAGTTCCCGGCCCACCCGGGCGGTCCGGCGGCTAGCCCGAAGCGCAAGCCGGTCTTCGGCGTCGGGACCTTGGTGGCCTGCATCCTGGCAGCCGGTCTCGTGGGCGGCGGTGTGGTAGCCGCCAGCGATCAATTGTTAAGCAGCCGGGCCCCGGCCGCGGCCACTAGCGGCCAGACAGGAACCGTGATCGTCAACAACACGGACAACGTCAACGCCATCACCGCAGCAGCGGCCAAGGCGTCGCCGAGCGTCGTGACCATCATGGCTTCGAGCGGAAGCCAGGGCGGCACCGGTTCGGGCATCATCCTCGACGACCAGGGCCACATCCTGACCAACACCCACGTGGTGACCCTTGACGGTGCGAGCGCCAACGCCGCGATCGAAGTGCGGTTGAGCGATGGGCGCGTCCTGAAGGCGACGGTAGTGGGTACGGATCCGCTGTCGGACCTCGCCATCATCAAGGTGGACAACGCCTCCGGCCTCGTGCCGGCTACCCTGGGTGACTCCAGCAAGATCAATGTCGGGGACAACGCGATCGCCATCGGCGCTCCGCTCGGCCTGCCCGGCACCGTCACCGACGGCATCGTGTCCACGCTCAACCGCACTATCAGCGTGGCGTCCTCGGCCGTTCCCAATGGCGGCTCCGACAATTCGCAAAACGGCGGCCAGGGCGGATTCCAATTCGCCCCTCCAGGCGGTGGCCAGAGCCAGAGCAGTGCTGGCCAGGGTACTGTTTCGCTCAACGTGATCCAGACCGACGCGCCGATCAACCCAGGCAACTCCGGTGGAGCGCTTGTCAACACCAAGGGCGAGATCATCGGCGTCAACGTGGCGATCGCTTCCGCCGGGAGCAGCAGTTCCTCGTCGTCGTCCAGCGGCAACATTGGTGTGGGCTTCAGCATCCCCATCAACAACGCGAAGCGTATTGCCCAGGAAATCATCAAGAACGGCAAGGCCACGCACGGGCAGTTCGGCGTCAGCGTTCAGCCTAAGTCGGCCACGGGAAGCAGTTCAGGGTTCTCGGTGGGCGCGCAGGTTGCGGCCGTGACCGCGGGCTCGGCCGCTGAGAAGGCCGGAGTCAAGGTCGGCGACGTCGTGACCAAGTTCGCCGGCATGGACATCACCGATCCCGAGCAGCTCACCGCGGCGGTCCGTGAGCAGCCGGCAGGCGCAACGGTCAAGGTGACCATCCAGCGCAGCGGCCAGTCGCAGGAGCTCGACGTGACCTTGGATGCCGCACCGTAACAGCTGCGCTGCAGCAGCTGCAGTAGCAGCGGATTCCAGCCGGACAAGCAGCTAGCAGTCGACGACGGCGGGCGGCACCACAAGCGGTGCGGCCCGCCGTTGTCGTGTGCTCTTGCGGCCGTACGCGGGAGCGATCCACGAAACAGGAGTTAATGCGGGTACGCGGCGTTGTCCGACTTGTCCCGCAATATGCTTAGCTAGGACGAGCCCGTACGCCGGGCACTCTTGGCCACGCGCCTAGTTGCTGGCCATCCCCGAGTATGGAAGGCTGCCTCGAACACAGTGGGAGATACATTGAAGATTGTTGTTCTGGTCAAGCACGTCCCGGACGCGCAGTTCGACCGACACCTCACCGGCCCAGGCAACACCACGGACCGCGACGAGAGCATTCTGTCCGAACTGGACGAGTACGCGCTCGAAGCCGCGCTGCAGCTCAGCGAAGCCCGCGGGGGTGCTAAGGCCGGCAACGAGGTCATCGCCTTGAGCATGGGTCCCGCCGGTGCCGTGAACGCCGTCAAGAAGTCCTTGCAGATCGGTGCCTCCTCGGGAGCGCATTTGAGCGACGACGCCTTGGCCGGTTCCGACGCCGCCGCCACCTCGCTGGCCCTCGCCGCGGCGATCCGGTATCTCGGCGCCGACTCGCCCGTGGACCTCGTCCTGACGGGCATGGCCTCGACCGACGGCGAAACGTCCTTGGTTCCGGCCCAGCTCGCAGAGCGGCTCGGACTCCCGCAGGTCACTTTTGCTTCCTCCCTGGAGGTCAATGGCGAACGCGTCGTCGCGCGCCGTGACGGTGACGCCCACGCGGACACTGTGGAGGCAACCTTGCCGGCGCTGGTATCCGTGACGGACCAGATCAACGAGCCGCGATACCCCAACTTCAAGGGCATCCTTGCAGCCAAGAAGAAGAAAATCACGGCACTCACGCTGGCCGACATCGGCGTCGATGCCGCTCACGTTGGCGCCGCGGGTTCGCTGACCGCCGTCGAGACCGCTGAAGCGCGGCCGCCGCGCACTGCCGGCACCATCATCACCGACGAAGGCGACGCCGGCATCAAGCTGGTTGAGTTCCTGGCCGCCCAGAAGCTGCTCTAAGAGGATTCCGACACATGGCAAAAGCACTTGTATTCATTGACAACCCGGGCGCGACGCTCAAGAAGAGCAGCCTGGAACTCCTGACGATCGCACGTTCCCTCGGGGAGGCGGTGGTCGCCTTCAACGGCGAACTGCACGACGACGTCGCGGCCGCCCTGGGTGCGCAAGGAGCCTCGGCTCTTTACCGCCCGTCCGCTACGGACCTGGACGACTACCTGGTTGCGCCGAAAGCGGCATATCTTGCCGCGGCAGTTGCAGCCTCCGGAGCCCGGACCGTCCTGCTGGAGAACACAGCCGACGGCAAGGAAATCGCGGCCCGTCTTGGCGTGAAGCTCAACGCAGGCGTCATCACCGATGTCGTAGGCGTAGACGCCGACGGCACGGCCCACAAATCGGTCCTGGCGGGCTCATACACCACCACGGCCAAGGCGCGCACCGCCGTCGCCGTGCTCACGGTCAAGCCGAACAGTGTCGACGTCGAGGCCCCGGCCGCGGCAAGTACGCCCGAAGCTGTCACTATCGATATCCCGGCCGATGCCACCGCGAATGCAGCACGGGTCACCGGCCGTGCGGAAAAGCCGGCCAGCGGCCGTCCTGAGCTCACTGAAGCCCGGATCGTGGTTGCCGGCGGACGCGGCGTCGACGGCGACTTCGGTCCTTTGGAAGAACTGGCCGACGCGCTGGGCGGTGCACTCGGGGCTTCCCGTGCCGCCACGGATGCAGGCTGGATCGGCCATGACTACCAGGTCGGCCAGACGGGCAAGACCGTGTCCCCGCAGCTCTACATTTCGGCCGGCATCTCCGGAGCGATCCAGCAGAAGGCCGGGATGCAGACCTCCAAGGTCATCGTCGCGATCAACAAGGATGCTGAATCGCCGATCTTCGAAATCGCGGACTTCGGCATCATCGGTGACCTCTTCAAGGTTGTTCCGCAGGCCACCGAAGAGATCAAAAAGCGGAAAGGCTGATCCCTTTGTCTTCTGACGCTACGTCAGCAAAGAGCCCGTTCAACGCCTCCAGGGAGCGCGTTGAGCGGGTGCTTTGTTTTACCGCCCACCCGGACGACATCGACTTCGGCGCAGCCGGCGCCATCGCCGCTTGGACCGCTGCCGGCGTCGCGGTCAGCTACTGCGTCATGACCGACGGCGACGCCGGAGGTTTCGATCCTGCCCACCGCGAAGAGATCATTTCCATGCGCGCAGAGGAGCAGAGACAAGCCGCTGCCCTCGTCGGCGTCACGGATGTGCACTACCTCCATGAGCGCGATGGCTACCTGGAACCGACGCACGGGGTCATCAAGCAAGTGGTGAGACTCATCCGCGAAATCCGCCCCGACGTCGTCCTTGCCATGCACCCGGAACGCAATTGGGACAGGATCCAGAAGAGCCATCCCGACCACCTCGCAGTGGGGGAGATCGTGACCCGGGCGGTGTACCCGGCCGTGGAGAACCCCTTCGCCTACCCGGAACTTGCGGGAGCCGGCCTGGAGGCCTTCAAACTCCCCTGGCTGTGGCTCTTCGCCGGTCCCGAAACCCGTGAGAACTATTTCGTGGATGTCACCGACCACATCGACGCGAAACTGGCTGCCATCCGGATCCACGCGAGCCAGCACCCCGATCTGTCGGGCATGGAACGGGCTGTCCGAGGCATGCTCCGGCACAATGCCTCGCGCGCCGGCATGCCGGAAGGACGCAGCGCCGAGGCGTTCCATGTGGTGGAAGTCAACGGTTCCCAAACCATCGCCGGTTTCTGAAATTGCTGATGTGTAACCTGTGTCATATGCTTAGTCTCGTTTAAATCATATTTAATTGAGGAAGGCAGACTTTGATGGCGAAGACTGCACAACAGCCGGTATTGGTGATCATGGGTGTCTCCGGTTCCGGTAAATCGACAGTGGCTGGCGTATTGGCCGGCCGGCTGGGTTGGGATCTCGCCGAAGGCGACGACCTGCACCCCGAAGCGAACGTGGCAAAGATGCAGGCAGGGCACGCACTCAGCGATGAGGACCGTTGGCCCTGGCTGGACATCATTGCCGATTGGATCAAGGAGCGTACCGCAGCAGGAAAGCCGGGCATCATCACGTGCTCGGCCTTGAAGAAGCGCTACCGGGATGTCCTGCGCGGCGAGGGCGTCGTATTCGTCTTCCTCCAGGGGAGCAAGGACAAGATTTCCGACCGGCTGGCTTCGCGTCACGGGCACTTCATGCCTGCCTCGCTGCTGGAATCCCAGTTCGATGCACTGGAGGCGCCCACGGAGGAGGAGAACCACATCTCGCTGTGTGTCTCCGCTTCTCCGGCTGAAGAAGCAGAGGAAGTCATCGAACGTCTCGGCCTTGAGGCGCAGACCGCCCACGCGGTCGGTGGCGCAGCGTGAACTGGACCGGGCACGATACCCAACTTCTTGTGGTCGCGGCTATCGGCATTGCGCTGATCGTCCTGCTGATCGCCAAATTCAAGGTCCACCCCTTCCTTTCCCTGGTACTCGGATCGGCCTTCGTTGGCCTGGCCTCCGGAGTGGAACTGGCCAAGGTCGTCAGCAACTTCGAGGACGGCGTGGGAGGCGTCCTTAAAGAGGTCGGCATCCTGATTGCGCTCGGCGCCATGCTGGGCAAGCTCTTGGCGGATTCCGGCGGCGCAAACCGCGTGGTGGACACTTTGCTGGAGAAAGCCAGCGGCAACAAGGTGGTCTGGATGATCACCTTGGTTGCGGTCATCATCGGCCTCCCGATGTTCTTTGAGATCGGCCTCGTCCTGCTGCTTCCGGTGATCGTCCTGGTCACCCAGCGCTCGCAGATGAAACTCATGCGCATTGCCATTCCTGCGCTCGCGGGTTTGTCCGTGCTGCACGGCCTGGTCCCGCCGCACCCCGGGCCACTCATCGCCATCAGCGCCGTGAAGGCTGAACTGGGCACCACTCTGGCATTGGGGCTCCTGGTGGCCGTCCCCACGGTCATCATTTGTGGCCCGCTGTTTTCCCGTTTGGCTGCGCGCTGGGTTCCAGTTGACGCTCCTGCGGTGGCCGGCGGCGTCGACACCAAGCACGCCGTCGACCTCAGCGAAGTCAAGCGTCAGCCCAGCTTCCTCGTCACCTTGTTGACCATCATTTTCCCGGTGGTGCTCATGCTCCTGAAGGCCGTGGCCGACATTGTCTGGCCCGACGCGGCCCATGCCCCCATGATCCGCACCGTCCTGGACTTCGTGGGCCAGCCCCTCGTGGCGATGACCCTGGCCGTGCTCGCCGCCATGGTGACCTTCGGCTACGCCGTCGGCTTCACGGGTAGCAAGATCACGGCCAAGCTCGGCGACAGCCTCGGACCGATTGCCGCGATCCTGTTGATCGTGGGTGCAGGCGGCGGCTTCAAGCAGACCCTTATCGGCGCCGGCGTCGGTGATGCGGTCAAGAAATGGGCCGAGGGCGCCAATATGTCGGTGCTGGTCCTGGGCTTCATTGTGGCTGTGGCGCTTCGCCTGGCCACGGGCTCGGCGACAGTTGCCACTGTGACGGCTGCGGGCATTGTGGCTCCGTTGGCGAGCAGCCTGAGCCCGACACACGCCGCACTCCTTGCTTTGGCCATCGGTGCCGGCTCGCTCTTCCTGTCCCACGTCAACGACGCCGGATTCTGGCTCGTGAAGGAACTCTTCGGCCTCACAGTGGGGCAGACATTCAAGACGTGGTCGGTGATGGAGACGCTCATCTCGGTGGTCGGCTTCGGCTTTATCATGGTGCTCTCGCTGATCATCTAGCGGGGCTGCTTGGCAGTCAGTACGACGGCGGCCCGTCCCCTTTGTTTCCAGTGGGAACGGGCCGCCGTCGTGCTTTTCTTGAGGTATGCCCTAACTAACTGAGCTTTTCTGCCGCGTAGACCTTGATGCCTTCGAACAGGTAGGACGCCAGGCCGACCCGGACCTTGTCGTAATTGGCGGTGAACCGCGGGTCGTCCACATACATCTGGCCCAGGCCTACATAGGATTCAGCGTTGGGCGTCCAACTGGCGCAGATCCACTTGTAATGCCGGCCGACGGCTGCCTGGACGTCCGGGTGGTCTGCAGGAAGGGCGGCGTCGAAGCAGCGGGCGAGATCCTCGTTCAGCGCCGCGTACTCCTCCATGAAGGCCTGTTTTTGGGCCGTTGTCATCGCCGAGTGTCGTGCTTTGCTCTCGTCGACGGCCCGATCGCCCCAGCGCTCGCGCGCCTCGGCTTCGTAGGGGTTGTTGTCGAAATCCTTGAAGATGTTCTCCGCGGTCATGGTTTCTCCTTGACGTAGTGCTGCGATCGTGGCGTCGACCGTCCGGGACATCCGGTCCAGCCGGTCGCGCTCGGCCAGCAGCCAGTTCCTGTGCACGGCAAGTGCCTCCACAGGATCGGCCTGGCCATCCAGAACTTCGCCGATGGTCTCGAGCCCAAGGCCAAGTTCACGAAGCAGAAGGATCCGCTGAAGGCGCAGCAGCTCAGGCTGGCCGTAGTACCGGTAGCCGTTGTGTCCCGTGCGGACAGGCTCCAATAGTCCGAGTTGGTCATAGTGGCGCAAGGTTCGCGAGGAAACCTTGCTGGCCTTGGCCAGTTCGGAAATGGTCCAGGTATCTGCCTTGTCCTGCTTCATGCATCCAGCGTAGAAGTTGACGTTACGTCAAGGTCAAGCCCCGTCACCAAGAGCCTACGTCCGGGCAGCGCTCCTCGCTTTACGTGAGGGGCGCTGCAGCGACCGTCGGGAGTGTCGGCTTCTTGGAGCCGCCCACGGGTTCAACCGTGATGCCGATGGCCGCCGCGCTGGTGATACCGGAGACAACCGCCGGGTGGCTCAAGGCCTGGGCGTCCATGAGTCCCTGGGATACAGGGTCGGACCCGTCCTTGGGAATGAGCCACATCTGATAGACCTTGCCGGCCGGGGGAGCGGGAACTCCGTTCATACGGACCACCACAGCGTTCTTCGAGCTGGAGATGGACACGGTGGCAGTGCCGCCGCCGTTGACGTTGACGGTGGCTTGCCGGACATCGGCGGCCTGCAGCACTTGGTTCACGGGATCGTTCTGCCCGGCCACGTAGACGCCCACGCCAACACCGCCAAGCGCAATTACCGCTGCCGCCGCAGCGGCTGCCACCCAGCCACGGACGCCGCCGAAGCGTCGGCGATCCCGTCGGTTCCGGGCCGCGGCGAGGTCAACGACGTCGGGGGTTGCGTGCAGTGCGGGGCCGGCCGGCACTTCGGGAACGGAAGAAGGTGCGGACGCTGTGCCGGTTTGTGCAATGCGTGGTTGTTGCGGGAGCTGCCGCAGAATGTCCTCCAACAGTCCAGGCCGCGGCTCCGCCTCGTCGGCGAAAGAGGTGGCGAGAGTCTCGCGTGACTGCCTGACCCGCTCGAGGAACGCTGAGCGTTCGGGCGCGGTGGCAATGTAGTTGTCGATTTCCGCTCTCTCGGCGTCGCTCAAGGCGTCGAGCGCATAGATCTCGGCAAGCTCCAGGACGCGGCCTTCAGCAAGATCAGTGGCTATATCGCTGGCGAACATCCCGCGGTGGCCTTCCTTTCCGGCATTCTGCTTGTTGTCATCGTGTTCGGTCATGTCAGCTCACCCCCAGGCAAGTCTTGAGTCGGAGAAGTCCATCGCGGATGCGGGATTTGATGGTCGGAATCGCTGCACCGAGTTGTTCGGCGACCTCCCGGTAGGTGAGCCCGCCATAGTAGGCGAGCCGCACGGATTCCAATTGCGTTTCCGTCAGGGTGCCGAGGCAACGGGTGACGGCCTCGGCCTCAAGCCGGCTGTTGGCTTCTTCTTCCACTGAATCGTGGTCAAGGAGTTGGCTCGCCGCACCATACTTCGCTTCGCGGTCCGTTGCGGACTGGGCCGAGCGGACACGGTCGATCGCGCGCCGGTGGGTGATGGTCATGAGCCACGCGAGCGGGCTGCCTGCCTCGGGGTTGAATTTGGTTGCGTTCTGCCAGACCTGGATGAAGACTTCCTGGGTTGTATCTTCGCTCAGGCCCGCATCCACCAAGACGCGCTTGGCCATGCCGAAGACGCGACGAGCGGTGAGCCGGTAGAACTCGCTGAAGGCGGCCCGGTCGCCGTCGGCCATCAATCCCAGCAATTCCGCAAGCTGCGCATTGGAGCCGGCTATCAGGCCGGGGGCCTCGGGGCCTCGCACATTCGGTGTATCCATCACCGTCCAGCATAGGTTGTCGGTGACCCCGGCAGTACCGGAAGTACTGCGGGTCTTGAGAGTAGTCACCTGCTCCCCTTCCGCGGCCGTCGCTCGACAGGCCCGTCGCTTCACCGGCCCCTTGCTTCGCAGGCCAACTGCCTGCCCAGGCTGTTGGTGCCTGCAAAGGGTATTCGGCGCAGGGGGCGTTTTGGATGGGTGAGCCGCAGAGGTGACCTTGCGGATATCTGGCGGCCCTGGGCCCGCTAGAGCTTTGCCCCGGCAAAACCGTGTTGGCGCCAGGCCTCGTACACCGCAATGGAGGCGGCATTGGCAAGGTTCAGCGAGCGGAGGGACGGCAGCATGGGGAGCCGGACGCGCGCCGTGACATGAGGGTCCTGTTTCAGCCAGTCCGGAAGCCCGACGGACTCGGGACCGAACAGCAATACGTCGCCTTCCTCGTAGGCAATGTCCGTATAGGAGGATTCGCCGTCGGACGTGAAGGCGAAGACGCGCTCGGGCTGCAAAGCCGCCCACGCAGCCTCGATGTCCTTGTGCACCGTGACCACCGCGAGATCGTGGTAGTCGAGTCCCGCCCGGCGCAGCTTCGCGTCGGAGAAGTCGAAGCCCAACGGCTCCACGAGGTGGAGCTCAGCGCCGGTGATGGCGGCGAGCCGGATGGCGTTTCCCGTGTTGCCCGGGATTTCAGGGGTGTGGAAGAGGATGCGGAACACGTATCAATCCTAGCCAGCGAAAATACAGGGTTGTTCCCGCAGGCTCAGTGCATGCCGCGAAGCAGCCGGGCCAGGACCGGGACAACCACGGTGTTGGGCACGGGACCCGAACTCAGGAACTGCTTGAGGCCGCGGGACAGCCCGGAGGCGTTAACGATTTGCACCGAACCGAAGTCGCCGTCCGTGCGCCGGTAGTGGTCGATGACCGGCTCGTGCGGGTTGCCGTCCGGGCTGTGGACAACTACCCAGCCTGTCACATTCAGCTCCGGAAAGATCTCCTGCATGTGGCGAACGATCAGCTCGAGCTGCGGCGGTGGCACCGAACGCCCGCCGTGTTTGAGCGCCACCCCGTCCCAGGCATAGGCGCCCTTGGGTAGCAGCATGGAGCCGATGAGCGCCAGGCGGTAGCCGGCAAGCAGGGCGTGATCGATGTGGCTGTCGTCCGAAGGGGAGCGGAGCCCGTTGACGAGCCGCGCCGAGGGGATGGCAGGCAGGATCTGGCGGCTGATGAGCTGGACTGTCCGCATTTCGCGCTGAATGCGGGCTTCGGCGCCGAAGATTCCACGCTTCCGGGGAATCCCGTGGATCTGCAGCGCGGCTTCGCCTTTGGAGAGCAGGGGGACCTCGCGCGGATCATCGAAGGGCGGCACATAGACGGGAGCGTCGCCGGCCGTGTTGCGCGGGGCATTCGGCCGATGGACCCCGGCGGTGGTGCGGGTTTCCTCTCCGGGAGAGCCGGACCGGCCGTAGTCCGGTCTTTGCGTTGCGAAGGGGTTCGCCCCGCCCGGAGCACGGCCCGCATAGCGGCGGTCGTACTCCGCGCGTCGTTTGGGATCAATCAGGGTCTCGTACGCGAGCGTGACCTGTCGAAAGACCTCAGGATCCCCGCCATGGTCCGGGTGGGCGTTCCTTGCGGCCTTCCGGTAGGCCACTTTGATCTCCTTGTCCGTCGCGGTGACGGGGACCCGGAGGATCTGATAGTGGGAACTGCTGCCCTGAGCCAACCACGGGCCTTTCTCTGGATTCTGAAGATTCCCGCCGTCCCGGTGCGGAGCGGCGATCTTGGCAAGTCTAGCCAGCCCACCATGAGAACGACGGCGGCCCGGGCTTTAGTTCCCCCGGGCTTTAGTTCCCCCGGGCTTTAGCTCCCAGGGTCCAGCCCCTGCCAGTGGGATGATTCATGCTGTGAACTCCCCGCCCGGCCCCGATCATCCCCTTGACCCAGCAAGCCCCGGCCCTGAGAGGCTGAACGGGTCTCTCCGCCGAAGGATCGTGCTGGCGGTCAATCCGGCCGCAGCGTTTGGCCGGCACGCCGTTGCCGGGGGCGAAGCCGCCCGCTGCCTCCGCGCCGCAGGTCTTGACGTCGTCGTACTTCGGCGCGACAGCATGGACGCCCTGCGGGAGGCGGTAGACGAAGCCCTTCGGGCAGGCGCCGAAGCCCTGGTGGTGGTGGGCGGCGACGGCATGGTCCATTTGGGCGTCAACTCACTTGGCGGGACCGGGTTGCCGCTCGGGATTGTTCCTGTGGGTACGGGAAACGACGTAGCCCGAATGCTTGGACTGCCGTTGCAGGATGTCGCGGGGTCATGCGCCCGCGTGATCTCGGCGCTCGCCGGCGGCGGGCGGGTACTCGACGCAGGCCGCATCACCACCGGCGGACGGACCACTTGGTTTGTCGGAGCCGTATCCGCGGGATTCGACGCCGCTGTCAATGAACGGGCCAACTCCTGGAGGTGGCCCCGCGGTACGCTCCGCTACACCCTCGCGATGCTCCGGGAGCTCGGATCGTTCCGGGCCATCCACTACACCGTGACTGTCGATGGCGCGACATCGAAGGAAGGCGCCATGCTGATTTCCGTGGCCAACTGCCAGTCGATCGGCGGTGGGATGCGCATCGTCCCGGATGCCGCGCCCGACGACGGGTTGCTGGATCTGTTTATCGTCAAGCCCCTGTCCCGGCTGGCCCTCCTTGCGGTCTTCCCGAAGGTCTTCTCCGGCCGGCATACCTCGCACCCGGCGGTGGAAATCCGCCGGGTGCGCTCGGTACGGCTTGCCGCTGAGAACGTGGTGGCCTACGCCGACGGTGAGCGGATCGGCCTCCTTCCCTTGGACATCGACGTGGTTCCGGGCGCCCTGCGGGTATTGGCCTGACCAGGCCGGTCAGCGACGCGAGGCGACGGCCAGGCGATTGAGCGCGAGTGCGCCGACGAGCAGTCCGAAGTCGCGGAGGGCCACGTCGAAGAAGTTGCCGAGCACCAGCAAGTTCACGATGATGCCCAAAAGCCACACGGCCACCAGGAGCGAGCCAAAACGCGGGCGGACCGCCACCGCAATGCCGGCCACAATCTCCACGACGCCCACGATGTACATGAAGGTCTGGGCCGGGACCGGAATCACGGTGGTGGCCACGGGGGCCAAGTACATCGTCCAGTGGGTGAGCAGGTTGGTGAACTTGTCCAGGCCGAAAATGATCGGCGCCATGGTGAACACGGTCCGAAGGAGCAGGAATGCCTGCCGCTGGGGATCGATGGACATCAGCGATCCGGTTTTCGCTTGGGCTGGGGATGATGCGGCGTTCATGATGCCTTCTTTCTAAAAATGGATAACTTGATTTTAGAAAGTCTGGCAGGATTAAGCAATGAGTGTTGATTTTAGAGTTAAGCTGGATCCATGACCGGACTTCCCTGGCTGCGTCGGCTCTCCGCCTTGGCATCCCTCGACGACGGCAACCGCCGCCGCCTGTACGAGCACGTCTGCAGCGCAAGCGATGCGGTCAGCCGCGACGACGCCGCGATGACCCTCGGGCTTCCCCGCAGCACAGCATCCTTCCACCTGGACCGGTTGGTCCGTGACGGACTCCTGAGTGTTGAGTTCCGCAAGCTCGGCGGCAAGGTCGGTCCGGGGTCCGGGCGCCCTGCGAAGCTGTATGCGCCCGTCATTGAAGAGATCGGCGCCTCGGTTCCGGAGCGCCACTACGACCTCGCCGGGGAAGTGATGGCCTCTGCCATCCAGGACTTGATGGCGAAGGGTGGTTCCCCCCGCGAAGCGCTCCTCGAAACCGCCTACGCCCGGGGCCGCGAGGCCGGCAGCGTGGAGCAGCATTTCGAGGATGTCCTGGCGAGCTATGGTTACAGGCCGGAAGCTGACGACGATGGCGGGTACTCCCTCGTCAATTGCCCTTTCCACCGGCTGGCCGAAAGTCACACGGACGTCGTCTGCGCCATGAACGGCGCCTTCCTGAGCGGAGCGGCGGCCGCGGGCGGAATTGCCGAGGACCGGATCGCCGACGACAACCGCGAAGGCCATTGCTGCGCCAGGATCCGTCCTACATCGTGATCCGCCTGCCTCGATAGACTTGGGTAGTGCCTGTTTACCTGGACCATGCCGCCACCACGCCCCTTGCCGCCGTCGCCCTCGCCGCCATGACCCGCGAGCTGGCACGCACCGGCAATCCGTCATCGTTGCACGCTTCCGGACGGCGTGCCCGGCGATCCGTGGAAGAGGCGCGGGAAGCGATTGCGGCAGCAGCCGGGGCGCATCCTTCCGAGCTCATCTTCACGTCCGGAGGCACCGAAGCAGACAACCTTGCCGTCAAGGGGATGTACTGGGCCCGCCACGACGAAGACGGCCGGCGCAAGCGGATCCTTTGCTCCGCCGTCGAGCACCACGCTGTGCAGGACACCGTCGAATGGCTGGAACGGCACGAAGGGGCCGAAGCGGTGTGGCTCCCCGTCGATTCCCAGGGCGTCGTGCGGCTGGACGCTGTGAGGGCGGAGATCGAGCGTGATCCGGGATCGGTGGCCCTGGTCACCGTCATGTGGGCAAACAACGAGGTCGGCAGTATCCAGCCCGTCAAGGAGATCGTGGAAATCGCCGCCGCCCACGGCATCCCCGTGCACTCGGATGCAGTCCAGGCGTTTGGCTCGGTTCCCCTCAGCTTCCGCGACTCCGGACTCGCCGCGATGTCGGTCTCAAGCCACAAAATCGGCGGACCCGTGGGCGTGGGCGCCCTCTTCCTCGGGCGCTCCACCAAGGTCACTCCGGTCCAGCACGGGGGAGGGCAGGAGCGTGATGTTCGCTCGGGAACCCTGGACACGGCGTCGATCGCGGCATTCGCCGCCGCAGCGGAGTCGGTCGCTCAAAACCTGCCGGCAGAGCGCGAGCGGATCAGTGCCCTAAGGAACCGGATCATCGACGGCGTCAAGCTTGCCATTCCCGAGGTGGTGCTGCGCGGGGCGACCGGCGACGCCCGGCTTCCCGGCAACGCGCATTTCACCTTCCCGGGCTGTGAAGGCGATTCCTTGCTGTTCCTCCTGGACCTCGCGGGCATCGAATCATCCACCGGATCCGCCTGCACGGCGGGAGTCCCCAGGCCCTCGCACGTCTTGCTTGCCATGGGGTTGGATGAGGCCACCGCCCGCGGGGCACAGCGGTTCAGCCTAGGGCACTCTTCAAACGACGCCGACGTCGACGCCCTGCTCAAGGCTCTCCCGGACGCGTATGCCCGGGCGAAGCTTGCCGGCATGGCCGGTCACGAGTCCAGCATCCAGACTGCAGCCACGGTGGCCCGGGGTTACGGCAGGGGCTCTGCCGGCGATCAGGTCCCGGGCAACAACTGATCCAGCGGAACGGCAGGATCAGCCAGGCGGACCACGTCTACCGGGATCCGCCCGGAAATGAGTGCCTTGACCGGCTTCTGGACCCGTTGCTGGTTGACGCTCATGCCCGCCACGACGGCGCCGTCCCGTAGCCAGAAGGCCATGAAGCTGTTTTCCTCCAACGTGCCGCGGATGACGGGTGCGGAACCTGCCGCGAGCGTGGGATATCCCCAGTACTCCATCGAGACGTCGAACTGGTCCGTATAGAAATACGGGACCACGTCCAGGATGGCGTCTTGTCCCAGCATCGCTTTCGCGGCGACCTTGCCTCCGTTGAGGGCGTTGGACCAGTGCTCGCTGCGGTGGCGGTCGCCGGTGAAGGGGTGGAGGGCATTGGCAACGTCTCCGGCTGCGAACACGTCCGGACTGCTGGTCCGGAGCGAAGAATCCACCACGATTCCGTTGCGGATTTCCAACCCGGAGGCTTCGGCCAGGGCCGTATCCGGAACCACGCCGACGGCCACCACCACGAGGTCGGCAGGAAGGACCTCGCCGGAGTTGGTGACAACGGCGCTCGCCTTTCCACTGGTGCCGCTGATTTCCGCGGCGCTCGCGGGGAGCCGGAACTGCACGCCGTGCTTTTCGTGCAGACTGCGGAAGAAGCCGCCCAGTTCGGGGCCGATGGCCATGCTGAGCGGCACGTCTTCAAGTCCCAGCACGGTCACGGTGTTGCCGTAGCTGCTCGCAGCCGCGGCAAGCTCCATGCCGATCCAACCCGAGCCGATCATCACCACCTTTCGGCCTCCGCCGGACAGCTCTTCCTTGAGCCTGCGCGAATCATCGAATGTCCGGAATGTCATGACACCGGCAAGATCGGAACCGGGGACCGGAATCCGGCGCGGCTGCGCCCCCGTGGCGATCAGGAGCTTGCTGAACTGCAGCTCGGTTCCTGACCTCAGCTGTACCGTGTGGGCGGCAGGATCGGCAGCCGCAACCGCCTCGCCAAGAAGGAGTTCGACGTCGTTCTCCCGGTACCAGCCGGCCGCCAGCACCGGGACGGTATCCTCGCCGGCCTTGCCCAGGAGGAACTCCTTGGAGAGGGGAGGTCGCAAATAGGGCTGTTCATTCTCCGCGCAGACCACGGTGATGCGGCCCTGGAAGCCTTCGGAGCGCAGGGTCTTCGCTGCCGTGGCGCCGGCCAGTCCGCCGCCCGCAATCAGGATGTGTTCAGTGTCCATGGTGACTCGATTCGCGGGGTGTGGGCGGTTCGCGTGGGCAGCCTGCGTGTGCGTGAACGCGCGCAGCCCAATCTAAAACTGTTAGTTTTGACTTTAGAATCGTCCGGGACGATGGTCAAGGCATTTTTGGGGCGGATTCCCGCGGGCGCTAGAATAGTTGGGCGCGCTTACTCTCTTCAGCCGCAATTCTTCTCCCCAACACCAACAGAAAGCCAGCATGCGAGTTCTTGCAGCCATGAGCGGCGGAGTCGACTCCGCCGTTGCCGCCGCCCGCGCCGTCGAGGCAGGGCACGACGTCGTTGGCGTCCACTTGGCGCTGTCCCGCATGCCCGGAACACTGCGCACGGGCAGCCGCGGCTGCTGCACCATCGAAGACTCCCGCGATGCCTGGCGCGCCTGCGACGTGCTGGGGATTCCCTACTATGTCTGGGACTTCTCGGAGCGCTTCAAGGAAGACGTTGTCCAGGACTTCATCGACGAGTACGCCGCGGGCCGCACTCCCAATCCCTGCATGCGCTGCAACGAGCGGATCAAGTTCGCCGCTTTGTTGGAGAAGGCCATCGCCCTGGGTTTCGACGCGGTCTGCACCGGCCACTACGCCAAGGTCATCCAGGACGCGGACGGCAATCCCGAACTCCACCGCGCGGCCGATTGGGCCAAGGACCAAAGCTACGTGCTCGGTGTTCTCACCCACGAACAGCTCAAGCACTCCATGTTCCCGCTGGCAGAGACTCCCTCCAAGGCCGAAGTCCGCGCGGAGGCGGAGCGCCGCGGCCTGTCCGTCGCGAACAAGCCGGACAGCCACGACATCTGCTTCATCCCGGACGGCGATACCGCCGGCTGGCTCGCCGAGAAGATCGACATGACCACGGGCGACATCGTGGACGAGGCCGGAACCAAGGTAGGGGAGCACCCGGGAGCCAACGCCTTCACCGTCGGCCAGCGCCGCGGCCTCAAGCTGGGCACCCCTGCCGCCGACGGCAAGCCGCGCTTCGTGCTGGAAATCCGGCCCAAGGAAAACAAGGTGGTCGTCGGGCCCGAAGCCCTGCTGGCCATCGACGAGATCCGCGGAATCAAGGTGTCCTGGGCCGGCCTGCCTATCGCCGAGGTGGCTACCGGCGCCGAATTCGACTGCTATGCCCAGGTCCGCGCCCATGGCGATCCCGTTCCTGCCAAGGCATTTGTCGAGCGGCACGTCGACGACGCCGGCATCGGGCGAGAATGCCTCGTGGTGACCCTTGTCGATCCGCTCCGCGGCGTGGCCCCCGGGCAGACCATCGTGCTGTACCAAGGCACCCGTGTCCTGGGCCAGGCAACCATCGACGCCGCCCGGTCCCTTCAGCGCGCAGAACTCTAGACCCGGCTACG
This sequence comes from Arthrobacter sp. efr-133-TYG-118, assembly GCF_030209755.1. GTDB lineage: Bacteria > Actinomycetota > Actinomycetes > Actinomycetales > Micrococcaceae > Arthrobacter. The sequence goes on along the minus strand of NZ_JARVRH010000022.1, from coordinate 119,081 downwards.
CGCCGAAGTGGCGAAGGCGCGCGTAAATTGTGAGCGCTCACTGAATCCTCTCAGCAACGTTCTGAGCAGCGTGCGGCGGACCTCGTAGCCGACTTCGTGCCAAAAGAAAAGTAAATTTTGTGTCTCAACTCACAAAATCAAACGTTTCACCAAAAAAGCTTCTGGTTGAATCGTGGAGTCAGGAGTATGTGCTCCGATCAAATTACCCACGGCGGTTCGCCGTATCCATCGAACAGAAAGTTCACTGATGGCATTGAACAAAAAAGCCTTGCGAAGCGCTATCGCGTTCGCGGGCATCTCCGTATTCGCTTTGACGGCCTGCACGGGCCCGGCGGGCGGCGGCGGTTCAGCTTCCTCAGCTGCCAGCGGTCCGATCGCTTACGGCACCACCGATAAGGTGACTGCGCTCGATCCCGCAGGTTCGTACGACAACGGTTCCTTCATGGTGATGAACCAGGTCTATTCCTTCCTCCTCAACTCGAAGCCAGGAAGCGCCGACCCCGTTCCGGACCTGGCCGCGTCGGCGTCGTTCACGTCGCCTACCGAGTACACCGTCAAGCTGAAGCCCGGACTCAAGTGGGCCAATGGCCACGCGCTCGACTCCACCGACGTCAAGTTTTCGTTCGACCGGCAGCTCAAGATCAACGACCCGGCTGGTCCTGCAAGCCTGCTCGAAAACCTGGACAGCGTCACCACCCCGGACGCCAACACTGCCGTTTTCAAGCTGAAGCTCGCCAACGACCAGACGTTCCCGCAGATCCTCAGCAGCCCGGCCGCGCCGATTGTGGACCACCAGGTCTTCCCAGCCGACAAACTGCTTTCGGATGACGACATCATCAAGGCCAAGGCGTTCTATGGCCAGTACACGATCGACAGCTACAAGAAGAACGAGCTCATCAGCCTCAAGGCCTACCCTGACTACCAGGGTGTCCTGGGCAAGCCGGCCAACGACGCCGCCACGATCAAGTACTACGCCGAGCCGACCAACATGAAGCTGGACATCCAGCAGGGCAACATCGACGTTGCGAACCGAAGCCTCAGCGCCACCGACGTCGACGACCTCAAGAAGGACTCGAAGGTCAAGGTCAACGTTGGTCCCGGCGGCGAGATCCGCTACATCACGTTCAACTTCAACACCATGCCGTTCGGCGCCAAGGCAGCCGGTGCCGACCCCGCCAAGGCACTTGCCGTGCGCCAGGCGATCGCCAACCTCGTTGACCGCCAGGCAATCGCGGACCAGGTCTACAAGGGCACGTACCTGCCGCTGTACTCCAACGTCCCCAGCGGATTCCTGGGCGCCAACGAGTCGTTCAAGGAGGCCTATGGCGACAACGGAAAGCCGAGCTTGGACAAAGCCAAGAAGGTTCTTTCCGATGCCGGCGTCAAGGACGTCGTGACGTTGAACCTCCAGTACAACCCGGACCACTACGGCAAGTCCTCTGGCGACGAGTACGCCATGATCAAGGACCAGCTTGAGAAGTCGGGCCTCTTCAAGGTGAACCTGCAGTCCACCGAGTGGGTGACCTACAGCAAGGCCAGCCGTGCGGACGAGTACCCGCTGTTCCAGTTCGGTTGGTTCCCTGACTTCAGCGACCCCGACAACTACCTGACCCCGTTCTTCCCGAACGGTGGCTTCTTGAAGAACCACTTCAACGACCAGGCCGTGACCGACCTGATCAACAAGCAGCTGACCACTACGGACAAGTCGGCTCGCGAATCCACCATCAAGGACGCCCAGAACGCTCTGGCAAAGGACATTTCCACTTTGCCGCTGCTCCAGGGTGCCCAGGTTGCCATTTCGGCGAAGGGCGTGAACGGCGTCGACAAGACGCTTGACGCTTCCTTCAAGTTCCGATTGGGAACTATTTCAAAGTAAGCAGCCGGTAGGGGGAGGCGGGTGCCAACAGGTGCTTTGCCTCCCCTTATTGCTGATTGCCTCTCATTTGAGCAAAACCCCGCGCGATCCGCGGGCAATGAACTTTAGGTAGCAATGACAACACTTATAGAGGTGCCCGACGTCGAACCGGACGCGGTCGCTCCCAAGAGTAAATCAGCGGGCGGGGGTCTCGGCAGGTACATCGTGGTCAGGTTCTTCCTGATCATTCCCACGATCTTCATCCTCGTGACTCTGGTTTTCTTCCTCATGCGGGTCATCGGAGACCCCATCACCGCAGCGCAGGGCGGCCGGCTTCCCCCGGATGTCCTGGCGCAGCGAATCCACGACGCCGGTTACGACCGGCCGATCATCATCCAGTACTTCGAATACCTGGGCCAGTTGGTCACGGGTAACTTCGGCACCACCATCACGGACCGGCGCCCCGTCGTCGAAATGCTGTCGACCTTCGGCGCAGCCACCCTCGAGCTGTCGATCAACGCACTGATCGTGGCTCTCGCGGTCGGCATCCCGCTGGGCATGATCGCCGCACAACGGCGCGACAAGGCGACAGACGCCTTCCTGCGCTGCTTTGCCATCCTCTGCTACGCCACTCCGGTCTTCTTCTCCGGACTCCTGCTCAAGCTGACGTTCTCGGTTTGGCTCGGATGGCTCCCAGTGGCCGGGCGGGTGTCCACCCGCACTGAGCTGACCATGGGCCAACTGGCCGCTCCCACCGGCATTTATTGGCTCGACGCGCTGCGCAGCGGCAATCTCACCGCTCTGGGCGACGTCGTGTCGCACGCGGTGCTTCCGGCTATTGCCCTGGGTCTCCTAACCGCCGGAGTCTTCCTGCGCCTCGTCCGGACCAATGTCATCGGAACGCTGGGCAAGGATTACGTCGAGGCCGGCCGTTCCCGCGGCGTCAGCGAGTTCCGACTCGTGACGAAGCACGCCTACAAGCCGGCGCTCATCCCCATCATCACCGTCATGGGCTTGCAAATCGCCCTGATGCTCGGCGGAGCCGTGCTCACCGAGACCACCTTCGAATGGAAGGGACTTGGCTACCAGCTGGTCCAGTACCTGAACGCCCGGGACTTCGTCGCGGTCCAGGGCATCGTGGTGCTGCTGGCCGTCATCGTCGCATTTACCAACTTCGTCGTGGACGTCGTCGCCGCGCTGATCGACCCGCGAGTGAGGTACTGACATGAGCACTGCAACAATTTCAGGACGGAAGAAATCCTTCCTGTCCGGACTTCCTGTCATTTCCCACGTCAACAAGAGCGTTGGCCTCCAGCGGGGCATGCTCATCACCGGGCTTGTGCTGACCGGGATCTTCCTTCTCTCGACGGTGCTCGCGCCGTTCATCGCACCGTACGGATATTCCCAACTGAGTGACGCTTCCGGATCGTTCCCGACCCAGGAGGCTCCCAGCAGCAAGCACCTGCTCGGCACCACAGTCGGCGGCTATGACGTTCTCTCCCGCGTCCTGTGGGGTTCACAGACCGCCGTGACCGTGATCGTCGTCGCCGTGGTGATGTCCATCTTCCTCGGCGTGGCGCTGGGCCTGCTCAGTGGTTACTTCGGTGGGTGGCTGGACCGGGTGCTGGTAGTCATCGCCGATGCTATTTATGCCTTTCCTTCCCTGCTCCTGGCGATCGTCATGTCGATCGTCATCAGCCGTGGCCAGTCGAGCTTCTGGGGCGGCATCCTCGCCTGCGCCTTCTCGATCACCGTGGTGTTCGTTCCGCAGTATTTCCGCGTGATCCGGGCCGAAACCATCAGGCTCAAGGCCGAGCCGTTCGTGGAGTCGGCCATGGTACTGGGCGCGTCCAGCGTTCGGATCATCACCCGGCACATCTTCAAGAACGCCACCAGGACGCTTCCGCTGATGTTCACCCTGAACGCCTCCGAGGCGATCCTGACCCTTGCCGGCCTTGGCTTCCTGGGCTTCGGCATTGAACCGTCCTCGGCCGCGGAGTGGGGCTTCGACCTCAACAAGGCCATGGCGGACGCGTCCTCCGGCATTTGGTGGACTGGAGTCTTCCCCGGCATCGCGATCGTCCTCACTGTGCTGGGGCTGACTTTGGTCGGCGAAAGCATCAACGACCTCAACGATCCCCGCCTACGCGGCCGCAAGCGTGCCGGAGGCAAGGCCTCCCGCTCCAAGGCCGCGGCAGGAACCGACGGCACGAACACAGGGGCCACCACCGCTCCCAAACCGGAATCAGGCAGCCCAGAAGCAGGTAAGGCATGACCACCAATATCGGCAACATTTCGGACCAGCCGCTGCCATCCGGGCAGCCCGTCCTGGACATCGAACGGCTCAAAGTCACCTTTGCCACCGACAGCGGCGACGTCTACGCGGTCAAGGACGTCAGCCTCGAGGTCAAGGCCGGCGAAGTGCTGGCGATCGTAGGAGAGTCGGGTTCCGGCAAGACTGTCACGGCCAAGACCATCCTCGGCCTGCTCCCTGAAACGGCCATCAGCTCCGGTGCCGTGCTGATCAACGGCAACAACGTCATCAGCGTCAGTGCGTCCAAACTCCGCAAGATCCGTGGCCGCGACGTGGCCATGGTCTTCCAGGAACCGTCAACGGCCCTGAACCCGGTGTTCACGGTCGGCTGGCAGATCGCCGAAGGCATCCGGGCCCATGCCTCGGACGGACACCGTATCTCGGCCAAGGAAGCCAAGAAGCGGGCCACCGAAGCTCTGCGGAAGGTGGGCATCCCCGATCCCGAAACCCGCGTCAACTACTATCCCCACCAGCTTTCCGGTGGCCAGAAGCAACGCGTCGTCATCGCGGCTGCGCTCGCCTTGAACCCGGGTTTGATCGTGGCGGACGAGCCGACGACGGCCCTCGACGTCACTGTCCAGGCCGAGATCCTTCAGTTGCTCCGGGACTTGCGGGACAAGTACGGCACCTCGATCGTGCTCATTACGCACAATATGGGTGTCGTGGCCGACTTGGCCGACCGCGTCGTTGTCATGTACCAGGGCGATGTCGTCGAAGAGGCCACCGCCAGGGTCCTTTTCGCCGAGCCCAAGCAGGATTACACCAAGAAGCTGCTGGCCGCCGTGCCGCACCTCGGCCGCAACTCGGCGTCCGAGGGGGCCACCGAACGGTTGCACCAAAGTGGGAAGATCCTGGTTGAGGCAAAGAACCTCACCATCGAGTATCCGGGCCGCCTTGGCAAGCCAGGGTTCAAGGCCGTGGACAACGTCAGCTTCACGGTCTCGGAGAACGAGGTCTTTGGCCTGGTTGGCGAGTCCGGTTCCGGCAAGTCCACCATCGGCCGCGCCATCGCGGGCCTCAACAGGGCAACCGGCGGCAGCCTCAAGGTCCTCGGCTACGAAATGCTCGGCTTCAAGGAGCACACGTTCAAGCCGCTGCGCAAGGACATCGGCTTTGTCTTCCAGGACCCGGCCGCCTCGTTCAACCCTCACCTGACCATCGGTGAGTGCGTCGCGGAACCGCTGCTGATCCATACCCACCCAAGCCCGGCTCAAGCACGCCTGCGCGTGGCGCAGTTGCTCGAATCGGTGCAGCTGCCGGCGTCGTACGCTGAACGCTTCCCGCACGAGCTCTCCGGCGGGCAGCGCCAACGCGCCTCGCTGGCGCGTTCGCTCGCGCTCAACCCGCGCCTCCTGATCGCCGACGAGCCGACCTCGGCCCTCGACGTTTCCGTGCAGGCAAAGGTCCTGGAACTGTTCAAGGACATACAGGAAGAGTTCGGTTTTGCCGCGCTGTTCATTAGCCACGACCTCGCCGTCGTGGACATTCTCTCCCATTGGGTGGGCGTGTTGTACAAGGGCCAGCTCGTGGAGCAAGGGATCGGCAGCCAGATCATGGGCAACCCCCAGCACGACTACACACGCAAGCTCATCGCCTCGCTGCCGGTGCCGGACCCTGAAGAACAGGCCCGACGCCGGGAAGAGAACCGCGCGCTGCTGGGCATCTAGCCCGCCACGCAAGCCCCGTTCCGCGAGGACACGCATGCCCGCCCTTCTCCGCGAAGGGCGGGCATGTCCGTTCGGCCGCGGCTATTCGGACACGATGCTGATGTTGAAGAGCTTGTCCTTCGGCTGGCGCATGAAGATCCGGAGCCACAGCGGCATCCACATTTCAAGGCCGCGGGCGACATCGAGCCCGCCCAGGTCATGGATGTGTTCCGGGAGCCAGCCGAACTCCCGCAGGAGCGCGACGACGGTGGCCTTCGCATCGTCGTCGTTCCCCGCCACGAAGACGTCATGGGCGCCATCGGCAAGCCTGAGCGGGTCAACCATCAACGGCGCCTCCAAGGTGTTGAGGGCCTTGACCACACGGGCCTTGGGGAAAGAACGCTGGATGGTTTCGGCAATGCTGTCGGTATTGCACACGGACAGCGACGGCGGGAAGCCGGCAGAAAAGTCCAGCGGGTTGGACACATCCACCAGGACCTTGCCCGCCAGGTTCGCCGCCCCGGCTTCACTCAACGCAGCGAGCGAGACCGTGCCGGGGGTTGCATTGACCACGATCTCGGCCATGGCTGCGGCCTGCGCGAAGGAACCGGAGCTTGCTCCCGGACCTGCCTGCGCCGCCCACTCCGTCCCCTTGGGATTGCCGGCCTCCCGGGAACCCATGATGACCTCGTGGCCTACCGCCACCAATTTGCCGGCCAGAGTGTGCCCCACCATTCCGGTGCCAAGAACTGCGATTTTCATGCGTGCTCTCCTTCTCATCGGCGCGGACATGCCCATTCTGCCCCTCAAGGGCCGGCCGGCACACCCTAGACTGGAGGAATGACCGAGCAGAACCACGCCCTCCCCGACGCCGACTCCTTCGATCCTTCCGCCAGCTCCCTCGCCGGCCGCGTGGACCAGGCCGTTATGGACGAGTTGCTCTCCATCCGCTCCAGCATCGACAACATCGACGCCACCCTCGTCTTCCTCCTCGCGGAACGCTTCAAGGCCACCCAGAAAGTGGGCGTCCTCAAGGCGACGCACAAGCTTCCTGCCGGGGACCCGGGACGCGAGTCCGCCCAGATTGCGCGGCTCCGCCGGCTCGCCGAAGAGGCGAACCTCGATCCTGCCTTCGCTGAGAAGTTCCTGAATTTCATCATCAGTGAGGTCATCCGCCACCACGAGGCAATCGCCGAAGGCCACCAGGCTTCCATCGCGCAGGCCTGAACACGTGCCTGTCGAAACCGCGCAGAACCAGGTCATCGCCACGGCATTGGGCCCTTGGCCCGGAACGGATCCTGCCGAGGCAGCCCGGATCATCCGCGGCGAGCTGGGCAGCCCGCACCTGCCGTTTCTCGCCGAACTTCCGGACCGTGGCGTCGGCTCAGACGCCCTCGGCCGGACGGCATCCCTCCTGGTTGAGTTGGCCATCGATGTGCAGCCACACGGCTGGCGCCTGGTCGACCGCCCGGGGAAAGACCTGCGGCGCGCGAAATCCGCCCTCGCTACGGACATCAACGTCCTGGCCGACGTTGCCGGTTTGGAAGAATCCTCCGCCGAGGCGCTGAAGATCCAGTTGCGCGGCCCCCTGAGCCTCGCGGCGGGTCTCTACTTGCATAACGGGGAGCGGGCCCTCCTTGACTACGGCGCCCGCAGGGACATTGCGGAGTCCTTGGCCGCCGGCGTCGCCGAGCACGTATCCCGGGTCCGGGCGGCCGTGCCGGGCGCCCGGATAGTTGTCCAGCTCGACGAACCGGACATCTCTTCCGTGTTGGCCGGCACCATTCCGACGGCGAGCGGCTACCGCACCCTGCGCTCCATCCCGGGCGAGGAGGTCACGGGCGCCTGGCGGTTGGTGATCGACGCGCTGCGGGCCGCAGGGGTGGCGGAGACCGTGGTTTCCGTTCCGGAAATCGAAGCCCCGATCCAGCAGATCCTCTCCTCCGGAGCCGACGGGGTCGCCCTCCCGCTCAAAGCACTCACCACGCGCCAATGGGAACAGATTGCCACCGCGGTGGAAGCGGGCAAACGCCTGTGGGCGGGCGCTTTGCCCATAGAGAATCCGCGGGCAACCCTGCCACGCACCGCCGAGCTTGTGGACACCGTCTGGCGGCCGTGGCGCCAACTCGGCCTACCGGCGTCGAGCCTCGGGGCTGTGCGTGTCACGCCGTCGGACGGGCTGGCCGGATTCTCGCCGTCGGGGGCCAAAGAGGTTCTGAACCGCTTGACCCAGATTGCGGACGGCCTGAACCAGCTCGCGCTGGGCTAGCCTGCCGTCCGGCCCCGCCTAGACGCGCCGTTCCCAACGCTCCGGCTCGGCATAGCGGGGGAGCCCGACGGCGGCGGTGGCGGTTCGCGCGGCGGCGGCACCATCCGTCGCCGGTAGCGAGGGCGCCAAACGGTAGTCGAAGGAGCCCGCATAGACCAGGACAAGGCCGACGTGTGGCTGAAGCACCTTCACCTGGATCCGATGCTTGCCTTCTGCCGCATCCCACCACTGCTCCGCGTAGGCCTTCGCGTCAAGGGAAGCCGGCAAGGTGAGCCTCAGCGGACCCAGGAACAAACGCGAGGCACCCGAGACGCCGCGAAGGCGCCCCTCTGGCGTGACATCCAGATCCAATGCCGTGGCAAGCCTGCGGTATCGGCCCACATAGTCGACCAGGCGGGTGCCGCCGTCGTTGGTGGTCTCCGCGACAGTGGTGTCATGGAACAACCGGGTGTGCCCGGGAAAGAAAATTTCACGCCTGGCCGTGAGGCTGGACCGTCCGAACGGATCAAGGTGCGCATGGTTTTCGATGCGGAACGGGACGCGCTCGCCGTACTCCGGGAAGAAGGCCTCTTCCCCTGCAACCGTGGCAAGGAGGGGGCGGAGCCACTTTTGCCGGCAACCGACCACGTCGAAGACGCCCTCGCCGATTCCGTAGGATCCGGAGCCCGGGGCAAGGGAGAAATAGTCCTGGAGTTCAGGCTGCAACTGCCGGAACTTGCGGCCAAGCGCCAGCTCGTAGATGGGTGTGTTCATGTGCTTTCCTCGGATTTCGGGTTGTTGATTTCTGGACTCGGCGCGTTCACAGGCTACAAGCGGCCCGCAGCCTTCAGCCGAATGTACGCGTCCGCCAAGAGCGGCGGCAGTTCCAACGGCTCGGCGTCGACGACCTCCGCGCCGAGCTGGCGCAATTGGGCGCTCACGGCCTCACGGTCCAGCAGGGCACGTTCGGCGGCCGAGGCACGGAAGACCTGGCTCGCCGTCGCGCGTTCTTCCTTCATTCGCCCCAGTAATGGGTCCCGGACCGATCCAAGCAGCACGACGTGCTGCCGCACGAGTTGCGCCACCAAGGGAATGAGTCCCTCCTCGGGGGCGCCGCTGTCGAGCGAGGTCAACAGGACTACGAGGGAACGGTGCGCGGATATGGCCCGTACCTGGGCCGGGACCTGGGCCCAGTCCATCTCGATGAGTTCCGCCTCCAGCGGAGCCATGGCCTGGACCAAGGAGCCGAGGAGATTGCCTTTTGCCGCTGAATCGACGCGCCCCCGGACGCGCCTGTCGAAGGCGAAGAAGTCCACGCGGTCTCCGCCTCGCTCAGCCAGAACAGCCAGCAGGAGCGCCGCTTCCATCCCGGTGTCCAGGCGGGGCTCGTCGTCGATTCGGGCTGCAGCCGTGCGCGAGGTGTCCAGCATGATCACGACGCGGCGGTCCCGTTCGGGTCGCCAGGTCCGGACGACGACGGCGGTGCGCCGGGCGGTTGCCCGCCAGTCGATGGAGCGCACGTCGTCGCCCCGGACGTAATCGCGGAGGGAATCGAACTCGGTGCCGGCCCCGCGGATCTGCACCGCCGCCTTGCCGTCGAGCTCCCGCAGTTTCCGCAGCTTGGACGGCAAATGCCGCTTGGAATGGAACGGCGGCAGGACGCGAAGACGGCCGGGAAGGGCTACGGTACGTTGCCTGGCAGCCAGGCCAAGCGGACCGAAGGAACGCAGAGTGACGTGCGGTGCCGTCAGGTCGCCGCGCCGTGTTGGCCTCAGCGCTACCGACATTCGCCGCCGCTCACCAGCCGGGATTTCGACGCGCTGGACCGGGGCGACGGTCCCTGCGGAGGGCTGCCAGGCGTCACGCACCATTCCCCGGAAGGTCCGCTGGTTGCCGTTTTCCAGCGTCAGAACGGATTCCGTTTCCGCATGCAGGGTGACATTCCCGGGATCCTTCCGCCGCAGGGCGATCTTGGCCGGCGAGGCGGCCAGCAGGAGGTCGGACAACACGAGCGCCAGCAGCACGGCGGAGGTGAGCAGGACCGTACCCCAGGCGGGAAACAGCAGCAAGGGGGCCAATGCGGCGAAAACCAGCAGCACAAAGCGGCCTGTGATCGCCATTCAGTACCGCCTGAAGTAGAGAGTCATGAGGCGAGCAATCAGCGCGGCACGGGAACAGAAGCCAGGATGCTGCCGAGGACATCATCCACGTGCACACCGTCCATTTGGGCTTCGGGTCGAAGCCCAACACGGTGCCTCAAACACGGCAGGGAGAGTGCTTTGACGTCGTCGGGGGTGACGAAGTTGCGTCCGGACAACCATGCCCAGGCACGCGAGGTGTTCAGCAGCGCTGTGGCGCCACGCGGGGAGACTCCCAGCTGGAACGACGGCGCCGCCCGCGTCGCCCGCACGACGTCCACAATGTAGCCGAGGATCTCGGGGGCCACTATCACTTCGGCCACCGCTTCGCGGGCATTTTGGAGTTCGACGACGCCTGCCACCGGCCTGACTCCCGCAGCCAGCAAATTGCGCGGATCAAAACCTTCCGAGTGCCTGCGGATCACTTCGATCTCTTCGGCACGTCCGGGCAGCGGCATGGAGAGCTTGAGGAGGAAGCGGTCCAGTTGGGCCTCGGGCAGCGGATAGGTGCCTTCGTACTCGACGGGATTCTGCGTGGCGGCAACAATGAACGGCGACGGCAAGGGCCGGGAGAGTCCGTCCACGGATACCTGGCGCTCCTCCATGGCTTCCAGCAGCGAAGCCTGGGTCTTTGGCGGCGTTCGGTTGATCTCGTCCGCCAGCATGATGTTGGTGAACACCGGTCCTTCGCGGAAGGTGAATTCCGAGGTGTGCGCGTCGTAGACGAGCGAGCCGGTGACGTCACCCGGCATGAGGTCCGGAGTGAACTGGACGCGCTTCGTATCCAGGCTCAGCGCCGCGGACAAGGCACGCACCAGCAGGGTTTTGGCAACGCCCGGAACACCCTCAAGCAGTACATGGCCCCCGCAGAGCAGCGCGATGAGCATGCCCGTCACTGTTGCATCCTGCCCGACGACGGCCTTGCCTACTTCGTGACGGACGTCCAGCAAGGCTTTGCGGGCAGGGTCGGACCGGGGAGGAGTTTGCGCTGGCTGTCCCTGCGACGCCGGGCCTCCCGAGTAGCCATAGCTGCCGTCGGTGAAGCTGTTTGCTTGATTGCTCATGCGGCTGTTGCCTCCTGCTCGAGTTTTTCGATGCTTTGTGCCCATTGGACCAGTTCTGATTCGGTGCGCGGCCGGTGGTCCAGCAGTAGCATTCGCAGCTCCTGTGCCGGTCGGTTGACCTTTCGGGACACGGCATCGAGGACGGCATGTGCGCCGGACTCGGGGCCGAGCCGGAAGTGCTTGGCAAGCCTGGTCAACGTGCCGGCCCGGAGATTATCGGCTGCCTGGCTGACAGCGCGGGAATCCTGGTAGAGACGGGCGCGGCCTTCGGCGGTCTCTACAGCTTTGACCACCACTGGCAGCGGTTCGAACACGAGCGGACCAAGCCGCCTGCCCCGCCACAGCACAGCGAGCAACGCGAGCACCGCCAACCACAATCCCAGGAAGCCAACCCACGGTGGCGCCAATTCGTTCAGCGTGGGCGGTCCGGCGTCATTCGGTACGTCGCCGAGGCCCGGGAGATACCAGACGAGATCCGGCGTTGGCCCGAGGGTCCGGAGGGCCAATGCGGCGTTGCCCTCCACTTGCAGGAGATCGTTGCTGAGAAGGGCTGTGCTGCCGAGAACCACCAGCCGACCGTCCGCGCTGGCCGCGTACATGCCGCCGTCGTTGCTGCTAGGCCGGTAGCAGGTCACCTCGGCTCCTGTGTAGAGCAATGCGCCCTTGCTGGAGACACGCCCCGCAGCAAGTGGATCCGCTTGCCCGCACCCCGCTTCCAACGTTGACGTCCCGTTGGGAACCACCCCGGCGTTATGGATCTCGCGGCTCAGCCCGGTCAGGGTCCGGAGGCCGGGGGCCACGACCACCACGCGGGCGGCCGATTGCAGCAAGCTGTGCAACTGGGCGGAGTCGAGATAGCCATTGCGGTCATACAACAAGACGGTGGCGCCCGGTTTCCCGGCCAGCAGCGAGGTTGTCGTCGCGAGCGAATCGGATTCCGTGACCGTGACTCCGTGCTGCCGAAGGATTTCGGCCGCGGCCATGGCACCATCCGGGGCGGGATTGCGGGCCGAGAGGGGTGCCGGGTCCGTGTTCGCGGGGGACTGGGCCACGGTGACAGAGCCCAGTACCGCGACGATGGCCCCGATGATGATCCAGGCCATATGGCGGCGCAACCGGCCCCGCAACTGCGCCGACCACCGGAGCGTGGCTTTGCTTGGGCTGGTTGTCCTCGGGCCGGCTGTCATCGCGGCACCGCCAAACCGTTGGCGGACTGCCCGGCGTAATCAGGTTTCATGGCCGATAGCCCGGTGTCCAGTGCCAGTACGGCAGCATGGTCGGAAGCGGTGGCGGTTGCCTTCCCGTATTTCACGCGATCGAAAATCCTGGCCGCTTCCCCAAGCCGTGAACTGGCTGCCCCGAACGCGCGCCCCAATTGAGCGGCCGCCTCGTCCGCGGTCCGGCCAGCCTGGATATCAATGACTGCCCGGTCCTCGGCAGAGCGAACCACAGCGCGGAACTGTTCGACGACGGCCGTTTGCCAGTCCTCACGGCTTGCCGCAGCAGATGCCCGGGCGCGGAACGCGTCGGCATCAACTGCTGGCTCACCGTCGAAAACCTTCGCCGACGTCTTCTTCCGCGCGTTGAGCCTCGGCCTGACAACTATCACGGCAACCACGATGAGGACCACGGCCAGGGCGCCGATCAGCGGCACGCCGATATTTGCTCCGCTGATGGAATCGCCGTTCAAGGAGCGGAGCCAGTCGACGAACTGATTCCAGATCTCAGCGAGCCAACTGGGTTTGGCCGATGCATACCGCGGCTTGGACAGTTCCTCGACCGCCCACCGCTGGGCCTCGCCGCGATCGGGATCGACGGGAGGCTCGGAGGCGGCGAAAAGAAAGGCGAAGGGCGCCGATGCCGGGATCATCCTCTGGGGAAACCCTGAGCGGTGTTCGGCGGCCACGATTGCGCACCGGCTTGCCGTGCCCGGCGGCGGCCCGGAACGCCGTCGGGATCTTCCCCGGTTTCCAGAAGGCGCAGGAGCTCCACGTCCAGTCCGTCGCGCCGCATCCTCAGGTCCATGTAGATCAGGGCCGCCACGGAGGTTTGGAAGGCGAAGCCGACCGCACTCACGAGAACCCCTACGACCAGCGAAACCACCCGCAGGACAATCGCCGTCGTCGTCACTTGCGAGGCGCCGGCATGGGGTGCGAACACGGAGTTAATTCCACCGGAAGCCAAGCCCAGGGGAATCTGGATGACCGAACCGATGATACCCACCATGAAGGCCACGAGCAGCGTGATTCCGAAGATCCGCCACCAATTCCGGCTCGTCAGCGTCCACGAGCGCCGGAGCCCGGCGAAGACGCCGAGCTCTTCTATCGTGATGGCGGCCGGGGCCACCAACAGCTTCGTATAGATCCATGCGTATGCGACGGCGGCGCCGAATCCCAACGGGAGAAGCAAAAGCACCCCGAGCGGCCCCAATCCGGTCAAAATGAGGACGGCCAGCAAGAACAGGACCAGGAAGAAAAGCAATGATCCAGCAACGAGGAGGGAGGCAAAGCCTACCAAGGGCCAGAGACGCGAGCGGGCCAGGGACCACATTTGCTTGAACGCTGTGGGCCGGTTCAACGCGGACCTGGCGACGGGGATGGCCATGACGCCCTGAAGGATGGCTGCGAGCACCATGGTGAGCAAGGAGATTCCCATAATCCCGGCAACGGCGCCAAAGACCGGGCCAAGATAACGCATCGCCTCGGCTTGGCTCGAGAATCCTCCTACGGGCGGTTGGACCATCCCGAGCATGCCCAGTGCGGCTACCTCACTCAGTACGCCGGAGATTGCCTGGACAATAAGGGCGGAGCCGAACATGGTTTTGGCGTTCCGACGGATGGTCTGGAATGCACCGTCCATGATTTCACCGAAGAAGAGCGGCCGGAGGGGCACGATTCCGGGTTTCGGGGGAGCCACATAGCGGGGCTGGCCATAGGGCGGCGGACCGCCCGCCGGCCAGCGCGGATCGATCGGCGCGCCCCACGATTGCCCCGGATACTGTGGAGTGCCCCATTGCGGCTGGGCGCCCCACTGGGGCTGGGCGCCCCACTGGGGCTGGGCGCCTGGTTGCGGTGCGCCCGACGGCGGCCGCGGTCCCTCTTCAGCTTGGTTCCCCGGATCGGGCTGTGACACGTTTTCCTCCCCAAAAGATGCGTCCGCAGCAATGCACGGACCCCGAAAGGGGCCGTTCGCCCCAGCCTATAGTTCCGCCGTCGGGCCTCATAGCCCATTTGCTTGCGGGCTGCAGCGCGCCATGCCGTGATCGGGCTCAACGGGACAAAGGCTTGGCGATAAGGGAATATATAACTATGAAGGCACGCATCCTGGTAGTAGACGACGACGAAGCGCTGGCCGAAATGATCGGCATCGTGCTGCGGAACGACGGCTTCGACCCGGTTTTTTGCGCGGACGGCGGGCAAGCGCTGGAGGTCTTCCGTTCCTCCAAACCAGATCTGGTACTGCTTGACCTGATGCTGCCCGGATCGGATGGCATCGAAGTGTGCCGCCAGATCCGCGGGGAGTCGGACGTCCCCATCGTCATGCTGACCGCCAAATCGGATACGTCCGACGTCGTTCGCGGCCTTGAATCCGGTGCTGACGACTACGTGCCCAAGCCTTTCAAGCCGGCCGAGCTCGTGGCCCGGGTCCGCGCCCGGCTGCGCCCGGGAGACCAGAAGGCGCCCGAGACCCTGCGGATTGCCGACGTCACCATCGACGTGGCGGGCCACTTGGTGACCCGCGGCGGAGAGCGGATTTCGCTGACGCCCCTGGAATTCGACCTCTTGGTCGCGCTGGCGCGCAAGCCCTGGCAGGTCTTCACCCGTGAACTGCTCCTTGAGCAGGTGTGGGGCTACCGCCACGCTGCCGACACCCGGCTGGTCAATGTCCATGTCCAGCGCCTGCGGTCCAAGATCGAGCGTGACCCGGAAGCTCCTGAAGTTGTATTGACGGTTCGTGGTGTCGGATATAAAGCAGGCGCCTGAGTCTTCCACCGGCGAACCCGGCACTGATCAAGAGGCGGCGGCCAAGGTCAAACATCCCGTTTCAGGACATCCTGTCCCGGAACACACGGACGCCCGGGCACTGAATCTCCCGTGGATCCTGGAGCGCACCCGCATATGGACGCGCCGCGCCCTGATCCTGGCACTGCGTGTCTCCCGACTTGTGGTGACCGGACTTCGCCATATCCGGCCAGGAATCCGGCATTTGTGGCGCGCGCTGCTGCGACGTTGGCGCCGCTCCCTCGAATTCAGGACCGTCGCGGTGACGATCGTGTTGTCGATGGTGTCATTTGCGGTGGTCGGCGCCTACCTCTCAAACCAAATAGCGAACAACCTGTTCCAGGAGCGGTTGAAGCAAGCCGAGTCTGAGAGCCGCTACTACGTCAAGCAAGTCCAGGACACTTTTGACGGTTCACAGGCCAACGACCAATCAAGCGTCATCACCCTCGTCTATGACACGCTCAAAGCGGTGGAGGGCAACGGCTCGGTCATCCAGCGGCGATACGTCTTCGAAGCGATGCCCGAACAAACCAAGCCGCGCAACCGCTGGGTTGAATCGCGCGCTTCGGATCAGTTGACGGTCCGCGTCATTCCTCCGGCACTTCGCAAGTCGGTGCAGGAATCGGGCAAGGACCAGTACTGGGCTTCCACCGAGTTCCCGGTCGGCAACCAGGACCACCCCGGCATCGCCGTCGGCAACAAGGTCACGTTCAACGGCACGGTCTACGAGCTCTATCTCCTCTATGACCTGGATACCGCCCAACAAACCTTGGACGAAATCCAGAATGTGCTGTGGGCGGGCGGCGCCGCGCTCATCCTGATGATCGGCGGTATCGCCTGGTACGTGACCAGGAACGTCGTGAGTCCGGTGAGCCACGCCGCCGTCGTCTCCGAGAAGCTGGCCGCTGGCCAGTTGCAGGAGAGGATGGTGGTCAAGGGCGAAGACGAGGTGGCCAGGCTGGGCGCCTCCTTCAACCACATGGCCGCGAGCCTGCAGGAACAGATTACGCAGCTGGCCACGTTGTCCCAGATGCAGCAGCGCTTCGTCTCCGATGTGTCCCATGAACTGCGGACACCGCTCACGACCGTTCGGATGGCAGCGGAAGTGTTGTTCGATGCCCGCGATGACTTCGACCCCGTCAACAAGCGCTCCGCGGAACTGCTTTACAACCAGGTGGAACGTTTCCAGTCACTACTCTCGGACCTGCTCGAGATTTCACGCTTCGACGCCGGGGCCGCGGTGTTGGACTCCGAGCCGACGGACATCTTCCAGGTCGTTTCGCATGTCATCGACGGCGCCTCGCCCGTTGCCGCGGAGTACGGCTCCGAGGTGCGCCTTACCTCGCGCCACAAGCGCATCATCGTGGAGATGGACGCCCGCAGGATCGACCGCATCCTGCGGAACCTGCTGCTCAACGCCGTCGAACACGGCGAGGGGAAGCCTGTCCACGTTTCCGTTGCGGCCAACCACGAAGCAGTCGCGATCTCTGTGCGTGACTTCGGGATAGGGATGACCGCGGCGGAAACCGCGCGGGTCTTTGATCGTTTCTGGCGTGCAGATCCCGCACGTGCGCGGACCACGGGCGGCAGCGGACTGGGACTTTCCATCGCCGCGGAGGACACCAAGCTCCACAACGGTTGGTTGCAGGCTTGGGGGCGCAAGGGATCCGGTTCCAACTTCCGGTTGACCCTGCCTCTCAAGAAGGGAGGCACCATCGTGAAATCACCGTTGCAGCTGGAACCTGCAGATATCCATTTGCCGGGAGCCGCTCCTGAGCGCCAGATGCTCGTTTTGGATGCGGGCGACCCGCCCCCCGAGCGGGATTCCGCTGCGGACCCGGGGCCGGAGAATGGTCCGGCACTGCCTCCTGCACTGCCCGCCGTACTGCCTCCTGTACTGCCTCCGGCGGGCAACGACGACGCCGGCACAGCCCAGGGGGGGACGGCACCTTGAGTTCCCGACGCCCGTACCCGTCCCGGCGCCCGTACCTCTTACGGGCCATGATCGCCGTTCTTGCTGTCCTCATGGTGGTCCTCAGTTCCTGCGCGCAGATCCCGCGGTCCGGTCCCGTGGGAAAGAGCAAGGACGAAAGCGCGGGCAACCCGAACGCCCCGGTCTTCTTCCCTCCGCCGCCACACTCCGGCGCCACCCCCGAGTCCATCATCGAAGACTTCTACGGTGCAGGCAGCGGTTACGAAGGCGACTACGCCGTAGCCCGGCAGTACCTCACGCAGGCGCTGTCCGTCAGCTGGAAGTCCGACAAACGCACGCTCGTTTTCAGGAAGGCGACCGTCGTCAAGACAGGTGTGGAAAACGAGTTCAAGTACCAGTTGGACCTCGCCTACGCGGTAGACGCCGACGGCGTTGCGACGCAGTTCCCGGAAGGAACCACCGAGACAATTCCAGTGACCCTGGAACAGGTCGACGGCGAATGGCGGATCTCGGCGGTCCCGGACGGCACCGCGATCCCGGAAGAGACGTTCAAAGTCATCTACGCGGCCCAGCCCATCTATTTCTACGACCCCACATTCACGTATGCGGTTCCGGACGTCCGGTGGTTCATCAAGAAGAACACCGTCAAGGCGATGACCAGCGCCTTGCTCGACGGTCCTGCGCCCTACCTCCAGGGTGCGGTGGTCAGTGCTTTTCCTTCGAGCATGAAGCTGGCCCGGGAGTCGGTGCCGGTAGTGTCGGGAGCAGCCCAAGTGGACCTTTCGGCGAAGGAACTCGTGGATGCGTCTGCCGAGGACCGGCAGCGGATGCAAAACCAACTGACCCTGACCTTCCGTAGCCAACCGGACGTGGTGAACGTTCAGTTACGGGCTGACCAGGATCTTGTCCGCGTGGAGGACAACGGCTCGGTCCTGCCGCCGGTGCTTGAGAAGAATGCTCCTGCGCGCCAAATCGCCGTCAGCAACGACGAACTCGTCCGCTACGAGAACAACAGGGTCTCGGCCCTTCCGGATATGCAGCCGGTGGCCGCACTGAACCCGAGCGCTCCCGCCGAGTCTCCGACGTCCCAGGCCGTGGCCTTCCTCAACGGTGCCGGAACCACCCTGTATTCGATGATTCCCGGCCAACCAGCCCGCCAACTGACAACCAGGAGCACCCTGAGCCATCCTTCCTTCAGCCCTCAGGACTGGGTCTGGACGGCAGGTCCGGGAGCCAACGGTGCCATCGAGGTCGTGGCGTTCAAACCGTCCAACGTTCCTCAAGGCCAGCCCGTCCCCACGGTGACGATGACGCCGGCATGGTTGGCAGGGCGTGTGGTGAGGGACTTCCGGATATCCCGTGAAGGGACGCGCGCACTGGTCATCTCGGAAATGAACGGCAAGTCATCGGTGCAGGTGACCGGTATTGTCCGCAATTCTGACGGCACCCCCAAGGATTTGACTGCACCCATAACCTTGTTCTCTTCCGCTCCCGTTGATCAAGGGGTTTGGGTCAATTCCACGACAGTCGCGGTGATGAAAGCCTCATCAACTGAGAACGTGGTTCCCGAACTGTTGTCCCTGACATCGAGCCAGCCGCAGCTGTTGCCGGCATGGCCGAACCTGACGACTATCAGCGCGGGCAATGGACCGGAGCAGATTTTCGGACAGTCGGGCGCTGGCGTGTTCCAACGAGTAGGCAACGGCTGGGAACTGCAACTCAAGGGCCCGGTAGACCCTTCCTTCCCGGGCTAGGCTTTCTCCGCGAAGGGCGGTTTTCCACATAGGGCGTTTCGGGAGTGTTGGCCGTAGGCGGGGAGCCAGATGCTTGGGGCATGCGTACTGACAGCGGTTACCGAGCGCGTGACCCTGACCTCACCGTCGTCCGGGGTGAGGGCGCGCGCCATCGGGGAGTCCATCCCGCGCGATTGGCGAGGCTGGCGCAGGGCGTTGGCGAGGCCTTCGTCGAGCTGCTGGCCGTTCTGGCCCCGGTGGAATGTGTCTGCTGCGGTTCCGAGGATACGGCGCTCTGCGGCGCCTGTGCACGGCGGTTGCGCCTTCTGTGCACCCGTCCATTCCGCGCTGAAGGACAGGCGCCGGCATTGCTCACGGTGGACGGGGCCGTGATCCTGCCCGTAGTCGCGGGCGGACACTATCGGGACGAACTGGCCCAGGCCCTGCTTTCTTTCAAGCATCTAGGCCAGGGACGGCTTGCCTCGGTGCTCGCGCCCGCACTGGGCAAGGCCATCCGGGCCGCCGTTGGAGACGGGGTGGGCATCTGTCTTGTACCTGTTCCCAGCAGCAACGCGGCCTACCGGCGCCGCGGATTCAGTCCGGTCCATCTCCTGCTCGGCCGCCTGTGGCGCATCGACGCTTTGCCGGGTCTGCACATGACGGATGCGTTGAAGAAGGCGCCCGGACGGGGAAACGGGCAAAAGGGCCTGGGCCGCGGAGAGCGCGCGCGCCGTGTCCGGGGCTCCATGACCGTTCGCCTGTTCCGCAAAGGTTCCTTGGAGGGTAGGGCATGCGTCATCGTCGACGACGTCCTCACCACAGGTGCCACCCTCGCCGAAGCCGCCCGGGCAGTCTCGGCGGCGGGAGGCGTGGTGTGTGGCGCGGTGGTCCTTGCAGCCACCCGGCCGCCGGCCGGTAGCGAGCCGCCTGTGGGCGGTCCGGACACGCCGCCCACACCGACTCAAACAAAAAATAAGTTACGAAAGGATGAATTACCAGTGGCGATGAACTAACGTCGATTATGGGTACCAAGAACAGATGTACCTGTCGATAGCGGCTCGGAAAGGGGCTCGACTGTCCGTCAGATCAGCCCCGAGAAGCGCCCTTATCGTGTCACCTGAGTTGTTTGGAGGGCACCATGGAGTTCATGATCAGCGGCCGTAATCTGACCGTTTCGGATCGCTTCCGCGAGTATGCCGGCGAGAAGATTTCAAAGATTGAATCGCTTGGGGACAAGGTCCAGAGGGTTGACGCGAAGGTTTCAAAGGAAACCAACCCGCGCCAGACACCGGGCCAGCTCACGGTGGAAGTGACAGTTCTGGGCCGGGGCCCTGTGATCCGGGCCGAAGCAAGCGCCGCTGACAAATTTGCCGCCTTTGATCTCGCCTATAGCAAACTGCTGGAAAGACTCCGTAGGGCCAAGGACCGCAAGAAGGTCCACCACGGCCGCCACACCCCCAAAGCCGTTCGTGAGGCTACTGCGACGCTTGAGCCTGCCAGCGCGAGCGAACCCATTTACGTAGAGGCCAGCAACCACCAGGAGCCAACGACGCCACCGGTGGAGACCTCGCCCTACGATGTCGACAACGACATTCCGGCCGGTGATTCCCCGGTCCTGATTCGTCGCAAGGTTTTCCCCGCCGCTTCGCTCACCCTTGATGACGCGGTGGACAACATGGAGTTGGTGGGCCACAATTTCTACCTGTTCGTGGACAAGGAAACCAACACGCCGTCGGTCGTCTACCGCCGCCGTGGCTGGACATATGGAGTAATCACTCTGGACTCCACATGCGAACCAGGAGACGAACCCGTGGAGGAAAAGATCCACGCTTACCGTTCGAATGACCAGGCCGCCACAGCCTAGGCCGCATTCGTATTTCCCATGAAAGGACTGGCATGGCCGCTTCGCTGAGCCTGTTGCAGGCACGGCGGATTGCATTGGCAGCCCAAGGACTGGACAAGGAACGGCCCACCGGCCCCGTGACTTCACGGACGGTGGGCCGCACCTTTGCCCGGCTCCAGGTGGTGCAGATCGACTCCGTCAATGTCCTCTCACGCAGTCATTACCTTCCATTCTTCTCCAGGCTTGGTAACTACGACCGAAGCATCCTCCATGCGATGGCCGGGCGAAGTCCGCGGCGCATGATGGAATACTGGGCGCACGAGGCGAGCTTCATCCGCCCGGAACACTTCCAGGATCTGCTGCTTTGGCAAAACCGTGCGTGGGTAGGAGCGGCCCACTTGGAACGCGGAATCCGGGAGGACATGGCCAAGCGGATCCTCGACTCGCTCGCAACCGGGCGCCCCATGACTGCCGCTCAGTTGACCGCGCACCTGGGGCACCAAGAAGACCGGCAGCACGATAACTGGGGCTGGAACTGGAACCTGGTCAAGAGGGTTTTGGAGCACTTGTTTGAAGAGGGGCTCGTGACGGCCGCGTCGAGGACAGAGCAGTTCGAGCGCCGGTACACGCTGACATCGCGGGTTCTGCCGCCCGGAATGGCTGCCGCCACCGCTCGCTCGGGAGCGTTCCCGGACAGTGGCTCCGACATGGCGACGGCGGCCATGGACCGGCTGATCGACGCCGCAGCCCAGGCCCATGGCATCGGAACAATCCGCTGCTTCGCCGATTACTTCCGGACTCCGGTGAAGGCCGCTGCAGCCTCGATCGACAGGCTCGTTGCCGCCGGGCGCCTGGAGCCGGTCACGGTGCGTGGCTGGGACCGGGCTGTGTACCGGCATGCGGATGCCCGGCTTCCCCGGGCCGCCACGGGCCGCGCGCTGCTCAGCCCGTTTGATTCACTGATCTTTGAGCGTAGAAGGCTCGAGGAGTTGTTCGGCTTCCACTACCGGATCGAAATCTACACACCGGCGGATAAGCGAAAGTTCGGCTACTACGTGCTGCCCTTCCTCCTCCGGGACGCCGTGGTCGCGCGCGTGGACCTCAAGGCCGATCGTTCGGCCAAGCAGCTTCTGGTGCGTGCCGCCCATGCCGAGCCGGACGCCCCGGCGGACACCGCCGTCGAGCTTTCCGCTGAGCTGCGGCTTATGGCCGAGTGGCTGGGGCTCGACGACGTCGTCGTGTCACCGATGGGCGATCTCTCGCCGGCGCTTGCCTCGGCAGTGGCCCGCGGCTGAGGTCCAGAAGTCTCCGGTGGCGGCCTGCGGGCGCCTGCGCTCCGCTCTCAGGGAAACGAGGCCGCGCGGCGTTGGTCTCTCCCGTAGACTGAAACCGCCAGAATTCGGCAGCTTGAGACTGGGAGCAACTTTACGTGGCATCACTTATCGAAAAACTTCTCCGCACGGGTGACAAAAAAACCCTGAGGCAACTGCGGACCTATGCCGATTCCATCAACGCCCTCGAAGACTCCTTCAAGACCTTCTCCGACGCCGAATTGCGCGAGGAGACGGACAGGCTGCGCGCCCGTCACGAGGACGGCGAGAAGCTGGACGATCTCTTGCCCGAGGCTTTCGCAGCCGTGCGTGAAGCTTCCTCCCGCACCCTGGGGATGCGCCACTTCGATGTCCAGCTCATGGGCGGGGCCGCTCTCCACCTCGGCAATATCGCCGAAATGAAGACCGGTGAAGGAAAGACCCTTGTGGCCACCGCTCCGGCCTTCCTCAATGCCCTGGCCGGCAAGGGCGTGCACGTCGTTACAGTCAACGACTACCTCGCCGAATACCAGTCCGAACTCATGGGCCGCGTCTACCGCTTCCTTGGCCTTAGCAGCGGTTGCATCCTGTCCAGCCAGGATCCCGAAGTGCGCCGTCAGATGTACGCGGCAGACATCACCTATGGCACCAACAACGAATTCGGCTTCGACTACTTGCGCGACAACATGGCGTGGGACAAATCCGAGCTTGTGCAGCGCGGCCACCACTATGCAATTGTCGACGAAGTGGACTCCATCCTCATCGACGAAGCGCGTACCCCGCTCATTATTTCCGGTCCGGCCCAGGGTGACACCAACCGCTGGTACAGCGAATTCGCCAAGGTCGTGCAGCGTCTCCAGCCTGAAATCGACTACGAGGTCGACGAAAAGAAGCGCACTGTCGGTGTTCTCGAAGCCGGTATCGAGAAGGTAGAGGACTACCTCGGCATCCAGAACCTCTACGAATCCGCCAACACCCCACTCATCGGTTTCCTGAACAACGCCATCAAGGCCAAAGAGCTCTTCAAGCGGGACAAGGACTACGTCATCCTGGACGGCGAAGTCCTCATTGTTGACGAACACACCGGCCGTATCCTTGCCGGACGGCGTTACAACGAAGGCATGCACCAGGCGATCGAGGCCAAGGAAAACGTCGAGATCAAGGCTGAGAACCAGACCCTCGCCACCGTTACCCTGCAGAACTACTTCCGTATGTACTCCAAGCTCTCGGGCATGACCGGTACCGCTGAAACGGAAGCCGCAGAGTTCATGAGCACGTACAAGCTTGGCGTGGTGCCCATTCCCACCAACCGGGACATGCAGCGCATCGACCAGTCCGACCTCGTGTACAAGAACGAAATCGTGAAGTTCGAAGCCGTCGTGAACGACATCGCGGAACGGCACGAAAAAGGCCAACCCGTGCTCGTCGGCACCACCAGCGTGGAGAAGAGCGAATACCTCGCCAAGCTGCTGGCCAAGGAAGGCATCCGGCACGAGGTCCTGAACGCAAAGAACCACGCGCGCGAGGCCGCCATTGTCGCGCAAGCGGGACGCAAGGGCGCCGTCACGGTCGCTACCAACATGGCCGGCCGTGGTACTGACATCATGCTGGGCGGAAACGCCGAGTTCACGGCCATCGCCGAATTGGCAAAGCTGGGCCTGGACCCGGAAGAAAACTCCGAGGAGTACGAGGCCGCGTGGCCGGAAGCACTCGAAGCAGCCAAGCAGGCGGTCAAGGACGAGCATGAGGAAGTGCTTGAACTTGGCGGGCTGTATGTACTGGGCACGGAACGCCACGAATCCCGTCGCATCGACAACCAGCTCCGCGGCCGCTCGGGCCGCCAGGGTGACCCGGGGGAGTCCCGCTTCTACCTTTCGCTGGCCGATGACCTCATGAGGCTCTTCAACTCCGGTGCCGCCGAGCGCCTTATGAACAGCTCGGTGCCGGACGACGTTGCCCTCGAATCCAAGCTCGTGTCCCGCGCAATCGCTTCAGCCCAGGGCCAGGTCGAAGGGCGGAACGCTGAGCAGCGGAAGAACGTCCTCAAGTACGACGACGTCCTGAACCGCCAACGTGAAGCCATCTACGGCGACCGTCGCAGGATCCTGGAAGGCGACGATCTGCACGAAAAGGTCCAGTTCTTCCTCGAAGACACCATCAACGCCCTGATCGATGCCGCGACAGTGGAGGGAACCGGCGATGATTGGGACTTCCACCAGCTGTGGACCAACCTCAAGACGCTGTACCCGGTAACCGTTACGGCCCAGGACATCATTGACGAAGCCGGCGGCAAGGCTCGCGTGTCCGTTGAATTCCTCAAAAACGAGATCCTTTCTGACGCGCAGCTCGTTTACAAGGAGCGGGAAGAAGCCATTGGCGCCGAGAACATGCGCGAGCTTGAGCGCAGGGTTGTCCTCTCGGTCCTTGGACGCAAGTGGCAGGAACACCTTTATGAGATGGACTACCTCAAAGAGGGCATTGGCCTGCGTGCCATGGCCCAAAGGGATCCCCTGGTCGAGTACCAGCGTGAAGGATTCACGATGTTCCAGAGCATGATGGAGGCCATCCGCGAGGAGAGCGTTGGCTTCCTCTACAACCTGGAAGTGGAAGTAACGCCCGCTGAAGACGTGGTGGTGGTCGATGGCAGCCCTGAAGGCGGTCACGTGGAACATCACGATCCGCAGATCCGCGCGGCCGGCCTCGAAGCCCCGGAAAAGCCTGTTCAGCTGCAGTACACGGCACCCGGTGAAGACGGCGCAAGCCAGACCCGCGTCGAAGGGCGGGCCTCGGGACGCTCAGGCAACCCCGCCAAGGCTGCCGCCGATGACAAGCAGCGCGGATCCAACAAGAAGAAGCGCCGCTGACACTGCGATTCCCTGACGCATGTAGCTGACGGATGCCCGCAACCGCCGGACGCATCCAACAACGGATGCCTGCGGCGAAAACGGAGAAGGACCAGAGCGTTCTGGTCCTTCTCCGTTTTGTTGTTTGGTGATGAACTCCGCCGTCAGCCGATTTCGAGGGCGGTGACCTTCCACGCGCCGTTGCTCCCTTCAAGCCGCATGGCTACGGCGCGGGAGCGGAGTTCTTCCGAGACAACCAAGCTTGCCTCGTACACTCCGTCGTTCACCGCGCAGACACGCACGGAGCGGACCATCGGACTTCGGTGAAGGCGAGACTGCCCGCCTTGGGCGGTGGCAGCATGGGCCCGAGTCAGTGCGGCCCGGTGTTGCAGCGCGTTGAGGCATCTGGGGTCCAGGGTCCGTGAGAGCTGTTGCGCGGGCCGGGTGCCGGCAAGGACTTCGACCGCGGCTTGGGCGATGCTGCGGGCCAGCGCGCGGATTTCCCCGTCGAGGCTGAGGATTTGGGCCGCTTTGCGGGGAGAAGACGGCCCCCTGCCGGACGGGCCGTCCATTTTCGCTTTGGCGCGAGGCGAAGCCGCGATTGAACGGGGGTCAATGGGTGGCGAAATCGCCTGGAGGACTGCATTGGTCAAGCTGTGGCCGGCTGGTGATGCGCTCATGGACTTCCTCGATTACGGATCGCTGGTTGGCGGCGGTTGGTAGTGGTTCGGTTGGGGAGCTACCTAGGCGGCGGATGCAGGATCTGACCCGGGACAAGGAGACCCGGGTCGTCTCCGACGACATGCCGGTTTGCGGCGTACCACTTCGGCCAGTGGAGGGCGATGTCGACGTCGCTTGCCATGGGGCCGAGCTGCCGGGCGGCAATCGACCACAGTGAATCGCCTCGCCTCACCACCACTTCGCCCTGATTCGGCGAGGCAGACTGTTCCGCGGCCCGCTGTGGCCGGGTTCCCAGAAGCCCCGGCTCGGCGGCAGGTGCGCGAGGTTGCCAATGGGGGTCGATCTCTGATGGGCCGGACTCAAGCGAGGGCACAACGGGGAGATGGGCAGATGGACTCGAGGCGGGTGTCCACTGGGCGGAGATGCCGCTGGACGGTGCTGAGCCGGTTGCCTGGCTCCACGCTGTTTCAAGCTGTGCCTGTGACGCATTCGCCAGGGGGATTCCCGCGAGATTCAGGCCCAGAATTGCAACAGCCAGTCTGCGCATGAAGGCAGGGCTGAGCTTGGCGGTGGCGCTCGCGCAGCGGTCCTTTCCCGATTGCTGGAGGAGCGCGGCGGCCATTGCCAGAAGGAACGTGGCGATCCACCAGACCCCGATCCCCAGACCGGCGGCAGTTGCGACAAATCCCAGGAGGTCCTCAAACATGGGTGCCTGGAGTCGTCCGGCTGCGGAGTGCCATCGGTCAACCAAGATCAGTCCGGTGACAGCGAGCAAAAGAGCGAGCAACAGGATGGTCGCCGCCATAGCAACATCGTTCCGAACGATCCTGTTCGTCTGTTCCATGGGTTCCCCTTACCCGGTTGATGACGTTTAATGCCGTTTAATGTTTTTTGATGGTGATTGATCAATTTTGATCACGACAAGGGATATTTGTCTAGGGGTTGGTTGTCGATGAAGAAAGATTGACCATCGAGGGGTGCCCGCTTAGGCTGACGCAATGCGGTGGGATGCACTGTTTGAAGACATGGAGGCACAACTGGCCTCCGAACGATTGCTGGGACTTGAATCCGAAATTTCAGAGCGGGCCCGCGTGGAGATGGCCGGAATCGACGTCTCCGACAGGCTGCGTGGAGCAATCGGCCAGAAGATTGATGTGACGCTGCGGTCCGGGACGCAGGTGTCCGGGACGCTCAGCCATGTCGGAAGCGAATCGTTGGTCCTCGACGAAGGTCGCCACCAGTGGCTGGTGCCCGTCACGGCAGCATTGACCTATCAGGGTCTTGGCCGGCGGTCGCGGGCAGGCCAATCGACGGCGTCACAGCGGCTTGGCCTGGCCAGCGCACTCCGAATGCTCGCCCGCGACCGGGCGGAACTGGCGGTTCACCTGCTTGAGTCGGCGCGGGAGGAGCGGATGATGCGGGGCGTCATTGATCGCGTGGGCAGGGACCACTTTGATCTCGCTGTCATGTTGCCGGGTGAAGTCCGCCGGTCCGGAAACGTCGTGTCTGTGGCGACAATCCCGTTCCAGTCTCTTGCCGCGCTGCGTTCATTGCGGGGCCAAGACTTGTAGTCCGGGCCAGCGTCCCCACCCCAGCTACCTGGGGGGTAGGGAGATCAGGAGGACTTGGATTTGGCCTCTTGGATTATCCTGCTCGCCTCGGCATAGCGTTCCTCGATGTACTGCTCCAGCATCTTCTCTTCGACCCGCCACTGGCCTCTTCCACCCACTTGGATGGCCTTGAGCTCTCCGCTTCGCACCAAGGCGTATGCCTGCGGCGAGTTGATCTGAAGCTGTTCGGCGACATCAGCGAGGGTGAGGAATCGGGGCATGCATCCATTTTGCCACTGTTCGACCCACTTGCCGGAGTTATCCACAGGTTGACGTAATTTGAGGCATTTGGCTTCCCGAAGGGACCCACTTGCGGTCAGAATAAAGGCCACTGAAGGTCGACGCCGACAAACAATGCAAACGGGGGAGCATGATGGGTGTAACTACCGCGGCCGCTGCAGCGCGGCTCAGGAGACCCTCATGGAAGGATCCACGACTCTTGGTGGGGATTCTTCTGGTCTTGGCATCGCTGGCCGGAGTCATCGCCATCGTTGGAACCGCGGACCGCACCATTCAGGTGTATGCCGCGCGCGAGTCGATTGCCGTGGGCCAGAGGGTCAGCAAGGAGGATCTTGCGATCGTCAAAGTCAGGCTCGACGACATTGAGTCCAGTTACGTGACTCTGGCTGACGGTCTGCCCGAAGGAAGAGTTGCCGTTCAGAGAATTGCCAAGAACCAACTCGTCCCGCAGCAGAGCCTAGGGGCCGCTGACACCCTGGACCGTAAACCGGTGGCGATCGCGATCCAGGAATCACTGCCTTCCCAGGCTATGGCGGGATCCCGCGTTGACGTCTGGGTAGCCCTCCCCGATGCGCGCAACGGTTTCGGCACGCCGCAGTTACTGTTGCCCGCTGCGGAGATCGCCCAGGTCACGGAGGGTGCCTCCACCCTCGGAACGTCCAGGGAGAAAGTGGTTCTCGTCCTTGTGACCGATGAGCAGATGCCTAAACTTCTTGGAGCGCAGGCGAATAAAGCGAAGATTGCCGTGGTTTGGAATCCGGGCGGTGCCGGCAAGTGAGTATCCCCGTTGTCACAGTCGGGCAGTCCCGGGAAGATTTGGTCGGGGGACTCGAGCGGCTCCACGGGCCGGTGACGGTGGTGCGTCGGTGCGGCGAACTCGCGGAAGTTTTGGCCGCTTGCCAAAGCGGTCTCGCGCGCGCAGCGGTCATAGCCGAGGGTGCCGAGGAATTGACGGCGTCGCTGGTCGACCGGCTGGCGGCTGTCGGAGTCTCCATCGTTGCCCTGAGCGATGACTCGGAGGAGGAGGGCCGCCTGCGCAGCATCGGCGTCGTGACAGCGTCCCTGGATGTAGATTCGGCAACGCTGGCTTCCAAGATCTCCGATGCCGTGGGCCAGCTGCCCGGACCAGGTAGGCGACGCGCGGAGCCGCGGGATTCCGGGTTCGCCGACACCGCCGCGGAACTCCGTCCCACCGATGCGCTGGAAGAACCGGAGCCCGTTCCGGCGGCGGCTGGCCGGATCATCGCCGTCTGGGGGCCCACCGGGGCACCTGGCAGGACCCTTGTGGCTGTCAACATTGCCGCAGAGCTGGCGGCTGAAGGCAATTCAGTGATCCTTCTCGATGCAGACAGCTACGGGGCAAGTGTCGCGGCGTCGCTGGGCTTGCTGGACGAGTCCGCCGGACTGGCGCAGTCTTGTCGACTGGCGGATCAAGGGGTGTTGGATACCGAATCCCTCAAGCGGATCGCCGCCCCGGTCTTCGCTAAAGCCACCAGTTTCCGGGTTCTTACCGGCATTACGCGCGCGGACCGGTGGACGGAACTCCGGGCCGCCGCGCTCTCCTCAGTTCTCGAACTCTCCAAGGAGATCGCGGACGTCGTCGTGGTCGATGCAGGTTTTTGCCTCGAATCGGACGAGGAACTCAGCTTCGACACCATGGCCCCTCGGCGCAATGCGGCAACGCTCCGCAGTATCGAACTCGCGGACACCGTTTACGCCGTCGGTGCGGCCGATGCCGTCGGGGTTCCGCGACTCGTGCGTGGCCTCGCGGAACTGGAACGGGCAGTCCCGCACGCAGCTCCCCGGGTGGTCTTGAACAAGGTCCGGGCAGCATCCGCCGGCCGCTCACCCGAACGTGAACTCCGCGAAGCATGGGAGCGGTACGGCCCCGGTCATGGCATCGAGATATTCCTTCCATCCGATCCTGAAGCTTGCGACGCAGCCTTGTTGTCCGGTGCCGTCCTCTTCGAAGCTGCGCCCGAATCTCCCTTGCGGCTCGCAATCGCCAAAATGGTCTGTGCACCTGTCCAGCAAAATGGCAAATCCTCTGTCATTTATTCCAGAGCAAGGCGTCGTGTAAAGCGTTAGGCTCGCCATGTGGGCTGCAAGGACGCAGCAATTGAGATGTGATGGAGGCGTTTGTCGATGTCGTCAGGATCCAGCGTGGAGGATCGTTCTAAACCTGCAGTAGTCCGGGAAGGGTTCTTCGGGGACTACTACGAGCATCTCGCAGAGGAGGACGCCCGCGGATACGCTGCCGAGCAATTGACCTCCAGGGCAGCTGCACACCGGGAAACGGGGCAGAGCCGCAAGCCGGGCACTGCCACCGTCAGGATTGCCAACGAGGGTGATCGCAGCATTCTGTACATCGTCACGGACGACATGCCGTTCCTGGTGGACTCGGTGAACGCCGAACTCGTTCGCCAGAACTGCGCTATCCGGCTTGTCATGCACCCACTCTTCGTGGTTTCGCGTGATCACCTCACTGGCGATCTGTCCGACATCGCCCGGGTGCCGTCGAACATCGGCATCTCAAGCGGTGACACCGCGGCAATGCCGAACATCGCCCATCTGATCTCGCATGGTGACAACGTCTCCCACATGGAGTCCTGGATTGCTGTCGAGGTCGACAGAGTGGCCGACGACTTCCAGAAGGAACTCGTCGACGGAATCCACCGCGTCCTGAACGACGTCCGCGCCGCCGTCGAAGACTGGCCCAAAATGCGCACCAAGGCGCTCGAGCTGGCATCGTCCCTGGACAAGGTGGCCCACCCGGAAGACATCGCGGAGCTCAGGCAAGCGCAGGACCTCCTGCGTTGGTTGGACAACGGCAACTTCACGTTCCTGGGTTACAGGGAATACGACCTCATCACCGAGAACGGTGAAGACGTCCTTGAGTTGCGCGAAGCGAGCGGTTTGGGACTCTTGAGGGCGGGGGACCACCCGCACCAAATCCAGCACCTCACCGACGCCGGACGCCGGAAGGCGCGCGAGAAGCGTGCCTTGGTCATCACCAAAGCCAACTCGCGGTCCACCGTGCACCGCCCCGCGTACCTGGACTACATCGGTGTCAAGAGCTTCGATGTTGCGGGCAACGTCAACGGCGAGCGCCGCTTCATCGGCCTCTTCGCCACGAGCGCGTACACCGGTTCCGTAAGGAACATCCCCATCGTTCGGGAAAAGGTCGACGCCGTGCTCCGCTCGGCCGGTTTCCCGCAGGACTCCCACTCCGGCAAGGACCTCGTCGGTATTCTCGAGACCTACCCCCGTGATGAACTCTTCCAGATCGAGACCGAGGATCTGGCAGCAACGGCTTTGGGCATCCAGCGTCTGCAGGAACGGCGCCGAACGAAGCTTTTCCTGCGCCCGGACATCTACGGACGCTTCATGTCGGCACTGGTCTACCTGCCCCGTGACCGCTACACCACCAACGTCCGGCAACGAATTGAACAGGAACTCCGCGAGACCTTCGAGGCCGAGAGCATTGACTACGAGGCCCGGATCACGGAGTCCGCACTCTCAAGGGTGTTCTTCCGTATCCGGCTGCCGCGGGAGGCTGAGCTTCGCGACGTCGACGCCGGTGAACTCGAAAAGCGGCTTGTCCGGGCTTCGCGGTCGTGGGCTGAAGGTATTGCAGAGGTGCTCCGCGAGAACACCAGCGGGCTGGATGCCGAGCGACTGTCCGCCCTGTGGGCGGATGCGTTTCCCGCCGGCTACCGTGTCGACTACGAAGTCGAGGACGCCCTCAAGGACATTGAGCGTTTCGAGAAGTATGCCGCAACAACCGATCGCGACGCCGTCGCTGTCCAGGCGGTCCCCGGAGTGCATGTCTACTTGCCCAACGGTGCCGGCGAGCTCCTCGAAGAGGATGCCCGCGTCAAGCTCTACCTTTTGGAGCCCAAGAGCCTGAGCCAGATCCTGCCCTACTTCCACAATCTTGGCCTTGAGGTTCTCGATGAGCGGCCTTTCGAGATTGAGACTGCCGACCACCGGGACTTCTTCCTTTACGACCTTGGCCTGAAGTACCCTGCCGGTGTCGACCCGGTGGCTACGGGCCAGCTGCTGGCGGACTCCTTCAGCGCCGCGGTGACCGGTGCGGTGGAATCCGACAGTTTCGACCGGCTCGTGCTCCGGGAAGGTATCCACTGGCGGCAGGTTGTCATGCTCCGCGCCTATGCGAAGTACATGCGCCAAATGGGGAACACCAACTCCTTCGAGTTCATTGCGGACACCCTTCTCGCCAACCCGGAGGTTGCCCGCGGCCTGATTGACCTCTTCGGGGCCCGCTTCGATCCTTCTTCACCTGACGCCGCGCGTCCGGGCCGCCAGGAGGGTGCCCGCGCCACACTGGCCGAAGCAATTGACCAGGTTGCCACGCTCGACGCCGACCGCGTCCTTCGGACCTTCGTCAACCTCATCGAGTCGACGCTGCGCACGAACTACTTCCAAGGCAAGTCCTACGTCAGCTTCAAGCTCGATCCGACCACGATCGACGGCCTGCCGTTCCCGCGGCCAAAGTACGAGATCTGGGTGTACTCGCCCCGCGTTGAAGGCGTGCACTTGCGCTTCGGCAAAGTGGCCCGTGGCGGCCTGAGGTGGTCGGACCGGCGCGAAGACTTCCGGACCGAGATCCTCGGACTGGTCAAGGCACAGACGGTGAAGAACGCTGTGATTGTGCCGACCGGTGCCAAGGGCGGATTCTTCGCGAAACAACTTCCGGATCCGGCACTTGACCGCGCTGCCTGGATGGCGGAAGGCATCGAAAGCTACAAGACCTTCATCCGCGGCCTCCTGGATCTCACCGACAACCTCGTGACCACAGCCGACGGCGAGAAGATTGTGCCGCCGTCGGACGTTGTCCGTCAGGATGACGACGATTCGTACCTGGTAGTCGCTGCCGACAAGGGCACGGCAACCTTCTCGGACACCGCGAACGGACTGGCCGCCGAGTATGGATTCTGGCTGGGGGACGCTTTCGCTTCCGGTGGCTCCGTAGGATACGACCACAAGGCCATGGCCATTACGGCCCGTGGCGCATGGGAGTCGGTCAAGCGCCACTTCAGTGAGCTGGACCTTGACACCCAGACCGAGGAATTCACCGTGGTCGGCGTCGGCGACATGTCCGGCGACGTGTTCGGCAACGGAATGCTGCTCTCCAGGCACATCCGCCTGCTGGCCGCCTTCGACCACCGCCACATCTTCCTGGACCCGACGCCGGACGCGGCTTCGTCCTTCGACGAGCGGAAGCGTCTCTTCGACCTTCCCCGCTCCTCTTGGGATGACTACGACCGCTCGCTCATCAGCGCAGGCGGCGGGGTCTTCCCCCGTCAGGCCAAGGTCATTCCGATCTCGCCGGAGGTCCGCAGGGCCCTCGGCCTGCCTGACGGAACAGTTCAGCTGAGTCCTCCGGAACTTCTGCGTGCAATACTCCTGGCCCCGGCCGATCTCCTCTACAACGGCGGGATCGGAACGTACATCAAGGCCAGCACCGAGTCCCACGCCGAGGTGGGGGACAAGGCAAACGACGTCATCCGCGTGAACGGGCGCGAGCTCCGCGTCAAGGTTGTCGGCGAAGGCGGCAATCTCGGAATGACGCAGCGCGGACGCATCGAGGCTGCACTGCAAGGTGTCATTCTCAACACCGATGCGATCGACAACTCGGCCGGCGTCGATTGTTCCGACCATGAGGTCAACATCAAGATCTTCGTGGACCGCATGGTCGCCGCAGGGAAACTGGATGCTTCCGAGCGCACATCCTTCCTCGCCGACATGACCGACGAGGTCGGGCGCCTTGTGCTCGAAGACAACATCGATCAGAACATCCTGTTGCTCAACGACCGCACGCGCGTCGCCGAATGGAGCCCGAGCTACGAGCGCCTGATGGACTGGCTCGAGAAGTCCGCCGACCTCAAACGGGACCTTGAAGCGCTGCCGACCACCGATACCCTTCGTGAGCGGCTGGAACAGGGCCAGGGCCTGACGTCGCCGGAACTGTCCGTCCTCGCCGCCTATGCCAAGATCGAATTGGGCTCGGCATTGCGGGACAGTGATCTGGCGGATGATCCCTGGTTCCGCAAGACGATTCGCTCCTATTTCCCGAAGCAGCTCCGCGAACGGTTCGACGCCGAACTGGACACCCATCCCTTGCGTCGCGAGATCATCGCAACCGTGGTTGCCAACGACATGATCAACTTGGGTGGCATCACCTTCGCCTTCCGCACGATGGAGGAGACCTCGGCTACCGAGGTCGCCGTCGCGAAGGCGTTCGTAGCCCTCCGTGAGATCTACGAACTCGACTCGATGGTGCGGGAGCTCAATGCCCTGCCGGCTTCGTTCCCCACGGAACACTGGAGCACGGTCCACCTCGACATCCGGAGGCTTCTGGACCGGGCTGTTCGCTGGTTGCTCAGCCAGGGTAACGCCTCGAAGCCGATCTCGGAGATTGTCGCGGAATTCAAGCCGATGATGGATCCGATGCGGGCCAGGGTGCTCGACTACTTGCGCGGCAGCGACAAAGAGCGGGTCACCGGTTGGCTTGAAAAGGCGCGTTCTTGGGGCCTTCCGGACACGCTCGCCCATCGCTGGGCCGAGCTGTTCGAGAGTTTCGTACTCTTGGACATCGCCAAGATCACGCAAAGCCGCGAGGCCCGTGTGGAAGAGGTCAGCCACGTCTATTACACGGTGTTTGACCGCTTCCACGTGGATTCGTTGCTGGAGCGAATTACGGCACTCCCGCGCGATGACCGCTGGCAGGCGCTTGCCCGCGCAGCCCTGCGCGACGACCTCTACTCGACCGTAGCGGACATGACGACGTCGGTGCTCGAATCGAGCGACGCCGGCCTCGACGCCGAGGCTCGTTTGCGGGCTTGGGAGGACCTCAACGCCGAGCAGTTGGGGCGAGCGAAGAGCATGTTTGATGAGGTCAACGCGCTGGAGGCCGACGACATGGCTTCCCTGTCGGTAGCATTGAGGCTCTTGAGGTCAATCGTTCGACGCTAGGGACAAGCCCGGGCGTTATATGGAGGTGCAGTGGCAATCTTTACAGACCCCATCAGGGAGCACGCTGATTTCGGGCCTGGAGATGCTGAATGGCTGCACCTCCTGGTCGGCGACTGGCAGATGGTCGCCGACCTGGCGTTCGCGGACTTGGCCCTATGGTTTCCGCATCCTGAATTCGGTTATATCGCGCTTGCACACGTCAGGCCGTCGACGAGCCACACGGTGTTCCATGCGGACTTCGTCGGGGAAGGCATCCGCTCGGATCTCCAACCGATAGTCGACAAGGCGTGGTCAAGCCGTTCCATCGAACGTTCCAGTGAAACGAGCTGGAGCAGCGAGATGGCCCTGCGGGTTGAGGCAGTGCCCATGGTCAGGAACGGACGGACCCTTGCTGTCGTCACGTCGCATATGGACCTTTCCAGTTCACGGATGCCTTCACGCCTGGAGCTCACGTACAGGCAATGCGCCTACGATCTGCTCCGGATGGGAACGCTGGGCCTCTGGCCGGACTTCGCGTCACCGACGGGTTCCCGCCGTGGCGCTCCCCGCGTGGGTGACGGCCTGATCAGGCTCGACGCCGACGGCATCGTCCAGTATGCGAGTCCGAACGGCGTCTCGGCGTTCCGCCGTCTCGGCGAGGTGGAAACCTTGGAAGGACGGTCCCTCGCGGAAGTAACCGCAGGACTCCTCAAGGACCGGCGGATGGTGGACGAGACGTTGCCGCTGGTGGTTACCGGTCGGATGCCGTGGCGGAGCGAAATCGAGTCCCGCGGTGTCAGTTTGTCGTTGCGCGCGATTCCTTTGCGCGACGAAAAGCATCGCTTCGGTGCCTTGGTACTGTGCCGCGACGTGTCCGAACTGCGACGCCGCGAGCTCGAACTCGTGACCAAGGACGCGACGATTCGCGAGATCCACCACCGCGTCAAAAATAACCTGCAGACGGTGGCGGCTTTGCTTCGCATGCAGTCGCGACGGATGGTCAGCGATGAGGCGAAGCAAGGCCTGGAACAAGCAATGCGGCGGGTGGCGACCATTGCTTTGGTTCACGAGACCCTTTCGCAGGGGCTCACGCAGAGCGTTGATTTCGATGAACTCATCGGACGTCAGTTCCGGCTCTCGGCAGAAGTAGCATCCCCTTCGCAGCACGTCCGGACCGAGCGCGCTGGCCTGTTCGGCGAATTGCCGAGTGACTTCGCCACGCCCCTTGCGCTTGTCATCAATGAGCTTGTGACAAATGCCGTGGAACACGGCCTTGAAGGACGGGCCGGAACGGTATGGCTGATGGCCGATCGTTCCACGGGGGAGCGCGGCGATGAACTCCTGACCGTGACCATCGCCGATGACGGCGTCGGACTGCCCGAGGGCTCGTACACGGAGGGCCTAGGCCTTCAGATTGTGCGGACACTTGTCACGAGCGAATTGGGTGGCAGCATCCAGTGGAGGCCGCGCGACGGCGGTGGGACCGCCGTCGAGATCGTCCTGAACCTGGAGCGAAACTGACGCCTGCCGCTGACAGTGCGCTCTTTGGGTAACCGCTCAGACATACGAAGATGGCCCGGACCTTTCGGTCCGGGCCATCTTCGTATGTTCTCTTTGCTTCAGGCGCCGTGCTTTGTTGGCCCCCGGACGCCTAGGAAGCGCGGCGGGCGCGGGCTGCGCGGCGCTTGAGGGCGCGTCGCTCGTCTTCGCTCATACCGCCCCAGACGCCAGCGTCCTGGCCCGATTCAAGGGCCCACTGAAGGCATGTGTCCACGACGGGACAGCGACGGCAGACACTCTTCGCTTCCTCGATCTGGAGAAGCGCAGGGCCGGTGTTGCCTACTGGGAAGAAAAGCTCCGGGTCCTTGTCAAGGCAGGCTGCGCGGTTACGCCAATCCATGCTGATCAGTCACTCCATTCGTGAGTACTAGTTAAGCCTTTTGTGAAAATATTCACGAGAGGCTTCATAGGAAAGGGGACCCATTGGGCCCCCTTGGTCGTCTGAGTCAAGCGTGTCATGTTAACGCCATGTAAACAAGGGGTTCAAGCGTTTGAAACCGTGAGCGATGCATCACATTGGCTACCGGTCTACTCACAGGTATTCGACTATGTCCGGTAGTGTGCCAGTGTGTCAAGACCCCCTCTGAACCCTAACCATGACCCAGCAGCGCCCGGCGACGACGGCCAGGGGACCGGCACCGACGGCTTTGGCCGGGCATCCGGTGGAGGACCGCGTCCTCTAGGAATCGTTGTTATTTCGATTGTGGTTGTGCTGGAAGCCCTCGCACTATTGACCGCCGGGGTCCTGTATATATACGAACTCGTGACTGGGGCTCCGGTGGCCTCGTTCTGGGGAGCCGTATTTACGCTGGGCCTTTTGTTGGCCTTTTCTGCATTGTTGTTTGCCGTGGGGCACTTCCTGTTCCGTGGCTACCGTTGGACCCGGGCACCTGCGTTGGTTGCCCAGCTGTTCGCCCTGACGATCGGGTTTCCCACCATGACCGGTGGGCTGGTCCTCGCCGGTCTTGCCATGGTGGTGCCGGCTTTGGCCGGGATTGTCTTCTTGTTCGACAAACGGGTCATTGCGTTTGCCTCCAGAGC
Source organism: Arthrobacter sp. efr-133-TYG-118 (assembly GCF_030209755.1). GTDB lineage: Bacteria > Actinomycetota > Actinomycetes > Actinomycetales > Micrococcaceae > Arthrobacter. The sequence goes on along the minus strand of NZ_JARVRH010000022.1, from coordinate 82,043 downwards.
GGGCGGATCCCGCGCCGCACTCTAGCCGTTTTCACTTGGGCACGGCTTGCTAGTCGGGAGCGGCGATCTGGAGGGAGCGTGTTCGTCCATTCTCGATGAGGACAGCACGACCGGGTGGTGGCGCCTGTTCGACATCTACGCGCACCCCGAAGAATTCTCCGGCCGCAGGCGGCCCGTTGCCGAGGAGAATTCCGCTTCCGTGGTTCCGGGCCAGGGAAGCAAGGGGCGTCCGCTGCAGAAGAGCGGGGCTCCCCGCAGTTGCCACGACTGAGAAACCCATACCGCAAAGTTCAGCAAGCAGGACGGCGGTTTCGCTGCTGAGGCGTTCGGCGTCGTCCACGAGGGGGATGACTTCTGCTCCCACGATGCTGCGGCTTGCGTCCCGGTGGAATTCGGCCCAAAAGGCATCCGGATCGGCCCCTTCCGGCGGTGTCCACCAAATATGGCCTGGATTGAGCACGGCCAATGCGGAGAGTAGCGACGACTTGCCGGAACCTGGGGTGCCGAGCGCGAGGAGGACGGCTGAGCGCGGCAGCGTGATCCAAGCAGGTTCGTGTTCGTCCCCTCCAACCCCGAGGAGCACCGACCCCTGCGCGCGAGCGCGGGAAACGGCAGTTGTTTCGGTTCGGCCGTCCGCAGAGAGATCCGAAGCCCGGATGAATTGCGGCAAGGGATCCACCCGGAACGGGCGCCGCGCAGGCTCCGGGGGTACGCAGTACGGCCAGGGCGCGCTTGTCGGGGTCGCGACAAGCTGTGCGACTGCTGTGTCGACATCAAGCAAGTTGCCACTCACGACTGCCCGACCCTTCAGGGGCTTCATTGCCGCGAATCGGGGCCACGCCAACCGCCCTTCTTCTGTGGTCCCGGTGGGAAGGTATGCGCGGTTGGCGATTGACGCGAACATGCGCGACGTGGTCAGTTCGCGGTCACCCGTGACAAGAACAGCCAGTCCTGCCTTCGGTCCATCGCGGACGATCGCGTGGACAACGTCTTCGGCCCAGGCCAGCGGCCCGGAGCGCAACTCGGAGACCCACGAACCCCAGCTGGAAATGACCAGCAGAAGGGGGACTTGCCCGGCGACGGTTCCCAGGGATTGCCGCGCCGACATCTCAGCTGCGAGCCTCTCCAGGATGCGGACGCCCCTTCTGGGCTCGTTGGGGGAGGCAACGGCCCCGACGCGGCCCTGGGCTGCCACATCGGTGAACGAACCGTCACCGTCAAGGACATAGAGATGGAGTTCAACGGCACTTCCAACAAGCTGCGCGGCTGCTGCCCGACAGGTATCTTCAACTCCGCTTCCAGGAGGGCCAACGAGTCCAAGATTCCCGTGGACGAGCGGAGTCCAGCACAGGCCGGCAACTCGTTGTTGTGTGGGCAAGTCCGCCAAGCCAAGGTAGGCTGTTGGGCCAGCCGGCGTTCCGCTTGCCGCGTGCTTGCCCGCCATTGCCGTCGTGCCGAGGGATTCATGAAACGAGATGGACTCGGGAAGCGGATGTGCAACAGGTCTTCGGAGCGGTCTACTCCCGTGGATGTCCCAAACCCGGTTGATTGCTTTGATAATCGGGCGAGCGGCTTCTGCAGGCGTTGCCTCCGCACCTTGAGTCTCTGCGTCGGCGGTTTCGGTCCAACCGCTGAAGCGAAGGGACCCTGCTGACGGCCGGGCAATGGCCTTTGTGAGTGACGCCGTCGCTTTTTGGCCGCCGGAGAGGGTCGCTGACTGAAAGGGCTCGGGATCTTCCACTCCGCGAACCATATAGGCGCGGCCAGGCAGGGATACCGGAATCGATGCCGCTGCCGGCGAGTTGATGATGTCCAGGGATTCCATTTCTGATTGGACGCGGAGAGCAATGCTGGTGGTGACGTTGGCGCGGATGTCCGCACTTAACGCGCCTTGCGGACGTTGTGTTGCCATGATCAGGTGAATGCCCAGGGACCGGCCCAAGGTGGCGATCCGCATCAATTCGGCCAAGGCATCCGGGGCGTCTTCAATGAGCATCCTGAATTCGTCGATCACAAGTACGAGACGGGGCACCACTGGAAATCGGCTTCTTCGTCCCGCAGCCGCCCCGCCCCCGATTCCCCCGGCTGTGGCCCAATATGCGGGCAAATCAGGGACGCCGGCCTTCGCAAGGATCGCTTCCCGCATCCGAACCTCGGCACGGAGGGACGAGAGGGTACGTTCGAGCTCGTGTTCACTGAGGTCCGTAAGCATTCCGACACATTGCGGGAGGTCGAGCAATGGCCCGAGGCCGGAACCTCCCTTGAAATCAACAAACAGGAAGTTGACCCTGTCCGGGCCGTGGGACAGCGAGATCGCGGAGACTATCGTGCGCAGAAGCTCTGACTTTCCCGATCCCGTGGTTCCAGCAACAAGGAGATGCGGGCCGTCCGAAACCAGGTCCAAGGAACGGGGACCGTCGGCGCCCTGCCCTATGACCGCGGATAGCCCTTCGCGCACAGAAGAAGCGCTCCAGCGGGCAGCGATGCTTGAGGGCTCAGGGGGAAGCAGTTCGGCAAGCTGGCAGGTAGAGGGGACAAGGGGCGCTCTTTCAATCGACAAGCCAGGCACTCTTGCCGATGCGCGACAGTAGCGGTCGAAGACCGGGTGAGGCACAAGGTCGGGGTCAAACTCCGTTTCTGAAAGAAGCGAGCGGAGGACTGCGCGTTTGTTCCAGAGCTCGACCGCGGACCCGCTTTCATCTCCTCCCGCGGTGCGTTGGAAGATTCTCCAGCCAGACTTGATCGCCGCCAGCCGGAGTGAGTCGACTGCGTGATCACGGTCAGGCCCCACCAGAAACAGTGCTCCCGGTCTATCCCCGAGCTCGGAAAGAACAGCCGAGGCTGAAGAGGCGTCCGTGGTCAAGATGACGCCGGGGAGGAACCGGGCGCTTGACGGCAAGAGGGCTATCGGTCCGTGTATGAGGACTGCGACGTTGCGCGCGCCGGGAAAGGCCGCCAGCTGCATGAGCAGGAATCTGAACATTCCTTGCACTCTGGCTCCGGGTCCCGTGAGGGAAACAGCTTGGATCGAGGGATCCAGGACCACCGGAACCGGGCCCAACCGCGGTGGCTTAAAGCCCGGGTCCGCGGGATCGACAGCAACCCGGGCGTTCTGCGGACTGGTGCCGAGCCGGAGCCAGATATCGGGGGAAGCCGCCGTGCCTTGCGCCGTGCCCGCGCCTTGCTCGGTGCCGGGTCCTTGCCTTGTGATGGTTCTTGGAAGCGTCAACTGCATTCGCCCGTGTTCTCCTGAGGGGAAAGCTACTGAGTTGACGGCGTAGGCGAGCTCAGCAGCGGACGGTGAACACCGCCGTCGTCGGGCCCGGTCTTGTTCGACGGCCGCCGCGATCGCGGCAGCCAGAAGGCGGCGCTCACGTCTTCCCGAAATTGTCGGGGCAAGGACCGCGATGGCAGAAATTGCGGTGAATCCGAGGAACATCCACATGCCAGTGGCCAGAGCCATTCCAACTCCCATCAGGAACGGGAGCCCGGCCGTGAGGAAAAGTTGCGTGCGGCCGCCCGCATCGTGGCGCCGGGGGACCAGGATCGGCTCGGCGACTCCCAGGCCCGCTGCCCCCAGCGACTCCGATCCGTATTCTTCGTCGCCGAAAACCACTGACATGACGGAGCCGCCACACCGGATCCTGGAGGCGGTTGAGAGAGGGGCGGAGCGGACTTTGCGTCCATCCACCACCGTTCCGTTGGCGCTCCCGTTGTCGCTGATGGTGACCGCTGTCTCGGAGATCGTCAGGACGGCGTGATCCCGGGAAACATCAGGATCCGGGAGGCAGATATCGGCGTGGCTCCGGCCGATCCTGTAATTGCCCCGTTCCAGCGGTATGACCAGTCCGGCGGCTGGTCCGGCGTGAACCAGCAAGGACAACGCTGCGGGATTACGATCGCCATCACGGGTGTCTTGCGCCTCCGAATCGGGCCCGTCCACCAACACAGCTCCCGACATGAGCGGCGCCGAGCCAACCGTGAGCCCGCTGAGTGGCAGTCCATCGACTGCAAGTCTTCCAGTTCCGAACTCGGCCGCGACTGCAGCCTCGACGACGGCGCCCGGGGTGCCGTTGCCCGCGGCTATGGACAATTCGATCGGTTCACCTTGCCGTAACGCCCGTGGGGCCCGGACGAGGGTGCAATGGAATGTCACTGACCGCTCCTTCGTTTGGCGCCTGCTTTTCTTCCACGATATTTGTGAGGAAGACCAGGTGTTCTGGGGCAGTTGGCCTATGTGGAAAACGTTGTGCTCGCCGAGCAGCGAACTAGCGCGGCGGCAATTGGATGCGGCATCTCAGGTAGGCTTGACCTGCAGCCAATGCAGATCATTAGGCTGCCCGCATTCGAACCAGGAGTATTTGTGACCGCTGACCTCGTCATCGTCGGGTCGGGCTTTTTTGGCCTGACAATCGCAGAACAGGCCGCCACTGAGCTGGGCTTGAAGGTTGTTGTCATTGACCGCCGGCACCACATCGGTGGCAACGCCTACAGCGAAACGGAGAAGCAGACAGGAATCGAGGTGCATCGCTATGGTGCACACCTCTTCCACACCTCAAACGAGCGAGTGTGGGAGTATGTCAACCGGTTTACGACCTTCACCAACTACGTGCACAAGGTGTACGGCGTGCACAAAGGTGAGGTCTACTCCCTCCCCATCAACCTGGCAACAATCAACCAGTTCTTCCGCGCCAACCTGACTCCTAGCCAGGCGCAGGACCTGATCAAAGAGCAAGCTGGTGAGCTCGCGGGAACCGATCCGCAGAATCTCAATGACAAGGGCATCCAGCTGATCGGCCGCCCCCTGTACGAAGCATTCATCAAGCACTACACGGGCAAGCAGTGGCAGACCGACCCCAAGGACCTCCCTGCGGGCATCATTTCGCGCCTTCCTGTCAGGTACAACTACGACAACCGATACTTCAACGACAAGTACGAAGGCCTGCCGACCAACGGGTACACGGCATGGATCGAGAAGATGGCCGAGCACCCGAACATCGAAGTGCGCCTGAACACGGACTTCTTTGATGAGTCGCATGAGTACTCAAAAAACAAGGTTGTCGGCAAGATTCCCGTCGTGTACACGGGACCCGTGGACCGCTACTTCGACTTTGTCGCGGGAGATCTGTCCTGGCGCACCATCGATTTCGAAGAGGAAGTCCTGGACATGGGCGACTTCCAGGGAACCTCCGTTGTCAACTACAACGACGACGACGTCCCGTTCACCAGGATCATCGAGCCGCGCCATTTCCACCCGGAGCGTGGCTATCAGACGGAGAAAACCGTCATCATGCGCGAATTTTCCCGGTTCGCCGAAAGCGGCGATGAGCCGTACTACCCGATCAACACCCCGGATGACCGCGAAAAGCTGCTGAAGTACCGTGATCTCGCGGCCGCCGAAAAGGACGTGCTGTTCGGCGGGCGCCTCGGCACCTACAAGTACCTCGATATGCACATGGCCATCGGTTCTGCCCTGTCCATGTTTGACAACAAGATCCGTCCGCACTTCGAAAGCGGCGCAGAAATTGAAAGTGGAGGAGTGGACGCATGAGCCAGACCGCCGAGGAACAAACTGCGACCGGAGAGAGTGAAGCCATCCGTTGGCAGACGCTTCAGCGGGTGATTCTGCCAGGGCAGTCCCAGATGGACACTGTCCCGTTGTATGTGGATATGGGCTCTGCCATGGGCATGCAACTGCCAACAGCTGCCGGAAGTCCGTCAAGCAAGCCCGGTACCGTCAGTAGGGTCAGTGCTCCCTCCAAGGAAGCGCACGTCGAGGACTTTTTGTCCAGGAACTCAACCAAGGTTCGCGCTGGAGAACGCGTTTCGTTCGGCTCTTACTTCAATGCTTTTCCGGCAAGCTACTGGCGTCGCTGGACGAATGTCGACAGTGTACGGCTCAGCGTCGTCACACAGGGCACCGGCTCCGTAATCGTGTACAAGTCCAATGCCCGCGGTTCTCTTCAGCGCGTGGATACCCAGCGCGTCGAGGGTCGATCCGTGAGTACCTTCGACCTCACTCTGGCACCGTTCGGGGACGGCGGTTGGTATTGGTTCGACCTTCTTGCCGGTGCTGATTCGCTTGTGCTCGAGGAAGCCGAGTGGCAAACCCAGCATGACGGTTCCGAGCCAGGATCCGTCACCTTGGAAATCACCACCTTGAACAAGACTGATTTCTGTCTGAACAACTTGCGCATCCTTTCAGAGAACCCGCAGGCGCTGCAACGCGTACAAGAGGTGTTGCTGGTAGACCAAGGTACGCAAAAGGTTGCCGACGCCGAGGGCTTCGCCGCGATCAACGATGCACTCGGTGGAAAGCTACGGATTATCAACCAGGCCAACCTGGGCGGTTCCGGCGGCTTCGCCCGTGGCATGTACGAGGCCGTGCAAAACGGAAGCGATTATGTGCTGCTCATGGACGATGATGTCGTCGTCGAGCCTGAGAGCATCACTCGGATGCTGACGTTCGCCGGCCGCTGCAAAACGCCTACCATCGTTGGCGGGCACATGTTTGACCTCTACAACCGAACGGTTTTGCATACTTTCGGCGAAACAGTGAACCCCTACCGGTTCCAGCCGGATCTGCCCAGCGACGAGATGATCCTGGGCCACGATTTCCACGGGTCCAACCTGCGCCAAACCTCTTGGCTGCACCGCCGGTGCGACGTTGACTACAACGGCTGGTGGATGTGCCTTATCCCCACCAAGGTGATCCGCGAAATCGGCCTGTCTCTTCCCGTTTTCATCAAGTGGGACGATGCCGAATACGGCCTACGGGCCAAAGCGGCTGGATTCCCGACCGTATCCATGCCTGGCTCTGCAGTGTGGCACGTGTCCTGGATCGACAAGGATGACCTGGTGGGTTGGCAGGCGTATTTCCATGCCCGCAACCGCGCCATGGCTGCCTTGTTGCATAGCCCGTATGAGCACGGCGGCCGCGTGGTTCGCGAGTCGCAGTACCACGACATCAAACACGTGATTTCCATGCAGTACGCCACAACCCAGGGGCGGCTGTGGGCGCTGCGGGACCTCCTCGCTGGCCCCGATCAGTTGCATGAAATGTTGCCGACCAGGCTTCCGGAGATCCGTGAGATGATGAGCGGCCACTCGGACTCGGTGTTCAAGAAGAACCTGGACGAGTTTCCGGCAGCCAAGTTGGACAAGCCACCGCGCCACGGCCGCGGCACCAGCAAGCCCAACGCGGTTTCGGTCATCCCCTGGGCGGCAAAGACCGTCCTACGCCAGCTGGTCAAACCGGTCACTGAGTCAAGCTCCCAGCGACCGCAAGCGAATGTCGCGCACCAGGACAACAAATGGTGGCGCATGGCGCAGTTTGACAGCGCGGTAGTTTCTAACGCGGAAGGTACCGGCGCGTCCTGGTACCAGCGGAATCCTGAGCAGGTGCGAAGGTTCCTCGCTGAGAGCGCGTCCATCCACGCTCAGCTATTGCGCAACTGGCCGCGGTTGCGAGACGAATACCGTGAGGCCCTTCCGCGCATCACCTCGATGGAAGCGTGGCAGAAGACCTTCGAGGCCCACAGCGAAAGCGACAGCAAATGAGCTCAGCTGAATCAGGCTTGGTTAGGCCTGGTTTTGGGGCAGGACTGGCTGATGTCTTCCGCTCGCGGTTCCTTCTGAGACTACTTGTCAGCAAGGAGCTAAAGGTCCGCTACCGCGGTTCGGTACTTGGACTGTTATGGTCCTACGTCAAGCCCGGCGTCCAATTTGTGGTGTTCTACGTTGCACTGGGATTGTTCCTCGGCCTCGAACGGGGAATGCAGAACTACGCCGTCTATCTGTTCTCGGGAATTGTGCTGATCAACTTCTTCAGCGAAGCCCTGGCAAACGCGGCACGGTCCATCGTCAACAACGGTGGGTTGATCAAGAAGATCTACTTGCCACGGGAGCTCTTCCCGGTGGCGTCGGTCTGGGTTTCAGCGGTTCACTTCGTGCCCCAGATGGCTGTCCTGCTGCTCGGCTGCTTCATGGCTGGGTGGCATCCGAGTCTCCTTCAGCTGGTTGCTGCCGTAGCCGGATTCCTCGTGGTTGGCATGCTGGCCATCGGGCTTGGCCTTTTCTTTGGATCCGCCAACGTGTACTTCAGGGACTCGGAGAACTTCGTGGACATGCTGCTCATGCTGGCCACCTGGGCCTCCCCCGTCATGTACTCATGGCCGATGGTCAGGAACCAATTGGGCGATGTGGGATTTGCGATCTATCAAACGAATCCGCTGACGATCGGCGTTGAGGCGTTTCATTATGCGTTCTGGTATCCGACGACGGACGGCACTGCAGCTGTCCCCCCGAATCTGCTCGCCCTTTGGATTCCGGTGGGACTTGTGGTGTCCGCTGTGATCTTGTTCCTTGGCCAGTTGACGTTCCGCCGCCTTGAGGGCCGATTTGCCCAGGAGCTTTAGCGATGACCAACGCAGTTGAGATCAGGAATATCGACAAGCAATTTGTGCTCCGGCACACGCGGTCCATAAAGGAGGCCATAGTCTGGCTTGCCAAGGGCCGCAAAGGTGATCTTTCGGAGAAGTTCTACGCTCTGAGCGACGTCTCGATTGACATCGAGCAGGGCGACACGGTTGCCCTGCTCGGGTTCAACGGCTCTGGCAAGTCCACCCTGCTCAAGCACATCTCAGGGGTCATGCTGCCCGACAGCGGAACGGTCCACACCCGTGGGCGCGTGGCCGGTCTTATTGAAGTAGGAGCGGGATTCCATCCTGATTTGTCCGGAAGGGATAACGTTTTTCTCAATGGGGCTATCCTCGGTATGAGCGAAGCCCAGATCAACGAGCGTTTCGATTCGATCATCGAGTTCGCCGAGATCGGTCAGTTCATTGATACCGAGGTGAAGTTCTACTCCTCAGGAATGTATCTGAGGCTCGCCTTTTCCGTTGCGGTCCACACGGATCCGGAGGTTTTCCTCGTTGATGAAATCCTGGCGGTCGGCGACGAACCGTTCCAACGTAAATGCATTGACAAAATCAAGGAGCTAGCAGGCGAGGGCAAAACGCTCGTTGTCGTTAGCCACGACTTGGACTTGGTCTCCAGGATTTGCCAGCGGGGCATACTGCTGGAGCAAGGGAAAGTCCGATTCGACGGTCCCATTGATGCCGCCGTGGCCCGACTGCGTGGAGATGGCTAACGCCCGAACCTCTGGTGGCCTTCACCCGCACCGTCTGGACATTCAAGGACTGCGAGCTTTGGCTGTTGGCCTTGTCGTTGCCTACCACCTCAGGCCGGATCTCCTACCCGGTGGCTTCGTTGGCGTGGACGTCTTCTTTGTAATCTCCGGTTTTCTCATCATTGGCTCCTTGGTGCGGGAAGCAAGTACCTACGGCAGGATCGACCTGACGGCGTTTTATGGCCGTCGAATCCGTCGGTTGCTTCCAGCATCGACGGCGGTTCTGCTCGCCACGGTCGGGGCAACCGTTGTTCTTATTCCATCGGGCCGCTGGCAGCCGATAGCCATCGATGTAGTGATGTCCGCACTGCAGGTCCAGAACTGGAACCAAGCGTTCGGTTCCGTGAGTTATGAGTCGGCAACGGCCATGGTATCTCCGGTCCAGCATTTTTGGTCGCTTGCGGTCGAAGAACAGTTCTACATTTTTGCCCCGCTTCTTCTGACAGCGGCAGCCTTATTCGGTGTACGCACCAGACTTGGTATTAGAGGGTTCTGCATTCTTGTCCTCGTTCTCGTTACGGGCCTGTCCTTTGGCCATTCCGTACATTTCTCGGTTGTTAGTCATGACATCGCGTATTTCGCGTCTTCTACAAGGGTTTGGGAACTCGGGCTCGGTGGATTGACCGCACTGTGTTTTGTCAAGCGTCGATTCGGCCTTGTTTCAAGGGCTATTTTCGGATGGCTCGGTTTGCTGATGATCGCTCTGGCGGCGCTTTTCTATACAACGGCCCTCGCGTTCCCCGGCTACGTCGCGCTACTGCCTGTGCTGGGCGCGGTCCTCTTCTTAGTCTCTGGAGCCGGCGTCGGGTCGGAATCTCCGGTCGCCGCGGGGAGTCGGCTCCTTCCCGGCAGCCTTCTGAGCACCAGACCTGTGAGGTATCTGGGTGACATTTCATACTCTTTGTATCTGTGGCACTGGCCCATCGTGGTATTCGGAGTTCATTTTCTCGGCCGAAGACCTGGACTCATGGAGTCTGGAGTTCTGGCTCTCGTCAGTCTTGCCTTCGCGGTCATTTCTTACCGGTGGATTGAGCAAAGGTTCCGACATGGCACAACATGGAAGCCAGAAGGTGGGCGGCGGTACAGGGGCAGTGTCCAATACGGTCCTGCGATCGGGCTTGGAGCGGTCCTGGTGATGGTCACTTGCCTGGCAGCCGCCGCCCCATGGGGGGTTGTGGAGGCCAGAACGGCTAGCTTGACCGCCGAAACGTCGTCGGTGGACTATCCCGGCGCCCTCGCATTCGGCGTACCGCGGCCAGCTCCGGTGCCCGCGGATCGTCCTGTCATCCCCGATCCGGCATTGGCTACGCGGGATGTGCCACTGACTTTCAAAGATGGATGCGGTACTTTCAACCCCAGTACGACGCCGGACGAGAATTGCTTCTACGGGGATTTAAGTGCGTCACGCACGATTGTCATCGTGGGTGATTCCCACGCGAGCCAGTACGTGGACCCCATGGCGGCTATCGGATCCAGAAACGGATGGAAAATCAAAGCCATGGTGCGAAACGGTTGCCCTTTCACATCAGCCCCGCCTGCTTCTCAGACGACAGTCTTTACGAACTGCTCTGAGCAGAACAAAATTTCCCTGCGCAAAATCCTTGAGATGGCACCTTCACAGGTCGTGATTTCCGCGATGCAGCCCGAAGGCTACCGTCGCGAACTGAACTGGGGTTGGAAGAGCGACGAGCAACTGGTCGCCGGCTATAGCGAGTTGATGAGACCGCTTGTTGCCGCCGGAATCAAAGTCAGCGTCATCCTCGATACGCCCCTCCCGCCTTTCTCCGCCCCTGATTGTCTACAGCAGAAGGGCTTGGAGGTGGGTGCATGCATGATTCCTGAAGACCCGGGGAGCGTCGCCCGCGATCCGCTTCGATTGGCCGCCGAAATGACAGGCAAGGTGGAAATGGTCGACCTGCACGCGTTCTTCTGCCGCGCCGGGCAATGTCCTTCTGTGATCGGGAACGTGCTCGTCTATCGTGACAACCACATCACCAATACGTTTGCCCGTACCTTGGCGTCACCCTTGGAGAAGGCCTTGGGGCTGGACCAGTAATCTGCCCGGAGTTGGCCGAAGAATCGTGTGTTAACCGCAAGCCGTCAGTTTGAAGAGTTTAGCTTCGCCCTCGCGGGCCACAAGCTGGAAGCCAGGAGCTGAATCAGGAATCAACAGACCCTTGAACCCATGGTCCTCGCCGTGTACCTCTTTGGTACCAAAGTCGAGGGCAAATTTGACTCCAAGATGCCGGACCGCGGGGCATACCGCCGGATTGCTTGCGGCATCGCGGAGAGAGTCATTGAGCAGCAACTCATCCGGGGTGTACGTCGTCAGGGTATGTTTGGACGTCGTGTTCCGGTCGGCGAAGGCGAAGGCCATGGCACCGCCGTTCCAGGGGCTCACTGCGATCGTGGCATCTTTGGGAACTAGCTGATCGACTTCGTCGATTATTTTCAGTTCGTCGGCGCTGACGAGGGGGGCATTCGGGCTCGCCGTATAGTGGCTCCGGGCAACGGCGATCGAGCTTTGCATAGGAATCGACTGTGTCAAGAGTATGATGCCCAGCAGAATGAGCGGCAACACTGCTTTGCTTCCGAACAGCGCTTGTGGCCACGCCATACGGTCCAGGAAGGGCTTGGACTTCCAGGAGGAATTCAATGCCTGCACTTTTCGGATAAGCCAGGCTGTCCCCAGGGCAGCCAAGGGCACGGCTACCACCGGCATCAGAGCTGCCAAACGATAGCTGTCGTTGTACCAAACCCCCGTGATTGCATTGCGTAAGAATTTGTCCGTTCCGGCAGATACCACAACGAACAATACAGCCGCAATGAGGAAAGTTCCTGCAAACCAAAGCCTGGAGGGCCAACGGAGTATCCGGATAAGCCCGACAAGCATCAGGGCGCTTACCACCCACGCAGTCGGATGCTGCATGCCCGAATTGGTGACGACCTCCCCAATAGCTTGGCCCACCGTTTGCACAGTGGGCCAAAAGGCCGCCTCGGACGGTGGTCTGATGAACCTCCACATCACGGCCACTAGGGCGACGACGAGGAGGAGCCCGGTCCCAAACAGGACGCTCATCCGCGCGGGCAGGCCCTCGCGGTGCCTTCGTACGCATAAACGCACATAGCTGGTCAGGAGCAATGGTGCCGAGAACGCAATGAGGGACATCAGGCCGTTCGGATGCGCGATCGCTATGCCAAATGCTGCGATAGGGGCGAGTGTATAGCGCGATAGCCCGTGTAATCCTTGGCTATCTCCGATGCCGAAGAAGGCAGCTACGCAAGCCAGACCGGCTGGAAGCATGCTGACGGAGAGGAAATTGGGGTAGAGCACCCCGAAGTCGAGCAGCAAAAGGGGAAAGGCTGCGAAACCCGCTGACAATATACCTGCGGCGCCGACGGCATAGGGGTTGGCTCCAGCCACGACTCGGGTCAGAAGCATGTTCCCGAGGGGCCAGACCACAGCGGCCACGCTGATGTTTAGGACGTTCACACCCACAGTGACGGGTGCTCCGGTGATTTGGATAAGCAGCGACGCGAGATCATGCCATGCTGCCGGGTAGAAGTAGGGAGGGGCATCTCCGCTGGTCATGCTAGACATCGTGAGTGACGAAGCCTGTCCGGTGTCCAGGATGTAGCGCACGGCGTTCAGATGGAAAATATTGTCGAAGGTCTGGGAAAAACCTTCCGGACTACCGAAAGCGGCCCGGAGCTGGAACCCTATCGCTAGTGCGCCCGCGAGCAAGCCGATCGCCGGAATCGCATAGAGCCTTGCAGGCGGCAACGCAGCCCGCCACGTTCCACCTCCGCCACGGTTGCGATAAATCAAGTACACGACGCCGAACGTAACGGCTGAGAGGACCGCGGAAGTTAGTGCCACGTTGAGCGGTGACCAGCCAAGGCCCAAGAATGGGAGCAGGATTGCTGTGCCACCAACAAGAGCCACGCTAAATAAGGGAGCGACCGATATGAAGGCGAAGCTTCTCAGTCCAAGCGCGAACGCCAGCATGCCGCCTGGAATGAACAGAAGTCCAAGGCTGGCAAGCACGTAGGGCAGGGTCGAATACCAACTCATGAAATCTCCACTCGAATTACGGCGGAGTGAGTCCGCCAACTTGCCCCATGCAACTAGTCGTTGAGCAGGTCGAGCAGGTAAGCCCCGTATCCGCTTTTCACGAGCGGTTCCGCTCTTTCCCGGAGCTCGTCGTCGCTAAGGAAGCCCAGACGCCAAGAGATCTCCTCCGGGGCGCCGATCTTGAGGCCCTGACGGTTCTCTACAGTACGGATGAAATTGGAGGCGTCATTGAGGTCGTTGAACGTCCCGGTGTCAAGCCAGGCCGTGCCGCGGGGGAGAATCTCGACGCGAAGTTTCTCTCTCTCGAGGTATGTGCGGTTCACATCCGTTATTTCCAGCTCGCCTCGCGCTGACGGCTGCAGGTTCTTGGCAATGTCGACGACGTCGTTGTCATAGAAGTACAGGCCTGGGACAGCGTAGTGGGATTTCGGCTTTTCAGGCTTCTCCTCAAGGGATATGGCCTTCCCAGCCTCATCGAATTCCACAACGCCATAGGCTTTGGGATCCTTGACCCAGTAACCAAAGACTGCGCCGCCGTCGATGTTGGCGTGCCGGCGCAACTGCGTCCCCATTCCTTGGCCGTAGAAGATATTGTCACCCAGGACCAAAGCCACGGTGTCGTTTCCGATGTGGTCAGCGCCAAGGATGAAGGCCTGGGCAAGGCCGTCGGGGGAGGGCTGCTGGACATAGCTGAGGTTAATGCCAAACTGCGAGCCATCGCCGAGGAGACGCTGGAACTGCTCGGCGTCGTGGGGTGTGGTGATGATGAGGATGTCGCGGATCCCAGCCAGAATGAGCGTCGACAGGGGGTAATAGATCATGGGCTTGTCGTAGACAGGAACTAGTTGCTTGCTGATACCGAAGGTGATCGGGTGCAACCGGGATCCAGTTCCGCCGGCCAAGATTATTCCACGCATGGGCTCAATCCTTCCGTATAGGACCCGCCACGGCAAACTAGAGGTCGTCTGCTTGATAAGATCGACGGGTCCTGGAAGCCGAGATGAGTGGAACTAGTAGATATGTCTTCAGCAATGGCTGTCGGGACTGCGACTCGGGATCGGCAAAAAATTTCAGGACACAAGCGCCGGCTGGACATCGAAGGTCTCCGCGCCATTGCGGTGATAGCAGTTGTGCTCGACCATCTGATCCATTGGCCGCAGGGTGGCTTTGTCGGCGTGGATATCTTCTTCGTCATTTCCGGCTATTTGATTTCCGGAATACTCCTTCGGGAGGCTAAGGACACTGGTCGGATTTCCTTCAAACAGTTCTATATCCGCCGGATCAAACGCATTTTGCCAGCTGCCGTTTTGGTACTTAGTGCCACTTTGACGGCGGCCTACATTATTTTTTACGGTGGACGGGCCGCCGCCGTCGCTGGAGACACATTCTGGGCGTTGCTTTTTTCGGCTAACTGGCGATTCGCGATTCTTGGGACCGACTACATGAATTCGGGCGCTTCCGTATCGCCTATTCAGCACTACTGGTCTCTGGGCGTCGAAGAGCAGTTCTATATCGTCTGGCCGTGGATCATTCTGGCCGCTCTCTTCCTTGCGCGTCGTTGGAAGGCAAACAAGCGCGGGACCCTGACGATTTTATCCGTCGCCATAGGGCTACCCCTAGCTTTGTCTTTTGCTTTCTCGCTTTGGGAAACGCAAACCAGCCACACGGTTGCCTATTTTTCCACCTTCGCCCGCGGATGGGAGCTGGCTGCAGGCGCCCTATTGGCAGTCCTCACTGCAACCTTCCAGGGCTTCGTCCGGCAAATCCGCGTTGCCCTGCTGTGGTTGGGCCTGGCAGTCCTGCTGTCTTCGGTGCTAATCATCACGCCCGAGACACCTTTTCCCGGTCCGTTTGCTCTGTTCCCAGTGCTCGGGTCGTGCTTGGTCATCCTTGCCGGGACTGGAGCCCATGACGGCTACTATGACCGCCACGCATGGGTTCTGACCAATCCCGTCAGTCGGTACATCGGTAAGATCTCTTACTCGCTTTACCTTTGGCATTTCCCGGTCATAGTTCTGCTTGTTGCCTTTGTCCCGGTTGAATCCAAACGATATTACGTGATCGCTGTAGCAGTGATGGGCGCACTGTCGATCGCATCATTCAAGTTTGTCGAGGATCCGATTCGAAAGTCGCGCTGGGGTTCGCCCCAGCGGACTGCGTCTTTGCCTAAGCGCACCGGACCTGGTCGGCGTCGGCGCTCGATAGCCGGTGCTGCAGTTTTCGCTGCCATCGTTGTGTGCGCTCCTTTGATCGCATTTGCGACCGTCGCTCAACAATCGGCGTCCGTTGGTCCGGCGACGTCTGACTCCATGGGCCAGCAGAACTCAATTGCAGCAACTGCGTCAGGACGACAGGAGCAATTGCGAGCAGCCCTGGAGGCCAGCGTCTGGCCTACGCTTACGCCAAACCCCGCCGAGATGGGTCCCGACGGCGCTTTGGCCAAACCTGCTGAGTGGATTAAGGACGGCTGCTTGGGCGGTGCTCTGTCTCCATTGGCACATGACAAAGATGTGACCGTGAACGCGAAGCGGTGCATCTACGGGGCCGAGTCCGCGAAACGGACGCTCATAGTTTTCGGGGACTCCACGACGATGAGTTTTGTTCCGGGGATACGCAAGGCGCTGGAGGGCCAGGACTGGAAAGTTTACATCTACACGGTGGCCGCATGTTCGCCGACGTTGGTTCAGCAGGCGGCAGACGCATCGGCCGAGGAATGCGTCAAGTTCAAGTCTTGGGTTCAGGGCGAGATCAAACGACTTCGACCCGACACCGTAGTGTCGTCATTCCTGCGAAACGATGGGCACTTGGCCAGTAAGGCGACCGGCGCTGCTGCGGACGCCGAGTGGCAGCACAACATCAGTGAGATGGGGAGATTTGTGACTTCGGTTGGTTCACGCTACGTATTGTTGGAGGCTCCGGCACCGGCCAAGGCCGAACCGAGCCAATGCATCACGCGGTTCAGTACTCCAGGCGACTGCATCACGGTCAGAAAGCCCGAATTTGACAACCAAAGCGCGGTCGAGGCCCGGGCGATTTCCAGCGTCGGTGCCAATGCCGTCTTCGTTCCAACGAAGGATTGGTTTTGCGTCGATGGACGCTGTCCGGCCTTTATTGGCGGAACAGCCCTATACGCGGACATCAACCACATAAGCGCGTTGGCATCGGAAGAACTTGCCCCGCTGATAAAAGAAGTGCTCAGCCCGGTTGCGACCAGTTAGCCGCAAATATTGTGATCGATGAGGCACGCTAAAACCTCGGGGATCTCGGGCGCGGCGGTGGGTGACTACTCTCTCACTCGACTATGTGGAAGTCCTACCGCTTATGGGCTTCCCGACGCCGTCTGCCGTCGGAACTTCGCACCATCCTCTTCTAATTTCAGATGCTGGGACGAGTCGCACTCTCGATACGCCGGGGACCAGAAACGCCACGCACGCCGTCGATGACACCATGTAGCGCGTTGATCAAACGGACACGCCGGTGCGGAGCAAGCAAGGTGACGATGGCAAGGTGCCTGTAGTCCGCTAAGAACCCCTTCAAGGTCCAGAGCGAAAACCGACGGCCGTACTGGCGAGCCAGCAGGATCCGGTTCCGAAACAGGTAGTAGTAGCGCCAGTCAGCGGCGGTACGGATATTCAGCGGTTGACCGCCGAAGGACAGCTCCCGGCCAAGAAGTCTGGCCCTGGCAGGGCTTCCCAGTGTGTGGTCCAGGGCGGCCTCCGGAGCAATGACAGCGCGCAATCCGTCAGCGGTACACCGAAGGTAGAACTCGCTGTCCACACCGTCGATGAAGAGGCTGGACTGAAACATGCCTAGCCGCTCGAACACCGGGACAGGTATGAGGAGCCCCGACTGGATGGGTTCTCCGCCCAGCTGAATACCGTTCACGACCGGTCCGCGTCGAACGGGGAGCCCTCTGACGGAACCTGGTGCCACCATGCCCACGCGGACATTGGCGGCTGAGGCGGCCGTCGCCGCCGATTGCAGGGCGGCGACGTAGCCGTCGTCGAGTAGTGAGTCCTGATCCATCGTGAGGATGTAGTCCGGCTTAGCGGCCCCCGAAAGGGCGACAGAAATGCCGGCATTCAGCGCGGCAGCGATTCCGGAGTTTTCAGTGAGACGCTCGACGTTGCAACCCATACCGGCCAGTTCGTCAAGGATCCTGGTGGGGTCGTGGGGGCTACCGTCGTCCACTACGACCACGGTGTTCACCTGTTTGAGAAGTGCCGCGGCGTTGGCCAGCACGCCGTCGGACGGATTATACAGGGAAACGATAGCGGCAGTCGAGGGCAACGTCTTTTTCCGTCCTCGTCAGGCTGGCTGGACGTCGGGCTGGACGTCGATCCAGCTGGCGAGGCGGTCAATGCCTTGGGCCAGGTTGTACTGCGGCGTCCAGCCGAGCACCTCTTCCGCGGCCGTGACGTCTGCCCACGCGTGACGAACGTCGCCCTGCCTGTATTGCCCGGTGACGTGGGGAGCAGGAGCGTTGTAATGCGCGGCGATAAGCTGTGCGGCCGTGCCGATGGTCTGGTACTCGCCCGAACCGATGTCCATCGGCTCACCCTGGACCGTGGGGGAGACCGCCCCCGCGACGATGGCTGAAGCGACGTCGTCGATCAGGATGAAGTCACGGCGGACCTCACCGTCTTCGTAAAGGGGAATTGACTTGCCCCCCATGGCCATCCTGCAGAACAGGCTCATGATTCCCGTGTAGGGGTTGATAAGCGATTGGCCTGGGCCGTAGACATTCTGCAGCCGCAGGATGACCGTTTCGACGCCATAGGACTTTGCCCAGGCCTGCAGGACGTGCTCTTGGGCAAGCTTGGTGGCCCCGTATACACTGACCGGTGCGGGGAACGTTTCGGACGCCTTCATAGCCACTGGGGTAGCGCCCGGGAAGTCCCACTGCGCCTTGTCCAAGGTCTGGCTGGTGCGCTGGCCAGGGTAGAACAATTTGCCGTCGACGTCGGCCCACGCGCCCTCGCCGTAGACCGCACGGCTCGAGGACAGCACGATCCGTCGCGGGAGCTTGCCATGGCGGTTCAGGCCATCGAGAAGCTGGGAAGTGCCGACGACGTTGACGTGAGTGTGGCGGGTCGACTCTTCGAGAGACTGGCTTGTGCCTGTTTCGGCAGCAAGGTGGATCACGACGTCGGGGGTCACGTCCGCCAAGACGGTGTCCCAGGTTGCGGCATCCGCGACGTCGGCGACGAAGAGTTCGGCTTTCGGGTGCAGATCCGCAGGCCGCTCACCAGAAGCATGGATTTGAGGGTGCAAGTTGTCGACGACAACTACCCGGTCGAAGGCCTCGACCAGGGCGGGGGATACAGCGCAGCCGATGAAGCCGGCGCCGCCTGTGACGAGGACAGTACCGCCGGGGCGGGCAGGACTAGTTGTAGAAGTCACCATTGGACCTTTCGTAGCGGAAGTTTATTTTCCGAAAGTATGTCGGACGAGGGCTTTGACGGCGGCGTTATTGCGACTTGCGGCCGCCTTGGGGAGGAGGGCTGCAGCGTGTGCCCGGGACGTTAGCCTGAGCCTTGCCGATCGGGCAGCCTTCGTCCAACCGAGGTCATCGGCCTGGGCTGCGGCGACCTCGAAATACTCCCGTTCACCGGCGAAGCGGGAGCCATCCACGAGTTTCGTCGAGGATGCACTGTTCGAATGCCTGCGGTACTGGAAGCAAAGCTCAGGATCGATAAGTAGCTGGTCGCCGTTGAAGATCATGTCCATGATCAAGGCGAGATCCTGGATGATCGGGAAGCCGTCGCGGAAGTCCACCTTCCGGATCTTCTCCGTACGAAAGGCAAGGGACGGCCAGTAAAGCCAATCTCCGTGCATGAGGTTGGTGGCGATTGACTCTCCGGCCACCAGCTGTCGACCGCCGCCTCTGGGTTTGATGATCCTTTGCTTCACCAGGTCAACAAGTGTGGCCACGACCTGGCCATTTTCGTCGATGACTTCGACGCCGGGTTGGATAAGAGCGGCATCGGGGAAGCTGGCATGGGCAGAGAGGATGACATCCACGTAATTCGGCAGCAGGACATCGTCGCAGCCGAGAATTACCATCACTTCCTGGGTGGCAAGCGAGACGCAAGTCCGGTAGTTCTCGGTAATGCCAGCGTTCTGGTCCTTGCGAATGTACTTAACCCGAGGATCATCGATACCTGCCATGAACTCGCTGATTTCGGTTCCCGGGTAGGCGTCGTCGACTACTGTCAGCAGCCAATCCTCGTTGTCCTGGCGGAGAACGCTGTAGACGGTCTCCTTCATATAGCCAGGATCGCCCCAGTAGGGGATAAAGATGTCTAGTGGCATTTAAGCGTCCGAACTTTCCGTAGGGTTTCGCAACTGGTCTATGGCTTGGGACTTAGCCTCGGCCTCGGCCTCAGCCGTGCGGGTGCTGGCATGGCGGGAAGACTTGCCTTGAGCGAGCGATTCCAGCTGGGTCCGCAGGATCGCTACCTCCTCGGCCAAAGCCCGTGTCTCGTCTTCCACGACGGAGATTTCCCAGGACAGGTGCAGGCACACGCCAAGGAGCAACAGGATGCTCATAGCAAAAAGAAGGTTTGAAGGCAGCTGGACGCCAACAAGCTCAGCAACGATATTCAGCAGCCTTGGGAATGCCGCGAGGATAAGCGTGGCACCCCCGACAAGGAGCCATAGCGCGGCGTACTTTTCGCGGAGTTTCTTCCGCCGAAGCATTTCGACGACGAGCGCGACTATAACGAGCGCTACCAGGAAAGCGGCGAGATTTGTCACGCTAGACTCCTGAAATTTCGTGTAGGCCTGGCGCTACCACGGCCACTCTCGATGGTTTCCGGGTGAGTGCCAAGAGGAGCGCGAAAACGGATCTTCCCAGATAGACCGCTGCCTTGACTGGATTGTGACTAGGCGTTCCGCCTTGCCGGATCCTCATCTCCACCGGCACTTGGGTTACGGTGCAGCCAGATCGAATTGCAACCACCAAGGAATCGATCGTGTCTCCGAGATACTCCGCCGGGTAGTGGTCCAAATACTGGGTGATCGCGCGGTCATTGGCCGCGCGGAATCCGCTCGTAACATCGGTCAGGCGAGTTTTGGCGAGCGATGAGATGACCTTCGCAAGGAACTGCATGGCCCATTTGCGCGGGCCGCCCACTTTGTAGTTCCCTCGATCGGCGAAGCGGGCGCCGATGCAAATGTCTGCATGCTCCAATCCGGCCAACACTTCATCTATGCTGCGCGGGTCATGCTGGCCGTCCGAGTCGACTTGGATCACCCGCTGGTAGCCGAGGCGGCGAGCGTATTTGAACCCGGCTCGCATCGCGCCTCCAACTCCAAGGTTGAAAGGAAGGTTCAACACGGTGGCGCCAGCCTGCTGGGCAATCGTGGCAGTGTCGTCGGTGGACCCGTCGTTGACAACCAGTACGTCATAGTGGTCACTCGCCGCGAGGACTTCCAGGACGGTATCACCAACGGCTTCAGCCTCGTTCCAGGCAGGCATGATCACCAAGACGCGCGGTGTGGGGGAGGGTTCCATGTTGTCCAAACTATATCAATCTGCCGTCTGAACGACATCTGGACCGTTGGTTCAGGACCAAGCAGTGCCAGGGACAGTCGCCTAGGATGGTGCTGCGGTTGGTAGACAACCATTGCCGGTCAAAACACCTATTTCACACGATTGAACTGTGGGGACATGAACTACGCAGAAGAACATTCCGCGCCGCGCACCCGAGTCAGCGTTTGCATGGCTACGTTCATGGGGGCGAAATTTATCCACGAGCAGCTAGAGTCCATCCTTTCCCAGCTCTCCGACGATGACGAGGTCGTCATTGTCGACGATGCTTCAAGGGATGATACGGTCGCGAAGATCTTGGCTGTTGCCGATCCGCGCATCAGGTTGATTCGTGCGGAAACCAACCAAGGGTACGTCAAGTCCTTCGGGCAGGCAGTCCTCGCCAGTCGAGGCAGGTTCATTTTTCTGGCCGACCAGGATGACGTGTGGACTGAAGGCCGCGTTGATTCCATGCTGTCGGCCTTGACGACGGCCGCAGTCGTCGCCAGTAATTTCGACGTCCTGGGTGGGGGTCCGAGGCCCAGCATTCCCAAGCTGGACTCAGCGGACAGCCGACGACACTTGGGCAACCTCTTCGGAATCCTCATAGGCTATCGCGCCTACTATGGCTGTGGCATGGCATTCCGTCGGGACATCCTCGACCTGTTCAGCCCAATCCCTGATTACCTTCGCGAATCGCACGACTTATGGCTGGCGATAGTCGGTAATGTATCGGGATCGATCACACACCTGGATCGCAGCACCCTTCTTCGGCGACTTCATGAGGACAACGCAACGCCTCGAGGTTGGAGGTCCCTGCGTGTCATTCTCGCGGCAAGGTTGGTCTTGATTCGCCTGATGCTAGAGGCACGACGGCGGTCCCTCGCATCGCAACGTTGAGGGCCACCTGTAGTCAGCGCCCTGCCGGGCACCGGGCCCGGGATATTCAGCCGGTAAGCTGACTGCATGCAGAAAATCCTTGTCACCGGCGGTGCCGGCTTCATCGGTTCCAACTTCGTCCACTATCTTGTGGCCAACACTGACGCGCGAGTAACCGTGTTGGACAAACTCACTTACGCGGGCAACCCGGAATCCATCAGCGGCCTGCCGGAAGACCGCGTCACTCTGGTGAAGGGCGATATCGCCGACGCGGCCCTGGTGGACGGACTCGTGGCGTCGACCGACGTGGTGGTCCATTACGCCGCAGAGTCGCACAATGACAACTCCCTGCATGACCCGCGTCCCTTCCTGGACACCAACATCATCGGCACGTACACGCTGATCGAGGCCGCCCGGAAGCACGGCAAGCGCTTCCACCACATCTCCACCGACGAGGTCTACGGCGACCTCGAGCTGGATGATCCGGAACGGTTCACCGAGAACACGCCCTACAACCCCTCCAGCCCCTACTCCTCGACGAAGGCCGGTTCAGACCTGCTGGTCCGGGCATGGGTGCGCTCCTTCGGGTTGCAGGCCACCATCAGCAACTGCTCGAACAACTACGGCCCGTATCAACACGTCGAAAAGTTCATCCCGCGCCAGATCACCAACGTGATCGACGGGATCCGCCCGAAGCTCTATGGCAAGGGCGAGAACGTCCGCGACTGGATCCACGCGAACGATCATTCCTCCGCCGTTCTGGCGATCATCGAGAAGGGCCGGATCGGGGAAACTTACCTCATCGGCGCGGACGGCGAGAAGAACAACAAGGATGTCGTGGAGCTGATCCTGGCGCACATGGGCCAGGAAAACGACGCCTACGACCACGTGGTGGACCGCCCAGGCCATGACCTCCGTTACGCGATCGATTCCACGAAGCTGCGCACCGAGCTGGACTGGAAACCCGAGTTCTCCAACTTCGAGGCCGGCATTGAAGACACCATCAAGTGGTACCGCGACAACGAAGCATGGTGGCGTCCCCAGAAGGCCGAAACCGAGGCCAAGTACAAGGAACAGGGCCAATAGACGATGTCGATTGAGTTTTCCAAGCAGCTGAGTGCCCGCGAAACGCCGATTCCCGGCGTCGTTCTGTACGAACTTCCCGTCCACGGCGACAACCGAGGTTGGTTCAAGGAGAACTGGCAGCGCGGGAAGATGGTGGCCCTGGGGCTTCCGGACTTCAAACCGGTGCAGAACAACATCTCGTTCAACGAAAAAGCCGGTACCACCCGCGGCATCCACGCCGAACCCTGGGACAAATTCATCTCTGTGGCCACCGGCAAGATCTTCGGCGCCTGGGTGGACTTGCGCGAAGGGCCGTCGTTCGGTGCGGTATTCACCGCCGAGTTGGATCCGAGCCAGGCAATTTTCATCCCCCGGGGTGTGGGCAACGCTTTCCAGACCCTGGAGGACAACACTGCTTACACCTACTTGGTCAACGATCACTGGAGCGCCGACGCGCAGGGCCAGTACACCTTCCTGAACCTGGCCGACGAGACAGCGGCCATCGACTGGCCGATCCCGCTGGAGCGGGCCGAGCTCTCGGACAAAGACAAAGCCCATCCGCGCTTGGCGGAGGTCCGGCCGATGGGCCCTAAGAAGACGCTGGTTCTAGGTGCCAACGGGCAGCTCGGCAAAGCCCTTCGGGAACTGTACGACGGCGATGCCTCGGTCGAGTTCGTCGGCCGCGCCGAGTTCGACCTCAGTTCCCCGGATGCGGTTGCGCAAAAGAACTGGAAGAACTACTCCGCCGTCATCAACGCTGCCGCTTACACCGCCGTCGACGCCGCCGAAACCCCGGGAGGCCGCCAGGCCGCCTGGGAGACCAACGTTGCTGCCGTCGCACGTCTGGCCCGGGCAGCCGTCGAGCACGACCTGACGCTGGTGCATGTCTCCTCGGACTATGTGTTCGACGGCGCTGCCGAAACCCATGGGGAAGACGAGCCAGTCTCGCCGCTAGGCGTGTACGGGCAGACGAAGGCCGCCGGCGACGCGGTGGTCAGCGTCGTTCCCAAGCACTACATCGTTCGCACCAGCTGGGTCATTGGCGAGGGCAACAATTTCGTCCGCACCATGGCTTCCCTCGCCGCACGCGGGATTGAACCTTCCGTCGTAAACGATCAGATCGGCCGCTTGACCTTCACGGAGGATATCGCCGCGGGAATCAAACACTTGCTGGACTCCAAAGCCAGCTACGGTACGTACAACCTCAGCAACGCCGGAGAGCCGCAGTCCTGGGCGGACATCGCCGCCGACGTCTACGAGCTCAGCGGTGCGGCACGGGACTCCGTCACGGGCGTCACCACCGAAGAGTACTTCCGTGGCAAAGCCGCAGCTCCACGCCCGCTCAAGAGCGTCCTGGACTTGAGCAAGATCCGGGAAGCGGGATTCGACCCGCGGTCCGCACGTGAAGCTCTAGACGCCTACCTCGCCACCAGTCCCGCGATCGGCTAGCGGCTGACCGAGATGGCTTATGACTCTTCCTCATTCGGTGTGGTGGCCCTCGCCGCATACCGTCCTGACTGGGACCTTTTCCGGACCCAGCTCCGGTCTATCCAGGATCAAAGCCACACCGAATTTGTCTGCCTGATCTCCGCCGATGGCGGGGACCAGGAGATCGCGGAATTTGTCAAAGCGGAGCTCAACGACGATAGCCGGTTTCGGGTTCTCGGATTCCCGGAAAGGCTGGGGTTTTACGGGAACTTCGAGAGGGTTCTCCAAGCCGTTCCTTTTGAAGCACAATGGGTGGCATTGGCGGACCAGGATGATCGGTGGTACCCCTCCAAGCTCGAGACGCTTATTCCGCAGCTGAATGATGTAGCGCTAGTTTCGGGGCAGGCCAGGGTGGTTCGAAATCCCGGGCATGAGGTTGTGGCTGATTCCACGGCTCGAAAGAACGTTCCCTTTGGCGCGTTGGTTGCCCAAAACCAAGTGACTGGAAGCCTTTGCGTCTTCCGCAGGGAACTTCTCGAACTGGCACTTCCCTTTCCGCGGCTGGAAACCATCACACAGGTCCACGACCATTGGCTCGCAGTGTGCGCCGCCGCCACCGGTGGTGCCGTGGTGGTAGAGGATGTACTGCAGGACTACGTCCAACACGGCGGCAATGTCCTTGGCGAGGTGGAAGACCGCCGAGGCATCTTGTCATCATGGCGGCACCTTGCGTCGATGTCGGAGAAATACCATGGCAGCAAGGGACTGCTGGCAATGCTGCGGACGTCGAACGACCTGAGCTTTGGGTGGCGCCGGACCATGGTGGACTGCCTGAGTACCCGGGTTGCCGTCAGTTCCACGGAATTGGAGACCGGGCTTTCTGCCTTTTCCAGCGGCCACTCGTGGGGGCCGACGCTGAGGGTGTTGTGGTCAGGCTTGCGTAGCGGCAATGTGGCTCTGGCGTGTTTTGTTGAGTTCGTGGCGGGCACACCGGTTGAGGTCTTTGCTAGAAGGACCGTCAAGCACTAACCCTGCGCACGCTTCGCCTCGAAGTGATATGCACTGACTAGCCGGGCCGGCGACAACCCACCCGTCAAGAGGCGGTGGGGTACTATGGTTGAGTTTATGTCACGTCAGTGGGAGTCATGTGTTCAAGCGCCTTCGTAGATCCAGTCAAGAAGATTCACCAGCTAAAAGTGAAGCGAAGCGCCGGATCGTCTTTGTGCTCCCAGGCTTCAGCAAGCATCCAGTAGGCGGCTACAAGGTTGTCTACACTTATGCGAATTACCTAGCGCGCCGTGGCCACGATGTTACAATTTTGCATTCCCTGATGCTGCGTGGGTCTCGACGTTTGAAGAGTGATTTCAGACTCCCCATTGCTTCAGTTCTCGCTGCCCTGAGGCCCTTCCGGAGACCAGAATGGTTTGCGCTCGACGGCAAGGTGCGTTCATTGACGCTGCCGTATATCGCGCCCTCCGCAGTGCCTTCTTGCGATGTAGTTGTTGCTACTGAAGTGCAGACCGCTAATCTTGTTTCCGCTGCGTCGAGGCAGTCCGGGTCTCGCGGATTCTACTTCATACAACACTATGAAGACTGGTCCGCAGAGCCTACGTTTATCGATGCAACGTGGACCCTCGATTTGAAGAAGATCGTGATCGCTCCGTGGCTCAAACGCCATGTGGAAAGCCTCTCGCAAGAGTGCGAGTTGATACCCAACGGTATCGATCCGGACGAATTTCCAGCGGGCGGCCCAACTCAAGACCGACCGCATACTGTATGTGCGATGGTATCTGATGTTCCGTGGAAGCGGACCGATCTGGTTGTCAAGGTACTGAACGACCTCGTGGCAAAATATCCAGAATTTTCCGCCGTTACATTTGGAACGTGCGAAAGGCCCGAAGGACTGGCGGAGCAAATCACCCACGTGACCACTCCGTCGAGGGAAACAATCAGTCACCTGTACCAATCCTCGCGGATATACCTTTGTGCGAGTGACGGGGAAGGTTGGCATCTGCCACCGGCTGAGGCCATGTCCAGCGGCTGCGCGGTAGTCTCCACTGATATTGGCGGAGTTCGAGCATATGCAGATGGGACGGCACTTTTTTCTGCGGTAGGTGATTCGCAGGCTTTGCTTGAAAATGTCGACACTCTGTTGAGCGATCCCGCGCTCTGCCAGTCGGTTGCGACCAGAGGATTATTGAGAATGCGGGAATATACGCCTGAGAAGGCTGCATCTAATTTCGAAGCAGCTTTGCTTCGCTCGCGCTAGCTACAGGGTTACGGGCCAAATGACTCGCTCACGGATGATCAAACGCATGGCCGGGTTTACATTCGTACCCCTGGTCGGCTCTATAGCGCCGCTCCTATTGCTCCCCATCGCCGCAAGAGTGGGCGGCGTTGATGGTTGGTACAGCCTTTCCGTCGGGCAGGCCGTTGGAACGTTTGGAAGCATCGCGATTAGCTACGGTTGGAATGTCTTGGGGCCGGCCTTGATAGCGACATCTAAGTCAGAAAAGACGAGACGGGCTTACTGGACTGAATCACTGAGGGAGCGGCTGGTAATTTCGGTCATCGTCATTCCTATAACTTGCGCGATTTCGATATTCCTGGCTAGTGCCGGCTATGAGCTCTTTACGGCATGTATGACATTGGCTTTCTGCTTGGTCGGGTTGTCGCCTAATTGGTTTTTCATCGGGGCCGGCGATCCCGGGAGTATTGCGCGATTTGAAATGTTGCCGAGATTGATTGCCACGCTTCTTGCGGCGGTCATGATCGCGCAAACTAATTCGTTATGGTCTTATCCCGTGCTTTGGGTGTTGAGTGCCTTCGTCGGGCTGGCCTGCGTGCAACGCAAACTCGGAAATCCGAGGATATTCAAAGGGTCTTCAATGAGCGGCCTGCTGCTTGGTTTGCGAAAGCGGCTTGGCGTTGCCCTTATAGATGGAATGGGTGGCGTCTACACTTCCGCGCCTGTGCCTCTTGCCGGGGCAAATTGCACTACCCTGGACGCAAGCACGATAGCTTCGGCCGACAAACTGTACCGGTTCGGCCTGCTGGCAGTCACGACCGTCGGAAATACCCTCCAGGGATGGACGCTGGACCCGTCGGCTAAGAACCGCATGCAGCGCCAAATCCGCGCAATTGGGGCTCATGTGGTGCTGGGCGTCGTTGGCATGGTTGGACTGGGTATTTTGGGTGAGTTTGCCACTGCGCTACTTTTTGGAAGCGAAGTTAGAGCCAATGTGTCAACGATGTGGTGCTATGGCGGGGCTTTCCTGGCGGTTTCGTTTTCGACGCCGCTGATCCGAAATATCTTGATTCCGGCAGGAAAGACCCGCTTCGTCCTAGTTGGAACGGCGGTTGGAGCCGTCGTTGGCGTTGTTGTCATGATGCTACTAGGCCGGGCCTGGGGATCCAGCGGAGTCGCTTTGGGATTCATGCTCAGTGAAATCGTGATGGTTCTCACTATTTTACCGTCAGCAATGCGCCAGTTGCTGGCTCTTCGTACTTCGGTGGCGATGTCCCAACCGGTTTAGAGACCGTTCGTGGTTGGTGGGGAAATGAGTTCGTATCATTGAAGAGCCCCTTTGCCGGACTTCGGTGAGCATGTCGAGCGCCGGGCTTGACCAGGTGGAACGCGTCGACCGAGACCGCGGTGCGCGGCAGCCACATCCGCAGGGCCTCGCGGAATGCCGCCGACGGGTCGATCGCGACGACCTGCACGCCCAGGCGCCACTGCAGCCGCCGGGCGAACAGCCAGTCCCCCGACTTCTTCGCTGTCACGGCCGTCCACGATCCCGAGCACCTGTCCGTTGTCCAGATCAACGATGGTGGTCATCCAGGGTTCGTAGCGTTTCCAGGCCTTGGTGGCCGGGTCGCGGAACAACCGCACGGACCGGTAGCGGTGTTCCTCGATGCCGAGCATCCGCGGCGCCAGGGCGTCGACATCGGGCAGTGTCAGCGCCGCGGAATCCAGGGCCCGCTGCACGAGCCACCATGAGACACCGAACGAGGAGGCGGTCTCCGCGGCGGCCCTTCCTGATCCGATGACGGCGGGCACGAGGGTGTCGCGGAGCCGGCGGGTGGACCGGGCACGGCGCGGCACCTGGGAGGTCTCCTCCGCGAACGTCCGCCGCGGGCACAGATACTCATCGCAGAAGAATCTCCGCTTGGCCCAGACCACTTCGACCGGGCCCGCGACGGGGATGTCGCGCAGGCGCTGGGGCCGGCGTGAAGGCATGCGGGTGCTGATGGCGCCACAGCACGGGCAGCCGGCCTCGGCGGTGGCTTCGACGCGGATCCGCCGCTGTCCGGCCGCGAGGACCTCGGTATCGGTGACGCGGTAGTCGGGCAGGTTGAAAAGGGCGGTGGCAGCATCGGGGCGCGGGGAAGTAGGCTCGATCAAGGCCCGGAGCTCCTGACTCGTGATGAATGCGTAGAGAACATCCATCACAGCGGGGCTACGAGCCCTTCAGCTTTCAAGACACGGAATCCGTTTCACCATGAACCACGGAGAGCCCCGTTACCATGGTCTTCCGGAGAGGGGCCGGGAACCCCGTTGACAAGGTCCTCGTGCCCGCATTCTCGTCCTGCTCGATCCCGGAGATGTCCGTGCTCGGCTGCACCCTGAAGTCCTGGAGCAGGCGATCCCGGCGCCGCCACCAAGCAGCCCGCCTGCACCGGCTCCAGTCCATCACCCCGGCCGCCGGCGCCCCCGCCACCCGCAGCATCTCCTGGGATGCGGGCGGGCGGATGAGAAGCAGGAAGAATATCAGTAAGTAAGCCCTTGGCAGCCCAATAGCGAATTGCCTGTGGTGAACGGGGAGACCGCGATTCCAAAGGCGCAGACGGTATAGCGGCCTCGTTGCGTGATAGGAATCGCCGCGGTGAAGCCATGATTGCCGACGACCGATAGAGCCTGATTGACATCTGGACGCTGGAGATCGGCTGTCACGGGATAGTTCGTCCTCGTTCCGTCCGGATACGTTACATAGACATGTACGCCGATCGATGTTGCCGGCATGTCGGGGTCGAGCGCCCAGCCGCTCCCGACAAGGGAGGTTTGCCCGCTTGACGACGTGATCTTGATCGAGTCCAGATATCCGATAGGGCTCGCACTGATACCGGCATCGACAGCGCTGCATCCGAGTAACGAATTGCCAGCCGACACAGGACTAAGGGCAATTCCGTAGGCGCACACGCGATACTTGCCGGGCTTGCTTATTGGGATGCTCGCTTCATATCCGTGATTTCCGGATATTCCGAGAACTCGGTTGACATCAGTCCGCGGTTGGTTTGCGTTGAATTGATAAATCGAAGTTGTTCCGTCGGGGGACTGCACGTAGATGTGCACCGCGATTTGCGCATTCGAGTCACCAAAATCGACCGCCCAGCCGCGAGCCTCAATCGTTGCCTGTGTGGGGATCTTTTTCACTTGTGCGGCGTCCAGCGTCCCGACAGGGGAGCTGGCGGACGCGATGGTGATGGATTTGCAACCGAGATTTGCACGAAGATACTGACCGACGGCAGACGCACACAGCCGGTAGTTCCCCGCTTTGGTGATATTCATTTGCGTTTGGAATCCATGGTTGTCACCAACCGATAGCACCTTGTTGATATCCGGCCGGTAGGAATTCGCCGGAATCTTGTAGAGCGTGCTACTTCCGTCGGGTCCATACAAGGTGACCTGGGCTTCGGCCGTGCTGGCGGTGTTGTTCATATCGACAGCCCAGCCGCGGACCTTGATGGAGTCGCTACTCGGAGCTCGGAGTTCGACTGCTTCGTCGAACGAACCCAGAGGAGGCTCCGCGCCTTGGACGGTGAGAGTTTTGCACCCAATTCCAGGATTGATAAATTTACCGATCGCATAAACGCAAATTTTGTAGTTGCCTGACACAGTCACCGGAATTTGCTGGTCAAATCCGTGGTAGTCGCCAAGTCCAAGGGCTTGGTTTACATCCGGGCGATACGCGGTGGCCGGGATCTTGTAAAGGGTCTGGACATTATTCGGATCCGTGACGTAGGCATGTACTTCTGTCGTATTTTGGGGAAGTGCCGTGTCCGCAGCCCAGCCCTTGACCCTGATTGAAACGGTAGTATCCGTTCGTTCCACTGCTGCCGAATCGAAAGAACCCTGCGGTATCGTGCCGGCAAAGACGGAGAGCGACGCGTATGAGCCGTTCCACACGTTCGAATCCCCTTGAAACGGGCCGGTGCTGCTGTATTGCCACATGCTGAATTGGTTCCAGCTGGCCGGCAAAACACCCGGCGAATTGCCTGGGGAAGAGGGGTAGGAAGCAATCCACAGTGGGTATGCACTGAAGGAAGCCGAGTTTCCCGTGCATCGAGCCCACCAATCGGTAGTGCTGTAAATAACGGGGTACCGGCCGGTCAGAGCTTGTACGGTGTTACCAAAATCCGCGATCCAACTGCTCATCTGCGCACCCGACATGCCATAGCATACGTCGCCGAAGTAGAAGCCGCCTATCGTTTGGCCTTCATAGGGGTTGTATTCGATGTCCAGAACCGGCGGGAGTGTGTAGCCGTCCGGGCTCCACGCTCCACCATTTGCGACGAAGTACCTCGCCTGGTCGGCCCCCGAAGACCAGTTCGGAATGGCAAAGTGGTACGCACCACGAATCATGCCGACATTGCGTGAACCGTCGTATTGCTGAGAGAAGTTCCCGTTGACGTAGTAGTTGCCCTCCGAGGCCTTCACATAGGCGAAACGTGAACCTTGGTTCCACTGGGACGCCCAGTCGACGTTTCCTTGATACGCGCTGACATCCTGCCCGGCTACACCTATCGAAGGAGACCAGTGTCCGGTGTCAAGTGCCATGGCGAGCGTCCCTGCCACTGCGCGCGATCCGGTGGGAGCCGCGCTCAACGGAAGGTTTTTGTTGGCCAAGACCCGCGGTGACCGCTGGCCCATTTCGGCTCCACCGCTCGGAATCGCCTGGAGCATGGCGCGCTTCATCGCGTCGCCGACGATGGGAGCGCTGCCGGGCATCGCTGGCATCGGGACAGGCGCTGGCGTGGTGACTGGCGCCGTGGTCTCTGCGGTGGGAACGGTCAACGGACCCAGCGCATTAGCTGGTGCAGACTCTTCAGAAGCAGGGGAGCCGCCAGGAACCGTCGGAGATAGGCCCGGTTTCGTGCTCGCGGGTGTTCCCGCTTTCGCAGCCTGCGCCTGTTCTGAAGCAGCGGGTATCGCGCTTTCCGACGGGGTGGCCCCGGCCACGGTGAGAGTCAAGCCGAGCGCGATTCCCAGTGCGACGCCAACACGCGCGACAGGGAATCGAGATGCCTTTACAGCGGTGGTTCGTTTCATTTTCAATTCCGGCAAGGTACCGCTCTGTGAGGGCACATGGTGAAAGCTTCGCCTGCAGCTCCAATAACGAACACCTCTGCAGCGCACCATAAAGCCAGCTCCTAACCGGGACACCATAGCATTCGGTGGCAGAAGTGGCCAGAGTTTTATGTGTTGCTGGTGTGACTTGTGGTTGAACAGTTATCCAACGGCTACGCCAACTTTGGCGCCACATTCAGCTGCACCTGGCTGCAGTCCTCAGCGTCCGATTTTGGCGTTGTAGCGGTACATGAACGCAGCCATGGCGTCGCGGTTGACCGGGTTCAGCGGCCGGTAGGTGCCGTCGGCGTATCCGGTGGTGATGCCGGTGGAGGCCAGCCAGGTGATTTCGAGGTAGAACGGGCTCGCTGGTGTGAGATCGGTGAACGGTGAGGCGCCGGGCGGAGTATATGAGGGTTTCCCGGCAAGTCGGTAGAGGAATGCAGCCATGGCGTCGCGATTGACAGGATCCAAGGGACGGTAGGTGCCGTCGGGGTATCCGGTGGTGATGCCGGTGGAGGCCAGCCAGGTGATTTCTTTGTAGAACGATGAAAGTGGCCCGATGTCCCTGAACGGAGAGATGACCGGGGGAATGTAGGTGGGGCTCCCCTTGAGACGATAGAGGAAAGCGGCCATTGCCTCGCGTGTGACGGGTTGGACGGGGCGGAACGTACCGTCGGGGTAGCCCGTGGTGATGCCGTTGTAGGCCATCCACGTCACTTCTACGTAGAAGGGGTAGCTGGCGGGGATATCGGTGAACGAAGGCGGGCTCGAGGGAGTGAATGCTGTCAGTCCTTGCGCGGTCCCGAGCCCGGTCGGACCGTCGTATCCGTAGCCGGCGGTGCACAGATAGGGCACTGCGCACGTGCCGTTCGCACCGTTGGCAAGATCATTCAGCGCCCAGGGTGAGCTGTAGGCAAGCTGGGCAGGGGAGATTCCCGCAGGCGTAGGGCCGGCGAGGGCGTACGTGGCTGCAATGACGGGGGCCGCAGCGCTGGTTCCGCCAAAGACCATCCACCCGCTCATCCCGTTGCTCGGGGTGCTGTCGTAGACGGCGACGCCGGTGCTCGGGTCTGCGACTGAGGCGACGTCAGCGACGGTGCGGTTGGGACAGCCGGTGTCATGCTGCCAGGCCGGCTTGGGCTCGTAGGCGGAGCAGCCGCTGCCAGGTCCAGGTGCCCCGGATGCCGCGCCTCCCCAAGCGCGTTCGGTCCACCCCCGGACTTTGCTTGTGTCGAGTGTCAGGGTGGTGCCGCCAACCGCGACGACGTTGGGGGAGGACGCAGGATAGTTCACCGTAGGCGGGGCGGTGGCGTTCGTGTAGCCGTTGTCGCCGGAGCTGGCCACGAGGGGGATCCCTGGGTGATTGAAGTAAGCGCCGTCGAACCGTGTGACCCCGCCGACCTCGGGGCCGCCGAAGCTCATCGACACAGCATTGGCACCTAGATTGACCGCGGTATTGACCGCGGTGCCCAGATCGGTGAGGGAATTCGACCTGGCCTCGACGAGCAGGATGCTGCAGTTGGGGCAGGCCGCCGAGACCATTTGGACATCGAGGGACGTTTCCTGCGCCCAGGCCGCGTTGACGGGCGGCAGGGAGCTTCCGCCGTCCTGGTCCACTTTCCGGAAGCACCCTGAGGCCGAGGAACAGGGCGTCTGCCCGTACCTCGTCCGGTAGACAGCCAAATCCGCCTCGACAGTCGGTGCATCGTACGGATCGACTACCGCTACGGTTCTGCCGATGCCGGCGGTGAGTGAGGGCAGCCTGTAGGCGGACTGCAGGTCCGCGGGCCCGTACCCGGCAGGGAGAAGCTGCCCGGCGGCCAGGGGACCTGCGACTTCATCGTCGATTTCCGCATGGCACGATGCATAGCCTGGGGGTGCGCCCCCGCATACCTTCGAATGGCGGTGACCCTTCAACCGTGCCATGGCCTGGGCAGCCGGCGTGGGCTGAGGGGGCGAGACCGATGCCGACGATGTTCCAGGAAGGGGATCGGTTGAACCTTCTTCTGCTTGCGCAGGCGTGACAATCCAGGACAGTAGCATCAGCACCGCGGCACCGGTCACCAAGCGGGGCCTGCTGAACCAGCGGCCGCGGGGATATCCGCGCGGTGTTTTCGGCATGAGATCCTTCTTTGCCCGGATATTTGGGGTCTGGAGTGGCCAGAGATTCACATGTTTCTGGTGTGACTTGCAGATAAGACAATTATCCACAGGTCCGCCAAAATGACTTGGTCCCATGTTGTAACCTCCCCTAGCCTTGACCTTGTTGAAGGTTTCCGCAGCGCCTGGGCGCATGCTGCATTGGGGGGAACATGGAGGCTTTGCGCATCGTCGAGGATGAAGTCCGCGAGCTGATTCGTCGGCGTGGACTGGATCCTTTGAGTCAAGCAGTCGAAGTTCACCGGCTCGTCGAGGCCGCCGTAAATGACTACGACGAGCGGGCGCTTCTGGGCCCCTTGCCTCCTTTGGGACATTTGGAAACAGCACGCAAGTACGTGTTCGACGCCGTTGCTGGCTTCGGGCAGCTCCAGCCACTCCTGGATGACCCCACCATCGAAGAGGTCTGGCTCAACGCGCCCAACGAGGTCTACGTTGCCCGGAATGGCGAATCCGAACTTACCTCGATCAGCCTCACCGAGCAGCAGGTTCGCGACCTCGTTGAGCGGATGCTTAAGAGTTCCGGGCGCAGGCTGGACCTGTCCTCACCCTTTGTGGACGCGGCCCTCCCCGATGGCTCTCGGCTCCACGTCGTCATTCCTGACGTCACCCGCCGCCATTGGGCCGTGAATATCCGCAAATTCGTGGTCAAGGCGACCCGGCTCGAGCATCTGGTTGAGCTGGGAACGTTGACGCCCGAGTCGGCCAGATTCCTGGGAGCCGCGGTGGCCAGCGGATTGAACATTCTCGTCTCAGGAGCCACCCAGGCAGGAAAGACCACAATGCTCAACTGCCTGGCGGCCAACATCGGCTCCCGGGAGCGGGTCATCACCGTCGAAGAGATCTTTGAACTCCATTTCCCGCTGCGAGACGTCGTTGGCCTCCAGTGCCGCCAGCCAAACCTCGAGGGTCACGGGGAAATTCCCTTACGCCGACTCGTCAAAGAGGCTCTTCGCATGCGGCCGGATCGTCTCGTGGTCGGCGAAGTCCGGGAAGCCGAAAGCCTGGACATGCTTATTGCGTTGAATTCCGGCCTTCCCGGTATGTGTACCGTCCATGCGAACTCTGCCCATGACGCCGTGACCAAGATTTGCACCCTGCCGCTGCTGGCTGGCGGCAACATCTCGAGTGCGTTCGTCGTTCCAACCGTGGCATCCTGCATCGACCTCGTGGTCCATTGCAGCCGCCACGCGGACGGACGCCGGCAAGTCACCGAGATCCTTTCGCTCGGGCGCCGCGTGGAGAACGGCATCATTGAGTCGTCCAAGGTATTCGCGATGCCGGACGGCAAACTCCAAGCCACTTCGAATTCCATGCCGGCCGCCGAGAAATTCACCCGGGCAGGTTTTGACGTCGCCGCGCTCCTGGAGCGCTCCTGATGGCGCCGCTGCTGGGCGTTCTCTGCGGGCTGGGGGTTTTCCTCATCTGGTGGTCGGCATGGGAACAACACCCATTTGCCGGCAAGGAGCCCAAACAGAAACGCCTTGAGTCTTTGTTGCTCACGGCCGGGATCGAAAAAGTGAGCGGCGGGGGATTCATCGCGTCGTGCCTCGGATTGGGTCTTTTCACCACTCTGGTGATCTACATCGTGACGGCGTCCTTTTCGATCGCAGCGTGCTTCGGCCTGTTCGGTGCGTGGCTTCCCTTGGCAATTGTGAGCTGGCGTGCGCGCAAGCGGACCGCCATGCTCCGGGAGCTCTGGCCCGATGTGGTCGACCATTTGCGCTCGGCAATCCGCGCGGGACTCTCGTTGCCCGAGGCACTTGTCCAGCTCGGGGACAAGGGCCCTGAAGAGCTGCGATCCCTCTTCCGGGAGTTTGGTGCGGATTACCGTTCCGGTGGCCATTTCGATGCGGCGTTGAGCAAGTTAAAGGACCGCTTGGCCGATCCCGTTGCCGACCGGATCATTGAGGCGCTTAGACTGACCCGCGATGTGGGCGGATCCGATCTCGGTCGCCTTTTGGGAACTCTTGCCGAGTTCCTTCGTGAGAGCGCGAGGACCCGCAGTGAACTCGAGGCACGACAATCATGGACCATCAATGGGGCGCGCCTGGCCGTTGCCGCCCCCTGGATCGTCCTGATGCTGCTGGCCAGCAGGCCGGAAGCGGTTGCCGCGTACAACTCGGCGGCCGGAGTCAGCGTTCTTGGAGGCGGATTGCTGGTCTCGGGTTTCTGTTACTGGGTCATGCTGCGCATCGCCGCCCTTCCTGAAGATGAAAGGGTGCTTCGATGACTGCCCTGACCGTGTTCTGCGGACTTCTGTTGGGAGCCGGATTGTGGCTCATCTTTGTTCGCATGCCCTTTATGCGGGCCACTCCCTTCGTGGAGCGCATCGAGCCGCAACTCAGGTCCCAGAATCTCGAATCGCGCCTGCTGTCCACAACCCCGGACATCGCACCGTTCGGCCCCTTGGAGCGCATTCTGCGGCCGGTGTTCCGGGACGCCCTCCGCTATGTGGCGAAGTTCAACCTCGGTACCACGTCCCTCAACAAGAGGCTGGCAAAGGCCGGTTCTGGAAAGTCCGCGCTGGACTTCCGCGCGGAGCAGTTGCTATGGGCGGCGGCGGGATTTGCCACAGCGGTTGTCGTGGTGGTCGTGAGTGCGACCGGGGGGCGGTTCAGTCCGGGGCTCGCAGTTGCCTCGGTCCTGGTTTGTGCACTGGGAGGGTTTCTATTCCGCGACTACGTGCTGGGGGTGCGGATCAAACGAAGGCAAAGGCGGATGCTGGCGGAATTCCCCAGCCTTGCCGAACTGATGGCCCTCGCGGTGGGCGCCGGGGAGAACGCCAGCGGCGCCCTCGATCGGGTGTGTCGCACAGCCCGCGGCGAACTGGCGAAGGAGTTTGCCCTGGTATTGGCCGCCACCCGGGCCGGCACGCCCTTGGTCGAAGCCCTGCACGAGTTTTCGGGACGAACCGAGCTC
The DNA here is from genome assembly GCF_030209755.1 of Arthrobacter sp. efr-133-TYG-118. Classification (GTDB taxonomy): domain Bacteria; phylum Actinomycetota; class Actinomycetes; order Actinomycetales; family Micrococcaceae; genus Arthrobacter. Next base: position 45,442 of record NZ_JARVRH010000022.1, on the reverse strand, counting down.
GGCCCGCTTGTTCGGTTCGTGGATGGAATTGTCGTTGCCGTCGAACGCGGTACTCCCTTGGCCGACGTTTTGCGGGCCCAGGCTGCGGATGTGCGCGATTCCGCCAAACGGGAGCTGATGGAAGCGGCGGGCCGCAAGGAAATCGCCATGATGGTGCCGCTGGTTTTCGGCGTCCTTCCACTCACCGTGATCTTCGCCGTCTATCCGGGCTTGGCCGCGCTGGAACTTGGCTTCTGATGGCGGTCTCCCACAGAGCCTGTCCGCATTCATCACATGGGCATCCGCCTGAATGCCAAAGCAAAAAACTGCAAGGACCACAACGGATTCCTGCACAACGAAATGGGTGAAAAATGAAATGGGGAAAAATGAAGAAGCTCGGACGCCAAAGCCTGCCTGCTTCAGGACTTTTGCTGTGGCACCTGTGGACTCTCCCGCCGTCCGGACCATCGCTGAGAACCACCCCAAACGAAAGTTTGGTCCCCGACGACGATCATTCCGAGCGGGGCGACGTACCCGGTTGGGTCATGATCACATTGATGTCCGCCGCACTTGTGGCGGGCCTCCTGGCGCTGGCCGGCCCGGCTCTTGAGGGACTCTTCAACCAGGCCATGAGCAAGGTCGGAAAGTAAGTCCATGCCGTTCCGCAGCCGGGGAGCGGAAGATGGCGGTGGCGTGCGTGGCAGCGATGAACAAGGCTCCGCCGTCGTGGATTTTGTGCTGGTCGGCGGTCTGTTGACGGTGTTCTTCCTCGCCGTCATTCAACTGACCCTGGTGATGCACGTACGCAATACCCTCCTTGATGCGGCCTCGTCCGGAGCCCGTTACGGCACTCTCGCCGATCGGACACCGGCCGATGCACGTGAGCGCACGGCAGACCTGATCGGAACGGCGCTGAACGCGGACTTTGCCCGGGATATCTCGACGTCGGAGGCTAGCTTCCAGGGAATCCGCACCTTGGAAGTGACAGTCCGGGCACCCTTGCCCGTCATCGGGCTGATAGGACCCGGAGCGGCGCTGGAGGTGAGGGGGCATGCTGCGACTCCTGGCTGATCCTGGCCGTGCAGCGCTTTCCCGCTTCCGGAAGGCGGTCTGCCTGCCACCCGCTGAGGGCCGGCAATCCACCGGCCCGCGGTGTGCCTCTGAGCGGGGAAGCGCTGTGGTCGAGTTCATCCTTTTGTCCCTCCTGCTCATGGTTCCGGTGGTCTATTTCATCGTCACTATTGGACAGATCCAGGGCGGTTCCTTCGCCGTCGTGGGGGCAGCGGACCAAGCTGCCAAGGTCTACGTCATGCAGAAGGACACCTCCCAGGGGCGTGTCGCCGCCGAACAGGCTGCCCTTCTGACTCTTGCCGACTATGGCCATTCCGCGGAGCGGGCATTTGTCGACGTCGCGTGCGACCGCGGCGATTGCCTGTCGGCGGGTGCTGCGGTCACGGTGACGGTCAAGCTCACGGTGCCGTTGCCCATGCTGCCCTTTGGGGACACTCTGAATCTGGACGCCGCGAATCTGAGTGCGTCGGCTACGCAAATCGTCGGGCGGTTCAGGTGAGGGACCTTCCCGCGAGGAGGGACATGCAGAGGTCCCTGAAATCGGAGGGGGAAGAGGGCCATTTGATGGTCTTGACCATCGGTTATGTCGTGATCGCGTTGTTGCTGGCAACGGTCGTTGCTGCCGCCTCCGCCATCTACATCGAACATAAGAAGCTCCTCTCCGTGGCGGACGGAGCTTCGGTGGCAGCTGCGGACAGCTATACCCTTGGCCAAGTGGACAGTGGCGCCGAAACGCCATGGGCCGTCCTCAATAGCGAGCGGGTACGGAGCGTCACCGAGTCATACCTCAGCCAAAACGGCGCCCATTCACGGTTCGATCAACTTGCCGTCGCACGGGGTACTGGAAGTCCGGACAGCGCCACGGCCGAAGTGGTGCTCAGCGCGGTGGCCCATCCGCCTGTGGTCAGTTTTTTGCTTCCCGACGGTGTTCCGATCGAGGCCCGTTCCACTGCGCGTTCCCGGCTGGCACGCTAGTTCAAAGCGTCACACGTCAAGACCCCGTGCCAAGGCCGTCAACGGATGGCGTACTCTGGAACAACCATGGCTCAGATTGACTTTCCCGCAGAAATCCGCGCGCTTCGCTCCACCTACCGCTCCATCGAACAGGTTTCCGATGTCGAGAAGCTCAAGGAAGAGATCGCAGAACTGAGCGAGCGAGCCGGTGAACCGAACCTCTGGGACGATCCAGCTGCCGCACAGGTGATTACGTCCAAGTTGTCCCACCGGCAGTCGGAACTTGAACGGTTGAACAGGCTGACGGGCCGTATCGACGACCTTGAGGTTCTTGTCGAGCTCGGCCAGGACGAGGACGACGACGCCTCCATGGTCGAAGCCGCCACGGAACTCGACTCCATCCGCAAGGCCCTCAAGGAACTTGAAGTAGTAACCCTGCTCTCGGGCGAATACGACGAACGCGAAGCGGTCGTCACGATTCGTGCGGGCGCCGGCGGTGTTGATGCGGCGGACTTCGCCGAAATGCTCATGCGCATGTACCTTCGCTGGGCGGAACGCCACGGCTACCCGACTACCGTCATGGACACCTCGTACGCCGAAGAGGCCGGCCTCAAATCAGCCACTTTCGAGGTCAAAGCGCCGTACGCGTTCGGTACCCTCAGCGTCGAAGCCGGGACGCACCGACTTGTCCGTATCAGCCCCTTTGACAACCAAGGCCGGCGGCAAACGTCCTTTGCCGCCGTCGAAGTCATCCCGCTCATCGAGCAGACCGACTCGATCGACATTCCGGACAACGAGATCCGCGTCGATGTCTTCCGCTCTTCCGGCCCTGGCGGCCAGTCCGTCAACACGACGGACTCCGCAGTACGTTTGACCCATATCCCTTCAGGGATTGTCGTCTCCATGCAGAACGAGAAGTCCCAGCTGCAGAACCGCGCAGCCGCAATGCGCGTGCTCCAATCGCGGCTCCTCCTCCTGAAAAAGGAGCAGGAAGATGCTGAGAAGAAGGCATTCGCAGGTGACGTGAAGGCATCATGGGGTGACCAGATGCGTTCGTACGTGCTCAATCCGTACCAGATGGTCAAGGACTTGCGGACTGAACACGAAGTGGGCAACACGTCAGCGGTGTTCGACGGCGACATCGACGACTTCATCGACGCCGGCATTCGCTGGCGCACGGGCAACCGCAACGCCGAGGGATAACGGCCACCCCGCTGATTGCCTGATTGGGCGACACACCGCTCCAAGCCCGCGATTCCATTGCGGAGCGTGCGTATAGTCGAAGAGCCGGCGCTCAACTTCCCCCAACGAAAGCCCGTGCGCTGGCGGTTGGACTGGCCGAACGTGGCATGTCCGGCGGGGTTCTGAAGAGTCATGATCCGATTTGAGAATGTCACCAAGGTCTACGACCCCAATGCCCGTCCGGCGCTGGATGCTGTCAACCTTGAGATTGACCGTGGAGAATTCACCTTCCTCGTCGGGGCCTCGGGCTCCGGCAAGTCGACGTTCCTACGGCTCATTCTGAAGGAAGACCGGGCAACATCCGGTTCTGTCTACGTCGCAGGCCAGAACGTAGCCAACATTTCAAGCTGGCGGGTCCCCAAGCTTCGCCGCGGAATCGGCGTCGTTTTCCAGGACTTCCGCTTGTTGCCGCAGAAGAGTGTCTTCGCCAACGTGGCCTTCGCCATGCAGGTGATCGGCAAGAGCCGCAGCATCATCCGCGAGACAGTTCCGGAGGTGCTGAAGACGGTTGGGCTTGAAGGCAAGGAACGCCGCATGCCCCACGAGCTGTCCGGTGGTGAGCAGCAGCGCGTGGCCATCGCCCGCGCCGTCGTCAACCGCCCCGGCATCCTGCTGGCGGACGAACCCACCGGAAACCTGGACCCCATTACCTCGATGGGAATCATGGGCGTGCTCGACAAGATCAACCAGAACGGCACCACTGTGGTCATGGCAACGCACGACGACGACATTGTGAACGAGATGCGCAAACGCGTGGTGGAGCTTCGGAACGGAGTTGTGGTCCGTGATGAGGCAAGGGCCCTCTACACCTCGATGATTCCGGTGGTGGGAGAGTCCCGGCGAATGAAGGACGCGAGCGATGCGGAAATCGACCGCGCACAGGGGGTCCAGCAGTGAGGCTCGCCTTTATCCTGGGCGAGATCGGCAGCGGCCTGCGCCGGAACCTGTCCATGGTGATTTCCGTCGTCCTGGTGACCTTTGTCTCCCTCACCTTTGTTGGCGCGGCCGGCATGCTGCAGATGCAGATCAACCAGATGAAGGGTTACTGGTACGACAAAGTCCAGGTCGCCATCTTCCTCTGCAACGATTCCTCGACGTCGACGGGATGTGCTTCGGGTGCGGTGACCAAAGAGCAGCAGGACAACCTGGCCAAAATGCTCGATTCGCCGACAGTCAAGCAGTACATCACCGATTACCAATTCGAATCGCAGGCGGATGCGTTCAAGCACTTCAAGGAACAGTTCTCCAACTCTCCGATTGTTGATTCGGTAACCCAGGACCAGCTTCCTTCGTCTTTCAGAATCAACATGAAGGACCCCCAGAAGTACCAGATCATCAGCGAGACATTCTCGTCCCAGGCCGGGGTGGAGACCGTGAGCGATCAACGCCAGGTCCTTGAACGGATCTTTGAGTGGATGAATGGCGCCTCTGTGGCGGCAATGGTGGTCGCGGGAGTCATGATCTTCTGCGCGGTCCTGCTCATCACCACGACCATCAGGTTGTCCGCGTTTAGCAGGCGGCGGGAGACCGGCATTATGCGCCTCGTTGGAGCGTCGAAGACCGTCATTCAACTGCCGTTCATCCTCGAAGGCGTCATCGCCGCGGTCGTGGGTGCAGTCCTGGCCTCCGGCACACTATGGCTAGTGGCACAGTTCTGGCTTAATGGAGACTTGTCGAAGCAGTTCCTGAACACTCCGTTCATTTCCTCGGCCCAGGTACTCGTGATTGCTCCGGTCCTGATAGCGTTGGGCGGCGGCCTGGCAGGGATCTCTTCACTCCTGACCCTCCGTCGATATCTCAAGGTGTAGTCATGAAAAGCACTGAACCCCAGCGAACAGGACAGCCGATGCCCCGGAAGTACCAGGCTATCCTGCAGCTGCGCATGGTTAGTGGCCGCGCGAAGGTTGCCGGCTCCGTGCTGGCCATTGTACTCGCCGCGAGCCTTGGCACCGCGCCCGTGGCACACGCTGACAACCTCGATGACCAGCAGGCCGCACTCAACGCGGAGTCGGCGCGGGTCCAGCAGTCCTTGGAATTCGTTGATGCCAACATTGCCAAGGCGGCCGGCGACCTGGTGGTCTACCAAGGACAGCTTCCGGGAGCGCAACAGGCACTTCTCGAAGCCCAGGGCAAGGTTGCCACAGCGGTGAAGGAAGCTGATGCCCTGGCGGCCCGCGTGGATCTGGCGCAGCAAAGTAAAGCCCAGATCACCCAGCAACTGGAAAACGACAAGCAAAAGATCACCGACACCAAGAAGCTCATCGGCCAGATCGCGGCTCAGGCATATAAATCCGGTGGCGTTCCCACGAACGTTGCCTTGTTGTTCGGAGCGAACGACGGCGGCAACCTCACGGAAACCATGGACCTCGCCAACCAGGCGATGCGCAGCCAGAACGCCACGATGACGAAATTGACGCAGCAGAGCGCCACGAACGTGAACTCGCAAGCCAGGCTCGCTTCCGTCGAACAGGAAATCCGCGATCTCAAGGCGAAAGCGGACGCGGCACTTGAGCGTGAGAAAGCTGCCCGCGATGATGCCGCTGCCAAAAAGGCGGAGGTAGACAAGCTCATTTCCGACACCACCCGTCTCAACAGCCAGCTTCAAGCAGCCAAGCCCGGGATCCAAGCCCAGCTCCAACAAGTGAAGGCGAATCAGGACGCGGTCGCTGCGGAAATCTCGGAGCGCGACCGCAAGCTGCGCGAAGCATGGTTGGCCGAACAGCAGCGGCTGGCAGCGGCCGCTGCGGCAGCCGCCCAAGCCCAGGGCCAGGCCTCCCAACCCTTTGTTCCACCAGCGAGCAACCCGCGCTCCAACTTCGGCCTGATCCACCCGGTTCCTGCGAACATCCCGATCACCTCAGGCTTCGGTTGGCGTGCGACGCCGCCTGGAACCATCGATTTCTACGGCCAGGGCGGCTACATGCACACGGGTATCGATTTCGGTGCTCCCTGTGGAACGCCCGTATACGCAGCTGCTGCCGGCACCGTGTTTTCGGCAGGCTGGGGCAACGATGGCGGTGGCAACCGTGTCAAAATATCGCATGGAGTCATCAATGGCGATTCACTGACCACGGTTTACTACCACAACACCAGCGTGGTGGTTTCGTCCGGACAGCAGGTGAGTCAAGGTCAGCTCATTGCGTATTCAGGTACCACGGGTAACTCAACTGGTTGCCACGTGCATTTTGAAACCTGGGTGAATGGGCAGGCTGTTGACCCGATGAACCTTTTGTAGCCCACACGACAGGGTTCTGCTGGCGTAGACTAGTGTGATTCTTCGACAACCAAGGAGTTCTACCGTGCCCAAGGAAAGTGGCCGTAAGGTAGTGGCCACCAATCGCAAGGCTCGGCATGACTACCACATATTGGATACCTATGAGGCCGGCATTGCCCTCATGGGAACCGAAGTAAAGTCGCTGCGTGAAGGCCACGCCTCCATGGTGGATGGCTTCTGTACTTTCTACAATGACGAGTTGTGGATGGAGGGCATCCACATCCCTGAGTACAACCAGGGGAGCTGGACCAACCACGCCGCGCGCCGCCGTCGGAAGCTGTTGCTTCACCGCGAGGAACTCAACAAAATCTCCGGCAAGATCCGCGAGACCGGACTGACGGTGGTCCCGCTCCAGCTGTACTTCCTGGACGGACGCGCCAAGGTCGAGATTGCTTTGGCTCGAGGCAAGAAGGATTACGACAAGAGGCAGACCTTGCGCGAGCAGCAGGACAAGCGCGAATCGCTGCGTGAACTGCGCGAGCGCAACCGCCGCTGACTTGCGCGGAAAGCGCCGCCAAGTGGGTCGGCAGCCAAAGCGTGTCCTGGAATGTTCGGGCGCCGCGGTGCGTTATGATGATTAACCCGGCAGGTTTTTTTGGATGGTCGTTTTCGGGCGGTCGTCATGCTGGGATTGATAACAGAATACGGGGATGATCGGTTTCGACGATGTTAGTCGCGACAGGTGAAGCGGGCCGAGGATGCAGAATTATCTCGTAAACGCTGTCTGCAAACCAATAAGTGCCAATTCTAAGCGCACTGACTTCGCTCTTGCTGCCTAAGCAGTAAGACAGTCCGTCAGCCCGAGGTTGCTATTGCCCCGGATCCTGGCGTCATTTAGATAGCCACTGCTGCTTGCCTTCGTCATCGAGGCAAACGGGACTCTTAGATGACTGGGCCCGGATCAGCTACTTGTTCACAGGATAGCTGGGGCCGAGAAAATCCGACGCGAACTGCGCCCGGAGAAGCCCTGACAACACGACATCGGACGGGGGTTCAATTCCCCCCATCTCCACCTAAGATAACCCCTAGATCCTTGAGATCTGGGGGTTATCTTTTTGCCTGTTGGCCAGACATCCATCACGGATGCGTCGGGTCATCGGTTACACCCCGGTCTTCGGACCGGGGTGTTTTTCTTTGTCAGGGTGGGAGCATCGGGCCTCCGGAACCAGCCGTTGCCCGGTTCGCTCAACCGCACCAGCTGGGGCGGAAACCAGGAACGCTCTTCAGGACGGTGCCCGAATTCAAGTCCACGATGTCTGTCCGCATGGGGGTCGGTTCGGGGAGGACGGGATATTAGTCTCCCGTGTATTGCGGTGCTGCTGTTTCACCTGCGTCTCTCCTGACGGCGAGGACCTCGCCGGCAGGAGATACGCAGGTGTCCAGGATGTGCGACCCGGCAGCGTTAGACGAAGAGTGTTTTCCAGTACTGGCCGGTGGCCGAAGGAGCGGTGAAGGTGAAGCCTATGAGGTGCTTGGATCCTGCCGCACGGGAGGTTCGCCACTGTTCCCAGGCTTGGCAATGGAACAGTGCCGCCGGTGAGGGGGACGATTTCGAGCGAGCTGGTGTTGTCATCGTTGAGGGTGACGACGGCGACCACCTGTGAGTGCGGGTGGCGAATACCTGGGCGGTCTTAGTGGTTCGGACTCCGGGTTGCAGGCTCGTCATCCGAGCTGTCGACGTTGTCCGCGGGACTTCCGGCTTCCCCGTCGCGATGTTTGGCGGCGCGTTTGGGATCAACCAGCCTCCGCCGCTGGTGTCCAAAGACCATCACAACGGCTACCAATGCGGCCCCGACAAGGACCATCACGACCCATATCCATTGTTGCCCGTCCACGTTCGCCCCAATCTCAGCCCCTCGGCTGGGTCCGGCATTGTGCTGGGAAAGGCCCTCGCTCCGTCCGCCGAGGCTGGGAGGGCGGGCCTGGTAAGGAGTCAGTCTTTCTCCTGATGTTTTGCGTAGGCGATGCACCGACCCCGGTTTTTGAACTGTCGGTAGTCCATTCAGCAAGCCCCCTTGCTTATTGGCTGCGGCCCCTCGCCGGTCCGGGCCCAGTCGTTGCAATCCGCCCAGCTGTTGTCGCATGGACGCTGTCCGACACGATAGAACTGCGGGCGATTGCTGTCTTGAGTAGTCCCTACTTGTTTTTGGGGATTCCTACGCCCCCGCTGTTCCGGTCCGTCGAGTGTGGTTGTTAACCAGTTCAAAGAAGGTCACGACGGCGTTTAGAAGCCGATCCCTCAGGAAACGGTGCTTCGGCGGAGCTCGCTTTTGCGGATCTTTCCGCTGGCCGTTCGCGGCATGTCGTCGACGAACACCACAGTCTTAGGGATTTTGTAGCGTGCCAGCCTGCCGGCCAGATGCTCCTTGAGTTCGTCCTCGGTCAAAAGGGCTCCTTCGCGGAGGACCACCACGGCGCGTGGCACCTCTCCCCACTTCTCGTCCGGCACGCCGATGACTGCCACGCTGCCTACGGCGTCGAGTTCACTGATCGCTTGTTCTACCTCGGCGGGGTAGATGTTCTCGCCGCCCGAGATGATCATGTCCTTGAGCCTGTCCGAGACGAAGACGAATCCGTCTGCGTCCTTGTAGCCCATGTCTCCGGACTTGAACCAGCCGCCGTCTGCATATGATTCGGCAGTGGCGTCGGGCCGGTTCCAGTATTCGTGGATGACGTTGGGGCCTTTGATTTGGATTTCGCCCACCGTGCCCTGCCCGGCAACGCCGCCTGCGATGTCGGCGATCCGGACGTCGCTGAAGAAGTGCGGGAGTCCGGAAGAGCCCGCTTTGTCGCGGGACCTGGCGGCGGGCAGCGTGGTGGCGCCGGGCGCCGTCTCGGTCATTCCGTAGCCGTTCGAGAAGCGCAGTCCGCGCGCCTCGTACGCTTCGAGGACGCGCATGGGAACTGCCGATCCGCCGCAGGTCAGCTTGTTGAGGGAGCCAAGGTCCGACGTCGGCCAGGCCGGGTGCTCGCAGAGCATCTGGTAGGTGGTGGGCACCCCGCTGATGGTGGTGGCCCGGTGCTGCTCGATGAGCTCGAGGGTGCGTTGGGGATCGAACCTCGACTCCAGGACCACGGTCCCGCCCTTGAGCAGCGTAGGCAACACTCCCATGTCGAGCGAGGCGACGTGGAACATCGGCGAGATCATGAGGGCCACGTCGCTGGAGGAGAAATCGAAGTCGACAATCACGTTGATGCAATTCCAGGTGATGTTTCCGTGGGTCAGGAGTGCTCCCTTGGGGCGTCCCGTTGTTCCGGACGTGTAGAGGATCATGGCCCCGTCATCGAGCCCGACTTCCTCGTCCAGATGCCGGGAAGCTCCCGAGGCGACGACATCCTCGTAGTCTTCCGCCGCCGTCGGGGTTTCACTTCCGGTGCCGCCGGGGGCGGCGGTGGTCTCGCCTGGGAAGGAATCGCCGACGACGATCCGCCGGCCCACACGGGTGCCTTCCGCGCCGCTGGCCGCAAGGCCGTTGAGGCTCGCTGAGTGGATCAGCGCAACGGCACCGCAGTCCTCAAGCTGGAAGTTGATCTCCGGCGGCGCCAGTCGAGTGTTGAGGGGTACGAAGATCGCGCCGAGCTGCCCACAAGCAAAAAGCGTTTCCAGGAAAGCGGGATGGTTTTCCCCGAGATAGGCCACCCTGTCGCCCTTTGCCACGCCCCCGGATGTGAGGGCGTTGGCGAGCCTGTCCGATCGTTCCGCAAATTCCTCATAGCTGAGTCGGCGGTCTCCGGAGATCAGCGCAACCTTGCTTCCGGACTTCGGGCGGCGGCGCTGCAGCCACGAACCGATGCCAAAATTCTCCATGACGTTCCTTTCTGATTCCCAAGCTAGACCCTTCCCGGCCTCAAGGCCGGACGGTCTGCAAATCGTTGTTCTTCGGTTCCCGGGTCAACAGGATGAAGATGATGGAGACGACGGACATCGTAGCCAGGTAGAAGACCACCGAGCCGGTGTTCTGGCCCGAATCCTTGAAGATCTGGGCCACGATCCCCGGCGTGAAGCCCGCGCCGAGGAGCGTCGCGAGCTGGTAGCCGAGCGAGGCTCCCGTATAGCGGGAGGTGGTGCCGAACTGCTCGGACACGAAGGCTGCCAGTGGTCCGAAGAGTGTTGAGTGGATCATCAGGCCGACGGTGAAGGCGACGAAGACCAGGAGGATGTTGTTCGAGGACAAGAGCTGGAACATCGGGATGAGATAGGCGATGAAGAGTACGAGCCCGCCGATCATCACGGGCCTCCGGCCCAGTTTGTCGGAGAGCCTCCCGCCAAGGACCACGAAGGCGATGGAAATGAAAGAAGCGGCCGCGAAGGCGTACAGCACGCCCTGGCGGTCGGCTCCCTTGGAGACGGCGAAGGTGACCGCGAACGTTGCCAGCACCACTTGGAGAGCAAAACCGGCGGCCCCCGCGAGCATCGTGAAGATCAACGTCTTGGGCCGGCGCAGCACCTGGAGGAGCGGGATGACGGGCTTCGCGGCTGCACGGTTGTCAGCGTTCCGGGCCATCCTCTCCTGTTCAATGGCGGCTTTGAAGATGGGGCTCTCCGAAACTTTGAGCCGGACGAACATGCCCACTGCAAGCAAGACAAACGAGAGCAGGAAAGGAACGCGCCAGCCCCAGGCAAGGAACTGGGAGTTTGGCAGCGCCGAGAAGGCGCCCATGATGAGGGTGCCCAGCACGGCACCCGACGGCGCGCCGGCATTGACGAACGAGGCCGCGAAGCCGCGCTTCCCCGATTCCGAATGCTCCAACGCCATCAAGGCGGCTCCGCCCCACTCGCCGCCCACCGCGATGCCCTGGAAGACCCGGAGCACCACAAGCATCACGGCGCCCCACGGACCGGCCACGGAGGCGCCCGGGACAAGGCCGATCAGCGCGGAAGCCAAGCCCATGACCAACATGGAGACAATGAGCATTCCCTTGCGTCCCAGCTTGTCGCCGAAGTGACCGAAGATGACCCCACCCAACGGGCGCGCCACATATCCTGCGGCGAAAGTTCCGTAGGCGGCCACGACGCCCACCCAATCGTCCATTCCCGAGAAGAAGACCTTGGGGAAGACCACGGCCGCGGCTGTGGCGTAAAGCAGGAAGTCGTAGTACTCGATGGTGCTGCCCAGGTAGCTGGAAGCAATGACGGTGCGTGCTTCCTTGCGTCTGGTGGCCACGTCCATGGATTGAAGCTGCGATATTTGGGACATCGTTGTTCCTTAAAGCAGGGGGTGGGGGAGAGTGCCTTGTCGGGCCTATTTGTAGAAACGGGCGAGGAATTCGGCCACGACGGCGGGGCGTTCCTGGCCTTCGATTTCGATGGTGTTGGACACTTTGATCTGGGCGCCGCCCTTGACCTCGGTGACTTCGGCGATGGTGGCCTGCATGCGGATCCGCGCGCCCACTTTGACCGGGGACGTGAAACGAACCTTGTCCAGGCCGTAGTTCACCTTGGTGGTGACGCCTTCGACGTCGAACAGCTCGCCCCAGAACGGGATGATGAGCGAGAGCGTGAGGAAGCCGTGGGCGATCGGGGCGCCGAACGGGCCGTCCTTGGCGCGTTCCGGATCGACGTGGATCCACTGGTCATCCCCGGTGGCCTCCGCGAACTTGTTGATCTGTTCCTGGGTGATTTCGCGGTATTCGGTGACGCCGAGATCGGTTCCGGCGAGGGTGAGCAGTTTGTCGAAGTCGACGACGAGATTGGGCATTAGTGCCTCCTGTGATGATGGTGGGTAAAGAGAGTGTGGCTTAGCGTGCGAAGGCGCTTTCGCCCGTAAGTGCGCGCCCGACGATCAGGGCGTTGATTTCGTGCGTTCCTTCGTAGGAATAGACGGCTTCGGCGTCGGCGTGGAACCGGGCAACGTCACTCTCGAGTGTGATTCCGTTGCCACCTGCCAGCTCGCGCGCCAGGGCGACTGTTTCCCGCATGGCCAGGCAGCTCTGCATCTTGGCGAGCGCGGAGTCCTGGTCGCGGTAGACCCCGTGGGCCTGCTGTTCGGTCAGCCTGACCACGAGGGACAAGCTTGCCGTGAGATTGCCAAGCATGCGGGCCAGCTTCTCCTGCACCAGTTGGAAGGAACCCAGCGGGCGGCCGAACTGTTGGCGCTCGCGGACGTAGCGGAGGGCTGCTTCGAAGGCACCTGCCTGGATACCCGTGGCGATCCAGGCGACATCGGAGCGCATGGCCTTCAGCATCGCCGCCACGTCCTTGAAGGAGTTCACGTTGTGCAGGCGCATGGATTCAGGGACCCGCACGCCGTCGAGCGTTATGTGGGCGTTCTGCATCATCCGCAAGGAGGTTTTCCGGTGGATCTTCTCCAAGGTGACCCCCGCTGCCTCGCGGTCCACCAGGAACGCCTTGACCTGTCCGTCCGCGACATCCCGGGCGAACACGGCCAGGACATCCGCCGTCGAGGCGCCTCCGATCCAGCGTTTGGCACCATTGAGGATCCAGGTGTCGCCGTTACCCCCGGGATCACGCCGCGCGGTGGTGGAGAGTCCGCCGGCAATGTCCGATCCGGACTCCGGTTCCGTCAGGGAAAAGACGCCCTTGAGCGAAAAATCGATGACGCGCGGCATCCACTCGCGCTGCTGCTCCTCCGAGGCGCCCACCCGGATGGCGGTGCGGAACAGGCCGGCTTGCGCCGTGTACCACGTGGCCAGCGAAGCATCCGTGCGGGCGAGTTCGAAGATCCTGAAGCCTTGGTAGATACCCCGGGCGGGACCGTGAACAGTCAGCTCTGCCGGTTCCATCAGGTCGAGATCGATGAGTGGCCGGGCCAGCTGGGCAGGGAACTCGCCCCGCTCCCAGTAGTCGGCCAACAATGGTTTCGCTTCGCGGTCCAGGAAGTCGCGCAAGCGCCCCAGGACCCGGCGCTCGTCCTCGGTGAGGAGGGACTCGGCATCGTAGTAGTCGCAGACGCCATAGAGGCGCTCCGCCGCCGCTGTCTCCACGCGGATCTCCAGGCTCATCTCAGCCGTCCAGCCCGAGCAGGCGCACCGCGTTCTCCTTGAGGATCTTGGGCCTGACCTCGTCCTTGAGCGGGAGCTCGGCGAACGCGCCCAGCCACTTCTGCGGGGTGATGAGCGGGAAGTCCGTGCCGAACAGGACCTTGTCCTGCAGCACCGAATTGGACATGCGCACCAATGACTCCGGGAAGTACTTGGGGGACCAGCCGGAAAGGTCGATGAACACGTTGGATTTGTGGGTGGCGATGGAGTTGGCTTCGTCCTGCCAAGGCACCGAGGGGTGGGCCATGATGATCTGCAGCTCGGGGAAGTCAGCGGCCACGGCGTCGAGCAGGAGCGGGTTGGAGTACGCCAGCTTGATCCCGTAGCCGCCGGGCAGGCCGGCGCCCATACCGTTCTGCCCGGTGTGGAAGATGGCAGGGAGGCCCAGTTCCTGCAGCGTCTCCCAGAGCGGATAGAACTGCTCGTTGGAAGGATCGAAGCCCTGCAGGCTTGGGTGAAACTTGAAGCCGCGGGCGCCAAGGTCAATTGCCTGGTGCTTGGCACCCTGGATGGCTTCGATACCGGTGCGGGGATCCACGCTGCCGAACGGGATCAGCACGTCGTTGTTCCTGGCGGCTCCCGCGATCAGCTCGGGGATGCTGTTGGGCTCGTGCTTGAGTTGCGTGCGGGCGTCCACGGTGAAGACGACGGCGGCCATGTTCAGTCCGCGGTAGACCTCGGCGATCCGGTCCAGCGAGGGCGTGCGGTCCTCGGCCTTGAAGTACTTGGCTGAAGCTTCCGTCAGGGCCGGTGGCAGGGATTCGTGGCCGTGGCCGTCCACTTCGAGATGGACGTGCATGTCGATCGCGTCAAGTTTTGCGGCGTCGATGCCGAGTTCGTAACGCCGGGGCGCGGCCATGTCAGCGTACCTGTGCAACGGGGGCGGCTTCGGGCTGCAGTTCCGCCGGGAGCGGCAGGAATTCTTCGCCGACGCTTTGGAGCTTGTCTCCGAACAACAGCTCGAAGTTCTCCACGAGGTCCTGGTAACCCCAACCGCCTTCACGGTATTCGGTGGCGGCGGCTTCGGGGTGGGTCCAGAGCTGCAGGCGGTCCCCGCCGGCGCCGATGGCCTGGCCGGTGATTCCGGCCGCTTCGTCGGAGGCGAGGAAGGCAATGAGCCCGGAGACGTCGTCGGCCGTTCCAAAGCCGAGCTCGTGGCGGAAGAAATGCGGCATGGCCTCGCCGCGCTCGTCCGCCTCCACCGCTTTCCGGAAGTACGGGATGGTCTTGGTCATCGCCGTTGCGGCGACCGGGATGACGGCGTTGGCAGTGACGCCCGCCTTCTTCATTTCCAGTGCCCAGGTCCGGACCATGCCCACGATTCCGGCCTTCGCGGCGGCGTAGTTTGTTTGCCCGAAGTTGCCGCGCTGCCCGGTCGGGGAGCCGATGGCGATGATGCGGCCGCCGATCCGGTTTTCCTTGAAGTAGCCGAAGGCCTCGCGGGCGCACGTGAAGGTGCCGCGGAGGTGGACGTTGATGACCAGGTCGAAGTCTTCGTCCGTCATCTTCAGCAGGCTCTTGTCCCGCAGGATGCCAGCGTTGGTGACGAGGATGTCCAGGCGGCCGAATGCCGTGACGGCCGCCTCCACCAGCTGCTTCGCTGCTTCTGTGCTGCCAACGGGAGCGACGACGGCGACTGCCCGGCCGCCGTCGGCCTCGATGGTCCGGACCGCTTCGCCGGCCACCCCGGCGTCGACGTCGTTGATGACCACCGCCGCGCCCTGACGGGCGAGTTCCCGGGCGTAAGCGAGCCCCAGTCCCCGGCCGCTTCCGGTGACAATCGCTACTTTTCCTGACAGGCTCATCGCTGCTCCTTTGCTCGATCCCCGTGCATCCAAGCCTTCGGCGTGGGATGCTGTTCTGTATCCATGAAAATACGTATAGTTGAATATGTCAACGATTGATTTTGAAGATTATTGGAGTTTGTTATGACGATCGAGGCGCAGGACGAGCAACAGGCTGCCACGAAGGACCGGCTGCTCGCCGCTCCTATCAGCCAGGACGTGGGTTTCCTCCTGGCCAAGCTCCATGCCGGCGGCTCGGTCCTGAATAACCGGGCGCTTGCTGAGTTTGACCTCAAGGAGAGGTCTTACTCGGTCCTGATCCTGGCCAACAGCGGCCTGGAGCCTACCCAGCGGGAATTGGCGGACTTCCTCAGCCTTGACCCCAGCCAGATCGTCGCCTTGGTGGACGAGCTTGAAAAGCGGAAGCTCGTGGCCAGGGCACCAGGCAAGCAGGACCGCCGGGCCAAGACGGTGACTGCAACGTCGAAGGGGGCTCAGCTGCTCGCCCAAGCAGCCATTGCGGCCCGCCACGCAGAATCCGAAGTGCTGGCCGCGTTGGACGACGGGGAAGCCGTCCGACTCAAGGCACTGCTGCGCAAAGCGTTGTGGGGTTAGGCGTTGCGGGGTTAGTTTCCCAATCATCAGTGGCGCGACAGAGTTCACCCACGGCGTAGGACGGAACGGACTAACCGCAGCAGCGTATTCGTTGATATAGACACCACCGGTTACAGGAGGTGCACGATGAGTACGTTGCCGGAACAAGTTTTTCCCGAGGACATCCCCGACGCCCCGTCGGATGACGAAGCCTTGGACGCCTACTCGCGGACAGTGATGCACGTCGCAGAAACGGTCACGCCGCATGTTGCAGCATTGGAGATGAGCAGCGCCCGCAGAAACGGCCAGGTCAGGATCGGAAGTGGATCGGCCGTCGTGTTCACGGGGGATGGCTTTATGCTGACCAACGCCCACGTAGTCTCGGGTCTCCGCTCCGGGCAGGCAATCTTTGCCGACGGAACCCATACCGACGTCGAACTCGTCGGTGCCGATCCCTTGTCCGATCTCGCAATCGTCCGCGGGCACCACACGCCGCCGCCGGCCACCTTGGGCAACGCGGAGTCACTGCACGTAGGCCAACTGGTGATCGCCGTGGGTAACCCGCTAGGACTGGCAGGATCAGTGACCGCGGGCGTCGTCAGCGGGCTCGGACGTTCCATCCCGGTCAGGTCCGGCCGGCACAGCAGGGTCATCGAGGACGTCATCCAGACTGACGCAGCGTTGAACCCGGGCAATTCCGGGGGAGCCCTTGCCGACACCAAAGGGCGGATTGTGGGGATCAACACCGCCGTCGCTGGCTTGGGCCTCGGACTCGCCGTGCCCATCAACACCACCACCCAACGGATCATCGCCGCCCTGCTGAAGGACGGCCGGGTCCGCCGGGCATACCTTGGCTTGGTGAGCACCCCTATTCCGCTGGACGCGAGTGCGGTGATCCGGACCGGCCAGAAGGAAGCGCTCCGGGTGGTGGAAGTCATCGCCGGATCTCCGGCGGAGCGTGCAGGACTGCTCGCCGGCGACCTGGTCCTCAGTGCGCAATCGCGGGCCGTATCCAGTGCCGAGAGCCTTCAAAAACTCTTGTTCTCGCAGGCCATAGGGGAGCCGTTCCTCCTGACGGTCCTCCGGGACGGCAAGATCCACGCGATTGTCGCCGTGCCCAGTGAAATGACTGATGCGGATTCATGAGGGGCCCGGATCACGACGGAACCAGTCCGCTAAAAAGCCGGGGCCAAGACGGCTCCGGCTTTTTGCTACTTCTTCCTCATCCTCAAATGGGCCACCGGATCCACAGCGGCATCGGATTCGTGCTTGGCACGCTTCACTGCCCGTTTTTCCTTGATGGACTTGATACTTTTCTTCGTCTCGTGCTGGTGCGGCGCTTTGTCAGGCATGTCATGCTCCCTAACTCCGGATCTTCCGTGAAGATCCTGCAAAGAGGGTCCTGAAAGGCCCTCTCTCTGTAAGCTACGCCTGTTTCAGGCGAAAGCAACCGGCTGCGAAACGCTCAAGTAATCAGGCCTCGGAAGCGGGGACGTCCACTATGCCCACGAACCGCGAGCCGATTCCTTCGTACTCGCTGCGGACCTCTCCGGGCAGGATTCCGGGAACCTCGCTGTTCCGGTGGTGGCCACAGAAAACGTAGGTGAACTCCGGCCACCATTTCTTGGGACGGGCAGCCTCGGTGTAACCGCAGACGACGCAGCTCAGGTGCACCCACACAGGACGTTTGCCGGTGCGGTTGGCGCGGGATTGGACGAGCCACTGCGGTGGATTGTCTTGCAGTTCGCTCAGCTCGGCTTTTGAAAGCCTGGAGGGAATGCCGTGGCGTTGGGCCATTTCCATCGAAATATCAAGGGCCAGTGCGGCGTCACGTCTGCTAATCACCATTCAACGATACGGGACTTTCGTCCTGGCAGGAGCGGGCCGGAATCCCGACGGGAGCGGACAAGCAGGCGTAGGCTGTGCTCATGACCGACGCAGCGGCCCTGCTGCCAAGCACTCCGCTTCAAAAGCGGGTCCTTGTTGTGGCTATTGTGGCTTCCTTCATCGCCATTTTAGATGGCTTCGTGGTGAACCTCGCACTCCCGGCGATCGGCCGCGAACTGGGTGGTGGCCTTGTCATCCAGCAATGGGTGGTGGATGCCTACCTCTTGACCCTCGGCGCACTGATCCTGGTCGCCGGATCCCTCTCCGACCACTTCGGCCGCGCGCGCATCCTGGAATGGGGACTCGCCGGCTTCACCCTCACCTCCGTCACGTGCGGGCTCGCCTGGAACGGGGAGGTGCTGGTGGTATCGCGTGCCCTGCAAGGGATCGCCGGTGCCTTGCTTGTCCCGAGTTCGCTCGCCATGATCGTCACGTTCTTCTCAGGGCCCGCGCAGTCCAAGGCAATCGGCCAATGGTCCGGCTGGACCAGCGCGGCTGCCATCGTCGCCCCGCTGATCGGCGGGGCATCGGTCGACCTGCTGTCCTGGCGCGTCATCTTCTTCATCAATGTGGTTCCTGCCGTTGCCGTCTGGCCGATCCTCGCCGGGCTGCGGAGGTCCGATGCCGCGACGGACACGAGCAAGAAGATCGACTACCTCGGCGCATTCCTCGCCATGGTGGGACTCGGTGGCCCGGTCTACGCTTTCATCGAACAAGGGCGCATGGGCTGGGACAACATGGTGGTCTGGATGCCGCTCGCCGTCGGGGCCGGTGGCCTAATCCTCTTCCTGATCCACGAGGCCAGGACCCCCGAGCCAATGTTGCCCCTGCGGCTCTTCGGCATACGTAATTTCGGTTGGGGAAACATCGCCACGCTGGCTATTTACGGCGCCCTGTCCCTCGGCTTCTTCGCCGTAGGCATCTACTTGCAGCAAGTGGGAGGGATGAAGGCCACAACTGCGGGCATCGCGTTGCTCCCCGCGACGGTCCTGCTAATGCTCACGGCCTCATTCTTCGGTGGACTGGCGGGCAAGTACGGTCCGCGATGGTTCATGACGGCCGGGCCGTTCATCTGTGGAATCGGTTTTCTCATGACCTTGGCCGTCCAAGAGCCCCTGAACTACTGGACCCAAGTGCTGCCCGGGCAGATCGTTTTCGGGATCGGCCTCAGCACCTTGGTGGCGCCCCTCACCGCGGCCATCCTCGGGGCAGTACCCACCGAGGAGGCGGGGATCGGCTCCGCAGTGAACAACGCAGTGGCCCGCATCGCCGGCTTGATCTGCATAGCATTTGCCGGACTCATCATCGGCCCGGTCTTCACCCGCCAAGGTCTCATGAATGCCGTGGTGGTCACCGCCGTGTTGTTCTTCCTCGGAGCGGCGGCATCCGCCGTCGGGATCCGGAACCCGGTGCTGGGCGCTGCAGTGGTGGACTCTCCGGAAGGTCCAGCACCCGACGACGGCGGGACGGCCGCCCAGCGCGCCTGACGGTTTTCGTCAGCGTTCCGCGAGGACGCACCCTTCGTGGATGGTGTCCGTGGCTACCCAGAGCGCCGAGGTGACCTCATCGGCGAGATCGTAGTCACGGCTGCCCGGACCTTTTCCGATCCGGACCACCAGCGCACCGCCGAACGGTTTGCGGCCAATCACCTGGACGCTGGCATCAAGGTCGATTTCCTCGGCGGACAGGTAGCGCAGCAGCTCCGGGTTTTCGTCGCTGATCCGGGTGATCTTCCCGGAATGGCCGTCGTCGAGCTCGATCATGCGGTGCGCATGCGGCAGGCTCACCGAACCGTCCGCAGCGGGGATGGGGTCACCATGGGGATCGCGTCCGGGGTTGCCCAGCTTCGCGGCCATGCGATCGATGAACGTGTCCGAGACGGCGTGCTCGAGCATCTCGGCCTCGTCGTGGACTTCATCCCAGCTGTAGCCCAACTCCCTCACGAGGTAGGTCTCGATCAGGCGGTGTCGGCGGACCATGCCCAGGGCAAGCTGCATTCCCTGGGGGGTCAAGGTAATCGCGCTGTAGGGCTGGTGGTCCACCAGGCCTTGGTCCTTGAGCTTGCGGACCATCTCCGAGACGGAGGAATTGGCGACACCGAGCCGCTGCGCGAGCTGCGAGGACGTGATGGGTTTGTCCTGCCACTCCGTGAAGGAGTAGATGACCTTGACGTAGTCCTCGATCGAGGAGGAGGGCGCACTGGTCTTCACGGTTCCAAGCCTATCGTGAACCGATCGAATCAGACTTTCCACGCCCGCCAGCTCTGCGTCAGATAGGGCAAGGGGATGACCTCGCCCTCGGCATGCCCCAGATGTTCGAAGAGGTACCACTGAAGATTGCCCATGACCTTGGCCCGTGTGGGGTCATTCGCCCTTAAATAGTAGCTGCGCGACTTCACGAGTTCGAGAATGTCGGCCGGAGTCACGGGATCCTCCCAGCGCGTCAGGTGACTTTCGAGGCCGCCGAACTCCGGGCCCACCACGGGCCGGAAGTCCGGTTTGTGGACATCGCCGGCATGCATGATGCGGGACAAGCGATGGACCCAGGGCACTGAAGTGTCCAATTGGTTCCAGATCAAGCCGATAACGCCGTGGGGTCGAAGGATCCGGGCGATCTCGGTGCTGGCGGCGAGGGGATTGCACCAGTGCCAGGCTTGGGCAACGCTGACGACGTCGAATGCTGAGTCCGCCAGTCCAGTTGCCTCGGCCGTGCCCTCCAAGGCGATTACTTGTGGGTATGTTTTGCGAAGCTGAGTGAGCATGTCCGTGGAAGGGTCCACCGCGGACACGGTGAGCCCTCGCTCGACGAGGAGCGAGGTGAACTTTCCGGTGCCGGCGCCGATGTCTGCCGCGTCCCGCGCGCCTTCAGGCAGCAGCCAGTCAGCCGAATCCGCAGGATAGCCGGGCCGGACACGGTCATAGTGTTCTCCGCCGTCCTGGAAACTCTGGCCGAGTTCAAGGCGCCGTTCCTCAAAGAGTTTCGGGCCGGCTGACGTGCCTTTGGGGGGTCGCGGGGCCACGCGGGAACTCCTTCGTAGGACAGGAAAAATACCCTACGAATCTACCGCAATCAGTCGGTGCTGCAGGGAGCGGCGCCCGCGGTCCCGGGAGTGTTGGGAGCCCACTCCGGGTAGCTTCGGTGGTCGTTCGCCGGCACCCACCGGCCGGCATCCACCACGTAGTCCCAGCCGAGGCCATTGTTCTTGAGCGCCTGGATGCCCGCGATGAGCCGGGTGGCGTCTTCCAAGCGCGACCCCACGCCGAAACTGGCGCGCAGGGATCCGGAGGGAAGGCCGAGGCGCTTGAGCAGCGGGTGGGCGCAAAAACGTCCGTCGCGCAGGCCAATGCCGTGCTCGGCCGCAAGGTAGGCCGCGACGAGTCCGGCGTCGTAGCCCTGGAGCGAGAAGTTCACGACGCCGATGGTGTCCTGGGGATCGGTGTCGCTGAAGATCTGGTGCACGGTCACGCCGTCGATTTCCTTGAGGCCCTCGACCAGATGCGAGCGGATGGCGGCCTCGTGGGCGTGCCATTCATCGTGGTCGAGGCTTGCAATGACCTGCGTGGCCCGGGCGAGCGTGGCCGCGCCGAGCACGTTCGGTGAGCCTCCTTCGTGCCTCGCCGGTCCCGTGGCCCAGCTGACTGAATCGAGGCGCGCCTCGCGGACGGCGCCGCCTCCTGCCAGGTGCGGCGTTCCGGCGTCGAGCCAGTCGGGACGGCCCACCAGGACACCGGCGCCGAACGGTGCATAAAGCTTGTGCCCCGAGAAAACCAAGTAGTCAACATCCGCGGCGGCGATATCGATCCGGCGATGCGGGGCGAGTTGCGCCGCGTCCACCACAATCCGCGCCCCGAATTCGTGGGCCAGGGCAGCGAGATCCTTGATGGGCAGGATCTCGCCGGTCACGTTCGACGCCCCGGTGACTGCCAGGAGGCTGACGCCACCGTGGGAGAGTGCCGTGCGGACGGTGGCCACCGTCTCGGACAACGTTCCCGCGGCAACGATGCTGCGGTGGGGGACGCCCTGCCACGGCAGGAGATTGGCGTGGTGCTCGATGTCCAGGTAGAGGACTTCGCCAGTATGCCGACCGTCCTCAACCGGCAAGCACCCGGCCAGCAGATTGAGGGAATCGGTGGTGTTGCGGGTGAAAATGACCGAATCGTCCGGCCGCCCGCCAACGAAGTCACGGACGATGTTGCGGGCGTTTTCGTAGACCGAGGTGCTGATTTGGGAGGCATAGCCTGCGCCGCGGTGGACGCTCGCGTAGTACGGCAGGATCTCGTTGAGGTACGCGGAAACCACGGTCAGGGCAGGTGCGGACGCGCCGTAGTCGAGGTTGGCGTAGCGGATGTGGCCGCCCTGGATCAAGGGTGCCTGCAACTCGGCGCCGGTGACCGCGGCCAGTGGGCGTGATGCCCGGGGCAGGGATTCAGCGCGCTGCTGTGCAGATTCGTTGTTCAGCGAAAGAGCCGGGGAAGTAAATGTGGCTGTGCTCATGGGACCTCACTCAAGAGGGACCCCTGCGTGCAGGGGGTCCGCGCTTGCCGCATCCGTTCCGGACCGGCCGGGTCGTCACCCGGGGCACCCCGCCGCGATGGAGGGTTGCCGGCCAGCAAACCGGGGTTTCGCGCTGGCACTCGTGACCTGTAAAGAGCGTAGGACACCGGGAAGGCTGGTTCCAATGTGACCCGGATTGTTAAGCGGATTGTTACACGGCCGGAAAAATGTGCCTTCCGCCGAAGAAAAAGCAGCGGACGCCACCAAAAGGGGGCGTCCGCCGTCGTTTATTCAGTGAAGAGAACGGATTAGAGGAGGTCGTCGAGTTCGGGGTTGAGCCTCTTGAGGACCTCGGAGTGCAGGATCGAGTTAGTGGCGACGGCGTTTCCGCCGAAGGGGCCGTCCGCGCCGTCCAGGGACGTGAAGCGTCCCCCGGCCTCGGTCACGATCGGCACCAAGGCCGCCATGTCGTAGATCTGGAGTTCCGGCTCGGCGGCGATGTCCACGGCGCCCTCGGCCACCAGGCAGTAGGACCAGAAATCACCGTACGCCCGGCTGCGCCAGACATCGTTCTCGAGGCCCAGGAAGTTGTCCAGCGAACCATGCTGCCTCCACTCGGACAGCTCGGAGTAGGAAAGCGACGCATCTTCAAGCCGCGACACGTTGGAAACCTTCAGCCGGGTGGCTGCGGCCAGCGATCGGCCCATGTAGGCGCCCGAGCCCTTTGCCGCCCACCAACGCTTGCCGAGCGCCGGAGCGCTCACGAGCCCGACTACCACCTCGCCCTCGTCCACGAGGGCGATGAGCGTAGCCCAGACGGGTACGCCACGAACGAAGTTCTTGGTCCCGTCGATGGGATCGATGATCCAACGCCTCGAGCCGTGGCCCGTGCTGCCGAATTCTTCCCCAAGGACGGCGTCGCGGGGACGGGAACGGGAGAGCTGCCCGCGGATTGCTTCCTCGGCGGCTTTGTCGGCATCGGTGACGGGGCTCAGGTCGGGTTTGGTCTCGACCTGGAGGTCCAGTGCCTTGAACCGCTCCATTGTCAGGGAATCGACGGAGTCGGCCAGGACGTGTGCCAGCCGCAGGTCGTCGTTGTAGCTCGAATCGGGTTGGGTCATGGTTCCAAACTACCGTCTATTCGCGGGTGAGCCGGGGAGGTAGGACGGCAAGCGCGCAGTTAGTTGACCGTGCCCAGTTCCTTCGCCTCTTGGGCTTCCATGCGCGGGTCCGCGCCGAGGAGCCGGCGCAACGACGCCAAGCGGGCCGGGCCTGCCTCGCCGGCATGGCCGTCGGCGACCCAGGAATCCAGTCCGCATCGAACCGCGGAGGCATCGTGCTTGCAGCCTCGCTCGCACGTTTCCGTTCCAGGTTCCAGATCCGGGAAGGCGTGCAGGATGCGGTCAGGGTTCACGTGGGCGAGGCCGAAGGAGCGGATGCCTGGCGTATCGATGATCCAGCTGCCGCCGGGGGCGTCGCTGAGTTTCAAGGCCAGGGCGGAGGACGAGGTGTGGCGTCCGCGCCCCGTCACGGCGTTGACCCCGCCCGTGGCGCGTTCGGCGCCGGTGAGGGCATTCACCATGGTGGACTTCCCGACGCCGGAATGGCCCAGGAGCACGGTGACCTTGCCGTCGAGGTAGTCCCGCAATTGGCTGACCGCGTCGCTATCGAGGCGGGCGGACAGGCCGTCGTCGGAACGGGCGTCGATGCCGGAGGCCCCTGCGTCCGCGGTGCGGCTGATGATGATGGGGAAACCCAGGCTCACATAGTTGGCGAGCAATTCCGTCGGATCCTTGACATCGGCCTTGGTGACGAGCAGCAGCGGCTCGATTCCGGCGTCGTACGCTGCCACCAACGCGCGGTCGATGAATCCGGTGCGCGGCTCCGGGTTGGCGGCCGCGACCACCACCACGAGCTGGTCGGCGTTGGCGACGACGGCCCGTTCGATCGGATCCGTGTCATCGGCACTTCGCCGTAGGAGGGTCCTGCGCTCCTCGACCCGCACGAGGCGCGCGAGGGTGTCCGGGGCTCCGGACACATCGCCGACGAGGGCAACGAAGTCTCCGGGAACCACAGGGGAGCGCCGGAGTTCCCGGGCGCGGGCCGCGATGACGATGCGCTCCTTGTCCGAGCTTTCGCCCACGATCGCGGTGTAGCGGCCGCGGTCAACTGTGATGATGCGCCCGATCACGGCGTCGTCGTGGCTGGGGCGGTCCTTCGTACGGGGGCGTGTGCCCTTCTTGTTGGGGCGGATCCGGACGTCGGACTCATCCCAGGAGCTTGCGTCGCGAGCCATCGTCAGTTGCTTGTCTCCGTTGAAGCGGTGTCCGTGGCCGCTTGGCCCGCACTGAGCATCGATGCCCAGATTTGCGGAAATTCGGGCATGGTCTTGGAAGTCGTCGCGATGTCTTCAACCTCGACACCCTCGACGGCGAGACCCAGGATGGCGCCCGCGGTGGCCATGCGGTGGTCGGCGTAGCTGTGCACGACGCCGGCGTGCAGCGCTGCGGGCCGGATTACCAGGCCGTCGCTGGTTTCCTCGGCGTCGCCGCCAAGCAGGTTGATTTCCGCGACGAGCGCGGCCAGCCTGTCCGTTTCGTGTCCCCGCAAATGCGCGATGCCGGTGAGCCGGGAAGGGCCGGTAGCCAGGGCGCACAAAGCCGCCACCGTAGGGGCGAGTTCGCTGGTTTCGTCGAAGTCCGCGCCCAGGATCTCCGGTCCGCCTGTGACTGTCAGCGTGCCGTGGTCCAGTGTGACAGTGGCACCCATGGTGGCGAGGATGTCCCGCCAGAGGTCCCCGACTTGCGTAGTGTTGGCAGGCCAGTTCGGGATCCGGATAGTTCCCTTTGTGGCCAGCGCCGCGGCGAGGAAGGGACCAGCGTTGGAGAGATCCTGCTCGATCCTCTCGTCAAAAGCCTGGATAGTGCCCGGGGCAACGCGCCAATGGTTCGGCACGGAGTCATCCACCTGCACTCCGACGCCGCGCAGGACCGAGACGGTCATGTTGATGTGGTCCAGGCTCGGCACGGGCTTGCCGACATGCTCCAGATGAAGGCCCTCTTCGAAGCGTGCACCGACCAGCAGGAGGGCGGAGACAAACTGCGACGAAGCGCTCGCATCGATCACCAAATGGCCGCCGCGGACCGAGCCCGTGCCGGAAACCTTGAACGGCAGGGAGCTCGCAGTGTGCCCGTCCACGGCGCTGACTTCCACTCCGAGTGTCCGGAGGGCTTCGATGATGGTGCCCATGGGACGTTTGCGAGCGTGCGGATCGCCGTCGAACACCGAAGCGCCGTTGCGGAGGGCCGCGAGCGGCGGCACGAAGCGCATGACCGTGCCGGCCAGGCCACAGTCGATGGCGGTCTCTGACGCGGCAGCCACCGGGTCGATGGGGGTGACTTCAAGATCCGGGCCGTAGTGTCCATCGCCGGGAACCTCGGTAATGGTGGCGCCAAGCTGGCGCAGGGCCTCGACCATCAAGGCGGAATCCCGCGAATGCAAGGGTGCCCGCAGCCTGCTTGGGCCGTCGGCCAATGCCGCCAGGACCAGATAACGGTTGGTCAGGGACTTCGAACCAGGAACCGTAACCGTGGCATCCACAGGGTGGCTGGCGAAGGGCGCCGGCCACAGGGGGAGTGCGGAGGCTGTGGTGCTCCCTGAATCGTCTGTCTGCGTGGCGGGGGTTCCTGGCATGCTTCCTTATGCTCCAACTGCGTTGTCTACGGCCTTGCGGACGGCCCGGTCTGTTTTCTTGAACTGCTTGCCCGTGGCTTTCTTTGCGTCCATGGCGAGGTGTTCGGCACGCCATGCCAGGCTCGGTTTGCCCGCGGTGTCCACGGCGGCAAGGAAAACGCCGCCCGTCAGCGAAATGTTCTTGAGCAACTGGGCTCGGCGGGCGAGCCGGCCTTCCTTGGTGCTGATGTCGGCTGAACGCCACTCAACAAAGGTATTCAGGACCGAGATGCCGGCAAGCAGGCTTGCCGAGAACCGGGAGCATTTGCCGAGGGCCAGCAGGGCGCCGGCGCCCACTTGCGCGCCTCCGATGACCCGCGCCAGCATCTTCTCGTCCGCCGGGAAAGGCAGTGACTCGGAAGCGCGGCGGAGCAGCGGAGAGAGCTGTTTGGCAGTGTCATCCGCGTTCTTGAGCTTGTCCAGCCCTGCGACGACAAAACTGGAAGCCAACATTGGCCTTGCGAGAAAACGGACGAGGGACATGTTTTGCCTCCTGGATGGCGTGCCACGGTGTTCAGGTGGTGCTGCGTTCAAGTGGTGCGGTGTTCACGGGGTGCAGTCGGATCTAGTCTTGCATCTTTGCGGAATATTTGCCCGAAGCTTGCCGTTGTCAGAAGAAGGTGCGGTGTGGGCTGGACCTTGGGTTGTGGCGCGTGCGTTGTGCCGCGCCATCTCATGTCGTTTGAGTGGAGATGGTTTTTTGGCCTTGGTTAAGGACCGTGAGGGACACTTGGCGCTTGGGCGGGAGCTGCCAAGGGACTCCCGGAGGGTGACAGTAGACTTGGATGCAATGAGCACCATGGATCCGGCCGCAGCGGCCATGTACAAAGCAGCGACGGAAGTCACGGACGCAACGTCCGGCGGCGACGCAACTGTTGAGGCCGACGTCGAGATTGCAGTCGACTTCGCAACCGAGACCCCCGAGCAACGGAGGGCGCGCTTCGAACGCGACGCAATGCAGTATGTCGACCAGCTCTATTCGGCTGCCATGCGCATGGCCAGGAATCCGTCCGATGCCGAGGACCTGGTCCAGGAGGCCTACACCAAGGCCTTCTCCGCCTTCCACCAGTACAAGCCGGGAACCAACCTCAAGGCGTGGCTGTACCGCATCCTGACCAACACGTACATCAACCTCTACCGGAAGCGGCAGCGCGAACCGTTGCAGTCGAACTCGGACAGCATCGAAGACTGGCAGCTGGCGCGGGCGGAATCCCATACGTCCGCGGGGCTGCGCTCTGCGGAGGCGGAGGCACTGGATCATTTGCCGGACTCAGACGTGAAGAGCGCCCTGCAGTCCATTCCGGAGGAATTCCGGCTCGCGGTGTACTTCGCTGACGTCGAAGGCTTCGCATACAAGGAAATATCAGACATCATGAATACCCCGATCGGGACGGTCATGTCCCGGCTTCATCGCGGCAGGAAAATGTTGCGCGATCTGCTGGCGGACTATGCCGCAGAACGGGGAATCAGCGCCGGCGCGGAAGAAAAGGTCTTGGCCGTGGGCGCGGCCACAAGCAAAAAACAGGAGAAAAGGAAATGAGCTGCCAAGGATTGGGTGACTGCGACGATGCTCGGATGCAGCGTATCTACGAATACCTCGATGGTGCGTTGACCCGCGAAGACATCGCAGAGATCAAAGTGCATCTGGAAGACTGCCCGGAGTGCACCGAGCAATACGACCTTGAGTGCGTCATCCGCACCGTGGTCAAACGCTCCTGTACGGAAGCGGCTCCTGAGAATCTCAAGAACTCGATCCTGGACAGGATCCACGCTATGAAGTCCGTGGACGTCTAAGAGCCTGGAACGGCAAGGGCCCCGGAAACCTGATGGTTTCCGGGGCCCTCCGCATTAAGTCTTACGCTAAGCCGCTGGCTTAGGTGTTGGGACGCTTGCCGTGGTTTGCGCCGCCGCGCTTACGGTCACGACGCTTACGTGCACGCTTGCTCATAGCTGGCCTCCTTAGATTCTTGATACTCAATAAAGCTGCCCTCCAGTCTCCCACATCACGGGGCCGCCCCGCGAACCGTGCCGGCCAGCCCCGCAGGGACTCGGACTCAGTCGCGCAGGGAATTCCGGATGGAGATCCTGGCCTGGTCCAGGACGGTGCGCACGGTTTCAAGCGCGATCGGGGTCAGGGCCTTGGCGCCGGCGTGCTGTCGCAGTTCCACGCGGATGTCATCGCGGAAGGATTGGACCATCATCTCGGCTTCCTTCAGGATGCGGTGTCCCTCCGGCGAGTAGCTTCCAGCCCATGACTGGAATTCCGCGGACTTCGCATTGGCTCGTGCGGCTTCGGCGGTTGCGGCCAGGTCTGCGCGCAGGCCGCGCATGTTGCTGCGGATGTCGTCGCGGAGATTGTCGGCCAACCGCCGCACGGAGGCGGAGATGTTGTCCTCGACGTCGGCCAGTTCCTGCCGCCGGCTGTTGAGCTCCGCCAGCCCGGCCGGGGTGATGGAGTAGTTGGTGCGGCGCCCGTCGCTGGTGGTGGCGACCAGTCCTTCTTCCTCGAGTTTTCCAAGGCGCGGGTAGATGGTTCCGGCACTGGGGGAGTAGGTCCCGCCGAAGCGTTCGCCGAGGGCCTTGATGAGCTCGTAGCCGTGTTTGGGGCCGGATTCCAGGAGTGCCAGCAGATAGAGCCTGAGGGCTCCGTGGGCAAAGACGGGCGGCATTAGACTTCCTCTTCTCCGGGGACTGAGTGGGTTGCTCCGGGTGTTGGCGCACTGCCATGGATGATGGAGGTCTTTCCGGACACGGAATTGGTACGCGCCACCATGAGCCGCTCGTCGGGCCCAACGATGGTCTGGACCCTGCCGCCCGACTGGGCGTAGAGCTGGTCATCGATCATCACGGTGCCACTGGCCGTCTTGGCCACGATGTCCACGCCAACGTCGTGCGGCAGGCGGATGGTGACGTCGCCTGAAACGGAATTGGCTCCGAAATCCTGGGTGTAGCCGTGAAGGTCGAAGCTGAGGTCGCCGCTGACGGTATTGGCCCGGATGTTCTTGAAGCGGCCCGAAGCCGTGACTTCGCCCGAGACGCTCTTGGCGGTCATGACGCCGTCGTGGTTGCGGGCGATGACTTCGCCGCTGACGGTGTTGATGTGAAGCTCGCCCCGCGTGCCATCCGCGAGAACTGACCCGGACACCGTGTTGAGGCGGATATGACCGGTGACGCCCGACACCATGCCGTCACCGCCCACGGTTCCTGCTTCGACGTCGACGCCGGCAGGCAGCGCAATGCTGATGACTATCGTGTTGGTGCTGGTGTTGTTGACGGTCCCCATGAGGTTGCGGAACCAGCCTTGGGGGCCGTGCAACTGGTGGCGGACTTCGAGCCGGCCATCAACGAGGCTGACGCTCAGTGGATCGCCGCCGATTTCCGAGACTTCGATCCTGGTGATTGCGTCGTCGTGCGTGACAACGTCGAAGCGGCCCTTGACGATCCCCAGCTTGAGTGAGCGGACGCCGTCGACGTCGATGGTCTGCGGGCCGGTAACGGTCCAGTTTTCTTCTGACATGACCCCTCCATTGCTGCGTTACAACTATTGCGATATATCGCGTTGATGTACTCACGATATATCGCGATATTGACGTTGGCAATGGGTTCCGCATGCGAGATGGGGGCGTCTCCTGCCCCGGCTATTCCGGCTGGGCGATCCTCAGCCACTGGAACCAGCCGCGGTGCAACACGAGCCAGGCCATGAGCCCGTAACCCGCCTGGCCCGGGGTGCCGCCATTTGCGGAGAGGTCCGTGCGCCATTGTTCGTGGTTGAGCAACGGGGAGAATGTGTCGACGTACTGGTGGTTGCGGCGGGTGGTGACGTCCGCAAATGCGGCGTTGAGTTCCCCGATCCGGCGGTTCTTGGCCGGGTCCAGCGTGGGTGGCGGTCCGACGACAAACACTTCGATGTTGCTTTGCGACGCCCCGTCCAGGATATTGGCCAGATTGAGGCGGCTGCGTGCTGTGGAGACGCCGAATTCGATGTCGCGGCCGGACAGGCCAATCACCAAGCGGTTTTCGTGGACGTTGCTGAAGCGTCTCCCGGCTTCGTCGAGCCAGCGCGCGGCAAGGCCTTCTGTGCCCTCCATAGGGCAGGGAAGGGAGTAGCTCTCCACAAGAACGGAGTCCTGGGGGGTCCGCGCAAGAACCCTTCCGAGCCAGCCCAAGGCCCTGGGGTCACCGAGCCCGGCGAGTAGTTCATCACCAACAGCTGCGATGCGCAGCTTCCTGTCTTCCACAGTTACCTCTTCACCAAACGTTGCGGTCCTTGCACTGTGCCCGGCCGGGCGGCTGGATCACCGGACACTTGTCCCATTAAACAGAACTGCCCGGCTGGAAGCGGGTATTGAACCTCCAGCCGGGCAGCCGCCGTCTTACTTGCGTTCGAATGCCTGCTTGAGCAACGTGGCCTGCTCGGCACTGTGGCGCTTCATGGAACCTGCTGCCGTGGAGGCCGATGCCGGACGCGAAACGAGTCGGACCTTGCGGTCCAGTGCCTGCGGCAGGTTCAAGCCGATGAACGGCCACGGACCCTGGTTCGCGGGTTCATCCTGTGCCCAGACGATGTCGGCGTTCGGGTACTTGGCCAGTTCCGCCTCGATCTGGGCCTGGGGCAGCGGGTACAGCTGCTCCAGGCGGATGATTGCCGTCGAGGTGTCGCCGGTCTTCTGGCGGTTCGACAGGAGATCGTAGTAGAGACGGCCGGAAACCAGGATCACTCGGTCAACGCTCTGGGCCTGGAGGGGCTCGTGTTCGCCGATGACCGGCTTAAAGCCGCCTGTCGTGAAGTCCTCCACCGCGGAAGCCGCACCCTTGAGGCGCAAAAGCTGCTTCGGGGTGAAGACGATGAGCGGCTTGCGCGGACGGCTGTAGGCCTGACGGCGCAGCAAGTGGAAGTGCGACGCAGCCGTGGTGGGGTTCGCCACGATCATGTTGTCTTCGGCACAAAGCTGCAGGAAGCGCTCGATGCGTGCGGACGAGTGGTCCGGTCCCTGGCCTTCGTAGCCGTGAGGCAGCATGAGCACAAGGGAGGAACGCTGGCCCCACTTCTGTTCGGCCGAGGAGATGAATTCGTCGATGATGGTCTGTGCACCATTGACGAAGTCACCGAACTGGGCTTCCCACAACACCAAGGCGTCCGGGCGTTCCACGGAGTAGCCGTACTCGAAGCCCATGGCCGCGTATTCGGACAACAAGGAGTCGTAGATCCACAGCTTGGCCTGCTCGTCGCTCAGGTTGCCCAGCGGCATCCATTCGCTGCCGTTCGCGCGGTCGTGGAAGACGGCGTGACGCTGCACGAACGTGCCACGACGGGAGTCCTGGCCGGCGAGGCGGACCGGTACGCCCTCCATGACGAGCGAACCAAAGGCCGCGATCTCGCCGAAGCCCCAGTCGATGCCGCCTTCACGGGACATCTGCTCGCGCTTCTCGAGGAGCTGCTTGAGCTTGGAGTGGACCGTGAAGCCTTCTGGAATATCGAGGTGCGCCTGGCCGATCCTCTGCAGCATTTCGGTTGAAATGGCGGTGGTGGCGGGCGCGTTGGTGCCGAAGTCCGCCTGCTGGGCGATGGGACGCTCGATGTCCGAAACCGCGGCGGAGTCAGCCGTAATGATCGGGATGGGCGAAGTCTGTGCGGCGTGGGTCTCCGCGAAGACGCGCTCGAGGCGTTCCTGGTAGTCGCGCAGCAACTGCTCGGCTTCGTCCTCGGTGATGTCGCCACGGCCGATGAGGGATTCCGTGTAGAGCTTGCGGACGGAGCGCTTGGCTTCGATGAGGTTGTACATGAGCGGCTGCGTCATCGAGGGGTCGTCGCCCTCGTTGTGTCCGCGGCGGCGGTAGCACACCATATCCACAATGACGTCCTTGTGGAAGCGCTGGCGGAACTCGTAGGCCAACTGCGCGATGCGCACCACGGCCTCGGGGTCGTCACCGTTCACATGGAAGATCGGGGCCTGGATCATCTTGGCCACGTCGGTGGAGTAGGTCGAGGAGCGCGACGACGACGGTGCGGTGGTGAAGCCGACCTGGTTGTTCACGATGATGTGGATGGTTCCACCGGTACGGTAACCACGCAGCTGGGACAGGTTGAGCGTTTCCGCCACAACGCCCTGGCCGGCAAACGCGGCGTCGCCGTGGACCATGATGGGCAATACGGGGAATGCCTCGCCCTGGTCCAGCCGGTCCTGCTTGGCCCGGACAATGCCTTCAAGCACGGAGTCGACCGCTTCAAGGTGGGACGGGTTGGCGGCGAGGTAGACCTTGGTCTCATTGCCGTTGTCCGACGTGAACGTGCCTTCAGTGCCGAGGTGGTACTTGACGTCGCCCGAGCCCTGCACGGAGCGGGGGTCCTGGGTGCCTTCGAATTCGCGGAACACCTGGGCGTACGTCTTGCCCGCGATGTTGGTGAGCACGTTGAGGCGGCCGCGGTGGGCCATGCCGATCGCGACTTCGTCGAGCCCGTCGTCGGCGGCGTCGGAAATGATGGTGTCCAGCAGCGGAATCAGGGATTCCCCGCCTTCGAGCGAGAAGCGCTTCTGGCCGACGAACTTGGTCTGCAGGAAGGTTTCGAAGGCCTCAGCTGCGTTGAGCTTGGAAACGATGCGCAGCTGCTCTTCGCGGCTCGGCTTGGAGTATGGGTGCTCCACCTGGTCCTGGAACCACTTGCGTTCTTCAGGCTCCTGGATGTGCATGTACTCAATGCCCGTGGTGCGGCAGTAAGCGTCGCGGAGGACGCCCAGGATGTCGCGGAACTTGAGCATCGGCTTGCCGCCGAAGCCGCCGGTGGGCCACTCGCGGTCCAGGTCCCACAAGGTGAGGCCATACGTCAGCACGTCGAGGTCCGGGTGCTTGCGCTGGACGTATTCGAGGGGGTTCGTGTCTGCCATGAGGTGGCCGCGGACCCGGTACGAGTGGATCAACTGCTGGATGCGGGCAACCTTGTTGATCTCGTCAGCGGGGTCGACCTGGAGATCGGGGCTCCAACGGACGGGCTCGTAGGGAATGCGGAGCGCTTCGAAGATCTCGTCGTAGAAGTTCTGGGCGCCGAGGAGGAGCTGGTGGACGAGCTTGAGGAACTCGCCGCTTCCTGCGCCTTGAATGACGCGGTGGTCATAGGTGGACGTCAGCGTGAGGATCTTGCTGATGGCGTTCTGGGCGATGATCTTCTCGCTGGCCCCTTGCCACTCAGCCGGGTAGTCGAGGGCTCCGACGCCGATGATGGCGGCCTGGCCCTTGGAGAGCCGGGGCACGGAGTGCACGGTGCCGATGCCACCCGGGTTTGTCAGGGACACGGTGGTGCCCGCGTGATCGTCCGCTGTGAGCTTGCCGTTGCGCGCGCGCTTGATGAGGTCTTCGTAGGTGTGCCAGAACTCCGCGAAGTTCATGGTCTCGGCCTTCTTGATGTTGGGAACCATCAGGAGGCGCGTGCCATCGGGCTTGGGCATGTCAATGGCGATGCCGAAGTTGACGTGCGCGGGCTGCACGGCAACGGGCTTGCCATCCACTTCGTCGTAGTACACGTTCATCGACGGGAACTGGGACAGGGCGCGGACCACTGCGTAGCCGATGAGGTGGGTGAAGGAGACCTTGCCGCCACGGGCGCGGGCAAGGTTGGAATTGATGACAACGCGGTTGTCGATCAGGAGTTTGGCGGGAACGGCCCTGACGCTCGTGGCGGTAGGAACCTCAAGGCTCAAGACCATGTTGGACGCAATGGCCTTGGCCGGACCACGGAGGACGGAGACGACGTCCTCTTCCGGGGGAGTGGGAGCCTTGGTGCTCTTGGGAAGCTGTGCCGGGATCGGCTGGGACTGGCTGCCGTCGGTTGGCTTCTGCGCGCCGTCCTTGGCGACAGTGGCCGGAGCCTTCTTGACCGGTGCTGCAGGAGCAGCCGGAACAGGTGCGGGGGTTGCAGGTGCAGCTGCCGGGGCAACCACGGGCGCGGCCGGCGTCATTGCCGTTGCTGCCGCCTGTGCCACGACAGGAATTTCGCGAGTGGGAGGGTTTGCAGGGGCTGCGGATGTTCCGTTGGAAGAAGTGCCGTCAGCGGTGTCGAAGGACTCGAAAAGCGGCCACCACTTGGCGTCGACCGAATTCTTGTCCTGTTGGTACCGCTCGTACAGTTCGTCAACGAGCCACTCGTTTCCGCCAAATTCCTCGGGTAGACGGTGGCTTGGCTGCTCTGGCACTTGAAATACGCCTCTTCCATGAGTGTTGATTTCCAGCTGGCCCGGGGAACTGCAGGGGGTGCAAAGGCGAGCCAGGGTCTGGGTCCCGCGAACTCAGACCCTAGCCAGTCTAGTGACGAGCGGCGGCTATCTGCCAATAGTGGTGATCTAAATCATGCCAATCGCGATATGCCTCGGCTTCCGCGCCCTGAGGGGCTATTCTTTCGCGGGATTTTCCTGCCGTTTTGATGCGTCGCAAACCTCGACGCCGGCCGGTGAAGTCGCGTGAAGCCGCCCCGCGGCCGGACTGTAGACTTGAATTCTTATGGACAGTAATTCTAGGTGCCGGCCTGGGAGCTGCGGGGGAAGCCGTTCGGCAGTCTCCGCGCAACGCGCCCGCCGAGCCGGCAATGCCCGTACACATGCCCATCGCACCCCGGAGCTCCAGGCCGGCCGGTCGGCGGATCCTTCATCCGCTGCGTCCGACCAACCCCCGCCGGGTCAATCAGCCCATAGTCGTCCTGAGGCCCTTTTCCAGCCGTTCGCACCGTCCGGCGGCCTTTAATGGAGTGGCTTTTCCTCCTCGCCGGCGTACTCCTGGTTCTGGGCACTGGCTTCTTTGTCGCGGTCGAGTTCTCCCTCGTCGCACTCGACCAGTCAACAGTCCAAAGGGCGGTCGACGGCGGCGACCACGCCGCCGCGGCGTTGCTCAAATGCCTGAAATCCCTTTCCACCCAGCTCTCAAGCTGCCAATTGGGGATCACCCTCACCACCTTGCTGACCGGCTTCGTCATGGAGCCGTCCGTTGGCTCTCTCTTGCACGGACCGCTGCTCTGGGCCGGGCTGCCTGAGGCTGCTGCGCAGTCCTTGTCGCTCATCCTTGCCATGACGTTCGCCACCGGCTTGTCGATGCTGATCGGCGAACTCGTCCCGAAGAACATGGCGCTGGCGTTGGCATTTCCGCTGGGCAGGGCGTTGGCCCGACCTCAACTGATGTTCACGGCCGTCTTCAAGCCCGCAATCGTTGTGCTCAATGGCTTCTCGAACAAGATGCTCAACCTCGTGGGACTCGAAGCCAAGGAAGAGATCTCGGGTGCCCGTTCGCCTTCTGAACTGGCCTCCCTGGTGCGCCGTTCGGCAGAGCTGGGAACACTCGACGCCGGGACGGCCAACTTTGTTGCCCGGACCCTGAACTTTTCAGCGCGCACGGCGGCCGACGTCATGACCCCGCGCATCCGGATGGAAACGATCGACGCCGATCAGCCGGTATCGGACATCATCGAGGCGGCCCGGCGGACCGGATATTCCCGTTTCCCGGTCATCGGCGAATCGGCTGATGACATCCGCGGTGTGGTGCATATCAAGAAGGCCGTGTCCGTCCCGTCGGAACGCAGGAGCCGGCTCGAGGCCGGAGCAATTATGTCCGAGGTCCTGAGCGTTCCCGAGACCATCCATCTTGACGCCCTGCTGTTGGAACTCCGCGAGGGCAACCTGCAACTCGCCGTCGTGCTTGATGAGTACGGCGGAACCGCGGGTATCGCGACCCTTGAGGACCTGGTGGAGGAAATCGTCGGCGAAGTGGCGGATGAGCACGACAAGGTCCGGCCCGGATTGCTGCAGAGCGCCTCGGGGGACTGGTATTTCCCCGGACTGTTGCGTCCGGACGAGGTCAGCGAACAAATCCCGGGACTGACGGTTCCCGACGACCCCGCCTACGAAACCGTGGGTGGTTACGTCATGAGCCAACTTGGACGGATCGCGACGGTCGGCGACGTCGTCGAGGCCGGCGGCGGCGCCCTGGCCGTCACCCGAATGGACGGCCGCCGGATCGACCGCATTTGCTTCCGCCCTACGGCGCCCGACACCCCCGATGGCGGCGACGACGATAAAGGCACCGCGGAAAGCGATGGGAGCGGATGGCAAAGCACGAAGCAAGCCAGCAAGCGGTTGAGTAAGGGCTCCGGCGGTTCGGCAAGCAATGCCGTTGGCAACCCCGTCGCCAAAACCAGCCGCAAAGGACGTGCCGCATGAGCGACTGGGTAGGAATCCTGTGGCTCGTGGTGCTGTTGATCGGCAACGCCTTCTTTGTGGGCGCCGAGTTTGCCGTGATGTCTGCGCGCCGCAGCCAGATTGAGCCTTTGGCGCAACGCGGGTCCAAGCGCGCGCAGACCACCCTGTATGCGATGGAGCACGTCTCGCTGATGCTGGCGTGTGCCCAGCTTGGCATCACCGTGTGTTCCTTGCTGATTCTCCTCGTGGCCGAGCCTGCCATCCACCATTTGCTGGGGGCGCCACTGGAGTCCGTGGGCGTCCCTGGTGAATTGGCAGACATCATCGCTTTTGCGGTTGCCTTGCTGGCAGTCACCTTCCTGCATGTGACATTTGGCGAGATGGTTCCCAAGAACATCTCTGTTTCGGTCGCAGACAAGGCGGCCTTGCTGCTGGCGCCGCCGTTGGTCCACGTCGCCCGATTTGTGAAACCTGTTATCTGGACCCTGAACTGGCTGGCCAACCGCATCCTTCGCCTGATGAAGATTGAGCCCAAGGATGAGGTGACCTCTTCCTTCACGCTCGAAGAAGTGCAGTCCATCGTGCAGGAATCGACCCGTCACGGGCTCGTGGACGACGACGCCGGCCTGTTGAGCGGCGCATTGGAGTTTTCCGAGCACACTGCGGCGCACATCATGGTGCCGCTCGACAAGCTCGTGATGCTCAAGCCCGGGTCCACGCCACGCGAACTGGAGAAAGCGGTGAGCCGTACCGGTTTCTCCCGTTTCCCCGTGTTGGACGACGACGGCGAGCTGACGGGTTATCTGCACATCAAGGATGTGCTTTCCATCCCCGAAGAAGGACGCCGCCATCCGATCGCGGAGAGCCGGATCCGGTCCCTCGTGAACCTTGCACCCGAGGACGAGATTGAAGATGCCATGGCCGTGATGCAGCGGACCGGCTCGCACCTCGGCCGGGTTGTGGGGACAGGCGGTGCGACCCTGGGCGTGTTGTTCCTGGAGGACGTCATCGAACAGCTCGTGGGCGAGATCCGTGACGCCACCCAGGCCAGGGGGATCCGGCGGCTGGGCGGACCGCAGTCAGCGTAAGCTCCTGCTGGCCCAGGAAGCCAGCAGGAGCCGCCCGGAATTCTAAATAGGAATCATTCCCATTTGTGGGTACACTCATGTGAGTCCCCTGTTGTGTTTGATTCGGTAGATCCGAGGTTTCCCGTGCGTCGTAGCGCCGCCCGTCCTTCCCTTGCCGCAGTTCCGCCCCTTGCCGCCTCCGTCGGCCTCGCCGTCCTGCTTGCCGCATGCGGGGCACCCGCCGCGACGGCGCCGTCGTCGTCCTCCGGAGTGATCGATGTGGTCGCCTCCACGAGCGTGTACGGCGACATCGCCAAGAGCATCGGCGGTGACAAGGTGTCCGTCACGTCCATCATCAGCAAGACCAGCCAGGATCCGCACTCCTACGAGGCAAGCACCCAGGACAAGCTGGCCGTCTCCAAGGCCCAACTGGTGATCGACAATGGCGCTGGCTACGACGACTTCTTCAGCAAGCTCGCCGAGGACAGCAAGGTCGCTGCGGACAAGACCATCACCGCCGTTAACGTTTCGGGGCTCCTTCCAGCGGCGACAACCAGCGCATCTCCCGCAGGGGTGCCGGAAGGGTTCAACGAGCACGTCTGGTACAACTTCGCCGCCATGGCGAAAGTGGCCGATGCTGTCGCTGCGAAGCTCGGAAGCCTGAACCCGGCCGATGCCAAGACCTTTACTGCCAACGCCGACAAGTTCAAGTCCTCGCTGACCGGACTCAGCGCCAAAGTCGCTGAAATCAAGTCATCCAAGGGCTCCGCTCCGGTCGCCATCACCGAGCCCGTCCCGGGCTATTTGCTTCAAGCTGCCGGCCTGGAGAACAAGACGCCCGAGGAATTCAGCCATGCCATTGAGGTCGGCTCGGACGTTCCGCCGGCAGCAGTCAAGGAAACGAGCGATTTGATGACGTCAAAGTCCGTTCGCTTCCTCGCGTACAACGAGCAGACCGCCAGCGCCGAGACGGAAAAGCTGAAGGCCCAGGCGAGCGCCGCCGGCGTTCCGGTGATCGGCTTCACCGAGACACTTCCCGAGGGCAAGGACTACGTCGCCTGGATGACGGACAATGTGGGCAACGTTGCTGCTGCCCTGAACAAGTAAACGGCGCCGGCAATAAAAAATAGATGGGCCCCGCAATCGTCCTAAGATGTACAGGGCGGCTGCGGGGCCCTCTCTGTTCAATCAAGAGCAGGCCACCAGCGACATAGCTTCGCTAACCCCATGGATCGAGGAATCTTTTTGACACCGGTAGTGAGCCTTCGCGGCGCGGGCCTCCAGTTTGGCCAACGGGCCCTCTGGAAGGACCTCGACGTGGACATCCAGGCGGGTGAGTTCTTCGCTGTGCTCGGCCCAAACGGCAGCGGCAAGACCAGCTTCCTCAAAGTCCTCCTCGGTTTGCAGCAGCTTCATTCGGGGACCGTGACTGTGGCCGGACGCGCAGTGGAACGTGGCAGCCGGAAGATCGGCTACATACCGCAGCAGAAGTCCTTTGCTCCCGATACGCCCTTGCGTGCCAGGGACTTGGTTGCCCTCGGCGTCGACGGCCACCGCTGGGGCCTGCGGATCAAGGCCAAGGCCGTCAATGAGCGCGTCGACGCCCTTCTTGATTTAGTGGGGGCGAGTGACTACGCCCGCGTGCCGCTTGGTCAATTGTCCGGCGGTGAGCAACAGCGGCTCCGTGTTGCGCAAGCCCTTGCCGCGGAGCCTGACCTCCTGCTCTGTGATGAACCGCTGCTGTCCTTGGACCTGCACCACCAGCAGGCCGTGAGTTCCCTCATCAACCAGCAGTGCCACGAGCGGAACAGCGCCGTGGTGTTCGTGACCCACGAGATCAACCCGGTCATCGACTACGTAGACCGCGTCCTCTACCTTGCCGGCGGCAGGTTCCGGGTGGGAACACCCGAGGAGGTCATGACCACCGAGGTCCTGTCCGAGCTGTACAACAGCCGCGTTGAGGTCATCCGCGCGAACGGCAGGATCGTCGTCGTCGGCCTTCCGGACGCGACGACCCACTACCACGATGACGCCCACGCCGGTGTGGAGGAAGGTCACTAAATGGATCTCGGCAGCATCCTGCACACCATCTTCAACTTTGAAAACTACGGCGAACTGCTGGCGCTGGTCCAGAATTCCATCTGGGCCGGCGCAGTCCTCGGCCTGCTCGGCGGTCTCATAGGCACCTTTGTCATGAAGCGGGACCTCGCCTTCGCGGTGCACGGCATTTCGGAGTTGTCCTTCGCCGGCGCCTCCTTCGCCCTGCTCATCGGGGCGGACATCATTTTCGGTTCGCTCGCGGGATCCGTCGCGGCTGCGCTGCTTCTGGGACTCATGGGCGTCCGGGCGCGGGACAAGAATTCGATCATTGGCGTCATCATGCCGTTTGGGCTGGGCCTTGGCATCTTGTTCCTGGCCCTCTACCAAGGCCGGGCGGCCAACAAGTTCGGGCTACTGACCGGCCAGATCGTTTCGGTGGACACTGTCCAGCTCCAGGTCCTGGCTGGCACGGCCGTGGTGGTCATGCTCGCACTGGCCGGAATATGGCGCCCGCTCAGCTTTGCCAGCGTGGACCCCGAGATGGCGGAAGCCAGGGGAGTGCCTGTCCGTGGCTTGGCGATTGCCTTCATGGTGTTGCTCGGCGTCAGCGTTGCCTTGTCCATCCAGATAGTCGGCGCGCTTCTGGTGCTGGCCTTGCTGATCACCCCCGCGGCTGCCGCCCTGCGTGTGACTACTTCGCCGCGGCTCGTGGTCTTGTTGAGCGTGGTCTTTGCGATCACTGCCACCGTAGGTGGGATCCTCCTGGCGCTCGGGAGCAGGATTCCCATCAGTCCCTATGTCACCACGTTGTCGTTCCTGATCTATGTGGTGTGCCGGATCATCGGCAACGTGCGCGCCAAACGGGGAATCAACGGCAGGATAGTCCGTCCCCACGCTGCCGTGGGCCAAGCCGTGGAAGACCAGACGGTAGCCGGCTAAAGCCGGCCGGCTGCCTTCTTGGCAGTGCACTCAGGGCAGAGCCCGAAAATCTCCACGGTGTGCGCCACTTCGGTGTAACCGTTCTCGGCAGCCACCCGGGCTGCCCACGTCTCGACCGCCGGAGCCTCCACTTCGACGGCCTTGCCGCAATTGCGGCACAGCAAATGGTGGTGGTGGCCCGTGACCGCACAGCGGCGGTAGACGGCTTCGCCATCGGCATTCCTCAGCACGTCGATAAGGCCGTCGTCGGCAAGTGACTGCAGAATGCGGTACGCCGTGGCCAGGGACACCGAGACGCCCTGGTTCTGGAGCAGCCGGTACAGTTCCTGGGTGCTCACGAAATCGTCAAGTTCGTCCAGGGCGGCGCTGACGGCCAAGCGTTGCTTCGTGACGCGCTGCTCCTTGACGGCGGGATCCTTCGCATCCGGAAGCGACTGGGCTGCAGGCCCGGACGTGGCGGCATTGGCGCCCTGTGACATTCGTGGACTCATTTCGATGTGGATGTTCGCAAGTACCAAGGCTACCAGCCGGCCACGCTTGGACGCCGGTTCGTGGACACCATTGGAGGCCCGCCCTAGGCTGGCTGCATGAAGCTCACCAAGTTCACCCATGCTTGTGTCCGCCTGCAAAAGGACAGCCAGGTCCTTGTGATCGACCCCGGGACTTTTTCCGAGTCCGAGGAAGCCCTCGCAGGCGCCCACGCGGTGCTGATCACCCATGAGCACGCCGACCATGTGGACGCGGACGCCGTCGTCGGGGCCCTCAAGGGAAACCCCGGACTCCAGGTGCACGCACCCTCGGGGGTCGCTTCCCAACTGGCGGCCAAGGCGGGCGACGACCGCGATCGGGTACACGCCGTCGAACCCGGCACGTCCTTTGAAGCCGGGGGCTTCGCGATACGTTCCTTCGGAGGGCAGCATGCCCTCATCCACCCGCAGATTCCGGTAGTGGCCAACATCGGCTACCTCGTGGACGAAAACGTCTTCCACCCGGGGGACTCGTTCGTTGTCCCGGATGGTATTGCCGTACAAACCCTGCTGGTGCCCATTCACGCGCCTTGGTCAAAGGTGGGCGAGGTGGTTGACTTCGTGATCGCGGTCCGCGCACCAAAGGCCTACCCGGTCCACGATGGCCTGCTCAACGAACTCGGACGCGGATTGGTGGAAGGCCACGTGACCCGGATCGGCGCGAAATACGGTACCAGCTACGCGAGGTTGTCGCCGCGAGAATCGGTGGAGGTCTAGCTGAGTCGGCCGCGCCGTCAACTTGCTGTGTGGCCTGGGTCCTGCTCCGTCTAAATGCTGAGCGGCCACGTGCCTGTCTCGAAGAAGTCAGCCAGCACGGCCTCGTACGGGGCCGGATCCAGGCCACGCTCGGCAATCCAGTCCGGGTTGTAGTAGCTTCCGGCGTAGCGATCGCCGGCGTCGCACATAAGTGACACAATGCTGCCGCGCTTTCCCTGGGCCACCATCCCGGCAAGCAGTTGGCAAACACCCCAAAGGTTGGTGCCCGTGGAGGGCCCGGCGTGCAGCCCGGCAAGCCGATGGAGGTGCCGCATGGCGGCCACCGAGGCCGCATCGGGAACCTGGATCATGGTGTCGATAACGGCCGGGACAAAGCTGGGCTCCATGCGCGGCCGTCCGATGCCTTCGATCCTGGACGGCATCCCCGTGGAGTAGTCGGGGACGCCGTCGCGCCAGCCGGGATAGAACGCGGAATTTTCCGGATCGACAACAGCCAGCCGGGTTGAGTGGCAGTGGTACCGCAGGTAGCGGCCGATCGTGGCGCTGGTTCCGCCCGTGCCGGCGCCCACCACGATCCACTCGGGCACCGGATGCTCTTCGAGGGAGAGCTGCTCGAAGATCGATTCCGCGATGTTGTTGTTGCCCCGCCAGTCGGTGGCGCGCTCAGCAAAAGTGAATTGGTCCATGTAGTAACCGCCCGATGTCCGGGCAACGTCCTCCGCCATCGCATAGACCTCCGAGGCGTGGTCCACGAGGAGGCAAGCGCCACCGAACTCTTCGATGAGGGCGATCTTTTCAGGACTGGTGGTCCGGGTCATCACGGCAATGAACGGAAGCCCGATCAGCCTGGCGAAGTAGGCCTCGGACACCGCGGTGCTCCCGCTGGAAGCCTCCACGATGGTGGTCCCTTCCGTGATCCATCCGTTGACCAGGCCGTAAAGGAAGAGCGAGCGGGCGAGGCGGTGCTTGAGGCTGCCCGAACGGTGCGTGGATTCGTCCTTGAGGTAGAGCTGGACACCCCAGTGTTCAGGGAGCGGCACCGCGTAGAGATGCGTATCCGCCGAGCGGTTGTTCTCGGCTTCGATGCGTCGGATTGCCTCGCTGGCCCATGCCCGGTCCTGGTTGCGTAGAGTGCTCACCGATCCAGCCTACCGGCGTCGGCTGCCGCCCAAGGCTAGGCTGGTAGCCGGTTGGCAGCTGCACGGCGGCAGCTTCGACGTCGTTCGGTAGACACGGCAAAACGAAGGAGATTTGATGGCCACGATCATGAACGTCACCGCACTCAAGGACCGCATGGATGCGGGCAAGCGGACCGTATTGCTCGACGTTCGGTGGGTGTTGGGCGATCCGCACGGCCACTCGCACTTCCGCCAGGCCCACATTCCGGGTGCAGTCTATGTGGACTTGCATAACGAACTCGCGGATCCCGCGGCCGAGGGCCAGGGTAGGCACCCGTTGCCGTCCACCGCTGCGCTGCAGCGGAGCGCCCGGGCCTGGGGCATCAACGACGGCGACACCGTGGTTGCGTACGACGACAGCGGCAGCACGGCGGCGGCGCGGTTGTGGTGGCTGCTCCGCGACGCCGGTTTCCATTCCGTCTTCCTGCTCGACGGCGGATTGGGTGCCTGGCGCGCGGCCGGCTACCCGTTGGCGCAGGACGAACAACCGCCGGTTCCGGGCGACGTGGTGCTCGGACACGGCCATATGGATGCCATCGCCATGGACGAGGCAGAGGATTGGCACCACCACGGAATCCTTCTCGATGCCAGGGCCGGGGAGCGCTACCG
Source organism: Arthrobacter sp. efr-133-TYG-118 (assembly GCF_030209755.1). Taxonomy (GTDB): domain Bacteria; phylum Actinomycetota; class Actinomycetes; order Actinomycetales; family Micrococcaceae; genus Arthrobacter. Next base: position 2,177 of record NZ_JARVRH010000022.1, on the reverse strand, counting down.
TGGCGAAATCGAACCCGTTGATCCCCGCGCCGGGCATATTCCGGGCGCGCTGAGCGCCCCCACAGCCGGAAACCTCGGACCGGACGGCACGTTCCTCCGCGCGGCCCAGCTCCGCAATAGATTTGCTGCGTTGGGAATCGACGAGGGCAGCAAGGTAGCGGTTTACTGCGGCTCCGGGGTAACGGCAGCCCACGAGATCGCTGCCCTCGAAATCGCAGGATTCAGGGCAGCCCTCTTCCCGGGCTCCTTTTCGCAATGGTCCTCGCTCGACTCCAACCGGGTGGTCACCGGAGCAGCGCCCCAAGGTACTTCGGGCCAGTGAGCATTGGCTGCGGCGAAGCCGGCAGACGTGGCAGCCCCGAGTGGCAAAGAATCAGCCCGCAGGGGTAGCGTCGAGGCATGACTCCCGGACGCCCCGTTCCTCCGCCCCTTGGCAAGCCGCTCGTCGTGAGTGAGGAGACAGCGGACCCCGCGCCATCAGCACCCGCGGCCGCGCAGGGCCCGCCGACGCTCGCGGCTGCGTATGGCGCCACTTCCGCTGTCAGCGGTCTTGTCCCGCTGACCGTGGCCCGCCGGGCCCCCAAGGAAGACGACGTCGAGATCGAGATCGATTTCTGCGGCCTCTGCCACTCCGATGTCCACGCGACACGGGGCGAATGGGGTGCACAGAGCTATCCGTTGGTCCCGGGCCACGAAATCGTGGGCCGGGTCCGCAGCGTGGGCTCCGCCGTCGACGACTTCGCGCCGGGAGACCTGGTCGGCGTCGGCTGCTTGGTGGATTCCTGCCGCGAGTGCGATAGCTGCCTCGAAGGCTTGGAGCAGTATTGCGAACGCGGAAACGTGGGCACCTACGGGGTGAAGGATGCCCGGAACGGCGACTCCATCACCCAGGGCGGTTACTCGACGTCAGTGGTGGTTGACCGCCGCTTCGTGCTGCGCGTGCCCGACGGCCTTGACCCGGCCGCGGCGGCGCCGTTGCTGTGCGCGGGCATCACCACCTACTCGCCGCTGCGCTACTTCGACGTCGAGGAGGGGGACGTGGTGGGCGTCGTCGGACTCGGCGGACTGGGCCACATGGCGGTCAAGATTGCGAAGGCCATGGGGGCGCACGTCGTGGTCTTCACCACCTCGGAGGCTAAGTTCGAGGCGGCAATAGAACTTGGCGCCGACGACGTGATCCTCTCGAAGGATCCCGAAGCCATGGAAGGCGCCAACCGCTCCATCGACGTCATTATCGACACCGTAGCGGCGCCGCATGACCTGAACCCGTACTTCCGCACCTTGCGGCTGAACGGTGCCCTCTTCCAATTGGGGCTCCCTCCTACCGACATGCCGCCTGTCAGTCCCGGCGCGCTGATCAGACGCCGGCTCTCCTACGCAGGCTCGTTGATCGGCGGCATTGCCGAGACACAGGAAATGCTGGACTTCTGTGCCGAGCACGGCGTAGTCAGCGATGTCGAAGTCGTCACTGCGCGGCAACTCAATGAAGCCTACGACCGCATGGTTGCCGGCGACGTCAAATACCGTTTCGTCCTCGATACCAAGACCCTTCAGCCCGCTTCGGAAAAGGCAGACGTATGAGCACCCTGTTCACCAAAATCATCAACGGCGAGATTCCCGGACGTTTTGTCTGGAAGGACAACGACGTGGTGGCCTTCCTGACCATCGCACCGTTGACCGACGGCCACACGCTCGTGGTGCCGCGCCAGGAGGTGGACCGCTGGACCGACGTCGCCACTGAGCTCCTCAACAAAGTCATGGCCGTTGCGCAAACAATCGGACAGGCCCAGGTGAAGGCGTTCGGCGCACCCCGGGCAGGCCTGTCCGTTGTCGGCTTCGAAGTGGAGCACTTCCACGTGCATGTGTTCCCGGCAACGTCCCTGGCCGACTTCGACTTCGGAACCGTAGAACACCACCCGGATCCTGCCCGGCTTGATGCCAATGCAGCCAAGCTCCGGGCCGGCCTTGTCGCCGCCGGGCACGGACAGTTCGTTCCGGCGGACTAAGGCGCGACCCCGTAGAACTCCCGCGGATGCTCGCGGAATGGATGCGGCCCGGTTCCGGGGCGACGCTCGCTCACCCTGGTGGGAAAGCCTGAACCTTCCTTAGTGCATGAGGGTCGCCGGCGGGTTCAAGGGGTCGTTGCAACACCTGAGTGATTGGTGGGTGTTGTGGTG
>NZ_JARVRH010000006.1 GCF_030209755.1 Arthrobacter sp. efr-133-TYG-118 | reverse complement strand
AAAAAGCAAGCGGGACATCATGCGTTGCCTCAAACGCTACGTATCCCGTGAAATAACCCGACAGATACTCAACCCGGTACCGGCACCAGGCATCACCGACCTACGCCAGAAACGCAAAAGCCTCGGGTTGACCGTCAATGCGGTCGCCGGCGAACTCAGCCAATGGCCCTCCGTTATCTCCCGCATCGAACGAGGCCTCATGCGCAACGACGACCTCGCAACAAGCTACAGGAAATGGCTCGAGGAGCAGGGCACTCAAAAAACGAATTGACAACCATAGGAGCATCACGAGGAAGTCCCGAAAACATCCCGAGTACGGCCCGGTCCGGCCCCGGTACGGCCCAGTCCGACGGCAAGAGTGTGCACATTGTGCACACCCCCTTTCTGACCGTCCAGGCGGGCCTAACGTCGGACCAGATGACCGGAAATCAGCGCCGACGAATCCCGCAACTCAATAGCCCCGGCAGCCACCCCGACGACGAGATCGACCCCCTCCTCAGTCGTGAAGTCATGACGGTAGTCGTTGATCCATAACAGCAGCACCATCAACGTCCAAGCGGTGCGTTTGTTGCCGTCGATAAGCGGATGGAAGCGGGCAACAGATTCAAGGAGCGCCGCCGCTTTCATGGCCAGGTCGGGATAGGCTTCAGCACCCATAACGGTTGTCGCCGGCCGGGCCAAGGCCGAGGCGAGCAGTCCGACGTCGCGGATATGGAATCCGTACCGGTCGACCACCTGGATTGCGTCCTCAATGTCCAGGTACGCGGTCACGCGTCCTCAAGACGAGTGAGAAGCTCAGCGTCATGACTCATCACAAAGTCCAGACCCTCGCTGATCTCGCGACGGCGGGCATGACGCTGCAGGACCAGCTCGGCCCCCTGAAGCAGAAGTGCGGACTTGGACGTATGCTCCTCGGCAGCCAGCTGCTCAAGCCTTCGATCGAGGTCTTCGGGAACACGGAGATTCATTGCCATACCGACCATCGTACCAATGTGGTACCGCGCATCGACACTCACAAGGCGCGAGAGTACCGGCGATCCACGCATTCTCTGGGCTGCTGCTTTGGTCAGCCTCCGTGTGCGACCATGCACGGGACGGCGGCGTGCTCTTCCGACGTAGAATCAGGCCATGCTGATCGAGGAACTGACGGGCGCAGACACCGGAACGTTTGCCTTCCGCACATCGACAGGTTCCCTCTACCGGATCGCCCTCGGCGACTCCCCAAGCCTCACGCGCCTGCCAGCGGACCAAGACCCAGAAGCCGCTTACCGAATGGCAGGCGTGTCGGTTCTCAGGAGGGACATCCAGAAGATTCTCCTGCTGGGCATCGGGAAACTCAAGGTAGGCGAAAGGGCCATCCTTTTCCTGGACATTGTCGGTGACGGGATCACGGTCACAAGGCGCGACACCAGTGAGGTCCTCAGCATCCACCTTCTCAAGAACCCACGGCCAAACTAAGCCGCCCAACCAAGCGACCGCCCCGGGTGGCCTGCATCCGGTCTCCGAATCGATGGCGGCGCTGGGGATAGCCCGAGGCGTTGTAGCCGAGCAGCTTGCTCGTAGGCGGGCGCTCCTGGGCCAGTTTCGTCCCGGAAAACTGGTCGAAGTAGATGTGCTCTCGCCTCACGCCTGCTTCGCTGAACGCGTCAGACTGCATCTGGCCGTGCTGATCGGTGGTCAACTATCGGGCGTATCCCCGAAGCAATCCCAACTGAACAGTTGGCGCACAACAAGGACTTCAGGGTGACTCCCACGCCTTACGGTGTGATTTCGTAGTACGCCGAATTCTTAATGAAGTTCGGCGCCGAATATCTTTTCCGAAGCGACTGAATATCTGGCACGGACGGCTGGCACCCATTCACGCGACGGGGACGGTTGTATCAGCGTGTAGCTGGGTCGGTCCCATTGAGGCAACTCTCCTGTGAGTGCCCATGCCGCTTGCTTCGCTGCCCCCAATGCTGCGTATTCCCGCGGCTCCGGCCATCCTACGGTTCTACCGGTGAGGTCTGAGACCGCCTGACGAAGTGATTTGGATTTTGAGCCGCCTCCGATGAGGGTCACGGTGTCAACTACCAAACCGGCGCCAGTGAGGTCCTCAACTGCGTCTGCTATCGCGCATGCCAGGCCCAGAATCCCTGCCCGCGCCAGGTTTTCCGGGGTCATGGACCGGCGGGTCAGACCGGTCAGCGCGCCTTGTGATTCGGGCAGCAGCGGTTTCCTCTCGCCGTCCAGATACGGAACGAAGCATATTCCGCCCGCATCCGGTGGAGCTTCAGAGGACAGGACGTCCATCTCACCCAGGCTCAGCCGGAGCATGGCCGCCATCGCAATCAGGGTTCTGGCGCCGTTGAGCGTGGCGACCAGCGGCAATTGCCCGCCGGAGGCGCTGGCCATGTCGGCGACATGGCATGAAGGGTCGTGAACGTGGCTGTCCTCCACCATGGACACGGTCATGCTGGTGCCGATGGAGACGACGGCTTCCCCGCGTTCCGCCCCGAGCCCAAGGATCGCAGCAGCGTTGTCACCGCACCCTGCGCCCACCACCACCCCGCGCGAGGTGATGCCCGCCCGGTCTGCCGGACCAAGCACCTTCGGGACTTTGAGGCCCCTGCCCAGGGCCAGCTGGATGAGTTCGTCGCGGTACTCTGCGTCAGATGAGGACCAGTAGCCCGTTCCGGACGCGTCGGAGCGGTCCGTCATCGGTTCGCCCTGTTGTCCGAGCAAACCCCACGTGAGCCAGTCGTGAGGGATCATCACGCGCCGGATCCTGTTTGCAGCCTCTGGTTCGTGATGCGAAAGCCAGCGCAGTTTGGATACGGGGTGCGCCGCGGTCGGAACCATTCCCAGTTCGCGGAGCCAGCGGTCCTGACCGTATTCGTGGCGCAGATCCAACGCCGATTGCGTTGCCCGATGGTCGTTCCAAAGGATGGCATCATGGACGGGCTGGTCATCGGAGCCGAGGACGATGGTGGAATGCTGTTGAGCACTGACGGCGACGGCGGCGATGCCCTGAAGTCTGGTCGCACCGACTCCCTCGAAGGCATCCCACCAGCGCCGCGGATCGACAGCCGTACCGTCGGGGTGCGGCAGTGCCGTCGAGCGAAGGACCTCCCCCGTGGCAGCATCGACGGTGATGTGTTTACAGCTTTGCGTTGACGAATCGACGCCAGCGACGAGGACGGGCCGCGCCATTCCTAGCCTCCGAGGAGTCTTGCAGCGGTGGCACTGTCTGTCACCAGGCCCTGAATAAGCCCGGAGGCCAGGAGCGCACGGATTGCCCGGGTCTTCGATGGACCGCCGGCGGCGGCGATGACGGCGGGGATTGCCCTCCATCCCGCTTCCGTGATCGCGATGCAGCGGTCATCGATGTCATGGATGACTTCGCCTGAGTCCGCTATCAGCGTGGCACCAAATTCTGCAACCACACCTCGCTCCAGCAGTTTCGTCCGGTCCTCTTCGCTCAGTGCACGGTTCTTCATCATTTGGGAGTTCTCCGGCTGCCAGGAGCCGACGGCTCCGACGGCCACGGTGACGCGGGGAAATTGATCAAAGGTTTGGGCCGTGTCGGGCTGCCGGCGCACCCCGAGGGCGGCTTGGGCGTCGCTGATGACCAGGGGCGAATAGATGGTCCAGGGCCGGACTCCAGCGAGGCTGCTGACGCGCCGCATGATTTCCAGCCCCGTTTCCTGTATGGGTCCGGCCACGCCGGCAAGCTGAACCACCCCGCATTTGGGCAGTGTGGTCAGCGAGCGAGCCATCGCGCTGAGCGTCCGGCCGGACGTCAGCCCAAGAATGTCGTCGTCTGTCAGGATTTCGCTGAGCAGGTCCCCCACGGTGGAGCCCAGGCGGGCCTGCAGGACCTGCTCATCGTCAGAGGGAACGTCAACGACCACGGAGTGGCCGAGTTTAAAGCGCTCCGCCAGCTGCACCGACAGATCAAGCCTCACACCGGAGGGGCTTTGAATGTCGATCCGGACGATTCCGGTGCTGACGGCCTCATCGAGCAGACGTGCGACCTTGAAACGGCTGAGGCCGGTTTCGTTGGCGATCTCGATTCGGGTCTTGTTCTGCAGGTAGTGCTGCGTAGCGATATGCGCGATCTGCACCTGCCTGCCTGGCCCTGGCGCCTGTGCCATGCACACCTCCGCAGTAGTAACTCTCGTCTCCGCACGAGTCTACACGGATGCTCAGATGAGCACCAGACCCATTTAATGTCCATTTTGCTCATATGAGCCGAGGGTATTAAATAATGCGCACTGCCAGCGTATAGTCATTTCTCGCCACCGTTTGGTGGCCGCTGAGACGGCAATGCAAAGGAGCTCGATACACGTGTCGACCGTCCGCTCAGACGACAGCAACCAAGTCGTCCCCATGCTCGAGTGTTCGGGCATCACCATGTCATTCGGAGGCATCCCGGTCCTCCGCGGAATCACGTTCTCCTTGGAACCAGGTACTGTTACCGCCCTTGCCGGAGAAAACGGTGCAGGCAAGTCCACGTTGATGAAAATTGCCTCCGGCCAGTACCGCCCCATCGATGGCAGCGTGCAGGTCAGGGGCCAGGACCTGGTCAGCGGAAACACGCAGGCCGCCTACGAACTTGGCGTCGCCATCGTGCCCCAGGAACTCGCATCGATCCCGGAAATGATGGTCTACGAGAACCTCTTCATCGGACGGGAGGTCAAGACCCGGCTGGGAACCTTGGACCGCGCGGCCATGGTCAAGGCCGCCAAGGGCTACCTCAAGGAATTCGGTCTGGACACAGATCCCAAGACCCGGATGCGCGAATTGCCGGTGGGTATCCGGCAAATCATCGAAATTATCAAAGCAACCCACCGCGGAGCCCGGGTCCTCCTGCTGGACGAACCCACCAGTGCCATCGCCGAGCGCGAAGTCGCACGGCTGGCAACGATTGTCCGCTCGCTCCGGGACCAGGGCGTCGCCATCCTCTTCACGACCCACAAGATGGAAGAAATCCGTGCCATGGCCGACCGGGTCGTGGTCCTGCGCGACGGCACCCTGGTCAGCGACACCCCGTTGGCGGATATTTCCGACGACGGGATCGTCACCGCCATGATCGGACGCGAGCTCGACCAGCTCTTCCCCGAACGCCCGGACGCAGGCAACGACGTCGTCCTTGAAGTCAAAGACCTGGTCATCACCGTCGGCGCCACACCCATCAACATCACCGTCAGGAAAGGAGAAATCCTCGGCCTCGCAGGGCTCGTCGGTGCCGGACGTACCGAACTCATCGAGTGCATCTACGGTATCCGCAAACCCCACTCGGGCACCGTGACACTCTCCGGCTCGGTGCTCAAGGCAGGATCCCCGCAGGACTCCATCGCCCGGAACCTGGCCATTGTCCCCGAAGACCGCAAAGGCGCCGGCGCCATCCTCTCCATGAGCATCCTGGACAACGCCACCCTGCCGAGGATCGCGGCGTTCTCCCGGTTCGGCGTCCTCAGCCGCCGGAAACAGCGCTCAGCGATTTCCGAGGTCATGAAATCCATGCGCCTGAAAAGCAGCGGCCTGGACCAGCACCTGGAAAACCTCTCCGGGGGCAACCAGCAGAAGGTCGTTTTCGGCCGCTGGCTCACCGGCCAGGTAGACGCTTTGCTGCTCGACGAGCCGACCCGCGGGGTCGACGTCGGCGCGCGCAGCGAAATCTATCGCATCATCACCGAACTGTCCTCCGCCGGCATGGCCGTCGTCATGGCATCCAGCGATATGCCCGAGATTCTCAGTCTCTCCCATCGCGCCCTCATCATGCGCGAGCTCGGTGTCGTCGGCGAACTCGACCGCGAACAACTCGACTCCCCTGACGTCCAGGACACCATTTTCCGACTCGCCTCCGGACTCCGGGCCGAACCTCTGAAAGACACCACCCCATGAACACCACAGCCACCGCCCCCGCGGCCCTGCAGCGCAGCAACTGGAAAAAACTCGCAGGGAACTTCCTCGTCCGCCACATCATGGTCGTCGTGATGCTGCTCATCGTCGGGTTCTTCGCGTACCGCAGCGCACGCTTCGCCACTCCCGACAACCTCACCAACATCCTCATCGCGGCAGCACCCTTCGCCCTTATTGCATTGGGGCAGACCCTTGTCATCCTGACCGGAGGCATTGATCTCTCCGTCGGCAGCGTCATGGCCGTCAGTGCCATGGCCGCGGCCTGGACCGCGAAGAACGCAGGGGACAACCTGCTGTTGCCCCTCGTGGCCGCCGTGGCCGCCGGCCTCTTCGCCGGCAGCATCAACGGGTTCATCGTCAGCCAGCTCGGAGTCCCGCCCTTCATCACCACCCTGGGAATGCTGACCCTGGCATCCGGCTTCGCCTACGTCATCGGCGACGGCGCACCCATCAACGGCCTGCCCGCCAGCTTCGGCCTCTTTGCCAACACCCAGGTCCTGGGCCTGACGCTCCCGGTCGTCCTCATGATCGTCGCCATCCTTGGCCTAGCCTTCGTCATGAAACGAACAAACTACGGGCTGCGCGTCTACGCGATTGGCGGCAACAGGCTCGCCGCCGAAATCGCGGGCGTCCGCTCGCGCCGCATCCTGTTCAGCGTCTACGCCATCAGCGGCCTGCTCGCCGGGCTCTCCGGACTGATGCTCGCCTCCCGCGTCATCACCGGTGCCCCCAACCTCGGCCAAGGCTACGAACTCGACGCCATCGCTGCCGTGGTCATCGGAGGCGCCAGCCTCATGGGCGGCAGGGGCACCGTGTGGGGCACCGCGATCGGGCTCCTCCTGATCCAGACCATCAACAACGGACTCGACCTCCTCCTCGTCCCCGCCTACTGGCAGAACGTCATCAAGGGCGTCATCATCGTCGCCGCCGTCGGTGTCGATGTCTGGGCTGCCCGCCGCGGCCGCCGCTGACCATTACATCCTGACCACCACATCCCAACCAACCATCCGCACTCCCCAACCCATATGTGAAGGAAGATAATGAAAAAGGCATCCTCAACGACGAAGAAGCTGCTCACAGGCACGGCGATTGCCGCCGTCGCCGCCCTTGGCCTCACCGCCTGCGGCGCAGGTGACCCAAGCGCCGGCAACGACAACATCACCATCGGAGTGACGGTCTACGACATGTCCTCCTTCATCACCCAAGGCAAGGAAGGCATGGAGGCCTATGCCAAGGCCAACCACATCAACCTGCAATGGAACTCGGCAGGCGGAGACGTCTCCACTCAGGCCAACCAGATGCAGCAGTACGTCAACAGCAAGGTCAGCGCGATCATCATCGTCCCTGTGCAGGCGGACTCACTCCAGCCCCAGGTAGCCGCGGCAAAGGCTGCCGGGATTCCAGTCCTCGACGTCAACACCGCCCTGTCCGGCGCGGACCTGACTGCCAGCGTCCAGCCCGACGACGTCGCCGCGGGAGAGCAGGAAGCGACCATGATGGTCAACAAGCTCGGCGGCAAGGGCAACATCGTCGTGCTTGAAGGTCCGCTCGGATCCTCACCGCAGATCGGCCGCGGTAAGGGCATCCAGAACGTGCTCGACAAGAACCCCGGCATCAAGGTCCTGGCCAAGGACACCGCCAACTGGAAGCGCGACCAGGCCGTCAACAAGATGAGCAACTGGGTCTCCGCGTTCAAGGGCGACATCAACGGCGTCATCTCCCAGAACGACGACATGGCCCTGGGTGCCATCCAGGCCCTCCGCGAAGCCGGGGTAAAAGGCACGCCGGTCGTCGGCATCGACGGCATCGAGGACGGACTCAAGGCCGTGCAGTCCGGCGACATGATCGGCACCTCCCTGCAGCACGGCACGGTGGAGCTTGCCGCCGGCCTCGCAGTCGCCGCGAAAATCGTGCGCGGCGAGAGCGTCAACAAGAAGCCTGTCTACACGATGCCTGCCATCACCGCCGCCAACGTCAACGACGCCTTCAAAAACGTCGTGACCGACAAGGACGCCTTCCTGAAGAACCTCCCCGCACTCATCAACGACAACCTCCAGGGCGGCAACATCGCCTACGAAGGCCTTCCGGGCCAAAAGAAGTAGCCGGCCACCGGCTGCCCGGGCGCCGCCCGGGCAGCCTGTCCGCCCCAACCACCACGTATTCCCGACCGGAGCACCACAATGACTGTCTTGTTCAATGACCCCTCCGAGTTCGCTGAAGACCAGTTCAGCGGATTCCTCGACCTTTACTCCGACCGCCTCCGCGGCGTGCCGGGCGGCGCCGTCGCCCACCGATCCGAAACCCCGCAGGTCGCAGTCGTCGTCGGAGGCGGCTCCGGGCACTACCCGGCCTTCTGCGGAATCGTGGGTCCCGGATTCGCAACCGCGGCCGTCGTCGGCAACATCTTCACCTCCCCCAGCGCCGCCCAGGTCTACTCGGTGGCCAAAGCCGCCGACCAGGGCAAAGGCGTCATCCTCACGTTCGGCAACTACGCCGGCGACAACATGAACTTCGGCATCGCCGCCGAGCGCCTCCGTAAGGAAGGCATCGACACCCGCATCGTCGTGGTCACCGACGACATCGCCTCATCCCCTATCGAATCCGAGCGCCGGGGCATCGCCGGGGACTTCACCGTCTTCAAAGCACTTGGTGCCGCGGCTGCCGCGGGCCTGGATCTGGACGAAGTAGAACGCATCGGACGCGCCGCCAACGCCGCCACCCGCAGTTTCGGCGTCGCCTTCTCCGGCTGCACCATGCCCGGCGCCGACGCACCGCTCTTCACTGTCCCGGAAAACCACATGGGCGTCGGTCTCGGCATCCACGGCGAGCCGGGGATCCGTGACGAAGTCCTTGGAACCGCTGAGGAGCTGGCCAGGCTCCTTGTCGGCGACCTGCTCAACCAGGCCCCTGCCAGGGCTTCGTCCCGTGTGGCCGTGATCCTGAATGGATTGGGCACCACGAAATACGAAGAACTGTTCCTGGTGTGGAATTCCGTGGCACCGTTGCTCCGCGAGGCGGGCCTGGAAATCGTCGAACCCGAGGTCGGGGAGCTCGTGACCAGCCTCGACATGGGCGGTATCTCGCTCACCCTCATGTGGCTGGACAAGGAACTCGAATGGCTGTGGAGTGCCGAGACCTATACCCCGGCCTACCGGAAGCAGAAATCCGCGTTGCGGGGGCTGCGACCGGCCGTCCGACACATTGACGAGGCAGAAGAGCTCGACTCCATTCCGGTCCCGAGCCCAGCCGCCGTCCCGGTGGCCACGCTAGTCCTGGATGGTTTGCGCGTGTTGGCCTCGACCATGCACGCCAACGAGACCGAGCTTGGGCGCATTGACGCGGTAGCCGGCGACGGCGACCACGGCCGGGGCATGGTGAAGGGCGCCGACGCAGCGCTGGCCTCGGCCGAGAGGGCCGCCAAAGCCACCACCGCGGGCCCTTCCTACATCCTCCGCAAGGCCGGGCAAGCATGGGCGGCCGCGGCAGGGGGCACCTCAGGGGTGTTGTGGGGAGCCGGGCTGGAAAGCGCGGCAGCGGCCATCGACGATCAAGGCACCAGCTTTGACCGGGGCGTGATCGCAACGGCCGTCCATGCCTTCTCGACCGCCATCACCGACCTTGGCCGGGCCAAACCAGGTGACAAGACGATCGTCGACGCCATGTTGCCGTTCGTCGACGGCCTCGAGCTCGCCCTGATGAGCGGCAAGGACCCCGCCGCCGCGTGGGCTTCCGCAGCGGCCGAAGCATCCGCGGCTGCAGCGGCCACAGCATCCTTGACACCAAAGCTGGGTCGGGCACGCCCGCTGGCCGAAAAGAGCATCGGCACACCCGATGCGGGCGCGACGTCCTTCGGAATGATCGTCACCGCCCTTGAAGCCCTCGCCCCTGCCACTGAAAGGACCCAGTCATGACCGCCGGTCTGAGAATCGTCGTCGGAAGCGATGACGCAGGATTCGACTACAAAGAGGCCCTGAAGAAGGACCTCGCCGCCAACGGCCTTGTCGCTTCCGTTGTGGACGTCGGCGTTGACACCGACGGGCACACCGCCTACCCGCACATCGCCGTCGAAGCCGCCCGCATCGTCGCCTCCGGTGATGCGGACCGGGCACTGCTTGTCTGCGGCACCGGGCTGGGAGTCGCCATCGCCGCGAACAAGGTCAAAGGGATCCGCGCAGTCACTGCCCATGATTCCTTCTCTGTCGAGCGGAGCGTCCTGAGCAACAACGCCCAGGTCCTCTGCTTCGGCCAACGCGTCGTGGGCCTGGAACTGGCCCGCCGCCTCGCCAAGGAATGGCTCACTTACGAATTCGACACCAGCAGTGCCTCGGCCGAAAAAGTCCAGGACATCTGCGCCTACGAAGGATAGAACAATGGAACAGCAATTCGAGGGCAAAATTGCCATCATCACGGGCGCCGCAAGCGGCATCGGCTACACCGTCGCCCACCACCTCGCATCCCGCGGCGCCCGGGTTATCGGCGTCGACCTCTCCGACAGTGTCGGGGCCCTCATGGCAGAGCTCCCCGGCAAGGGCCACCACGGCATTGCCCGCAACCTGACCGCACCCGAAGCCGCCGGCGAGATCGTCGAAGAAACCATTCGCGTCGCCGGTGTGCCGCACATCCTGGTCAACTCAGCCGGCGTCGCCCTGCTCGATGCCGCCGTCGACGTGCCGGCGGCGCGCTGGCAGGCAACGATCGACATCAACCTCAGCGCCAGCTTCTACATGGCCCAGGCGGCAGGCCGCGTCATGGTCGACGCCGGATACGGGCGCATCATCAACCTCGCCTCCCAGGCCGCCGTCATCGGCCTGGACCAGCACGCCGCCTACTGCGCTTCCAAGGCAGCGATCGTCGGCCTCACCCACGTGCTCTCGCTCGAATGGGCCCCCAAGGGTGTCACGGTCAACGCCGTCTCCCCCACCGTGGTGGAAACCCCGCTCGGCAAGAAGGCCTGGGCCGGAGAAAAAGGCGAAAAGGCCAAGCGGGAAATCCCTGTGGGCCGCTTCGCCCAGCCCGAGGAGGTCGCCTCGCTCATCGGGTACCTGGCAAGTGACAACGCCGCCATGATCACCGGCAGCAACGTCCTCATCGATGGCGGCTTCACCACCGTCTGACAAACGCCCACCAGACAGGAGCGTTCCCGCACCGCGGGCCGCTCCTGTCTGCCGTCATACCCAGAATCATTGAAAGACACCAAGAGAGGGGCTCGGTTTACGTGCCACATTTGGAAGAGCAAGAACTGACTTGGACAAGCCTGGACCAGCGCGCCGTGGACACCGTCCGCGTTTTGGCCGCTGACGCCGTCGAGAAGGTCGGCAACGGTCACCCTGGTACGGCCATGAGCCTTGCCCCGGCCGCCTACCTGCTGTTCCAGAAGCTGATGCGCCACGACCCGAAGCACCCGGACTGGATCGGCCGTGACCGGTTCGTCCTCTCCCCCGGACACACCTCGCTGACCCTGTACATCCAGCTGTTCCTTTCCGGCTACGGCCTGGAACTGAAGGACCTCGAGGCCCTGCGCACCTGGGGTTCGCTGACCCCCGGCCACCCGGAGTACAAGCACACCGCCGGCGTCGAGATCACCACCGGCCCGTTGGGCCAGGGCCTGGCCTCCTCGGTGGGCTTCGCCTACTCGCAGCGCCGCCAACGCGGCCTGTTCGACGCCGATGCCCCCGCCGGCGAGAGCCCGTTCGACCACACCATCTGGGTCATCGCCTCCGACGGCGACCTCCAGGAAGGCGTCACCTCGGAAGCTTCCTCCCTGGCCGGGCACCAGGAACTGGGCAACCTCGTGGTGATCTACGACGAGAACCACATCTCCATCGAAGACGACACCGACATCGCGTTCACCGAAGACGTGCTCAAGCGCTACGAAGCCTACGGCTGGCACACCCAGCGCGTGGACTGGACCCGCCCCAGCGAAAGCAACCCGACCGGCGAATACGTCGAAGACGTCCAGGAACTCTACAGCGCCCTGCTCGCCGCGAAGGCCGAGACGTCCAAGCCGTCGATCATCTCGCTGCGCACCATCATCGGCTACCCCGCCCCCAAGAAGCAGAACACCGGCAAGATCCACGGTTCCGCCCTCGGCGCCGAGGAAGTCGCCGGGCTCAAGGAAGTCCTGGGCTTCGACCCGGCCAAGTCCTTCGAAGTGGACGAGGACGTCCTGGCACACGCCCGTGCCGTCGTCGAACGCGGCGCAGCCGAGCGCAGCGAATGGCAGGCATCCTTCGAGGCATGGCAGACCGCCAACCCGGAGGGCGCTGCACTGCTTGAGCGGATCGAGGCCAAGAAGCTTCCTGTCGAGCTCGACGCCGTCCTGCCGGTGTTCGAAGCGGGCAAGGAAGTTTCCACCCGCGCCGCGTCCGGCAAGGTCCTGAACGCGATCGGCCCGGTCCTTCCGGAACTGTGGGGCGGTTCGGCCGACCTCGCCGAGTCCAACAACACCACCATCGAGGGTTCACCGTCGTTCATTCCGGCCTCGCGCTCCACCGGCGCCTGGAAGGGCAACCCGTACGGCCGGGTGCTGCACTTCGGTATCCGCGAGCACGCCGCGGCGTCGATCGTGAACGGCATCTCGCTGCACGGCCGGACCCGGGCGTTCTCCGGCACGTTCCTGATCTTCAGTGACTACCAGAAGCCGGCCATCCGCCTCGGCGCCCTCATGGGCGTCCCGTCCATCTATGTGTGGTCGCATGACTCGATCGGCCTGGGCGAAGACGGACCCACCCACCAGCCGGTGGAACAGCTGTCCACCCTGCGCGCCATCCCGGGCCTGGACGTTGTCCGTCCCGGCGACGCCAACGAGGTCGCCGCAGCGTGGAAGACCATGCTGGAGAACCACGAGAACCCGGCAGGCATCGTGCTGACCCGCCAGAACATCCCGACCTACGCACGCGGCGAGGGCATTGCCGAGGGTGACACCTTCGGCTCCACCGCGGGCGTCGCAAAGGGCGGCTACGTCCTGGCAGAGGCTTCGAAGGACGGCGCCACGGTCCCGGCCGACGTCATCCTGATCGGCACCGGTTCAGAGGTCCAGCTCGCGGTGAACGCCCGCGAAGCGCTCCAGGCCGAAGGCATCGCCACCCGCGTCGTCTCGATGCCGTGCGTCGAGTGGTTCAACAAGCAGGACTCCGCATACCGCGAGTCCGTGCTCCCGGCCGCGGTCAAGGCCCGCGTCTCGGTCGAGGCCAGCCTGGCCTTGGGCTGGAAGGAATTCGTCGGCGACGCCGGACGCTCCATCAGCCTCGAGCACTTCGGCGCCTCGGCAGACTACAAGCGCCTCTTCAAGGAGTTCGGCATCACGGCAGAAGCAGTCGCCGCCGCCAAGGACTCCCTCGCGGGTCTTATGGCCTGATTCTGAGGCTCGGCCGGGGCAGGTCCGAGGCTGCTTTGCCCCAGGCCGAGCCCAAGAAATGCCACTGGCGGACAAAGCCGCCATGCCCGCAGAGTCCGCAAGACAACTGCTGGTTCAGGCATGGAATGGCCCAGCACCCACAGCTGCAGTGTCTGCATCTGACGGGTCGCATAGTCGTAGGGGTTTGACTGCATATATGGGTTTCCACTGGAAGGGGGGAATACCCAGTGCGCCCGCAGCGAGGTAATTGATGCAGTCTGCACGCTCGGTGAATTTCCGATATTCTCCCGCCAAGATAGTGTTCGGAAAGCAACAAGGTGAAGTCCCACTGGCGGTCCGGCCAAAGGGCCGCTGCAGTCGATGAGAGCGCCCCAAGGGCACTGCGCTGCTGACGGCCGAGGAGTTGCCGCCAGGTTTCGTTAACCTAGGCGCACTGCTGAGGCTTATGGAACTGGACGTTGCTCCACCACGCGGACCGGGTAAGTCTTCCTGGCCAAGCAGATCGTGAAATTTTCAGGTCTGGTCCTTTTCAAAACAGGCACGCGCCCGAAAAGAAGGTTCTAGAACCCGGCGGGGAAATGGATCACACCATTCCTGAAGCTGACCGCCGTTGGCCATGAGCCATCAGAGCCGGGTATGAAGATGTATGTCACACGGGGGTAAGAATTCCCACTGAAACCGTCACCTTCATCCACGTTGACAAGTCAACGGGGATAGAGGCCAGGCTGTAGTTCATTGAGAGACTCAGTCGCAGGAACGACATGTAGATAATGACGGTTTGCTTCCACCGCGGTAGAGAAGACACCCGCTGGGGTACTGAGCTCTTTGGGTTCGGCTCGAGTCCCCACACGGAAAGGTATCCTCGAACGAACTGTTGATCCTTTGCCTGGCGCAGCCAGGCATTTCGTGCCTCTGAAGTTTCCCAGCGCTCGTAGTCTCTAGTGCTTGAAAAAGCAAAGGTTATCTGCCCGCCATACCGTGGAACCGTCAGACGTACTATCTGGGAGCCTATATAGCCCTGAAGTCCTTGGGCTGCTCTGTCTCCGGCCTGGAGCCAGCTCCGTGCCACCTGAGGAATGCTACTTGAGACAAATCTAGTTTCAGAAACCATCTCCCGGTCGTGGTTGTAGCGTTGGCTATACATGGGAAGTTCACCTGGAGCTAGCTCGCGAATCGCCAACTCGCCTCCGGTCTCACACCAGCGCTGCGCACTCATTCTGGCTGTACGCGGGGATCCTGATTCTGATCAGCCTGACATACCTGAACAGCTGCAATACGGGCATCCAGCTCTCGGTGGAACCGCAGTTCCGCGGGCGCGTCCTGGCCCTGTGCATGGGCGTCATGCAGGGCGGGACCGCCATCGGGGCGCCCGTGGTCGCTGGATCGGTACCGAGTTTTGAGTCCGCTGGTCAGTCGCTGCCGGGGGTGTTGGTGTGCTGTTGGCTGGCCTGTGCGCACCTGTCCTCGTCAGCAGGCCAGTGGGCTGACCGTGCGAGACCGCGTCCGGAGCATTTCCCTCAGGAACCTGTCCCGCAGCGGCCGCGGGCCGCAGGCCCACAGCCGTAATCCGGGCACGGCTCGCATTCACCCGACTTTAAGCAGCCAGAATGCCCGGCATTCCCTACGCGCTTCGGAAGTCCTTATCTTCGATGGACGGTCCACCATCGAACGGCACCAACGGGTAGAGGTCTGTGGGCACGAGCCGCCATGGGCCCGCGCAGGACAGGGTACCCGGCGTTGTGACTAGTCCTTACGGACGCTGTCCGTCAAGGACGTCAGATACTTGTCCGGCTTGTTTACCCCGGCATGGTTCGCCCCGTTCGACGCGGACAGCAGGGCTTTACACCGAACTCCCCAGACATCAACGCCCGGCGGGTAGGACTCCCAAGTATTGGGATTAGAGCTTAGCCAGAGCATGCTCTCTTACTGACGCAGACACGCCAGCCACCGGCTGGTGCCCGCAAGTCCCGCTAAACGTGTGTCGCCATACGCATCATTGAAATCGACGACCTGCTTCGCCCCAGCTGGGGCGGGGTGAAGCCTGGAATCGAAGTCCGGCGCCAAGCCAACCGTTGCTAGCCAGACCGTGTCCACACCTCCGCGTAGACTAGCGTCGTGACAGACGTAGTTGCCCGATATTCAATCGCGGTCGAAAGGTCGAATCCCCATGAAAGCGATGCGCTTCGACTCCTCGCCGCTGATCCAGGACATTTGATCCGCGTTGGGCGTCAACTGCATTCAGGGTTCCAGTCGATTGGCGGCAAGGGCGATCTAACTCCATCACAATTTGCGGTCCTCCTCGCTCTCTCGCGCGTGCCCGGTCTGGATCAAACTGCTGTTGCGGACGTGTCAGCGCTGGACCGGTCAACGGTCGGAGAAATCGTCCGCCGGCTTATCAAACTA
The DNA here is from genome assembly GCF_030209755.1 of Arthrobacter sp. efr-133-TYG-118. Lineage (GTDB taxonomy): Bacteria > Actinomycetota > Actinomycetes > Actinomycetales > Micrococcaceae > Arthrobacter. The sequence goes on along the minus strand of NZ_JARVRH010000006.1, from coordinate 192,102 downwards.
GGGTTTATCTCGTCGGTTCCTGACTCTTCAGACGCCCGTCGTCAGCGTTTGTTCGCCTCGCCCGACGCCGTGGAGCTTGTTCGTGGCCATGGACGTCGGCTCCGTCACGCAGATGAGATTTTTCTCTCGCCGCTGAACGGCACTGAACAAACTTGGTTCCTGACCCAGCTTCGGCTGATCGCCTTCAGCCATCGCCCGGATGCGTCTGCGTCCGGGTTCGAAGAGGTTCAGGAATGGAGTGACGGACTTGCGATCGCTGCAACGAACTGGGCCTTTGGTCGACTGATCCGGATCAGCCAGCAAGCCTACGGCTCTTTATGGAAAAGGGAGATCGGATCTGTCGTTACCCCTTTGGCTTATTCTGCTGTCAGGGTTTTGGTGGAGGACGGTCCGTTCGATCAACGTTCCCTGTCGGTGATCCTGTCGCTGGACAAAGCATCAATGGCAGGTTTAGTGTCCCGAATGAGTTCGCAGCGGCTCTTGGAGTCCGCTCTCCACCCATCGGACAAGCGACGAAAAATCATCCGAGTGACACCCAAAGGTGCCGATTCTTCCCGCCTCATCGCTCCGTCATTTTTCCGCGTAACGGAAAGCATTCTTGAACCTGTCGAGCAACACAACCAGATACCATTCCTCGCCCTCTTTCGACGGCTGACGGTTGAGCGTACCGCTACGTAGTACACCGGGGGCCTTATCCGAGCATGGTCGAACCGCCATCAACACTAATGGTCTGTCCAGTCACGTAGCCAGCCTGTGGTCCAAGAAAGAACACAATCGGACCAACGAGGTCAGCTGCTGAGCCGAGGCGCCCAAGGGCGACGCCGGAGAGGTGAGTTTGCATGGCCCCGGAACTAATGCTGCTGAGCTCTTGGGCGAGCCCTTCAACGGCGATAAGGCCGGGCGCAACACAATTTACCCTTACGCCGTACGTTCCCATTTCGCGGGCGAGTTGGCGAGTAAGTCCGATGACACCGGCCTTAGCCGCGGCGTAGGCCTGAACCCCTGTCCGTGAATAGGTGCGACCGGCACCTGATGAGATGTTCACGATCGATCCCCCGATTCCGCCTGACTTCATCGACTTCACGGCAGCACGGCAACAGTAGAAAGTGCCGTCGAGGTTGAGACTCACGACCTTTTTCCACTGGGCGTCTGTTACATCTTCCACAGGGGATCGATCAGTACCAGGACCGCCCGCAGCATTTACAAGCATCGAGATGGGACCGCTTGCTGACGTGATCGATCTGAAGAGGGAATCGACTGCATGCGAATCCGTAACGTCGAGGTTTACCGGGTGGATGATTCCGGCGCCGACAGGGCGCGACGGCTCGCTAGGGCTGAAACCAATATCGGCTGCCCACACGGTAGCACCGCGCCTCGCAAGCTCTTCGGCTGTTTCCAGTCCGATCTCACCGAGAGCGCCCGTAATAACAGCAACCCTGTCCGTGAAGTGTTCTGCCCGTACTCCGGCACTGTGCCCGTTCATGCCCGCCGCTCCGCGCTCGCAATCGATTTCCTGAGCCCCGCCCAGGAAATCGCGTCCGATACCCGTGATGCAGTCTCAACTAGTCTCGCCACGATATCCAGCACCCGGTCCCCCCGCGTAGAGACGGGGAAACCAAATAGTGTCAGATAGAGAACAACATTTCCCTCGGAATCAAACACTGGGGCTGATACGTTTCGGACTTGGTATGTCTCACCAGAAAGGATTTCGTCACGCTCGTATGCATCGGGACCATTCAGGGAAGCGGCTAACTGACTTAGATGCGGGTCCGGTTGGCGGGTAGGTCCATCGGCCGCCAAGTTTTCCAGCCTCTTGTCAATCGACCTGAAGCCTTCGCTGAACAGGGTGATCGTCCAACCTTTGGCCCTCACCCGCTCTAGGGCATCCCGGTGCCGATCTCGCTCCTTGACATTTTCCCGCGGCACTCCTCGGTCGAGCCACCTGTCCTGCGTAGCGGGATCGGCCCAGGCGACGAGCAGAGCCCCCATAGGGGCTTCGAAGGGCAGCCGTATACCCACCCGTACCGGCGAACCCCCGTTCGGGGGGACACCCGCACTCGCCAAACGGACGAGAAAGTTCTCAACAGGAGCTACGGCGGAACATTCCATCCCGAGTTCAGCCGCAAGGGACTCCATGTGATCCCGGGCCATGTCGACAAACCTGATTTGCTCAAGCGCGTCAGTTGCGGCAGGCATTACGCGCGAATGAGGTGAGAATCGGCCGTATCCTCCCTGGAAAAACAAGAGAGGTAGATCCGGCGAATCCTTCGAGATTGCCAGGTCCCGGACTGCGCCAAGAACAATGTAGTGATCACCCGCTTCGGTAATCGACTCGAAGTCGCAATCAATCCACGCGACCGAGTTCTCGATTATTGGAGAGCCGGAGTCGGCAGGGCGCCACCGAACCGACGTGAATTTGTCGTCGGCGCCCTTCACCGCGAGTGCACGACAGATCTCTTCTTGTTGCTCGCCGAGTATGTTGACGCAAAAGCTCTTTGACTCGCGGAGCGCCTTGAAAGATGCCGAATCTTTGGTGGGTGTAAAGGAAACCAGTGGTGGATCGAGCGACACGGAGCTGAAGGTGCCGACAATCATTCCAACAGGCTCACCGCCTTGCCCAACAGCTGTAATGGCTGCGACGCCTGTCGGGTAGTTACCAAGCACCGATCGGAAATATCGACCGTCGGTGACCCGCGGCGATGGGTCGGTAAGCATTTGCATTCTCCTTGGTTTGGTTGATGATTCGTTAGGAGCTGAATCAGCGGGGCAATGGATCTGGACGGTAGTTGTCGGACAGACGACGAAGTGCGGCTGCGGCGAGGACAGCGGCCCCATCCCCCATCACACCGTCGTCGAAGTTGGCTCCAGCAGAGTGGTTCGGGTGCAGGCGGCCATTCCCGTCTGGTATTCCAGCGCCCACCAGAAAGAATGCACCGGGGATCAGCTGCATCAAGCGGGAATAGTCATCGCCCGCTGGAATAGGCACGGCAAGCTCCTGAAACCGTTCGGTCCCCAGGAGATCCTGGACCACCCCACGGAGCAGATCCACCTCGGCTTTGTCGTTGTCGACGACGGGGTACCCCTCCCGATAGTCAACCTCGGCACGTACGCCATGCGCCAAAGCGATGCCGGCGGCAAGTGACCGTACAAGATCGGGCAACTGGTTGGCCGATGCCTGGGAGAAGGCCCGCACTGTACCTGCAAGGACAACAGACTCAGGGATTACGTTCGGTGCGTTCCCGCCATGTATGCTTCCGACCGTAATTACCGCTGGGTCAAAGATGTTTACCGTGCGGGTCAACCGAATCTGCAAACCCAAGGCGATCTCCGCTGCTGCGGGTACAGGATCTACGGCCGCGTGCGGGAAAGCCGCGTGACCGCCGACTCCCGAGACCTTAATTTGAAATGTTGCGCTCGTGGCGTGGGAGACCCCGGCGCGGCCGGAGAACACCCGGTGCGGGAACGTGTCCGCCAAGACGTGCAAACCATACGTCGCGACGGCCTCGGCGCCAATCACCTCCATCAACCCTTCGTCCAGCATGACCTGCATGCCGTCGTATCCTTCTTCCCCGGGCTGCCAGACCAGCACGACACGCCCAGACATTTCCTTGGTACGGGACGAGAGCAGTGTGGCAGCGCCGACGAGGGTGGCCGAATGCAGGTCGTGTCCGCAGGCATGCATGGCGTTTTCGGTGAGCGATCGTGGCTCGCTGCCTGGCGCCTCCTGGATGGGAAGTGCATCCATGTCGGCCCGTAGGACTACGGTCGGGCCGGGTCGGGATCCGGTGAGGACCGCGATGACCGAACTGCAGGTCTGGCCCAGGATTAGATCAGCGTCCAAATCCGAGAGTGCTTTCACGATGAGTGCTTGGGACGCTGGAAGCTCGAGGCCGATTTCCGGATGCTGGTGAAGTTTCCTTCGAAGTGCCTGCATCTCAGGAAGCAGGGCGTGAGCGCTGGAGAGGAGCGAGCCATGATCCATTGCGTTCAACGCCAGGTCTGCCCGAGCACCCGAAGAGTGTTTCCGCCGGCGACCTTGCGAATGTCGTCGTCGGAGTACCCTTGCTTTAGCATCCAGCCAATCGCATTGCGAAAGTTCTCTGTCGGGTTTTCGAATCCTGCGCAGTATTCGGATTTCGTTGCCGAAATTGGCTGGACGCCAACACGAGTCAGGGGGGCTGGCTCCGAGGCCGGCTCGACGGCGTCGACGTTCGCTCCGAACAGAGTAGAGAATTCAGTGTGGATCTTGGCGTGGTCTGCATAGAGGGTGTCGGGCCCGAAGGTCACGTTATCGATGCCCATGAGGTTGGCGCAGTACTCAAAGTGCTGCATCACTGATTCGATCGTGTGGGCCTCGTGATCGGGGGACATCGTGGAGTTCGGGGCGGCCTCGATTCCCAGCAGTCCACCGGCTTCCGCAAGCGCTTTCAGGACGTGGTCGGGTTTCATCCGCTCGCTGGGCCAAACGCCGCGTGCTCCGGCATGGGTGATCATGACTGGAGCCTCGGAAGCTGCGATGGTGTCAATCGATGTGCGGTCTCCTGCGTGGGAGAGGTCGATTGACATGCCGAGTTTATTCATTCGTTCCACCACTCGGTGACCGAAGCGTGTCAAGCCGCCGTCGGAGGATTCTTTCAGGCCTCCGCCCAATAGGTTGCTCTCGTTGTAAACCAGTCCCATCTGGCGGACGCCCCAGCCATGCAGGATGTCAATGCGGTCAATGTCGTTGTCAATCATGCTGGCTGCTTCTAGCGCTAGCACCCAGCCGAGGTGTCCGGAGCCAGCAATGGCCTTGATGTCGTCGACCGTCCGCACGATGCGCACGAAGTCCTGGTGGGCGATGTCCGCGAGACGATGCCCAATGTCATAGGCCACATCGGCCCAGGTCCAGCTGTAGTGACTCATGATGCAGCCGGTAGGTCCTGCCAGATTGTCAAAAACAACATCCATCCCGGAGTATGACAAGCCCTCATAACCGACCGGGTATCGTCCGCTCTGACCGTACTCGACGGCCTTGGACATGTCCTTGGGGAAAACCTGGGGATGGTCGTGCAGGCTGATCACCAGATTGTTCTGCAGAAGATCCTCTGCATGGGCTGCCTGCTCAGGCGAAAGCCCCAAATCGTACAGCGGCAGGCGGTCGATTTCCGATGTCCACTCATAGGGGCGGTAGTCGACCCCGGGCGAGAGGTAGTCGAAGGATCGGTAACCGGCGTACCCGGAAGCCTGATTGAAATTACGCGTTGAGGGCATCGGTTTTCTTTTCTTGGGTACAGGCTGGAGTTTGATAATCACTGAGTTGAGGGAACAGTCGAATGGCGTTGTCCCGGAGGTACGCGCGCTTTTGGTCGCTTGTCAGTAGGTCCGTGCCGCGGAGGTCGGCATTCAGCTCCGCCCCCATAGGGGTGTTGGTAAAGGGGAAGTCGCTGCCATACACGATGTTGGTATCGGGAACCAGGGCCTGAAGCGAAGCGATCTGGTGTGGCAGAACGCTTCCTGCGAGATCGAAGTAACAGCGCTCAAGTGTTTCAATGTAGCCGGGGATGCGTTCGGCGTCGTAGGACAGGCCGGAATTCGCCCGCCACACGTTGCGCTCAATGCGCTGGGCCAGCGCTGGTATCGCGGCCCCGGCATGCGGAATAATCACCCGTATGCCCGGGTGCCGCGAAAGTGTGCCCGAAAAGATCAGGTTTGTGATGGCTCGCGTGGAGTCGAAAAAGAACTCATACATCGACCGTGACCACTCGTTCATAACCCCGGGGACAACCACCGCTGGTTCAGTCGGATGGATAAGGAGCCGGGCATTGCGTCGTCCCAGTTCTTCCATGATGGGTTCAAGTCTCGGATCTCCCAAGTAGACCCCTTCTGTGTGGGTCAGCAGAGAGACGCCCCAGGCTCCAAACTCATCGAAGGCATACGCGATTTCGGCAAGGGAAGCTTCGACGTCAGGAACGGGCAACGCAGCCAGAAAGCCGAACCGGCCGGGGTATGTTGCCGCAAGTCCCGCGCCTGCCTCATTGGCGGACCGCGCGACAGCGGCGGTATCGACCCCTGCGAGCCTGACGCCCGGCGTCGAGAGGGATACTATCGCCGTCTCGATGCCAAATCGGTCCATTTGGGCGAGCTGAGCCTCGTCGGACCAAGCAGGAATGCCGCCATGAAAGCCATCCGGATGCGTGATACCTGCCCTGGCCAACGCGTCACGGTAGCCCTGCGGCACGTAGTGGGTGTGCACGTCAATCGCCTTCAAAATATCGCGGTTCGCCGCCCCCCGCGACATGCGAGCCTCGTTCTGCGCGTCGGAAAACCGATTCATTGGCGCGCCACTCACCATGACCACCCACGCGATTCCGGTGACTCCCAGAGGCCCGCCTTTTCCAGATAGGGGAACACGTCCTTCATGGCCGAAATTTCTTCCGGGTTCCAGAGCAGGGTGATGAGCATGAATCCCCGCAGTCCGGTCACTCTGTGAATCTCCATGAACTGCTCGGCCACTTCCTCGGCTGTCCCGACGAGCACCTTGCTTCCTGCGGCGATGCCGATTTTCCTTGCAGCCTCGTCGAGTTGGGAGCCGAAGTTGTCTTGATACGTTTGGCTGCCTCCCAGAAAGCCTTTTGCCCAGCCACGGGCAGCATCCATGTCAAGCGAGTCCTTTACCCATTGGAACTTTTCCTGCGCTTGGGAGCTGGTCTTGCCAATGCAGATTCCGACGGATCCGGCGAGGCCGACCTCAAGCCGATTGCGTCCGGCCGCCTCGGTCTTGTCGCCGACTTGGTCCACTGTCGCCTTCACCTTCGTGAGATCGTCAACAACCGCGAAGAATGCGTAGTCAGCGCTCTTTGAGATGAACTCCTGTCCAGCGGCTGAAACTCCTGCGTTGAATATGAGAGGTGACTGCTGCACGGGATATGGCCCGCGTGGAGTTCCCTCCAGTTGGTAGTACTTCCCATCAAATTTGATTGGTTCGCCACGAGCTCCCCAAAGGGTCCTCACGGCCTCCAGAGTTTCAGAGACAACGGCGTACCGCTCATCATGGTCAATATCGTCGGTAAGTCCGAATAGACTCGCCTCGGATCCCTTGGAGCCGGGTACGATGTTCCACCCCCAGCGCCCACCGCTGACCACGTCCAAGTTGGCACCAAGCCGTGCGAGTACTACTGGGGAGATATACCGGGCATGCATAGTGGTCACGACGCCGACGTGATCCGTCGCGGCCATGACGATCGGCGCCCACACTGGTGCGGAAATACAAGGTTCACCGTGACCAACCCGCGCATTGTCCGGGCCGTGGTTCGTGTAGCCGTCGGCGAAGAAAACGAAATCGACGCCGGCGTCCTCGGACGCCCTGGCGAATGCAATATGCGCGTCGATGTCGAGCACGTCAGGGTTAGCGGCAGCGACGACGCCCGAGGTCACGCTCGGCGAGGGCGAGTTCGGGTACATGACCCCAAAGCGCATCTTGTCGTCGACCTTGCGGGGTTTCTCTGCCTGTCGTCCGGTGGCTAGCTGAGCTGACATTTGCTGACTCTCCTAATAATGGGATGCTGTCCGAGCCCCGGTTGTGCCCGAGGCGAGTTCTGTGAGGTTGTGGTGTCCAAAGTTGCGGGCTCCGGTTTCCAGTTCGCCGATGAGCCAGGTGAGACGTTCGAGATAGGGTGTCCTGAGGCCAACGTCCTGGGCGAGCTGGAGCAGTGAAAGCAAGTCAGGACGGGCTTCCGTTGGCCTCCGCCGAACCGCGATATCGCGAAAGACTCCGCTGCGGGACTTTCCGGGCATTGAACCCGTGAAGGCTACAAGACGGTCAAAGGCCTCATCCCGGGCGGGGGCTTCCGCCGTCGTCTGCAGGTGATCGGGAGTGATCCCGTCGAGGGGCATTAGGCGGACACCTTGGGTGTCTGCGACGGCGTAGACCTCCGTGGCTAGTTCTGCCATTACTTCGCGAGAAGAATCGATGACAACGGAGACATGCTCGTCCACCAGCGCGGTGGCCGTCAGGATTGCGGCGATACCCCTTTTCGACCATAAATAGCCGGTGATGTTGTCGGTGGCCGTAACATCGCCAATGCCTGCCAGATCATCCACCAAAGAGAGAATGCGTGGGCTCGGGGGTCCGTGGTGTTCACCCAGTACAAGCGCACCAGGGCCGCCCACCCGGATGGATCCAGGGCCGAGAACATCCGCGGCGAAATTGACAAATGCCGATGCAATTCGGTCAGAGTCAATCCATAGCCCCGCGGCGTCGAAGGTGTCACTGTTTTGGCACAGCACGACGGTAGCCTCCGTTGACAGATGCGGGGCGAGCCATTCTGCGGCGCCGGCAACATGTTGGGCCTTGGTCGCCAGGAAGACCCGATCCAGCCCCAGATTGATCCCGCTGGCATCCACCTCGGAGGTGCTAACGGCCCGGTGCATCCGCAGCCCGTCCGAAGCGCCGTCAGCGGAAACCAAATCGAGTCCGCGTTCGCGGATAGCGCGGATGTGGGCCTCGTCTGAGTCAATTAGCGTCACGTTGTGCCCTGCACTCGCGAGCGTGTGCGCCAAGGTGCCGCCTATGGCGCCTGCACCGAGAACTGCGTAGTCATTCAAATGCAAAGTTAGGCTTCCTTTCATGGGTTGGTTTCCGGCGGGGTCGGATCCAGGCCTTAGGCGAGTGGCTGCATGCAGGCTGTTCCGGGAGCGGCTGCGAGAGGACGCCCCCGGAACAGCGGGTGGACGGCTATTGATTCATCGAGATCTCGTGGAGCAACAACAGCGAATCGGCGGTGAAGGAAATATTTCTGACAGTCGGCTGGTGAGCGAGCGGAAGACTGAGTTCGTTAAGCGGGACCGAAATGCCGTTCGAAATCACGTAGCTCTGGACATCGGCGACAATCTTCATCCGGGATTCAATGTTGCTCTCCGATGCCTGGGCGATCAGCAGCTTGTCCAGTTTCGGATCGAGGCCGAAGTATGCGGTGCGGAGCGCATCGGGGTCTCCCCGGGTGAGGCCGGAGAATCGAAGCTCATAGTCGCCTTTGGCCCAGGCAGCATTCGCGTCGGCATCCGGGAGCGGGCGAAGGGTGACCCCGACACCGATTTTGGCCAGGTTGGCCTGCGCGAGTTCCATGAGGGGTACCAGGGGGCCGTAGAGCTGCGACCCGTAAAGCAAGGTCATTGTCAGGCGCTGACCATTTTTCACACGAATGCCGTCAGGTCCGGGCACCCATCCGGCGTCTTGAAGGATTTTCGCTGCCTTGTCCGGGTTGTAGCCCATCTCTGCGCTCAGGTCCACAAAGCCGGGCGTCGTCGATGAAAGCGCTCCGGTCGCGACCGTGTTGTACTCGGTAAGGGTCGCTTTCACGATGGTGGACCGGTCCACGCCGAGCTGGAGTGCTTGGCGCACAGCGATGTCAGTGAGCACGCCCTTGGTCGGATTGACGAAGAGTTCCTGGGGAATGCCCGGGTTCGAGCGGGATTCGATTGGCAATGCGGACGCCTTCAGCGTGGCGACGTCAGCCTTTGATACTTCCATCATCAAATCACTCTGCCCGCTGCCTAAACTTCCTGTTCGGACACCACTCTCGGGAACGATGCTGATTTCGACGCTATCTACGTAGGCGGCACCTTGATGCATCGCCTTGGGCGCCCAGTTATAGTCCCTCCGCTTCGTGAGTTTCTGGAGCTGATTGTGTTCGTAGCTATTAAGGACGAATGGTCCGGAACCACTGATGCGCCCCAGGCAGCGGTCAGCTTGGCTCAGCGACGTCGACTTGCTGGAAATCAACCCCATCGACGGTGTCGACACCGCCTGGAGAAATGCTGCGTTTGGACTGGTGAAATTGACTTGCGCGACGAGGTCGCTGAGGACGGTAGTTCCTGAATAGCCAACGAGATATGTTGACGCCAATCGGGCTTTCGCGCCGAGAGCAACTATCGCGTCGAGGTTGTCCTTGACCGTCTGGGCGGTCAAGGACGTGCCGTCACTAAAGGTGACATTGTTGCGGAGCGTGAAGGTGTAGCTCTTTCCGTCAGGCGAAATGGTCCAGGAATCGGCGAGCCACGGTTGAAATTTACCGGAGTCCGGCTCCTGATACACGAGGGAGTCGGCCATGGCACGGCCCACAACGAGTTGTGTTCTTCCCAGACTCTGCTGAGGGTCGACGCAGCCCTCGTCCGCTCCGATAGTCATTCGAAGAGTTCCGCCTGGCACGGGAGTCCCCCCTGTGGCTATTGACTGTTGGGGGCCGGCCGCGGAACACGACACGAGGACCGAGGCCAGGACGACTGCCGGAACGATGAGCGCGAAACGCTTCCGAGCCCGCTCCTTCACCAGTGGATTCGAATTCACGATGTACCTTTCATGGTTGCTTCTAGTGATGGCACAAGGGACGAACCAGCGTCGTGTCCCAGTGCGACACGGCCGGGGATGGCCGCGATCAGTTCTTTCGTGTATGGGTGTTGCGGATCGTCGAACACAATTCCTGTGGGCCCCGACTCAACAGCAACGCCTTGCTGCATGACGATGACGTCCTGGCAAACTTGGCGAACGACAGCAAGGTCATGGGAAATGAAGACGTAACTAAGACCGAGTTCCCTTTGAAGCCGCACGAGAAGTTCGAGGATCTGCGCCTGAACCGAGACATCAAGTGCCGAGACAGGCTCGTCACACACGACGAGTTCGGGTTCTATCGCCAAGGCGCGAGCAATAGCAATCCTTTGCCTTTGACCACCTGATAGTTCGCCGGCCTTGTGGTCAGCGTATGAGGCAGGGAGGGAGACCAGATCTAGGAGTTCGGTGACTCGGTTGCGTCTCCAGCGAGCATTCCCCAAGCCAAATTCACGCAGCGGTTCCTCAATAACTTTCCCGACCGAAAACCTCGGGTTCAGGGAACCGTACGGGCTTTGGTAAACCAGCTGCATGTGCCGGCGCATCTGGCGCAGCCCAGCGCCCCTCAACCGGCTAATATCTTGGCCGTTGATTTCTATGATGCCCTCAGTCGGTGTGTCGAGCCGCATGATCAGACGGGCAGTGGTCGACTTGCCCGATCCCGATTCGCCCACGATGCCGACCGTCCGGCCCTTATGAAGGTCAAAGCTCACTCGGTCTACTGCCCGGATTGATCCGGGTTTGTGGCCTGGTTCGTGAACTCGGAACTGTTTGACCAAGCCCGTAACCCGAAGCAGCGGAACTTCCTCGATGTCGGCCCGATTGGAATCGGAGGCGAGTAGATCATCGTCCGTGAAGCCGGGAGCGGCCGCAATGAGCTTTTGGGTGTATGCATGCTGCGGATTCGAGAGTATGTCAGCGGTCTTTCCCTGTTCAACGATCTCTCCTCTGCACATGACAATGATGCGATCCGCCCTATCCGCGGCCACCCCGAGATCATGTGTGATCATGAGAACAGCAGTCCCGAACTGTTGCGTGATCTTGCCGATGCTGTCCAAAATTCTCTTTTGAACTGTCACATCGAGGGCACTTGTTGGTTCGTCTGCTATAACAACTCGTGGTCTGCATGAGAAAGCAATCGCAATGAGGACCCGCTGGCGCATTCCCCCGGACAATTCGTGGGGGTACTGGTTGGCACGGATTTCAGGTTCTCGGAGTCCTGCCTCCCGAAGAAGCTCGATGGCGTGGGCCGCCGACTCACTCTTCGGAACGGTGCCGTGAACTAGCAGAGCTTCCTGCACCTGGTCACCTACCCGGCGGAGCGGGTTCAGTGAAAGCATCGGATCCTGAGGAATGAGTCCAATGCCCTTGCCGCGAATTTTCGTCATTTCAGGTTCACTCAACGCACTTAAGTCAAGATCACCAAGAAGCACAGAGCCGCCGGTTACGACACCCCCAGGCGCGAGGAGCCCGATAATAGCTTGCGCCAAAGTGCTCTTCCCTGAGCCTGATTCCCCGACGACGGCGACGATTTCACCGTGACGGAGACTAAGGGTGACTCCCCTCACGGCGGGCAACTCTCCGCGAGCCGTACGGTAAGCGACCCTTAGGTCCCTAACACTTAGGACCGGCGAAACGGAGGTCATCGGGTCGCCCCTTTGATCTCACCGTCGACGGCGCGTGACATGCGGTTAGCGCTAATGACCACCAGAGCGAGAATCAGACCAGGAATCGCGGTGAGCCACCAGGCCGAGACTAAGTAGTTTCGGCCAACAGCAATCTGCGAGCCCCATTCCGGGGAAGGCGGGGGCGCACCAAAGCCTAGGAAGCTTAGGCTCGATACCGAAAGGATGGCGGTTCCGAATTCCAGAGCGGCAAGAACCACGATTGGTCCTAGTGAGTTCGGAAGAACATGCCGAAGAAGCACCGTCCACCATCGCGCGCCACTTACTCCTGCAGCCTCCACATATGTCTGGCTACTCACGCGCAGCACCTCGGATCGCATGACTCTGGCCATGCCGGCGATGCCAACTACGCCTACTGCGGTGGCGACATTGACAAGACCAAAGCCAAGGACGGCGACGATTGCCATGGCCAGCAACAAAGTCGGAAACGATAACAGAACATCGGCGAACCGCATGATGGCTGTGTCCGTCTTCCCACCGAAGTAGCCTGCAACAAGCCCCAGCAGTGCACCTCCGACAAACGAAACTGCGATGGCAATCATTGCTGCAAGCAGTGAGGGTCCAGCTCCGTAAACGATCCTTGAATAAAGGTCTCGGCCTACTTGGTCCGTTCCAAACAGGTACCCGGCTGTTCCGGGGGGCTGCAGGACATTCGCCGGCGAGGTCTGAAGAGGGTCTGTTTGCGTGAACAAATGCGGCCAGAATGCCGCGGCCGCAGCGGCTGAGAGCATCAACAGCGAGAGAATGACAGTGGGGCGCCGCATAATGGGTCGGGCAAGCTGTTCGTACGCACCTTTCGATGCCAAAACTTCTGACGCTCCAGGAGAGGCTGAAAAGGCATCCAGCCTATCTTCAGGGGCAAGAACTTGAGTGGGGTCGGTCACGGGTTCATCCCTTCACGATGGCAGTGCGGAGGCGAGGGTCAAGGAGCGGGTAAAGCAGATCCACGATCAGGCTCACGACGACGAAGATCACAGCACCCAGGACGACAACTGCCTGGACGACTGGCAAATCATGTGCAAGCACTGCCTGCACAGTGATTTGCCCGATACCGGAACGGGAAAAGACACTTTCAACGACAACCGATCCGCCTATGAGATTGGCCACCAGAACGCCGGTCACAGTCACGGCTGGAATCGCTGCACTCCGGAAAACATCACGGAAATGAATGGTTCTTCGAGCCAAGCCCATCGCCTTCTCAGTGGCGACATATGGCTCTGAAAGCGTGCCAAGCATGCTTTTCGCCAGAACCTGCCCAACAGCTGCGGCCCCCGGAAGTGCCAACGTGATAGCCGGGAGTATCAACGACTGAAGGCCGACATTTCCAATGGCAGGCAGCATCCGCAATTGGAACGAGAAGAGATTCACCAGCATCAGCCCGACCCAGAAGGTCGGAAGGGAGACGCCGATGGCTGGAAGCCCCAGCAGAAATTGACGGAGCCAGGAAATCCGCGTGTACGTTCCGAATAAAGCAACAATCAGGCCCAAACCTACGGCGAAAACGAGGCTCAACCCGACCAAGGTCAACGTTTGTGGGAGTGCGGCGGCCATAACGGATGCAACTGGCTCTCCGGTTTTCAAGGACACCCCGAAGTCTCCTGTCAATGCCCCGGACAAACGGCTTAGGTATTGGTCGAAGATGGGCCGGTCGAACCCGAACTCCTCCCGGAGTCTTTGAAGAGCCGCCGGGTCGACCGCGTGTCCTGCGTCTCCCCCGGTGTACATAGCGACAACAGGATCGCCTGGGATGACGTACAGCAGCAGAAAAGACAGCGTATACGCCGCGAAAACGACGAGCACCGCTTGCCCCAGCCGCTTTGCAACGAAGGACTTCAACTTGCCCCCTTCCGTGCGGTCTCGGCCGGTGAACCGAGCTCGCCAAATGATTGTTCGTGTGCCACATAGTTACATTGGCCTCAAGATATTGATGAAAGTCCGTGTTTCAAGAAAATTCGTTCGTACACGTTAGATGTTGACGACGACGCCCACTCCGGTCAATGGCTAGGCGGCAAATCGGGCAATTGTTTACACCGCCGTAACAAGAGAAGGACGATAATCCTATTTTTCAGGACATAGCCACTCAAGCAATGCCATCTCTTGCGGCCGCGGGGCGAAGCGACTCCGAAGAACAATCGCATTGCGCCGCTGGCAAAGATCCTTGGAGTACGAAGGCGACCAGCACCACCCCCCAAGGACTCCTAATTCACCAGCTCCGCACTCGACATCCAGAGGAGAGCGGCGCAGCCGTCATGTCGAGAAGCAGGGCACCTTCAGAACCGACGCGGACAGGAACAGTTCTGTTTTGCAGGACTTGCATCCTTGCTTTTAGGACATTCAACCTTTAGTGTGGTGCTTAGGATCACAACCGAACCAAGGAGCACAATGGAGTCTTCCGCTGAGATACTGAGCTGCGACGTCGTTGTCGTCGGCGCCGGCCCCACCGGTATGAGCGTTGCGGCGTTGTTGGCTGCGCGCGGACTGAGCGTCGTGGTGCTGGAACAGCGCTTGAGTACGAGTGACGAGCCGAAGGCCATCAGCCTCGACGACGAATCACTGCGTATCTACCAGCAGGCAGGGATCGCCGAGGATGTGCTCGGCATCATTGTTCCGGGCACCGGCACGCGTTACTACGACTCGGACAATCAACCACTTTTCCAGGCGAAGGCGGCGGTGCCCTACCGGCTGGGCTATCCGTTCAAGAATCCATTCGCCCAGCCGGACCTGGAGCGGATCCTCGCAGATGCCCTGGCCCGCAATCAGCAGGTCTCACTGCGCTTCGGCATGAAGGTCATCGCCCTTGAACAGGACGAGATTGGGGCCCGCGTTACAGCCTTGGGGGTCGATGGCCCGCTGACCGTGAACGCCCGCTTTGTCCTAGGCGCCGACGGCGGCCGGTCCACAGTCCGCGAAATCCTCGGCATCAACATGAGTGGGCGCAGCTACAAGGATGTATGGCTGGTCGTAGACACCCTTGAGGATCCCCACACCGAGCGATACGGAATGCACCACGGCGATCCAGTCCGACCACATGTGATTGTGCCGGGCCTCAACGGCCGTTGCCGCTACGAATTCCTGCTGTTCCCCGGCGAGGGCGAAGCTGGCCAGACTCCCGATTTCGGGCTCATCCAACGTCTCGTGGCCCCTTACCGAAGCATCAATCCTGAACAAGTCGAACGAGTCGTCAACTACAAGTTCAATGCCCTCAACGCGGACACCTGGCGCTCAGGACGCGTCTTTCTCTTAGGAGACGCGGCACACATGATGCCGCCGTTTGCGGGTCAGGGCCTGAATTCAGGCATTCGGGACGCCGGGAATCTTGCCTGGAAGATCGCCGAGGTAGTCCACGGCAAGGCCACTGACGAGGTGTTGGACTCATACGAGTCTGAACGCAAACCCCATGCCCAGGCCACCATCGAGCTTTCGGTGCGGTTGGGCAGCGTGGCCATGACTGCGTCTGCGCGTGCCGCGACCCACCGTGACGCGGCAGCTCGCTCCGCTCTTGCCACCGTCGACGGTCGCGCATTCTTTGAAGAGATGCGTTATCGGCCGCTGGCCCGCTACGAGAACGGCGTTGTAGTCGGCGGTCCTGAACTGGACGGCGTGGCTGAAGTGATCGGGACCTCCTTGGGCCAGCCCCTGGCATTTGACATTGGCACCCGACGAACCCTTCGGCTCGACGATGCACTTGGCGACGGCTGGTCCATCTTCGGCATCGATGTCGAGCCGGCCAGCTGGAGCAGCGCACGGGCGCTCGCACAGCTGACGGAAGCCTCCCTGTGGCAGGTTCCGCTCTCAGATGAACTGCCGCGAAAGGTAGAGGATATCGGGGTGCTGCTGGACTTGGACGGGGGCCTGTATCGCGAATTTGAGCCATTCCACGGCTGTTTCGTCCTGCTTCGTCCGGACCGTTTCGTGGCCGCGGCCTGGCGGCCGGAGAATACCGCCGCCGTCACCCTCGCCGTCGCGTCCTGGCGGACCATGGCCTCCGTCCGCTCGCGGCGTGCTGCATCGCTGCTCATTCCGTGACACCCCCACTCATCTGCATCATCCCTGAAAGGAACCAATCATGGACCGTCCCACCCGCCTAGTTCTGCAGGAAAACGACACCGCTGGAACCCTGCGCCACACCGCCGTTTCACACATCGGCTTCTACGTTCCGGATATCACCGCGGCCCAAGGATTTTACAACCGTGTCCTGGGCCTGGCCGTCCACGAGACCCTTCCCGACGGCACTGTCCGCATGGGGTGGGGTACCGGCCATCACGTGTTGGACCTGATCGAGGGGCCCAAGGGACTCGCCTACTACGGCTTCGAGGTCCGCGATGAAAACGGCATCGAGGGCATCCGTACCCGCCTGCAGAAGGCAGGGCACGCCGTTGAGGCGCTGGATACAACCCACATCAGCGCGGCCATCGGCGCCCCCGAGGGGATCGCCGTCGTCGACCCGGACGGTACCGCCGTGCACTTCCACACTGCCGTGCATCGCCAAGGCGAGAACGCCGCCGATCCCGGTCGGCGCCCGATCAAGTTCCAGCACACGACCGTCGGGACCGCCGATCTGGAGCCGATGGTCGAATTCTTCGTCAACACCGTTGGCTTCCGCATCTCGGACCAGCTTGAGGACGGAAGGTTCTGCTGGCTTCGCTCCGACAAAGACCATCACACCCTCGCCATCGTCAATGTGGGCCAGGGCGGAGACCTCGACCACTACTCCTACGACCTGGCCGAATGGGAGGACTTCAAGTCCTGGTGCGACCGGCTGACCGAACTCGACGTTCCCGTGGCCTGGGGCCCGGGACGCCACGGTCCCGGCAACAACCTCTTCGTCTTCTTCGACGATCCCGCCGGCAACCACATCGAACTCTCCGCCGAAATGGAGAAGTTCTACGACGACCGTGTCACCTACGTCCCGCGGCGCTGGCAGCCAACCCCAAGCAGCGTTAATCTCTGGGGCGGACAGCTCCCCCGCTGGCGCAAAGTCAGCCAGACCGTCTAAACCACCCGTAACAGAAAGAGACAGCACCATGGCATACGCCAACTACGAGCTCAGGGGCCGTAATTATGTCGGCGAGGTCGACGGCAAACATCTGATCCCTCTCACCGGCCTGGATGAAATCGGCCCGGCCACCACCGCGGACGCCCTGGCCTCCGCCGAACGTCGGAGTGCCGAACGGGTCCCGGTGGCGGATGTCCGACTCCGTGCGGTCTCCCCCCGGGCCGGAAAGATCGTCTGCATCGGTCTGAACTACACAGCACATATTGAGGAGTCCAACCGCGAGCTGCCCACCTACCCGGTCATGTTCCCCAAATACGCCTCCAGTCTCATCAGCCCGGACGCGGACATCGTGCTCCCCCCGGAATCCTACCAAGTGGACTACGAAGGCGAACTCGCCGTCATCATCGGCAAGGCCGGCCGTCGGATCCGCGAAGAAGAGGCTGCGGACCATATCCTCGGCTATGCGGTCTGCAACGATGTGACCATGCGCGACTACCAGTACAAAACGCACCAGTGGATGCAGGGCAAGGCGTGGGACAACTCGACGCCTTTGGGCCCCTACCTGGTCACCCCGGGCGAAGTCGACCTCACCGACGCCGCCATCAGCACGACCCTCAACGGTGAGGTGGTGCAGGAATCAGATCTGTCCCACCTCATCTTCAGCGTCCCCACGCTGATCGCAACCGTCTCGGAGTTCACCGAACTGCAGCCCGGCGACGTTATCCTCACCGGCACCCCCTCGGGCGTCGGCTACCGCCGCGATCCACAGCTCTTTCTGCGCGACGGCGACGTCGTGACGGTAGAGATCGAAGGCGTCGGCGCCATCACCAACAAAGTCACCGCCGAGCGGGTCTGAAGAAACGGCGCAGAAGGAATCATCATGAACGGCTTCAAAGGCCTGTTGATCAACGGGCGAGAAGTACCATCAAGTTCAGAGCAGCGGTTCGAGAACATGTCCCCGACCACGGGAAGCTCGTTCCTGCAGGTCGCTGCCGGGACAGTCAAGGATGCCATCAGCGCCGTCGAAGCTGCCTCGGCAGCATTGGCTGTCTGGGGGAACGTTTCCTTCGTGGAACGCCGCCAAGTGTTGCTGAAGGCCGCAGAGATCCTGGAATCGCGGCGCAAGGAACACCGTATGACGTTTGCCCTGGAAACCGGCGGCGTGGCCAGCTGGGCAGACATGAACGTCACGGAGGCTGCATCTACGCTGCGGGAAGCCGCAGGCCTCGCAAGCGCCGCCATTGGCGAGATGCTGCCATCGCATGATCCAAGGACGATCAACGTCGCACGACGAACACCGGCCGGCGTGGTACTTGCGATTGTTCCTTGGAACGCGCCGCTCGTTCTGGCGACACGATCCGTGGCCATCGCCTTGGCCGTGGGCAATACCGTGGTCATCCGCCCCAGTGAGGAAGCCCCGCTCACGGCGGGCTACCTGCTGGCGGAGGCCCTCACCGAGGCGGGCATCCCCGACGGTGTGGTCAATGTGGTTTCCTCCGCCCCGGGCCAGGGCCGGAATCTCATCGCAGCGATGGTTGAACACCCGGCCGTCCGCCGCGTGGTCTTTATTGGATCCACCCCCGTAGGGCGGAGCATCGCCGAGCTCGCGGGGCGGAATCTGAAGTCGGCCGTCATGGAACTGGGCGGAAAGAATCCAACCGTTGTCCGGGCTGACGCAGACCTGAAACTGTGGACGCCGGCTCTGGCCTTCTCCTCCTTCGTCAACGCCGGCCAGGTGTGCATGGCAACGGACCGCATCATCGTGCACGAATCACGGGCGGCTGAATTGCAGGAACGCCTCGCATCGCATGCCAAAGCCATGGTCGTCGGCGATCCGCGCGAGGCTGATACCGAAGTGGGTCCGCTGATCAACCAGAAGGCCGCGGACAGCTATACCCGCCAGATCGCAGACGCTGTGCATCATGGCGCTCGCTTGCTGACCGGCGGCCTGGACATCGACGGCCTTTACGCCCGGCCTGTGGTCCTGGCTGGTGTGAGCCCGAAAGCTGCGGTGTACTACGAGGAAAGCTTCGCGCCGATAGTGAGCATCTACCCTGTAGCCAATGATGACGAAGCCGTCGCCCTCGCAAACGACTCTGAATTCGGCCTCATCGGCAGCGTCATCTCAGCAGACCTCCATGCCGCCCAGGAGCTTGCCAAACGGCTGAAAGTCGGTGCCGTCCACGTCAACGGCCCCTCCGTTGGAGATGAGCCACACGTGCCGTTCGGCGGTCTCGCCGCTTCCGGCTTTGGCCGCCTCGGCGGCTTTGAGTCAGTCCGCACCTTCACCGAGGAACGCACCTTCTATCTGCACGGATACGACAATTAGCCTGCCAATGATGAACACTCACTCCAGCCCCTAAACCAAGGAAGACCCATGGGTACGAAAACCACTGCGGCCATCGCCGTCGCCCCCGGACAGCCTTTTGAAATCGCCGAGATTGAACTCGACGACCTGCGCGGGGACGAAGTCCTCATCCGGCTTGTCGCGACGGGAATATGTCACACCGATCTGAGCGCAAAGTCAGGGTCCATCCCTTATCCGTTGCCCGGAGTCCTGGGACACGAAGGCGCCGGCATCGTTGAGCAAGTCGGCGCAGGCGTCATGCGGGTGAAACCGGGCGACAAAGTCGCCATGACGTTCACTTCCTGCGGAGACTGCAAGGCTTGCCGTTCCGGTTCACCCGCACTCTGCGAATCGCATCTGCAATGGAACCTCCTCGGAGGGCGGCGTGCCGATGGCACGGCGACGATGCGCCGCGATGGCCAAGACCTCAATGCCCATTTCTTCGGGCAGTCCTCCTTCTCTTCCCTGGCCGTGGTTGACGAACGAAGTCTGATTCCCTTGCCATCGGACACCACTGACGAGGAACTGATCACCTTCGCCCCCTTGGGCTGCGGCTTCCAAACCGGAGCCGGCGCAATCCTCAACGTACTCAGGCCCGGCACCGGAGACACAGTGGCAGTCGCCGGAGCGGGCGCCGTCGGCCTGGCGGCGGTCATGGCTGCAGCGCTCACACCCGTTACGAAAATCATCGTCATCGATGTTGTGCCTGAACGACTGGCTCTCGCGAAGTCCCTGGGCGCCACAGACACTATCAACGCCGCAACGGAAGACACCAGAAAGCGGCTGGCGGACCTGACCGGGGAACGAGGGACCGATATGGCTGTAGAGACGACAGGCAACGTCACAGTCCTGGAATCCTTGATTGATTCCCTGGCAATCGCCGGCACCTGCGCGGTCATCGGCGCTCCCAAGGCCGGCACTCGAGCAAGTTTTGACGTCAACGCTCTGCTCCCCGGCCGAAGGATCGTCGGCGTCACCATCGGAGACAGCGAGCCGCTGTCATTCGTTCCCCAGCTCATTGAGCTGTACCGGGCTGGCCGGTTCCCGATCGACCGGCTCGAGCGCCGCTATGCCTTCGAGAACATCGAGCAGGCAGCCGCAGACGCAGGCTCCGGTCAAACCATCAAACCCGTGCTCGTCTTCTGACCCAGACTAAACAAGCCAAGATAAGGCGGCTGGAGGAATCCTCTAGCCGCCCGGAAACTGATCGGGTCATGGAGCGTTTTCGCTCTGTGCGCATAGGTCGTCCTCGCCGAAAGGCTATGGCCTGATCACTTCGGGTCGTCCATCCGGGCCACACATATCGAGCCCAGTTTGCGTCTCGATCCCTCCGCGTCGGCGCTATCGACGCGTCTGTCAGCGGAAGGCCCAGTGACAGGTTCGACCGTCGCGGTCTGATGCCGTTTTCAACGCATCAGTTTGATGGTCTTCATCGCCGGATGCGCCAAGGCCGGCTCGCAGGGCACCTAGACCTTTCCGTTGCCCGCCGGGGTTGGCACATGGACAAAGTCATGCCTCCGTGCTGGCCCGGGCCAAAGAAACCGCTCGCCGTCAACATGCGTATGGATAGAGTGCCCATTGGGGCTCTAATGCATCGCGGCTGGGCTAGCTGTCATGCTGCCAGCATGCCAGCGCCCATGTTCTGGATTGGTGCCATAACCCTTCGGCCCCCATCCCGATCGTGCCCCGCCTGACCTTCGCGATTTTGCCGAGTACACCGCAAACCCTGCTTCTGGGGCTCCGGCAGGCAGCGGGATCTGCTCTCAAAGCGTTCCGCAAGGCTGACCTTGCTTTCGCGCGCGTAGCCTTCACCCAATCTTCTGACATGGAGATTCGTAAGTTCACCTCTGCCTCGACCGTGACTGTCCCGGCACTGATCCGTGCCTAGGGCCGACCGGCGCGCAGAAAATCTTCCTGAACGCCTCTGAATGGTCGCCTGGACTGAGCCAGAAGAAGATTTCCGTCCATGCGAAAGAGACCGGTTCCGGTGCTGGCCAGGATTCTCGATCACCGCCCGGTCCTTCCGCCAGCCGGATGCAGTTCCCCATCCGAAAACCAGATCGAGGCCTCGGGCCCGAGCTTCTCAACAAGAAGCTCGGGCGAGAAGCTGTGTCGCAAATGCTCAGTTGTTGACAGGGTCCAGGAGGTCTCCGAGGCCGATGCGCTTGAGGAATCGGGCGCGAATCCGGTCCGCCAAGTCACTGACTTCCTCCGAGCCGTCGTCTGCGGGGTCAACGTGGACCCGGAAAGGACGTTGCCCGGGGGGCAAAGCCACGATGCGGGCGATTTCGTCGGAGACTAAGGAGGCCTCCGCTCCGAGGGGTGCCAGTTCGGCGAGTTTGTCCGACACCTGGTCCATGAGTCCTGCGTAGTGCTGATCGTAGTCGACGACCAGGTCTTGGTCGCCGGGCCGGCCGCTGTTGGCAAAATGGTTCGTCCCGGAGGTAAATGCCCCAGGAACAACGATGGTGGTTTCGACGCCCCATCGGGCCAACTCGGCCCCGTAGCTTACCGCAAGGGCATCCATCGCAGCCTTCGCTGCGAAATAGGGTGCCAGATACGGCGGAGTCCCGCCCCGTGTACTCGAGCTTCCGACCCACAGCACCAGGCCATGGCCCTGGCGGCGCAGTGTGGGAAGAACGGCTCGATTCAGGCGCTGGGTTGACAGGACGTTGGCGTCGTAGGCTTGGGCGAGCTCCTCCGGCGTGAAGGCCTCTGCCGGGCCCGTGACCATGTGCCCTGCATTGTGGACGACCACGTCGAGGCCGCCCTCTTCTGCCAAAATCTGCCCGATGGCCCCGTCAATGGACTGCTGTGAGGCGGAATCCATTTCGATGGCACGAAGGTCGACGGAATTCGCCACGGAGTAATCGGTGGCCTCCTTGACACGGGCCGCGTTGCGGTCGCGGGTACGGCGCATCCCGGCATAGACGGTGTTTCCTTGATCCGCCAGCGTCCGTGCCGTGAGCGCGCCGAAGCCGGAACTGGCGCCGCTGATGACGATGATCTTTTTGCTCATGAGGTTCTCTCCTTAACTTATCGAAACGAGGGACATAGATAGACGTCAGATGGCTCCGCCATTGACATAGACGACCTGGCCGTTCACCCACCGGGCCGGACCAGCCAGAAACGCCACAGTCTCGGCGACGTCCGCCGGAGTGCCGAGTCGCTCCAAAGGGGTGACCTTGGACAGGTTTTCGATGGTCGCCTCGTCCTTGCCATCCAGGAACAACTCGGTCGCCGTCGGCCCTGGTGCCACGGCGTTGACGGTGACGTCTCGACCTCGCAGCTCACGGGCAAGGACGAGCGTTATGGCATCCACTGCCCCTTTGCTCGCTGCATAGGGCGCATATCCGGGGAACGCAAGCTTCGTCACCGAGGATGAAAAGTTGATTACCGCTCCACCGGCCCGGACACGGCGGGCGGCCTGCTGGTTCACCACAAAGGTCCCCCTGATGTTGGTTCTGTGCATCCGATCCAGAGCATCGAGATCGAAGCCGGCCACCGTGCCAAGAACCATCACCCCGGCTGTGTTCACAACGACGTCGACTCCGCCGAACTCGGCTTCAGTGGCGTCAAACACCGCCGACATCGCTGCCTCATCAGACACGTCGCCGGCTAAGGCTATGGCGCGGCCTCCTGATTGTGTGATCGCCGCGACGGCGTCGTCGGCCTTGGTCTTGTTTCCTGCATAGTGCACAGCTATCGCCATGCCGTCTCGTGCGAGCCGTTCCGCCGCTGTGCGGCCGATCCCGCCGGAACCGCCGATGACGAGGGCGACGCGGGTTGCTGTTGTTGTGGGGTTCATTCGATTTGTCCTTTTGTTGGGGTCTGACGGAGATTTGGGTCTGTGAGGTTCGTCGCGGCGAACGATGCGCGAGCATCTGCAACCCATGACGTGTCGTTTGGAGAACAGCCCTAGGTGGGGACCTCGTTGTTAACGAGGTTGTTGTTTGCTAGAAGGCCCGGTGAATCGGTTCATCCATTCGGCCATCAGTACCCGTTCTCCTTGGCTCAGCTGGGGCGGAGGGTCCGTAGCTATGGTGGAAGCGAATGTCGCCGCAGCTTTGGCCAAGGCGTCGGGCTGCCCATGCCCGGGTTCGGAAGTGAACACGCCATGCAGGGTGATGTCCCGAACTCGGTCGGAGACGGAACGGTCGGTGTAAATTTCCGGGCGCGTGATCAGGGCAAGCGCCACACCGGTATTGGCTGCCATGATCATCTGGGTTGCAAGACCGGACGGCACGAGCAGACGCCCCTTCCGGCCGGCCCGGTCTACGAGAGCCTGAAGGAGCTGGTGTGAGGCCAGGACTGCGTCGGGCTGGCGCTTTAGCCCCGGGCCAAACATCAGTCGATAAAAATTCGGACGAGCTAGAGCAAATCCCGTATGCGCATCCCACCCTTTTCGGATGTCGTCAACAGGATCCTCAGTAGGTTCTGCTTTGCGTTTTGAAGCAAGATACTCCTCAAAGGCATGATCGACCGTCGCCGACAAAAGCCCGTCCTTGTCTCCGAACAGCCGATAAAGCACCGGTTGCTGGACGCCAGCAGCTTCGCAAACGGCCCGGGTGGATACATCCGCCACGGCTGAAGCCGCCAACAGCTGGGAGGTGGCCTCGATTATCGCTGATCTCGCACTCATATTATCAACGATATCCAAGATTTGTTATCAGTGCAAACATGCATTGACCGCGTCGGCATCCAAGCGTCCGCGAGCCTGTTGGGATTCACCAGGGGCGGGTCCGGGCCGCGTGAACAGGAATGAAGAAGCGCCTCAGGCAGGCCAACTCCGCCCTTAGGACAAACCTTCAGTGTCCTATTATTTAGGTATTGACTCCTGAAGTTTAGTACTGAATACTCGATTGTATTCCCCGGATGCATCCGCACCTGGATCATCACACTTCTCAATGGAGAGCAAAGTGGCCACACTTATCAGCACCTCGGGACCAACGCAGACTCCCGACCGCAAGAACTCGGCTCCGGCCGTCGCCATCCTGATCTGCACCATCGTGACCGTGATGGAGGGATACAGCCTGATCGTTTTCGGTTCGGTCATCCCGCTGCTCCTGACGGATGGCTCGCTAGGAATCACGCCCCAATCCGCCGGCGTACTCGGCAGCTTGGTGTATGTTGGAATGTTTTTCGGAGCGATCCTCGCCGGGATCATCGGTGATCGGATCGGACGGCAGCCGGTTCTCGTGGTTGCCATCGCTCTCTTCGCTCTCGGCGGTTTGCTCGCCGGATTCGCTGACTCCGCCACAGCACTGGGATTCGCGCGATTGCTTTCAGGTCTTGGTGTCGGCGGCGCGGTGACGACAGCACTTGCCCTGGCGCGAAATCACGCACCCGCGAACCGATCCAGTCTCGTCGTTAATATAACGATGGCAGGCATCCCCCTTGGCGGAACCATCGCGGCACTGTTGGGCATCTGGCTACTGCCGCTCTACGGCTGGCGTGTGATGTTCTTCGTTGGCGCTGCGCTCACGACGGTCATACTGCTGATTGTGCTGACCGTGCGATTGGAAGACCGGCATGCTTTCCGGGAAGCCAAGGCAAGTGCGCCGACCCGGGACTCCTCACTCAAACTCCTGTTCTCCGGAAGAGGTTCCCTACTCGCCATTCTCATTGCAGCCGTTGCGGTGCCGAACATGTTCACTTGGTTTGGACTTAACGTGTGGCTCACCGCGACCATGAATGCTCTCAAGTTTCCGCTGGCATCGGCACTGCTTTTCTCCCTGACTCTGACGGCCGGTGCGGTAATTGGTTCCCTGGCCACAGCGTTCTGGGCTGACCGATGGGGCGCGCTTCGCGTTGGTACCGTCACGGCACTCTTCACGGTCGTCGGTCTTGTGGGAGTCGTGTGGATCGGATCACAATCGCTGCCTGCATTGCTCGTATTCATCGCGCTCATGGGCGCAGGGGGACACTCCACCATGAACCTCCTCAACGCGGCCACCAGCAACCTGTTCGCGCCTGAGATCCGCGGAACCGCCATTGGATGGGCCAACGGCATCTCCTACTTCGGCGCTTTCGGGCCGATCGCCGGCGGCCTGGTGCTATCCTCGGCCGCTGGTCCGGGCGGCGTATTTGTGCTTTTTGGAGGCTCAGCAGTGCTGGCATTCGTCGCGACCGGACTCTTTGCCGCCGTCACCCGCAAGCAGCATGCTTGAACCACCGGTTCACACCTTCCAAAGCAACGAGAAAGAAGCGTCATGTCATCCACACCTCCGACTGAGCGTCCTGTCCCCTATGTTCGCTTCCCCCACGGTTCGTTCGAGTGCACCGTAGTCAGTGACGGAATACTCGAGATGGGGGCGGCCAGGGTGAATTTTCCCACTGCGAACCCTGAGGATATCGACGCGCTGCTCACGGTCCATTACCTGCCAACCGAAAACGTCCGACTGAACCAGAACGTGCTCATCGTCAACACCGGCGATCAACTGATCCAGTTTGATTCAGGAGTCGGCATCGACCCCGAACTGGGCCGAGGGTTCTTCGGCCCGAAAACGGGACAGGCGATACCGAATCTCCGCGCCTCGGGAATCGATCCCGCCGACATCGACATCGTCGCGATCACTCATACGCACCCCGACCACGTATGGGGGCTGGTGGATGCCGAGGGCACACCCCTGTACCCTAACGCGAGTATCGCGGTCAGCCGCGAGGACTTCGAATACTGGACCGATCTGTCGCGGATCGATTCTGCGCCCAATGAGCACATGAAGGACCACTTCAGGGGGGCCCACAAGAATCTGATGCCATATGCGGATTCCGGTCGTATCATCTGGGTCAGGGACGGATCGGAAATCGCGCCGGGGATCACGGCCGTCGCCACCCCGGGCCACAGCCCAGGTCATATTGTATACAAGGTCGAGAGTGACGGGGACACCATGATCACCTGGGGTGACCTCTGCCATCACCAGGTCCTTCTCCTCCAGCACCCGGAGTGGGGATTCCAGTTCGACTACGAACAGAAGGCCGCCACTGCCCAGCGGTGGCGAATCTACGACCTCGTCGAGTCAAACCGATATTCGGTACTGGCCTACCACTTCCCGTTCCCAGGCCTCGGCCATCTCAAAAAGGACGGTGGCGGATATGCGTGGCTGCCGAGCGAAATTGAGCTCCGGCTTCCACCAGAAACCATTGCCCTCCTGGCTCACTGACCGCCGAAAACTCCTGAAGGAAAAACACCATGACTCGCCGTACCGTAGATATCCACAGCCACTTCGTACCAGACTTCTATCGCACAGCACTGATCGACGCAGGCCATGACCACCCCGACGGCATCAAAGGCATCCCCGAGTGGAACCAGCGGCTGGCGCTTGACTCCATGGACAGGCTGGACATCGACGTGGCCGTGCTGTCCATCTCGTCCCCTGGGGTGCACTTCGGCGATGACGCCAAAGCCGCTGAACTGGCACGGGCGGTCAATGAAGAGGCAGCCCGGCTCAAAGAGGCCAACCCGGACCGGTTTGGTTTCTTCGCCAGCCTGCCATTGCCCGACATTGATGCATCCATCGCCGAGGCGCGCTTCGCACTCGACGAACTCCACGCCGACGGAATTGTGTTGGAGACCAACCATCATGGCATGTATCTCGGTGACGAGAGGCTGGAAGCAGTCTATGCCGAGGTCTCAGCCCGGTCGTCTGTAATCTTCATCCACCCGACCTCAGCTCCTGGCGCCGAACACCTCGCACTCGGGTATCCCCGGCCAATGCTCGAGTTCATGTTTGAAACGACCCGGTCGGTTACGAACATGATCCTTTCCGGTGTCCTGGAGCGCCATCGGGATGCCCGGGTTGTCGTCCCGCACGCCGGTGCCGCCCTCTCAGTCCTGGCGAACCGCATCGAACTGCTTCTGCCCTTGCTCACCCCACCGGGCGGCCACGTGCCCCCCAGCATGAGGGAGGCCTTGCGATCTCTTCACTTCGACCTTGCCGGAGCGCCCGTCGACGAACTTCTTACGGCCCTTCTTTCGGTCGCAGATCCGGACAACATCCACTATGGCAGTGATTATCCGTTCACCCCGGCGGACGCCTGCGTGGGCCTGAAGAAGAAGCTCGATGGAACTTCGACGCTGGATGGGGAGCTGCGCCAACGCATTCTCTCGGAGAATTCCCTGCGGCTCTTTCCCAGGCTCAGGACAGCGCAAGCACCCTAGAGCCATCCGCGGTCCACAGTCAGAAGTCCGCCAAGAGGGGATCTAAGATCAAGAGCATGGTCGAGAAGCAGAAATCAGACACCGCGTCGAAAAGCAGTGCCTACCGCGAACGCAACAGCACCGCCGATAAAGCCCTTGACATCCTGGCGCTGTTCACCCCTGACAGGTTGACCGTTTCGGCGATCGATGTGGCGCACGAACTGTCCGTGGCCCGCTCTACCGCCTACCGCTACTTGTTGACTTTGGGGTCCGCGGGATACCTAGAGGAAAACCCCAGCGGCGGATTCCGCCTGGGGCTAAAGGTATTTGAACTGGCACGGCTGGCCCGGGCCTCCTATGGACTCTCGCAACTCGCATTGCCCACATTGCACGTCCTCGCTCAGCAAACCGGCGAAACGGCCCTGCTCACAAAACGCTCAGGCAACCGCGCCGTTTGCCTTGAAAAAGAAGAGCCGAACGACCAACGGATGCGCGTGTCGTACGAGAGGGGAAGCGCCATGTCCCTGAACGCCGGGGCGTCGGCGTGGGTTCTGCTCGCCTGGGAGGAACACGAGACCGTCAAACGACTGCTACTCGAAAACCCGCTGACTGGTTTCACGGAGGCAACACTGACCACCGAGAATTCGGTGTACGAACGGCTCGCCCTCATCCGGTCCGAAGGGTTTGCTATCAGCCGGGGAGAGCTGGATCCCGATGCAATCGGGATAGCGGCTCCTGTACGCGACGACCAGCAACGGGTGGTGGCGGGCATAAGCCTGGTTGCCGCCATCCGGCGTGTTCCGGACTCACGAATCGGGGAACTGGTGGAAAAGGTCAGAACCGCAGCCGACCAAGTCTCAGAACTACTGGCCCTGACGATGCAGTAATTGTTTCGTTGCTCGGGAAGCCCCTCGATCCCATCAGCAGAACCGGGATGACGTGGGGCTGGAAGGAGCACCTGGCACAGGTTTCCTGCGACTCGCAAGGGATCTCAGTGATAGCGGCGAGGCCGAGCTAGAAGGCCAAGAGCAGGTCTGGTATCGAATGCTGCCAGCAGCCTGTCCATGTGTGCCCTGGCCAGCGCAAAACTTTCGCGGCGGCTTCTCACGGACCACCCTGGGGCAGGCCCAATCTGAGTACGCTCCCGCGTGGCCTGGACCTCCCAACCCCTGGCCATCGATGACTGAGTCTGGGGACGATCCGGGTCTCATTTTGAAGAAGGTCCAAACTCCCGCACAATGTCCACTTCTGGCAAGTGCCATCGCCGCCGGGCATAAGCCTCCCGAACGCGACAGCAATCCAAGGAGGAAAAGGCACAGGTTTTCGGTCCGGATCCACCGGGCGAGAATAGGCTCCCAGCGGAACAGCCACGGCACGCTGACCGGCGTACATTCCATATTCTGGCGCGTATACGCTCAGCACCCTCGTCACGGGAACACTAAGACCGGTTTCACCGACTTACCGCTTAATGCGTCTGCCACTGCCTTGTTGAGATCAGCGAAGGGGTACTGGGTCACCAGACGCTCGAGGGGAAGAAGCTTGGCCTCGAAAAGTTTCACGAGATCAGGGATGAACTCCTGTGGGTGCCCATCGCCTTCGAGGACGAAGGAAATCCGATGACCTGCCCCCAGTGACGGGTTGAGATCCAAGCTGATTTCATCCCCGGGCAACGGGGCACCGACGAGCACCCCATGCCCGCGGATACTCAGCATATCGAGCATTTGACGGAATAGTCGCGGGCTTCCGGCAGCATCGACTGCGTGTTCGACACCACGCCCGCCCGTTATCGCCTTGACGGCCGATACCGGATCCGACTTCGCCGCATTGACGGCATGTGTTGCTCCAAGCTCCAAGGCAAGCTCCAGCCGACTTTCGACGATGTCGATAGCGATGATCGTTGTGCACCCCGTCAAGCGTGCGGCGAGCAGCGCCGACATCCCGACCGCACCGGCACCGAGCACGGCAATCGACGAACCGGCCGGGGGGCGGAGCACATTAAGAACGGACCCCGCACCCGTCATCACGCCGCATCCGAGCGGTGCGAGCACACTCAGCGGCAAATGATCAGGTACCCGTACGGCCGCGTGCTCGGACACGTTCGTGTGCGTGGCAAACGACGACTGACCAAAGTACCAGCTGCTGACAGCCGATCCGTTCTCCAGCAGGGAGGTGCTCCCATCAGGTCGCGTGCCGGAGAAATTGAATTCAGCCGTACGTTCGCAATTGCCAGGGAACCCCAGCCGGCACTGCCGGCACTGCCGGCAGTAGTTGAAGCCGAGTACGACGTGATCTCCGACCTGGAGGTTGCTGACATCGGCGCCGACCGCTTCGACGATCCCCGCGCCCTCGTGGCCCAAGACTGCTGGCAGTGCAATCGGGTAGACCTGGTCGCGGGAGAGGACGTCCGCATGACAGATGCCGACGGCAATCAGGCGCACCCGAACTTCGTGCGCCTGCGGGGGCGCGAGTTCGAGCTGCGTAAACTCAAAGTCGCCGCCTGGTTCACGCACGACCGCAGCGGTAATAGTGGTCATGAATCCGCCTCCACACGCCCTTGGCACCCAGACGAACTGAGACCCAGGACCGAAGGGAGCCTCTCGCTATCCGGGGTGATTTGATCCCCGTGGTGCTGTACAACCGCATGAGTCGTCATCGCTTGATACCTTCCGTGGACCGTTCCTCGGCGGCCCAGCCGAGGCCGCCATCACAAGAGTCTAACGCGTGGATATCCTGATAAATAGGTATTCATTCCTAATTATCAAAAAACATGGATGCCTGGATGGCGGAATGACCCGAAGGCCCCGTGGAATCAAGACAATGAGCAGGCCCACCCTCAGTCAATGGGACAGGCACCGTCCGGCCCGCCGCGCGTTGGGCGGCGGGCCGCACAGGATCGTTCCCCGCCTGTCAACACCTTCATGAAACTCTCCCCGGAGAAGCGTCGGATGCGAGATCCTGTTTTTCGCGTATCCATTCCTTGTAAATAGGACATAGCTACGTTATGGTGTGTTCATTATCACTATCGACTGCACACCAAAGTGGTGGCCGCAGCGGAGCGACAACGGACTCACAGCGAACCTGATGTAGCCGTGTCCGAGTCCGGTTCGATGGGGATGACCGCGGCCGTTCCTCCGACCAGGTAGACCGGTCGGTCATCGTTTTCAAGCCACGCTGCAAGCCGGCCCAGGATCAAGCCCGCGTTGGCACGAAAAAGTGCCTCCGGGACATATTTCACGTTCCTGGCGCTGCACCGCACCCCACGACGCGACATCCAAAGACCCGAAGTTTCGCAACGACGCGAAGGAGAAACAGAAGCATGAACCACACATCAGCCCGAGGGCAACAGGGCAGAACCTACCGAAAACCGCTGACGATCGTGACGGCGGCAGCAGCGATCTCGCTACTGGCAGCCTGCGCCCCCACCGGATCGACGCAGAACCCGTCCGCTTCGGGCGCAGGCGTGGTCGAACAAAACAAAGAATATGCAAGCGTGCCTGCGCCCGGGCCGGCAATCAACGTGAGTGCACTCAAGGGCAAGACGGTCTACTGGATTCCCATCACCAGCCAGGCACCGGTCTTCTCCGTCGAACAGGCCGCCGCGACCGAGGCCTTCGCCGCCGTAGGCATCAAACTGCAACTTTGTGATGGCGAGGCAAACCCAGCGGCTGTCGCAAAATGTGTCAATCAGGCGATCGCCGCCAAAGCAGGAGGAATAATCAGCCCTTCCATCCCGCCAGAATTCGCCCAACAGGCCTACAACTCCGCCATCGCAGCCGGAATTCCGCTCGAGTTCGTGAACGCTAAGGACGCCACAGTTCCCGCAGGGTGGGAAAAGCTCGCAGCCTCATTCCCATCAAACTTCGTCGACCAGGCGAAAATCAACGACGACCTGATCATCAAGGATTCCGACGGCAAAGCCAACGTCCTGATGATCAAAGTCACCGACAGCAGCGTCACCACTCATGCCTTCGACGTCGGCATGAAGAAATACCTCCAAGACACTTGCGCCGGCTGCACCATCGACACAGTCGAGGTCGGCAGCACGACAGTGTCCAACCTGGCGGCCCAAGTCAGTGCGGCACTGGTAAAGAACCCCAACATCGGCTATGTGTATCCCGAATTCGACTCCTTCGCCGCACCCGTCGTTCAAGCAATCCGTCAGCTCAACAAATCCTCATCTGTCAAAGTGGTCACCATGCTCGGCCAACTCGACGGACTCCAGCGAGTTCACGACGGAGCCGCCTTCGCGGACACCGGATACAGCCTGGCCGCCCTGGGCTGGAACGAGTCGGACATCATGCTCCGACTCATGCTGGGCAAGACCCCCAACGTCGAGGCGTACCGCACGCCGATCCGCACCTTCACCAGCTCCAACATCGGAAATTTCGAGCTCACCCAGGCAGGCTGGCAAAGCGGAAAATGGACGTCCGACGACGACTTCCGTGCAATGTACAAAAAACTGTGGTCCGTCGGCTAGAGCCGCGTCCCTGGCCCCTCCCCCAAGCATCCTCAAGCAGCAAACGCACTGGAGCACGACGAATGACAACGCACACACAATCTGACATCGGCTACTCCGGGGCCCGCACCGAGCCGCGGCTGCTGATGGCCGGCATCAACAAGACCTTCGGGCGGAATACCGTCCTGAGCGATGCCGGTATCGAGGTGCTTCCCGGGGAGATCCACGGCCTGCTGGGCCAGAACGGCAGCGGAAAGTCAACGCTTATCAAGGTGCTGTCGGGGCTCTACCGCCCTGACAGCGGCGCTGTTATCCGCGTCGACGGACAAGACGTCATGCAACCGGTCACCCCGGTCGGCATCATGAACCATGGTGTGACCATCGTCCACCAGAGCCTCGGGCTGATCCCTGGACATTCGGTCACGGAAAATATCCGGCTCGGCACCTTGTCCAAGCGGCGCTTCGGCCAATTTATCGACTGGTCCTACGAGCGGGAGCAGGCAAGGAAGACCCTCGAACGCATGCACTCGGACATCGATCCTGACCGGCTCGTCGACCAGCTGCACGTTGGCCAGCGTGCGACAGTGGCCATCGGTCGGGCCCTTCAGTCGATCGTCCCCGGGTCCGGATGCGTCATTCTCGATGAGTCGACCCAATCGCTCTCCCGGGAGGTTCTTCCGGAGTTCTACGACACGATCAGACGACTGGCACGGCAGGGAACATCCATCGTAATCGTCAGTCACCGGCTAGATGAAGTTCTCGCCCTGGCGGATCGCGCAACGATCCTTCGTGATGGCCGCGTCACGGCCGCGGGCGTTTCCACCCGCGGCATGTCAGAGGCAGAACTCTCCAAGCAGATCCTGGGGCGCCAACTGGTCGGATTCAGCCGTGTCGAAAAGTCACCGGATATTGCGACCCACGTGTCGCCGGAGGGAGACAGCGTGGTGCAGCTCCGAGCTGTCAGCGGGTCGATCCTCCGGGGGATCGACATCGACGTAAAGGCGGGAGAAGTTCTCGGAGTCATTGGAGCAACCGAAGCCGGACATGAAGAACTGCCTTACCTCATCACCGGCGCCCATACCTCCGAGGCGGCAGGGACGATCGACGTCACGGGAGACGTCCGTAATCTGGGAAGCCTCCACGTTGAGCAGTCCTTGGCCGACGGCGTCGTTCTCGTGCCGAACGACCGCGCCGGACAGGGACTCGCCGTCGGTGAAACGGCCGTGGACAACGTCACCTTGCCACGCGTCGGCGCCAATTCGCCACGTGGAGTGCTGCGCGGTGCGTGGCAGCGCCAAGAGTTCATGACGGCGTGCGCCATGCTTAACATCTCGCCGCCCGATCCAGAGCAGCTGGCGGGATCGTTCAGCGGAGGCAACCAACAGAAATTGCTGCTGGCCAAATGGTTGCTGCAGAGACCTCGTTTTTTCGTTCTCCACGAACCTACGCAAGCCGTAGACGTCGGGGCTCGGGCGGATATCCTCCGCGCGATCAGCGCAGTGGCCGCGGATGGCGCGGCCGTTCTCGTCTCCTCGATCGAAGCGCAAGATCTGGCATTGATCTGCGACCGGATAGTCGTACTCTCCGAAGGTCGGATCTCCCGTGAACTGCGCCGTCCGTTCACCCCTGATCAGGTCCTTGAGGCCATCGCATGAGACAAGAACTCACTGATCGTAGACAGCAATGCCCACCATCACACGGATTCCGAAGGATCGCACCATGAGCAATTCACCCCACCCATCCATCGCCGCCGATGCGGGTGTTTCAACTGAAAAGTCTCCCGCCGAACCGGGCGCCAAAGCGCAGGAGCGTCACAGCCTCGGCGATCTCCGGCGACGGATCGCCTCCCGCTATGGGATCGTTTTCGTTTGGCTCCTCATGGCGGCTTTCTTCGCCGGGCTCGCCCCCAGGACATTTCTCACGTTCGGGACTTTCCAGACGATATTCGGTTCACAATCGACGTTGGTCTTCCTTGGGATGGCTGCCGTTTGCACCTTCGTTGTCGGCGAATTCGACCTGTCAATCGCGTCGATGATGGGGCTTTCGGCGACCGTTCTGCCGGTACTGGTGGTCAATCAGGGTGTGCCGGAATGGCTTGCCGTGATCATCGCCTTGGCGGTCGGGGCAACTGCCGGGGGTGTCAACGCATTCGTTATCGTGAAATTGGCTATCGATCCCATCGTGACCACACTGGGCATGAGTGTGCTGCTACTCGGAATAGCGCAGGCTATATCCAACCTCGTGGCGGTGACCGGACTCAGCTCCGGCTTGGCAAATGCGGCTGTTTACAATGTACTGGGCCTCCCGATCTCGTTCTACTACGGACTGATCGTAGCGATCACGTTCGCGGTGGTTCTCGCGTTCACGCCTCTCGGACGACACATGACCTTTGTTGGCGCGAACCGTGAAGTGGCTCGGCTGAGCGGAATCAAAGTCCAGCGAATTCGATACGGCGCCTACATTTTTTCCGGGCTAAGTTCCGGAGTGGCGGGTGTTCTTCTTGCCGCGAGCGTCGGGGGGTTCGACCCGAGCACCTCGGGGTCATATCTTCTGCCCGCTCTCGCGGCAACATTCCTTGGCACAGCCGTAGTCCGCCCAGGAACCTTCAACCCCATCGGCACCCTGATTACGATCTACTTCCTTGTGACCGGCATCGTCGGACTCCAGCTGCTCGGCTATTCCAGCTGGGTGAGCAACGTCTTCTACGGGGCCGCCCTCATCATCGCGGTCACCGTTTCGACTATCGCCCGTTCCCGTCTTCTGCGCCGCTGAGCCCCCTTGGGCCTGATCTGTCCACCGACACCAGCGCGTGCCACCAAAGACAACCACTCTTGAAACGAAGGAAGCTCACTTGAATAAGGAATTCACTGTTGCGACGCGGGTCATCACCGGCCTCGGGAGCTTGGCGTCCCTGCCTGCTGAAATTCAGCGGCTGGGCGCCGAACGCCTTGTAGTGGTGGCCGACCGAGGAATCGACGAGGTAGGGCTGCTCGATAGTATTCTCCGTGACGTACCCGCGGAGATAATTGCCGGGCGACTGCTCATTGACCCGAATCCGGATGTTCACGCTGTCGAGATCTCGGCCCACGAGGCACGGGCGGTGCGCGGCGACGTTGTTCTCGCCGTCGGAGGAGGCAGCGCACTGGGTGCGGCCAAGGCCGTTGCCATCCGGCTCACTAACCCTGCACGCATCGATGAGTATAAGGGCGTCGGCCAGGTTGAGTTCCCCCCTGCACCTACGATCGCCGTTCCGACAACAGCAGGCAGCGGCAGCGAAGTATCCACTGTCCTCGTTCTGCACGAAGAGGGCCGGGAGGACGAACTCGTTGTTCGCTCCCCCGGCTGCGAGCCCCGCGTCGCCATACTCGACGGGACAGTGCTCCGCGAACTGCCGTGGGCCCCTCTTGTTTTCGCTGCATTGGACGCCCTCTCACACTGTATCGAGTCAAGTTGGGCGCGCCGCAGCTCGCTATTCACCGAGGCGTTGGGACAGCATGCCGCCCAGACCATCATCGACACCCTTCCAGTAGCCGCAGCTGGAGTCTCGTCCGGGGCAAACGCGGCTGGCACGAATGACGACGTGCTGCAGGTTCTCATTGAAGCCAGCTGTGCCGCGAACATGGCCTGCGGCAACAGCGGACTCGCACTGGTGCATGCTCTGTCAACAGCACCGTCCGTGCACATCGCTCACGGACTGCAAAACGGCATCCTGCTCCCGCACGTGGCTGTATTTAACCGCAGGATCTCCTCCCCGGCGACACAGGCGCTTGTTGATCAGCTCGCTCCCCTGTATGAGCGTATCGGCTTCACACCCAGATTCGCAGAGGGAGCCATCGGTCCCGCCGAGGTGGATGCCATGATCACTGCGAGCACGGGTCATCCGTTCCGGCTCAATAACCGCATCGAGGCCACAGACAGTGCACTCATGATGATCCTGCACAAGGCCGGCGCGCTGGTCCATCAGAACGTGTCGCAGCCGTGACCGGCCACCCGCCAACGGAACTTCCCCCTGGATTCGCTCGCTTCGAACACGGCTCACTGCAGTGCACCGTCGTCTCGGACGGCATCATCCGGCTCGGGCCGGCCAGGGAAAGCTTCCCGAATGCCGAACCGGCAGAAGTCGACGAGTTACTCACTCGCCACTACCTGCCGACCGACGCCGTCCACCTCAACCAGAACATACTCGTGGTCAATACCGGCGATACGCTCGTGATGTTCGACTCCGGCGTGGGCACCGATCCCGAACTCGGCTTGAAGACATTCGGTGACGAAGCAGGCCTCCTGATCCGCAACCTGCGGGCAGCCGGAATAGAGCCGGAACAGATCGACCTGGTTGCACTCACCCACGCACATCCCGATCACGCTTGGGGCCTGGCGGACGGCGCGGGCGCACCCCTCTTTCCCAACGCAAGCCTCGCCATCGGCCGAGCCGACTACCAGCACTGGACAGACCTATCGCGGGTCCCCGACGCACCCACCGAGCATCAGCAAGACCAGATCAAAGGAGCCCACAAAAACATCACAGCCTACGATTCCCGCCTGATCTTGCTGGACGGCGGAGAACAAATCGCTCCGGGCATCCGCGCCATTGCCACACCGGGACACAGCCCGGGACACATCGTTTATGAAATCACCAGCGGGGACCAAACAATGATCTGTTGGGGCGACCTCTGCCACCATCAGGTGCTACTGCTGGAACATCCGGAGTGGAACTTCATGTTCGATCACGATGGAACCGGAGCCACCGAGCAACGGGTGCGGATCTACGACTACGTCGATGCCAACCGCTACGCAGTCTTCGGCTACCATTTTCCGTTTCCCGGACACGGTCATTTGCGCCGTGACCCCGGCGGGTTCACCTGGATTCCATCGGACCTACCGCGTCGACTACCGGAGCGAAGTAAATGACCACCGGCGGCGGCGGGGATTTTGGAGCCCGCCATCTGATCGTACAGGCTTGCCGGGTCCTCAAGGCGAACGGACACGACGACTACATCTGGGGTCACGTCGCCGTGCGAGACGCAGCCGGCCGGGGGTTCTGGATGAAACCAGCGGGGTTCGGATTCGAAGAGGTTCTCGAAGACGACGTCATTCTGATCGACGGCGACGGCAACATTCTTCAAGGGGACCGGCCACGCCACTCGGAGTGGCCCATTCACACCGAAATCATGGCGGCAAACCGGGAAATCGGCGGCGTCGTGCACACGCATCCACCGCACTCGATCGCGTTGGCTGCGACGGGCCTGTCCCTTCGAGGGCTGTCACACGCCGGGACGCTGTTCACCCCTCCTGACGTACCAAGATTCGACCTGACGGCGAACCTCATTGTTGACCGGTCGTTGGGCGGCGCCTTGGCCCAGACCCTCGGCGACCAGAGAGCGGCGTTCATGGTCAACCACGGCATCGTCACGACCGGAGAAACCCTCCAGGAGGCTGTTGTACGTGCCGTGCTGCTTGAAAAAGCGTGCAGCCAACAGTTACTCGCACAAAACACCGGCACCGGCCTGATGTGGCCGTCCGATGAAGAATCACTGGCCAAACGGAAAACCGTCTGGCCACCCGCCCACCTCGAGGCCCTGTGGGACTACCTCGTGCGCGCCCTCCCCGTCGAACCCAACCGCTAAACATTCTCAGGAGATCTGATCGTGAAGACAACCACCACCCTCAACAACACCGCCCTCACGACCACGCCCATGTGGATCGGAGGCAGAGAAGCTATGGCATCCGACGGCTCCACAGTTGATGCCGTCAATCCAGCTACGGGCGAGCTGACTGCCAGATTCCCGGCAGCCACCGCAGCAGACGTGGATGCCGCAGTGCTCGCCGGAAAGCGTGCCAGTGCGCAGTGGAAGAAATCGACCCCGGAAGAACGCAGCGCCGTACTGACGAGGCTGGCCGCAGTGATCGAAGAGCACGCCGAAGAACTGGCCGATCTCGACGTTGCCGACAACGGTAGCCCGATCCGCGAAATGCGTCGCGACGCCTGCATGGCCGTCGACAGCCTGCGCTACTACGCCGGCCTCACGCTGCAGCTGCGGGGCGAAACCATCCCCTCCAGCTTCGATCGAATCAACTTCACGCTACTGCAACCGTACGGCGTTGTGGCCCGGATCATTCCTTTCAACCACCCGTTCATGTTTGCCGCATCGAAGATAGCCGCACCCCTCGCAGCCGGCAACGCGGTGATCGTGAAGCCGAGTGAGCACACCAGCCGTTCGGCCCTGCGACTGGGAGAACTTGCACAGGGCATCATTCCCGAAGGCCTGCTGAGCATCCTGACCGGTTACGGCCACACAACCGGCGACGCCATCGTTCGCCACCCCGACATTCGGCGACTGGCCTTCATCGGCTCTGCCGACACCGGACGTGCCATCCAGGCCACAGCGGCATCAGTCGCTGTCAAGAATGTCACGCTCGAGTTGGGCGGCAAGAACCCACTGGTCGTCTTCCCAGACGCAGACATCGACAAGGCCGTCCTCGCAGCACAGCGCGGCATGAACTTCACCTGGCAGGGACAATCATGCGGGTCCACCAGCCGACTGATAGTCCACCGCGACATCTACGCAAACTTTATTGATACCCTCGCCGAGAATATCGAGGGGATGAAATCCGGCTCTCCGACCGACGAATCAACCCAAACCGGGTCCATCGTCAACGCGGTGCAGTATGACAAGGTCCGCAGCTACATCGCCATCGGTCACGACGAGGGAGCCCGCCTGATCGCAGGCGGGCAGACACTGACAGAGGGCGAGTTCGCAAACGGCTTCTTTGTCCGCCCAACGCTATTCGCCGATGTTGACCCTAAGTCCCGTCTGGCCCAGGAAGAGATTTTCGGCCCGGTCCTGGCAGCGATGCCATTCGACGACTACGACGGGGCGCTCACGATCGCCAACAACGTCCGGTACGGCCTCACCGCGAGTGTGTTCACCGAAAACCTCCGCACGGCCCACCGCTTTGCACGCGATGTGGAGGCCGGTTACGTGTGGGTGAACGAGGTATCCAAACACGTCCACGGCACCGCATTCGGCGGCGTCAAGGACAGCGGGCTGGGACGCGAAGAAGGCATCGAGGAACTCATCTCCTACACACAAGCCAAGAACGTCCACCTCAATTTCGAAGCCTGAACTGAGGGGACGCGGAGATTTCGGGCCCGGTTTCTTTGCAGATCGGGTCTCCAGCGAAGAAGACCCGCTGACGGACAGCACCGCGGCCGCGAAGCTCCGCAGGTCTTGGTTCAAGGAAAGCTCCATGACGTCGACGACCTTTTGGTCGTGCGAAGAAGTTCGCCATGCACCCGCTTCGGGCCCCGCCCGGCTTACGCAGAGGTATCTCCGCGGGGACGAGGAGATAAGCCAATGGCTGCCGCCAACGGGCTGCTGCTAACCGTGCATGTCCCGATGCAGGTCAAGAATGTCCCAGTTCCCGATGCACAAATGTTAGTCCCCCGCCCCGCCGTCCTCTCAGACTCCACCAACCTTTTCCAGGAATTACCATGACATTCCCTCCAGCACCGACTACGAGGTCCGTTACGGCCACTTCCCGTTCGAATCTCGATTCCCAGCTTGACCAGGCCGTGGAGGAACTCCTCGGGCCGGCCACTAAGCAGCAATGCGGAATTCTCGTCACGCGCGACAGCGTGGACGCCTTTACTGTTCGGCTCGGCCCTTCCGTGCCATTCGGTTCCATCCGTGAACGCGACGAGTGGGAGCTATGACAACTGTCTGCACCGACTGAAGCCCTCACCGGAAGGTGAATGCCTCGCTTGAGACAGAGCCCAGTGATTCTACAGCTTGCCGATGCCTATTGAGGTCTTGGGCAACTTAACTGAGACAGGACACGCTCAATCAAATCGCTCCCTACTCCCTACTGGCCGACATATGGGTGCTTTTCGGCATACCGAGAGATGTCCGGGCTCTTATCGAAGCCTCCGCCATCGGCTAGAAGTCGTTGGCCGGTAACGCGAATCACACCTTCACGTCCCGGTGGAGACTCACGGCCGAGCCAAATGCCTGGTTACCAGCTTCGTCACTGCGTCAACCTCGGCATCGGAATTCCGACCAAAGCCGCACCGAAAGGCCCCGCTGACCGGTGAAGGCGAGCAGCCCGACCTCTGGGACCTGAACCTGCCTGGTCATTTCAGTGCGCGGAAAAGTGTTTCCCGATGCTCGGGGGCGGCGATCGCGGCGAGCCGTTCTCCTCGCCCTGATAGCGGTACCCCACGCAGCCACGCGGCCCCGTGCTCAGTGACGACGACGTCGACGTCCGCTCTGGCGGTGCTGACGGGTCCGCTGAGCGCAGGCACGATGGTCGAGGCTCCGCGCGAGGAGGAGCGCAGCGCGATGATGGAGCGCGCGCCGGTGCGGGCCGCCGCACCCGAGAAGTCCGCTTGACCGCCTATGCCGCCAAGGTATCGCCCGCCTGCGACCTCGCTACCCACCTGACCGCTCAGATCCACTTCGAGGGCCGAGTTGATCGCCACAAGCCGGCGCAACTGGGCGAGCACGCCGGGGTTGTGGGTGTAGCTCGCCGGCCGGAACACGACGGGCAACTCGCCCAACCGGGAGTACAGCTCAGCGCTGCCAATTGCGGTGCCCGTCACCAGCAGGCCTGCGTCGATCTCTTTGTGCAGTCCACTGAGCACGCCCTTCTCTACCAGTCGCAGCACGCCGTCGGTGAGCATTCCGGAGTGGAAGCCAAGATCGCGGTGCCCAGCGAGTCCGTCCATGATCGCCGACGGCAGCGCGCCGACGCCCATCTGCACAGTATCCCCGTCCTCGACCAGTTCAGCGACGCGGGCGGCGATCGCCTCGTCGACGGCATCGGGGGCCCGGCCCGGCGCCTCCGGAATGGGCCGGTCCGTCTCGACGACAGCGGCGAACCGGTCGAGCGGGATGCCCGGCGTGCCGGTGGTGGCAGGCATGCGGTGGTTGATCTCACCGATTAGGAGCCGACTTTGAGGGGCAGCGTCGGCCGCGTAGTCCACCCCGATACCGAATGAGCACACCCCGTCCGGGCCCGGCGGTGCGACCTGCAGAAACCCTACGTCGCCGGGAAGAGCGCGCTCAGCGAACAACCTGGGGAGCTGTGAGTAGTGCACGGGCACAACCTGCAGCCCACGGGCCCGGCGCAACTCCCCCATTGCCCCGTAGGAGGTCAGCGTGAGCTGGTCAGGGACCTCGCGGAGCCTGCGGTT
Organism: Arthrobacter sp. efr-133-TYG-118; assembly: GCF_030209755.1. GTDB lineage: Bacteria > Actinomycetota > Actinomycetes > Actinomycetales > Micrococcaceae > Arthrobacter. The sequence continues at coordinate 150,919 of NZ_JARVRH010000006.1, read as the reverse complement.
GAAGGTGAGGCCGCTGAACGCGCGGACCGGCCCGATGTCGGCGACCTGATCGAGCAGCGCGTCGACCAACGGCGCCGCCTCGGCCCCTGCCTGGCTCCACCAGACACCGTCGCCGGGCTTGATGAACCGGCGGAGATCGATCATCGTCAGACCCGCTGAACAAGGGTCCCGGTCCCGAGCCCACCGCCGCAGCACATCGTGACCAGTCCCAGCTCGACGTCGCGACGCTCCATCTCGGCTACAATCGTGGCCAGTAGCCGCCCACCGGTGGCACCCACCGGGTGGCCTAGGGCAATGGCGCCACCGTTGACATTGACCCGGTCCATGTCCGGCTTCAGCTCACGCTGCCAGGCAAGTACCACCGAGCTGAAGGCTTCGTTGACCTCAAACAGGTCGATGTCGGAGATGCTGAGTCCGTTGCGTTCCAGCAACTTGTGGGTAGCCGGAATGGGGCCAGTCAGCATGATCACCGGATCCACGCCGACCGTGGTCTGGTCGAGGATCTTTGCCCGCGGAGTGAGTCCGTGCTCGTCGACTGCGCGCTGTGAGGCCAGTAAGACGCCCGCCGCGCCGTCGCAGATCGGCGATGAGGTGCCCGCGGTGATCCGACCGTTCTCCTTGCGGAAGACCGTGTTGAGCCCAGCCAGGGTGTCGACAGTGGTCTCCGGCCGAACCGCCTGGTCGCTGCGGCGCACCTCGCCGTCGAGTTCCCAGCCGATCACCTCGCTGTCGAACCGGCCTGCCGAGATCGCCTCGGCCGCCAGCCTGTGCGAGCGCACCGCGAACTCGTCCATCTCCTTTCGGGAGACGTCCCAGCGCTCGGCGATCAGCTCGGCGCTCTCGCCTTGCGTCACGAAGTCGAACTGCTCCCACATCCGAGCGGTCCAGGGCTCGCCGTACAGCTCGGAGACTTTCGCCGGGGAACTCATCGGGATGTGGCCCATGTGCTCCACGCCCGCCGCAATCACGAGATCGTGTACGCCGGATGCGACCAGCGACGCTGCCATCGCGCTTGCGGTCTGCGCGGACCCACAGCGGCGATCCAGCGTGACGGCCGGGACTTCGGGCGGGTAGCCCTCCTGCAGCCAGGCATTGCGACCGATGTTGCGGGACTGCTCGCCGAATGCCGCCGTGCAGCCCACTACGAGGTCCTCGACGACCCCGGGCGCGATCCCGGCACGCCGCAGCAGGTCGCGGTAGACCGCACCGAGAAGATCGTTGGGGTGTGTGTCGCGAAACCAGCCCTTCTCGGCGTGTGACTTCCCGAAGGGCGTGCGGGCAGCTTCGGCGATAAAGACTTCGCGGCCTGTGAAAGGACTCATCAGATGACCATCCCGCCGTCGACCGGCAGTACTTGACCGGTGATGTACGCTGCCGCGGCCGAGGCGAGGAAAATAAAGCTTGATGCGATCTCGTCCGGTTCTGCCCAGCGCTGCAACGGGATCCGCGCAAGATTCTTCGCCGCAAGCTTTTCGTTGGTTCGGATGTTCTCCGTCATAGCAGTGGCCGCCAGTGGCGCCAAGGCGTTGACGGTGATCTGCCTGCGCGCCAGTTCTTTTGCCAGAGACTTGGTGAGGCCGATGATCCCGGCTTTGGCAGCGCCGTAATTGGCCTGGCCGATCGTCCCGACCAGCCCCGCCGCCGAGGTGACATTGAGGATTCGGCCAGAGCCGTCGTCAGGGATGAATGGCAGCGCAGCCTGCGTACAGGTGAACGATCCGATCAAGTGGATCTCGACGATCCGACGGAAGGCCTCCTCGCTCAGCTCGGGGAACATCGCCGGAGCGATCGCGCCCGCGTTGTTCACCATGATGTGCAGCGCTCCACCACCCATGTCCGAGGCCTTCGCGGCAGTGGCGTCCGCCGCCGCACGATCACGGACGTCGAGCACCTGGCTGTCCGCCTTGCCACCGGCCTCGACGATCTGATTCGCGACAATGCGTGCGGCGTCCTCATTCACGTCCGTGACGAGTACCGCGGCGCCGGCGCGCGCGAACGCCCTCGCAACCGCCGCCCCGATGCCGCTGCCCGCGCCGGTGACCAATGCGGTGCGGCCGTCGAGTGAAAATACGTCCAGGGCAGGCATCAGTAGCTCCTCGGCAGGCCCGGCAGGTGCGAGCCTATGTAGTTGAGCACCATCTCTTGCGAGGTCGGTGCGATTTTGAGCGGGCGTGCCTCCCGGAAGTACCGTGCCACGTTGTACTCCTCGGAGTAATCCATCCCGCTGTGTGTCTGGACCGCACAGTCCATGGCCTCGAAGCCAGCGTCGGCGCGCAGGTACTTCACCGTGTTTGCCTCGCGACCACACGGCTTTCCCTGGTCGTATAGCCGGGTCACTTTTCGCAGCGCCAGCTCCGCTGTATCCAGTCGCGCCAGCGAGTCCGCGAGCAGGAACTGTACGCCCTGATTCATCCCGATCGGGTGCAGGTCGTCAAACTTGCCGTCCAGCTCGCGAACAGCGTCCTGGTTTGTTGCTTGATCCTCAGTGAGCTCGAAGTCCACCGCACACCTCCTCCGACCGCGTCATCTCTGCGCGGTCGATCGTCTTACTTGACCTGCTTTATGATTTCTGTAATCTTCCGAATTGGGTGATCAAATGACCTCCGCTGTGCGTAGTGCCGCGATCTCGTGCGGTGCATACCCTGCTTCGGCAAGAACTTCATCCGTGTGCTGGCTCAGGGTTGGCGCCATCCGATCTAAATGGCCTCCGCCATGGGCCAATTGAAAACCGAGACCGGCGAGACGTAATTTGCCATGGGAGGTATCGAGCTCGTGAATTGCATCGCGTGCGACGATCTGTTGATGGTCGATTACGTCTTCGACCTTCCAGATGGACGCGCATGGAGCGCCAGCAGAGTTGAGGACCGTCTCCCACTCCCTCGCAGACTTTGTTGTCAGTGCGGTCTCGATGACCCGCCGAAGCGCAGCCTCGTTTTCGCGGCGCATCGGTTCAGTCGAGAATCGGGCGTCTTGGGCGGCGTCGGCGCGGCCGAGGCTTCGCATCAACGCCTCGAATTGTTTGTCGGTGACCACAGACAAGAGAATGGCGCCATCGCCGGTCTCGAAAACGTCGGCTGTTGGCGTCGGCACGGCCGCCTTGTTACCTCGCAGCTGAGACGGCTGTCCCTCGGCGATGGTGTGCTCGGCTATAGGTCCCGAAAGGAACGCGAGCGTGGCCTCCAACATCGATACATCGACCAGTTGCCCTCTGCCGGTATGCGTCCGTTGAAAGAGGGCGCTCGAGATCCCTAATGCTGCGGTGGCTCCGGCCACGATGTCACAGAGTGAGAAGCCAGTTCGGGTTGGCCCCGTGCTTTGGTGGCCGCTCATCGCCATGATCCCGGACATCGCTTGAATTTTTCCGTCGTAGCCGGCGCCGAGTCGTTCCGGACCCGTTTGACCGAACGCACTGAGGGCGCAGTAAATGAGGAGCGGATTGAGCTCGGACAACGCTGCGTAGCCAAGCCCCAGTTTGTCCATCACGCCAGGTCGAAAGTTCTCGACCACCACATCGGCCGTACTGGCCAGTCGTTTTGCGATTTCGACGGCCTGTGGCCTTTGCAAATCGAGGGCGAGACTTCGCTTTCCAGCGTTGATCGCCTGCCAACTCGGAGCGAGACCTCGTTCTATCCATTCTCCACTCAGCAGAGTGTTGCTGAGGTCCCAGGAGCGCATAGCCTCGCCCTCGAGTCGCTCGACCTTGATGACATCGGCACCCATCAGGGCGAACTGGTAGGTCGCGTAGGGACCAGCGACCAGCTGGGTGAAATCGAGAATCCGCACGCCTTCGAATGGTCTGCATTCAGAATTCCATTTGGCGGATGAGTCGTCGGCGCTCACCATGTCGCCTCCGCAGTCATGCAAGGGGTGCCGGCCGGATCTGCGGTCCAAAGTTCGATCCCATTCACCACAGGGTTGGCGTTGACAGTGAACTCCCCTTCGAACATCGTCGCGACACCTCGGTGTCTGAAGTTCTTCGGCGGCTCGGCGCCGTGTAGTTGGATCGCGTATTCGAGCAGTATTGCCGCCTGGAGGGGCCCATGGACCATCAACCCGGGAGACTTCTCGATGTCGGTCGCATAGGGTCGGTCGTAGTGACTGGGATGACCGTTGTGAGTCAGTGCCGAGTACCGGAACAGCATGGCGGCGTCTGCGTGCATCACGCTCGAATGCTGAGTCCTACGGGCCGGTGGTCGTGGTGTCGGCGCTGGCTTGACCGTGGGTTGGGGTGCCGGGTTGAGGAAGACCAGGTTCTGGGTGTCCTTGGTTGCGACTCCTCGTGCCGTTGAGTATGTGTGCTGGATCGTGACGAAGCAGAGCGGGCCGGAACGGCCGTACTTCAGCTCGACACCGGCGATCTCGGATCGCCTAGTCACCTGGTCGCCCACGCGCAGCGGTTCGATGAACTCGGTCTTGCCGCCGGCCCACATTCGCTGCGCCAACGGCACTGGTGGCACGAAGCCGCGCTCGTCATCGGTTCCGGTGGCGGCGCCGGGTCCGGACGTGAGGTTCAGTAGGTAGCACCAATGCATTGACGGCGGCGCAGCGGCGCCGACCTGACATTCTGTAGCACTCACAGACAGAATTGCTTGCATTGCACGGACTGCGCGCGCGCTGACCAAGTCTGTCGCTTCCTCGACGTTCCCGATCCATGTACGCAGGTGATCAAGGTCAAGCGATGCGCTCATCCGTGAGTGCCCGCCGGTTCTGGTCTCGAGACTCTGTTGTGATCGGTTCACGGATCAACCCGAACTGTTGCACGGCCCGAGACGACTATTTCGCCATCCTGATTGACTGTGGACACGGTGAGGTCCACCAGGTATTCGCCATTCTCGTGTCGGATGGCGCTAACGGTGGCCTCGGATTCGAGCGTGTCACCGGGCCAGACTTTGTCCGTGAACCGGACGCCGAACTTCGTTAGTCGCGTGTCACCGGCCCAGTTGGTCAGCATCTTGCCCGTCAGCCCCATTGTCAGCATGCCGGGCGCGAACACGCCGGTGTAGCCGCCGACTTGTGTCGCATAGACCTCATCGGTGTGGAGCGGGTGATAGTCGCCAGCCGCTCCGGCGTACTGCACAATCTGAGTACGCGATAGGTTCTCGCAGACGCGCTCACGATGGGTGTGGCCAATCGTCAGTTGCGAGGCTTTCAAAGCCATAATTAGCCCTCTCCTAACACCGCATCGACGAGAGGCAGGATCGTAACGCCGACGTTGCGGGCTGTGATGACCAGCTCGCCGCTCGCGTCGCGATAGGTCGTGATGCGTTCGCGAAAGATCAACTTGCTGGTTCCTCTGCGTTTGCTTTGCTTTTCCCAGACCTTTCCGTTCTCCATCTCCACGGTTAACACGTCTCCGGGTCGCAGTGCTCGGTGGTAGGTGTATTCCTGCTCGGCGTGCAGGCTGCCTCCCGAGGCCGGCTTGTCGGTCGATCCCGTCGGCGACTTGCCGGAACCGAACCACATTTCGCCGGGCCTCGGTCGCACCTGCTGAGGGTCGAATTGCGCGACGGCTTGAACGAAGGTGGGAGGAGCAATCACTCCCTTTGCCTCAGTCTCGTTCGCCGCTTGCGTGTCACGGTAAACCGGGTTGTCGTCGCCGATGGCGCGAGCGAACATCATGATGTGTGTGGCTTCAACGGGAAATGTAATGTTCGGCACTTGACCCTCCTAGAATGTTGGCGATCTGGATGTGAGTTGGCCTTTCGGGCGTCTGTTGCGCTAGACCTGAAATTGCGTTCAGTACTGGGCGGTATCCATGTCGCGCAACACGCGGCGCAGCAGTTTGCCGGCCTCCGACCTGGGCAGCGCATCGATGAATCGGATCTCCTTGGGTTGTTTGATGCGCCCCAGCTGACTTCGACAGTGCGCAATCAGCTCGGCACGCAGCAGTTCGATGTCGGCGTGACTTCCATCCGGCACGACGAAAGCAACGGGTCGCTCTCCGAATTCGTCATCCTTCATACCGACAACTCCGACTTCACCGACTCCTTGCGCATGCTCGAGCGCCTGCTCGAGTTCCTGCGGGTAGATGTTGACGCCGCCAGAGATGATCACGTCGTCAAGGCGATCCGATAAGAACAAGTAGCCGTCTTGATCGATGTGTCCGATATCGCCGAAAGTCTGATATCCCTGTTGACTGGTTCGAGAAGCGGTCTTCTCTGGCTCACCGAAGTACTCGAACGGTGCGGTCCCTCTGAAGAAGACCCTGCCCGTAGCACCGGGCCTCAACTCTTTTGAGTCCTCGTCGAGGATGTGGATCGCACCCTTGCGCGCTCGACCGACCGAGCCGGGTTTTTTCAGCCATTCTTCGGTCGTGATGGAGCAGAGGCCGACGCTCTCAGAGCCGGCGTAATATTCCTCGATTATGGGGCCCCACCAGTCGATCATCGCCCGTTTGAGCGAAGGGGAGATCGGGGCTGCCCCGTGATAAGCAGCGCGATGTTGAGGAGCGCGAAATGCGCTTCTGCGATCTTCGGGCAGTGCGAGCATGCGATGAAACATCGTCGGCACCCATTGCGAGAGCGTAATTTCTTCCTGCTCGAGCAGGGTCAACGCCCGGTCGGCATCGAACTTCGTCATGAGAATAGTAGAACCGCCAGAGGCGATCACTGAAAGCGACCACCTCAGAGGACCGGCGTGATACAGGGGGCCGGCCGACAGGTACCGATCACCAGGGCGGAAATCGAACAAGGCCACTAGGTCCCGGGCAAACGTTGGAGGGCCGTGCTCAACCTCCTCGATCGCAGGCAGCGGCCGCCAGATTCCTTTGGGAGCTCCCGTCGTTCCGGAGGAATACAACATGATCGCTCCGGGCGATTCGTCGCTGATGGGTCCGGCCGGCATGCGCGCGAGTGCGGCTTCAATCGGCTCGTAGCCATCGATAATCCCGCCCAGCGAACAGAATCGGCGAACCAGGCTTTCCGCTCGCGGCAGTTCACCAGTTGTTCCTGCGAATCCAGGCTCGGAGATCACCATCTTTGCCTGGCAGTTGGCGACGACATAGGCCATCTCGCTCGCAGAGAACGTGACGGGAACGGGCGTGAAGTACAGGCCTGTGCGGTAGGCCGCCCACGCGATTGCCAGCATGTGCGCACCATTGCCAAGAACCGCGGCAAGATGGTCGCCGCGCTTGAGACCGGCGTCGCGAAGGACGTGCGCGAACCGATTAGTCAGTCGTTCGAGCTCGCCAAATGTCGTCGCGAGTCCGTCGACCTCTTTCACGGCGAGCCGGTCGGGCTCCCGTCGGGCCCATTCCCGCAGACCATAATCCATTGCTGTACTTGCAACAGAATCGTGCATATCGATTGACACCTTTAGAGTCCTTATGCTCGTTACTAAGAAATTCGAAGAGTGTGGGGCCGCGCCGGTGCCCTAGGGCATTTCCTGCGGCGTTTGTTCCGGTTCGCCGGCATAGTTACGCCCACCAAGCAGTGAAATGCCACCGTCCACGGGTATCAGCGCCCCGGTGATGTAGCTGGCACGTTCTGACCCCAGGAACAGCGCCATTTCCGCGATGTCATCGATCGTCCCGACACGGCGAAGGGGAATCCGTCCTTCTATGCGCGAACGTTCGGTGTCTGAAACCAATTTGGCCAAGCCGCCAGTGTCGGCGATGGGTCCAGGCACGATCGAATTGACGCGCACGTGGTACGGGCCCCATTCGAGCGCTAGTACGCGCATGACCTGATCCAGGCCCGCCTTGGCGGCGCAGACGTGGACCTGCATCGGCGACGGGAACGTCGATTGGGGAGCCGAAATATTGATCAGAGACGCGCCAGGCCGTCGCAGGAAGTCGAATCCGGCGCGGAGCACGTGGAACGTGCCAACCAGATCGATATCGATAACCGCTCGGAATCCATTGGAGGAAATGTCGAGTGCAGGCGCCAGGAAGTTGCCGGCGGCCCCCGAGACGAGCACGTCGATCTCGCCAAACTCTTCGTGCGTTCCAGCCAGACTGCGCCGCACGGCTTCCATGTCGCGAACGTCGCCCACGAAGCCCAGCGCTTCATTGCCATGACGCCTGAGCTTCGCTGCGGCCGTTTCCACACGCTCGGCATTCCGGCTCATCACCGCGACCCTTGCGCCTGCTTTTGCATACGCGTCCGCAATGCCGAAGTTGATTCCGCTCGTGCCGCCCGAGACGAAGACGGTCGATCCGCGAAAATCATAGCCAGTAGGCGTCATCTCACGCGACGGTTGTGGAACCTCCAGCATGTTCATCCTGCCATTCGAGATTTAGGGGACTTGGTACTGCCGATCATCCGCTCGTCGCGGCCGCTATCCCTGGTGACTTTCCGCCCCACGGAACCGAACCCCAGGAACAAGCGCGAGGACTTCCCGCTTCGGGGAGGGTCGTGGGGTTGACCAGCGGAGACACGATCGATCTGATGGAATCGCTCCCGACCCACCACCAGCGCAAGAGCGCGTTGCGTGCCGTTGGCCTGTCGGCAGGAAACCAGATCTGGAGACAGCATGAACCCGAGATCCAGTGAAACGGTCAGAGAGGTCGTTCTCGTCGTGATGTGACACGCGCTGGGCCGTCACGCTCATGCTGGGCAGGGTCAGTGCAGGAATCGCAACGCCACGCTCGAGCACATCCTTGAACTGCAGCCGAAGAAGGGCCGGCCCCACCACAGGAGGACGCATGCGCGCAGGTGCTCGGTATCGGTGCTCAGATACACGTTGGTGGAATCCGGGCTCGAGTGGCCAAGCACCGCCGATATCGTCGGCAGGGGTGTTCCTGCACGCAGGAGTCTGGACGCAGCATTGTGCCATAACAACCTGGTCCCAACTCTCGGGTGATCCACCCCGGCTGCTTTGAAGACCCTCCTGGTCACTTCGTAAATGGGCGCATGATCTGCCAGCTCGGTAGGAGGCGCCACCGCACTAAAAACACGTGGTCATCCCCAGAATCCGGCCGTTCATCGAGAACAAACTCTGCAAGCTTCCCAGTTCGCGAGGAAAGGAGCGACGAAGGAGCGACGAACGACGGTTTGGATGGTGCGGCGCTCCGCGCCCTGGTTGCGCGGAGGACCCGTCCAGCGACCATGGAGCATCAGAACGACAGAGAGCGAGGAACGCTTCCGGTAATTCATGAATGCTCGACAGGGATGAGGCATGATGTGAGCCCTGCGGTCTGGTCCTCCAGAAAGCGGCAGCCCCACGGGCGGTCCACGCACCGCGGTGATCTTCTAAGTCGCGTTTTGCTTGTAGGGCGACGTCGCGATCCGGGAACTGCTCGCACCATCGCTTTAGGGCTGCCCATTTCACGGTCCGGGCTCTAAATGGCGGACGACGCGGTCCTCGTTCTCGTAGTTTCGACCCGGATTCCCAACTATACAAGTAACTTGATCAAGTTGCTTGTATAGTTGGGGGATGACCGATGCAAAAGCGACGGACCAGGTAATGACCCGCTCCTTCTTCGAGACGCTGCTTCCGCTGTTGAGGCGGCTGAATGCCGAACGAACGCTTTCCTCGGGCAAGTTGGGCGTGCTCCGCCATGTGGCAGAACACGGGCGTACTCCGACGACGGAATTGGCTGCGGTCGTCCATGTGAGCCCCCAGGCCATTTCGCTCGCCGCGCGTGAGCTGGAACGTTTGGGGTTCGTGTCGCGCGTCCCTGACCCGGAAGATCGTCGCCGGGTATGGATTGAGGTCACCGACGCGGGGCGGCAGAAGCTGGCCCAGGAGTCCGCGGCCGGTCATGGCTGGCTTGACCGGGCAATCACGGAGCGGCTGACACCGGAGGAGCGGAAGACGCTTGAAAATGCCATCCCCGTTCTCCGGAAGCTCGGATCGGAGGGATCCGTTGACTGAACGCGCGGAACGCTCGCGCTTGATGCCGGCCCTGGTTTACGCGGCGCTCTCCACGGCGATCGTCAGCTCGCTGGGCATGCTGTTGGTGCCGACCATTTCCCGCGAGATGGAGGTGTCGGTCAGCACGGCGCAGTGGATGCTCACCATCAACCTTCTGGTCGGCGCCATTGCGACCCCCGCCATGGGCCGGCTCAGTGACGGACCACATAAGAAGCGGCTCCTTCTGTGGTCATTATCGATCATACTCGTCGGGTCCATCATCGCCGCGGTGGCGCCAAACTTCACGGTGTTCCTGATCGGACGGGCGTTTCAGGGCCTGAGCTACGGGATCGTCCCGGTGACGATCGCCCTCGCCCGCCGCTACGTCGCCGCCGACAAGGTGCAGTTCTCGATCTCCAGCCTGTCGGTGACCGTGTCGACAGGGATCGGGATCGGCTACCCCTTGACCGGAATCATTGCGGGACTCTTCGATTTCCGGTTCGCGTTCTGGTTTGCCGCACTGTTCGTGGTCACGGCCATCGTGGTCGTCTACCGCGCCGTGCCTGCAGGCCCTGACGAGCATGCCCCTCGGGTGCCCTTCGACTACACGGGCGCAGGTCTGCTCGGTCTCGGCCTCGGCGCCCTGCTGTTGAGCGTCAGTGAAGGGCCGAACTGGGGGTGGAGCTCGCCGTGGACGATCGACACCCTGATTTTCGCGGCAGTCGTCCTGGCGTCCTGGGTCGGGGCCGAGCTGCGGGCCAGGCATCCCTTGATCAACCTTCGGGTGCTCCGCAACGGGGAAGTGCTGCTCGCCAACGGCACGGCGGTCGGGTTGGGCGCCGCGATGTACATCGGCCTTTCAATTTCCAGCCTCGTTGCCCAGGCTCCTGCTTCTACCGGCTACGGCATTGCCCTGCCTCTGTTCTGGGCCGGATTCGTCATGTTCCCGTTGTCGGTGGGAAGCTTCGTGGCCAATCGTCTAGTGCGCCGTCTGTCGCGCCGGGTCAGCCTGACGGCACTGTTGCCGATCGGTGCCGGCATGATGACGGCAGCTGGAATGTTGCTCTATTTTGCCCACGCCGGACTCTGGGAGATCCTGATCGGTATGTTGGTGTTCGGTCTGGGAATGGGTGCCAGCTATGCGGCCATGCCGGCGTTGATTGCCCGCAGTGTAGCCACCGAAGAGTTGGGTAGTTCGGTGAGCTTCAACCAAGTCCTGCGCACCGTAGGAAGCTCCTTCGGCACCGCGGTGGCGGGCGCAGTACTCGCGGCGAACATGGCGCCGGATCTTCACCCGAGCGGCGCCGGAATCAGTGCGACGTTCGCGCTCGGAGCAGTCCTCTGCGCGGTGGTGTTCATCGCACTGCTTATCCACGCCCTCATGACGCATGCTCCCCGGGCCGCCCGCGGGCGGAGCGACGCCCGGGTAGGTGAAGCGCGGTAGCTGGCTGGTGGTAATTACGCATACGGGCGAGGTGTTGATTTCCAGAGTATGCCGAGTCGCCCGTGTGCCCGTCCAGTGCCAGACCCCGGACAAATCCGAGTCGAACGGGAGTTCCCGCATCGACTGCAACTCCCTTTGTTTAACGCCGACAACGGGCGTTCCGTCGCTCTGCCACCACCAAGCGGCCATAGTCAAAACGCTGCGCACTGAAGTTCCCAGTCAGCGGACTCGTCGTCATCGACGCGAACTCAGCACCCAAAGCCAGCGTATAAACGCCACCTTGATTCCGTGCCAGCATCCCCAGCCACCGAAGCGGCTTCCGGTATTGACCGATCGTCGACTCCGCGTAGCCAGCCGCTTCCAATGCGGCGGCAACAACTCGCTCGCCAATCTCACTGACCATCGTGTCCATAGCATTTTCCCTTCACTGGGCGTATGTATACGACGAAGGTAACGCCAGAACTGGTCCTGAGCGCTAAGCCGGGGAATAAACCTGCGATCGGTGGGACCGACGGCCAGCGTCGGCACTTCTCGGCTTAGCGTTTTCCTCGGCATAGTCTGAGCTAAGCCGAATTCGGCTTAACTCAGGCCGGGGGCAACCTAATACGCCTCGGCCCAGATCACCGCGTTCGCCTCAGCCAACGGGTTGACCCGTTCCATGGGATACACCGGATAATGCTGAGACGACCCCTTGGCCAAATTGTTCTTCGCAACGTTGAAGGCCGAGTTCTACTACCGGCGGGTTTGGCCAGCCAGGAAGAGGGCCCGAATCGAGGTCCGCGGGTGGATCGAGGACCGGTTACAACCGGCGTCGCCGGCACGCCTCGATCGGTCAGGTCAGCCCCGTGGACTTCGAACTGCAATACTCACGCCAGATCGCGGACTCTCAAAAAGCCGCATAACCCGTATCCACGAAACGGGGGCAGGGCCAGTGAGACATCCTGGCTGAGGAGATCGAGGTCAGTTGGTGCTGCGCTCCGCTCACTCTCTGATTGAGCAGTCCGCATAAGGGGGGGGTTCGGCGGTCATTGCCTCCATGGCAGGAAGTCGGGCAGGTCCTTTTCTACGGTCCGCGGAAATTTCGGCGCGCGTCGCTCCAAGAACGAAGCGATGCCCTCCACACCGTCTGGATTGTCGGCGCAGCTCGCGATCAACTTTGAATCCAGTTCGAAGGACGGGTACGGCGAGTCGTTGGCGCTCATACGCAGTAGCGCCTGGCGGATCACGGCCACCGACACTGGCGCGCAGTTTCGGACAAACTCGTGCGCCAGTTCATGCGCCTTGTCGAGTACCTCGTCCGGCTCGTGAACGGCACTGACGAGTCCCGCCTCCAGCGCTTCCGCGGCCGGGATAAGCCGGCCGGTGATCATCCACTCCTGCGCGCGGCCAAGACCGACGATACGCGGGAGGAACCACGTAGACCCGCCCTCGGGATAGATACCGCGGCGGGCGAACATAAAGCCGAACCGAGTATCCGTGCTCGCCAGCCGCACGTCGGCGGGCAGAAGCAACGTTGAGCCGACGCCGACTGCCGCGCCCCGCACCGCAGCGATCACAGGCTTGTCCATCTCGAAGATCGCCCGAGTGACACGCGACGCCGGTTCCACCCACATGCTCGGGTCGTCGTCCGGGCCGGGCCCGAAGCGCTTCCCACGGTGAAGTTCCGCCCCAACACAGAAGTCCTTGCCGGACGCGGCAAGGACGACGACGCGAACCTCGGGATCGACGTTCGCGGCTCGGAACGCCGTGCCAAGCTCGTCGGCCATTGTCCAGGTGTAACCGTTGCGCTGTTCTGGACGGTTCAGAGTGATCGTCGCGATCGAGTCGCGAACGTCGACGAGGATCTGTTCGTATGTCATGTTCGCCTTAAAGGAGAACGCTGAGGTTCTTGCCGGGCATGGTGTTGGCAGCGAGGTGAATGACCGGACGCCGAATTCTCCAGCCGTCACCTCCTGCCCCGGACAGAATGTCGTCGGGGTGTCCAGCGAAAATCTCCACCTCGTCGGCCAACCTGTCGTCCTGGTCCTTGACGCCGATCACGCCCTCTCCGCCGGCGACCTTCAGGTCGACCAGCTTCCGCTGCACCCGATAGGCGGAGTCGAGATCAAGTTCCGGGTATTCGTCGGCGATCTTCCCGCCGTCCGTCAGGTCCAGTTCGCGCTTGTACAACAAGTCCGCGACGCGGTCTTCGGTCCAGGCGCTACCTTGGGAGGACGGTGTAGTGGTGGGTTCGTTGCTCATGCGGGCACTCTTTCGTTCTGTTCGACTGCCCGGCGCTGCTGACCCGCCAGTTCGATGGCGACGTCGATGATCATGTCTTCCTGGCCGCCGACGTAGTCGGCTTCGCCGACCCGGCGCAGGATCTGGTAGGCCGGAACGCCGTAGCGCTCTGCGGCCCGTTCCGCGTGCAGGAGGAACGAGTTGTAGACGCCGTAGCGCCCCTGCACGATCGAGGAACGGTCCATCATCGGCATGCGCTTCACGATGGGCGCAAGCACTTCTTCGGCGGCGGCGAGGGCTGCCTCGACGTTGACGCCGGTGGGGATGCCCATGGCGTCGAAGACGGTCACGAGCACTTCCGTGGGAGTGTTTCCCGCGCCTGCCCCGAGCGCCCGGAGTGTTCCGTCAATGCTGCGGGCCCCGGCGCGGTAGGCTTCCAGGGAATTCGCTACGCCCATGGAGAGGTTCTGGTGCCCGTGGAAACCCACCATGGCGTCGTCGCCGAGTTCCTGGACCAAGGACTCAACGCGGGTCCGGACGCCGTCGGGAAGCAACGCCCCCGCGGAGTCCACTACGTAGACGCACTCGCAGCCCGCGTCGGCCATGATGCGTGCCTGTTTGGCCAATTGGGCCGGTTCGCTGCGGTGCGAGAGCATAAGGAACCCGGCGGTTTCCATGCCGAGATCCCGTGCCGCGCGGAAATGCTGGATGCTGACGTCGGCCTCCGTTGAATGGGTGGCGACGCGTGCCATGCGCGCCCCCGCGGCGTGGGCCTCGCGGAGGTCCTTCACAGTACCCAGCCCGGGGAGCAGCAGGACGGCGATTTTCGCGTCGGTGACGGCTTCGGCGGCAGCGGCCACCAGATCGATGTCCCGGACGGTGGAGAAGCCGTAGTTGAAGGAGGACCCGGCCAGACCGTCGCCGTGGGTGACCTCGATGATCGGCACGCCGGCGTCATCCAAGGCTCTGGAGATGTCCGTGACCTGCTGGAAGGTGAAGCTGTGGCTGACGGCGTGGCTGCCATCGCGGAGGGTGGTGTCAATGATGCGGACGGGCGGTTTGCCGATCCCGGCGAGTTCGTTAGAGGTCACTTCGCGACTACCTGCTCTTTCTGGTTCGTGGCGGCCGGTTTTGCAAGAGTCCAGGCCAGGGCAAGTTGTTCGCCGGCACGCGCTGCAGCGGCCGTCATGATGTCGAGGTTGCCTGCCCACTCGGGCAGATAGTCGCCGTTACCGGTAACTTCAAGGAATACGGCGACGCGTCCGCTGCCGTCCCAATCCGGGCGCGGGTCTTCGAACTGGGGCTCGGACTTGAGCCGGTAGCCGGGGACGTACTGCTGGACCTCGGCCACCATCCGATGGATGGATTCGGTGATGGCGTGGCGGTCAGCGTCGGGTCCGATGGCGGCGAAGACGGTGTCCCGCATGACCATAGGGGGTTCAACGGGGTTGAGAATAATGATCGCCTTGCCCCGCGTTGCGCCGCCGACGGACTGGATGGCATGCGAGGTGGTCTCGGTGAATTCGTCGATGTTCGCCCGGGTTCCGGGTCCGGCGGAGCGGGAGGAGATGGAGGCGACGATTTCGGCGTAAGCCACCGGGGTGACTCCTGAAATCGAGGCAACGATGGGAATGGTGGCCTGCCCGCCACAGGTAATCATGTTGATGTTCGGTGCAGTGCCGCCTTCGGCTGCCAGGTAATCATCCAGGTTTACTGCCGGGCAGACGAACGGACCGACAGCAGCCGGGGTTAGGTCGACGGCCGCTATGCCGGCGTCGCGGTATCGCGGGGCGTTCGCCTCGTGGGCCCTGGCGCTTGTGGCTTCGAAGACGACGTCGGGCAGGACTTCCTGCTCGAGGAGCCAGTCGACTCCTCCGGCGCTTGCTTCGACCCCGAGGTCGCGTGCCCTGCGCAGGCCGTCGGAAGCAGGGTCGACGCCGACGACGTAGCGAACGTCAAGCGCACCGCTGCGTTGGAGTTTGATGAGCAAGTCGGTGCCGATGTTTCCCGGGCCGACGATGGCCGCGATGGGACGTGGACGGAAGTCCATGGAGTTACTCCTGTGCCTTTGGATAGGTGGTATTAGTTGGCGAAGTTCGCGGTGACTGTGCCCAGTCCCCCGGCGAAGCTGGCCGAGATGGTGTCGCCCGGTCCTGCGGCCACGGCGGCCGTCATGGAACCGGGAAGGATGACGGAACCTGCCTTGAGGGTGACACCGAGGGGGCCCAGGGTGTTGGCGAGCCAGACGAGCGCGTTCAGAGGGGATTCGAGTACCGCACCGCCCGCGCCGCTGGCGACGAGCTCGCCATTCCGGGACAGGTTCACCCCGGTGGTCCGCAGGTCCAGATCCGCCGGCTTCACCGGCTTTGAACCGAGCACCACGCCGCCCGAGGAGGCGTTGTCGGCGATCGTGTCCGCCAGCTTGATCTTCCAGTTGGTAATCCGGGAATCGATGATCTCCAGTGCTCCCACGACGTAGTCGATGGCGCTGAGCGCTTCGGCGGCGGTGACACCGGGGCCGGTCAACGATTTGCCCAGGACGAATGCGAATTCCGGTTCCACCTTGGGGCTGATGAACCGGCCGGCCTTGATTGGATCCGTGTCGGCGAAGAACATGTCGTCCATCAGGTGCCCGAAGTCCGGCTGGTCCACGCCCAGCTGGACCTGCATGGCGCGGGAGGTGAGCCCCACTTTGTGGCCTTTGACCGTGCGTCCGTCAGTCTTCCACGCCTGGACCTGCTCCAGCTGGATACGGTACGCGCCTTCGACGCTGAGGCCAGGATCGGCATCTGTCAGTGGCGCGACGGTGTTGTGGGTGCGGTAGGCGTCCAGCAGGGCCTGCGCGGCATCGTTGTCGCGTGAGCTGATTTTCATGCCGTATCTCCGGTCGGTGGTGTTGCGGCCTCGGGATGGCCAATGAATGGAACGAACACTTGGAATGCTGCCTGCCCGTGACTCATACTCCAAGCATGTGTCCCACTGAACGAAACATCCCTGATTCGATGATCGGCCGCGTCTCCCTGGTCTTGGGCGCCTTCGGGCCTGGCGACGAGGATC
Source organism: Arthrobacter sp. efr-133-TYG-118 (assembly GCF_030209755.1). Taxonomy (GTDB): domain Bacteria; phylum Actinomycetota; class Actinomycetes; order Actinomycetales; family Micrococcaceae; genus Arthrobacter. Next base: position 134,403 of record NZ_JARVRH010000006.1, on the reverse strand, counting down.
TGGGCATTTCCGAAATTTCCCGGCGGACTGGAATGGCGAAGGCAACCGTCTCGCGCATCGTTCGGGAGCTCATCGACTACGAGTTCCTGGAACGCCGCGGGACGTCTGTGCGACTTGGCCTGCGGATCTTCGAGCTCGGATCTGTTACCCGCCGTCCCAAGGACCTCCGCCGGCTCGCGCTGGCGACGATGGCGGACCTGCGCCAGGCCACCGGCCACGCCGTGCACCTGGCGGTGCGTGAAGGCCGTGAGGTTGTTTACATCGAGATCCTCCGCGGGCGAGACACGGTTCCGCTGCCCTCCAGGGTCGGCGGGCGCATGCCCGCGCACGCCACTGGAGTCGGTAAAGCCCTGCTGGCCTTCACCGATGCCGCCATCGCCGACGCGATTCTCGATGGAGAGCTGGAGAAGGTGGGCCCCCGGACCTTCACCTCGGCCCGGGACCTCCGGGCTGAGCTTGGATCCGTGCGGACCCATGGTGTGGCCTATGAGCAAGAGGAATCGGCCGCCGGGGTGTGCTGTGCCGCAAGCCCCATCCTTCGGGAGAACGGTGAGCCGATCGCTGCCATCAGCGTGTCCGGGCCGCTCGGCGTCGTACAGCTGGAACGTGTGGGGCCGGCCGTCCAGGCGGCCACCATGGGACTGAACCGACTGATCCGGAACAATTCCTCACTCAACCGGATCTAGGCGGATGCCAGGGGGTCCGGTACAACGGCAACAGTTAGCTTCCCAGCGCGACGTCTGTATCAGGGCAACCGCTCGGTGTGATTCCCGCGGCCTTCTGGATCACGAGTGGCTGGACGGAGAGCACCTGTACCTTCTGATCGGCTCGATCGGTTCAAGCGTTGGCCCGTAGTGAGCGTGGGTAGAGACTGGTCCAGACCTCAAATCCGCAAGAGGCAGCTATGAATTCCCGCTCGAATACGCCCTCCGACGCCATCCAAAGCCCGGAGGCGTCGGCCATTGCGTCATCGACTAGCCCCTTGCGATACACAACTCCACCACGCCAGATTTCGACGATTTCGCCAACAAGTGACTGCCATTGGTCCGTGCGGTACATGTCTTGAGGACTGACACTTTGGAATTCCATAGGATATCGCCTTCCGCTTCAGATTTCTTGAGTTTTGTATCTCGGCCTTCAGCGCTCGTCCGCGTTTGGATTCCAGTCATCCAATTGGTGCGGTGTCCAGGCCGGTTCCTGATCTTGTTCTCGGGGGACGCTCATCATCGAGCACCCCTGGCCCAAGCCGGGAACCGAGTCGGCAGCGGTCGACCTCGCTGACCGCGCCTGTCAACGGCAGCTTAGGAATGACTGGTGGCGGCAGGTTGGTTTGCCCGTTGGCGGCAGGTGATTGACCGGTGGCGGCAAGTATTTTTGGACAGGGTCAGGCGCCCCGGGCGTGCCGGGTTTCGGGCACCTGACGTTGGTTTGGGGTTAGTTCATGGGGCGGGTTCCTTTCCCGTTTTGGGCTTGCATGAGCCGGACGGATTCGCCGCTGGTTTGGCAGAGGTGGGCGTGGTGGAGGAGCCGGTCCACGGTCGCTGTGGCGATGGTTTTGGGCATGAGCTCGTCGAACCCGGAGGGGTGGATGTTCGAGCTGATCGCCAGGGACCGCTTCTCGTAAGAGGCCTCGACGACGCGGTAGAAGCCCTCGGCGGCGTCGGCGGAAACCGGCAGCAGGCCTATGTCATCGATACAAATCAAATCCACGTTGGTGGCGCGGGTGATGGCTTTGTTGACGCTGTCATCGATGCGGTGCCGGCGGACGAGGGCGCCGAGGTCTTCCATGCTGAGCCAGGACACGGACATGCCTTGGTCGATGGCTTGCTGGCCGAGGGCTTCGAGGAGGAGGGATTTGCCGGTGCCGGAGGGCCCGCAGGCGATCAGGTTTTCGCGCCGCCGTACCCATTCCAGGGTCCGCAGGAACGACGTGGTTGACGCCGGGAGGGTGGAGAGGGCTTCGTCCCAGACGTCGAAGGTCTTCCCGGTCGGGAAGCCGGCGCGTTTGCGGCGGGTGGCCAGCATTGACCGGTTCCGGCCGGTGGCTTCGGCTTCGAGCAGGACACGAACGACTTCGGTGGGATCCCAGCGTTGGGCTTTCGCGGTGGCCAGGACGTCGGCGACGACGGCACGGGCGTGCGGCATCCGGGTCGTGCGCATGAGCCCGATGACGTGCTCCACTGCGGGATCGGTCAGGGCCGGGGTCATGGTGACGGCGCTCATCAGATGGCTCCTTCAAGGTCTTCGTCACTGCTGGCAGAGGTGGGTGTGGTGCCGAAGCTGGCCCATGAGCTGGTGCCCTGGCTCAACCACCGGCCCTGGTCTGTGACGGTGTGGGTGGTGCTGATGGTGGGCTTTGTCCCGCCGCCGGTGTTGACGATGGAGAGCAGGTCCTCGTGGGTGAAGCGCTGATGCACCGCTGCTGCGCCGAGGCCTTTGTCGACCTCGTCGGCTCCCAAGACCTTGGCGAGGGTGACGGCGCGTTCCATTTTGTGCCTGATCTTGCCGGTTCCCGCGGCGGCGGCTTCCTTGAGCCAGAGCGCTGCCCCGGCGCCGAGTGCGAGGAATTCTTCCTCGGCAGTGTTCGTCGGGCGGATCACCCGCTCAAGGGCGCCGGTGGGGGCGGGTGGGAAATGGTCGTCGATAATCGCCGGGGTCCCGGGCCGGGTGAATTTGTGGCGTGCGACCTCGACCGGTCCGGTGGCATCGACGTGAACGATGATCACCTCGGTGTCGGTGCCGCGCACCCACACCGTCTGCCCCATCAGGGTGTGAGGGACGGAATACCGGGACTGGGCGAAGGTGATCATTGGCGTGTTCGGCGGGACCTGGCGGGTCTGCCCGAAACTCGACGTGACCGGGGTTGCCGGGACCGGATGCAACCGCGGACGTTCGATCACCTGCAGCATGTCCTTGGGGATCTCCAGCGTGGCGCGGTGCACCCGCGAGTTCACCTCGTCCATGAACGCCTCACACGCAGCCTCCAGCTCGGCGAACGACCGGTATTCGGGCAGCAGGTTGGTGTCTTTGGGGACGAGGTCGGCTTTGGCGATCTTGACCGCGTTCTCCACCCCGCCCTTGGAGGCCGGGTCCGCCGGAATGCATGTCTGCAGCGAGGTCGAGTAATGCCTGGCGAACGCCACGATCTGGTGATTGCGGACCGGGATCCCCGCGACGTGCTCGACCGTGACAGTCTTCTCGTTATCCGTCAAAATGTAGGTCGGAACCCCACCAATGAGGCGAAATGTCCTGTCCAGGGCCGCGAACACGGTCGGCATGGTCTTATCCTGCAACGCGATCACGACCCGGAACCGGGAGAAGGCAAGCCAGGCCACGAACAGCACCGTCTTCACACCATCAACGACAGGCCCGTCGCCGTAGTCATACTCGAGCCAGAGACCCGGCTCCGGCGTCCACGGCCGGTGCACCCGTACGCTCCGGGCCCGGTATTTCGCCTTCAGTTCAGCCAGCGTCGTCCGTGTCGTTCGCTCACACCCGGTGAACCCCAAAGCCTGCAGCTTCTCATGCACGACATCGCCGCGGATCTTCCCCCGCGACTGCTCAACCCAAGAGATCATTTGAGGCAGGAACGGATCGGTCATCCGGCCGCGTCGCCGGGCAACCGGCGCCTGCACGCCATCCTGGCGGGCTTTCACATAAGAACGCACCGTATTGTGCGAGACCCCGCATATTTTCGCGGCATCCCGGTATGACCGGGTCAGATCGTAAGCAGCTAAAATTTCCATGAACTCTCCTGGAGACTTCACAACGAGCCCCCTCCTTCCCGCAACGGGTGAAATACAGACGATTGGCATCGCCATTTCACCGTGGAAGGAAGGGGCTCTCCCCGTAACGACACGAGGGATGGACAAGAGGAATCCCAGCACGCCCAGCCACCCACGGGTGGCCGGCTACTGTCCAAAAATGCTTGCCGCCGCTGGTCATAATCACTGCCGCGAACGGTCAATCAGTTTTGCCGTCTCCGGTCAGTTTAAAGTTGCCGCTTACACGCGCCGCGGCGACAAGGCGCGCCGCTCGCCCGCCAAGATCGCATTGTGGACGCGTGAGATTTTCGTCCGGTGGGGGTAGTCGTGGCGGGTTACGGATGCCTGGGAATCTTGCAGAAGGCGTGTTGCATGCCGCGGGTGAGCAGGAGTTTTGTGGGCTAGCGGCTGACTTTGCCCACGAGAGAGGCGATCGGGGACAGGAAAGCGGGTCGGGCGAGGAACCATGCAGCGACCATGACGGCCACAGAGACCACGAAGATCCAAAATCCAGTCCATGACTGGGCGTCCTGGGCTGCGTACATGTGGTTGAGGTTGAGCAATGCCCCGGTGGTCAAGACCAGCACCACGTGCACGATCACGAATGCCACGAAGAAAAGCATCACCCGCACGTGAAGTGCCCGGGCGGCCTCCACCGGATAAGCCTTGTTGAGCTGCTCGGCGTTTTTGGGCCATGCGGCGGACATCCGCAGGCCCGAGATGACCGCCAGTGGCGCGGCTACGAATACAACGGCGAAGTAGGCCAGTACCTGGAGAGCGTTGTAGTTGATCCATCCGTTTTCCGGCGGCCAATTCAGTGAGGCGTACTGCAAGGCGGACGAGACGGCGTTGGGGATGACGTCCCAGCTGGTCGGCACGATCCGCATCCACTGGCCGGTGGCGAACAAAATTATGTAAAACACGATGCCGTTGAGCACCCACAATGCGTCCAGCGACAAGTGAAGCCAGAGGTCAAGGCTCATTCTCTTAGGCGTGTTTTTCGTCCTGATCATCCCGGTGTTGGTGCGTATCCAGTACGCCTCGGGCCGGTTGGCAGTGCGCACCATCCACCCCGACCTGATGATCAGGACGATAAAGAATGCGTTGAGGAAGTGCTGCCACCCCAACCACGCGGGCACTCCTGTGGGTGTGTTGTCCGGCAGTTCCGAGTGGCCGGAATATTCCACCAGCCAGGCCTGAACGGAAGGCAAGGCACGCAACCATTGGGCGCCCAGCACCACCAGGGCCAGCACTACGACAGCGGTGATAGCCGCGATCGCCGACCGCACCCACTGGCGGATCCCCGTTTCTCGGACCCTCGCTACCGATAAGGGCGCATCGGTGGCGGACGGTGCGGATCCGGCCGAGGCTTTCATGAGCGGCTTGATCGCGCCGGGGCCCAGGGTCGGTTTGGCTGGGCCGGGGCCCAAGGTTGGCTTGGCCATGTTGGAGCCCAGGGTCGGTTTGGCTGCGCCGGGGCCCAAGGTTGGCTTGGCCATGTTCGAGCCCAGGGTCGGTTTGGCCGCGCCGAGGCCCAAGGTTGGCGTAGCCGTGCCGGTGCCCAAGGTCGGATTGGCCGCGCCGAGGCCCAAGGCTGGCTTAGCCATGCCTGTGCCCAAGGTGGCGTTAGCAGTTCCGCTGTTGCTGTGGGGCTTAGGGGGTGGTCTGAGTGGTCCTTCTGAGCGTGCATTTGGTTCTGCTCGTGGGGCTGTCCCTGGGCCGCTGGCCGGGGTGCTGGCGTCCCGGGCGGTGTTGGGCGCAGCCGTGGTCGACGAATCGCCGGTTGTCGACATGTGCGTTCTCCTCAGATATGGGCGCGGCTTAGCCGGCTTGGCTCTCGAGCTCTTGGATGAGCTTCGGAACGATGGTTGAGACGTCTCCGACGATCCCGAGATCGGCGATCTCGAAAATGGGTGCGTCCTTATCTTTATTGATGGCGATGATGGTTTTGGCCGTCTGCATCCCTGCCCGGTGCTGTATTGCGCCGGAGATTCCCAGGGCGAGGTAGAGGTCCGGGCCGACGGTGGTTCCGGTCTGCCCGACCTGTTGGGTCTGGGGCACGTAGCCTGCGTCAACGGCGGCCCGGGACGCGCCGATGGCGGCGCCTAGCGTGTCGGCCAGCCGTTCGACGAGCTGGAATCCGTCTTTGGAGCCCATGCCTCGGCCCCCGGAGACGACCTTCTTCGCCCCGCGTAGCGCGGGGCGCAAGGAATTCTCGGTAGTCTCGTGGGTGGCCGTGACGATGGCGGATCCCTCCGGGTCGATCTCGAGGGCGACAGTGGTCATCTCGTAATTGGCTGGCTCCGCGCGGTCACCGATTGAGCCGGGCCGCACGGTGATGACCGGAAGTCCGTATTGGACAGCGGCCTCGATGTCGTAGGACCCGCCGAATACTGAGTGAGTGGCCAGGATCTGGTCCTCATCGGCGCGTACGCCGACTACGTCGGTCAGCAGGCCGCCGCCCAGGCGCAGGGCGAGGCGGGCTGCGGCTTCGCGTCCGGTGGACGAGTTTACGGTCAGTACCGCGGACGGTGCCTTGTCGATGACGGCTGCCTCGAGTGCGTGTACCTGGGGGGTAACCATGAGGTGGGCGGACTGGTCGGTCTCGCATATATAGACTTGCTCGGCGCCCCATTCCCCCAAGGTGGCAGCGTGCCGTGCTCCCGTGCCCGGGTCGGCAACCAGTACTGCAACGGCGCTGCCCAACCGGGACGCGGCGGCGATGAGCCCTGCCGTGGATGCCGCGGGTTGGCCGTCCAAGGCGGTTTCGACGAGTACAAGAATGTTGTTCATTTCATGTCTCCTAATCAGGCGAGGCCGTTGGCCACGAGGAATTCGACGATTTGCCGGGCAGCGTTGCCCTCGTCCACGATCTTGGTGCCGACGTCCCGGGCAGGCCGCTCGGCGGCGGCAACGACCATGGAGCTGGAGACCGGGATCTCGGCATCGAGATCGGCGAGGGTGAGCACCTTCAGGGGCTTTTTCTTCGCTTGCATGAACCCCTTGAAGCTGGGGAACCGTGCTTCCGGCAGCCGTTCGGTCACGGAGACCATCGCGGGTAAGGGAGCGAAGAGCTGGACCGATCCTCCCTCGACGGCGCGCTCACCGCGCACACCGTCTACCCCGATGGTGACAGACTCGAGGAACGAGGCATGTGGGACACCCAAACGTTCTGCGATGAGCGCGGGAATCACCCCGCCGCAGCCGTCCGTGGACTCGTTGCCTGCGATCACGAGATCGAAACCGGTGCTGTGCAGCGCGGCGGCCAGGACTTCGGCTGTTTGGAGCGTATCCGCGCCCGCAAGGGCATCGTCGGATACGTGCATGGCCGAATCTGCGCCCATGGCCAGCGCTTTGCGCAGCATCTCCTGGACAGGGGCGGGACCCATGGTCAATACAACCACCGTCGCATCCGCGCTGTCCTTGTAGGACAGTGCCACCTCCAGGGCGCGGTTGCAGATCTCGTCGATGACGGCGTCGCTGGCACCTCTGTCGACCAGGCCTGTCGACAAGTCGATCCTGCGTTCCCCCCAGGTGTCAGGCACTTGTTTGAGTAGTACTGCGATATTCATGCGCACTTACTCCTTCCGTCCGGAGGCCAATGCCTCAGGAACCGTGTGTTGATAGATTGGTTGATTGAGAGCCCTTTGGCCGCAAAGTCATTGAAGGGGCGCGGAGGTCGGCTGCAAGACACGGTCCAGCGGGGCAGCGTGGATGATGTCAGCGTCCAGGAGTTCATCGATTCGTTGCGGGCTGTACCCCAAAGAGGTGAGTACTTGTTGCGGTTGACGCCGCTGAAGTAGGCGCTCATGATGTCGCTCACGAAAGGTGGTCCCCAGGATCTGGTCTCGCCTCCGCGGGCGGTTCCAGCTTCAAAACCCTCGGCACCGTGGTCGGCGAGCATTTGGGTGCACAGAGGGCCGGCGAGAACCCGGGGAGAGATCAAGTACACGAAGGCCCTTGAGACTCCCCTCAGGCGGTGGTGCAGTATGCATTTGTGGTTTCCGTCCTTGGTGATCAGTAGGACTTCGGGAGGCCCAGTACATGATTCGAAACGTAGTTCAGCACCATTTCCTGGCTGACCGGCGCGATCCGGAGGATTCGAGCTTCGCGGAAGTACCGCTCGACGTGGTACTCACGGGCGTAGCCCATGCCTCCGTGTGTTTGGATGGCCTGGTCGGCGGCCGTGAAACCGGCCTCTGCGCACAGCCACTTGGCCATGTTCGCTTCCCTACCGCACGGCAGGGCCTGGTCGTAACGCCATGCTGCTTTGCGGGCCATCAGCTCGGCTGCATCGAGACGCATGACAGCTTCGGCCAGAGGGAATGCGACGCCCTGGTTCTGCCCGATGGGCCGGTCGAAGACGACGCGCTCCTTCGCGTAGCGGACAGCCCGGTCGATGGAGGCACGTCCGAGGCCGAGGGCCTCGGACGCGAGCAGGATGCGTTCGGGATTGAGTCCGTCGAGCAGGTACTTGAAACCCTCGCCCTCTTCTCCGATGCGTGCGCTCTCGGGGACGAAGTAGTCGTCGATGAGCACCTCATAGGAGGACACGGCGTTGCGCCCCATTTTGGGAATGGCCTTGAGATGGATGCGTTCGGGATCGATGTCGATAAGGAAGAGCGACATTCCGTCCGTGGGGCGCGGCACGTCCTCACGCCGACTGGTGCGCGCGATGAGGATCATCTTCTGAGAATCGCCGGCCTTTGTGATCCAGACCTTGCGCCCGTTGAGGACGTAGCCGCCGCCGACCCGCTTGGCGAAAGTGGAGATGCGGGTGGTGTCCGTGCCGGCATCTGGTTCGGTGACTCCAAAGCACACGTGCAAGGAGCCGTCCGCTGCTGCGGGAAGGATCTCTTTCCGGAGCTGTTCGCTGCCGTGCTTGACGATGGTGTTGAGCCCGAAGATGGTCAGATGCATTGTGCTGCAGCCATTCATGCCGGCGCCGGAGGCAGCGATCTCCTCAAGCAGCAGGGCCGCTTCGAGGATGCCCAGGCCGCCACCGCCGTACTCTTCAGGGATGGCGATGCCAAGCCAGCCAGCTTCGGCGAAGGCATTGTAGAAGTCCCAGGGGAATTCACCCTTTTCATCGCGCTCGGCCCAGTATTCGTCAGAGAAGCTGCGTGCCAGTTCGCGGGCCCCGGCACGTAGTTCCTGCTGGTCGGTGGTTAGTTCGAAGTCCATGAAAGGGTCCTTTCGACGATGGTGCGTGCGTGGGTGAGTAGGGGGCCGTCGATCATTTGGCTGCCGACCATGAACACTCCGCCTCTTGGGGCTTCGGGATGGGCGAGGACGCAGCGCGCCCAGTTGACCTGGTCCTCGGTGGGGCGGAAGGCGCTGCGAATGGATGCGACATGCTGGGGGTGGATGCAGGCTTTGGCCCGGAATCCCATGTCGGCGGCCTCTCTGGATTCCCTCTCCAGCCCGTCGAGGTCGGTAAGGTCGATATGGACGGCGTCGATGGCGGCCTTGCCCTCGGCGGCGGCGAACAGCACCGTGGACCGGGCCTGTTCGATCATCGGCCGGTAGTGCCCGTCGGCCCCGCGGCTGGAGCGGCCTCCAATGTCGGCAACGAGGTCTTCTCCGCCCCACATCAGTGCCGAACAGTTGGGTTCCGCCGCCAGCCGAGGGGCTGCCAATATCCCGGCGGCCGTCTCGCACAAGGCGATTACTTCGAAATCGCGTAGCGCAACCAGCTGCTCCGGGGACGAGGCCTTGGGGAGCATCAAGGTACGGACCCCTGCTGTGCGCATGGCAGCCACATCATCGTAGAACCACGATGTGCCCGCAGCATAGACGCGCACGACCATGCGCTCAGGGGCTCCAGCGGCGGCCGCGGCTACCGGCCCGCGGGCGGCATCCTTTCGATCCGGCGCGACTGCGTCTTCGAGGTCCAGAATGGCCACGTCGGCACGATCGAGTGCCTTCTCGAACCGATCCAAACGATCGCCCGGGCAGAACAACAGCGCCGGACCCTGTTCGATGGCGTTCATCCCTGGTGCTCCAAGGGCAGGCGGCGCATCATCGCCGTGCGCTCCGCCTGGGCCACGACTTCCCCGCGCTGGTTGCGGGCGAGGTGAAGAAACTCAACGATTCCGGCCTCGGGGCGGGACTTCGACACCCGCTTGCCCACCACAGTGGATTCGGCATACAGGGTGTCTCCTGCAAGCACTGGAGCAGGGAAAGAAACCCGTCCGAAGCCCAGATTGGCAATCGTCGTCTCCTGGGTCAACTGGGCCACGCTGAGTCCGATCAGCGTCGAGAGGGTGAACATGCTGTTGACCAGCCGCTCCCCGAACTCAGTATCCGCGGAGGCAGCAGCATCCAGGTGCAGACTTTGCGGGTTCATCGTCAAGGTCGAAAACAAGGTGTTGTCCGATTCCCCGACGGTGCGCCCAGGGCTGTGGCGGTAAACGACCTCGAGGTCGAGTTCCTCGAAGTACAGACCGCGCTGGGAGATGCTCGCCCTCATCATGTTCCTAAATACGTACGTTGCGGACTCTCTACCGGTCCCAAGGGTGGACGCTCCACTGGCCCTGGCGGTGGAGCTTCGAAGTCCTTGCCGGACGCGGCAATGACGACGCGAACCTCGGGATCGACGTTCGCGGCTCGGAACGCCGTGCCAAGCTCGTCGGCCCTTGTCGAGGTGTAACCGTTGCGCTGTTCGGGACGGTTCAGAGTGATCGTCGCGATCGAGTCGCGAACGTCGACGAGGATCTGTTCGTATGTCATGTTCGCCTTAAAGGAGAACGCTGAGGTTCTTGCCGGGCATGGTGTTGGCAGCGAGGTGAATGACCGGACGCCGAATTCTCCAGCCGTCACCTCCTGCCCCGGACAGAATGTCGTCGGGTGTCCAGCGAAAATCTCCACCTCGTCGGCCAACCTGGCGTCCTGGTCCAATTCTTCGACCAGGTGGTGAAGCACTCTGACCTCACTCCGGTAACTCACTGCACCCCGGGTGCGCGGTATTCCGCGTGAGGCGAAGGTCGTCCTGCTCGTGTGTTCACGACAGGTTCCTCAAGATCTCTGAAAGTTGAACTGGAGCATCGAGCATGATGTCGTGCCCAGACTCAATTTCGTGTACGTCCCAACCTGGAAGCGTCTTGGCTCGCGCATATGTCTGGTCGATGGGAGGAAATCCCCAGTTCGTCGCATAGATGTAGGTATGGCTTTTCACCGCTTCACCGTCGACGCCTAGTTCGAGCTTTTCCAGGAGTGAGGCCATCGGTTGGGGCGTACAAAGTCGATCCACCAGTGCCCTGTCAGCTTCGTTCACGTTGAAGAAAGCAGCGCCATCAGGGTGAGCCGGGTGAATCAAACCACCCGCTACGCCGACATCGTTGATGACCTCGAGCAAGGACTCGCCGGGGAACACGTAGTCCGCCATGGACTTCCCGTTCTCCGGTATGACTGCGTCCAGGTAGACAAGATTTCGAATCCGGTGAGGGATCCTGTCGGCAACGCCGCCTACGACCATTCCGCCATAGGAATGCCCGACCAGCACGACGTCGTCGAGTTCTTCCCATTCAAAGAGATCTACGACCTCATTGATGTGCGTTGTGCAATTTATGGGTCGGGAATTCTCTCGAGATCGCTCTGCCAGCCCGGAAAGGGTTGGGGTGAAAACGCGATGACCCATTGAGCGCAACAGATCGGCGACGCGCCTGTAGCACCACCCGCCATGGTAGGCGCCGTGTACGAGCACAAAGGTCTGCGCGGCTATGGGGCTTGGGGATATTGTCATCACACTCTCCTGGGTCGGGTCGTTCATAACTCACAGCGCCGCAGTCAATGCGGCACAATCAACAACAAAATCAGGCTCAACAGAACCAGCGATAACCTCAGTGCCACCAACAGCGTCTCGAGGATGTATCGCACAGGGAGTCGGCGGTGTTGTAGCAGCAGAAGGTGGCCGCGCCATCCATCAGACCGCCCTCCCTGACCAGCGGAACGTCGATTGACTCGAGCCACTTCTGCGGTGCTGCCATTCGTTCTTGTCCGCAGTGACAGAAAGCAGCACATGGTGAATTCCCTCGCCTCGCAGGTCCCGAAGGTTCATGCTGGTGTTCTCATTGGAAGAGCGTGGCATGTGTCATGGAGAGTGGCGCAGAGGATGTTCCGCCGGACGGAACCGACGATCGACGACGTCCCTACTTCGTGGCGCCGCCGAGCACGGGAAGCCGCCGCAGATTGGTGGCGGGGTCGCGCAACGCCTCCGCGGACACAGTTGCGCCGGACTCCACGAGGGAGCGCCCGGCGCGAACGTCGCGGGGGCGATTGATCCCAGCGACGGCGTGGACTCGGCCCTCCGAGAGGGAGAAGGCGAGGAACTCGTCCGGTTGCGCTCCGTCGCGCAGCACGACTTGGTCAGTGGGTTCTCCGCGCCCGAAAGCCTGATAGCTCAGCTCGTACTGATCGGACCATACGTAGGGAACGGCGGTGTCCTCCTGGAGGTCGCCGACCATGCTGCTCCCGACCGTGGCGCCGTGGCGCTGGGCCGTGTCCCAGTGCTCGATCCGGCCGACGCGGCGTAGGTGACGATGGCGCCGCACCGCTACATCACCGGCGGCCCAGATCCACGGATCGTCCGTCTGTCCGTGAGCGTCGACCACCACTCCGCCGGAGAGCTTGACCCCGTGCGTGCGTACGAGTTGGTCGTTCGGGACCACGCCGACACCGACCACAACCGTGGCGGCCGGCAGGACCCGGCCGTCACTGAGAACAACCTCTTCGACCGCCTTGCTGCCGCGCATCGCCGTAACTTCGCGGCCGGTGATGATTCGGACGCCACGATCGTGGTGGAGCGCCGTTATCAACCCGCCCACTTCTGGTCCAACGACGTTGAACAACGGCCGCTCCTGCGTCTCGACCACCGTTACATCGATGCCGAGAGTCCGGGCAACGGCCGCGATCTCCAAACCGATGAAGCCGCCACCCACGAGGACCAGCGGTCCACCTCGGTGCAACTCTGCGGACAGAGCCTCGGCGTCTCCGGCGTCCCGCAGGTACAGGACGTTGTGCAGTTCTGCGCCCGAGACCGGGAGTCGCCGCGCGGAGACCCCGGTCGCTAGCAGTACGCGGTCGGGTCTGATGGTCGGGGCGCTGTCGAAGATAACCTCCCGGTCGGTCGTGAGGGCGACCGCCCTCTGCCCAAGGAGTAGCTCGATTTCGAGTTCGGCGTATGAAGTGGCCGACTGGATCTCTTTGAGTCCCCTAGAGACGGCGGACTTCGACAGCGGTGGGCGCTCGTAGGGAAGATGTCGTCCGCCGTCATGGAGCGTGATAGTCCCGTCGAAGCCACCACGGCGCATGGCGCCAGCGGCAGCCACCCCTGCGGCGCTCGCGCCAATGATGGCAATGTGCTGGAGCTGGTTCATTCGCGTATTCCTTTCTGCACTGCTAAGTTCAGGTCGCCTACAAGCCGACGACTCTGCCATCGTGCGTCCGGATGAGACCCAGGACACAGGATCTTGCCGCGGGTTGGAACGTCATCTCGCCACACCATCTCGACTCGCGTCAGGAGAGTCCCCCGACAGCTCCCCGAGTTACGCCTGTTCGGACTTGACGAGGTAATTCTGCGGAAGAGCGACATAGACGACGTTGTTCTTGACGATGACCGGATGGACGGCGATAGCCCGCTCTGCGGGTGGTGAGAGAGCTTCGCCTGTGCGCAGGTCGAATTTGGCGTTGTGGAGGGTGCATTCCACGATGCATCCTTCGAGCCATCCCTCGGCCAAGGAGTACGTTTCGTGCGTGCAGGTGTCGTCCACGCAGTAGAACTCTCCGTCGGCAGCGAACACCGACGTCTTCGGGAGCGTTGTCAACAGCAGTCCTTCGTCCTCGGGAACCTCATCTGTCGTGCAGGCTCGACTCCACTTCCTACCCGTCACTTCGGGGAGCGGCTCAATCACGGCGTTCTCGGTCATAGGAAGGTGGTCAGACTCGGGGCCAGGATCGTCGTCTGCTCCAGCACGATCTTGCGGTTGGCGATCTGGAACGGGTAGCCCGAGGCGGGGTCTGCGGGGCGCAGCACATCGAACCGTTGACCCACGAACCAGTCTTGGTGGCGCTCCAACCGGCTCCGGTAGACGTAGAAGTTGGAACGGACATCGAGCTCGCCTGGCTTCGCCGCCGGCTGGACCCGGATGTTCGTGATCAACCGTCGGGCACGCGACGGGGGCTCCTCCGACCATGAAATCCCGGACGTGATGCGACGCACGCGGCCCTTGAGGAAAAACTTGTCGTCGAGAATAATCGCCGCCTCGTCTTGCGCGGCGACCTCAAGGTGCCTCTCACGGATCGGCCGCGTTTCCCGGTTGGGAATCCAGTATGTGACGTCATCGGTGAAGAGATCGATCCACTCGTCGAAGCGGTAGTCGTCGAGCAGTTCGGCCTCGGCGTAGAGAAATTGCTCCACCGTGTGCTGCGTCTGCAGGTCTGTATTTCGGAAGGCACTCAATACGGGTGTGGGCTGGTCGACGGTGGTCATCGTGCCCCCTCTGCGAGTTCCGGCTGCGACTCGGGAATCGCCGACACGCGCGCAGCTTCCTCCTTCTGGATTTGCTTCCACGATTTGCCCACCAGCAGATCGTGCCAGCGTCGGTAGAAACCACGCGAGGCCACCTCGGAGAAGACATCATTGGTCACTCCTGGGAGCCCGCCTGCGTTGCGCTCTTCATGACCCAGTCCCATACCGACGTGGAATGTGTTCTGCCGGGCCTTGAAGCCGTGCAGGACCTGCTGGACCTCGGTCCAGTTCTCTCCGTCGTCGGTTTCGAACACGCCCGCTGGGCTAAACGTGCGCTGGGCCTTCTCGCGAATCTCCCTCTTGAGCGCCTCCGTGGCGTCCTTGGGCACGAACGACCACGTCCAGACTTCGATCTGGTTGGGGCCCCGGGGATGCCAGACCCGCATCGTCCAGAGAAATCCGAGCCAGGAGAAGTTGGGGAAGATGGTGTTGTGGTTGTTCACCTTCTTCATTCGCGTGTCGCCGATCCGAGCCTCGATCTCGTCGAGGTGGTCCTCGGTGAACTCGTGCTCCTGCTGACCCCTGAAGAAGTTGGGGGGCATGTTCCGCTCCGGATAGATATATCCTCCTGAGCCGTGTCCATCACCACCGAACTGCCGCCCCTGTACGAGGTTCGGATCCCCGCGCACCACCTGTTGGTCCGTCAGCGCGATCGGGCCAGATGCATGCGAGATGCTCGTGTGGTACATGTCCCCACCGAACTGCTCGGCGGCGAATTTCCAGTTGCAGTCGATGACCCACTTCGTTGTCCCTGCAGTGAACTCGAGGCCGCTGTCGAACCGGTCGGCCACGGCGTCAAAATAGAACGCCATGTCGCCAAGGTAGTCCTCGAAGTCCGGGGTCTCGTCGGACCAGGTGCCGAAGTAGAAACCGCGGTAGTTGGCGATCCTTGGAACCTTCAAGGCGCCCCATGCCTCACGGTCGAGGTTGCCCTTATATGCGCGATCCTCAAGTGGGACGTTGATCAGATTTCCCTCGAGGTCATAAGCCCAGCCGTGGTAAGTGCACGTGAAGGTCTTACTCACCCCGGCATCCGCCCGGCAAATCCGCATTCCCCGATGGCGACACTGGTTCAAGAAGGCCTTGACGGAACCGTCGCGCTGTCGAACGACCAGCACCGGATCCTCGGCCATGTACGTCTGGATGAAGCTGCCAGTCTTGGGCAGCTGCGAATCATGTGCCAGGAACAGCCACGACCGGCCGAACACAAACTCCAGCTCACGCTCGTATACCCCTGGGTCCGTGTAGATCCGGGGGTCAACCCGGCCTCGGTCAGAATCCACCAGCTCGTTTAGATCAACCATGCTTCGCCCTGTCATTCGTACGTCTTCGTCGAAGAGACCTAGTGACGTCTACGATCCACGAGTCAGGACCCCAGCTCAACAGAAGTTTCCACCCCATGGAATCGACCTCGCCAAGCATTACTCGTGTGTTTGTCCAACCCGGTTCTGCCCTGCGGCACGCGACAACTCACTGGCTGCGCCAAGGGCTTGAGAATATGGGAGACGGCAGAGTCTCTCTGCACATGACACGACAACCTGGAGGACGCATGGACTACCACACCCTCAGCGGCACTGGACTGCGGGTATCGAGGATCTGCCTGGGTACGGCATCGTTCGGTGTGGCGCCTACCGAGGACGACACGACAGCACTGGTCCGTGGTGCACTCGACGCCGGGATCAACTTCATCGATACGGCGAGTTCCTATGGCAACCAGTCGCGGTTCGACCGGGAAGGTGTCCTGCCGGCGGTGGATCGGCAGTCGGCAGAAACCCTGGTCGGCCGCGCGATCGCCGGACGTCGAGACGAGGTGGTGCTCGCGACGAAGGTCGCCGAGGCCATCGGTACCGGCCCCAATGACGGCGGGTCCCTCGGTGGTGGTCTGAGTCGGGCGCACATCATGCGCTTGGTTGAGAGGAGTCTGAAGCGCCTGGGCACCGACTACATCGACATCTACTACGCCCACCATCCGGACCCGGTCACCCACATCGACGAGTGGATTCGCGCGTTCGACGACCTGATCACCCAGGGAAAGATTCGCTACTACGCGCTGTCGACCTTCGCCGGATGGCAACTCACCGAGGCAGTGCTGGCAGCCGCCCGCATGGGTGCGACGCGCCCGGCGTGTCATCAGACCCGCTATAGCGTGGCGAAGCGTTGGCCGGAGTCCGAGGTCCTGCCCGCCTCGAATCACCTCGGCATCGACACCACGGTCTTCAGCCCGCTGGGCGGCGGGTTGCTGGCGGGCAGGACCGATCGCCGGTACGCCGGTGATGCGCGCTGGGGCGCCCGGTCCTACTCCGAGTCCGAGTTGGCGCTGGGGGGAAGCTTTAGCTCGCACGCTCGTTCGTGGGGCATCCCCGAGAACCACCTCGCCGTGGCGTGGCTGCTGAGCAAGCCGGGGGTTGCCAGCGCCATCGTCGGCCCCGAGAGCGTCGCCGAGCTAAACGAACTCACGGGCTCCTCTACCCTTCGGCTCACCAGCGAGCAGGTTGCCGCGGTCGATGAGCTTGCTCCACCGCTTCCGGGCCAGTGGGACTGATCGCAGCGTTGGGTACGGCCACGGAGAGGGATGTCTGATATGAGTGAGGCCCAGCCTGCAAACAGTTTCATCCCGAGCCGGTCCCGCCGTATCGTCTGGGGGACGTAGCGGGTGACCACCGGCGATCGATGGATCCGGAGCGGGATCGGGCGAGCTCATGTGGAGGTGCAGGCACGAAACGAAAGATCGAGACCTCAGCCGCCACCTGGCGAATCGTCATCCGTCAACGGTGTCAGGCACGCGTCGATTATGCGCTCGAGGTAGATCAGCACCCGCTCTTCGTCGGCGAGGGAGGGGGCAGCGCTATCCGGATTCATCAGCGCGTTGGTACTGAAGAAGCCGTAACCCATTAAGACGCCGCCGAGCAGACGCGCACGCATCTCGACATCGTCCCCGGGCAGTGCGGCGCTCCACGGCCCGAAGATCCGGTCCGCCATCGCCTGCCGGAAGAGTTCCCCATCGTCAAACTCCAAGGAACGGACCAGAGCGAACGCCGCGAGTCTCGACTCGTCCTCACGCCAAAAGGTCAACAGATCGCGGGCGACCCTTTTCGCGTCAAGCGAATGCTGCCTAAGCGTCGTTGTCGACGGCATCTGCGCTACTTCGCCGAAGAGATGACGCTTGGACCCGAAGTAGCGGACGATCAGCGCAGGGGTCACGCCGACGCGTTGGGCGATGTCTTGCAACGTCACGTGGGAGTAGCCCCAGCGGGCGAACAATTCGCCGGCGGCACGGAGGATCTCGGCCTGAGTGCGCACTGAGTTACGACGCCGCGGTGTCCGTCGCTCGCCCTCCGCACCTGTTTGCGCGAAGTCCTCCGCGAGGCCCTCGCCTTGCACATTGTCCTGGCTCATCTCGAGTGTCGATCCTACCCTACCGCCGGCTGCCTCCTCGGCTCGCTCTGCGGCGAAACGTGTGACAGAGCCGATCGGGATGTTCATCGTGTGTTCAGAGGTCGGGCTCATCCGGATCGGAGCGCTTGTGGCCCCAATAGCTAGCAGCACTGTAGCGAACCGGCTTCCAGGTGTCCTCGTCGATCAGCTTGCCGCCATACCCGTACTCGACCTGAAACCCCGAGGGCGACTGGACGTAGAACGAGATCATCTCGTCGTTCGTGTGCTTACCGAAGGTCGCCTTGATCGGTGCCCCGCCCGCCTGCACTTTGTCCCACGCTCGTCCGACGACGTCCAACTCCTCGACCTCGAACATCGCGTGCATGATGTTGCTCGGAACGTTCGGAACCTGAGCGTAGGCGAAGGAGTGGTGCCGCTGGTTGGCGTGTGTAAACGTTGCGTAGACACCAGGTACGAACTCGATGTAGTCACTGAGTTTGAAGCCCAACAGCTTCAGATAGAGAGCATCGTACTTCTCGCGGTCGGACACCATCTGGAAGAGATGCCCGAGGCCACCCGCTCCGGTAACGAATCGAGCGCCGGTGGGTGAGACAAACCGCTCACGGTGCTGCTGCAGACCATAGAAAAGCTCCACCCGTTGCCCCTCCGGGTCGTCGAACTCGACGAGCCCCGAAACCCGACGCGCTGCAACCGCGACAGAATCACTGCGCTTGACCGCGTAGCCGTCCTCCTCTAGTTTGGCGGCTAACTCATCGAGATCCTCCGGTCCACGAACCTCCCAGCCGATCGCATTGACCGAATCCGAGTCGTCCTTGCGGATTTCAAGGCGGTAGGACGCCTCGTCCATGCGGAGTACGAGCCGCTCCGGCGTGAAGGAATCGACCTGCAACCCGAGAAGGTTGCTGGCGAACTCCTTCCACGAATCCAGGTCAGTCGCATTGACGATCAGATATCCCAATCCAACAACTCTAGCCACTTGTCATTCTCCTGTTTCTAGTAAAGAAATCACATGCTGCCGGCGACGGCACCACTATCGACCTGCGGAGCCGACGAAGTCAGCAACGATTCGGTTGAACTCATCTGCGTGCTCGAGTTGGAGCCAATGACCGCAACGATTGATGAGTACCATGCGGGCATCGGGAATCGCCGAGGCGAGCCATAGCGAATTCTCGAAGTGGTTGACCCGGTCATCTCGGCCATGGAAGATCAGAGTCGGTGCCGAGATCTCGGCGATCTTCGCGATGTCGAGGAGCGGGACAGGGCGGGCCTTCGAGCCCGGGGTGGCGGACAAGTAGTTCGCCAGGTGGTCGGGTCGGACGCGCGCGGCACTTGAGCGCTGAGTGACGAGTTCGTCGGTCGCGAACGTGTGGTCGTATGTCATGATCTCGACGAGTTCCCGCATTGTCTCCGGCGAGGGGTCGCGGTACGCCTTCACGAGAACCTTCAGACCTTCGCTAAGTCCGCCTCGAGGAGTGAACAGAAGCGGACCGAGCCCGAGCGGCACACCCATTGTGACGAGGTGAGAGACGCGGTCGGGGTACGCCATCGCGAAACAGAGGCCTGTGTGACCACCCATGGAATTGCCAACGATTGCCGCGCGCTCGATTTTCAGCGCATCGAGAAGCTGGAGTACAGCCTCAACATGGTTTCGGTCCGCAGGTGTCTCGGGGTCAGACTTCCCCCAACCGGGCAGGTCCGCCGCGATGACACGATATTTGCCCGCCAGCGACACGAGGTTCGGAGCAAAGTTGCTCCATCCTGTAGCTCCGGGTCCACTGCCGTGCAGGAAGAGGACTACAGAACCTTCGCCAGCCTCGTTGTAGTGGATCTTCCAGTCCTTGGTCTGGACGGTGCGGCTGGTTTCCGACTCAGTCAGTTCTTGGGGCATCCCTGTCTCCTTCGATATTCTGTCGCATTCACGCGGCCGAACCGATAGGTCACAACGCCTCCGGCGGCAGCAAGTGCTCGACACAATTCTGGGGCGTATCGCCGATGTGGGACGGCGCGCGGTTCCACGCTGCGGCACCGAACTTCGTGACGGAGCGCGAGGGCTCAGAGCGCTCCGAGTCGCTCACCAACAACGAGGGCCCGCGATAGCGCGCGGGCACTCTCAAGCACGTCGTTTCGGAAGCGACGGGCCAGCTCGGGACTGAGGCGCGTGGACACCGACAAGGCTGCGATCGCACGGCCCGTCCGGGGATTCCTGACCGGCGCCGCAACGCAGTTGACTCCTAGGGAGGACTCTCCCCGGTCGAGGGCGTACCCGGCTGACCGGATCTGGGCCAGCTGGGCCTCCAGCTTGATCCGGTCAACGCAGGTGTGGGGAGTCAGGCGTGGCAGGACCGTCCCGAGCGTCTGATCGCGGAACTCTTGAGGTGAGAAGGCCAGAATCGCCTTGCCCAACGCAGTTGCGTTCGGAGGCTTACGCCCGCCCACCGTCGTGGCGACTCGCGAGCTGTGGCCGAAGATCTTCTCAAGGTAGAGCACGTCGCCGTCCTGCATGACCGCCAGATGGACGGTCTGCCGGGTCAGCGTAAACAGATCGGTGAGAAACGGCATCGCCTGGTCGCGTAGTCCGCTCGGGCGGTAGTTGCTGGCCTGGTTGCCGATTTCGAAGGCCCGATTCGTCAAGCCGTAGCCCTGTCCGTCCCGCTCGATGTAGCCCTCGCGCGTAAGAGTCAGCAGTAGTCGGTGAGCCGTGGACTTCGGCAGGCCGGCGCGATCAGCCAATTGAGTGACGCCCGCCAGCGCCGGGAGGCTCGTAAAGGCGTCAAGGAGCCGGAGAACGCGCGCGGCGGATGGGTCCCGACGCCGGACCGGACGAACGTCGTCCGTCTCCTCGAGACAGTGCTCGCTCTCGACTTGCAGCACGTTCGTCGTCATTGACGGCTCCTTAATTAAATGGCCATTTACTTATACGGGCTTAGAGTAGCGCACGCCCCCTTCTGTGTCAAACATCACATTTGGATAGCCGGACGAATTCCGAGGCCGGTGCGTCACCAGTTCGGTGAGCCATCGCGGGGAAGATCAGCGGCTTCCCGTTGGTTCCCAACTCAACCCAAACGGTCCCAACTGACATGGGGAACGACGTGGGTAACTCAGTGCAGACGACCTTGGCCCGGCCGTTCGGCGATGCCTTCCGAGTGTCGTTCCACTTGGCAGAACGTTGCACTCGCGCCACTCGGGCTCATCCTCACACTGTCAGTGACAGCACTCACACGGAAGAGACCGATGAACCCCACACCGGGCGTAACCATAGATCGACTCGAGCCAGCCACCCGTTCACGAGTCGCGACTCCCGCGGTTCAAGACATTCTCGGGTCCACCGTTGCGGCAGCGTACGCGGCGCAGGGCGAAATCAACGTCCGACGAACGGCAGCCGGAGCACTACTCGTCGGTCGGAAGATCGGACTCGCCTCTCCGACTGTCCAGAAACAGCTCAGCGTCGACCAGCCCGACTTTGGCGTTCTCGTCGACGAGATGAGCCACGTTGACGCCGTGAACCTTGAGGAACACCTCGACGCGGAGAACGTCAAGATGGTCACCTGCGGGGGCAGGCAACGATCCCGTCGTCGCTGCCATCTCTCGCGTCACCCCGGTTCCCTACGCGGAAATCGTGGCCTCGATCGCCTCGAAATCCGCAGGACCGGGCACGAGGGCGAACATCGACGAGTTCACCGAGACCACCTCGACTGCCATCGAGGTGTCGGCGGTGCCGGTCGCGCCAAAGCCATCATCATCCTCAACCCGGCACAACCGCCGCTCATAATGCGAGACACCGTTCTCGCATTGATCGGCGAGGCCAGCCACGACGGCATCCGCGAGTCCATCCACACGATGGCGGCCAGGAGGACATGATCGTGGACATCGCGCTCGGCCTGATCCGACTTGGGGATTGGCCGCTGACGATGACCTTGTAGTCGACCCGATCCTTCCTTCGAGTGGAAGGTAAACCGAAGTCACACAAACCCAGGAGAACATCATGACCCTGCTTGAAGAAGAGATCGCCGTCATCACCGGTGGCGCTCAACACTTAGGCCCCGCGCTTCACGACGGTGGGGGCAAAATGGTCATTGGCGACTGCGGCGAGGATGCTATGCCGGCTGGCGGGCAGATCGGACGGGAAGGAATCGCCATCGGTGTCCGGTGCGACTGTGTGAATCGTGTGGGTTTCGAGGTCCTCCGATGAGCCGCCGCGCTATCGCGACCCTCGAGGAGCTCGAGTCCCTCGTCGGCCGGGACGTCGGTACGAGCGATTGGCTGGTGGTCGACCAGGCGCGCATCGATGCGTTCGCGAAGGCGACCGACGACCATCAGTGGATCCACGTCGACCACGAGCGGGCGACCGCAGGTGCCTTCGGGACGACCATCGCCCACGGCTTCCTCACGATCTCACTCATCCCGCACTTCGCCGGTCAGATCTACGGAATCGAGTTCGGCTCCGCCCGGTTGAACTACGGGGTGGAAGGCCTACGCTTCCCCAACCCGGTCCCCGTAGGCAGCCGCATCCGCGCGACGGCGTCCTTCACCGACCTCAAGGAAAAGCCGAGGGGCAATCAGTTGACCACGAAGTACGTCGTCGAGATCGAGGGCCAGGACCGACCGGCCTGCGTGGGGTCCGTCCTGACGTTGATCGTCGACTGACGCCACGCAGCCGACAACAAGGAGCGGCGGGGCGCCAAACGAACCCCGGACACCCGGCCTGGCGATCATCGTGGTCTCTGTGCTCTGGCGGTGGCGTCCGACTCGATCAACGGCGTCACGGGCCTCCCGGGCGGCTGGGGCCTGGGCAACGCGCTGTTCATCGCCGACTGGCCGTGCGTTCAGCGCTCGGGCTGGGCATAGCTGTCGGACCGCTGCTCGGAGGCACCCTGGGCAATATCAGCCGGCGCAGCCCGTTCGTCCCGGGGTGGCTGGCCACCAGCGGGATCAATAGCTCGACCAGTGCCGGATTGAGTCCGATGGTGCGCTTTCCGGCGCCGGTCTTCGTGGCTCCAACGTAAAACTGCGACTGCCCGTCCCGTTTCCAGGCCTTGTTGATCCTTACCGTGGGCGGCTTGGACAAAAGGTCGACATCCCCCACGGTGAGCGCCGTTGCTTCGCCAAACCTTGTTCCAGTCATGACGAGGAAGCTCGTAAACGCCTTGTACCTCTCCCCCATCCCTTCCATGATCAAGCTGAATTCGGCATGCGTGAGAAACATCGCTTCATCCTCAGCCCGGTCAAGGCTAGGCAGCTGCACGCCACGGCAAGGGTTCCGGGGGATGTATTGCAGCATCTCGGCAGTGTTCATCGCTGCAGAGATAAGACCATGAACATTGTGGATGGTCTTTGGTGAACGGCCCTTGGCCATCATCGACTTCACCCAATGATTCAGGTGCCGATAATCGAGCTTGTCCACCGGGATGTGACCTATGACGTCCCGCACATGAAGATCCAGCATCGTCTGGTAAGTCCGGGTGGTTCCACTCGAGGGCCGAATCAGGAGGTCAATATGCTCCTGAATCACTTCGGCCACAGTCGGTA
Source organism: Arthrobacter sp. efr-133-TYG-118 (assembly GCF_030209755.1). Classification (GTDB taxonomy): domain Bacteria; phylum Actinomycetota; class Actinomycetes; order Actinomycetales; family Micrococcaceae; genus Arthrobacter. The sequence continues at coordinate 111,189 of NZ_JARVRH010000006.1, read as the reverse complement.
CTTTCGACTGGTTCGCGAGGATTGCTTGTTGGGCGATTTCGAAGGATTGTCCGTTCGCGTCCAACAGCCGTTTGAGGGTCTCGGCCTCGGATTCGGACGCAACGGTAAGCCCCTGTTGCTCGCGGCTCTTCGGGTCGCGCCATAGCACCATGAAGGAGGATGTTCCGTCCTTTTTCACGCGTTTGCGGATGCTGGCCACACAAAAATGCTAGACCCGTGTCAACACTTTTGGAGTTTTTGTCAACAGTCAGGGGCCAAATAGGCCCCTGACCTGCGGATACACTGTGCCCGAGGTGGGACTCGAACCCACACACCTTTCGATACCGCATTTTGAGTGCGGCGCGTCTGCCAATTCCGCCACTCGGGCGCGGAAACACCGAAACAAGACTAACCGACGTCGAGCTCTTCACAGAACTCAACGCTCCCTGTTGCAGTGCGCGAAACTACTCTACATGCAGATAGGCTAATTTCCAGAACCGGCTCGGCCGAGCAATAAATCATACGCAGGGACCGGGTGCAACTAAGATGGTTGAGAACCCGCCGTACGTCTTGAAGGAGATCCCGTGTCAGAACAGACGGAGTCCAAGCCCGCATCCCAGCCGGCACGCCGAGTAGTTGTCGCAGAGGATGAGACCCTCATCCGCCTGGACATAATCGAGATCTTGAAGGGCGAAGGCTACGACGTTGTCGGTGAGGCCGACAACGGTGAGAAGGCAGTCCAGCTGGCCGAAGAGCTGAAGCCGGATCTGGTCCTCATGGACGTCAAGATGCCTGTCATGGACGGCATCTCTGCTGCGGAGAAGATCGTCAAGGCGAGGATCGCCCCCGTGGTCCTCCTCACGGCGTTCAGCCAGAAGGAGCTCGTGGAGCGCGCCCGCGACGCCGGGGCCATGGCCTATGTCGTCAAGCCCTTCACTCCGGCCGACCTGATCCCCGCAATCGAGATCGCATTGTCCCGGCACGAGGAGATCAAGGCGCTCGAAAACGAGGTGTCCGACCTCCAGGAGCAGTTCGCCACGCGCAAGCTTGTGGAGCGCGCCAAGAGCCTCCTGACCACCAAGATGGGTCTCACGGAGCCGGAAGCATTCCGGTGGATCCAGAAGACCTCCATGGACCGCCGTCTCAGCATGCGTGAGGTCGCCGAAACCATCATCAACCAGGTCAACTAGCACTCCCCCGCGATGGGCGCCGCTTCCGGTGGAAGCGGCGCCCATCGTCGTCCCCGGCTCGCACACGGGGAGCCGGGCCCATGGCCGCACCCGGATAGCACCCGGCGCCGCCCACGAACCACCCGGCCCCAAAACAAGTCAAAGGAGGCCCCGCCAAACGGCGGAGCCTCCCCTTGCTTGAATCCGAAAAGATCAGGCCTTCGACTTGGCCTTCTTCTTTTCCGGCCACGGTCCGACCTTTTCCTTGCGGGCTGCGGCCTCTTCCACGCGGGAGGTGTCCGCGAGGTCGCCCACCTTGTGGACCTTGAGCGAGTTCGTGGAACCAGCCTGTCCGGGAGGCGAACCGGCCGCGATGACCACGAGGTCGCCGTTCTCTACGATCTTCATCTCGAGGAGGCTGCGGTCCACCTGGGCCGTCATGGCGTCAGTGTGGCCCACCATCGGGACCAGGACGGGCTGGATGCCCCAGGTCAGAGCCAGCTGGTTCCAGACGTGCTCCACCGGGGTGAAGGCGAAAACCGGCTTGACAGGACGCAGGCGGGACAGTCGGCGGGCCGAGTCGCCGGACTGGGTGAAAGTACAGATGTACTTAGCGTCCAGCTGGTCGGCGATTTCGACGGCAGCACGCGTGATGGCGCCACCGCGGGTCTTGGGCTTGGTACCGAGCGGAGGAACGCGCTCAAGACCGTGCTCTTCGGTGGACTCGATGATACGTGCCATGGTCTTGACCGTCTCGATCGGGAACTTGCCCACGCTCGTCTCGCCCGAAAGCATGACTGCGTCGGCGCCGTCGAGCACTGCGTTGGCGCAGTCCGAAGCCTCGGCGCGGGTCGGGCGCGGGTTGTCGATCATCGATTCGAGCACCTGGGTGGCCACGATGACCGGCTTGGCCCAACGGCGGGCCAGTTCAATGGCGCGCTTCTGGACGATCGGCACTTCCTCGAGCGGGAGTTCCACGCCAAGGTCGCCACGGGCAACCATGATGGCGTCGAAGGCGTCGATGATTTCGTGGAGCTGGTCCACTGCCTGAGGCTTCTCGATCTTGGCGATGACCGGCACGCGGCGGCCCTCTTCGTCCATGATTTCGTGCACGCGCTTGATGTCGGACGCATCACGGACGAAGGACAATGCCACCAAATCAACACCGCGCTTCATGGCCCAGCGGAGATCGTCCTCGTCCTTTTCGCTCAGTGCGGGGACGTTGACGGCAACGCCGGGCAGGTTGATGCCCTTGTTGTTGGAGACCCAGCCGCCGACGGTCACCGTAGCAACCACCTTGACGTCGTCAACATCGATGGCGCGAAGGGCAACCTTGCCGTCATCGATCAGCAGTGCGTCACCGATGTTGACGTCTTCGGTCAGGCTCTTGAGCGTGGTGGAGCAGATGTCCTTGGTACCCGGGACGTCCTCGGTGGTGATGGTGAAAGTGTCACCGACGGCGAGTTCGTGGGGGCCGTCGACAAATCGACCCAGGCGGATCTTCGGGCCCTGCAGGTCAGCCATGATGGCAACCGGCTTGTGAAGCTGGGCGGCGGCTTTGCGGACGTTCTCGTACGTGGTGTCGTGTACCGAGTAGTCGCCATGGCTCATGTTCATGCGGGCGACGTCGACGCCGGCTTCCAGCACCGCGAGGGTGTTGTCAAAGCTGGAAATTGCCGGTCCGAACGTTGCCACGATTTTTGCGCGTCTCATATACCTACCCTAGTAGTGTGCTGCAGTTGGAGTTGGGAAAGCGTCGTGCGCCGGTCCTTAGAGGACCGCTATAGCCCGGTCGGTGGGAGCCACCGGCGCGGGAAGAATGGTGCTGCCCATGAGGTACTTGTCGACGGCGGCAGCGCAGGCGCGGCCTTCGGCGATAGCCCAGACAATCAAGGACTGCCCGCGGCCGGCATCGCCTGCCACGAAGACCCCCTCGGTGTTGGTCATGTAGTACCCGTCTCGGGCCACGTTGCCGCGGCCGTCGAATTCTGCGCTGACCTGTTCGGTGATACCGGCAGGTTCCGCACCCGTGAAGCCGAGCGACAGGAAGACCAGGTCGGCGGGAATGATGCGTTCCGTACCGGCCTTCGGCAGGCGCTTGCCGTCCACGAACTCGGTCTCGGCCACCTTGACCCCTGTGAGCTTGCCGTTTTCGCCCACAAATTCAACGGTCGAGGCGAGGTAGGTGCGTTCGCCGCCCTCTTCATGTGCGCTGGCAACTTCGAAGAGCGTGGGGAACGTCGGCCACGGCTGGTGCGAGGCGCGCTCAAGCGGCGGCTGCTTGCCGATGGCGAGGGTGGTGACGGACGCGGCGCCGTGGCGGTGTGCCGTGCCGAGGCAGTCGGCGCCGGTGTCGCCGCCACCGAGGATGATCACGTGCTTGCCCTTGGCATCGATCTGGCCCTCCACGGTTTCACCGGCAACCACGCGATTGGCGGGGACCAGGTAATCCATGGCGAAGTGGATGCCTTCGAGGCCGCGGCCCGGGATGGGAAGGTCGCGAGGAACGGTGGCACCGGTGGCGATCACCACCGAATCGTAACGGCGGCGCAACTGCTCCCACGTCACGTCGCTTCCGACCGCAACACCCGTGCGGAAGCGGGTGCCCTCGGCCTTCATCTGCTCGACGCGGCGGTCGACCTGTTCCTTTTCCATCTTGAAATCGGGGATGCCGTAGCGCAGCAGTCCCCCGATCTTGTCGTCGCGCTCGTAGACGGCCACCGTGTGTCCGACGCGCGTCAGCTGCTGTGCGACTGCAAGCCCTGCGGGGCCGGAGCCGACGACGGCGACCGTCTTGCCGGAGAGACGCGCCGGCGGAAGGGGTTGTACCCAGCCGTTTTCGAAAGCGTCGTCGATGATCGAAACTTCAACCTGCTTGATGGTCACAGCGGGCTGGTTGATGCCCAGGACACAGGATGCTTCACACGGCGCAGGACACAAACGGCCGGTGAACTCCGGAAAGTTGTTCGTCGCGTGCAGGCGCTCGATCGCTTCCTCGCCCTTGCCGCGCCACGTGAGGTCGTTCCACTCGGGGATGAGGTTCCCCAAGGGGCAGCCCTGGTGGCAGAACGGAACGCCGCAGTCCATGCAGCGGCCTGCCTGGCTCTTGAGCACGCCCTTGTCCTGGGCTTCATAGACTTCTTTCCAGTCCATGATGCGGACGGGAACAGGACGGCGTGGCTGCGTCTCGCGCTGCCGGACTTTCAGAAATCCGCGTGGATCAGCCACCGGTTACCTCCAGGATTCGAGACCATACTTCTTCGCCATCGGGATCAAGGCCCTCTTCGATAGCGTCGAGGCGGGTTTGCAGGACTGCGGCGTAGTCGCGCGGCAGAACTTTGGTGATGCGGGCGGCTGTGTCATCGAAGTTTTCGAGCAAGCGGCCCGCAAGGACGGATTCGGTTTCTTCCAGGTGCTTGACCAGGAGTCCGTGGACGATGGTGCGGTCCTCGTCGTCAAGCTCAAGCAGCTGCAGCTCCCCTGAATCCAAGGCCTGCTTGTTGACCCGGGCGGGCTGGAGGTCCAGCACGTAGGCAGTACCACCGGACATGCCGGCACCGAAGTTGCGGCCGGTACGGCCGATGATCAGCGTCTGGCCGCCGGTCATGTACTCGCAGCCATGGTCACCGATGCCTTCAACGACGGCAGTGGCCCCCGAGTTGCGTACCAGGAAGCGTTCGCCCACCTGGCCACGCAGGAACATTTCACCACTCGTGGCCCCGTAGCCGATCACGTTGCCGGCGATGACGTTGCGTTCCGCCTGGAAAACGTTGGTGCGGTCCGGGCGGACGATGATGCGTCCACCGGAGAGTCCCTTGCCGACGTAGTCGTTGGAGTCGCCGAACATGCGCAGGGTAATGCCTGCCGGAAGGAAGGCGCCGAGCGACTGCCCGGCGGTGCCCTTCAGCGTGATGTCGATCGTGTCGGTGGCGAGCACATCGATGCCGAAGGTCTTGGTCACGACGTGCCCCAGCATGGTGCCGACGGAACGGTCCGTGTTGATGACGTCGACGGCGATCTTCACCGGCGTGCGGTCGCTCAAAGCCTCTGCGGCCATGCCGATGAGGCGCTGGTCGAAGTGCTTGTCGAGCTCGTGGTTCTGGCCGGTGAGGTTCCGCAGGGGAACGTCGTCGTCGAACTCGAGGCCGTGGAGGATCGGGTCGAGGTCGAGTCCCTCGGCCTTCCAGTGGTCGATCGCTTCCCGGGTGTCCAGGACCTCGGCGTGCCCGATGGCCTCTTCGAGGCTGCGGAATCCAAGTTCGGCAAGCAGCTCACGGACTTCCTCGGCAAGGAATTCGAAGAAGTTGACCACAAACTCGGGCTTGCCGTTGAAGCGCGAGCGGAGCTCCGGGTTCTGGGTTGCGACGCCGACCGGGCAGGTATCGAGGTGGCAGACCCGCATCATGATGCAGCCGGACACCACCAGTGGCGCCGTCGCGAAGCCGTACTCCTCGGCACCCAGCAGCGCAGCGATGATAACGTCCCGGCCAGTCTTGAGCTGGCCGTCCACCTGAACCACGACGCGGTCGCGGAGCCCGTTGAGCATGAGCGTCTGCTGGGTCTCGGCGAGGCCGAGCTCCCACGGGACACCCGCGTGCTTGAGCGAGTTCAGCGGCGAGGCGCCGGTTCCGCCGTCGTGCCCTGAAACGAGCACGACGTCGGCCTTCGCCTTGGTGACGCCGGACGCCACCGTGCCGATCCCGACTTCGGAAACCAGCTTCACGTGAACGCGCGCCGAGGGATTGGCCCGCTTGGCGTCGTAGATGAGCTGCGCGAGATCCTCGATCGAGTAGATGTCGTGGTGCGGGGGCGGGGAAATGAGCCCGACGCCGGGGGTCGAGTGGCGGGTCCGGGCTACCCAGGGGTAGACCTTCTGCGCCATCAGCTGGCCGCCTTCACCGGGCTTGGCACCCTGGGCCATCTTGATCTGGATGTCCTCGGCGTTGGTCAGGTACAGGCTGGTCACGCCGAAACGGCCGGAGGCAATCTGCTTGATGGCGGAGCGGCGCTCCGTGTCCAGCAGGCGGTCCACATCTTCGCCGCCTTCACCGGTGTTGGACTTGGCGCCCAGCCGGTTCATGGCGATCGCGAGCGTTTCGTGGGCTTCCTTGGAGATGGAGCCATAGCTCATCGCTCCGGTGGAGAAGCGCTTCACGATGCTGGAAACCGGCTCAACCTCTTCAAGCGGCACCGCGGGGCGCAGGCTGTCCTTGAACTTCAAGAGCCCACGGAGGGTCATGAGGTTCTCGGACTGGTCGTCGATTCCCTTGGTGTATGACTTGAAGATGTCGTAGCGGCGTTCGCGCGTGGCGTGCTGCAGCCGGAACACTGTCTCCGGGTTGAAGAGGTGCGGTTCGCCGTCGCGGCGCCACTGGTATTCGCCGCCACCGAGGAGCGGACGGTGGGGCTGCTCAATGCCGCCTTCCGGGTACGCCATCTGGTGGCGCGCGGAAACTTCGGCGGCAATGACGTCCAGGCCGACACCGCCCAGCTGGGAGTGGGTGCCGGAGAAGAATTCGTCCACGAGGTCCTGGGACAGGCCGAGGGCTTCGAAAGTCTGGGCGCCGGTGTACGAGGCCACCGTGGAAATGCCCATCTTGGACATGATCTTGAGGACGCCCTTGCCGAGGCCCTTGATGAGGTTGTAGACGCCGTCCTCGGGAGTCACACCAACGACTTCGCCGGTGCTGATGAGCTGTTCCACGGATTCCATCGCCAGGTACGGGTTCACGGCGGAAGCGCCGAAGCCCACGAGCACTGCCACGTGGTGCGTTTCGCGGACGTCGCCGGCCTCGACCACCAAGGCGGTCTTGGTGCGGTTGGCGCTGCGGAGCAAGTGGTGGTGTACCGCGCTGACGAGCAGCAGGGAGGGGATCGGGGCCCACTGCGCGTTGGAGTCGCGGTCGGACAGCACGATGTACTGCACGCCGCGGTTGATCGCGCCGGAAACCTGCTCGCAGATTTCGGTCAGGCGGCTCCGGAGTGCTGCTTCGCCGCCCTCCGGACGGTATAGTCCGCGGACCTTCATGGCGACCTTGTCGCCGTCGGCGTTCTCGATGTTGGCGATCTTGGCGAGCTGGTCGTTGTTGATCACCGGGAACGGCAGGGAGATCTGCGGCTGGCGGACCTGCCCGACGTCGAGAAGGTTGCCGTTGGGGCCGATGGCGCACTTCAGCGAGGTAACGAGCTCTTCGCGGATCGCGTCCAGGGGCGGGTTGGTGACCTGGGCGAAGGACTGCACGAAGTAGTCGAACAGCAAACGCGGGCGCTTGGACAGCACGGCAACCGGGGTGTCGGAGCCCATGGCGCCGAGCGGTTCGGCCCCGGTGCGGGCCATCGGCCCCAGGAGGATCTTCAGTTCCTCGGTGGTGTAGCCGAAAGTCCGCTGGCGGATGTTCACGGACGCAGCCGTGTGCAGCACGTGCTCGCGCTCGGGAAGCTCGTTGAGGTCGATCAGGTTGTCCTTGACCCATTCAGCCCAAGGGTTGGCTGCGGCCACCTCGGCCTTGACCTCGGCGTCGTCGATGATGCGACCGGCTTCGGTGTCCACCAGGAACATCTTGCCCGGCGAAACACGGCCCTTCTTGACCACCTTGGCAGGCTCGACCTCGATCACGCCGACTTCGGAAGCGAAGATGATCAGGCCATCTTCGGTGATCCAGTAACGGCCGGGGCGCAGGCCATTGCGGTCAAGGGTTGCACCAACGAGGTTGCCGTCGGTGAAGGACACTGCAGCCGGACCGTCCCACGGCTCCATGAGCAGCGAGTGGTACTCGTAGAAGGCGCGGCGGGCAGGATCCATCGTGGCGTGGTTTTCCCACGCCTCGGGAATCATCATCATGATCGAGTGCGTGATGGGCCGCCCGGAAAGCCAGAGCAGCTCGGCAACCTCATCGAAGGACGCGGAGTCCGAGGCACCCGGCGTGCAGATGGGGTACAACTCCTCCGGGGAATCGCCCAGCAGCGGGTTCGCGAGCTGGGACTGGCGCGCCCGCATCCAGTTCCGGTTGCCCTTGACGGTGTTGATTTCACCGTTGTGGGCGATGGTGCGGAAGGGCTGGGCAAGCGGCCATGACGGGAACGTGTTCGTGGAGAAGCGGGAGTGCACGATGGCCAGCTTGGTCTTGAAGCGCTTGTCCGAGAGATCCGGGTAGAACGGCTCCAGCTGGGCGGTGGTCAACATGCCCTTGTACACGATGGTGCGCGAGGACAGCGACGGGAAGTAGACGCCGAACTTGTTCTGGGCACGCTTGCGGACACGCCATGCCCGGGAATCCAGTTCATTCCGATCCAGCACTTCGCCAGTGGCGGAAGCAAGGAAGGGCTGTGCGAAGTAAGGCATGCAGGCACGGGCCATGGCGCCGACCAGGTCCCCGACTACCGGCACTTCACGCCAGCCAAGAACTGTCAGGCCTTCATCTATTGCAAGCGCCTCGATGCCGGCCTTCGCGGTCTCGGCTTCGCGGGTTTCAGCCGGCAGGAACGCGGTGCCCACGACGTATTGGCCGGGTGCGGGGAGCTCGAACTCAGTGACGGCCCGGAAGAATTCGTCCGGAACCTGCATGAGGAGCCCGGCGCCGTCGCCCGTGCCTTCGTCGGCGCCCACGGCGCCCCGGTGTTCAAGGTTGCGCAGGGCAGTCAGGGCCGCTTCCACGATGTCATAGCCGGGTTCACCACGCAGCGTGGCGATAATGGCCAGGCCACAAGCGTCCTTCTCCTGGTCAGGGTTGTAGAGTCCCTGGGCTTCCGGGAGCGCAGCGAAACGCTTGAAGGGCGAGATGGCACCCTGCGGTTCGACTGATTCGGACCAGCTTGGGTTATGAAGATGGGTCATTGAAGACGTCCTTCCTCGAGATCGTGCGAATGGAAGGGACAACGTTGGCCCCACCTTGCCTGCCGTGTGACGGGCATAACAAAGCGCTAGTTACTTGAAATTGTAGGTCAGCGGGCAAGACGCAACGAACAGTTACGCATGTCCCTGACCCAAGCTTGACCGCGGAGCCTCTGTGTGCTGCCGGGCGACTGCCAAGGTGCCACGACGCTGTGGCCGGGGGCCTCTGGGCGGTAGCCCGGTTCCCCTGTGCCGTAGCGCTGGCTACTTGGTGCTGCCAGCTTCCGGCCCGGATCCGGGGGCGCTGCTGGCGGTGGTTTCGGTGGACGCGGAGCCCGAATCCGACGTGACGCCGGCATGTGACTCCTCGGCCATTTCCGTAGGCTCAGCAGTATGGCCCAGATCGCTTTGGTTATTCCGGAGATTACCATGCGCACCGGTATCTGAGACAGATCCGTCCGTATCATGGGCCTTCGTATCGGTCACAATTGTGCTGTTCGTCTCAGGAGCGGTCGTCTCATCGTCCCGGGCACTTGAGTCAGCCGTGGCGGCGTCATCCTCTCCGGCGGTCACCGCGGCCGGTTCCCTACCGGGAAGGTACGCGGTGTCCGGCTCCGGCCTGCCGCGCAGGCTCAGGACGAGGAAGATGATGAGCGCTGCGACGAAGACGAAGATGCTGGTCCATACGTTGAGACGCGTGGTGATGCCGAAGAGGTTGATCTGTTCGGCATCGTCGATCCGCAACGCTTCGATCCAGACGCGGCCAAGCGTGTAGTAGATGGCGTACAGCCAGAAGAGCCTGCCGCGGCGGAAATGGAAGCGGCGGTCCAGGACCAGGAGGACCACGACGCCGATGATGTTCCAGAGGGATTCGTAAAGGAACGTCGGGTGGAACAGGGTGTCACTCGGCATTCCGGCCGGAAAATTGGGGCTGTTCGGGTCTATCTGAAGGCCCCATGGCAAGGTGGTGGGTCCGCCGAAGAGTTCCTGGTTGAACCAGTTGCCCCAACGCCCGATCGCTTGCGCCAGCAGGAGCCCGGGGGCCGCGGCGTCGAGGAAGGCGGTCAGCTTGACGCCGGAACGGCGGCAGCCGAGCCAGGCACCGACAACGCCGAGAACCACGGCACCCCAGATGCCCAGGCCGCCCCGCCAGATCTGCGGGATCAGGGAGAGGTCGCCGGTGCCGTTGAAGCCCGGGCCGAAGTACGCGTCCGGCGAGGAGATGACGTGGTAGAGGCGGCCGCCCACAATGCCGAAGGGGATCGCCCAGATGGCGATGTCCCACAGGCTGCCTTCGGGGGTGCCGCGGCGCTTCCAGCGCACGGCGGTGAGCCACAGGCCCAGGATGATGCCGAGAAGAATGCACAGGGCGTACGCATGGATACGGAGAGTCCCCCACGGCAGCGGAATATCAAATCCGGACCATGAGGGGCTCGGAATGCTCATGGGAGCCATTGCCGCGACGTGGAGGAGACTCTGCATTGTCTACGCTTTTCCTTTTCTAGGCCTGCGCTGTTGCACGGCCAAGGCCGGCGCTGAGGTTCTTGGTGAGTTGCGCGACGGCGTCAACGCCGCCGTCCCGGATGGCCGCGACCAACGCGGTACCGACGATCACGCCGTCGGCGTATGCCGCAATCTCGCGGACGTGGTCTGCGTTGGAGACTCCGAGCCCGACGCAGACCCGCTCGGCACCGGCCGCATGGGTGTCGGCGACAAGCTTTTCCGCGCTGCTGCTGACAGACTGCCGCGTTCCGGTCACGCCCATGATGGAGACGGCGTAGACGAAGCCGCGGCTCGCCTCCACTGTCATGGCCAGGCGTTCCGGGGTAGACGACGGTGCCACGAGGAAGACCCGGTCGAGTCCGTATTTGTCCGATGCCGCGAACCATTCGGCAGCCTCGTCCGGAATGAGGTCCGGCGTGATGAGTCCGGCTCCCCCGGCCTCCGCCAGCCTGCGTGAGAACTCGTCGACGCCCATGCGCATTACCGGGTTCCAGTAGGTCATGACCAGCACGGCGGCGTCGGTGGCTGCCGTGATGCCCGCTACTACGTCGAAGACGCTGGCGACGCGGAAACCGTTGGCGATGGCCTCTGTGGTCGCGGCCTGGATGACAGCGCCGTCCATGACGGGGTCCGAGTACGGGATGCCGATTTCAATAAGGTCCGCGCCGTTGCGCGCCATGGCAATGCCGGCGTCGATGCTTGACTGAACGTCCGGGTAGCCTGCCGGCAGGTATCCGATCAGCGCGGCCCGGCCTTGCGCCTTCGCGCGGTCGATCGCGGCCGCGGACTTGCTGGTCATCTGCTCAGTCATCAGTTCTGGTCCTCGCTTGCTTCTTCAATGCTGATCTCAAGGTTGCTGCGTTCGGACGGGCCTTTGGGTTTGCGCGTGGAGAGGGTAGTGCCCTTGACGTTGCCGTCTTCATCCAACATGTCGAACCACGCGGCGGCCGTTTCCACGTCCTTGTCACCGCGCCCGGACAGGTTCACGATGATGACCGTGTCGGCCGGGTTTTCCTTGCCTTCGGTGAGGAGTTTGCCCACTTTGATGGCACCGGCGAGGGCGTGCGAGGACTCGATGGCGGGGATGATGCCTTCCGTCCGGCAGAGCAGGCGGAACGCGTCCATGGCTTCGGTGTCCGTGATGGGCTCGTACGTGACGCGGCCGATGTCCGCGAGGTAGGAGTGCTCCGGACCGACGCTCGGGTAGTCGAGGCCTGCGGAAATCGAGTGGGACTCGATGGTCTGGCCGTCTTCGTCCTGCATGAGGTAGGAGCGGGCACCGTGCAGCACGCCGGGGCGTCCGAGGGTGATGGCGGCGGCGTGGCGTCCTGTTTCGACCCCGTCGCCGCCGGCTTCGAAGCCGTAGATCTTCACGGAGGCGTCGTCCAGGAAGCTGTGGAAGATGCCGATGGCATTGGAACCGCCGCCGATGCAGGCACAGACGGCGTCTGGAAGTTTGCCGGTCTGCTCCAGGATCTGGGCGCGGGCTTCCTCCCCGATGACCTCGTGGAAGAAACGCACCATCGCCGGGAACGGGTGCGCACCCGCCGCGGTGCCCAGCAGGTAGTGGGTGGTGTCCACATTGGAAACCCAGTCGCGGAGGGCGTCGTTGATGGCGTCCTTAAGCGTTTGCGATCCGTTGGTCACGGGAACCACTGTGGCGCCCAGGAGCTGCATGCGGGCCACGTTGAGTGCCTGGCGGCGGCAATCTTCGGCGCCCATGTAGACGACGCATTCCAGTCCGAGCAACGCAGCAGCGGTGGCGCTGGCAACGCCGTGCTGTCCGGCGCCGGTCTCGGCGATGACACGGGTCTTGCCCATGCGCTTCGCAAGCAAAGCCTGGCCGAGGACGTTGTTGATCTTGTGGGATCCGGTGTGGTTCAGGTCTTCGCGCTTGAGGAAGATGCGCGCGCCGCCGGCGTGCTGAGAGAAACGCTTGGCCTCCGTGAGCAGCGACGGACGGCCCGAGTAGTTCTTGTTCAGGTCCTTCAGCTGGGCAAGGAACTCAGGGTCGGCCTTGGCTTTCTCGAACGTGTCCTCGACTTCATCCAGGGCGGCGATGAGGGACTCGGGCATCCAGCGTCCGCCGTAGGAGCCGAAGTACGGCCCGGCGGCGTTGCGGAGCGAGGCTCCACCTTGTAGGAATGCGTCGGCCACATTCTCCTGCGAGTTGGCTGTTGATGCGTCCACCATCAGTCTCACCGTCCTGTTCAGTTGGTAGTTGGGTTTTTCCAGGGCCGCAGGACAGCTACCAGCCGCGTTGTCTGCTGCTGTCCGGGTCCACGCCGCGAATCAGGCCTGTCAGGTCCTGACGGCAATGGCGGCAGCTCCGGCCGCCTTGAATTCACTGATCCGCTCGCGCGGGGTGGAGTCGCTCACAAGGGCTTCGCCCACGAGGATTGCGTGGGCACCGTTCCCCGCATAGTGCGCGACGTCGTCGGCGTTCCGCACACCGGACTCGGCCACGACAACCGCTCCCGCTGGAATGTCTCCAGCGAGCGAGGCAAACAGGGAGCGGTCGACGTCGAGCGTCTTGAGGTTGCGGACGTTCACCCCGATGATCCGCGCCTGGGCCGCGGCCGCACGCTCGATTTCCTCGGGGGTGTGGGTTTCCACCAGGACGTTCATGCCGAGCTCGTGGCTCAACGCGCTGAATTCACGCAACTGTGCATCTGAAAGCGCGGCGACGATCAGCAGGATGAGGTCCGCACCATGGGCACGGGCTTCCCAGATCTGGTACTCGTCAACCGTGAAGTCCTTGCGCAGCAACGGAATGTCGACGGCGGCCCGCACCGCGTCCAGGTCCGCCAGGGACCCGTTGAAGCGCCGCTGTTCGGTGAGGACGCTGATCACGGAGGCGCCGCCGTCGGCGTATTGCACTGCCAGGGCGGCAGGGTCGACGATGCTCGCGAGATCGCCCTTGGAGGGGCTGCGACGCTTGATTTCCGCGATGACCTTCAGTTCGTCGCGGCTGGCTGACGGACCGCCCAAGGCAGCCCAGGCGTCCAGCGGAGGCGCAGCGGCCGCGGCCTGCTCTTTCAGCTCGTCAAGGCCGACAAGGCGGCGGCGAGCCTCCATGTCCTCCCTGACACCGACGATGATGTCATCAAGAACGGTCACAGTCAGTGGCCGACGTTCTTCAGCTTGCTGCCGTCGACGCCGTAGCCGGCCTTGCGCATGGCCCAGCCGGCAATCAGGCCGGCCACCATCACGACGATGCCGGCGATGAAGATGGGGGTGCTGGCGATAACAAAGGCGATGGAGGACACCAGTGCCCCTACCAGCATGACAATCACGCAGGTCCACGCGGCCGGGCTGTTGCCGTGGCCGATGGCGTCGCTGTGGCTGGCAGCGGTCACAGGGGCCTTGCTCGCGGACACTGTGGTTTTGCTCATGTGAAAATCTCCTCAGGATGAATACTGCTTACATTCTGCCATTTATTGACCGCGCCCGGGACATCGTCCGGCGTCCGGACAGCCGGGTCTTACGTGGGGTCTTCTCCGCGCGAGAGGCTGTCCCAGCTATCGATCTCGTCGACGGGTCCGGAACCCGCGAGGGCTGCCCGGCTGGCGACATCGTATTTGGTCCGCGCCTTCCAGTGCTGGCCCGCGAGCGGCAGCAGGCCACCGCACAAAGCCAGCAGACCCGCAGCGAGGACGGCGAGTACCGGGAACACTGTGGATGATGCAGCCGCTTGACCACCCGAGATGCCGGTGGTCGCCGCAATGGTTCCTTGCGCCGCACCGAGAGGGTCCGCCAGGACCGTCACCGCGGCAATGATGATGCCTGCCGAGGCAAGCACGATGATCGTCGCAATGATCCAGCGCGAAACCTTGCCCGCAATGGACGATGCCAGTCCCCCGGCAAGGGCGACGAGCGCGAGTGCGGTCACCGCAGTTGCGGCCTTGCTCCCCTGGACGTGGAGGTCGGCATTCGCCGCGGCAGCGGGATCGAGCCGGACGTTGATCCAGGTCTGGGTGGTGGTCCCGAAAACGGCGAGGGCAAGAATTGCCATGGCGAGCACGACGTTGCCCTTCCGCGCCCACACGGGAGGCTTTGTGGAGGCCGGCTGAGGGCGGGCAGCGTTCACGTGGCCGGGTTCCCGTCCACGACGGTATCCACGGAAACCGCGTCCGGGGAAATGTTGTGGAGCGATCCGGCGGTGTGCACGGCACGCAAAGGGGCGGCCGCCTTGTTCACGGTCTCGAGCGCTTCGGAAGGTTTGTGGGAATCGGCCACGATGCCGCCGCCGGCCTGGACATAGGCCCGGCCCTCACGCAACAGTGCCGACCGGATGGCGATCGCCATGTCCATATCGCCTGCGAAGTCCAGATAACCCACCACGCCGCCGTAGATGCCACGTCGGTGCGGTTCGAGTTCGTCCAGGAGCCGCAGTGCCCGCGGCTTGGGGGCACCGGACAGCGTGCCGGCAGGGAAGGTCGCCTTGAGCACGTCGTACGCCTTCGCTCCTGGCGCCAACTCTCCGACCACAGTGGACACGAGGTGCATGATGTGGCTGAAGCGTTCGACTTCCATGAACTGCGTGACGTCCACTGTTCCTGCCACGCAGACTTTGGACAGGTCGTTCCGGGACAAGTCGACGAGCATCAAGTGTTCGGCGCGTTCCTTCTGGTCCGCGAGCAACTCGGTGGCCAGGGCCTTGTCGGCTTCGACGGTCTTGCCGCGGGGCCGCGATCCGGCAATCGGATGGGTGATGACCTCATTGCCGGTGACCGTCACCAAGGCCTCCGGAGAGGAACCGACGATCGTGTATTCGCGGCCGTCGGGATCTTCGAGGCTGAAGAGGTACATGTACGGGCTCGGGTTGGTGTTGCGCAGCACGCGGTAAACATCCAGCGGGTCCGCGGCACACTCCATTTCGAAGCGCCGCGAAATGACCACTTGGAAGACCTCGCCGTCGACGATCGCTTCCTTGCCGCGATCGATCGCGTTGAGGTACTCCTGCTCATCCCAGCGTTCCTGGACACTGGACGCGAAGTCGAGGGCTTCGGACTGCAACACGGAGACAGGCTGCTTCACCGGTGTGCTGATCTGGTCCAGCAGTCGCTTCACCCGGGCGACGGCGTCATGCCAGGCTTCGTCGACCCGTTCGGAACTGTTGTCGAAATTGATGGCGTTGGCGATCAACAGGACGGTGCCGTCCATGTTGTCGTGGACAGCCATGTCCGTCACGAGGTTCAGGGCCAGTTCCGGCAGGTGGAGGTCATCCTCCGGGGGGCTGGTCAGCTTCTCCCAGTGCCGGACGGTTTCCCAACCGAGGAAGCCGACAAGTCCGGAGGTGAACGGAGGAAGGTCCGGGAAGCGGTCGGTTTGGAGGGCCGCAATGGTGTCGCGGACGGCGTCGACGGGGCTGCCGTCGACCGGCACGCCGACGGGAGGCTCGCCGATCCAGTGGGCCTGGCCGTCCTTGCTGGTCAGCGTGGCACGAGAACGGGAACCGATGAAGGAATAGCGTGACCATGCTCCGCCGACGGCTGCCGACTCCAGGAGGAAGGTGCCCGGCTGGCCCTGGGCCAGCTTGCGGTAGAGCCCGATGGGAGTCTCCGCGTCGGCCAGTACCCTGAGCCGGACCGGGATGACGCGGCTGTGTGCGGCGAGTTCGCGGAACTCCTCCAGGCCTGGGCTGATGATTCCAAGGTCCTGCATGGTTTGTGTTCTCCGCCTCTTCTTGTGGTTGCCTCAGTGGATGGTGTGTGGTGGGCTAGTCCCGCTCGCCTGTCACGGCGGCGAGGCTCCGGTCATCGAAGCATGTGCGTGTACCGGTGTGGCAGGCTGCGCCTACTTGGTCGACGCGGACCAGGAGAGCATCGCCGTCGCAATCCAGGGCCACCGATTTCACGAACTGGACGTGCCCGGAGGTGTCACCCTTGCGCCAGTATTCCTGGCGGGAACGGGAGAAGAACGTCACGCGCCCCGTGGTCAAGGTCCGGTGCAACGCCTCATCGTCCATCCAGCCGAGCATCAGCACTTCGTCGGTGTCGAATTGCTGGATGATCGCTGCCACCAGGCCGGCGGAATCGCGCTTCAGCGCGGCGGCCAGCTCTTGCGGGAGCGGACTTACGGGCACGACGGCGGGCTCCGCGGCAAAGGCGGCAGCGGGCGCGGCTGGGGGTATTGACTGCTCAGACATCAGATCAAGTCTAGTGCCTCATATGGAGCCGAAAATCAGCGGCGGTTCCACTGCGCAACAGAGCGCGTCTCGTGCTAGTTTCACAAGTGATGCATTTCGTCGATCCCTCCCGCGAAGTACTGGCCGAAACACTCCTGGCGGCCGGACCTGACTCCCCCACGCTCTGCGAAGGGTGGCTGACAAGGGACCTCGCTGCGCATTTGTACTTGCGGGAACGCAAAGCGGCCGTCGGCATCGGCTTGGTCATCAAGAGCCTCGCCCGGGCGTCGGACAAAGCGACGGCCAAACTGGCCTCCAAGCTCAAAACCACGGAAGATTACGCCGAGCTGGTGAATACCTTCCGCTCAGGGCCCCCCGCTTTGTCTCCCCTCAAGATCAAGGCCCTCGACGAGTCCTCCAACCTCATTGAATATTTCGTGCACACGGAAGACATCCGCCGGGCCGGAGACCGTTGGGCTCCACGGGCCCTGGACGAGGAATACTCGGACGCCCTATGGGACGAATTGATCAAACGCGCTGCCATTCTTTACCGCGGCGTGGATCTCGGGATCGTGTTGGTCCGCCCCACCGGTCCTCGCCATGTCGCCAAGCGGGCTCCCGTATCTGTCGCCATCGTGGGCGAACCCGGTGAACTCCTGATGCACGCCCACGGCCGCACGCATCACGCGCTGGTCACCTTCGAAGGCCAGCCGGACGCCGTCGCCCTCCTCCAGTCAGCCGAAGTCGGCCTCTGACCCGCCATTAAACCCCAACTGACTCGCAGTTGTTGTCGTTATGAGGGCTCAAAACGACGTTAACTGCGAGTCAGTTGGGACCAGCTAGCGGACCAGGAAACCCGCTTCGCGAATCGCTGCCTTGACCTGGGCGATCATGTCATCCGGGCCGAAGTGGAACACCGAGGCCGCCAGAACGGCGTCGGCACCTGCTTCCACTGCGGGCGGGAAATGCGCCGGTTCTCCAGCGCCCCCGGAGGCGATGATCGGGATGTGGACGGCCGCACGGACCAAGCGGATGAGTTCGAGGTCGAAGCCGTCCTTGGTGCCATCGGCGTCAATCGAATTCAGGAGGATCTCCCCCACACCGCGGTCCGCGGCTTCCTTGGCCCACGCAATGGCGTCGATTCCGGTTCCCTGGCGTCCGCCGTGGGTGGTCACCTCGAAGCCGGAAGCCGTGGGCTCGGAGCCGGGCCTCGTCCGTCGCGCGTCCACCGACAGGACCAGTACCTGGGATCCGAAGTGGCGGGTGATCTCGTCGATGACGTCCGGGCGTGCAACGGCGGCCGTGTTGATGGAGGCCTTGTCCGCGCCGAAACGCAGGAGCTTGTCCACTTCGGCCACGCCCCGGACGCCACCGCCGACGGTGAGCGGGATGAAGACTTCCTCAGCGGTGCGTCGAACGACGTCGAACGTGGTTTCCCGGTTGCCGGAAGACGCCGTGACATCAAGAAAGGTGAGCTCATCTGCCCCGGCGTTGTCATAGCGGTGCGCCAGCTCGACGGGGTCTCCGGCGTCGCGAAGACCCTCGAAATTGATGCCCTTCACCACACGGCCGGCGTCGACATCTAGGCACGGGATGACCCGTACTGCTACAGCCATTGCTACTCCTGGAATTGTCTCTCTTGGATGGCGTCAGATGCGGCAGGCGTGGATGCTGCTGACCAGGATGGCGCGGGCGCCGAGGTCGTACAGTTCATCCATGATCCGGTTGGTTTCCTTTTTAGGAACCATGGAACGGACCGCGACCCAATCGGAGTCGCGCAGCGGCGACACGGTGGGCGATTCGAGACCCGGAGTGAGGGTGGCGGCTTCTTCCACAAGATCCTTGCGGATGTCGTAGTCCATGAGGACGTACTGACGGGCGACGAGAACGCCCTGCAGGCGCCGGATCAGGACCTCGATCTCCTTCGCGGTACCGTTTGCGGCACCACCCTCGCCGGTGCGGCGGATCAGGACGGCCTCGGATTTGAGGATGGGCTCGCCGAAGATTTCCATTCCGGCAGCTTTGAGCGTATTTCCGGTTTCGACGACGTCGGCGATCGCGTCAGCGACACCGAGACGCACGGAAGACTCAACGGCGCCGTCGAGGCGGACGACCTTGGCTTTCACGCCCCGCTCGGCGAGGTAATCGCGCAGGAGGCCGTCGTAGCTCGTCGCGAGGCGCTTGCCTTCAAGCTGCTCGACGCTGGAGAAGTCACCGACAGGACCGGCGAAACGGAAAGTGGACGCGGCGAAACCAAGCGGAAGCAGCTCTTCTGCTTCGACCTGCGCGTCCAGCAGGAGGTCGCGGCCGGTGATGCCGACGTCGAGGGTTCCTTGGCCGACATACACCGCGATGTCGCGGGGGCGGAGGAAGAAGAACTCAATGTCGTTGTCGGGATCGACCATGACCAGTTCGCGGGTATCGCGGCGCTGGCGGTATCCCGCCTCGGACAGCATCGCGGAAGCGGCTTCGGACAAGGATCCCTTGTTGGGGACGGCTACT
This sequence comes from Arthrobacter sp. efr-133-TYG-118, assembly GCF_030209755.1. Lineage (GTDB taxonomy): Bacteria > Actinomycetota > Actinomycetes > Actinomycetales > Micrococcaceae > Arthrobacter. The sequence goes on along the minus strand of NZ_JARVRH010000006.1, from coordinate 92,075 downwards.
CGCAGCATTGGGGACTTTCTTGGGGAGTGGAAGGGGATGTTTCAGGCATTGTGCTCACGGCACTGTACTCAGAGGGGCCGCTCTCAGAGGGACTGTTCTCCGAGACGGCGCAGTGAGCGCGGGGGCCACGCGGGGCTCCGTCAGGACCTTTCAGGCCCGTGCGGAGCGGACGTGGCTAGAGATGCTTGTAAACGTCTTCCAGGCCCAGACCCTTGGCGAGCATCAGGACCTGCAGGTGGTAGAGCAACTGGGAGATTTCCTCGGCCGCGGCTTCATCGGATTCATACTCTGCCGCCATCCAGACTTCGGCGGCTTCCTCCACGACTTTCTTGCCGATGCCATGGATTCCGGAGTCCAATTCGGCGACGGTACGGGAGCCTGCCGGACGGGTCGCTGCCTTTTCGCTCAGTTCTGCGAACAGCGTCTCGAAATTCTTCACGCCCTACAGCCTACTTGCTCGGGGCCGATGACCGCCTGTCGGGTCATTGCATGACGGAAGGGATGTGAGCGAACGCACAATGTGCGCCGGCACGCCCACATCCCCTTCATCGATTGCTAGGTGTACTGCTTGAGGGTCAGCGCAGTGGAGAGCGCGGCGGTCACGGCTTCGTGCCCTTTGTCCTCGGACGAGCCTTCCAGTCCGGCGCGGTCCAGGCCCTGCTGCTCGGTGTCGCACGTGAGCACGCCGAAGCCCACCGGCACGCCGGTGCGAACGCTGACTTCAGTGAGTCCCGACGTCGCCGCCTGGCACACGTAGTCAAAGTGCGGCGTACCTCCGCGGATGACGACGCCGAGGGCAACGACGGCGTCAAAATGCGGCGCGAGCCGTGCCGCCGCGACGGGAAGCTCAAAGGACCCCGGGACGCGCAGCACGGTGGGCTCGGCGATGCCGGCTTCCTTTGCAGCGCGCAGTGCTCCGTCGAGGAGCCCGTCCATAATCTGGGTGTGCCAGCTGGCAGCCACGATGGCGAGTTTCAGCTGGTGGGTTTCCTCCGGGTTGAGGGTGGTGAGGTCGATGGTGGGGGCGCCGTGTCCGCTCATGGGTGTGTGGTAATCCGTTCAGTCTTGGCAGTTCAGTTCAGTCTTGGCAGTTCAGTTCAGTCTTGTTACTGCAGTTCAGTCTTGTTACTGCAGTTCAGTCTTGTTCGAGGTCAAAAGTGCCGGTAGCTCCATGGGTACCGGCCGGTTCGGTGTCTCCGAGGGTCAGTCGGTGGTCCATGCGGTCCTTCTTGGTCTGAAGGTACCGAAGGTTTTCTTCACGGGACGGAACCTCGGTGGGCACCATCTCCACAACCTTCACGCCAGCCGCGGCAAGCCGGTTCTGCTTGTCGGGGTTGTTGCTCAGGAGGCGGATTTCGTGAAGCCCCATTTCGGCAAGGATCTGGGCAGCCGCTTTGTAGCAGCGCGCGTCCACCGGCAGCCCGAGCTGCTCGTTGGCCTCGACCGTGTCGAATCCTGCCTCTTGGAGTGCATAGGCCTTGATTTTGTTTGCCAGGCCGATGCCGCGGCCTTCCTGTCCACGCAGGTAGAGCAGGGTGCCGCCCTCTTCGCGGATCAGCTCGAGGGCGTAGGCCAGCTGTTCGCCGCAATCGCAGCGGTACGAGCCGAATACGTCGCCCGTGAGGCACTCCGAATGAAGGCGCACCAGCGGGGCCTTGCCTGCACGCGGCGTTTTCGGGGAACTCACCGCCAGGTGCTCCGCACCGGTGGCAAGGTCGGTCCACGCTTGTGCCACGAACTCCCCGAAGGCGGTGGGTAGCTGGACAATCGGGCCGCCGCTCACGGGATGCGGTGCACGCGCGTGCGTGCCGCCGTCGTGCGTTGTCGCTGTGGTCATCGCTGCTCCTCGTTTCCTGCCGGAATTGCAACCTGGTGCTCAGCCTCCGACGCTACAACATAAGCCACGAGATCCTCGATCGAAATCAGAGGACATCCGTGCTCGGCAGCGAACTCCCGGAGGCTGTCCAGGCGCATCATTTCACCATCGTCATGTACCAACTCGGCGATCACGCCCACCGGGGCGAGCCCTGCAAGCCGACAGAGATCAACTGCCGCTTCCGTGTGTCCCGGACGTTCACGCACTCCCCCCTTAACGGCCCGGAGCGGAAAAATATGCCCGGGCCGGGTGATCGATGACGGCGTGCTGCTTGAATCAGCCAGAATCCGTGCGGTCAGGGCCCTGTCCGTTGCGGAAATACCGGTGCTTACGCCCAAGGCCGCATCACAGGACACCGTGTAGGCCGTGCCCTTGGCGTCTTCATTGACCAGGACCATGGGCGGGAGCGCCAGGGCATCAGCCCGCGAACCCTCGACGGGAACGCAAATGACTCCCGAGCTGTAGCGGATCGTCCAGCCCATGAGGGCAGGCGTCGCGTGTTCGGCGGCGAAGATGATGTCGCCTTCGTTTTCGCGGTCTTCATTGTCCACGACAATGACGGGACGGCCGGCTGCCATGGCCTGAATAGCCTTCTCGACGGGGTCCAGGCCCTGGCGTACCACGGTGGTACTGCCGTTGTGTGCGGCGCTCACTGGGCAGCCCCGCCGGCAGTTGCCGGGGAACGGAAGGACAGCAGGCGCTCGGTGTATTTCGCGAGAACGTCCACCTCAAGGTTGACGCGGCCGCCTGTGGCCTTGGCCCCGAGCCCGGTTTCGTCGAGCGTGGTGGGAATGAGTCCCACTTCAAACCAGGGGTTCTCCTCTTCGGCCGGGCTGACGGCGGTGACGGTGAGTGAAACGCCGTCGACGGCGATCGACCCCTTTTCGGCGATGTACCGTGCCAGCGGGGCCGGCACGGCGAAGCGGAGTCGATCCCAGTTGCCCAGCGACTCGCGCTCCAGAAGCCGCCCGACGCCGTCGACGTGGCCCTGCACGACGTGGCCGTCCAAGCGGCCGCCAGCCTGGACACAACGCTCGAGGTTCACAGTGTCCCCCGCAGTCAGTTCACCGATGGTGGTCCGTACGAGGGTTTCACCCATGACGTCAACGCTGAACTCCCTGCCATCGATGTCCGTTGCGGTGAGGCACACGCCGTTGACGGCGATGGAGCCGCCCAGGCCAAGCCCTTCAGTGGTGCTGGGGGCCATGAGGCGCAGTGTGGCGCTGGCCTCGCCGTCGTGCTCGACGGACAGGACCGTGCCTTGTTCAGCAACGATTCCGGTAAACATCAGTGTCCTCCTGTGGTGGTGTCCGAGGCGACCTTGCCCGGAAATGGTTCGTGGTGTTCGGTGTGGGACTTCGTCCACGCCGGTTTGTTTCCGTCCGATGGTCCGGACCTCAAATGCAGCCGCAGGTCGCGACCCAGTGCATGGACCGCACCGCCACCGGCGTCGTCCCAGTTCCAGTGCTGGGCGTCTGCGAGGGTGGAGATGCCGAGATCCGTCAGGGCAGGTGTACCCGAGCCCAACAGGGTGGGGGCGACATAGACGATCAATTCATCCACAAGACCCGCGGCAAGGAAGGCGCTCAGGATGCGGGAGCCGCCTTCCACCATGACGTGCCGGACGCCTTCAGCGAACAGCAACTCCAAAGCTTCTGAAGGATCGCGGGTTGGCAGCTGGATGAACTTACCGTCGTTCCCCCGCACCGCGGCATCGGCGGGGACCTCCCGCAGCCCCATGACGGCCCGGAGTGGCTGGCTTTGCGACTCCTCGCCGTCCGCTTCCCGCGCCGTCAGCCGGGGGTTGTCCACGAGGACGGTTTCGGTGCCCACCAGAATGGCGTCGATCAAGCGGCGCAGTCCGTGGTTGTCGGCCAGCGATTCCGGGCTGGAGATCCATTGGCTGGTCCCGTCGGTGGCCGCGATCCTGCTGTCCAGGGTCTGGGCAATGTGAAGCGTGACGAACGGGCGCCTCGCTTCCACCGCATTGAACCACTCGCGGTTCAGCTTCCAGGCCTCGGCGGCGGCCAGCCCGGACTGCACGTCCACTCCGGCAGCGCGCAGCGTGCCGGCACCTCCGGCGGCGGGATCGTGGGGATCGTCGACGGCGTAGACCACGCGGGATATCCCGGCGTCAATGATGGCCCGCGCACAAGGTCCCGTGCGCCCTATGTGGTTGCAAGGCTCCAAGGTGACCACCATGGTTGTCCCGGCGAGGTCCAGACCTTTTGCCTGCGCCTTGGCGATCGCATCCGCCTCGGCGTGGGGCGTGCCTGCGCCGCGGTGGTAGCCCGTGACGAGTTGCTCTCCGTTGGGCCCGAGCACGACCGCTCCCACCAAGGGATTGGCGCCACGGTGTCCCCGGAGGGCCACGTGCAGTGCGGTTTCCATGGCCGCAGACTCAGCCTCCGGGAAATTCAGCTTCAAGGCGTCGCTCATGAGAGGGCTCCTGCAGTTTCCGGCTCGGGCGTTGGCTCGAGCGGCCGGCTTTCACGTCGGTCTGCGCGCCACCAGACAAAGAATCCGGCAAGTGTGAAGAACCCGTAAAAGAGGTACATGAATGCGCTGGCAAAGTAGCCTGCGCTGAAAAGCAGCGGAACTCCCACAATGTCCACGGCAACCCAAATCAGCCAGAATTCGGTCCAGCCGCGCGCCATCCCATACGTCGCCAGAAGTGAACCCATGAAGGTCCAGGCGTCTGCCCACACAGGCGGGTAGGAACCCATGGAATCGAAAACGGGAGTCAGCGCGGCTGTTCCCGCAATCATGGCTGCCGCCATTGCGATCCGCACTTTGGGGCTTGCCCATCCGGGCACAATGGCGCGGCCGTGGGTGCCTGATTGGAGGCCCTGGCGCCAGCGGTACCAGCCATAGGCTGCGACGCTGATGAACATTATTTGGCGTCCGGCCTGGCCCCACAGGGTTGCCGGCGAGGCGGCACCGAAGACGTTGCCAAGAAAGACCGTCAGCAGGAGCAGGTTGCCTGCGATCCCGATAGGCCATGCCCAGACTTTGCGGCGCATGCCGCCCAAGGCGCTGGCGAGCCCGAAAATATTGCCTAGCACTTCGCGAAGAACAAGGACAGATCCGCCTACGGGAATCTGTGCTTCGAAGAGCCATCGCAGAAAGTCCATGTCGTTCCTTCCCTCGAATGCCGCGATGGCTCCGGGGGTGTACGACAGCGCGATGCCGGGCGCACGGAACGCCCAAGCATGACTGTACGTGCTTCTCCCATCCAGACTTTAACTGTCGGTACTGGAATTCCACCAGTTCAACCGTCCGCCGTCGAGATTCCCGTGAAGGAAACGCGAAGGCTCGCGGGTCGCGGACTATAACCGCCGGTTCGGAATTACACCGACCCCGGAGCACGTATGTGTGTTGCTATTCTGACACAACTGGAGGCCTGGCCGATGTATTCCCGGGGCAATATGCAGGCAATTGCGTCATTGTTGTCACATTGCCGCGAGGCCTGCGGCACGGAGCCGCTCAATGGCGGCAGCTGGGTCCGCATGGCCGTACACGGCGGAGCCGGCAACGAACACATTCGCACCGGCTTCGGCTGCCCGGACTATGGTCTCCTCCGTGACGCCGCCATCAACCTGGATTGCGACGCCGATACCGGAGCCGTCGATCGCCGCACGTGCCCGCCGGATCTTCGGCAGCGTGACGTCCAGGAAGGACTGCCCGCCGAAGCCCGGTTCCACGGTCATGATGAGGAGCATGTCCAGTTCACTGAGCATGTCCAGATATGGTTCCACCGGCGTGGCTGGACGAAGGGCCATACCCGCCTTCGCGCCGCGGGCACGGAGCTCACGGGCGAGTTTGATGGGAGCCATCGCCGCTTCCGCATGGAAGGTCACGGAAGCCACGCCGGCGTCGGCGTAGGCCGGCGCCCACCGGTCGGCGTCGGCGATCATCAAGTGGGCGTCCAGCGGGACCGGGCTCACGGCCTGGATCCGCTCCACGACCGGCAGGCCGAGCGTCAGGTTCGGAACAAAGTGATTGTCCATCACATCGACGTGGACGGCGTCGGCGTTGCTGATTCTCTTCAGCTCGGCTTCCAGGTTCACGAAGTCCGCGGACAGGATGCTCGGGTTGATACAGCACTGAGTCAAGGCAGTTCCCTCGGTGTTGGTGGCGGTGTGGTGGTGTAGGCAATTCTCCAGCTTAGGCACGCGGGACTTTAAGCCGGGAAAGGCGCCGAAGGTTACGGCTTCTTCCGGATAAGCGCCAGGAACATCGCATCAGTTTGATGCACGTGCGGCCACAATTGGGCAGTCAACTCGTGCCCGGCGCCGAGGTTGCCTTTCAGGCTGACCGAGTCCAGGGCCGCACCGGCGTCGATCTGCTCCAAGTCGTCCCGCTTGCGCAGGACATCGCTGACGACGGCGGTGGTTTCGGCCGGGTGCGGGGAGCACGTCACGTACGCCACCACTCCGCCCGGTTTGACGGCGTCGATGGCCGAGTTGAGCAATTCACGCTGCAACGGACCGAGATCGGCAAGGTCCTTGGGCGTCCGGCGCCAGCGTGATTCGGGGCGGCGGCGTAGCGCGCCAAGGCCGCTGCAGGGGACGTCGACCAGCACGCGGTCGAAAGTTTCCGGTTGTTCCTTGCCGACGTCGCGACCGTCGCCTATCCGAACGGTCCAGGCGTCCGCCGGAACCGCCGAGAGCGCCTGGCTGACCAGCTTTGCCCGGTGTTCTGCGGGTTCATTGGCCAAGAGGCTCGCGCCTTCCTGGTGGGCGAGGGCGGCCAGCAACGCGGCCTTTCCACCGGGACCGGCACAAAGGTCCAGCCACTTCTCGCCGTCCTTGGCGGCCTGTCCGAGGTCCACGGCCGCGACGGCGCGGGCTACCAACTGGGATCCGACGTCCTGGACGCGTGTGGTTCCTTCGCGGATGGAGGACAATCGCCCGAGGTCGCCGCCGCTGGACAGCGCCGAGTCGATGACGAGTTCGCCGGGAGTGGCCCCGCTCTCAAGGGCCTCATCAAGGTTGCCGATGCCGGGCAGCGCCACAAGGTTCACCACTGGGGCCGCGTTGTCGGCTTCAAGCAGTTCGGTGATTTCGCTCGCCGGGCGGCCATGCATGACGAGCGACTGGCGCAGCGCCCGGACAATCCATTCCGGGTGCGCATGGCGTACGGAGGCGATCTTGGTCTCGTCGGTCTCGTTTTCCAGCAAGTGGTCCAGCCACTCCGGCAGCGTCCTGGCGGTGACTTTTCGGAGCACCGCGTTGATGAGCGACGACGGGCCGGCCCCGATGACCGCGCGGGCCAGCCCGACAGTCTGGTCGAGTGCGGCGTGGGCAGGAACGCGCATCGCGAGCAATTGGTGGGCACCAAGTCGCAACGCATCAAGGACTGCCGGATCGAGTTGGGCGAGCGGCCGGTCGACACACTCGGCGAGGACGGCGTCGTACATCCCCTGGCCGCGAAGTGCCCCGTAGCTCAGCTCGGTGGCGAATCCGGCGTCGCGCTTGTCGAGGTGGTGGTGGCGGATCCGTGAGGGCAGCACAAGGTTTGCGTACGCGTCTTCCGAAGCGACTGCGCGCAAGACCTCGAACGCCACCAATCGTGCCGGATCCGCGCGCCGGGTCCGCTGGGACGGTGCGTTGGTGGAGAAACCGCGTTGCGGGCCCCTGTTGCGTTCGCGGCCTTGGGCGTTGCGGTTGCTTTCGCCGCGGGGACCGCGGTTGCCGTGGCCCCCGCCGTCCCTGTTCCCACTGTTGTCGGGGCCGCGCCGGCCGGACTCATTCATTCGAATTCCACGCTTTCTGGTGTTGCCAAACCACGGGCCCAATCGGCCGACGGCATCATCTTCTTGCCCGCAGGCTGGATCCGCCCGAGCTGCACTGCATGGGATCCGGTCCCGACCAGGACGTTCTTGCCGTCAACCCGGACCTGGCCGGGGGCCAGGTCCCGGATGTCCGGGCGCAAACCGACGGGTTCCAGCTTGACGCGCTGCCCGTCGAGCATGGTCCACGCTCCCGGTTCGGGCGTGGCGCCGCGGGACCTGCGGTTGATGGCGAGGGCCGGTTGCGTCCAGTCGAGCCGGCCGTCGTTGAGCGTCAGTTTGGGCGCGAGCGAGACATCGCCTTGCTGGGGCAAGGGGGCCGCTTTGCCGGACTCGACGGCGGATAGTGTCTGGGCGAGCAGGATCGCTCCGCTGCGCGAAAGCCGCTCCAGCAAGTCGCCGGCCGTGTCCTCAGGACGTACGGTTTCCGTCAAAGTCCCGAAGACCGGTCCGGTGTCGAGTCCTTCCTCGAGGAGGAAGGTAGCCGCTCCTGTGATGTCGTCACCGGCGATGACTGAACGTTGGACCGGTGCGGCGCCGCGCCAGGCAGGAAGGAGGGAGAAGTGGAGGTTGATCCAGCCGTGGCGCGGGACTCCGAGTGCGGCTTTGGGGACGAGGCCTCCGTAGGCGACAATCGCTGCGACGTCCGGCTGATAAGAAGCGATCCGCTCGGTGGTCCCGGCGTCCACTTTCGAGGCGTGGATGATGTCAATGCCCAGTTCGGCGGCATGTGCTGCCACCGGCGAGGGCGTCAGGATCCGTTTGCGGCCGGTCGGCGCATCCGGCCTCGTCAGCACCGCCACGATCTCGAAACCCGCCTCGATGAGCGCGTCAAGGGAAGGGACGGCTGCAGCCGGGGTGCCGGCGAAAAGCACCCTCATTCGGCAGCCCCGAAGCTGCCGAAGCTGGAGCCGACAGTGTTGGCCCTCTTGGCGGTGGTCCGTTCTGTCACGGTGTGGTAATTCGCCGCGCGGATGGCCCGGAGGGCGGTTTTCCGGTCCTCACCCTCCAGGCGGTCGGTGAACAGGATCCCGTCCAGGTGGTCCGTTTCGTGCTGGAAGCAGCGGGCGAGCATGCCCTCCGCCTCAACGGACACGGGGTTGCCGTTCAGGTCCACGCCGGTGGCGCGGGTGGTCTTGCGGCGGCGCACCGGGAACGCGAGTCCTGGAATGGAGAGGCAGCCTTCTACCTCGTCAGGCTGGAAGTCATCGCTGTTCTCCAGCACGGGGTTGATGATGTGCCCTTCCACACCGCCGATCCGGTAGGTGAAGACCCGCTGGCTGACGCCGACCTGCGGCGCGGCGAGCCCTGCGCCGTCCACGTCTTCCATGGTCTCGGTCATGTCCGACACGAGTTTGGCGAGCTCAGGCCCGAATTCCGTGATTGGATCAGCAACCGTGCGGAGCACGGGGTCGCCGATGATACGGATACTCAAAATGGCCATGTGCTGTCTTTCCTCACGATCGGCGAAGCTTCGGTCCCCGCAAAAGGGGCCTAGGCCAGTTTAGTTGAGCCTGCGGGCGCCGCGACGGCAGGGTACGACGGCGGAGCTACAGGGAGCAGCGCCGTTCCGGCTGCGGCCACATCCGCAGACATCTCCCACACCCGCTTCAAGGCGCAGAATTTCCACCAGTGGTGCTTGAGAACGTCCGGGTTGGCCCGCTGGGGACGCACTTCGGTCTCGCCGATAGCCACCGCAAGCAGGACAGGATTTTCACCGTACTTCCACGGCTCCCACTCCCCTGCCACTGGATCCACTAGGCTTTCCTCGGCCTTCATACCCGCAACCAGCTGCATCACCACCTTGTCGTCGAGGGGTTTCACCGTTCCATCGCGGGTGGTGCCTTTGGTCTTGTAGTCGATCAGGCAGACCCTGCCGTTGATTTTGGCGACGAGGTCAAGGGTTCCGGCGTAACCGACGCTCGCGTTCCACACCGTGATCTCCGGCGCAATAGGCTCCACCCGGTACAGCTCCCACCATTCATCGAAGCGGGCCGCGAAGGCTTCCTCGCCATGTGAAGCGAGCTCTTCGCGCGTTTCCTTCACGCGGTGCGCACGTCCAAGGGCGCGGAGGGCCACTTGCTCGCAGTAGTTATGCACGCGGTCGCCACGGCGTGCAGCGTCGTCCCGGTACACCTCCGCTGCCTTGGCTGCCTTGTTGACGGCCTGCCTCATCTTGGCGGGACTGGACAGATGTTGCGGGAGTTCGGGATCTTTCGCCAGGCTGCTGGCACCCATGTAGCCGAACCAGCCGTCCAGGGAGTGGGCCTGCTGGCCGATCACTGTGGTGATGGAAGGGACCGAGAAGGTCTCGGACGTGGACCGGGCATACATCCGGCCGTATTCGGTGGCGTGGGCAAGCAGTGGATCTGTCATAGGAAAACTCTTTCACACACCGCTGACAAGATGATCCGGAGCCTTGGAGGGTGCCGACGGAACCCACCACCCCGTAACTAATAAGATCCTCATGCATGGCGTACAGGGTTCCCTGGCTCCCGGTGCCATAATTGGTCACGTCCTCGGCTACGGGAGCAAATCTTGGTCCTCGATATAACAACACTGCGAGTGGCCCTTGGCGTGGTCGCTCTTACCCTGCTCCTCTTGTTCTATGCATCGTTCAGGCGCACGCGGTCGTCCTACAACGGGTGGTGGTGCATCGCCCTTCTGTTCTTCCTCGCTGGCAACCTTGCTTTCCTTCTCAATGGGACGCCGTATCAAGTCTGGGCAAATCCCTCGGGAAATGTCCTCCTGGTGGGCGGAGCGTTCAGTGTGTGGACCGGCGCCCGGTCCCTCAGGATGCTGCCGCCGCCAAGGTGGCAATTTGCAGCGGCCTGCGGCGTAACGGCCCTCGCCTCCGTTTTGGAAAGCCCTGGTTTCAACACCTGGTCCGGGGGCCTGGTCTATCTGGGATTCATGACGGTGGGCATCGCGTTGGCGTCCCGCGATCTCTGGCTGCTGGATTCCAGCTACTCCCATGTGCACAAGTCGATGGCCTTGGCCGCGGGATTCCTGGCCGCCTACTATTTCTGCCGCCTGTCCGTGTACCTCGTCGAAGGTCCAAGCGGACCGAATTTCCGCATGTATTTCGGCCCATCAATGGCCAGCCTGGTCACGCTGATACTCCTGGTTGCGGTCTCTTTCAGCATGACCGCCCTCAGCAACGATCAGTTGATCAACCGGCTAAGCGAACGCGCTGCCCGCGACAACCTGACCGGGCTCCTCAATCGTGGCACTTTCATGGACCTGGCCGCTAAGGAACTTGAGCGCCTGCACGCCACAAGCTCGGTCGCCTCCTTGATCCTGGCCGACTTGGACCACTTCAAGGCGATCAATGATGAGTTCGGTCACGCCGCCGGTGACGCCGCCCTACAAGCATTCGCGGCCGCGTGCTCCGAGTCCGTACGATCCACCGACCTCGTCGGACGATATGGGGGCGAAGAATTCATCTTGCTCTTGCCTGGAGCGAGCCAAGAGCGGGCCGAAAGCATCGCGGCCGACATCAATCGCTCTTTGGCGGCCAGCAAAAGCCTCGACGACGTCCACCTTCCAACGGTGAGTTACGGAGTCACCTCAACCCAGTTCGGCGCAGTCGACCTCACGGCGATGATTGCTGCTGCCGACACTGCCCTCTACCAAGCTAAGTCACTCGGAAGGAACCGGGTGGTCAGGGCACAGCCTCGCACATGATCGGGCCTCGATGGGCTTGAGGCAAGAACTCGCGGGCAATGACAAGAGGTCCTGTGCGAAACATCAACAATGTTTCGCACAGGACCTCTTCTTGGTGGGCGATACTGGGTTCGAACCAGTGACCTCTTCGGTGTGAACGAAGCGCGCTACCACTGCGCCAATCGCCCGTGCACAAGAAGACTAACCGACACCGGCCGGAATTCAAAAATCTGGAAAACGTCGGGCCGCCCGAGCAGGCAAAAATCGGGAAAAGGCCCACGAATCACATCCGTGTAACTCGCAAAATCCGCGCCAATTCAAGGAACCAGCACCCATTGCTTACGATTCCGGCAGATCGATTTGGAGTTTCCCGGAACCTCCTATAGAGTTTTTACTCGTCGGAAAGCGACGGAATGCCCCCTGCGGACAGGCCGCCGAAGAAGACAATGCGGACGTAGCTCAGCTGGTAGAGCACCACCTTGCCAAGGTGGATGTCGCGAGTTCGAATCTCGTCGTCCGCTCGCAGGACACTGTCACGGCATTGACTTCTTGGAACCCCAGGAATCGTGCTTACACGGTGGGTTGGCCGAGAGGCGAGGCAGCGGCCTGCAAAGCCGTATACACGGGTTCGAATCCCGTACCCACCTCGGTGAAAACCTTGGTTTCCGGTCCAGGCCGGATTGCATTTGGGCGATTGGCGCAGCGGTAGCGCGCTTCCCTGACACGGAAGAGGTCACTGGTTCGATCCCAGTATCGCCCACCAAGGCAAGGCAACTTGCTTGTTGATGAAAATCCGGCCCCGGCCGGAAGATCGTCATGTGCGGACGTAGCTCAGCTGGTAGAGCACCACCTTGCCAAGGTGGATGTCGCGAGTTCGAATCTCGTCGTCCGCTCTCCTATTTTAAGGTCCCGGCAACGGGCCGGCCGGCTTATGCCGATCCGGGCGATTGGCGCAGCGGTAGCGCGCTTCCCTGACACGGAAGAGGTCACTGGTTCGATCCCAGTATCGCCCACCAAAGCAAGGCAACTTGCTTGTTGATGATAATCCGGCCCGGGCCGGAAAATCATCATGTGCGGACGTAGCTCAGCTGGTAGAGCACCACCTTGCCAAGGTGGATGTCGCGAGTTCGAATCTCGTCGTCCGCTCCATTCCTCGAAATCAGACCAGCGCCACTGGTCAAAAGCAGTGTCATTCCCCAGCAGCTCCGCCGGAGCTGCTTTTTTGTGCCCGCAGACGGGGTTATAGGACAAACGGGTGTAAATCCCGGGCGCGTCATGTCCGCCCCGGGATCGTCTTCGCTCGGATGTCGGATTCTGCTCAATCATTCGAATGGACAGATTCCGGGCCCGCGGAATCACGGGACCGGCAACTTCGGCGAAGAGAATGATCCAGCAGAATCCGACGGTATCCATAGATCGTCGAACTCCCGTCGACTTGGATCTGGTCATGGACGTCCCCGGTCACCGGGATCCGCGGGGCAACGTTCCAGCACCGGGCCGGGCGGCGGCGGAATGACCGGGCGGCGCCGAACCCCGCAGACGCCCACCACATGCCGCCTACCCCATCCCACTCATGCCGCTCACCGAAAAGATCAGCAGAACTGATCAATACCACTCAGCAAAAATCACTTTATCCAATGTGATTCAGATCGCATACTTTTCTACAGGCCTAATTCGTCCACGCCCACACGCAGGAGCAACCGGTGAATCAACAAGCACTCGTCCGTTCGATCATGAGGAAGAAACCCATTGACGACATCGAGGAGGAAAACAAACACAGCGGGCTCTTCAAAAGCCTGGGCCTCTGGCAACTGACAGCCATCGGCGTCGGCGGCATCATCGGCGTCGGGATCTTCTCCTTGGCCGGCCTCGTGGCGCACGGAAGCAAAGACACCCCCGGAGTCGGCCCCGCTGTGCTGATCTCGTTCCTGGTCGCGGGCCTTGCATCAGCGGCAGCGGCACTCTCCTACGCAGAATTCGCCGGCATGATCCCCCGCGCCGGATCCGCCTACACCTATGGCTACGTTGCCCTGGGCGAGGTCATCGGCTGGTTCATCGGCTGGGACCTGCTGCTCGAGTACATCGCGATCGTCGCCGTCGTCGCAATCGGCATTTCCGGGTACTTCGACGCCTTCCTCTCGGGGATTGGCATCCATATGCCCACCTGGATGACCTCAACCGTGGACGAGGGAAAGGGCGGGGTCATCAACCTTCCGGCCATCCTGGTCTGCTTGTTGGTCACCTGGATCCTAAGCCGCGGAACCAAGGCGTTCGGCCGTTTCGAACTGGTCGCCGTTGCGATCAAAGTTGTGCTCATCCTGTTCATCATTGGCTTGGGCATTTTCTACATCAACACCAACAACTACAACCCGTTCATGCCCAGCGGCTTCGGTCCCGTACTGGCCGGCTCCGCAACGGTCTTCTTCGCAGTGTTCGGCTACGACGCCATGAGTACAGCCGCGGAGGACGCGACTGATGGCAAGAAGCACATGCCGAAGGCAATCGTCCTCTCGCTTGTCATCGCCATGCTCCTCTACGTTGCGGCAACCCTGGTGCTCACTGGTATGCAGAACTACAAGGACATCAACCCCACCGCCGGCTTCGCCTCCGCCTTCACCGGCGTTGGCCTGCCCGTCATTGCCACCATCATCTCCGTGTTCGCGGTCCTGTCCATCCTGACCGTGATGCTGACCTTCCTCCTGGGCGTCACCCGCGTCTGGTTCTCGATGAGCCGCGACGGCTTGCTTCCGGGCTGGTTTGCCGGGACTGACAAGCACGGCACCCCCCAGCGTGTCACGTGGATCGCAGGCATCGCTTCGGCCCTGCTCGCCGGCGTTTTCCCTATCAAGGCTGTCGCCGACCTGACCAATATCGGCATCCTTGCCGCGTTTGTGGTGGTGTGCTTGGCCGTGATCGTCTTCCGCTACAAGAAGCCCAACGCACCCCGCACCTTCAGGCTGCCGTTCATGCCTGTAGTTCCTGCCTTCGGCGTTCTCGCCTCAGCCTTCCTCATGGTCCAGCTCCATTGGGAAACCTGGCTTCGCTTTGTCGTGTGGCTGATCATCGGACTGGTCATCTACTTCAGCTACGGCCGCAAGCATTCCTTGATGAATCCGGACAGTCCCCGCCACCAGCAGCTTTCTCCCGAGAAGCAGCTGTGACCTGTTCCAGGAATCGTTTGACTTCCCTGTCAAAATTTTCCCTTGGCACCTCCAAGGTCTCGGGTTAGGATCGAGAACGGAGGAGCGAACTGGCTCCGTGATTGAAGGGAGGTGCCCGTGGGATTATTTGACGATCTGAAGGGCAAAGTTCAGGACCTCGTTGGTGGCAATGAAGAAGCCATCAAGGACGGCATCGAATAGACCGCCGATTTTATCGACGACTAGATGCGGTTCAGAGAGCCGCTTCCGAGTTCGTGGGCAACCTCGACGGTTTGCTGAAAGGGTTTCGGCCTAGACAGCTCCCTCCGCCAATGAGGCTCCGTAGCCGGTTCCACCGGCCAGAGCTCCCGAATACAGTTACGTCAACGGGGCACCGGTCCCGCCGCGAGGCGCCGCCGGTGCCCTTGGCGTTTAACCGCTGTCGCCTCGGCAGACGCGCCACGGCTCGGGTAACGTGATGGACTATGCCTGCGTCATCCCTCCACACCGGACAGTCACGTCCAGCCTCCGCTTCCCGGCAGCTCTCCCGTCCGCTCGTGGCTGGAATTGTGACCGCGCTGGTCGGTTTCACGTCCTCCTTCGCGGTGGTGCTCGCAGGCCTCCGGGCGGTTGGGGCCACGCAGGAACAGGCGGCCAGCGGGCTCCTTGCCCTCACCCTCACCTTCGGGCTCGGCGTGCTCTGGCTTTCCTGGCGGTCGCGCTTGCCTGTCACGCTTGCGTGGTCGACACCTGGTGCGGCGCTGCTCGCGGGAACTGGAGTGCCCGACGGCGGGTGGCCTGCCGCCGTCGGCGCCTTCCTCATCGCTGGTGCGCTGATCGCCCTGACGGGACTCATTCCGGCCCTTGGAAAGCTGATGGCGAAGATTCCGACGGCCCTCGCCCAGGCGATGCTGGCCGGGGTGCTTTTATCCCTTTGCCTTGCCCCGTTCAGGGCCCTGGGCACCGCTCCCTTGTTGGTGGCTCCCGTGATCCTGTGCTGGCTGGTCATGATGAAGCTGGCGCCCCGCTGGTCGGTCCCGGCCGCGCTGTTGGTGGCTCTCGCAGTCATCGGAATCTACATCGTCGTCAACGGCGTGAGCATCCCTACGAACCGGCTGCTGCCTGAGTTGCATTGGACCACCCCCGCTTTCACGCTCAGCACGGTGGCCGGCATCGCCTTGCCCTTGTTCATAGTCACCATGGCTTCCCAGAACATTCCGGGGGTGGCAGTGCTGAAGTCCTTCGACTACACGGTTCCGTGGCGCCAGTCGATGCTGGTGACCGGGGCAGGGACTGCGCTGGGGGCTCCCTTTGGTGGACATGCGATCAACCTCGCCGCGTTGAGCGCTGCGCTGGCGGCAGGGGAGGAGGCAGGTGAGGACCGGGGCCGGCGCTGGATCGCAGCCTTCACGTCAGGCTTGGCCTACCTCGTGCTGGCAGCCTTCTCCGCCGCGCTGGTGACCGTCGTGGCGGCGGCACCGCCGGGACTCCTGGAAGCCGTCGCGGGCTTGGCGCTGCTGGGCACCATGGCCTCCGCGGTCGCCTCGGCGCTGGCCATTGCCGAAGAACGCATCGGAGCCTCCGTGACGTTCCTGATCGCAGCCTCGGGCCTCAGCTTCGCTGGGATCGGCGCCGCCTTCTGGGCCCTTGCCGCCGGAATCCTGGTGCGATGGGTCCTCAAGGACCGGGAACCCCAGGAACCCCAAAAGTAGAGTGGGGCAGCAGGGTCCCTACGTGGCGACGGAGTCGACACGAAAGGGCCTGCCCCAATCTGGGGCAGCCGGGTCGGTCTGGGCCCACGTGGCTTGGAGTCGACACGAAAGGGCCTGCCCGAATCTCCCTACGAAGGCTCGTGGTTTTGGCCCTCACGCGCCAGGGCGGTCAGGCGGGACACGGCGCGGAAGTACTTCTTCATGTACCCGCCGGTCATCATTTCCTCGGTGAAGAGCTTGTCGAAGGGCACGCCGCTGGCAAGGATCGGGACGTCCTTGTCATACAGGCGGTCGGCCAGCACCACGAAGCGAAGGGCGACGGCCTGCTCCGTAATCGTTTCGACGTTGCGCCAGACAACGGCATCGATTCCTGAGATCAGCTTGCGATAACGGCTGGGATGCACACCGGCAAGGTGGTCGATCAGGCCGCGGAAATCGTCCATGGCCACAGTCTGGCCATCGAACTCGGCATGCATCTGCCGCTTGAGGTCTTCGGTCTTCAACGGTGCCGGAGCCGCGGGCAAGCCGCGGTGCCTGAAGTCTTCCCCGTCGATCCTGACAACATCGAACTGGTCCGCAAGGACCTGGATCTCCCGCTGGAAGTCGACGGCGGCAAACCGGCCGTCCCCGAGTGAACCAGGCAGAGTGTTGGACGTGGCAGCGAGCTTCACACCGGCGTCGGACAATTCACGCATGAGACGGGACATCAGCACCGTGTCGCCCGGGTCGTCGAGCTCAAATTCGTCAATGCAGACAAGCTTGTAGCTGCTCAAAGCCTCCACGGTCTTCCGGAAGGACAGCGCGCCCACCAGGTTGGTGTACTCCACGAACGTCCCGAAGGCTTTCGGCCCCGGAGCCGAGTGCCACAGGGAAGCCAGAAGGTGGGTCTTTCCGACGCCGAATCCGCCGTCGAGGTAGATGCCCGCCCGGCTGTTGACCTTCTTGCCGAAAAGGCGCTTGAACAGTCCGTCTCCGTCACCAGCTCCCACCGTCGCCCCAAACACTTCCAGGGCCTTGACCGCTGCGGCTTGGCTGGGCTGGTTCGGATCAGGCCGGTAGCTTTTGAAGGACACCTCTCCGAACCGTGGCGAAGGGTAGAAGCCCTTCAGAATCTCATCCGCTGAGACCGCCGGCGTGCGCGCGACGAGCTGTTCGATCTGTACCAATGCGGTCCGTTCTTCGTGTCGTAAGTCCCCAGCAAGAATACCGGCAATGCCACGCCCCGGGCGGACACGTGATGAAGGCCATATTTCACCATATGAACGGAGAGGAGCTTTAGACCCCGGCCCTCGATAATGTGGGATTAATGCCGGGCACGTCCTATCGCCCGGCGCCGCCCGGTGTCAGTGAAAGTGTCAGTGAAAGGCCATACCAATGTCCTACCCCGTTGAACAGAACGAGAAGTTCGCCGCGTACGCCCACCCCGAACGCCTGGTGTCCACCGAGTGGCTTGCCGCGGCACTCGAGGGCGGCGCGCTTGGCGACGGCAAGCTGGTTGTTGTCGAATCCGACGAAGACGTCCTCCTATACGAGACCGGCCATATTCCGGGCGCAGTCAAGATCGACTGGCACACGGACCTGAACGATGAAGTCACCCGGGATTACGTCGATGGTGAAGCGTTCGCAGCCCTCGCAGCCCGCAAGGGCATCTCGCGGGACACCACCGTGGTGATCTACGGCGACAAGTCCAACTGGTGGGCCGCTTACGCCCTCTGGGTTTTCACGCTCTTCGGCCACGACGACGTCCGGCTCCTGGACGGCGGCCGCGACAAGTGGATCGCCGAAGGCCGCGAAATCACCACCGACGTCCCCCAGCCCACCCCGGGCGAGTACCCCGTGATCGAACGGAACGACGCCCCGATCCGCGCCTTCAAGGATGACGTGCTGGCTCACTTCGGCAAACCGCTGATCGACGTCCGCTCCCCCGAGGAATACACCGGCCAGCGCACCCACATGCCGGCCTACCCCGAAGAGGGCGCCCTGCGCGGGGGCCACATCCCCACGGCTGCCTCCATCCCGTGGGCACGCGCCGCTGCTGAAGATGGCACCTACCGTAACCGGACCGAACTTGAGGCCCTCTACCTCGGAGAAGCCGGCCTCACGGAAGGCGACGACGTCGTGGCGTACTGCCGCATCGGCGAGCGTTCCAGCCACACCTGGTTCGCCCTGAAGTACCTGCTTGGGTTCGAAACGGTACGCAACTACGACGGTTCCTGGACGGAGTGGGGCAATGCAGTGCGTGTCCCGATCGTCAAGGGTGCCGAGCGGGGCTCCGTCCCCGCGCTCGCCGGAAAGTAGCCGGAATCCCTGTGCCTTGCCATTGGCCCGGCAATATTGAAGCAACGGGAGCCAGACCGCCCCGGACGTGCGTAAGCTGGAAGTGATGAGTACCAATACGTTGCCCGCCGCACTGGCGGAAATTGTCGATGACTTCCAGGCACTGACCGAGCCCGATCGCCTTCAGCTGTTGCTTGATTTTTCGCGCGGGCTCCCGGCCCTGCCGGAACGGCTGCTGGACCACCCTGAGCTCCTGGAGCAAGTGGTGGAGTGCCAGTCGCCGCTGTTCCTGACCATCGAGCAGGAAAAGAAGCCCGACGGCGTCGCCTACCGTTTGTTTTTCAAGGCACCGCCGGAGGCGCCCACCACGCGCGGCTTTGCGGGCGTTTTGCACGAAGGCCTGGACGGGCTGACTGCCGACGAGATCCTGGCTGTTCCGGATGACATGCCGGAACTGCTGGGCCTCACCCGGGCAATCACACCGCTGCGCATGCGTGGCATGACGGCCATGCTGGGGCGGATCAAGCGCAAAGTCGCCGCGGCGGACCGCTTGTCGTCCTGAGCCGGAGTACCGGTAATGGCCAAGAAACAGGCTTCACAGGGAACGCCGGCCACAGCCGTGCTGGCTGCAGCCGGCGTTCCTTTTGCCCTGCACCCCTATACGCATGATCCTTCGGCGGCCAGCTACGGGCTTGAGGCGGCCGAGGTCCTGGGTATCGATCCCGGCCGGGTCTTCAAGACCTTGATGGTGGACGTTGAAGGCAAGCTCGCGGTGGGCATCGTCCCGGTGAGTGGCACCCTTGACCTCAAAGCAATCGCCGCGGCTCTCGGATCCAAGAAGGCCACCATGGCCGATCCCAAAAGTGCAGAGCGGCGCACCGGCTATGTCCTGGGCGGGATTTCCCCGCTGGGTCAACGCCAGCCATCGCCCACTGTGCTCGACGAATCGGCGTTGGCCTTCGGCACGGTCCTCGTTTCCGGCGGACGCCGCGGCCTGGACATTGAGCTGGATCCCGCAGACCTCATCCGTCTGACCGGCGCCCGGACTGCGCCGATCGGCAGCCCTTAGGAAGCCCCGGGAGCAGCGCAGGTACTCTCAAGCCGCCGCCGCTGGCCCGCCCTCAAGCCGACACCGGCCCGCCACGGGGCGTGAGGTGCGGAGCGAGCCACGAGCGCACCAGCCGCTCCCACTTCTGCGGATCCACGTTCCACTCTTTCGTGTGGCGCGCGCCTTCGAAGGGTTCAAAGGTGACCATGTCCGGATTCTTCTCAGCGAGGCTGGCCGAAGGTTCGTACGGAACGTACTCATCATCAAGACTGTGGATTATCAGCGTCGGAGTCCGCAGTTCGACGGCGCGGGCATCCCAGTCCATTGCCTTCAAGTCGACGGGCGCGGCCAGGCCCGTGAGGCGCCGACCCAAAGGGTGCCCCAGCATCAACTGCCCGTAACGGCCCACAGCGTAGGGGATCCTGTTGATCTGGGCGTGGTGTGCCAGGACGTTGACCCAGTTGATCACCGGCGCGTCCAGGACCATGGCCCTGATCACATGGCGGTGATGCGAAAGATCGGCCGTCTGCAGGCAGATCGCCCCGCCCATCGACCATCCGAACAGGACCACTTCGTGGGCGCCGTGGGCGAGTGCGTACTCAATTGCAGCGTCGACGTCGTACCATTCCGTGGACCCCAGGCCGTAGCGCCCGTCCGGGGCAGACGGCGCCAGGCCGTCGTTCCGGTAGGAAACCAGCAGGCTGTCGAGTCCGAGATCGTGCGCCACTCGCACCGCGCGCAAGCCTTCGAGTCGGGTAGCCCCGCGGCCGTGCACCATGATCGCCCACACCTTCGCGGGCTTCCCTGCGCCTGACGGAATCAGCCACGCGGGCGCTTGGCCCCCCTCGACGTCGATCCGTATATCTTCCGAATCCAGGCCAAGCGCCGCCGGGGAGTCATAGACAGCACCGCTCCACCATCCACGCCGGGCCGTTGCCAGATCTCCGGTGTAGACTTTCTCGACTTCGCGCTGCACCGTCCGCTCCGCGGGCGAATAAGACACGATCCGTCCGATCCTCGCGAATCCAGTTCCGCCGGCGAAAATGAGGCTGAACACGCCGTCGATGGTGGTGTCCGGGGTAGCTGCGAGGATGACCTGAAGCCCGTTGTCAACGCGCACCACGGCCAAGACCTCTTGGTCAGCCTCGCGCACTGACGGGGTGATGACCCGCCGGGCGAAATAGGCTGCGAGCGCCGAAGACCCTGCGCCCAGCAAGCCGGCAATGCTGCTTCCCGCAACGATCCCCGCAACGGTCCATTTGGCGCGGACGGACATTTTCGCGCCGTTCTCAACGGTTGGCGCAGCTCGGGTCATGGATGCCATGAGACCATTCTCCCGGTTGCGGGGCCGTGTTCCGAACAGCGCCCCTGGTGGCGTTTCCTCCCGGGAGGCAACGCCGCAGCGAGAACAGAATTGCCGCGCTAAACCATGCCTCCCG
Organism: Arthrobacter sp. efr-133-TYG-118; assembly: GCF_030209755.1. Classification (GTDB taxonomy): domain Bacteria; phylum Actinomycetota; class Actinomycetes; order Actinomycetales; family Micrococcaceae; genus Arthrobacter. The sequence continues at coordinate 71,123 of NZ_JARVRH010000006.1, read as the reverse complement.
GCGCGGCTCAGGTCTACGCTGTAGCCATGAGTGAACCAATCGTCATCCTTACCGAAGAGCCTCTCGGCCCGGACGACCGCGTCAATATCGCCAAACTGATCGACGGCGGGGACTCGCCCCTGGTGGTGTTGGTGCCTGCGAACACCGAACGGCACTTATTGGTGGACTTCCTCGAGAACCTCTCCTTGCTTGACATAGCCAAGGCATTCAGGGATCTGCTCGCAGAGGCACCGGATCCACAATCGGAGCGGGCCCAGGCTGCGGAGGCCTTGTCGGCATCCCTCGCGGCCTTGGATGGGCTGGGCGGCGGGGTGACCGGTGAAATCGTCGACGGCGGCGCGGTGGCGGGCTTGGTGTCCAAAGTCAAGGCGCTCAATGCGGCACAGGCCGTAGTGGTCACCCGCCCGCACGCGATTGCCGATACCTTCCACACAGACTGGGCGAACAAAGCCCAGGACCAGTTGGGGCTGCCCGTGCTGCATCTCTATGCGGGCTCGGGATTTATCGGCGACTCGTGAGCGTTGAGAGAGCATGAGCACTGCAGACAACAAGAAGTACTTCCAGGCCGCGGACCCCTTGGCCGGGGTTCCCCTCCAGGATGTCCCGAAGGACGGGCGATGCGTGGAGAAAACGGATGCGGAGTGGCGCGAGGAACTTACCCCGGAGGAGTTCAGGGTCCTTCGCCAGGCCGGAACGGAACGCCCGTACACGGGTGAGTACTGGGACACCCATACAGCAGGCGTGTACCAGTGCCGGGCGTGCGGCGCAAAGCTTTTCACGAGCAACGAGAAATTCGATTCCCATTGCGGCTGGCCGTCCTTCTGGGCACCGCTCGCGGAAGGCACCGTCCGGTACATTCATGACCGTACTTTGGGAATGGAGCGGGTGGAGGTCCGCTGTGCCAATTGCGATTCACACTTGGGACACGTTTTCGAGGGTGAGGGCTACGGCACACCTACTGACCAGCGGTATTGCATCAACTCCGTTTCACTCAAGCTTGTCGAGTCCCCGGCCGGGCAGTAGTCCCGGGCGGTAAGTCCGGGCCTAAGCTCCCAAGCCAAGGCCAAACTTCCGGCAGTCCCCCAAGGCCAGCCCTCCCCGGGCTGGATCTTCCGGGGGCTGTCGGAACCATTTGAACAAGAGTTTCTTATGCTCGAGCCACTTTTGAATTAGAGACTCTGGCCGCTTGCTACGCTCCCCTCAGAACAATGATTCTTGAGGAAAGGCACCGTCAACGATGACCACCACCGTTACCACCACCCGTCCGCGCATCACCTCGGACAACCGGGACTGGATCTCCCTGAAGGCCGCAGCCACTGCCCTCCAGGCGTTCCAGGGCCAGGATGGTTCCATCCAGGATTCCCTCCACCACGAGGCTGCCCGGGCGTACACAGCCACCATCGTGGAGGCCATCAAGAGCCTGGCTCCTGCGTTCCCGCACGACGCTGCGTATCTCGAACTCCTCGTCACGGATTTCGGCCGTTGGGCCGACGCCGGGTTCGGAGTCCCGGACTTCCTCGACTCGCTGCTGGCCTTCCAGCCGCAGGAACACCGCGAAGACGGGCTCCAGCACCTCGTGGTGTTCCCCATGTACACCCAGAACGGCAGCACGAGCCGTCTTGTGGAAGCAGTCCTGATCGAGGTGATCTGGCCCGAGTTCATCGGCGCATTGGAGGCCGGCGAATACTCCAACAAGCTGTTCGTACCTATCCGGTTCCTGGACTTCACCCCCGGGTACGACACCAATTCGGCCGTGCTCTTTCCCGAGACCGTTGCAGTGAGGGAAACGCCTGCCTTCACGTGGGGCGCCATCTTCGCCGACCGCGAGGCCGCACGCTTCCGCCGTGTCCTCAAGGCAGCTGCCGCAACCACATCCCTTGAGCTCCCCGCAGATGCCGCCGAGCTGTTGGATGACCAGGAACTCACACAGCGGACGTTCGTCATGTGGGACCTGATCCATGACCGCACCCACATGCGCGGCGACCTTCCCTTCGATCCGTTCATGATCAAGCAGCGGATGCCGTTCTTCCTCTATTCGCTCGAGGAGCTCCGCTGCGATCTGACAGCCTTCCGCGAATCCGTCCGGATCGAGAAGGACGAGGACGCTTCGCCCGACGCCCGCCGCCACGCGAAGCTCGTCCAGTACGCCGTCATCTTCGACCGTATCTTCCGCTTCGCGATCACGGGCAACCGGGTCCGCAACTACGACGGCCTGGGTGGCCAGCTCCTCTTCGCGTGGATGCACCAGCACCACGTCCTGCACTGGACCGACAGCAAGCTCAGCATCGACTGGGACGAAGCCGCCGACGTCGTCATCGAGCTCGGTGCCCGGATCGAAGAACTGTACTGGCGCTCGATCGACCGCCCCAAGGCTGCCCATTGGCTCGCAGCGTATAAGCTCATTTCCGGTACGGTCACTCCCCACCCGGCTTCGGTCTGGGCGAAGGGCCCAGAGGCACTGCCGCTCGACGGGCCGCCCCGCGGCCTCACCGACCAGGTCCTCGACGACGAATTCCCCCTGTCCATGTTCTACGAAGCACTGGAGAAGAAAATGCGTCCCATCATCGAATCAACCACCGGTATCACCGGGCAGACCGCAGCGTCATGACCGGCGGACCGCTGACCGTCGTCGTCACCGGTGGCAGCAACTCCTCCGGGATCGCTGTAGCCCGCGCCTTCGCGCTGGCCGGGCACCGCGTCTTCACGATCGGCTCGAACGAAGCCCGCATCAGGGCCGCCGCGGCCGAAGCGGGCAACGACGTCACTCCCCTGGTGTGCGATCTTTCCCGGCTGGAGTCCGTGCGCGAGCTCGCATCGGAGATCCACGGGAGCTCGGAAAGGGTCGACGGCGTCATCCACCTGGTGGGAGGGTGGCGCGGCGCCAAGGGAATCGAGGACCAACCGGACGAAGACTGGTCCACCCTTGAGCAAAGCGCCATCACCACCCTGAGAAACGTCTCCCGGGTCTTCTACAAGGATCTCGCCTCCTCCCCCACGGGACGTTTCGCCATGGTGAGTTCGACGGCGGTCGCCGCACCTACCGCAGGAGCCGCCACCTACGCGGCGGCCAAAGCCGCCGCGGAGACCTGGACCCTGGCGGTGGCCGACGGGTTCCGTCGTGATCAATCCGGAAACTCCGGAATCAAGGACGAACCCGTGGAGCAGCACAGCGCCGCCGTGGTCTTTGTGGTGAAGTCACTCCTGGACGCGGCGATGCGAAGGGAACATCCGGAGCGGAAATTCCCCGGATACACGGACGTTGAAGACTTGGCGGCGGCCGCCGTCGGGCTCTTCGACAAGCCGGCAGCGGAACTGAACGGACAGCGCCTCCTCCTGGCCAAATAGACTGAAAGCGTGAATGAACAAGTGACGAGCACTACAAAAGAATTCCCGGCTGCCCTCGAAACGGAAACCAGTGGGCGACTCCACGATCCCTCCGTCCGCGGTTTCGCCTCGGACAACTACTCAGGCGTCCACCCTGAAATCCTGGCGGCCCTCGCCGCAGCCAATGGCGGCCACCAGGTCTCCTATGGGGAGGACCAGTACACGGAACGGCTCCAGGAAGTCATGGAGCGGCACTTCGGCACCGGCATCGAGTGCTTCCCCGTCTTCAACGGCACCGGGGCGAACGTCTTGTCCCTGCAGTCACTGCTCCCGCGCTGGGGCGCGGTCATTTGCGCCTCGACCGCGCACATCAACATGGACGAGAACGGGGCGCCGGAGCGGATCGGCGGCATCAAGCTCCTCCAGGTCCCGACGTCTGATGGCAAGCTGACTCCGGAATTGATCGACCGCGAAGCGTGGGGCTGGGGCGACGAGCACCGTGCGCAGCCCCTTGCCGTCTCCATCACGCAGACAACGGAGCTCGGCACGTGCTACACGCCGGAAGAAATCCGGGCGATCGCCGACCACATCCATGCCAAGGGCATGAAACTCCACATGGACGGCGCCCGGCTCGCCAATGCCGCCGCCCACCTTGGCGTGCCGTTGCGGACGTTCACCCGCGACGCCGGCGTGGACATTTTGTCCTTCGGCGGCACCAAGAACGGGCTGCTGTTCGGCGAAGTAGTAGTCGCCCTTAATCCGGAGGCCGCCCATGGGCTGAAGTTCCTGCGCAAGATGAACATGCAACTGGCCTCCAAGATGCGCTTCATTTCGGCCCAGTTCATCGCGCTCCTTGAGTCCGGGCTGTGGCTTCGCTCTGCGGAACATGCAAATGCCATGGCCTCACGGCTCCGTACGGCGGTCGACTCCATCGAGGGCGTGGAGCCTACGCAGGCCACGGAGTCCAACGGCGTCTTCGCGGTGCTTCCCGCCGGCGTCGCCGATCGCCTCCGCTCCTCGTTCAAGTTCTACGACTGGAACGAAGCGAACCGCGAGGTGCGCTGGATGTGTTCCTTCGACACCACCGAAGAGGACATCGATTCCTTCGTTGCCGCAATCAAGCGCGAACTGGCGTCCGCATAGGGCACCCGGCGGGGCGGCGTGGCTTCAAGGTTTCGCCGCCCCTGACACATAATCTGCGAAGGTGAACGCACTCGCACAGGTTCCCGCGGATTTCTTGCATGCGTTGGGAACGCTACGAAAAGCAAAGTGCCGGAGTGAGCTGCGGCTCGCGGAAATCCCGGCACCCTCCCGCTTGGCCCCCTACGCCGTGGCCTTGGGGGCAGAGGTCTTCAGCCGGTCGACGCGTCCCGGCCGGAGCCCTGTCCATGGCCCCGCGGCCATGGCATTCTCCAGCGAGAACACCCTGGGCTCCCCCGGAACGGCCGATGATGAAGACGATGAGCTCGCAACAGGCAGATTCATCTTGCTCCACGATCCCGACGGCTCGGCTGTATGGGACGGGGAATTCCGGATCGTCACCTACATCCGGGCGCAGCTGGAAGCCGACATGGGAAACGACGCCATGCTGGGTTCCGTGGCCTGGACATGGCTCGTGGACGCCCTCGAGAACCATTCGGCCCAGTACCGCGCGGCGGGCGGAACTGCCACACGCATCCTGTCCGAGAGTTTCGGGACGCTGGCCGAAAGACCGGAAACCATCGACATCGAACTCCGTGCCTCGTGGACGCCTGCGTCTTCGGATGTCCAGGCCCATCTGGAGGCATGGTGCGACATGGTCTGCACGTTCGCGGGGCTCCCTCCCCTGCCTCCCGGCGTCATTCCCCTGCCTAATCGGCGGCTCACATGAAGTCCGTGAAAGCCGCTCGAATCCCTGGCCGGACCGGCCCCGCGCAGAGTCGGTAAACTGAAGGCACCATGACCCCTGAAAATCTGGAACCCACCACAGCCGGCGCTCCGGCTGCTGATCCCACACCACACATCACGGTAGACGGCTTCGAAGGCCGGATACCCGAGATCATCGATCTGGATGCCCCGCGCGAGGGCGTGCCCCTTGTCATCGACACCATGGCCGGCCTGGAGCGATGCGCTGCTGCCATCGCCGCGGGATCCGGACCCGCCGGGGTTGACGCCGAACGTGCCTCCGGCTTCCGCTACGGGCAGCGTGCCTTCCTCGTGCAGATCAGGCGCGACGGCGCAGGCACCTGGCTGATCGACCCCGAGCCCTTCGATGACCTGAAAATCATCAATGAAGCGCTGCGCGGCGTCGAGTGGATCCTGCACGCCGCCACGCAGGACCTTCCGTGCCTGGCCGAGCTCGGCATGTGGCCCGACAAGCTCTTCGACACGGAACTCGCCGCACGCCTTGCCGGACTGCCCCGCGTGGGCCTGGCAGCCGTCATCGAGCAGCTCCTGGGCTTCGGCCTCGCCAAGGAACACTCGGCCGCCGACTGGTCCACCCGGCCCCTCCCCGAACCCTGGCTGCGGTACGCGGCCCTCGACGTCGAGGTGCTCGCCGAACTGCGCGAAGAACTCATCGAACTCCTGGAAGCCGACGGCAAGCTGGGATTTGCCGAACAGGAATTCGCCGGCATCCTCGGAGCAGGCCTTCCAGCCCCGAGGGTTGACCCGTGGCGCAAGACCTCCGGACTGCACCAGATCCGTGACCGCCGTCAGTTGGCTGCCGTGCGCGAGCTTTGGTACGAACGTGACCAGCTCGCGCGGAAACGGGATGTTGCTCCGAGCCGCCTCATTCCCGACTCCGCCCTGGTCGCCGCGGCCAAGGCCATGCCCACAACTGTTCCGCAGCTCCTGGCAACCAAGGGCTTCCACGGGCGGGCCGCGCAGCGCGAAGCGCCACGCTGGCTGCGCTGCATTGCTGGTGCGAGGAACACCGAAGACCTCCCACCGCTGCATCTTCCAACCAACGCTCCCCCGCCGCCGCGCGTCTGGACAGACCGGGATCCCGAAGCGGCGGCGCGCCTGGGGACTGCCCGGCCCCGGCTTCAGGAGGCGGCCGATGGACTCAAGCTTCCCGTGGAAAACCTGCTTACTCCGGATTACATGAGGCGCGTGCTGTGGCGGCCGCCGTCGGACATCACTGTGGAGTCCGTGTCGGAAGAACTGCGCGCGCTCGGCGCCCGCGACTGGCAAATCGCCATCACGGCGCCGATCCTCGCCGAGGCGTCACTGAATCCGCAACCGCTACCGCCCAAGGAACCCAAAGAGCCACGGAGCCCGGTTTCCAAGGAACGGACCCCGGCCCCTTAGCCCGAGGTTCCCGACTGCTCTTGAGACCCTCGCTCACATACCGGCCCTTCTCCAAGTGCATTTTTTAATGACGTGAGCGAGCGTCCGCCGGGAACCCTTCATACCTGAGCGAGGGTCCGTCGGAAACCCTTCATACGTGAGCGAGGATCGGTATTGAACTCCTTGCGCGCTAAGTTACCGGCGAGTAACATGGCGGTAAATGACACCGGCTTCCCCTACGAGGGCTGTCCGGCATCCATGTCTCAAGGAGGAGCCACACATGAGCCACACCGGGAACAGTGCCAAGCCGCGGGCAGTCCGCGACGTCGTCTTCGTGGACGGTGTCCGGACGCCGTTCGGCAAAGCGGGCGAAAAAGGCATCTATGCGGGCACGCGTGCCGATGACCTCGTGGTCAAGTGCATCCGCGAACTGATGCGCCGCAACCCGGGCCTGCCCGCCGAGCGCGTTGACGAAGTCGCCATCGCCGCCACGACGCAGACCGGCGACCAGGGCTTGACTATCGGCCGCACCGCCGCCCTCCTGGCCGGCCTCCCCCGCAGCGTGCCCGGCTTTGCGATCGACCGCATGTGCGCCGGAGCAATGACCGCGGTCACGACGACGGCGAGCGGCATCGGTTTCGGCGCGTACGACGTCGTGATTGCCGGCGGTGTGGAGCACATGGGCAACCACCCCATGGGCGCGGGCGCGGATCCCAACCCCAGGTTCATGTCCGAGCGGATCGTGGATCCAGCCGCCTTGAACATGGGCAACACCGCCGAGAACCTGCACGACCGTTTCCCCTCGATCACCAAAGAGCGAACGGACACCTACGCCGCGGGATCCCAGGCAAAACTTGCTGCGGCCTACGGCAAGGGCCAGATCCAGCCCGACTTGGTCCCGGTCGCCACGATGAAGCCAGGCCAAGGCTGGACGGTTAACACCGTCGACGAGCCGCCGCGCCCAGGGACCACGGTGGATGACCTCGCGGAGCTACGCACCCCGTTCAGGGCCCACGGCCGGGTCACCGCAGGCAATGCCGCCGGCTTGAACGACGGCGCGACGGCGGCAGTCCTGGCGTCCGCCGAAGCTGCCGAGGAGCTCGGCCTGTCCGTGAAGATGCGCCTGGTCTCCTATGCCTTCGCCGGGGTCGAACCCGAAGTCATGGGCATAGGACCGGTCCCGGCCACCGAGAAGGCCCTTAAGAACGCCGGACTGGGCATCGAGGACATCGGCCTCTTCGAGATCAACGAGGCCTTCGCCGTTCAGGTCCTGAGCTTCCTGGACCACTTCGGAATCGCCGACGACGACCCGCGCGTCAACCGCTACGGCGGGGCGATCGCCGTCGGGCATCCCCTCGCATCGTCCGGCGTGCGGCTCATGAACCAATTGGCGCGCCAGTTCGAAGAAGACCCGTCCGTCCGGTACGGCATAACGACCATGTGCATCGGCCTGGGAATGGGCGCCACAGTAATCTGGGAGAACCCGCACCACCCCGGCTACAACAGCTACAGAGACTACGACAGCGCAACAGAGACCTCTGTCGACACCGAGAGCAAGGGAGCCGCAGCATGAGCGCCGCCGAATTCCAGAAACTGGCCGGACTGTTCCCGGACGAGACAGTGACCCACTCCTATGTCCAGGACATCGAACTCCCCGGCAACGCCGGAACGTTCGCCTTGATCACCCTGGACAACGGCCTGGACCACACCAAGCCCACCACCCTTGGACCAAATACCCTCGTCGAGCTCGGGACGGTACTTGAAGGGCTCAAGGATCGCGCTGCGCGCGGCGGGATCGTCGGCGTCGGCGTCACGGGCAAGCCGTACTTCCTGGCGGCCGGAGCGGACCTCTCAGCAGTCAAGCGGCTAGAAGAGCGCGAACACGGCCTGTGGATGGCCCAGCTCGGGCACGACGTCTACGCAACGCTCGCCGACCTGGGTGTTCCGAGCTTCGCCTTCATCAATGGCCTCGCGCTCGGTGGTGGCCTCGAAATCGCCCTCCAGTCCACGTATCGTACGGTCTCGACCGGCGCGGGCGCCCTCGCGTTGCCCGAAGCCTTCATCGGGCTCGTCCCCGGCTGGGGCGGCGTCTACATCCTGCCGCGACTCATTGGCCCGGAAAACGCCGTCAAGGTCATGATCGAGAACCCGCTGAGCAACAACCGCACGCTCACCGGCCCCCAGGCTTTCCAGCTAGGCATTGCCGACGCCATCTTCGAGCCCGCGGATTTCGTGGAGCAGTCCATTGCCTGGGCTGCGAAGGTGATCGCGGGCGAGGCCGCCCCGGAACGGAGCAACTCCGTGGATCCGGCGGATACCGCCGTTGCCGAACGCTGGGCCGGCGCGGTGGCAGCCGGCCGCGCGTTCGTGGAAGCCAAGACCTCAAACGCATCCCCGGCCCCGGCCAAGGTCCTGGACATCCTCGAGGCCAACCGGACCATGGGCAAGGCGGAATCCGCGGCCCTGGAATGCGAGACGCTCGCAGAGTTGATGCAGACGGACGAGTTCCGTTCCACCGTCTATGCCTTTCTGGACCTCGTGCAGAAACGGTCCAAGCGGCCTGCCGGTGCGCCCGACCGCAAGCTCGCACGTCCAGTGACGAAGATCGGCGTCGTCGGGGCCGGTCTGATGGCGAGCCAGCTCGCCCTGCTGTTCGCACGCCAGCTCAAAGTGCCCGTCGTCCTGACGGACATCGACCAGGAGCGCGTGGACAAAGGAGTTGCCTACGTCCATGCGGAGGTGGACAAGCTGCTCGGCAAGAAGCGGATCAGCTCCGACGCCGCCAACCGGACCAAAGCCCTGGTCACCGGATCCGTCTCCAAAGCGTCATTCGCCGATGCCGACTTCGTCATTGAAGCCGTCTTCGAAGAACTCAATGTCAAGAAGCAGGTCTTCGCGGAAGTGGAAGCGATCGTCTCCCCCGAATGCATCCTCGCGACCAACACCTCCTCGCTGTCCGTGACCGCGATGGCCGAAGACCTGCAGTACCCGGAGCGCCTGGTCGGTTTCCACTTCTTCAACCCGGTTGCGGTCATGCCGCTCCTGGAAATCGTGCGTGCTCCGAAGACCGACGATGCCGTGCTGGCCACCGCGTTCGAGCTCGCCAAGGGCTTGAAGAAGACAGCCGTGCTGGTCAAGGACGCAGCCGCTTTCGTCGTCAACCGGATCTTGCTGCGGCTCATGGGCGAAGTCATTGCCGCGTTCGACGAAGGAACGCCGGCGGAAGTCGCCGACTCGGCGCTGCGCCCCATGGGCCTGCCAATGAGCCCGTTCACCCTCAGCGCGATGGTGGGGCTTCCGGTCGCCCAGCACGTCCAGGAATCGCTGCACGCCGCCTTCGGCGAGCGTTTCGCGGTATCGCAGAACCTGCAGAAGTTGGTTGACAATGGCGTGAAGTCACTTTGGGCACCTGGTCCTGAGGGAACGCCGGTCATCCCTGCCGACACGTTGGCGCTCATGTCCTTCGGCACCACGCCTTCCACGGCCGAGGAAGTCCTGCGTCGCACGCAGGACGCATTGGCGGAGGAAATCGGGCTAATGCTCTCCGAAGGCGTGGTGGCCGGACCTGAAGACATCGATCTCTGCGTCATCCTCGGTGCCGGCTGGCCGATGTTCCTGGGCGGGATCACACCCTATTTGGACCGAGTGGGCGCCTCCGAGCGTGTCAACGGCAAACGCTTCCTCGCACCCGGTGTCGCTTCGAGGCCGAACGCGGGCTAACCCTGCCGTCCAGTAGTGTCCGACAGTCGCCGAGCAAGGCCGCCCAATGAGCTCACCAGTTCAGCGAAGGCCTCCCCCGGGTGGTTCTCCGAGACGATGCGCGCGTTGGGAGGCTCGCCCCACAGTCCGCGGAAGTCCGCCACGGTGGTTCCAATGAGCCTCGGGGCTGTCGTCTCGACGTGGACTGTTGCCGTGCGGGTGCGGTACCTGGCGGTGCCGGCGGCGACGGACGCGGCGAAGTAGTCGTGGATATGCGCCACGTAGCCTTGGCCGTAATGGCGATGGAACTCGAAATAGTAGCGCACCATATCGCTGATGTGCCGCACTAGTTCGTTCGAAGCGGTGCTGCGCCGCCCCTCAGACTGTTCGGGAAGGACTAGTTCCGGCTCCGTGCAGGCTGCCTCGGAAGCCAGTGCGGCCACGTGTCCGGGTGTCAGTTCGATCCGTTCCGTGGTCTCCAGGGCGCACACCACCGGCAGGCGTTCCTCAGGAAGTCCGCCGAAGGCGGCAAACACCTCGGCCGCTGCGTGCGGATCAACGTGGGTGTTCCATTCGGCCGTGGGTGTCGTGTTGCCTTGGTAGTAGTAGCTGCCGCCCATGATCACGACGCCGCGCAGCAGCTCCGGTAGGCGCGGCTCGGCCCGCAGGGCGAGGGCGAAGTTGGTGAGGGGCGCTGTCAGCAGGGCGGTCAGCTCCCCCGGCCGTGACCGGGCCGCTTCGACCCAGAGCTCGACGGCGTCGACGTCGTGCACTTTTCCACGCGGTTCCGGCAGCTCGGCGTAGCCGATGCCCTGCGGCCCGTGGGTTTCCGGCGTGGTGGTCAGCGGGATCCGCAGCGGAGCCCGGGCACCGATGGCGACGGGCACGTCGGGGCGGCCGCACAACTCGAGCAGGGACAGGTTGTTGCGTGCCACCTGCTCCGCCGCGACGTTGCCCGGGGTGCTGCTCACGGCAACGAGCTCCACCTGCGGCTGGCTGCACAGATAGGCCAAGGCGAGGGCGTCGTCGATTCCCGTGTCGCAGTCCACGAGCAAGCTCACGGACTCGCGCCGGCCTGCAGCCGCTGCCTGCTCCCCGCTCATGGAACCCTCCTTAGAAAAGGGCAACCTTGGGCGTACGGGGGAAGATGTCATCCAGTTCGGCGCGCTCTTCCGCCGTGGGTACCCATCGCACGGCTTTCGCGTTTTCGGTGATTTGCGCGGGGCGGGTGGCACCGGCAATCACGCTGCTGACTGCGGGCTGGGCGGCCAGCCAGGAGAAGGCCAGCTGCAATTCGTTCAGGTCCCGCTCCTTGGCGAATTGGCTGAACCGGCCCAGCTGGACCCAGTCGGCGTCGTTGACCATGTTGGTCCGCGTGTGGCTGAGGCGCGATCCTTCCGGTGCGTTGCCTGGAGCATACTTGCCCGTCAAGAGGCCGTTCGCCAAGGGGAAATACGGCAGGACACCGAGCCCGAAGGCCTGGGCGGCCGGCAGCACTTCGAGTTCCGCGCGACGGTCCAGCAGGTTGTAGTGGTTCTGGGTCGAAATGAACCGCGCACCGCCCTGCATCCGGGCGACGTATTCGGCCTCGGCGATCTGCCAGCCTGCGCGGTTGGAATGGCCGAGGTACCGGACCTTGCCGCTTGTCACGAGGTCGTCGAGCGCGGCGAGGGTCTCCTCGACAGGGGTGAGGGGGTCCGGGGTGTGGTATTGGTACAGGTCAATCCAGTCGGTGCCGAGGCGGCGCAGCGAAGCCTCGGCGGCCTGGATGATGTAGCGCCGCGATCCCCGGGCACCGAAATCGTTGCCGTTGGCGCCGTGCATGTCCATGCCGAATTTCGTGGCCACGATGGCATCGTCCCTGCGGCCTTTCAGGGCGACACCCAGCATGGTCTCACTGAGGCCGGGCTCCCGGCCATAGACGTCTGCAACATCGAACAGGGTCACGCCAGCATGCAAAGCGGCATGCACTACCGCGTTGGTGCCCTCCTGCGATTCCGTGGCCGTATTGGCCCGGCCGAGATTATTGCACCCCAAACCGACTACTGAGACGGTCAATCCGGAATTTCCAAGACGGCGATATTCAGTCATGGTTTCACCCTACAACGCCCGCGGTGGCCGACCTGCCGCTCAGGATCCGAAGGCGATTCCTGCCTCTTCCATCGCGTCGTGCAACTGGGCCATGACCTTGGGGCCCATGCCGTGCAGGGCCGCCACCCGCCCTTCACCGAATTCGGCGAGCTGTTCCAAGGTTTCCAGGCCCTCGTGGGCGAGTGCCCTTCGTGCGGGAGCGGACAAGCCCTTGGGCAGCGGAGTGTGTCCGGGCCAGTTGCTCTTGGGCGCCATGTGTGTCCCTTCGAAGCGGAGGTATGGTCCTTAGAGAGTAAAGCCCGCGCCGGTTTTCGGCGAGTGTTTCACTTTGAATGCGGCGGGTTCGGCATGGGGTGCTGCCGCGATGCTCAGCTTGGTGAAGTCCAGGTCTTCCCCCCGGATGCACACCTTGATGGCGTTGACGGCCTTGTTGACGTCCGGGCACAGGCAGAAAATGTTGAGCTTCGAGTCGCCGATTTCGGATCGATCCACGGTACCCAGGCCCCGCCAGGCCAGTTCGCTCGTCAAAGCGGCCTTGGCCTTGCGTTCAAGGTAGCGGTCGCGGTCGGTGCCGTCCTTCGTCTTCAGGGCGATCTGCGCGACCACCCAGAACTGCTGTTCTTCGGGAATCTCCGCATAACCGTCCTCTTCGCATTGTGCGGCAAAGGCGGTCATGAGCCCTTCGACGGCGGATTCGTCCTCGACGTCGGTTTCGTCAGTACTGCTCTGGTGTCCTACGACCCCGTGGTTGATGACGAACTGCTTGAATTCGTCGTCATACCAAGCCTCCCGGAAATGCAGGACGGCTTCGTCGTCGCGCTTATACGTGCGGATGATGCCGCTCATGCCCGTCCTTTTCTGAACCACTCCGCGCAGGTCTTGTTTGGACCTGTGCCGTCGAAGGGTGCCTGTGTATGTTTGATAGCGGCCGGAACAGGCCGTTCACAGCTTGGGGATACTGCCTGTGCTGGGATGTTCTTGTCCCGGCAGGGGCCGCGCGAAAGGCACCTTTGTCCCCAGAACCTGCGCAACGACGTCGTGCGTTATCTGTTGGGCGGTAAGCCCCACCCGCTCAAGGACCTGGCTCCTGGTTCCATGGTCGAGGAATTCGACTGGAAGCCCCACTTCGTTAAGGGCCGTGTCCACGCCGGCCGCGCGCATCTCCTGGCGGATCCGGGATCCAACGCCGCCCGCTCGGACGCCGTCTTCGATGCAGATCACCAATCGGTGCCGGGCTGCGAGGGCAATGATGGACTTGCGTACGGGCAGGACCCACCGCGGATCCACCACGGTGGAACTGATGCCTTGGGATCCGAGCCGGGACGCGACGTCGAGGGCGAGCTCGGACATCGCGCCGACGCTGACAATCAGGACATCGTTCTCCGTGGAGCCTTCGGGGCGGCGCGCCAGCACGTCGACGCCGTCGGAAAGCCGTTCGATCGCTTCGATCTCACTTCCGACGCTGCCCTTGGAGAAGCGCACCACGCTGGGTGCGTCGGCGATGGCAACCGCCTCGCGGAGCTCTTCCCGCAGGCGGCTGGCATCGCGCGGAGCCGCGAGATGCAGCCCCGGAACGATCTGGACCATCGCCATGTCCCACATGCCGTGGTGGCTCGCTCCGTCCGGACCGGTCACGCCGGCGCGGTCCAGCACCACCGTCACTCCGGCTTTGTGCAGGGCAACGTCCATGAGGAGCTGGTCGAAGGCGCGGTTCAGGAACGTCGCGTAAACGGCGACGACCGGGTGCAGTCCGCCGAAGGCCATGCCGGCGGCCGAGGTGAGGGCATGCTGTTCGGCGATGCCGACGTCGATCACCCGTTCCGGGTGCCGTTCCGCGAACTTGTGCAATCCGACGGGGATCAGCATGGCCCCCGTGATGCCTACGATGTCTTCGCGCTCGTCGGCAATGTCCGCGATTTCCTCGGCGAACACCGATGTCCACGACCGGGCTCCTCCGGCTTCGGTGGGTTCGCCGGTCTCGGGATCGATGATCCCGACGGCGTGGAACTGGTCCGCCTCGTTGGCGAGGGCAGGCGCGTAACCGTGGCCCTTTTCGGTCATCGCGTGGACGATCACGGGACCGCCGTAATTGCGGGCAGTGGTGAGCGCGTGCTCAAGGGCCCGCATGTTGTGGCCGTCGACAGGGCCGATGTACTTCATGCCGAGGTCTTCGAACATGCCTTGCGGAGCCCACCAATCCTTGATGCCCTTCTTCATGGCATGCAGGCTCTTATAGGTGAACTGGCCGATGGGTCCGCCGCTCTGAAGCTTCTTCTTCCACCAGTCCAACACGACTTCGTAGGTGGGCGCGGCCCGGAGGGAGTCGATCGTGGGGCGCAGTGAAGCGAGGTAGTCTGCCACACCGCCGACGGTGGGGGCATAGGAGCGTCCGTTGTCGTTGACGACGATCACCACGCGGCGCCGTTTATCCGCGGCGATGTTGTTGATCGCCTCCCATGCCATGCCACCCGTCAAGGCGCCGTCTCCGACGACGGCGACAACGCAGCGGTCGCCCTCACCGGTCAACTGGCGGGCGCGGGAGATACCGTCGGCCCAGGACAAGGAAGAGGACGCGTGGGAGCTTTCGACGATGTCATGCTCGGACTCGGCACGATCGGGGTATCCGGACATGCCCCCTTGCTGCCGGAGGGTGCTGAAATCCTGCCTGCCGGTCAGCAATTTGTGGACATAGGACTGATGGCCGGTGTCGAAAACGATGCTGTCGCGCGGCGAATCGAAGACTTTGTGGATGGCCATGGTGAGTTCCACCACGCCAAGGTTCGGTCCAAGGTGACCACCTGTTTGAGCGACGTTGGTGATGAGGAAAGTCCTGATCTCGCCTGCAAGCTGCTCCAACTGCTGACTGGTGAGCTTGCTCAGGTCCTGCGGGTTCCGGATTGTCTCCAAAAGTCCCAACGGCCCCTCCTTAGGGTGATTGACGTGCTATACAACTCTAACGCCTTGGCCGGCACCAAGCCGCAGGAAAGGCTACAGCCCCGGCCGGTCGATGACCAGCCGGGGCTGTAGCTGTTGCCTTTCGGCTTAGGCGTAGTTCGCGCTAGTGTGCCGAGATTTGGCGCAAAACGTACTGCAGGATGCCGCCGTTGCGGTAGTAGTCCGCTTCGCCCGGGGTATCGATGCGCAACACGGCATCGAAGGACTTGGTGCTGCCGTCCTCGGCCGTTGCCGTGACCTTGAGCGTCCTCGGGGTCGTGCCGTTGTTCAGCTCGGTGACGCCCTCGACCGAGAACGTTTCCGTGCCGACCAGGCCCAGCGACGCAGCGGATTCGCCCGCCGGGTACTGCAGCGGGAGCACGCCCATGCCGATGAGGTTGGAGCGGTGGATCCGCTCATAGCTTTCGGCGATGACAGCCTTCACACCCAGAAGCGCGGTTCCCTTGGCAGCCCAGTCACGGGAAGAGCCGGAGCCGTACTCCTTGCCGGCCAGGACCACCAGCGGGGTGCCGGCTGCTTGGTAGTTCTGGGCAGCGTCGTAAACGTAGGCCTGGGGGCCGTCCGCCTGGGTGAAGTCGCGGGTGAAGCCACCCTCGACGCCCGCACCGTCGTTGAAGTCAGCGAGCAGCTGGTTCTTGATGCGGATGTTCGCGAACGTCCCGCGGATCATGACCTCGTGGTTGCCGCGGCGTGAACCGTAGGAGTTGAAGTCCTTGCGCTCCACAGCGTTGGCCAGAAGGTACTGGCCGGCCGGGGTGTCCGACTTGAAGGAGCCCGCCGGGGAGATGTGGTCGGTGGTGACCGAATCGCCGAGCTTCAGCAGCACGCGGGCGCCGGCGATGTCCGTTACGGGTTCCGGCTGCGCCTTCATGCCTTCAAAGTACGGGGGCTTCCGCACGTACGTGGACTTGGCATCCCAGGCGAAGGTGTCGCCTGCCGGGGTCTCGAGCGCCTTCCAGCGGTCGTCGCCGTCGAAGACACCTTCGTAACCGCGGGCGAACATTTCCTTGTCGATCGAGGAATCGATGACCTTCTGGACCTCGACAGGGTTCGGCCAGATGTCCTTCAAGAAGACATCGTTGCCATCCTGGTCCTGGCCCAGCGGATCGGCGTCGAAGTCGAAGTCCATGGTTCCGGCCAGGGCGTAGGCGATGACCAGCGGCGGGGAGGCCAGGTAGTTCATCTTGACGTCCGGGTTGATGCGGCCTTCGAAGTTCCGGTTGCCGGAGAGGACAGCGGTGACGGAAAGGTCGTTGGCCTGGATGGCCTCGGAGATTTCGGCGTCGAGGGGTCCGGAGTTACCGATGCAGGTTGCGCAGCCGTAGCCCACGATGTAGAAGCCGAGCTTCTCCAGGTAGGGAGTCAGGCCGGACTTCTCGTAGTAGTCGGTGACAACCTTGGAGCCGGGAGCGACCGAGGTCTTGACCCACGGCTTGGAGGCGAGGCCCTTGTCCACGGCGTTGCGGGCGAGCAGCGCGGCAGCAAGCATCACGGACGGGTTGGACGTGTTGGTGCAGGACGTGATCGAAGCGATCGAAACGGCACCGTGGTCCAGTTCGAATTCGCGGCCGTCAGCTGTTGTGACGCTCACTTTGTTCGACGGGCGACCGTTCGACTTCGGGCCGTGTGCGTGCGGCGCTACTTCGGCCAGGTGTGTCGTGGAGGCGGTGAACGACGGCGAGTCGGAGGCCGGGAAGCTTTCGTCGATCGCTTCGTCCAGGCTTCCGTCTGCCAGGTCTTCCTTGACGTAGTTGCGCAGGTCCTCGCGGAACTGGGCCTTGGACTCGGTGAGGATGATGCGGTCCTGGGGACGCTTCGGGCCCGAGATGGAGGGAACAACCGTGGACAGGTCCAGCTCGAGGTACTCGGAGAACTTGATCTCGTGCGAGGGATCGTGCCACAGGCCCTGTTCCTTCGCGTAGGCCTCGACCAGGGCGACGTTTTGATCGGAGCGGCCGGTGAGGCGTAAGTACTCGAGGGTGACGTCGTCGATCGGGAACATTGCTGCCGTGGAACCGAACTCCGGGCTCATGTTGCCGATGGTGGCGCGGTTGGCCAGCGGCACAGCCGCAACGCCTTCGCCGTAGAACTCCACGAACTTGCCGACCACACCGTGGTTGCGGAGCTGCTCGGTGATGGTCAGGACGACGTCCGTGGCGGTGGCGCCGGCGGGGATGGAGCCCGTGAGCTTGAAGCCGACAACGCGCGGGATCAGCATGGAGACGGGCTGGCCCAGCATGGCAGCCTCGGCTTCGATGCCGCCTACGCCCCAGCCCAGCACGCCCAGGCCGTTGACCATGGTGGTGTGCGAGTCCGTGCCGACGCAGGTGTCGGGGTAGGCGCGGAGGACCCCGTCAACTTCTCGGGTCATGACGGTGCGTGCCAGGTATTCGATGTTGACCTGGTGGACGATGCCGGTTCCCGGGGGAACAACCTTGAAGTCGTCAAAAGCAGTCTGGCCCCAGCGCAGGAACTGGTAACGCTCCCCGTTGCGCTGGTATTCGATCTCCATGTTGCGCTCGAGGGCGCCGGAGTTGCCGAAGGCGTCGATCTGCACGGAGTGGTCGATGACCATCTCAGCCGGAGCCAGCGGGTTGACGCGCTTGGGGTCGCCGCCGAGGTCCTTGATGGCTTCACGCATGGTGGCAAGGTCAACGACACAGGGAACCCCGGTGAAGTCCTGCATGATGACGCGGGCCGGGGTGAACTGGATCTCGGTGTCGGGCTGGGCATCCGGGTCCCAGCCGGCCAGGGCGCGGACGTGGTCGGCCGTGATATTGGCGCCATCTTCCGTCCGCAGGAGGTTTTCAAGCAATACCTTAAGGCTGAACGGAAGGCTGTCTGCGCCCTCAACGGAGTTCAACCGGAAAATTTCATAATCGGTGCCGGCTACATTCAGTACGCCTTTGGAACCGAAGCTGTCCACAGTGCTCATGGCAGGACTCCTCTCGCAACAGCTTTCATCTTTGTCGCGTGGTTGACCGCTAGCTAGTTAGGCAAGCCTAATCTGGGCATCGAGCGGCCGGTGGAGAAGTGAAGCGCGACGTAGGACTTCTCCACCATCGTAGTGGCGGCTATGCCGCGGGCACCAGCAACGCGACGGTCTCGAGGTGATGCGTGTGCGGATACAGGTCGAAGGCGCGGAGGGATTCAAGGCGCCATCCGCCGTTCCGGAAGTACCCCAGATCACGCGCGAAGGAGGCCGGATCACACGACACATAGGCGATTGCCCGCGGCCCGGACTCGATGAGCTGGCTGACCACGGCTTTGCCCGCGCCGGCCCGCGGCGGGTCGATCACCAAGGCGTCGAAGCTGCGGGGCCGCTGCCGGAGGACACGCTCCACCCTGCCCTGGACGATTTCCACCTGGGTCTCTCCGTGCAGATTCTTGCGGGCATCCCGGCTCGTCCCGGGCGATCCTTCGACGGAGAGCACCGAACCGGTGATCCCCACAGCATCCGCCAAGGGCGCGGTAAACAATCCGGCTCCCGCGTAAAGGTCGGCGACGGCCGATCCCGGAAGGAGGTAGCCGCCGTCGTGCAGGAATCCCGTCACCGCCCCCACCAGGGTCCCGGGCGCATCCTTGTGGATCTGCCAGAACCCTTCTCCCGTTACGCGGTATTCGTGACCGGCAGCCGATTCCTGGACCCACGTCCTGCCGCGCAGCTGCAGGACTTCTCCGCCCACGGGGTCGAAGCTGGCCACCGACACTTCGTGCGGGAGCTGGCCCAGGATCCGGTTGAGGCGCCGGGCATCGGTACCTTCTTCCGGGGCAAGAAGGACAAGCGGACGCGATCCGTTGGCAGGCGCGGCCACTTCCACCCGCGAAATTCCCCGCAGATCGATGTCCCAGAGCCGCAACTCGTTGATGCCCGGCAGTGCCAAAGGCATCTCGTGGACCGGAATCACGACGTCGGAGCGGTGGGCATGCATCCCCAGCCGGCCACCGGGGGTGACGGCAAAGCTGGCACGGGTCCGCCAGCCGAGCCCCGTATCGCCGTCGGACCCTGCAACGCCGCCGGAGCCCGGGTCACCAGCGGCCGCCCGCTCCACCTCGACATAGAGTTCGACGCCGGCGAGCCGCTTCAGTTGCTCGGCGAGGACTTCGGATTTGAGCAGGCGCTGCCGTTCCAGTGTCACGTGTCCCAGTTCGGCGCCGCCCACGGGCGGACCGCCCTTGCGCCAGGCGGCAAGCGAGTCGGCGAGGGGCCAGAAATGGCGCGTCCGGTCGTCTGATGCTTCCAAGACGTCGACGACGTCGGCACGCCAGAAACGCGAAGACTCTCCCGCATCGGTCAGCCGGACCCGGACCTTCTCCCCCGGGATGCCATGCCGGACAAAAATGACCCGGCCCTCGTGCCGTGCGACAAAGTGGCCGCCATGGGCGACGGGGCCGACGTCGACCACCAGCTCCGTGGCAGCTCCGTCCTGGGCCGTGGGCGAGCTGGATTCGGTGTTGCTGGGGTGGGTCATCAGGTATCCTGCAATGCCTTTGCTTCTTCGGAGGACTTCAATTGCCATGGAACGCTCGCCACCATGACGCCGGGTTCAAAGTGGAGCCGGGCCTTGATGCGCAACGCGGTCTGGTTGTGCACGAGCTGTTCCCACCACTTGCCGACGACGTACTCCGGGATGTAGACGACGATCAGGTCGCGCGGGGAATCGCGGCGCATGTTCTTGACGTAGTCCAGGATGGGCGTGACGGTTTCACGGTACGGGCTCGCCAACACGGTCAACGGGACAGGGATGTCCAGCTTGTCCCAGGCCTCGACGGTGTGCGCCGTTTCCTCGTGGTCGATGTCCACGATGATGGCGTCCAGCCGGGACGGCCTCGACGCGCGCGCGTAGGCCAGGGCGCGCAGCACCGGTTTGCGGACATGGGAAACCAGCAGCACGGCATGGACCCGGGTAGGCAATGCACGCGGGGAAGAATCCTCGTCAACGGCCAATTCCTTGGCCACATTGTCGTAGTGGGCGCGGATGCTCCACATGATGAGGAACAGCACGAACATCGCCAGAAGGGCGATCCAGGCGCCCTGCTCGAACTTGGTGATCAGCACGATGGTCAGCACCAGCGCCGTCATTGCGAAGCCGAGCATGTTGATGGTGCGGGACTTCACGATCCTGCGGCGGACGGCTTTGTCCTGCGCAAGTTTGAGTTCCCTGCCCCAATGACGCACCATGCCCAGCTGGCTCATCGTGAAGGAAATGAAGACGCCAACAATGTACAGCTGGATGAGTTTGGTGACATCGGCGTTGAAGGAAATGATGAGCACCAAGGCCCCGGCCGCAAGGGCCAGGACGCCGTTGCTGAAGGCCAGGCGGTCTCCGCGGGTCCGAAGCTGGCGGGGAAGGTAGCCGTCCTGGGCAAGGATGGACCCAAGGACCGGGAATCCGTTGAAGGCAGTGTTGGAGGCGAAGACGAGGATGACGCCCGTGGCAGCGACAACAACGTAGAACGGGATGGACCCGGCGCCGAAGATCGTCTGTGCAATCTGGCTGATGGCAGGGTTCTGGATGTAGTCGTCCGGGAGCGGCTGGCCGTGCAGGAGGAATTCCTTGGCCGGATCCAGCACGATGTGGACCTTGGTGGCGTTGGCAAGGTAGATGATGCCCGCGAGCATGGCCGAGGCGATGACTCCGAGCAGCAAGAGCGTGGTGGCCGCATTCTTGCTCTTGGGCTTCTTGAAGTTCGGCACCCCGTTGCTGATGGCCTCCACGCCGGTCAGGGCGGCGGCGCCGGAGGAGAAGGCCCGCAGGAGCAGGAACGCGCCTGCCAAGCCCACGAGTCCCTGGTCGAATCCCTCTTGCGGGACGATGGTGAAGGCCCCCGAGGGAGCCTGGCCGAGTTGGCCTGTGGCCGCCTGGAAGATACCGACGGCCGTCATGCCCAGGATGGAGAACATGAAGATGTAGGTGGGAACCGCGAAGACACTGCCGGCTTCCTTGATTCCGCGCAGGTTCACCAGTGCCAGGACAACGACGCCGACTGTGGCGATGAGCGCCTGCTGCCCATGAAGCGAGGGGATCGCCGTGGTCAGGTACGCCGCCGCGGAGGACATCGACACAGCGACGGTGAGGACGTAGTCCACCAACAAAGCCGCGGCGACCGTCAGGCCTGCGAACTTCCCCAGGTTGACGTTGGCGATTTCGTAGTCGCCGCCACCTGAAGGGTAAGCGTGGACGTTCTGCCGGTACGAGGCAACAACCGTGAGCAAGACCACCATGACTGCGAGGCCTACCAGCGGCGAAATGGCCACGGCACTCACGCCGGCGAGGGCCAGCGTCAGCAGGATTTCGTCAGGGGCATACGCCACGGAGGACAGGGCGTCCGAAGCGAAAATCGGCAGCGCAATGCGCTTGGGAAGCAGGGTGTGGGCCAGGCGGTCGTTCCGGAACGGCCGCCCCACCAACACCCGCTTCGCGGCGTTGAGAATTGTCAGCACTCCGCA
Source organism: Arthrobacter sp. efr-133-TYG-118 (assembly GCF_030209755.1). Classification (GTDB taxonomy): domain Bacteria; phylum Actinomycetota; class Actinomycetes; order Actinomycetales; family Micrococcaceae; genus Arthrobacter. The sequence goes on along the minus strand of NZ_JARVRH010000006.1, from coordinate 49,333 downwards.
AAGCTACTCTGAATCGAACGCGATGTCATGACGGCGGACTGGCTTCCGCGACTTGCCCCGGTAGAGTCTTACCGAGCGGCATGCATAAGAGTGAAGGAGAAACCGTGGCTCACTTTGTGATCATGGGTTGCGGACGAGTTGGCGCAACGTTGGCGCACACCTTGGAAGACGCCGGCCATTCGGTGGCAATCATCGACCAGGACGACCGTGCCTTCCGCCGCTTGCGCAGCGGATTCACCGGTAGGAAAGTCACGGGCGTCGGATTCGACCGGGACACCCTCAAGCAGGCAGGTTGCGAGGAGGCGTATGCCTTCGCCGCCGTCTCCAGCGGTGACAATTCCAACATCCTCGCCACCCGGGTAGCGCGTGAGACATTCCACGTTTCGCATGTTGTTGCCCGCATCTACGATCCCGGCCGCGCCGAAATCTACCAGCGTCTGGGCATCCCCACGGTAGCCGCCGTGCGTTGGAGCGCGGACCAGGTCCTGCGCCGGATCCTGCCCGAGCAGCATTTGGCAGGCGATTACCGCGAACCCTCGGGTCGGCTGGTTTTGTCCGAAGTCGACCTTGACCAAGGCTGGATCGGGCACCCGTTGACGGCCATCGAAGCAGCATCCGGCATCCGCATCGCTTTCCTTACCCGCTTTGGCGAAGGCGTCCTGCCGCAGGCCGGAACGGCGTACCAGGAGGGCGACACCGTGCACGCCATGTTGAATCTGGACCGCAGCGCCGAGGTGGCGCGCATCCTTTCCAGCGCACCCGCCAAGGAGTCTGAGTGAAAGTCGTTATTGTCGGCGCAGGCAGCGTCGGTTCATCGATCGCGCGGGAACTGCTTGCCCACAAACACGAGATCATGCTGATCGACCTCAAACCGGAGGTCATCGGGCGCAGCGGGCTCCGCGGGGCCCGCTGGCTGGTGGGCGATGCGTGCGAATTGAGCACGCTGCAGGAAGCGAAATTGGAAGGGGCCGACGTCGTCGTGTCCGCGACCGGCGACGACAAAGTCAACCTGGTAGTGTCCTTGCTGGCCAAGACCGAATTCGGTGTAGGCCGCACGGTGGGCCGGGTCAACAATCCCAAGAACGACTGGATGTTCAACGATTCCTGGGGGGTCGACGTCGCAGTCAACACCCCGCAGCTCATGACGGCGCTCGTGGAAGAAGCCGTGGAAATCGGTGACCTCGTCCGTTTGCTGACCTTGCAGACGGGTGTGTCCTCGCTCGTCGAATTCACCGTTCCCCACGACTCGCACATCATCGGGAGCACCGTGGGCGGCATCGAATGGCCCGACGACGCGACCCTGGTGGCGATCCTCCGGGACCACGCGCCGATCACACCAAGCCGCGACGACGTGATCGACGGCGGCGACGAACTGTTCTTCGTCACGACCATTGAGGCCGAAGACGGCCTCAGGGCCCTGCTCTCCCCGTCCGCCGCGGACCACGGTTCAGTTGACGTCGAGGAAGAGTTTTCGGATCAGTCCGACGACGACGGTTTCGACGGCTGAGGATCACGGTTCGGCTTCTGGCCCGGCGCAGGCCGGGTCAGGAGCCAAGCAATCCAGAGACCCAGGATGTACAGCGGAGCGCCCATGATCAGCCTCATGGTAGCGAGCGCAGCCAGGCCGGGTTCGCCCAGGAAATACAGGGGCACCTGGACCACAAGCCGGAGTGCCAGCACGGCGATGACCACCCATGTGCCGATGGCATATGCCCGCAAGCGCTCCGGGTTCTTCCGCCATTCGAAGCCCTCGTTGCGGACGAAGCCGAACAGCAGGCCGGCGATCGGCCACTTGAGCAGGATCGACAGCACCATTCCCACGATGTAGGCGATATTCGTGTAGAAACCCAGGACGTAGAAATCCTCGGCCTTGCCGGTGGTGTTCGCGAGCCAAGCGGAGATGGCGACGCCGGCGATCCCGGCAAGCGCCTGGGTCAACGGGCGCCGTTGGACCAGCCGGACCACGGTGAAAACGGCTGCCGCCGCGAGGGAGGCAATCAGGGACGCCGGAAGGTCGCGGGTGACCATGAAGGCGACCAGGAATACGAGGCCGGGCACGATGCTCTCGGCTATCCCCTGAACACCTCCGGCCGATTTGAGGATGTCCACATGCCCGTGGCTGTTGCGTTGGAGTCCGGCTTTTTCGGCATAGCCGGCGGCGATGTCCGCAACGCTCGGCCCCAGGGCGCCTTGCCGGGACTCCTCCTCCGGGCCAGGTTCTTCCTGGGCTGGCTTTTCGTGGGGGCCGGATCCGTTGGCGACGGTCATTGGTGCTCCTGCCGGGAGAGGATTTCATAGCGCGGATTGAACATGGTGGGCATCCCGTCCCGCTGCGTGACCATGCCCTCGAGCCGCAGGACAGTCCCGGGTTCGATACCGGGCACTTTGCGTCGCCCGAGCCAGATGACGCGCAATCGGGTCAACGGACCCGTGTCGCCCCTGTGCGCAATCCGGTCAACGACGATTGCAGAGAAGTGTGCTTGCTCGTTGGCGGGCTGGTAGGTCACCGACTCGATGAAACCCGTGCAGTCGACCCGGCCCCGGACGGGGAGCTCAGTGAGAGGCAGGGACGCCGGGCTACCTTGGGCGGCAGCGGCACGCGCGGCTTTGTCAGCCAATCTGGGTGATCTCCGGGCCGCGTTCGGGTTGCTTAAGCTCCGGTGTTTCATGGGGAGCACCGTGCTGCCCTGGCGCTACGGCGTCCTTGGGCAGCTTCAGCTGAAGCAGCTCACGGGGCGGCATGGGGTTGTCTCCGCGAATGACCACAACCTTCCGGAAGAGGTTCTCCAGTCCTTCGGCCGCTTTCCTGTCCAAAGCCGCGTTGCCGCCGATGACTCCACGAAGGAACCAGCGGGGTCCGTCGACGCCCATGAACCGGGCAGCCCGGAAGCCACGTCCGCCGTCTGCGGATTCTGTAGGAAGTTTGGCGATGAGTTCCGTGCCGAAGGTGCCGATGATTTCCTCGACTTCGCCTCCTTGGCTGGACACGGATTGGCCGATCTGTTCGCGGATCTCGTCCCACAGCCCTTCGGAACGTGGAGCGGCAAACGCCTGGAGCTGAAGGCTCGAGCCATCGAGGTCCATGGTGACCGCCACTACCCGCTGGGTTGCCTCTTCCACTTCGAGGCGCAATTGAAGGCCTTCGGAAGGTTCGATCAGCAGGGCGCCAAGATCCACGTAGCCATCCTGGCTATCAATTTCGCTGGCATCCAATGGCCCCCTGGACAGGCGGAAGTCGCCCTTGGCGGCTCCACCGGCTACCGGGCCGGCGTCCTGCCGCGTCGTCGCGGCATTGGCCTGCTCAGTACCGTTGTCTTTCGGCTGCTCAGCCTTGGACTTCTTTCCGCGCCCAAAAAGCATCGGGTTGTCTCCTTAGTAGTGGTCTATCCCCCAGTAAACCGCAGACTGCCCGTCAACTCGCGGGCAGCATGGCAATCAGCTCCTTGCAGCGCCGATTGTCGAGGGTTGTTGCTAGCTCACGGCCGGCACGAAGCCTCCGGTGGATCCAAAGCCGCCGGTGCCGCGCGAGGTGTCGGACAACTCTTCCACGGAAACGAACTGCGCATACTCGACGCGCTGGATCACCATTTGAGCAATTCTATCGCCGCGCTTGAGTTCGATTGCGTGGTTTTGGTCGGTATTCAAAAGCGTCACGGAAATTTCACCTCGGTAGCCGGCATCAACCGTTCCGGGAGCGTTCACCACGGTGAGTCCGTGCTTGGTTGCCAGCCCTGACCGGGGGTGGATCAGTGCGACAAAGCCGTTCGGCAGCGCGATTGACACGCCCGTGGGAACGAGCTTCCGCTCTCCCGGCGCGAGCGACACGTCCGCGCGGGCCCGCAAGTCGGCGCCGGCGTCACCGGGGTGGGCGTACGACGGCACTTCCAAACCGGCGTCGAGCATTTTCAGTTGGACCTGAAGGGTCGGCGCACCGTATTCGGCGGAGGTGTCTGCTGGGTTGGCTACTGCTGTCTCGTGGCTCACAGTCACATATTCTATCGCCCACGGAATACTCTCCCGGTTGCGGCCGCAGGTCAGTCGCAGGGCACAAGGCGCGTTAATTCCCGGGGTCACAGTCCCGATAAGCTGGTGGCATGCCTGAATCGACTGCTTCCGTGCCCGTGCCGCACCATTCCTCGAGTGGAACGGGCGTCCTGTTTACGGAAAAGCTCTGGCCCTCCCCCTGGATTTGGATCGTGGTGGTCGGACTGTCCGCCGCGGGCATCCTGATGTTCGCGCCTATCAGCATCACCGCAGGAATCATCGCCGCGCTGGTTCTCTTCGCGATCATGACCACCATGCTCGTGGTGTCCACTCCCGCGATTGTGGTGGACCGTGACACGGTCCAAGTGGGACGGGCCACTATCCAGCGCGAGTTTGTCGGCGCCGTCACGGCATACCGCAAGGACGAAGCCACGGCAGAGCGCGGTACCCGGCTCCACGGACTCGCGTTCCTGTGCCTCCGCGGCTGGATAGATCCCGTGGTCCGCATTGAAATCACCGACCCGGCGGACCGCACCCCGTACTGGCTGACGTCCACGCGCCGCCCCGAAGAACTTGTGGCGGCGCTGGCCAAGCAGGCCTCCCGCGGCTAGCTTTCGCACTCCTTGCAGTACAGATGGCCGTCCTTCTCCCGCGCAATCTGGGAGCGGTGTTTGACCAGGAAGCAGTTGAAGCACGTAAATTCGTCCGCCTGCGGAGGCAGGACCCGGACCAGCAGCTCTTCGCCAGACAAGTCCGCCCCCGGGAGCTCGTAGGCATCTGCCAGGTCAGTCTCATCGATGTCAACAGCCGATGATGACTGTTTCTCGGTGCGATGCGACTTGAGTTCCTCGATCGAGTCCTCGGTGTCTTCTTCCGTCTTCCGAGGGGCATCGTAGTCCGTTGCCATGGTCCCTTCTTCGTTCTCCCTTGTGCTTCACGCAGGGCTTGCGGTCCTGTCGACCAGAGCCTGCTCCGGTCTAAGGGTGTAACGCAGCAGGCCGCATTTTTGTGCCCGATACCGGGCAGATTGTCCTCCCGGCAGACCCGAATGTCCATACCCCGTTCCGATCGCCTGTGCAGGGAATGCCGGAAATCGCGGAATATCGCGGCGCGCCCTTTGTCCTAGTAGGAAAAGGCCGTACCGGGTGGCAGAGTTTCGAATGTCAGATAGGCCATGGTGGAGGATTTTATGCGGGATCTACGGCTGGTTGGCGTCCACGACGACGGCGGACATCTTCTGTTGAGCAGTACCGGCGGCGAGATGTTCCAGCTTCCGATTGATGAGGCGTTGCGGGTTGCAGCGAGCCGGACACCTGCCCAGGTGGCCGCACGCGCTTCCATCACGCCCGTCGCCATGTCCCCCCGTGACATTCAGTCACGGATCCGCAGCGGCGCTACGGCCGCGGAAGTGGCGGAGCTCTCAGGGCTGCCGCTCGCCAACGTGCAGCGCTATGAGGGTCCTGTTCTTGCCGAGCGCGAGTACATCGCCCAGCAAGCCCGCAAAGTCGAAGTCGCCGCCCCGGCCCCCGGCCAGGACACCTACCGCGCAGCGTTCGGCGACGAACCCGCGAGCCTGGGCGAAATGGTTGCACACCGGCTCACGGCCCACGGTATCGATTCCGCTACGGTGGAATGGGATTCCTGGCGCCGGACCGATGGCACGTGGACCGTCGTCGCACGCTTCGAAACCAAGCCGGGCAGCTTGGAGAGCATCGGCGAAGAGCCACCTGCCATGTGGACCTTCCATCCCGCCCGCAAATCCATCCAGAATGCCAACCGCTGGGCCCAGCAGCTCAGCGAACTGGAACCCCTTGACGGACCCGTACCGGCCCGGCGGCTCGCGGCCGTCTCCGACCGGCCCTTTGACTTTGAGGCCGACGCCGGGACCGCCGCCCGTGCGGCCGCTGCCGCTGCGACGAAGGAAGCCGACGGCCTCCTTGACATGTTGCGCTCACGCCGCGGACAGAGGCTGGGACTTGACGAAGACAGTGACGACGCTTTGGCGCTGCTTCTGAGCAGCGGCGTTCCGGCTGCGCATCCGCGGCCCGTCGACGTCGAAGACGGACTTGCGGATACCGAAACAGCCGACAAAGAGCCATCCGACACAGACACGGACGAGCAGGTCGAAGCCGAACCCGCCCCGAGCCGCCGTGACGCGCGCGCGTCCGTGCTGTCGCGGCTGAGCCTGGCCCCGAAGCATGACGACACGGAAGACGATTCCCTCCATCTTCACGACGGCGTCAGCACGGACACCCGTGAAATCACGCTGATCCCCGCGGCCCTGCGCCCCGTGACCATGTTGCGCGGCAGGAACGACAACGACACGCACACCGGCCAGGACGAGGCACGAACCCCGGCAGCAGCATCACCGCGGGCGGGCCTGGACGAACTTCTCGGCGGCGCTCCCCGGCGGGAACGCGAAGAGCCGAAGCCCACCCGGGCCGGGCAGAAGGATGAAGAAACGTCCGACGCCGGGGCGGCCGAACGCCAGCCGTCACGGCCCAAGCGCTCCAGTATTCCGAGCTGGGACGAAATCGTCTTCGGGACCCGCGGAGACTAGGCAGCTTTCAGTTCGTTGCGCCTTCAGCTGGCGCCGTGCCAAAGGCAGGCGTCGACGTCGAACGGCAGCAACTGATCCCGGCTCGCCATGAGGTTGGCCCCGTGTGCCGTCACCCGGCGCATGTAGTGCCTGCGGCATAGGGTCTCGTATCCGACGACCGGGTGCGACCCTTCGGCTTGCTCCGGTGTAGCCTCCGCCATGTCGGGATCCCTGGCAACGTCTCCCACCACGACCTGCTCGCCTTCGACCACCATGAGGCCGTCCACCGTCCGCGCATTGTGTGTTGCCCGGCGGCCGCACCAACAGAGGGCCTCGACCTGCAGGACCTGGACCCTGTCCGCGAGCTCGACGAAACGCTGGGATCCAGGGAAAAGCCGGGTGCGGAAGTCGGACGTGATTCCAAAAGCGAACACGTCGACGCCCATCTCATCGACCACGCGCGCCAGCTGTTCCACTTGCTCCGGTGAGTAGAACTGCGCTTCGTCACAGATCAGGTAGTCCACCCTGAGGCCCGTGGTCCGGCGTCGGACAACTTCGTCCCAGAAATCGGTGGTGTCAATGACTTCCACGGCGTCCGTCTGGAGGCCGAGCCGGCTGGAGATGACGGAACCGCCGGCGCGGTCGTTGCAACTGAATCGGACCCCGCCCCGGCCGCGCGCACGGTGGTTGTAGTCCATCTGCAACGCAAGGGTGGACTTGCCGCAGTCCATGGTTCCGGAGAAGAAAATAAGCTCAGCCACGGCGGCCCTTGGGACCTCCGGCTTGGAAGCAAAGCAGCGGAACTTCGCGCTCCACTTTGGTCAGCGAACCATGTTGCCCCACCACCTCCAAGGCAGTCGGACGGACGCGGCGGACGTCGTAGAGCGCCAAAGTGTCCCGGGCGGCGATCATGAGGTCCCCGATCCTGGGGGAAACCTCTGCTCGAAGAGTCCCGAAGAGTCCGGCGTCAAGGGCCTGCTCGCGGGTGAAGGCCCAGATCCGCCCGTCGAAGCGGGCGCGCCAGGCATCCAACAGCGCTTCCCGGTGACGCTCTCCTGCATCGGGCTCGAGGTACAGGTGGACCATGCGCGGCTCCCCTGCCGTGTGCCGGACCCCGGCGATAAGGGCGGGATCGGCGGAGTAGTCGATGCGCTGCGACTCGGGGACGTCGAGCATTCCATGGTCGCCGGTGAGGAGGATGGTTGTCCCCGCGGGCAATGAGGCAGAGAGCCTTTTGACCGTTGAATCGATTTCTTCCAGCTGGTGCTCCCAGCGATCGGACTGGCAGCCGTAGCGGTGCCCCGCTTTGTCCAGCTCGTTGACGTAGAAATACATGAGCGAGCGGGTTCCCGCGGCCATTTCCTCCCCCGCCGCTGCCGTCCGGGCGTGGAGCGAGCTGCCGCCCACGAACCGGCTCCCCCGGAGCGCCGCGCGGGTCATCGGTGACGCGCCGAACTGGGGCAAGCTCACCGTGACGACGTCGGCGTCAGCAGCCACGCGTTCGAAAATTGTCGGGTACGGCTGCCAGCGCAGGGGGTCGACTCCAGCGTCCCAATTGCCGAGCAGGTTGACTACCTTGTCCTGGTCGGGATCCAGGACGTCATAGCCCACCATGCCGTGTTCACCGGGCGTACGGCCGGTTCCAAGGCTGGCCAAGGACGATGCCGTGGTGGAAGGAAAAGCCGAATCAAGCCACACCGGGACGGCACCCTGTCCCGAATTCGCGATTGACCGCAGAAACGGAGTGTGGGCTGCCTTCTGCTTCAGGAGATTGCGCCCCAGGCCATCAGCGAGAACCACGCACACGCGTTGCGATGCAGGCAATTGCAGCGTGTTTTCGAAGCCGGGCAGGCCCATGCTTGCTGCTGCGCTGGTGAAGACCTCGGCGATCGATTTGCTGCCATACAGCGGCGCGCCTGGAAGCTCAGGAACGGCGCTGGAAACGGGGACGGCTTCCTGGGCGACCGGTTCCGACGTCGCCATCAGCGCTGGTGCCCGCGGCTCAGCCTGTTTCCGAAGACCCCCGAGCGGAGCCGTGGAGCGGAGATGGTACCCGGGTGGACTGAGGGCCCGGGAGCGCCTGTGTTCACTGCCCGCAGGGCGCGGGCAAAGACCTTCGCGTCCTGGACCGCCCTGGGTCCGTCGGCCTCGGAGCTGATCCGCAACACGATGTCCTCCTGGGAGATGGTGCCCGTGTATCCATGGTCGGCCTCGCACTGGGGATCGCCGCAACTGGCAGGTCCCACATCCAGGCGCTGGCCTCCGGACCAGGCAATGGACAGGGTCAGCTCCCTGACAGGGTCGCTTGGAGTGTAGTTCTGCGGCTGCGCATACATGTAGCTGAGGACTACCGAGCGGATTTGTGCCACCGGAACGGACTCCGTGGAAATCTGGGCGACGATCTGCTCGCCGGCTTCGTCAAGCTGCTGGTCGTCGACGTGGGTGATCACCAGCATGTCCTCGGTGAGTACCAGGACCGTGATGTGCCGCCGGACCTCGGCACGGTCGAAATGCGTTTCCAAATGCACCAGGTGCGCAAGGCAGTCGCGCCCGTCCAAGGCATCGGCCACAACATCGGCAACAAGGACGGGATAGAAACCTGCCCGTTGAAGTGCCTGGTCCAGGCTCTGCCCCTGCGAGCTGTGGTTGTGTGCTGCATGGTGCCCGGTGGTAGCCGGACCGGACGGAGGCGTCGGGGACTTCGAGCTCATTCCCCCATTTTCACAGATCGGCTGGGGACTTCATAACCGTCCGGCCCTACGGCGGTCAACTGTCAGCTCAGCTGAGCATCGCACGGCGGGCACTGTCCGTACGCTGTGCGGCGTTCCCGATCCACACCTCGGCGGCAAGGATTTTCACGCCCCGGGTCCCGGCCAGGACGGGATTGAACTCCACCAGGGCAATCTCGGGATGTTCATCCTTGAGGCGGACCAACCGGGCTCCCAGGTCTTCGAGGGCCGCCACGTCCACCGCAGGCAGCCCTTGGTAGCCGAAGAGTTTCAGGGAAGCCCGGGGGGCCCTGATGAAGTCGTGGAGATCGGTGGAGGACAAGGGAGGCACCCGGTGCGCCCAGTCGTCCAGGAGGTTCACGGCGTCTCCCGCCAAACCGAAGGACACCACGGGCCCCAGGAGCGGATCCTCGATGGCCCGGAACGTGCAGGCCTGTCCCACGGAAACCATGGCCTGCACTTCTATGGCCGATGAACCATACGGCTCGAGGACGCGTCGCATCTGCGCGATGTTGCGCCGCAGCGAGTCCGCGTCCTCGATGTCAAGCCGCACACCTCCCAGGTCCAGGCGATGCCGGAGGGCAGGATCAGTGGTCTTGAGCACCACGGGCCAGCCGAGCCGTTCGGCAGCGGCGACCGCTTCGTCGTCGCTTTCGAATACAGCAGAGGGCACCACGGGGATGCCGTAGCGGGACAGCAGCGCGGCCGATTCGCCGTCGTCGAGGCGTACCAATTGTTCCCCCGGGACAGAAGACAGGAGCCGTTCAATGTGTTCGCGGGTACCTTCGCGGTCGCAACCCGCAGGCTCCACGAACATGCCTTGGTCCCGGTCCAGCCACTTCGCGTAACGGACCACTGCCGCCAAGGCCGCCACCGCGCTGCCCGCGCTGGAGTAGCAAGGAAGGGACGGTCCGGGCTCCCCGGACTCACCGTCCGGGGCGAGCAATCCATCCAGTTGCACGGAAGTATCGAGGATCCCCGTGAAAGCAGCCACGACGGGCTTGCCTGCCTCTGCCGCGCATTCGGCGAGCACTCCCGCAATCGCGTCCATCGTGAGGCTGCGGGACGGGACCATCGCCGCCACCACCGCATGCACGGAATCGTCCGCAAGATTCTCCCGGAGGCTACGCCGCAGCCCTTCCCGCGCCGCGGACATCCCGGCGTCCAGGTCCACGTCGGTGACGATCCGGTCCACGATGAGTCCGTGGGGCGCCGCGTTGTCCGCCACGACCTTCCCGAAGGCCGCGGAATTGCTGTACACGGCGAGCGCCGGGCCCTTGGGCAGGGGCTGGCTGGAAACGATTTGCGCTATATCCATGAGCTGTTCGATGGTTTCGACGGCGATGACGCCGGCTTGGCGCATCATCGCGTCCAGGGCCGCCACAGGCGCCAGCGTTGTCCGGACGACATGACCCGGCGGAAGGCGCAGCCCGGTGACATCCGACTTGGCAACGATGACCGGCTTGCTGCGCGACAAGCGCCGGGCCAGGCGGGAGAACTTGCGGGGATTGCCGATCGACTCCAAATAGAGCCCGACGGCGACGGTATCGGGATCGTCTTCCCAGAACTGCATGACGTCGTTTCCTGAGATATCGGCGCGGTTGCCGGCGGACAGGAACGAGGAGAGGCCCAGTCCCCGGCGGCTCGCCGCGGCGTAGACGGAAACACCGATGGCCGCGGACTGCGAAAACAGCCCCAGTCCCCCACGCCGGGGCAGGCTCGGGGCCATCGACGCGTTGAGCGAAACCTCCGGATTCGTGTTCACGATCCCCAGGGACTCGGGGCCGATCACGCGCATCCCATAGGACCTGGCCTGGCGCACCAGCTCTCGCTGCCTCCGCAGCCCCCGCTCGCCGTCGTCGGCATACCCTGCTGTGGCGACCACCAGGCCTTTGACGCCGACTGCCCCGCACTCGTCCACGACTTTCGGCACTTCCTCGTAAGGAACCGCGATGATGGCGAGCTGCACCGGCCCCGGGACGTCGGCGATCCGGGCGAAGGACTTCATGCCTGCCACCTCGAATGCCTCCGGGTTGACCGCATAGACCGCGCCGGTGAAGCCACCCTCCAGGATGTGTTCCAGCAACTGGTGCCCGACGGTCCCCCACCGGCGGCTGGCGCCCACTACAGCGATCGACGACGGCGCCAGCAAGTCCCGTACGCTGCGGGCCTCGGCGCGGTGTTCCCGCGATTCCATGACGGCCAGGGATTTTTCGGTGGGGTCGATATTGAATTCGACGCTGACGACGCCGTCGTCGAATTTGCGCACAAGCTCGTAGCCGGCGTCGGCGAAGACCCGGAGCATTTTGCGGTTCTCCGGCAGGACCTCGGCCGTGAAGCGGCGGATCCCGTTCTCCCGGGCAGCCGCAGCCAAGTGTTCGAGCAGGATGGAGCCGATGCCCCGGCCTTGCTGGACATCGGAAATATTGAAGGCCACTTCGGCCTCGGTGGGGTCATCGAGCCGGTCGTACCGGCCGACGCCCACGATCTCTCCGCCGATGGTGATGACGAACGCCACCCGGTCCTTGTGGTCCACTTCGGTGAAGCGGCGTAGTTCCTTGCTCGAGAGCCTCGATTTGAACGAGAAGAACCGCATGTAGATGGAAGTCTCGGACTGCGCCGTGTGGAAGGCTTGGAGCGCGTCGGCATCTTCGGGTGAGATAGGTCTCAAGTGGGCCGTTCCGCCGTCGCGAAGCACGACATCGGCCTCCCAATATTCCGGATATACGCTGGCGCCGGGCTGATCCACCATAGGCTTAGCCTAGCTAAGTCTTCCGCAGTACACGTTTAAGGATCCACCGACTCCATGGCACGAAGCCAAAGTCCCTCCCGCGCAAACGCGGCCTCGGCCGCCGTCGACGGGGACTTCACCGAGAACATCATCGATATCGACGTCACTTCCGAAATGGAAGGCTCCTTCCTGGAGTACGCATATTCGGTGATCTATTCCCGCGCACTCCCCGATGCGCGCGACGGCCTCAAACCCGTCCAACGGCGCATCTTGTACATGATGAGCGACATGGGCTTGCGCCCGGACCGCGGGCACGTGAAGAGCGCCCGCGTGGTGGGCGAAGTCATGGGAAAGCTGCACCCCCACGGTGATACAGCCATCTATGACGCTATGGTGCGCATGGCACAGGACTTCTCGCTGCGCTTGCCCCTGATTGACGGGCACGGCAACTTCGGTTCGCTCGACGACGGCCCGGCAGCACCGCGTTACACGGAAGCCCGGCTCGCCGCGGCAGCGATGACGATGACCGAGCACCTCGACGAAGACGTGGTGGATTTCGTCCCCAACTACGACAACCAGCTCACCCAGCCGGATGTCCTGCCCGCGGCCTTCCCCAATTTGCTGGTCAACGGCACCACGGGCATTGCCGTCGGCATGGCCACCAACATGGCTCCCCACAACCTCGTGGAAGTCATCGCGGCCGCCCGGCACCTCATCGCCAATCCGGACGCCACGCTGGAAGACGTCATGCGGTTCGTGCCCGGCCCGGACTTGCCCACAGGCGGCAGGATCGTCGGTCTGGACGGAATCCGAGATGCGTACGCTACGGGACGCGGTTCGTTCAAGACCCGCGCCAAGGTGGAGATCGAGCAGCTGACCGCGCGCCGTACCGGCCTTGTGGTCACCGAACTCCCCTACATGGTGGGTCCGGAGAAGGTCATCGAGAAGATCAAGGATGCCGTCAACGCCAAAAAGCTGACGGGCATCAGCGATGTCATGGACCTTACTGACCGCAAGCACGGACTGCGGCTCGTGATCGAGATCAAGAACGGCTTCAACCCCAACGCCGTGCTGCAGCAGCTCTACCGGTTCACGCCGATGGAAGACTCCTTCGGCATCAACAATGTGACCCTGGTGGACGGGCAGCCGCAGACTTTGGGCTTGCTCCAGCTCCTGCAGGTGTACGTCGGCCACCGCCTGTCCGTCGTACGCCGCCGCACGGCCTTCCGCTTGGGAAAAAAGAAGGACCGCCTCCACCTGGTGGAGGGCCTGTTGATCGCGATCGTGGACATCGACGAGGTCATCCAGATCATCCGCTCCTCGGACGAGGCATCGGCGGCCCGCGAACGGCTGATGTCCATCTACGACCTTTCCGAGATCCAGGCCAACTACATCCTGGAACTCCGCCTGCGCCAACTGACCAAGTACTCGCGCATCGAACTCGAGAAAGAGCAGGAAGAACTGCGCCGGGAGATCGCCGAACTCGAAGCGATCCTGGCGTCCGACGTCCTCCTGCGCGGGCTGGTGTCCGGAGAATTGGCCGAAGTGGCCGAGAAGTACGGCACCCCCCGACGCACGGTTCTCCTCGAGTCCGAGGCTGTCTCCCCCACCGTCGCCGCGGCGCTTGCAGCAGCCGTCCCGGCAGGCAAGGGCAAGGCCGCAGCACTCCCGCTTGAGATCCCCGATGACCCTTGCTGGGCTCTCCTCAGCGCCTCCGGCCAGATCGCACGGACCTCCAACCAGGAGCCGCTGGCCGAATCCGGCCCGCGGAGCAAGCATGATGTCTACCGCTCCGTGGTCAAGACAACCGCGCGCGGCGAAATCGGCGCAGTAACCTCGCAGGGCCGCATGCTCCGGGTACAAGTCATGGACATGCCTGCGTTGCCGCCCATGTCCGGCCTGCCCAATCTTGCCGGGGGCGTCGCGGCAAAGGACTTCATCACCCTGCTCAAGGGCGAAACACTCGTGGCGTTCGTGCCGCTGGATGCCGTGTTGGCCATCGGAACGGTCCAGGGCGTGGTCAAGCGCGTCCAGCCGGACTACCCGCTGAACCGGGAAGACTGGGAAATCATTGCCCTCAAGGACAAGGACACTGTGGTGGGCGTGGAGCCCGCCCCCGACGACGACGTCGATCTCGTCTTCGTCACCCGGCTTGCGCAGCTCCTGCGTTTCAGCGCCTCTGCAGTCCGGCCGCAGGGCCGTACCGCGGGCGGCATGGCGGGCATCAAGCTTGCGGACGGCGACGACGTCATCCACTTCGGCACGGTGCGCGCCAACGACCCTGCCGCCGTCGTCGTGACGATCGCGGGTAGCAACGGCGCGCTGCCGGGGACTGCTCCGGGCACGGCGAAGATCACCCCGTTCGAGGAATACCCGGCCAAGGGCCGGGCGACGGGAGGTGTCCGGGCCCACCGTTTCCTCAAGGGTGAAGACACGCTGCTGCTCGGGTGGGCCGGTCACGGTCCGGCGAAGGCGTCATCCAGCGCCGGCGTTGCCCGCGCCCTGCCACAGGAGCACGGCCGCCGTGACGGCTCCGGCGTTCCCCTCTCCCAGCCAGTGGATGCCATTGGTGCGAGCATGGCGTGGGATGAAGGAAGCACGCCGGAAACCGTTGTCGAAGGCTGAGCCCCGAATATCCTGACTACATCGTGGCGATACTGAGGATGTTTCCTTCCGAATCGAGGAACCAGGCTCCGCGATCACCGGTAGGGAAGGTGGCAACGCCGTTCTCGGTTTTCAGGCCCGGGAAGTCGTACTCTTCGAAAACGACTCCGCGCGCCCTGAGATCGGCCATGTCCTGGTCCAAGTCGGTGCTCTGGAATCCCAACTGGGTATTCTTGGCCGTCCCCGCGTTGGGAGTCTCGTAGAGAAGGAAGGCGGTGCCGTTGGCGCACTTGTACATCAGGTTGTCAGCGGCCTCCGGGTTGTCCGGTTCGAGACCGAGCTTGTCGCGGTAGAAGTCGCGGGCGCGGGCGAGATCGCTGGCAGGGAGCACGCCGGCGACGTTTAGATCCTTAAGCATGGCAATTTCACTTTCCAGGCTTCCCCAGCTCATAACCTTACTCCTGATCGGGCTGATCGGGGCCGGGATGGACCTCTCGCCGGGCAGCGTGACCGGATCAGGAATGCGGGCCCTAGACTACTGCCATGCCGATCATTCCCGATGACAAGGACTGGACCTGGGTCCTGTCCACACCCTGTCCCGAATGCGGCTTCGACGCCGCCACTGTGACCCCGTCTACCGTCCCGGGGACAGTCCTGAACATGCTGCCGCGTTGGCGGGCCGTTTTGCGCCGGGAAGACGCGTCCACCCGTCCGGACGAGCACACGTGGTCGCCGTTGGAGTATGCCTGCCACGTCCGGGATGTCTTCAGCCTCTTCGACCAGCGTTTGAACCTGATGCTGCGGGAGGACGACGCCCACTTCGCCAATTGGGACCAGGACAAGGCCGCGATCGACGGCGACTACGCCAATGCGGACCCCGCAGAGGTGGCTGCGCAGCTGGCCGCAGAGGGCACTCAAATTGCCAACTCCTTCGCCGTAGTCCACGAAGATGAGTGGCCCCGCACGGGGGTCCGCAGCAACGGCTCCACGTTCACCGTGCTGACGTTTGCCCAGTACTTCCTGCACGACGTCGTCCATCACCTGCACGACGTGGACGGCTAGGCGCTGCGATGTCGTGGAAAGACACACGGGCAACCCGCCTCTTCAACATTGACCTTCCCATCGTCCTCGGTCCTTTCGGTGGTCTGTCCTCGGTGGAGCTGGCAGCCACAGTCAGCGAGGCCGGCGGGCTGGGTTCCTACGGCCTCTACGGATACGATGCGGAGCGGATTGCCACCACGGCCCGCGAACTCAGGGAGGCCACCGGGAAAGCTTTCGCACTGAATCTTTGGCTCCCCATCGAGGGCGAAGAGCCGCCAACCGTGGACCCCGGGCAGTTCGCCGCCTACGTGGACATCCTCCGGCCGTATTTCGAGCTGGTGGGCGTGGAACCACCCACGCAACCGGACACCTACCTGCCGGATCTGCAGGAACAGATTCAAGCGGCCATCGATGCCCGCCCGGCCGTACTGAGTTTCGTCTTCGGGGTTCCGTCCGAGGCTGTCATCGAGGAGGCCCACCGGAACGGCATTGTGGTGGTTGGTACTGCAACCACTGTTGACGAAGCGGTGGCCTTGGATGCCAGCGGCGTGGACGCCATCGTGGCCACGGGCATGGAGGCCGGCGGACACCGGGTTTCCTTCCTGCGGGCCCCGGAGGACTCGCTCGTCGGGACCATGGCCCTGGTACCCCAGGTGGTGGATGCCGTCCCGGTTCCCGTCATCGCCGCAGGCGGTATCGCTGACGGACGCGGGGTCGCTGCCGCCTTGGTGCTTGGCGCGGACGCGGTCCAGATCGGTTCAGCCTTCCTGGCCACGCGCCAGTCAGCCATCAGTCCCGCGCACCTCGCCGCGATGCGCGGACCCGACGCCGCCCACACTGTCCTGACCCGCGCCCTCAGCGGCCGCTTGGCACGCGGCATCCCCAACCGGATCATCGCCGAGCTTGCCGATCCTGCCACGCATGCCCCGTTCCCGATCCAGAACTGGCTGACGGGCAAGTTCCGGCCCGCCGCGGCGGCACAGGGAATCCCGGGCCTGATGTCCCTATGGGCAGGTCAGTCGACGCCGCTCATCCGGGAAGAGGATGCGCGGAGACTCATGGACAACATCGTCGATTCGGTGCACGCCACCTTCGGACGGCTCCTCGGCTAGTTTCCGGGCACGAGCACCGGGAGCGCCGACGGCGTGCCGAGATCCAACTTGGAGTCTCCCCCGGCGATGTCGGCCGGATTGTGCGTCACCAGGACCACCGTGACGTCCTTCAGCCCGGCACGCAGCTCCGCCATCATGAGGCGTCCGGCCTCGGCGTCGAGATGGGCCGTCGGCTCGTCCAGGAGGAGGACAGCTGCGCCGGTGAGGAGCGTGCGGGCCATGGCGAGCCGTTGGCGTTCGCCGCCGCTCAGGAACGAACCCGAGGGGCCTATGCGGCTGTCAAGGCCACCGGGAAGCCCGGATACCAATCCTGAAAGCCCGACGGCGCCCAAGGCCTGGTACATGTCCGCTTCGGAAGGCTTCCGGCTGGCCGGGCGGGCGAGCAGCAGATTGCCGCGGATAGTGGAGTCGAAGAGGTGGGCCTCCTGGGGACACCAAGCAGCATTTCCGCTGACGTAGGCCCTCCCGGAGGATGCCGGCAGGAAGCCAAGCAGCACGGAGAGCAACGTGGATTTCCCCGAGCCGGAGGGGCCTGTGACCGCAAGCCAGCGTCCGGGGGCCGCTTCGGCGCTGAGCCCGCTGAACACGGGCGCGCCGCCGGGCCATGAAGCCACGAGTCCGTCCAGCTGCAGTCCCGCAGAGCCGTCGGGCCGCTTCGGCAGACTCAGCACACCGCCGTCGGCTTCTGAGGCATCAAAGGCTCCTGACTGGGCGATCCGCCGCAGCACCGCGGCCAAAGCCGGACCCTGCCGCACGGCAGACACTACCGCCCCATAGGGTTCCGCGAGCGCCAGCTGAACCAGGACGACGACGGCGAGCACGGCCGGCGCGACAGTGCCGGATTGCACCGACGGTGCCGCGAGAATGCCGGCAGCCAGCGCTCCCAGGGTGCAGGCCAGCACGGTCAACCCCTGGCCTATGCCGTCAGCCCACGCGGAACGCTGTGCGGCCGCAGTGGCCGCGTTGTCCCTCCGGGTCAAGGAGGACAGAACCGTTCCGGCCACGCCGTTTGCGCTGAGCTCCGCGCGGGCGTCGAGGGCTGCGGCAACGTCGCGCAGCACGAGTGAGCGCAATTGCTGCTCTGAGCGGGCCGCGTTGCGATCCGCCACCAGGGCAAGAAGAGGAGCCAGGACAAGGCCAACCACGGCGCTAGCCACAACTGCCGGCACTGTGGCGGGAACCAGCAGGGCCGAGGCAACCACGGCCGACACTGCGACGGCAAGGGCAGAGAGGGGCGGCAGGACGACGCGCGGCAGCACGTCCCGCAGGGTATCGACGTCGTCCACCACCGCGCCGAGGACATTGCCGCCCTGCAGGAGCCGGCGGAGTGACAGCGCCCGCGCGCTGAGCGCCGCCCAGAGCGCCCCCCGGAGCCTTGTCATCGCGGCGAACACGGTGTCGTGGACGACGAGCCGCTCGGAGTACCGCAGCACCGCTCTGCCAATGCCGAAGAATCGAACGCCCACGATGGCACCGAGCAAGTACAGGATGGGCGGTTGTTCGCTGGCCCGGATGATGAGCCAGCCGGACAGCCCGGACAACGCCACGGCAAACAAGGCGGCGAGCGCCGCGATCAGCACGGCACCGGCGAACTTGTAACGGACGGGCGCCAGGATACGCGCCAGGGCCTTGAGCACGGAGATGGTGGTGGGGGGTTCAATTCCCCCCGTCGGTGTGGTTCCGGGATTCGTGTCCCCTTGGACCGGAGCTGGTGCGGATGCGGCGGCGGCGGATTCCCGGCCCACGGGCCCGGTTTGCTCCTGCGCTGTCCCGCTGTCGACTGTCCCGCCGTCGACTTTAACGACGTTGTCCGCCAGAGTCCGGGTCGCGGTGTCGTGGGCCACCAGGATGACAGTCGCGGCCCCTCGCAGCCCCGTGATGGCCGAACGGATCGCGTCCGCGGATGCGACATCGAGGTGCGCGGTGGGTTCGTCGAGCAGCAGGACGGTGGCTCCCGCGTTGAGCCGCGCCAAACCACGGGCCACGGCCACCCGCCGCACCTCGCCGGGGCTCAATTCGGAAGGATGTTTGAACGCGAGGTGCTCCGCGGCAGACTGCTCCAGGCAACGCATGGCCCTCGCAATGTCCGCGTCCGGAGTGGACCCGGTGTCCATCGACGCGACGTCCTGGTTGCCGCCGTTCAGGTAAAGGACGACCTCGTCCAGCACCGTTCCGGCCACCATGACGGGATGCTGCGGCACCCAAGCCACGGTGCCGGCGCCCAGTCCGTTAACGGAACCTTCGATGGTTGCCAGCGGACCGTCGCCGATCGTTCCGGCGAGGGCGCCCAGGATGGTGCTCTTGCCCGAACCGCTCCGGCCGTCAAGGGCGGTGATCTGTCCCGCCGGTGCCTTGAAGTCGATGGGCCCGACGGCGGCGGCCACCCTTCCCGGATACCTCACCGTCAGTCCGGTGACCACGACGGCGGCGGACTGTTCGGTGCCGGAAACATCGCTCAGCAGACGGCCCGCCGGCGACTCCAGCACGGCGTTGGCTGCGGCCAAGGCCTCGCGCCCGTCGTCGCTGGCGTGGTGTGCTGTGCCCAGCTCGCGCAGGGGAAGATAGCAATCGGGGGCGAGGATGAGGGCCAGCAGGCCTGCTTCCAGTCCCATGTCGCCCGCCACCAGTCGCACGCCGATGAAGACGGCCACGACCGCGACGGAAATGGTGGCTATCAGCTCCAGGGCGAGGGCGGACAAGAAGGCAGTCCGCAGTGTTCCCATGGTGCGCGAGCGGTATTCCTCGGAGAGATCCTCGAGGGCTGCGCGCTGTTCGCCCGCGCGGCCCAGTCCCACCAGCACGGGAAGTCCCTTGGCCAACTCCAGGATGTGTCCCGAGAGCCTCCGCAGCGTGGATTGGGCTTCGTGGACCCGGTCCTCCGTGTGGCGGCCGATCAGCACCATGAACAGCGGGACCAGCGGCAAGGTCAGCACCACAACCACGGCGCTGACCCAATCCGCGAAGAGGATCCGCGCGCCGAGGAGCAGGGGCAACGCCGCACAATTGACCAAGGCGGGCAGGAACTGGGTGTAGTAGTTGTCCAGTGCATCAAGTCCGCGGGTCGCGAGCACGGCGAGCCCGCCGTCGTTCACTTCGCCGACCCGTCCCGCAGCCCCGGCGCCGAGGGCGCGCTCCAGCAGCCTGGACCTCAGCTCTTCCTTGACCCCAAGGGCCGCCCGGCGCGCCGCGACTCCTTGTCCCCAGACCGTCAGCGACCGCAGGACCGCGCCGGCGGCACCCCAGAGGAGTCCTTCGCGCCACCCCATGCCGCCCGCTGCAAGTCCGGACAGCATTCCCGCGATGGCCTGCGCAATCAGGACCAGGGACAAGGCCTTGAGTGAGGACAACAGGCCAAGGAAGTACAAGGCGGATCGGGTGGCAGGTCCGGCGGGCAGCTGGGGCTTCATCCGTTACTCGCCGGCGTCGCGGGGTGCGCGTTTCGCAGCTGGTCCGCCCGGCGCCGCATGGCCGACCAGGACCTTGGCCCCGATGGCCGGCAGGAAGCCATGTGCGGCGGGAATATGTGCCGCGCTCACGCGGCGGCGGAACACCCAGTAGGTCCAGGCCTGGTACGCGATGACGAGGGGCAAGCCGACGGCGGCCACGATGCTCATCAGCCCCAGGGTGTAGGCGGAGGACGAGGCGTTGGAAATGGTGAGGTTGAAGGCGGGGTTCAGTGTGGAAGGGATGACCACGGGGAACGCGGCACCGAAAATGGACGCAGTGGCACACACCAGGAACGCACCAAGGGCTCCGAAGGCCTTGCCCTCGGCCCCCTTGCGGGCGAGTACCCAGGCCCCTGCAGCTGCGAGGACTCCGAGGATCACCAGGATCCACGTCAACGGCTTGCCACTGAGGAGCTGGACGGCCACCATCCATGCCAGCAGCGGCAGCAACGCGAGCGGTGCGAGCCACACAAACCAGCGGCGCGCGCGGTGGCGCACTTCGCCGTCGGTCTTCAGGGCCAGGAACGCCAGGGCATGTACCAGGGCGAACGCGACGACGGCGAATCCGCCCAGCACGGCGTATCCGCTGAACCAGGCAAAGGGGCCGCCCTGGCGGTCGCCGTTCGAGTCGATCGGCAGCCCGGTGGTGGTCAACGCCAGCGCGGCGCCGATGCCGAACGCGGCAATGAACGAGCCCAAGGCTATCGCCCAGTCCCAGACGGTCCGCCAGCGCGGGCTGTCCACTTTGCCGCGGTACTCGAAAGCCACAGCCCGGAAGATCAGGGCCACCAGGACAATCAGGAGCGGCAAGTAGAGCGCCGAAAACAGCGAGGCGTACCACAGCGGGAAGGCCGCGAAGGTGGCACCGGCCGCGGTCAGCAGCCACACTTCGTTCCCGTCCCACACCGGTCCGATCGTGTTCAACAGCACCCGGCGGTCGGTGTTGTTCCGGGCGAAGAGCTTCATGAGCATTCCGACACCGAGGTCGAAGCCCTCCAGGAAGAGGTATCCCGTCCACAGCACGGCGATGGCCACGAACCAGACGGTAGGCAACAGTTCCATTCGAAAGATTCCTCTGCTTCCTAGTAGGCGAATGCCAGGACGTCGTCGCTGTCGCCGGGTTGGCCCGGAGCGCCAGGGGTCCCGCCGTCGTCGTCCTTCTTTTCTTTCTTCCCGCCGTAGCGGGCTTCGGCGAGCTCCGGCATCGCGGACACCACGCCACCCCGGGCGTATTTGACCAGGAGCCGGACTTCCACTACCAGCAGGACCGCATAGATGGAGGCCAACACGACGAGCGAGGTGATGAGCTCAACGGCGGAGACGCCGGGTGAGACGGCCGCGGCCGTGAACATGAACACCTGGTCGACTCCGCTGGCGTCAGGATTGGGCGCTACGACGAACGGCTGCCGGCCCATTTCGGTGAAGATCCAGCCGGCGGCGTTTGCCCCGAAGGGAGCCAGGATGCCGAACACCGCCAGGCGCATGATCCAGCGGGATTGCGGGACCATGCCCTTGCGTGTGACCCAGAGGGCAAGCAGTGCGGCGAGAGCGGCGACCCCGCCGAAGCCGATCATCATGCGGAAGCCCCAGTAGGTCACTTCCATGACGGGTACGTACTGGATTTCCTGGCCTGCCCGATCGCCGTACAGGGGATTGTTCGGCAGGTGGGTGCCGTACTTGGCCTTGTACTCGTCGAGGAGGCTGTTGACGCCCTTCACTTCCGTGTTGAAATCGCCCTTGGCCAGGAAGGAAAGGATGCCGGGAACCTCGATCACGGCTACGATGTCGTTGCAGTTCTTGGACCCGAGGTTGCCGATGCTCAGCACGGAGAAGCCGGTGCCGTCGTGGCAGGCGGCCTCGGCCGCGGCCATCTTCATGGGCTGTTGTTCGAACATCAGCTTGCCCTGAAAATCGCCCGTGATGGCGGTGCCGGCGAAGGAGATCATGGCGACGACGGCGCCGATCCGCAGGGAGTTGATCCACACCTTGTAGTCGGCCTTGTCCCGTCCGGGAATGTCGGCTTCGCCCGCGATGGCCCGGCCGTCCGCTCCGACGGTGTCAATGCCGTCGTGGCGGCGGCGCCAGAGGTGGTACCAGGCGATGCCCAGAAGGAACGCACCGGCGACGGCCAGCGCACCGAAGAGCGTGTGGGGCACGGCCACCATGGCGGTGTTGTTGGTGAACACTGCCCAGGCGTCGGTCATGACGGGGCGCCCGTTGACCATCGTGACACCGACGGGGTGCTGCATCCACGAGTTGGCCACGATGATGAAGTAGGCCGAGAAGACCGAGCCGATCACGGCAATCCAGAGGCACGCAAGGTGGACGCCACGCCTGAGTTGCTTCCAGCCGAAGATCCATAGCCCCAGGAAGGTCGATTCCACAAAGAACGCCAGAAGCGCTTCCAGGGCCAGGGGCGCACCGAACACGTCGCCGACGAATCGGCTGTATTCGCTCCACGCCATGCCGAACTGGAATTCCTGCACGATGCCCGTGGCCACCCCCATGATGAAGTTGATGAGGAAGAGCTTGCCCCAGAACTTGGTCATCCGCAGGTATTCAACTTTGCCCGTGCGGTACCAGAGGGTCTGGATGACGGCGACAACAAGCCCCAGCCCGATGGTCAGCGGCACCATCATGAAGTGGTAGACCGTGGTGATTCCAAATTGCCAGCGTGCGATTTCCAAGGCGTCCATGGCTGTCCTTTTTATCCGGCATTGTCCCGACGCCCGCTTGCGGCGCCCTTTTTCTACGTTGCGTAGAACTGACTTCTTCTACACAGTGTAGAACAAACCCCTGCGATCTCCTCACCACTCTTCCAGTGGCGTAACAGTGCCGCAAGGACACGGCGCGCCGCATGTTCTACCTCACGTAGAATCGCGACCCGAAAAGCGGTAGATTGAGGGTGGAATGTTGGATCATCGCGCTGCCTTCAGCCTAGGAAACGGGGCGGGGAAGCGCGGAAAGTAGGGATGCATTGATGGCAAGTCTTGGCGAACTGGAACGGGCGGTCATGGATCTCCTCTGGGCAGGCCAGGAGGCTGCAACAGCCAACAAGCTTCGTGATCTGCTGGCGCAGGATTCTGCCGCCACGGATGGCATTGCAGGACACCAAGGCAAGGACCTCGCAGTCACCACCGTGCTGACGGTCTTGTCCCGCCTTGAGAAGAAGGGCCTCGTGGAGCGCGAACGCGGCACCCGCCCGCACCGCTACCAGGCCGTTTCGAGCCGCGCCGACCACACTGCGGACCTCATGCATGAGGCCTTGGGTTCCGCCCCGGACCGCGAAGCGGTACTGGCCCGGTTCATTGGTTCCGTGAGCGAGAGTGAAGCCGCCACGCTGCGCAAGCTGCTCGGCAAAAACTAAGCACCCATGTTCTGGACCTCATATTTCCTGGCGGTCCTCGCTTTGGTGCTGGCATGGCCGGTTCCCGTCCTTTTGTCGCGCGCCGAATGGCCGGCACGCGCGCCCTTCATGGCCATGGTCCTCTGGCAAGCCATCGCACTCGCCGGTGGCCTCTCCATGATCGGGGCCATGCTGGTCTACGGGCTTGAGCCCATCGGCGACAACCTCATTGCAGGCCTGCGTTCCTTGGCCGGCATGGTGCTTCACAACGAGCCCACCACGGCACTGGGCTTCTGGCACTTGTTCGCCTTGTCCGCCGCGGCGCTGCTGAGCGCCCATCTCGTGTTCACCCTGCTGCTTACCTACGTCAAGATCGAACGGCAGCGGCGGAGGCACCGCGAACTCCTCGCGCTTCTGGCCTCCCCGTCCGCAGACGGCCCTGGAACCGTGGTCATCAACCACGATTCCCCCGTGGCCTACTGCTTACCCGGCGGCGCACGGTCAGTGACCGTCCTGTCCGACGGCCTGATGGCCGCCCTGGAGCCTGCCGAGCTGAGGGCCGTCCTCATCCACGAAAATGCGCATCTCTCGCAACGCCACGACCTTCTCTTGTGGGCCTTCGCGGCATGGCGCCAGGCACTGCCCTGGTTCCCCACCACGCGACTCGCCCAGGTCGCAGTCAACTCCCTGATCGAAATGCTCGCCGACGATGCGGCCCTGCGCACCGAGAGCAAGGGAACGCTCATCAAGGCGATCGCGATCGTGGCCAGCGGCTCCCCCCGCCCCGCGGAGCAATTCGCGCTTCCCCGAACAAGCGATCCGGACGCTTCCCCCGAAAGCAGCTCCTTGAGCGGCACCGGCGGTGCCGACTCACCGCGTACGACGGCGTCGCGCGTCAGCCGCCTGCTCTCACCCAAGCCGCCGCTTCCGGCAGCTCAGCGCGCATTGGTGCTCGCGGCGTCGGCCATGTTGCTCGCGGTGCCGACAGGCCTGCTGATCGTACCGGGTTTGCTGGGCTGAACAGGGCTGCTGGGCGTGCTTGGCTGGATTGGCCCGCTGACGCAGGAACACTGGATCAGGCGTCGATGCGTTCCCGGTCCAGGTCCGCGGCGCCGGCAATAATGAAGTCCTTGCGCGGGGCGACGTCCGATCCCATCAGCAGGTCAAAGGTGTCCTCCGCCATCTTGGCGTTCTCAATCCCCACCTTGCGGAGGGTGCGGTGGCGCGGATCCATGGTGGTCTCGGCGAGCTGCTCGGCGTCCATCTCACCCAGGCCCTTGTAGCGCTGGATGGGTTCCTTGTAGCGCTTGCCTTCCTTCGCGAGCCTGGCCAGCAGGACGTGCAGCTCAGCCTCCGAGTACGTGTAGATCATCTCGTTGGCCTTCTGGCCGGCGTTGATGACTTCCACACGGTGCAACGGCGGTACCGCAGCGTACACCCGGCCCTCGTCGATCATCGGGCGCATGTACCGGAAGAACAAGGTGAGGAGCAGCGTGCGGATGTGGGCGCCGTCGACGTCCGCATCGGTCATCAGGATCACCTTGCCGTAACGGGCGGCGTCGATGTCGAAGCTCCTGCCCGAACCGGCACCCACTACCTGGATGAGGGCTGCACACTCCGCGTTGGAGAGCATGTCCCCCACCGAGGCCTTCTGCACGTTGAGGATCTTGCCACGGATCGGCAACAGCGCTTGGAAGTCCGAGGACCGCGCCAGCTTGGCAGTGCCAAGCGCGGAGTCACCTTCCACGATGAACAGCTCGGAGCGTCCGACGTCGTCCGTGCGGCAATCTGCCAGCTTGGTGGGCATCGACGACGTCTCCAGCGCATTCTTCCGGCGCTGCGTTTCCTTGTGGACGCGGGCAGAGATGCGGGACTTCATCTCGCTGACGATCTTCTCAAGCAGCAGTGCGGACTGGGCCTTGTCGTTGCGGTTCGCCGAGTTCAGGCGCGCTGTGATCTCTTCCTCGACCACCTTGGCAACGATCGCCCTGACGGCCGAAGTGCCCAGGATCTCCTTGGTCTGGCCCTCGAATTGCGGCTCTGCCAGGCGGACCGTCAGCACTGCCGTCAGGCCGGCAAGGATGTCGTCCTTCTCAATCTTGTCGTTGCCCGCCTTGAGCTTGCGTGCGTTCGTTTCGACGGCCTTGCGGAAGGTCTTCAGCAGTGCCTGCTCGAAGCCTGCCTGGTGCGTGCCGCCCTTGGGCGTGGCGATGATGTTGACGAAGCTCCGCATGGTGGTTTCGTAGCCGATCCCCCAGCGCAGCGCGATGTCCACTTCACAGTCGCGTTCCACTTCGGCGATCTTGCTGTGCCCGTTTTCGTCAAGGACCGGAACGGTTTCCTTGAACTTGCCCGCACCGTGGAGCCGCCAAACATCAGTGACGCCCGAATCCGCGGCCAGGAAGTCGACGAACTCGGAAATGCCGCCGTCGTGGTGGAAGACCTCCTGGTGCGGCCCGTTTTCGCCGGGGGTACCGGGGAGCCGGCGCTCGTCGCGCACCGTGAGCTTGAGGCCCGGAACCAGGAATGACGTTTGGCGGGCGCGCGCCGCAAGATCCTCGAGCGAGAACTTCGCGTCCGGGGTGAAGATCTGCCGGTCTGCCCAGTAGCGGATGCGGGTACCGGTGACACCCCGCTTGGCCTTGCCCACGACGTCGAGCACCGAGTTCTCGACGAACGGTTCGAAGACCGACGTCGGGCTGGGCTTCGAGCCGGTGTCCTTGAATCGTCCCGGCTCGCCCCGGCGGAACGACATCTGGTACGTCTTGCCGCCGCGGTCCACCTGCACGTCAAGGCGGGCAGAGAGCGCATTCACTACGGACGCGCCAACGCCGTGCAAACCGCCGGACGCCGTGTAGGAGCCGCCACCGAACTTTCCGCCGGCATGCAGTTTGGTAAAGACGACTTCGACGCCGGTGAGCCCGGTCTTGGGTTCCAGGTCCACGGGGATGCCGCGGCCGTCGTCGTGGATTTCCACCGAATTGTCCGCGTGCAGGATGATCTGGATGTCATGCCCGAAGCCTGCCAGCGCTTCGTCCACGGAGTTGTCGATGATCTCCCACAGGCAGTGCATGAGGCCGCGTGAGTCCGTGGAGCCGATGTACATGCCCGGACGTTTGCGGACCGCCTCCAGGCCTTCCAAAACTGAAAGGTGCCGGGCGTTGTATTCAGAACTCGGTGCCACGGGCGGGGCGCTCCTTCGGGGGTATAACAGAGGCAAAAAACACTTCTCCTAGGCTAGCCGCCCCGGAGCCAGGACGAGAGCTGCCACTCCCAATCGTGCTGGACGCCACTTCCCGGTGTTACGCACATGTGATACGCGGACAGCGAACGTGACCCATCCTTGCCATGGTTTTGCTTCGAATGCTGGTTATATGGATACACAGAACTACTAAGGAGGCCGAACATGACAACAGCAGTTGCAGACCGCACACTCAATGCACTCGACCGGTGCGACCGTTGCGGGGCCCAGGCATATGTCCGCGTTGTACTCGAGTCCTCCGGCGGTGAGCTGCTCTTCTGCGGCCACCACGCACGTGCAGTAGAGGCCACGCTGCGGCCGATGACCTCGGACTGGCATGACGAGACGGCTCGCCTTCAGGAGAAGGAACCCGTCCTCGCCGACTAGCCATCAGGGGCCGGCCCCAGCGGCAGCCCGGCTGACATAATTTCACAGAGACAGCGGCCCCCTCCGGACGGAGGGGGCCGCTGCGTTAACTTCCCTGCCTGGCCCGGGCTACGTCGGCAGCAATCTCCTTGTGCCCTTGGGCTTCAAGCCCGGCCACGACCCCGTCGATGTCCTTGTCGGGCCGGTTCTGGCTCAGTTTGGCCTTCGCTTCGATACGGGTAATGACCAGCTCGATGCCAACGATCGCCCGCAACTGGCCGGAGACGTAGCGCTCCGGCGCGTCATCCACGGACCACGGTCGCTCGGAGCGGGCTTCGTTGAGGTTGGTCAGCTGCCTGACATGGTTCCCGAGCCACGCGGCATCGTCATGGACGGCAAGCTTGCCGTAGACGTGGGCTGTGGAATAGTTCCACGTCGGGACGACGCGTCCATGCTCTGCCTTCGATGCGTACCAGGAAGGCGAGATGTAGGCGTCCGCTCCTTGGATGATCGCGAGTGATTCTCCGATCGCCGGCTCGGACCATTGGGAGTTGGTTCGGGCGAGGTGTCCGTGGAGCGCGCCGTGTTCGCCGATCGAGGGATCATAGATGAGCGGCAGGAGGGTCACGAGCAGGCCCTGCGACGTCATGGTGACCAGATTCGCCGCACTTGGCCGCGTCAGGAGGTCGTGGATGTCGTCAGGACCGGCCTCGAAATGCGCTGGGATATACATGGTTCTATTCTTCCTATCTTGGGACGGGCGATCTGTTCTGTTGGTCTTCAGCGATTCTGTTTTGGGCGCAGCGGATTGAGCCGGACCCGGACGGCGACGCCGGCGCAGACGATGACGGCCAGCCCACCGACAATCGTGGTCCAGCCCAGGGATTCGCCCAGCAGCAGCCCTGCCCAGCAAATGCTCAGCACGGGCTGGATGAGTTGTACCTGGCTGACTTTGGCCATGGGTCCAATGGCGAGGCCCCGATACCAGGCGAAGAAGCCGAAGAACATGCTGACGACTCCGAGATATCCAAAAGCAGCCCACTGGCCCGGCGAGGCTGACGGTGGCTGCTGGGCCATGGAGAGGGCAGCCAGGCCGGTCATCAACGGCAATGCCAGGACGAGCGCCCAGGATACGGTCTGCCATGCGCCGAGTTCGCGGGCGAGCAGTCCGCCTTCCGCATAACCGATGGCCGCAGCAACGACAGCTCCGAGGAGCAGCACATCCGCCCAGTTCAGCTGCCCGGGCCCGCCTGACTGTGCGAAAGCGAAAACAATGGCCGCAACAGCCCCAACGGCCGTCACCAGCCAGAAGGCGACCGGTGGATGCTCCCGTCCACGGAGTACTGCGGCGGTTGCCGTTGCTGCCGGCAAGAGGGCGATGACGACGGCACCGTGGCTGGCCGGCGCCGTCGTGAGTGCGAACGAGGTGAGCACGGGGAATCCGACAACAATCCCGGCGGCAACCACGGCAAGGCGCGCCCATTGCCTGCCTCGAGGAAGCCGCTGCCTGGTGAGCGAGAGGGCGAATGCCGCGAGTATCGACGCGACGACGGCACGGCCGGAGCCGATGAACAAGGGCGACAGGCCACCAACCGCCACCCGGGTGAAGGGAACAGTGAACGAGAACGCCGCTACTCCCACGAGGCCCCACCAAAGGCCCGTTGCCGGACGGGACGGTATCACTGGGCGAATTATTGTAGTAGCGCTACTATTGTCTCTCATGAACAACGATAGCAGTTCAAGGATTGCGATGCGATTGCGGGAATGGATCGCCGGGGCCGCACCGGGATCCCGGCTGCCGTCCACCCGGTCGCTGGTTGCCGACTACCAGGCCAGCCCTGTGACGGTGCAGAAAGCCTTGCAAGCGCTCACTTCGCAGGGCTTGATCGAGAGCCGGCCCGGCGTCGGCACCTTCGTGCGGGCGATCCGGACAGCACGCCCCTCGGATTACGGTTGGCAAACTGCGGCACTGCGCGCACCGCAAGCGCCTCCGCGCTCAGCCTCCACCACGATGCGGGACACGTCGAACGCCACTATTGCCTTCCATTCCGGATACCCGGACCGGGAACTCCTGCCGGAGCGGCTTGTGCGGGCCGCTCTCGCCCGCGTGGCCCGCGGCGACGCTGCTTTGTCCCGGCCTCCGGCGCCGGGCCTTCCCGAGTTGCAGTCCTGGTTCGCGCACGAACTCGGCAGCGCGACGCCGGCTGGGCTCACCCCGCCAACACCGAGCGACGTCATCGTGCTGCCTGGAAGCCAAGGCGGCCTCAGCTCCATCTTCACCGCATTGGTGGGCCACGGGCAGCCGCTCCTCATGGAATCTCCGAGCTACTGGGGAGCCATCCTTGCCGCGACGCAAGCAGGAGTCCGCATCGTCCCGGTGCCCAGCGGAGCCGATGGGCCGGACCCCGAAGAATTGGCCAGGGCCTTTGAGGATACGGGCGCACGGTTGTTCTACGCCCAACCGAACTATGCGAACCCCACTGGAGCGCAATGGTCCACCCGTCGGGGCGAAGAAGTCCTGGACGTCGTCCGACAGTACGGCGCGTTCCTCGTCGAGGACGACTGGGCCCACGACTTTGGCATCACGTCGACGGCGGTACCCCTCGCCGCCCGTGACGACTCCGGCCACGTGGTCTATCTGCGCTCCCTTACGAAAAGCGTTTCACCCGCTATCCGCGTTGCCGCCGTCATCGCCCGCGGCCCCGCCCGCGAACGCATTCTTTCGGACCGGGCAGCCGAGTCGATGTATGTCAGCGGATTGCTGCAGGCCGCGGCACTCGATGTCGTCACCCAGCCGGCCTGGCAGACGCATCTGCGCAGCCTCCGCCATCAGCTCCAGTCACGCCGCGACCTCCTTGTCTCAAGCCTGCGCGAGCACGCCCCCCAGGCCCATCTCAGCCTCATCCCCAAGGGAGGGCTGAACCTCTGGGCACGCCTGCCCGACGGGACAGACCTCGAAAGTCTGACCCGTGACTGCGAGAGTGCGGGGGTGATGATCGCGGTCGGTACGGAATGGTTCCCGGCCGAACCGGCGGGACCGTTCATCCGGCTCAACTTCGCAGGACCGAACCCCTCCGCCTTCCCGGAAGGCGCCCGCATCCTCGGCAAGGCACTCGAACGGAACAGCCCCTAGACGCAAGAAGTGGACCCCTGGATTTTCCGGGGATCCACTTCTTGACGGGCTGTGCCGGTTAAAGCACGGCGTCCGTTGCTTTAGTCAAGGTAGTCGCGCAGAACCTGCGACCGCGAGGGGTGGCGCAGCTTGGACATCGTCTTCGATTCGATCTGACGAATGCGTTCGCGGGTGACTCCATAGACCTTGCCGATTTCGTCTAAAGTCTTCGGCTGGCCATCGGTAAGGCCGAAGCGCATCGCGACGACGCCTGCTTCACGCTCGGACAGGGTATCGAGCACCGAGTGCAACTGCTCCTGGAGGAGCGTGAAGCTCACAGCGTCCGCCGGCACAACGGCTTCGGAGTCCTCGATGAGGTCACCGAATTCTGAATCGCCGTCTTCGCCAAGCGGGGTGTGCAGCGAGATGGGCTCGCGGCCGTACTTCTGGACTTCAACGACCTTCTCGGGGGTCATGTCCAGTTCGAGGGCCAGTTCCTCAGGCGTAGGTTCGCGTCCAAGGTCCTGCAGCATTTGGCGCTGGACGCGTGCCAGCTTGTTGATGACTTCCACCATGTGCACCGGGATGCGGATGGTTCGGGCCTGGTCGGCCATGGCGCGGGTGATGGCCTGGCGGATCCACCACGTGGCGTAGGTGGAGAACTTGAAGCCCTTGGTGTAGTCGAACTTCTCCACTGCACGGATCAGGCCCAGGTTGCCTTCCTGGATGAGGTCCAGGAACAGCATGCCGCGGCCGGTGTAGCGCTTGGCCAAGGAGACCACGAGGCGCAGGTTGGCCTCGAGGAGGTGGTTCTTGGCCCTCTTGCCGTCGTGGATGATGAATTCGAGCTCACGCTTGAGCTTCGGATCCATGGAGCCGTCGTCGGCGTTGATCTTCTCTTCGGCGAAGAGACCGGCTTCAATGCGGAGCGCAAGGTCGACTTCCTGCTCCGCGTTCAGCAGGGCAACCTTGCCGATCTGCTTCAGATAGTCCTTGACGGGGTCGGCCGTGGCGCCTGCTGACATGACCTGCTGGACAGGCGCATCGTCGTCGTCGGCATCCGAGTAAACAAAGCCGGAACCGGTCGTGGCAGGCTTCTTGCCCTCTTCGCCTTCTTCGACTTCCTCCGTGAGCTCTGCTTCGTCGGGAACCACGGCGTCAAAATCCTCGGCTTCTTCTTCGGAGTCCTCGTCGGTGCCGGCGGACTTGTTGGCTGCTTCGGCAGCGGCCTTGGCGCCGGGCTTGGGCCCGCGCTTCTTAGGTGCCGGCTTCTCTGCACCTGCAGTCGAAGCACTGGCAGCACGCGTTGCCGCACGCTTTGCAGCTGTAGCCGCCTTCTTTTCTTCGGCGGACAGTTCGGCCAGGGCGGCGGGTTCCTTCTCGGCGGAAGACGGGGTCACAGAAAACCTTTCTAGCGGCGGTCTGTGGAATCACCATGGGGGCAACACCACTATGACCCTGTCAAGTCCGTGATCAACATCAAGTGCCATCGCCGACTGCAGAGTCTTTAGGTAAAACTCCCGACGGCGCCTTAATGTTCCCTTAGTTCAGGGGACGTTTACGACACTTGAAACACGGACCCAACCGGGTCTCGGCAACCATTGTCTCACGGTTTTGGATTCCAGGGGGTCGATACCCGCTACCGTGCAGACATTACGCGCCGCACGGATTTCCCTCCACGGCGCACACCCGGAGTCACCTCAGGCCCAGGGGTCATGCTGCCGCCCCACCGAACTTCCGCCACGCCGATGACTTGCTTTTGGCCCAGCCGCACACCGTTCCGCGCCTCACCACCTCGGCGAGCAGTTCCGCGAGCCGATAGCCCTGTTGTTCAGCGTCAGCCTGCGAAAGGAGCTCGTGGGCGAACGAACCGCTCCCACGGCACCACTGAATCCACCCCCGGATCGTGAGCATTGCAGCCCGTGCCTCCCCGCCGCCGCGCCGGGAGAGCATCGCCAGGACCTGATCCAGGCTCGTCAACCGGTTCCAGTCGGGGTTCACCGGGTAGAGGCCCAGGAGCACGTCTCCGTAGCGTAAGACACTGACATCCGCGGCCGCGGTCGGCTTGCCCGCTGCCGGCGCCAGGGAACCGAGCCCGGGCGGAATGACCGCGGGATCCCCTTCATCGTCCTCATCGTCAAAGAAGCCGAAGGCCTCCGCACCGCCGCAGGCGACCTCTTTCCCCGCGGCTGCCAGGACGACCACGGCGTCGCGCCACGCGGGAACCCTCAGGCTCGCCCGGAGGAACGCCGCGGCCTCGCTGTCGAATTCCTCTGGACGGCTGGAATCGAGGACCTTTGTCCACACATCCAGCATTTCTTCGAATGACTTCCTGCTCCGCCACCGCCGGAGCAACTCCTCAAGCACGGCGCCTTCCGCGCCCATGAACTCCGGATCAAGGGCAGGCTGGTCCACGGGCCCCAACCTCCCGGGCGATTCCCTGACGCTGCTCCCCCTGAACACCATTTCCGCGTTGAGCCGGCTGTCCAGGATCTGGTCCACGGGACGCCCGGGAAGAGGACAGCACTCCAGATCGGCGCAGAATGCGCTTCGCCAGTAGTCGGAACCAATGAACCAGGCATCCCGCAGTGCCAAGCCACGCTTGGCCAGGACGGGTTCCAGGGCTTCCAGCAGGCGCAGCTTGTGTGGCACAACGCCGGCATCGTCCCAACCGTCGTCGCTGAAGAATGCCAAAAGCACGCCGTCGGCGTCATGGTCCGCTTCCAGATACTCACCGATCCTCCGTGAGTACGCGGCAAGCACGCGTTCGGATCTCTCGGGCGGAAGGTCCACGCGAAGGGTGGCGCCAAGTGTCTGCCCGCGCAGCGTGATGGCAACGAGGCTCTCCTTCGGCCAGAGTCCCAAGGCATGCGGAATGAAGCCGAGGATGTCCTCGGGCCGGGAGATGGTCACACGGTTGTCTGCTGTCATGAATCCAGCATCGGCAAAATAATGGGTGACGGCAGGCCTCAATTGCCCTATGTGGACAAAGGCGTCCATAAGCGCCTGTGGAGGAACACCGCTGCGAAGCAGGCTAGGGCGTGGAGCTTCGCTGCTTCGCGAGCCGTTCGCGGCGCAATTCCACGCGGCGCCGGCGCTGGTTTGCCAGCGACACGAGGAGCGGCGGGACGTGGACACCCTGGGCCGCCATCTGGCGGCGTACTTTGCGACGGGTCATGAGGATCAAGACCGTACCCACGAGCAGGAACAGGAACTGCACGCTCAAGGCGATGCGGAAGGACGCCAGGCCGTACAGCTCCCCGCCCGAGAAACCGCTGGTATGGAGAAGGTCGAGGATGAGCCCCACCAAGTAGATCGTCAGGAGCGCTGCAACGAAGCCGCCCACGTTGACGATGCCCGTGGCGGTGCCGATCCTGTGGGAAGGATTGAATGTCCGGGCAAAATCAAAGCCGATCATGGACCCGGGGCCGCCGATCGCCAGGGCGACCACCAGCAAGGCAAGCAACCACAGGGGTGCCCTGCCCGGCAACAGCAGCACCGCAGCCCAGGCAAGCGCGGTAGCCGCCGTAATCAGGAGGACCATGGCCGAGCGCCGCATGGGGTGCCTGGCCACGAAGGTCCCAAACAAAGGCCCCACGAGAATGCTGGTGACTACGAAGAGTCCCATCAAGGCGGACACGGTGGCCGGGTTCAGGCCCTGCGCCGATACAAGGAACGGGTAGCCCCAGGACATGGCGAAGACGTTGCCGCTGAACTGGACAGTGAAGTGGCACCAGAGTCCCAAACGCGTCCCGGGCTGCCGCCAGGCACGGGCCAGGGTCACACCCGTGGCGCGTAGCCCTTGGGCGTTCTCCCGGGGCGGGTGACCCGGCGGAACGTCCCTGAGCAAGGCGAGGACCAGGACCACGGCGAGCGCGGACAACGAGCTCAACGCCAGGAAGGCCGTATTCCAGCCCGCCGAATGAAGGACTAAGGCGAACGGCACCACGCTGATGAGCTGGCCCAGCTGGCCCGACATTCCCGTCAGCTGGGTGACAAGAGGAACCCTTGCCGGGGCGAACCAGATCGGCACGAGGCGGATGACGGAGACGAAGGTCATCGCATCGCCGGCGCCGACGAGGACCCGGCCGAGCACGCCCGCCGGAACTGCGTCGGCATAAGCCAACTGGAGTTGGCCGAGGCCCATGAGCACGGCACCGCTGGCAATCATGGCGCGCGAGCCGAAGCGGTCAACCAGGAGCCCGACCGGTATCTGGAGGCCGGCGTAGACCAGCAGCTGAAGCACTGTGAAGAAGGAAATGGCGGCCGCGCTGGCATGGAACCGTTCGGTGGCCTCCAGTCCGGACACACCGAAAGATGTGCGCTGGGCTACTGCCACAAGGTAGGCGAGCACCCCTGTCGTCCAAATGAGCCAGGCGCGGGGTGCGTTCACCCTTCCATTATGCCCGGGGCCGCATTAAAGCTGCTTTATGGGCGCGCATCTTTACGTGCGAGATACGCCTCAACCGCTGCTCCCAGGTCCTCGGCGTTCGGCAGTTCGTCGTTCTCGTCGGCGAGCAGGGAACGGCGTACCGTTCCTTCGGCCTTGTCGTCATAGCGGGACTCCAGTTTTGAAACCACCTGCTGGACGTCCTCGGATGCTTCCACTTGTTCGGCGATCTGCCTGCCTACTTCCCTGCCGGCCTCGCGAAGGCGGTCCGTCGGCAGCATCAGGGACGTGGCTGCCCCCAGGTATTCGAGTCCCGCCACCGCTGCCGGCGGGTACTCGGCATCCGCGAGGTAGTGCGGAACGTGGATGACGTACCCAGCCACTTTCCGCGCGGCTTCGACCAGCCGCAGTTCCAGGATGTGGCCGATGGCTGAAGGAACCTCGACAGTCGGCTTCCATGTGGAAATGCCCTCGATGAGTTCCGGGCGGTTTCCGTGCACCGTCACGCCAACCGGCCGGGTGTGCGGAACAGGCATGGGAATCGAGTGGATCCAGGTCACCAGGTTGACGTCCAGTTTTTCCACGATCCCGACGACGGCGCGCGCGAAACGCTCCCACTGCAGGTCCGGTTCAAAACCGGCAAGCAGCAGGAACGGCTCGCCCAAGCCGTCATTCAGCTTGTAAAGCGCCAGTCGAGGGGCCTTGTAGTCCTCCAGATGGTCTTCGACAAAGCTGATGTGGGGACGGCGCGTGCGGTAGTCGATGAGCTGGTCAGCGTCGAACACAGCCACGGTTTCGACTTCGAGCGTATCCAGCAGTTCCCGGTTGATCTGCTGGACCACGTGTCCGGCATCAGCGAATCCGGTGAAGCCCATCAGCATATTGAGACCCCTGATATCCGGGCTGTGGAAGAGCTCGATGTTGCTCGCGTAGAGCGACTCAGGGTCAAGGAGTGAGCCGGAAATCCGTTCAAACACGGCATGTTCCTTTCGCAGTTTCAAGTTCTTGGAGGAGCAGGCGGCTTCACACCGCAGCAGACGCCTGGGCGGCCGGCCACGCTCCATGTATTGGTACAACGCCCCGGACCGGCCGCGCATTCCTGTCGGCCAATGTGCCGCAACTCTCATTTAATTGCTTTCCCGCGCAGCAGACAGACTACGATCGAGACGTGCCGCCGTGTGCGGACCCAAGCAACCACCGACGTTGTCACAAGCGGACAACCGAGGGGTACCAGGGCCGGGCGCCTAACATGCAGCCCGGCCAAGCCATGCAGAGAGAGATGAGGACAAATCCTCGTGGTGAAGACTACAGACATCACCCTTGGCACGATCGCCAAGGACCTGAAGAAGGCGCCCAGCGACGCGCTCGTGATAGCCGTCGGTCAGGGGGAAGACGGGCCGGTACTGCTCGGGAACCCGCTGGGGGCGAAGGCAGCGGAAACCCTCGCGGCTTCGTTGGGCCTCCTCGGCATCACGGGAGCAGCCGACCAGGTACACCGTCTGCCGGGTCTTCCGGAGACCGGTTCGGGCGTCCTCGTCCTGGCAGGTGTCGGCAAGGTCGCCGACGACGCCCTCCTCGCCGAGGAAACCCTGCGCCGGACCGCAGGATCCGCCGTCCGCCAACTGGCCGGCTTGTCCTCCGTGACACTGGCCCTCCCGACGGCGTCCCTCGCCGACGTCGCGGCCGTCGCCGAGGGCGCCGTGCTGGGTTCGTATTCCTATACGGAGCACCGCTCCAGCAAGGACGGCCTCAAGGATCCGGTCGGCAAGGTCCTGATCCACACGGCGTTTGACGGCAAGGATCTCCAGCCCGCGCTCGATCGGGCATTGCTTGTGGGACGCGCGGTCAACGCCACCCGCACCCTGGTCAACCAGCCTCCGAGCCACCTTTATCCGGAGTCCTTTGCCGAAGCCGCCAAGGAACTCTCCAAGGGACTGCCCGTCAAGGTAACCGTGTGGGACGAAAAGCGCCTCGAAAAGGACGGTTTCGGCGGAATCCTGGGCGTTGGAAAGGGCTCAACCCGCCAGCCGCGCCTCGTCAAGGTGGAGTACGCTCCGGCCAAGGCCACCAAGAAGATCGCGCTCGTCGGCAAGGGCATCACCTTTGACACGGGCGGCATTTCCATCAAGCCGGCCCTCGGCATGGGCGACATGAAGAGCGACATGGCCGGCGCCGCCGTCGTACTTAATACTGTCCTGGCCGTCGCGGGGCTCGGGTTGCCCGTCAAGGTGACCGCGTGGCTCTGCATCGCCGAGAACATGCCCTCCGGCGCTGCACAGCGCCCGGCTGACGTCCTCACCGTGTACGGCGGCAAGACAGTCGAGGTCCTCAACACCGACGCCGAGGGACGCCTGGTCATGGCCGACGGAATCGTCGCGGCCAGCCTCGAGCAGCCGGACGCCATCATCGACGTCGCGACACTGACGGGCGCCCAGCTGATCGCCCTCGGCAACCGCACTGCCGGAGTCATGGGTTCCGACGCCGTCACGGGCGCCCTCAAGTCCGCAGCGGACCGCGCGGGCGAACTCGTCTGGCCGATGCCGCTGCCGGAAGAACTGCGGGCCAGCCTCGACTCGCAGGTGGCGGACATCGCCAACATCGGCGAACGCCACGGCGGAATGATGACCGCGGCAGTGTTCCTGCGCGAGTTCGTCGGCAAAGACGCCGAGGGCAAGCAGATCCCCTGGGCGCACGTCGACATCGCCGGCCCGTCGTTCAACAACGGCAGCCCCTACGGCTACACGCCCAAGCAAGGCACCGGCTGCACCGTCAGGACGCTGCTCGCCTACGTCGAAGACGTGCTGGCCACGGCCTAAGCGGTCCGCAAGTGGGGTCGGTTTATGACCGGCCCCACGGCCCGACGTGAGTCTGGCCACAAGCGCCCCACAAAAGCCTCGGCAGGGTGGAGCATGGATAAGTGGTTCGCTAAGGTGAACCACGGTAGTCACAAATGCAAGAGAACTTCGGTGCTGGCATAATCGCGGCAGTACAAGTTCCAAGACCAGATGACGCGTAGTCGCGTGTCATCGCTCACGCGAGGGAGCGTCCTAGTGGCCGATCAGGCAACTGCGCAAGAATTCGACATCCTGGTACTCGGTGGCGGCAGCGGCGGCTACGCCACGGCTCTGCGTGCCGTTCAGCTTGGTTTCACCGTTGGTCTCGTCGAGAAGGGAAAGCTCGGCGGCACCTGCCTGCACAACGGGTGTATCCCCACCAAGGCCCTGTTGCACTCGGCGGAACTGGCCGACCATGCACGCGATTCCGCCAAGTACGGCGTCAACGTCACGTTGGACAGCATCGACATCACGGCCGTGAACAGCTACAAGGACGGAATCGTCGCCGGTAAGTACAAGGGCCTGCAGGGACTCATCAAGTCCAAGGGCATCACGGTCATCGAAGGCGAAGGCAAGCTGCAGGGCACCGACACCGTCGTCGTGAACGGCACAGCCTACAAGGGCAAGAACATCGTCCTGGCCACGGGTTCCTACTCCCGGTCCCTGCCCGGCCTGG
Source organism: Arthrobacter sp. efr-133-TYG-118 (assembly GCF_030209755.1). Lineage (GTDB taxonomy): Bacteria > Actinomycetota > Actinomycetes > Actinomycetales > Micrococcaceae > Arthrobacter. Next base: position 11,182 of record NZ_JARVRH010000006.1, on the reverse strand, counting down.
AAATCGGCGGCCGCGTCATCACGTCCGATGAAGCGCTGACCATGGACTACATCCCCAAGAGCGTCATCGTCCTCGGCGGCGGCGTCATCGGCGTCGAATTCGCTTCTGTGTGGAAGTCCTTCGGCGTCGACGTCACGATCGTTGAAGGCCTCCCCTCCCTCGTTCCCAACGAAGACACCGCCATCGTCAAGAACCTTGAGCGCGCCTTCAAGAAGCGCGGCATCAAGTTCAGCACCGGCGTCTTCTTCCAAGGCGTCGAGCAGGACGACAACGGCGTGAAGGTCACGCTGGTTGACGGCCAGACCTTCGAAGCCGATCTCCTCCTGGTTGCAGTGGGCCGTGGCCCCGTCACCGCCAACCTCGGTTATGAGGAAGCAGGCGTGACCATCGACCGCGGCTTCGTCATCACCAACGAACGCCTGCACACCGGCGTCGGCAACGTCTACGCCGTCGGCGACATCGTCCCCGGTGTCCAGCTGGCCCACCGCGGGTACCAGCAGGGCATCTTCGTCGCCGAAGAGATCGCCGGCCTGAACCCGGTGGTCGTCGAAGACGTGAACATCCCGAAGGTCACCTTCTGCGAACCTGAAATCGCCACCGTCGGCTACACCGAAAAGGGCGCCAAGGAGAAGTTCGGCGAGGACCAGGTCCAGACCCAGGAATACAACCTGGCCGGCAACGGCAAGAGCTCCATCCTGGGCACCGGCGGCATCGTGAAGGTCGTCCGCCAGAAGGACGGCCCGGTTGTCGGTATCCACATGATCGGTTCCCGCATGGGCGAGCAGATCGGTGAAGCACAGCTGATCGTCAACTGGGAAGCACACCCGGAGGACGTGGCGCAGTTCATCCACGCACACCCGACGCAGAACGAGACCCTGGGCGAAGTCCACCTCGCACTGGCAGGCAAGCCGCTCCACGGCTAAGTCTTTACGCAAGACACCCGGTCCTGCGCCCGCATGAACTGCGTGCGCGGGACCCCAGCAGGCAACACTCATCCGCACTAAAGATCAATAAGGAGAACGGGGACGACATGTCTGAATCCGTTAACTTGCCCGCCCTTGGTGAAAGCGTCACCGAAGGCACCGTCACTCGCTGGCTCAAGCAGGTTGGTGACCGAGTGGAAGTCGACGAGCCCCTGCTCGAAGTTTCCACCGACAAAGTAGACACCGAAATCCCGTCTCCTATTGCCGGCATCATCGAAGAAATCCTCGTAGCTGAAGACGAGACCGCCGAAGTCGGCGCTCCCCTGGTTCGGATCGGCAGCGGCAGCAACGGCGCTGCAGCGCCCGCAGCCGCACCTGCGGAAGAAGCACCGGCAGCCCCGGCACCTGAAGCTGCACCGGCTCCCGCAGCAGCAGAAGCCGCAGCCCCCGCAGCTTCCGGCGAGGCATCGGGTCACGACGTGACTCTCCCCGCTTTGGGCGAAAGCGTCACCGAAGGCACCGTCACGCGTTGGCTCAAGGCCGTTGGCGACACCGTCGAGGTGGACGAACCGCTCCTCGAGGTCTCCACCGACAAGGTCGACACCGAGATCCCCTCCCCCGTGGCCGGTACTTTGCTCGAGATCCGCGTCAACGAAGACGACACTGCTGAAGTCGGTTCCGTTCTTGCCGTCATCGGCTCCGGCGCCCCAGCCGCAGCAGCACCGGCACCGGCACCCGCCGCCGCTCCGGCACCCGCAGCCGCGCCGGCACCCGTAGCAGCGGCCCCCGCCGCGGCAGCGCCCGTTGTTGAAGCCGTACCCGCTCCGGCAGCACCGGCACCGGCAGCCCCCGCACCGGCAGCAGCACCGGCTGCCGCACCCGCAGCGTCTTCGAGCGAGTCCGGCTACGTCACTCCCCTCGTCCGCAAGCTGGCCAACCAGAGCGGTGTCGACATCACCACCGTGACCGGCACCGGCGTCGGCGGCCGTATCCGGAAGCAGGACGTGCTTGCCGCGGCCGACGCAAAGAAGGCCGCAGCCGCTGCTCCGGCGTCCGCAGCTCCTACGACCCCCGGCAAGCCTGCTGCCACCCCCGTGGCGGCCTCTTCGCTCCGCGGGACCGTGGAGAAGGCCCCGCGCATCCGCCAGGTCATCGCCCGCCGCATGCGCGAGTCCCTCGAAACCTCAACGCAGCTCACCCAGGTGCACGAGGTCGACATGACCAAGATCGCCAAACTCCGCCTCAAGGCCAAGGGCTCCTTCGAGGCCCAGAACGGCGTCAAGCTGACCTTCCTGCCGTTCATCGCCAAGGCCGTGGCCGAAGCCTTGAAGCAGCACCCCAAGCTGAACGCGGCGTACGACGAAGACAAGCAGGAAATCACCTACCACAACGCGGAACACCTCGCGATTGCAGTGGACACCGACAAGGGCCTGCTGGTCCCTGTTATCTCCGACGCCGGCAACCTGAACCTTGCCGGCCTGGCCAGCAAGATCGCCGATGTCGCCGGCCGTACCCGCCAGGGGAAGATCGGTCCGGACGAGCTGTCCGGCGGTACCTTCAGCATCACCAACATCGGATCCGTCGGCGCCCTGTTCGACACGCCGATCATCAACCAGCCCCAGGTGGGCATCCTGGGCACCGGCGCCATCGTCAAGCGACCGGTCGTGGTTGCCGACGAGAACGGCGATGACTCGATCGCCATCCGCTCCATGATGTACCTGTCGCTGACGTACGATCACCGCCTGGTTGACGGTGCCGACGCCGGCCGCTTCCTACAGACCCTCAGGGCCCGCCTTGAGGAAGGTTCCTTCGAAGCCGACCTGGGCCTCTGAATCCAGTTATAGCGTGACGGGAAGGTCCCGACGGGAAACCGCCGGGGCCTTCCCGTTTTTCATGCCCGGATATTGCTCCGTGGCTTTGCTACGGCTCGTAGAAGATTCTGGCTAAGCTGGAGCCATGAGTATCCTCTTCAGCGTCCTGCTGTTCTTGCACATCGTCGGCGCAGCCATGATCGTGGGCTTTTGGATCGCCACCATGAAGCAGCCGACCGTCCACCCACGCCAGCGTGATGGCGCCTTCGTGCAGCTGATAACCGGCATTGCCATGATGGGAGTCCTGCCGGTGCTCCACAATCAAGATCCGGCCCACTTCGGCGAGCCCGACTACTTCAAGCTCGGCATCAAGTTCGCCATCGGTCTCGCAGTCGCCGTGATGGCCGTCATCGGCTCGCGCAAGGTCAAGAAGGGCGAAGCAGTCTCCACCGGATTGGCGCACGGCGTCGGCGGGTTGGCATTGCTCAACATCGCCATCGCCACGATTTGGCCGTAAACCCGCTCGATAAACGGCCGCCCGGACCTTCCGTCCGGGCGGCCGTTGCTGCTTAAACCGTGACAGTCACAATCCTCTGAGAGCGGACAAGCGGTGCGCCGCCGCCGTCGAATCCTTAGGATTGAACCCGGTGGCATCCGGTATCCGGATGCCAATTCGCAACGACGCTGAGGAGTGGACATGGCTACAACACGCACCGCACACACCGTATGGAACGGCAACCTGATCGAAGGCGCCGGCAACACCACGCTGGACAGCTCCGGGCTCGGAACCTTCAACGTCACTTGGAAGGCCCGCGCCGAGTCCGCAGAGGGCAAGACCAGCCCCGAAGAGCTGATTGCCGCCGCACACTCGGCATGCTTCTCGATGGCGTTCAGCAACGGCGTGGCAGGCGCCGGCTTCACGCCGGAAGAGGTCAACACCAAGGCCGACGTCACCTTCCAGCCAGGCGTTGGCATCACGGGCATCCACCTGACCGTGAGCGCACGCATCCCCGGTGTCTCCGAAGAAGAATTCCAGCGCCTCGCCGAAGACGCCAAGGTCAACTGCCCGGTATCCCAGGCACTTCGTGCAACTCCGATCACGCTGGATGCCACGCTCGCTTCCTAGCGGCAACACGTCCAAAGCAGCGAAGTCCCCGCCTTTCCTTCCGGAAGGGCGGGGACTTCTTTCTGCGGGCCTTCAGCTAGCCCTTTTGCGGCCTCGGGGGCAAAGCGGCCGGGCGGACCTTGCGGTAGCCTTCACGCAGCGGTGGCCGGTCCGTGGGTAGTTCCTGGACCATTTCCTTGAGCGCGCCGATCCCGTACTCCAGCTGCGGATCCGTGCCGGCCGCGTAGGCGTGGGGCGGGAACACCACTTCGATGTCAGGCTCAACCCCGAAGTTCTCCACGCTCCAACCGATGCCGCCTGAGAACCACGTGGCATAGCGCGGCTGGGTCACGCCAGTGCCGTCAGCCAGGGAGAAGCGGTTGTCGATGCCTACGACTCCGCCCCAGGTCCGGGTGCCGATAACCGGGCCGATACCGCGGAGTTTGGACACCTGCGTGATGATGTCGCCGTCGGAGCCCGCGAATTCGTCGGCCAGGATAATGACCGGGCCGCGCGGTGCGTGATGCGGGTATGTACGCGGCTTTTCGCCACGGGGCATGCTCCAGCCGGTGACCTTGCGGCCGATCAGTTCAGCCACGAGCTGCGAGGTGTGGCCGCCACGGTTCCGACGCACATCGACAATCAACCCGTCCAATGCGGTCTCGGTGTCGAGATCCCGGTGAAGCTGCGCCCAACCGTTGGCCATCATGTCCGGGACATGCAGATAGCCGAACTTTCCGTCCGAGGCCTCCCGCACGGTGCGCCTGTTGGCGTGCACCCATTCCTGGTACCGCAAGCGTTCCTCATCCTTCACAGGAACCACGGCAATCCGCCGCTGCAGGCCCGCCGCCTCCCCGTGCCCACCGCCATTCAAGATCGTGAGTTCCACGGTCCGGCCCGCTGCGCCCACCAGTTGTTTCGCCGGAGTACGGTCTGCGGAGAGCCCGACGCCGTCGATCGCGAGGATCACGTCGCCCACCTTCGCGTCGGCTCCCGGCCGCGTCAACGGCGAATTGGCCAGGGGGTCGGACGTGTCTCCGGCGAGGATTCGCGTGATCTCCCAACCGGCCTCCGTGAGCTTGAGGTCGGCACCGAGCCTGCCTTGTCCGTTGCTTCCGGGTTCGCCCGCCGCGGCCGGACGCACGTAAGCGTGGGAAGTGCCGAGCTCACCGTGCAGTTCCCACAGGAGGTCCACCAGGTCGTCATGCGAGCCCAGGCGTTCGACGACGGGACGGTACCGTCGGTGCATCGAATCCCAGTCCTGGCCGGCCATGTCTTCGGTCCAGAAGAAGTCCCGCTGCAGCCGCCATGCTTCGTCGAATGCCTGTCCCCATACGGCCAACGGATCCATGACCACCCGGATCCGGTTCAGCTCAACATTGACAAGCTCGCCCGATTCTTCCTCGGCCTTGGCGTCGGAGGGTACGGCGACAACCTTCTTGTCGTTGACGAAGACCAGTTTCTTGCCGTCTCCGGACAGCCGGTAGCGCTCCACCGCGGAGGCGAGTGTGACTTGCTTTTGCTTCGCAAGCTCGTAGCGGACCAAGGCCGGAGCGGGTGCCTTGTCCTGCACCGTGCCGCGGCCATCTCCCGTGACACCTGAGAGCGGGGTGTCGAGCCACAGCAGTGCGCCGCTGGAGGCCGAAAGCGCCGAGTAGTTGCCCTGCGGCACCGGGACGGCGATGACGCGCAACGGCAGCCCCTCACGGTCCACGGATACCGTGACGGCGGTCCCGGCGGGTGGAGCGTCCGTTTCGTCCTCGTCCAGCAGGTCCACTACCGGGCCGAAGGGCGAAGGAGTGGCTGCAGCGAGTGCCACGAGGTACGGCTTGATGGGGCTGGGGAAAGACAAGTCGAAGGCATGGCCGTCGTAGACGGGATCAAAGCTGCGGTTCGAGAGGAACGCGAGGAATTTGCCATCCGGAGTGAAGGCCGGCGATTCGTCGCAGAAGCGGCCGTCGGTGACCTCCACGATGTCTTCCGGGTTGGCGGTGTTGACCATGCGCAACTTGCTCCGTGAACCGAAGGATGTCACAGGTTCGGACCATGCGAGCCATTGTGAGTCCGGCGACCATGCGAGGCCTTCAATGCTGCCGTCCCCCACGCTGACAAGCAGCGACAATGTGCCACTGGCAGTGTCGGCCAGATAGACGTCCCCGAACGCGGTACCCACGGCAAGCCATCGGCCATCGGGGCTGGCTTCGAGGGCGCTTGGACGTGCAGCCCTTGGGAAATCGATCCTCAGGAAGTCGAGCCGTGACTCTTCTGCTCCGCCACCTGTGGAGTTGACCGGGACAGCCTCAGCGTCACCGGACGCCGCCGTCGGCTCCGCGTGCGGTTCCGGCAGTCGAACCTCGGACGTCGCGGGCTGTCCCGCGATGGCCGAAGCCGAGACGGGGCGTGGCAGTTGTCCGGCCCCGTCCTCTTCAGATTCGCGCGGCGCGGGTGCGGCGTCCTGGACCGGAGCCTCGACGGCCGGCCGCGAAAAACGCGGGGCAATCCTCTTGATGTACAACGAATCGACGCCGTCGTGGTCCGCCACATAGGCGATACGACCGTCAATGAGGGGCCGGGGAAGCCTTGCCCGCACGCCGGGAGTCGCTTCGACCACCCGGGAAGGTCCGTCTTTGTGGCGAAGCCAGTGGATGGTTCCGTGGGATTCCACAGCGCTGGCCGAACCCGCAGCGTCGGGGAAGACGTCGCCCAAGTGTGCGGCGACTTTGAGGGGTGCCGGCCGGCGCGACGGGGAGGCCGAGCCCAGGGCGATGTCCAGCCGTACCGCTTCGGCATCGGCCTCGAGCGTCGGCAGGATCCACAACTCGCCTGCCGATTCGAAGATGACCCGCTTGCCGTCGCTCGCAGCGTGCCGCACGTAGAAGTCCTCGTGATCGGTGTGCCGGCGCAGATCCGAACCGTCCGGTTGCACCGAATAGAGATTTCCGTGTCCCTCGTGGTCCGAAAGGAAGGCGATCCGCCCGCCTACCCACAGCGGGTCCGCAAGGTTCCCGTCGAGCTCGGGAAGCAAGCGGGCGAACTCGCCGTTCCCGTCGGCGTCGATCCACAGTTTTCCCGCGGTACCGCCGCGGTACCTCTTCCACCAGGCAGGCTCGCGGGAGAGCACGCTGGCAAGGACAACGGGACGCTCGTCCCCCACTTCCGGGCCGAACGCCACCGATTCGACGGGGCCGAAGGGAAGCTCGACGGCGGGTCCGCCGTCGAGCGGCAAGGCGTAGGCATGCGTGTGCCGCCCCTCGGCCTGTTCGAAAGCCGTGGTGACCACAATGTCGCCCGAGGAGGTGAATCCCTTGACGCGGGTGGTGCCGTGACCGAAGTAGCTCAACTGCCGGTACCCGCCGCCGTCGACCTTCGCTGTCACCACCTCGGGAGCGGCCCCGACGATCGTGGTCCAGACGAGCCGCTTGCCGTCCGGGGTGAAGCGGGGATTGCGTGCAGGGAGCTGCTGGGCCGAAATCCGCCACGCGCGGCCTCCGGCCACGGGCGCAATCCAAACGTCGTCTTCGGCCACGAAAGTGATCAAATCACCGTGCAAATGCGGGAAACGGAAGTAGCTGGAGGAGGTCATTGTTCGATCATAGTCAAAGGAGAAGCGAGCCCTTTTGAGGCCTGCCGTAATGCTGAAGTGATGCTTGCCATGATGAGATGGGGCATGCGAATCGTGATATCGGGTGCTTCAGGATTCATCGGAACCGCGCTCTCCGCGCATCTCCTCGGCAGCGGGCACGAGGTCGTCCGGCTGGTGCGCCGTCCGCCTGCAGGAGCCGGCGAAGCATATTGGGATCCGGCCGCGGGTCAACTGGATGAGGCGGTATTCGACGGCGCAGACGCAGTGGTCAACCTCTCCGGGGCAGGCATCGGGGAGCGCCGATGGACCAAAGCACGCGTGCGGGACATCATCGACTCACGCTTGCGGACAACAAAAACCCTCACTGCGGCCATGGGACGGCTGGGAACTCCGCCCGGAACGTTCCTGAGCCAGTCAGCCTCGGGTTACTACGGCTCGTCCCGTGCCGGCCTGCTCCGCGAGGACGCGGGGCCAGGCAAAGGCATGCTGGCCACCCTGTGCGTCGACTGGGAGGCCGCCGCCCACACGGCACCCGCCGGCGTGCGAGTGGTGACGCCGCGTACGGGTGTGGTCCTCAGCCCTGATGGCGGAGCGCTGGGGCCGCTCCTTCCGTTGTTGAAGATGGGCGTGGGCGGACCGTTGGGAAACGGCCGGCAGTATTGGCCCTGGATTTCCCTCGTGGATGAAGTTTCAGCCTTCGAATACCTGCTCAACTCCTCGCTCGAGGGTCCCGTCAACGTGTGCGCCCCGGAAAGTGCCGACGTCAACGCCATCGTTGCGCAGCTGGCGGCGGCCCTCCACCGGCCGGCGTTTCTTCGCGTACCTGCCCCCGCGCTGCGGCTCGCCCTCGGCAGCCATCTGGCAGAGGAACTTGTCCTTGCCAACCAGCGCATGGAACCGGCAAGGCTGATGGACTCAGGCTTTGCCTGGCAGCACCCCGCGCTGGCGGACGCCGCCCGATGGGTGGCAAGCGGCGGCAAATGATCGCTTAAGACTGCTTTGCCAGGATCTCGGTGATCCTCCACGTGTCCTCGCCACGCAGGAGAACCACCCTGAGTTCCTGTGGTTCGCCCCGGGGACGCGCTCCGACTACCTTTCCTGAAGCGTCCCGTTCTTCATAGGCGGAGGTTTCCACCGTGACAGCGACCGTTGCCCGGTCCGGGCCGGGAGGGCCCTCCACGCTCACGCTGGTCAAAATGGTGGAGAAGCCCGCGAGAACCAAGCCGGCGTCGATCAATTCGTCCCTGAGCTTTCCATCCGAGGCCGCGGCCGCCGAGCCCTGCACATTGACGTTGTCCAGGAGCACGAACTTGCCGGAACTCAACGCTGTGTCCCGGATCGCCGACAGTCCCCTGACGGCTTCCTCGGGGTTTGGGGATCGGATCAGGTTCCGTGCCGCCACCGGAACGTCGTCGAGGACGGTTCCTTGCCCTGTATTGCCCTGCAAGGTATTGCCCTGCAAGCCTGCCTCGTTCCCGCTTCGCCCTTCCTGGCCGGGCGCCGACGCCGGGCCCGGCACCGGCGGACCGGCTGCCGGTCCCCGATCCCCGGCCTGCCACGCTGTGCCAGCCCACCACACTGTGCTTATTGATCCGGCGCCCACAACTATCCCGAGGGCAAGCGCAATGGACGCCACCCGCCGTCGTACGGAAACAGGCGCAACCGCCCAGCGGCGCATTCGTCCTGCTCCCGGCGGACGGAAGCGGTTGAAAAGCGCCGCGATGCGGGCGCGCTTTGAGCGGGGACCTAAAGCCCGACGCCGGGTCATCAGTTCCGGAACAACCGTCGCGTGCACCGAAACGGAAAGGTCCACGGCTTCCGGCGCTGCGCTCCTGTAGACCGCGACACCCAATTCCGCCGCGGAGGGCCGCTGTTGCCCATCGGGATGAAGCCCGGCCTCGATGGCAACTGCCAGGGCGGTAGGGACCGCGGGCACCAGCAATGTCAGGGGCGGCCTGCGTGCCGCAGTGTCCGGAGCGGAACCGGTGAGGCAATACCAGCCAAGGGCGGCGAGGGCGTAGGTATCGCGCTGGGGCTGCAGTTCCGCGGTCCCCCGGACAATCGGATCGGGATCCACGAACCCGGGAGTTCCGGACTCGGGGATCCCGGCAGCGTCCCCCACCACGCGGGAAATGCCCATGTCCGAGAGGAGCGGTTTCCCTTGGGCGGTGAAGAGCACATTCCCGGGCGAAACATCGGAATGTGTCATGCCTTGGCGATGCAGATATGCCAATGCTTGCGCGAGGGGCGTCAGGATAGTCACCGTCTCACCCACGCCAAGACGCCCCCTGCTGGACACCAACTGCCCAAGCGAGCCCCCGGGGGCGTAATCCATCACGACGCCCAAGCCGCCGTCGAAGTACCCTGCCAAATCCACAACGCCGTGGACCTTGATGATGTGCTCGTGGTCCAGCCTGGACAGAAGCCGCACCTCACGGAGCACGGCTGACTTGGCCTCGCTTGGATCCGCCGTCGCCGGGCTCCGGCCACGGCATTTCACGGCGAAATTGTTCCCCGACCGCTGCTCGGTTGCGAGCCACACCGTGGCGCTCCCGCCGCAGCCCAGCTCACGGACCGGAACAAAGCCGGGGATCACAGGTTCGGAAGGTTCGATGTCCAGGGAGGGCATGTCCCCCTCATGGTCCTGACCACTATCGCCCGGCGAATAAGTCTCCATGCCTCAACAAATACCGGAAATCGCGGATTGCCGCAGAAGTTATCCACAGGCCAGAGGGCCGGAGCCCCGCAAGCAAGCCGAGTACGACTGAGAGCTTGGCCACAAAATCATAGCCTGCGTCCAGCGGGGTCTAAGCTTGTCCCCATGACTCTTGAGTTTTCACAGCTGGGTCTTGCCCCGGATTTCGTTGACTACATGCACGGCTGGGATATCCAGCGCGAACTCCACAACAAGGTTGTTGCCGGCGAGAAACCCAGCACTGTCTTGCTCCTTGAACATGCCGCGGTGTACACGGCAGGCAAGCTCACGGAGGACCACGAGCGCCCGTTTGACGGCACGCCGGTTGTTCCCGTCGACCGTGGCGGCAAGCTGACCTGGCACGGACCGGGCCAGCTCATTGCCTACCCCATCCTCAAGCTGAAGAACCGCGCCGGGATCCGTGACTACGTCGAGCGCCTCGAAGCCGTCATGATCGCGATCATGGAGGACTACGGGATCAAGGCCACGAGGGTCAAAGGCCGGGCCGGAGTCTGGGTCCTTGCCGACGACAAGGGTCCGGATCGCAAGATAGCCGCGATCGGCATCCGCGTCCTGGACGGCGTCACCATGCACGGCGTGGCGATCAACTGCAGCAACGACCTCGCTCCCTACGCACAGATCATCGCGTGCGGCATCACGGACGCCAGCGTCACCACCATGTCCATCGAGACCGGCAGGACCATCAATCCGGCCGACATTGCCGAGCGCTTCATCGAAGAGTTCCGCAAGCACGAAGAAGCACTCGTATCCAGCCCCGAAGGAGCACTCCAGTGACCCTGGCACCTGAAGGCCGTAAGCTGCTGCGCGTTGAACAGCGCAACAAAGCCGTCCCGGTCGAACGCAAGCCCGAGTGGATCAAGGCCAAGGTCCAGATGGGCCCGGAGTTCGTGGGCCTGAAGAACCTCGTGAAAAAAGAAGGCCTGCACACCGTCTGCGAGGAAGCCGGCTGCCCGAACATCTTCGAGTGCTGGGAAGACAAGGAAGCGACCTTCCTGATCGGCGGCTCCGAATGCACCCGCCGCTGCGACTTCTGCCAGATCGACA
>NZ_JARVRH010000009.1 GCF_030209755.1 Arthrobacter sp. efr-133-TYG-118 | reverse complement strand
TCGGTCCGACCCTGGTGCGTTCGCTGGGCTTGTTCTACGCGCTCACGTTGGTGGCACTGGCCATCGGCCTGGGCGCGGTCATGCTGTTCCAGCCGGGCGCGGGCATGCATATCAACCCGGCCCACCTCGATACCTCTGTCGCCTCGAAGTACACAAGCCAGCTGCCCAGCAGCAACCCGGCGGACTTCCTGCTGAGCATCATCCCCACCAGCTTCATCGGGGCCTTCGCCGACGGCGAAGTCCTGCCCGTGCTCGTCATCGCGCTGCTCTGCGGCTTCGCCTTCAGCAAGCTCGGCGCACCCGGCCAGCTGGCCCTGAACGTGGTCAACAGCTTCAACAAGCTGCTGTTCGTCGTGTTCGGTTTCCTCATGAAGGTCGCCCCGATCGGGGCGTTCGGCGCCATGGCGTTCACGGTCGGCAAGTACGGAGCCCACTCGATCGGCAACCTCGGGATGCTGATCCTCGCTTTCTACGCCGCGTGCATCGTCTTCGTGGTCCTTGCCCTCGGCATCCTGGCGAAACTGACCGGTTTCAGCCTCTGGCGGATCCTGCGCTACTTCCGCGATGAGTTCCTCATCGTCCTCGCCACGTCCTCAAGCGAACCCGTCCTTCCGCGCCTGCTCTCCAAGCTTGAGCGCCTCGGCTGTGACCGCGGCGTGGTCGGCCTTGTGGTCCCGACCGGCTACTCCTTCAACCTCACCGGCACCGCGGTCTATCTCACGCTCTCGTCGATGTTCATCGCCCAGGCCTGCGACATCCGTCTCGGCTGGGACCAGATCCTCCTCATGCTCGGAATGATGCTCCTGACCTCCAAGGGCGCGGCCGGCGTCACGGGCAGCGGCTTCGTCGCCCTCGTCGCGACCCTGACGATCATGCCCACGCTGCCGGTTGCCGGTGTGGCCCTCATCGTCGGCATCGACCGCTTCATGAGCGAAGCCCGCGCCCTCACCAGCACCGTGGCCAACATCGTCTCGTGCGTCGCCATCGCCAAGTGGCAGCACGCGCTCGACACCGACAAGCTCCAATCCGAACTCAAAGCTGGCTTCGTGCCCGCCGAAGCGGAAAAGCACCAGCTCACGGAACCAGCCCTGGCCCACTGAGAGAGAGCCCATGACGAGCCAGGTGACTGCCCAGGGCTGGAGCCTGACCCGCCCAACAGCTGCCTTCGCGGGCCCCGACAAAACCGCATCGGACACCAGACCCTGCATACTCCATCGCAACAGGTAACCCGAAAGTCGGGCGCAGGAGCCCGGGTCCGCGCAGACGAAGTCTCAATCCGCCGCCGATGGAGCGCTTTCCTCGGGAGGGATCGACTATCCGGGCGCACCTTCACTCCCTGAAGATCCCGGAGACCAGCTTCTGGGAGGCGGTCGTGGTGTCGATGGCAACGCCCTGGCCCGTGAGAACCTTGAGTCCGAGGCCGCGTTCGGTAAGGTCGTGGACGACGTTGACCAGGTGACGCAGGTCCCTTCCTAGCCGGTCGAGTTTCCACAGGACGAGAGTGTCGCCACGGCGCAGGGTTTTGAGGCAGGCAGCCAGTTGGGGCCGGTCATCTTTCTTGACAGCCTGCCCAACCGGGCCCGGAACATCGCGGCCAGACCCAGGATCTCCTGGAGGGGCGGCGGTGGCGCATGTTCCGCGATGGAAACCCACTACCAGGATTCACTCAAAGCCAATGGCTTTGGGAACCGACCACACGGAGGTGCTCAGGCAGGTTGGGCGATGGCCGCGGAGGGATCACCGGACCGCCGTTGGGTGAGTTCTGCGTCGAGCTCGATCCAGGACGGCGGGTTGGCGCCGGGACGGCTCACGGTGATCGCGGCTGCCATGGAGGCGCTGCGGCCTATCCTTTCGAGCACGGACGGGGCGAGGCCTTCGCCGGTGCGGTTCAGGAGCCCATGGATCAGTGCGGACATGTAGGAGTCGCCGGCGCCGATGGTGTCGGCTACCTGTGTTGCCACTGCGGGGATGCTGAGTTGAGTGGCGGCGGTGGACAGCAGGGAACCGCCAGAACCTGTCGTGACGACGGCCAGTCCGGCGCCCAGGGCGAGGATCCGGGCCGCGATGTCCTCCAGCGGTGTTCCGGGGTACAGCCAGAGTGCATCGTCATCGCTGAGTTTGACGACGTCGGTCAACGGCACGAGTTCTTCGAAGATTGTCTTGGCTTCGTGGTGGCTGCCCAGCAGCGCGGGTCTGATGTTGGGGTCATAGGTGACGAGGCACGAGTCATGGCATTGCAGCATCAGGGACCGGACGGCGGCTGCTCCAGGAGCGAGGAATGTTGCGATGGAGCCGGTGTGGAAGACCTTCGGGAGGAAGCTCGGAACGGCCGGGGCCAGGTCCCAGCGGATGTCGAATTCATAGCTGGCGGAGCCGTCGACGGCGAGGGTCGCCGTCGCGGTGGCTGTCCTGTCCAGCGAGGCGGATCCTGGCAGCAACTGCACCCCGGCGCTGCTCAGGTGTTCCCTGATCATCTGGCCGTGCAGGTCCTCGCCGATCGCGGTCAGCAGGCCTGCGCCGACGCCGAGGCGGCCGAGCCCGTAGGCGACATTCGCCGGCGATCCACCTGGATGTTCGACCGTGCCGGTGCCGGACTTGACGACGTCGATGAGGGCCTCGCCGACGACGATGACGTCCAGGACCCGCGAGGGCGCTGGATCCGGTTCAAGGTTGTTCATAATCTTCTTTCTTCACGTGTCCAGGCAGGACGTTTCCGTGCCTGGTTTTGGGCGTGGTTCATGCTTGAGAGCAGCGGGGCAGGCACTGTCCGTGAAGTCCCGACGGAGGGTTGCCGGACAGTGCCTGCCCGGCAACGCGATAAGAATCGGGTTCTTATGCGGTGGCAGCGCCGGTCATGATGGCGACCGCATCGGTCATGTTGTGCGACTCCGGGGTGATGGTGGCTGCGCATTTGCCGAGGCGTTGGATGTGGATCCGGTCTGCGACGTCGAATACGTGCGGCATGTTGTGGCTGATCAGGATGACGGGCAGGCCACGGTCGCGCAGGTCCCTGACGAGTTGCAGCACCTGGTTCGATTCGCGCACACCGAGGGCAGCGGTCGGTTCGTCAAGGACGACGACCTTGGAACCGAAGGCAGCCGCCCGGGCGACGGCGACCGCTTGCCGTTGTCCGCCGGAGAGGTTTTCGACGGCCACCGTTACGTCCTGCAGGGTGGAGATCCCGAGGCGCGTCAGTTCTTCCTTGGCTTTCCTGCGCATGCCTTTGATGTCGAGCATCCGGAACAGGCTCCCCAGAGGGCCGGGGAGGCGTTCTTCGCGGCCGAGGAACAGGTTCGAGGCGACATCGAGCGCCGGTGAGACCGCAAGGTTCTGGTACACGGTTTCAATGCCGTGGGCCCGGGCGTCCTGCGGTCGCTTGAAATGCACCCGCTGTCCTGAAACATAGAGTTCTCCCGTGTCTGGAACTTCCGCTCCCGTGAGGCATTTGATGAGGGTCGACTTCCCGGCGCCGTTGTCGCCGATGATCGCCAGCACTTCCCCCGGGTAAAGGTCCAGGCTGACCCCGTCCAAGCCCACGACCCGGCCGAAGGTCTTGACGAGGTTCCTGGCTTGAAGGATCGGCGTCCTGTTCGGGTCCTGGGGCGGCACTGGAGGGACTGAGGCTTCTGTGACGGTCATGACTTCACCTTTCGGATCCACTGGTCCACGGACACGGCGACGATGACGAGGATGCCCACCGCAAGCGTCTGGTAGAGGACGTCCAGGCCGGCGAGGGACAGGCCATTGCGGAAGACGCCGACGATGAGGGCACCGAGCAGTGATCCCCAGATGGAGCCGCGCCCGCCGAAGAGGCTGGTACCGCCGATGACGACGGCGGTGATGGAGTCGAGGTTCAGGTCCACCCCTGCGTTCGGGCTGGCTGCGTTCGTCCGGCCGATCTGGACCCACGCACCCACCGCCAGCACTGCTCCGGCTGCCAAGTAGACGCTCATCAGCACGCGGCTGACGGGAATGCCGGCCAACCGGGCGGCTTCCTTGTCATCGCCGACGGCGTAGACGTGGCGTCCCCAGGCGGTCTTGCCCAGGATGAAGGCGACGACGCCGTAGAGCAGGAGCATCATCACCACGCCCGTGGAGATGCGGACCCCGCCGATGGGGAAGGTGGTGCCGGTCCAGGTGAGCAGGTCCGGCATTTTTGATCCGCGCACGGTGGCTCCGTTGGAGTAGAGCAGGGTCAGCGCGATGAAGATGTTCAAGGTTCCCAAGGTGACGATGAACGGGGGGAGCTTGAGCCGGGTGACCAGAAGGCCGTTCAGGGCGCCGGCGACCAGGCTCGTGGCGAGTCCTGCGAGGAGGGCCAGAATGGCGGGGAAACCGTTGTTGACGGCGGTCTGTGCAACCACCATGGAGGCCAGGACCATCACGGCGCCCACCGACAGGTCGATGCCTGCGGTCAGGATGATGAGGGTCTGGGCGATCGCCAGGGTGCCGATGACGGCGACCTGCTGGGTGATGAGCGAGAGGTTCTCGGGGCGGAGGAACCGTTCGTTGAGGATCCCGAAAACGATGACCGCCACGAGCAGCACGATGGCCGGGCTCAGGGCCGGGTAGCGGTGGAGAACATTCCGGATCCGGCTCAGCGGGGTGCTCCGGTCAAGGAATTCTTCGGCAAGGTCCGCGTGGGCCGGCGGCGGTCCCGCGGTTTGTTGCTGGGTCACATTAGCTCCTGCATTAAGCATTGAGGGGTGTATCCGGGTCCGGTTCCGGGGCCTATTGGCCCCGGAACCGGCACGGGTCGGCTTACTTGCCCCAGCAGATCTGGGAAGCAGCGGTGGTGTCGATGCTCGTCAGGCCGGAAACTGCCTTGTCGGTGACGAGCGCGGAGCCGGTGTTGAAGAAGTCCAGTCCCGCGGAGACCGTGGGCTTCTTGCCTGACGTGGCCAGGTCCTGGATGGCCTGGACACCGAGCTGGGCCATCTTCACCGGGTACTGCTGGGCGGTGGCACCGATGATGCCGGACTTGACGTTGTTCACGCCGGTGCAGCCGCCGTCGATGGAGACCACCAGCACGCCCTTTTCCTTGCCCGCGGCCTTCAGCGCCTCATAGGCGCCTGCTGCGGCCGGTTCATTGATCGTGTAGACGACGTTGACGTTCGGGTTCTTGGACAGCAGGGTTTCCATCGCCGTGCGGCCGCCGTCTTCGGCGCCCTGGGAGGCCTGGTTGCCGACGATCTCGTAGTCGCCGCCCTTGCCGCCGGTGTACTTGCCGGTCTTGGCCTCGTCGCCGTTCTTCGTCTTGTCCGCGGTGTCGATTCCCAGGCCGGTCAGGAACCCCTGGTCGCGGTTGTAGTCAACGGACACGACCTTGTCGCTGAACAGGTCGATCAAGGCGATGGTGGCCTTCTTGCCGTCCAGCTGCGCCGCGGTCCACTGGCCGATCTGTTTGCCCGCGGCGAAGTTGTCGGTCGCGAAAGTAATGTCCACGGCACTGGCCGGGTCCGGCGGGGTGTCAAGGGCGATCACGAACAGCCCGGCATCACGGGCCTTCTTGATCGCGTCGACGACTGCCGGCCCGTTCGGAGTGATCAGGATGCCCTTGTCGCCCTTGGAGATGGCGTTCTCGATGGCCTGGATCTGGGTGTCCTCGTCGCCGTCGGACTTGCCCGCGGCAAGCTTCAGGTCGATGTTTCCGCCCTCGGCCGCCTTCTTTGCGCCGTCCTCCATGGCCACGAAGTACGGGTTGGTGGTCGTCTTCACGATCAACGAAACACCGATCTTGGCGCCTGCGGAACCGCCGCTGGCGGCAGGAGCGGAAGAACCGCCACAGGCCGTCAGGCTGATGGCGCCCAGCGTCAGCACAGCACCGACGGCGAGGAAGCGGTTGACGGCCGGCCCGAAGGCTTTGGAACTCAACATTGAATCTCCTGTTTTGTATTCGGCACTTGCCGTGCCTGACAACGATGTCATGTAAGGTGTAACCCGGATCACAAAGGGGAGTCAATAGTTCTCCGAATAAGAAGGAGCAGGTCGTTGACAACGTTGTCTAACCGTTACCAAGCCGAAGCCTCGAAACAGCGCCCGACGATGCGCGATGTCGCGGCATTGGCCGGCGTCGGAATCAAGACAGTCTCCCGGGTCGTCAACGACGAACCTGGGGTTTCAGAGGCCAAAAGGGTGCGGGTGCTCCGGGCCGTGGAACAGCTGAACTACCAAGTGGACATGGCTGCGGGCAGTCTTCGCCGCACCGGCCGCCGGACCCTTTCCATCGGATTGCTTCTTCCGAGCGTGGCCAACCCGTTCAGCGGGGAAATCCACCGCGCCATTGAAGACGCCCTGGCGGCGCGTGGCATTGCCGTGTTTGCCGCAAGCCTGGACGATGATCCCGAGCGGGAGAAAGCCCTCGTCGCCGCGTTTCTCCGCCGTCGCGTCGACGGGCTCATCCTCACCCCGATTGCCAAGAGCCAGGCCCACGTCATCCCGGAACATTCCCGGGACCTGCCGATCGTTTTCATTGACCGGGAACCAAATGGGCTCGACGCGGACGCCGTCGTGAGCGACAACGCCACCGGCGGAGCGCGGGCGGCCGCCCACCTGCTCAGCCACGGCCATACGAGGCTGGCATACCTGGGAGACCGGACCGACATCCAGACCGCGCGGGAGCGACGCAGGGGGTTCCTGGAGGAACTCGGCCGCTCCGGGATCCCTGTGTCCGCGGTCCCTGCCATCGAGGGCCTTCACGATGAGGAGGCGGCCCGCCTGGCAACACACGAACTGCTCGCCTCCCGGAATCCGCCCACCGCCATCTTTTCCAGCCAGAACCTGGTCACCTTCGGCGCCATGCGGGCACTGAAGGAAGCGGGCGCGAGCAACAAGGTGGCTCTGGTCGGTTTCGACGACTTCGCCCTTGCGGACATGATGGAACCGGGCATCACTCTCATCGCTCAACACCCCGAACGCATCGGAAAACTCGCCGCCGAACGGATCCTGGCCAGGATCGACGGTGACCAAAGTCTGCCCGGTACCTGGGTTGTCCCCTCGGAGCTGATAGTGCGCGGCTCGGGCGAACTCCCACCATTTGACTGACGCAACTGACCACTCAAACAATTTCGTCTGAAAGAAGGAACCCACCATGACTAAAACGTTGTATGCAGAATTCACGGTCAAGCCCGGATGCGAAGCCAGGGTCGCGGAAATGATGCGCGAGCTCACCGAACACGTCCGTGCCGAGCCGGGAAACGTGGTCTTCTGGCCCTACACCAGGGAATCCCGGCCCAACGAGTACTTCGTCTTCGAGGTCTACCGCGACCAGGCCGCCTTCGAGGCGCACATCGGCGCCGACTACGGACGGAAGTTCAACGAAGAACTCGCGGGCCTCATCGAGGGCGACGGCTCGGAACTGACCTGGCTCCAAGCGATTCAATAGCCGCCGGCACGGTCCCTGAGCCTGCGTCCACGCACATTCGCCGCTCCCGCGCGGACGCGCAAACTTTGCCGGAGAAAGGACCGGCGGATAGATGAAAAGAAACCTATCCCTGAGGGAAATCAAGCTTCCCAGGATGACTGTGAACGCGCTGCTGAGGTCAGGCGTGCAGACGGTGGGCCAGTTGATCGCCCTCTCAGCCAAGAACCTGAGGGAAGACGTCGCCGGCATCGGAGCCGGAAGCATCCTGGCCATCGAAGACGCACTGGCCAACGAAGGCCTGCGCCTCGCTCCCGACAATGGAAGCTACCGGTATGTGCGTCCCTCAGACCGTCACGTCCGCAACCACAACGCCTGGCTGCAACCCGTCGTCGAGCTGCCAGTGCCCGCCGGGAATGAATAGGCAGCCGGGCCACAAAACTACGGGCCCAGTTCGCGTGAACTGGGCCCGTAGTACGCATGGAGCCAGCGAAATCTACGCCGTAACACCACTTGGGTGCCGTGTCGAAGTGAGGTCCTCGACGGCTTTCTGCATGTGCCGCTTTATGGCTTGTTGAAGTCCGCTCTGGTCGCGCGCCTCAAGAAGGTCCAGGATGTTTTGGTGTTCCTGTACCAGCACATCAATGCGGGGATACGCGACTTCCAGGCTGAGGATGCACATGCGGGATTCCGCTGCGAGTGTCTCGTAAATCCGGATCAGTCGCGTGTTCCCCGTGCCTGAAACGAAAGCGGTGTGGAATTGCATGTCGAGCCTGGCGATCGCCTGCCAGTCCGACGCCGCAACCTGCTTCGCCATGCTCTTGATGATGCCCTTGAGCTCTCGGCAGGTGTCCGTGATCTGGTCGGGACCAGAGTCGAGGAGGGTGTTGGCGGCGGCCAGTTCCACTGCCTCGCGTACGGCGTAGATCTCTTTGATGTCTCCGGTTGAAAGCTCCAGCACGAAAACGCCGCGATTACGCTTGCTCACCAGGATGGGCGTCGGCCCCCGCGAGCACCGCCCGCGCATGGTCAATTCCCATTGGGGCGACGTTGTTGAGGATAACTCCTTCGGTACTCATGAGTTCATGGACCTCTGCGAAATGCTCGGCGCGGACGCTTACGTCAACGGCAATGTGGGTTCCGGCACAGTCCAGGAGATGAGCGAGTGGATCGAATACCTCACCCGCGCCGATGACTCACCCATGGCCGCCCTCCGACGGCAGAACGGCCAGGACGAGCCCTGGAAGGTCCCTTTCTTCGGCATCGGCAACGAGCCCTGGGGGTGTGGTGGCCACTTCCGCGCGGAGGCGTATGCAGATGTGGCCCGGCAGTACAGCACGTTCGTCCGTTCCCACAATGGAAACGAGGTGTACCGGATCGCAGCCGGTGCCAACGCCGATGACGTGGCCTGGACCAAGGCCCTGATGGAGGCGCTGCATGACAAGGGCGGTGTGGACCGCAAGGCGTTCCCATACCAAGGGATTTCCCTGCACTACTACACAATGTCCGGCCACTGGGACGCGAAGGGCTCTGCCACCGAATTCAGCGAGGAAGAGTACTGGAAGACCGTCAAGGCAGCCCAGCAGATCGAGACCCTGCTGAGTGCCCACTCCACCATGATGGACGTCTACGACCCGCACAAAGCAGTGGGTCTGGTCCTGGATGAGTGGGGTACGTGGTGGGACGTGGAGCCCGGCACCAACCCCGGCTTCCTGTATCAGCAGAACACCATGCGGGACGCCCTGGTGGCGGCCATCCACTTTGACTCCTTCCACCGCCACGCGGACCGCCTGGTCATGGCCAACATCGCCCAAACCGTCAACGTCGTTCAGGCCATGCTGCTCACCGACCCGGAGAGCGGCGCCTTGGTCAAGACCCCCACCTTCCACGTCTTCGCCATGAACGCCGGTCACCAGGACGCCGCGGTGCTGCACACGCACGTGGACTCCGGCGCCCCGCATGAGCTGGATGGTGCCCAGTTCCCGACATTTACTGCGTCTGCCAGCACCAAGGACGGCCAGGTGCTCATCTCAGTGGCCAATCTTGGGCTGGAGGATGAGAGCGAGGTGGTCTTGGATCTGCGCGGCGGCCGGCTGGAGCAGGTGGAGGCCCTGGTGCTCGGTGGTGACAGCGTCGCAGCGTTCAACGCGCCGGCGCACCCCTACGCCGTCGCACCCCGTCCGCTGGCCGTGAAGGAACGCGACGGCCAGTTGGTACTTCGCCTGCCTGCCCACTCCTTCGCGACCGTTCGCGGCGCACTGGCCGGTCAGATGCCCGAGACTGTTGCTACCGCTGCAGTGACCATCGCTCCCGCCACGGGCAGCAAGCCCTGCCTCAACTGCTGACCGGGGCATGTCCAGCTAGACACTCATGTTTTCAGGCCACGATGGAGCTTCGATAGTGTTGCTTGGCTTCTTTCGGCCCGCCGGATCACTGTAGACGTAGGAACCCGGGCGATTGGCGGCACGACCGTCGTCTTGGCAGTTGCACGTGGCGTCGATTTGTAGCCGGACCGTGACGGATTCGGAAGCTTCGAAGTTGACGACTATCGGATCGCTGCCAGCACCTGAGATACGAAGTACGTTTTCCTGTGGCTGGGAATCATTCATTTTGGTTTCTTTCTTTTGGGGGCAGTCTGACTGGGGGTGGGCGCTGACCAGGCCGGACCGTGCGTGCGGTCCGGCCTGGTCAGCCGATCGGAGAACTCACACCGTCAGCCGAGCTCCGGGGCATTAGTCCGGTCTTCGGGGAATCATCGCAGTGAAGGTCTGGCCGCATTTTCGAATGCCAGATCCTCCAGGAATGGCATTCCATCCAGGTCGATCAGCGGGTTGTTGTCCTGGGTAGCCACCAGCTCACGGGCCTCGTCCTCAGTATCAACGCTCGGCATGGAGCCGGGCAGCGGCCGCCGGGCGGATTCTCGTAGGAAAGAGATGCCGATTGCACCGACGATGGAAGTGCCCATGAGGTAGTAGGCCGGGGCCATGTCATTGTGCGTAGCCTCGATCAGGCCTTGGACGATGAATGGCGTTGTGCCGCCGAAGAGCGCCATGGAGAAGTTGTAGGCAATGCCCATGCTGGTATAGCGGCCCGACGTCGGGAACTGCGCGGGGAGCGCCGATGCGAGGTTGGCGACATAGAACGTCACAGGGAAGGCGACAAGGGCAAGGCCAGCCAGCGTGGACCAGACGTTGCCGACGCCGATCAGCAGGAATGCCGGGACAGCGAACACGATGGTGCTTCCGGCACCGATCCAGAGGACGGGGCGGCGGCCGATGCGGTCGGATAGTTTCCCGGTCAGCGGGATGCAGCCTGCCATGATCACCATCACGGGGATGGTTAGCAACGTGCCGTGGATGGGGTCGTAGCCTTTGGATTCGGTCAGGTACGTCGGCATGTAGGACGTCAAGACATAACCTACTGTGTTGGCAGCAGCGGCGAGGATCATGGCAAGGATAATTTGACGCCAGTAAGCCTTGATGATGGGCAGGGGTCCGTTGGCCACGGTTTTGTCGGCTGCGGCAGCATCTGCAGAATGTGCTTGCTGGGCGTCGAGGGTTGCCTGGAACTGGGGGGATTCCTCGATCTTGTTCCGGAAGTAGACGGCGATCGCACCGAGCGGCCCGGCGATCAGGAAGGGCAGCCTCCAGCCCCATTCCTCCATGGCCGCTTGGCCCAGAGACAGTTGCAGCACGGACACGATTGCAGCTCCCAACGCGAAGCCGAGATACGAGCCCATGTCCAGGAAGCTAGCGAAGAAGCCGCGCCGCTTGTCGGGGGCATATTCGCAGACGAAGGTAGTGGCGCCTGCGTACTCGCCGCCGGTGGAAAAGCCTTGGACGAGTTTCAGGATCACCAACAGGGCGGCGGCCCATACGCCGATCTGGGCGTATCCGGGAAGGAGCCCGACGGCGAAGGTGCTTGCCGCCATCAGCAGGAGCGTCGCTGCCAGCACCTTCTGGCGGCCTATCTTGTCGCCGAGCCAACCGAAGATGACACCGCCCAGCGGGCGGGCGATGAATGTTGCGGCGAAGGTGCCGAGCAGGAACAGGGTTTGGACGGACCTGTCAGCTTCCGGGAGGAAGACGGGGCCCATGGTGGTTATCAGGTAGCCGAACACGCCGACGTCGTACCATTCCATGGTGTTGCCGACAATCGTGCCGCCGAGTGCCTTCTTGAGCATCGGCTGGTTGACGACGTTGACGTCTGACACCTCTAGCCGCCTGTGTCTGAGGAGCTTCGGTTGCTGGGTCATAGTTGTTCCTTTTGCTCAATGTTGCAATTGGCTCATATGTGGCCCTTAGGAAGGGATTCGCAAATACCTGTAGGGCGCCAATTCTTGATCGTTCCGCATGAAACAACAGAATTCGCCATAAGCAACAGAGTGCGTCAGATCACAGTGATTGTCAAGGACTTTTCGCGGCCCGGCCAACGCATGACGGTATACACACCGCGCCCCAAGCTGGTGCTTATCGTGCTTTTTGTTGCGCAAAGAAGAAATATCGGGGTGTTCTTCAACCACTGCCGACCCGACGGCAACAACGATGACTACGGGTCTACTTGAGCCAGACGGCAACCTTGTCTGAGTTCGCGTCGATCCACTTCTGGGCGGCGGTATCCGGGCTCATGTTGTCCTTGGCGATGTACTCGGCAACTGTGTTCTGGTCCTGATTCGTCCACGTGAATTCTTTGACGAGGGAATACGCGGGGCTGCCGGAGGTGGCGAACTTGGTGGAGACGACCTTGTTGAGGTCGTACTTCGGGTAGTCGCAAGCGACCTTGGCCGCATCGGCGTCGCAGCCAGGCGTGTAGGCCGGGAGGTTGACTTTGACGAGCGGGACCTCTGCCATGAACCATTGAGGCTCGTAGAAGTAGCCGATCAGCGGGGTCTTGCTCTGCTCGGCTTGCCGGAAGGCCTGGATGAGCGCCGGTTCGCTGCCTGCGTACACAACCTTGAAGTTGAGGCCAAGGTTCTTCACGAGGGCTGCGTCGTTGGTGACAAAGGAGGGGTCGCCGTCGAGGAGTTGGCCCTGTCCTCCGGACTCGGAGGTCTTGAACAAGTCAGCGTACTTGTTGAGGTTCTTGGAGTCCGTGATGTCCGGGTACTGCTTGGCCATCCACGGCGGCACGTACCAGCCGATCACGCCGGTATTACCGGTCGGCCCGGCGTCGACCGCAGTCTTTTGCTGCTTGATGTACTTGTCCGCGAGCTCGGGGTGGCCCCAGTTCTCAAGGACGGTGTCCACCTCGCCGCTGCCGAAGCCCTGCCAGGACACCTCTTCCTTGAGGGTCTTGTAGTTTACGGTGCAGCCGAGCTTTTCCTTGGCAACGGTGCCTACGACGTAGGCGTCCGCCTCGTAGCCGACCCAAGGGTTTACGGCGACGTTGAATGCGCCGCATGCACTCTTTCCGCTTGGCTGGGTTGCGCTAGGAATATCCCCGGCGCAGGCCGTGAGCGCGAGGACCGCAGTGAGGACAATTGCGGCAGACGCTCTCTTCCTCGTCTTTGGAGCAAGGCCCCTCAGTGATTTCTTCACGGTTTTTCCTCTATCGGGTGCTGCCGAAGCGCGCAGCGGCGTGTTGGGTGATGCGGTCGAGCATGACTCCGAGTGCGGTGATGGCGATGCCGGCGGCAAGACCCTTTCCGAAGAGCTGGCTTTGGGAGAATCCGGCGACCACGAGATAGCCGAGTCCTCCGCCGCCGACGAGTCCGCCGACGACGACCATGGACAGGACGTAGAGCAGGCCCTGGTTGGCGGCGAGGACTACTGCCGCGCGGGCCATGGGGAGCTGGACCTTCGCGACCATCTGCCACGACGTTGTCCCGAGCGATTCCGCCGCCTCGACGGCAACCGGGGAGACACCTCGGATCCCGTCGGCGACTAGCTTCGTGGCGATGGGCACACCGTACGCGAATGCGGCGACGATCGCCGTGAATCGTGTGGGACCGAAGAGAGCGAGGGCAGGTACGAGGTACACGAAGGACGGGATGGTCTGGAAGGCGTCGAGCACGGGTCGGATGACTGAGTCGGCGGGCTTGCTCCGCCCCATCCAGACGCCCAGGCAGACGGCGACGAAGACCACGACGAACGCGGCTACGAGCGTGGTGGCGAGCGTCTTCATGCTCTCGTTCCAAAGCCCGGTTCCGAGGATTACGGCCTCGCACACGATCGTGACTATAACGGCCCGACGGCCGGCGAGCACGAACGCGATTCCGAGCAGCACGAGCGCCATGGCCCACCACGGCGGCTGTGCCAGCACCGACTGGAGTGGGTCGACGAGAAGCGCCGTGACGGTGTTCTTAAGCCATTCCGTGAAGCCCGAGAACGTGCCGACGGTCCAGTCGGCGGCGGCAGAAACGGCCTTTGCCAGTGGGGTGCCGAGGTCGGGCGAAGCCGGGAACTTCGCGAGTGCAAGATAGTTGTGCGAGAGGTAGATGGCCACGGCGGCCACGACAGCGCCTGCGACGACGCTGGTTCGGCGCAGCCGCGGGCCCCTGAGGGCGCCGGCCCGGCCGGCTCCGGACCCGCGCTGTATGCGGGCTTCGATGCCTGAGCGTTCGGAGGCTCTCGTCGTCGTGCGGTCGAGCATGATCGCCATGAGCACGATGGCAAGGCCGGAGACAAACGCCGAGCCGACGTCGAGCGACTGGAGCGCCTGGAGCACCGGGGTGCCCAGGCCCGGGCCGTTGATGAGCGCGGCTATGGTGGCCATCGAGAGCGCTGCCATCGTGCACTGGTTGATGCCGACCACGATCGTGCGCCGGGCCATGGGAAGTTGCACCTTTACGAGGGCCTGCCAGGGCGTGCTGCCCATGGACGTGACGGCCTCGAGAGTAGCCGGTGAGACCCCCCGGATGCCGTGCTCCGTGATGCGCACGAGCGGCGGGAGCGAGTAGATGATCGTCGTGACAATCGCGGCGGCCGGGCCGATGCCGAAGATCAGTGCGAGCGGAGCAAGGTAGGCGAACGACGGCAGGGTCTGCATGAGGTCAAGCACGGGTGAGACCGCGGCGGAGACTCGGCGGCTTCGGGCCATGACAATGCCTAGCGGGAGTCCCACGACGGTACAGATGCCGACTGCAAAGAACGTCACGATGAGCGTGTCGATGCTCTGTGCCCAGTAACCGAAGAACCCGAAGAGCAACACGCACGCGCCGACGAGGAGCATCGAGCGCACGCCGGCGAACGCCAGGGCAAGCCAGGCGAGCAGCGCGACGACGCCGAGCCAGCCGATCTCCGGCACCGGACGTCCAGCCGAGGCCTGGCTGAAGATGCCTTGGAGAGAGGTAACGAGCCCGTTGACTCCGTCCGTGATCGGCTGGACGATGTGCTGGAACACGAAGGAGTTGGTGCGGGCGGTGTCAAACGTGTCCCGGACGCTGTTCAGCCAGAGTTGGAAGTCCGTCTTATCTGCCCCGCCAAGCTCGAGGGTGTCCAGACCCTTGAGCGTGGCCCAGAGTACGAGCCAGGCGACGACGATGCCCACAAGCGAGACTGGGCGCCAATGACGTCGGCAGAATCCAAGGACAGGAGGCCCACCAGGGCCTGCGGACGGGGTGGCGGGGGTTCGTCCTCCAGGTGAGTCGGGACGCTCGCCTCCAGCCCGCCGTCGACGGTCGGCCCGCTCTGTGGCGATGCTCACGAGGCGCCGCCTTGGTGGGAAGTTGAGGATGGCTCTTCGGCGACGACGACCCGGAGGATATCCTCATCGTCGACGATGCCGAGGAACTTCTCGCCGTCGTAAACCCTCACTGGGAGCTCCGAGTGGAGGACCTGCCGGGCGGCTTCACGCACGATGCGGTCGGCCTGCATCACCGGCCCGTCGAGGGCCTCGCCATCGCGCGGGGGTCGCACCACATAGCGCAGCGTGAGCACGTGCGAGCGAGGGACATCCGAGACGAAGTCGCGCACGTAGTCGTCAGCGGGGTTGGCTACGATGTCGGCGGGGGTGCCGATCTGGACGACTTCGCCATCGCGCATGATAAGGATTCGGTCACCGAGTTTGAGGGCCTCCTGGAGGTCGTGGGTGATGAAGACCATCGTCTTCCCCACCTCCTCGTGCAGACGGCAGACCTCGTTCTGCATGTCGCGGCGGATCAGCGGGTCAAGGGCGGAAAACGGTTCGTCGAAGAGCAGGACCTGCGGGTCAACGGCGAGTGCCCGGGCAAGGCCGACGCGCTGCTGCATGCCGCCCGAGAGCTGGTCGGGGAACGAATTCTCGTACCCGGTCAGGCCGACGAGGTCGACCATGTCCTGGGCTCGGGCGCGGCGCTGGGACTTGCCCTCGCCACGGACTTCGAGGCCGTAGGCGACGTTGTCGATCACCTTGCGGTGCGGGAGAAGGCCGAACTGCTGGAACACCATCGCCATGTGGTTCCGGCGCATCGCCCGGAGGCGGGCCTTGCTCGCGCGGATGACGTCCTCCCCGCCGATCGTGACGCTTCCCGCCGTCGGCTCGATCAGCCGGGTGAGCAGGCGTACGAGCGTCGATTTACCGGATCCGGAGAGGCCCATCACCACGAAGACCTCCCCCGGGGCCACCTCAAACGAGACGTTTTTGACGGCTGCGACGCAGCCGGTCTTGCTTTGGAGCTCCTTGCGCGAGAGGTGCTCGTCCGGGGTGCCGATGATCTCGTCAGACTTCTGGCCGAAGATCTTCCACAGTCCATCGATCTTGAGCGCGGCCTCCGTCACGTCGGAACCGAGGGTCTTTTCTGTCGCGGTGTGCGTACTCATGATGCTCTGCTCTTTCCGCTGTCGCTGCCCCCTCTATTGATGATGCATCTGCAGTGCTTGGCTGTCACGTGTGGCTCCTAGGCATGGTTACCAAGCGGGCAGGCCGCGTTCCGCCACAATCAA
Source organism: Arthrobacter sp. efr-133-TYG-118 (assembly GCF_030209755.1). Classification (GTDB taxonomy): domain Bacteria; phylum Actinomycetota; class Actinomycetes; order Actinomycetales; family Micrococcaceae; genus Arthrobacter. The sequence goes on along the minus strand of NZ_JARVRH010000009.1, from coordinate 199,491 downwards.
CAGTGTTCGTAATAAGCAACAGCGTGCGCCAGCTCACACCCGGTGTCAAGGGACTTTGTAACCCCGCTCCTCTTGACATGAAAAGTGTCATGAGTCACGCTGTTGCGTATAACGATTACAGTTGCGTACTGAGCGAATTAGTGCGAATGATCTAGAACAACTGAGGCGATCGAAGTGAGTGATCAAAAGTGAGTGGCATGGACACGCTTGCGATCGTGGGAGCCTCCTTGGCGGGCCTTTCGGCCGCCCGGGCTGCCCGCGCTCAAGGCTTCGCAGGTCGACTCGTCATCATAGGCGATGAACATCACCGTCCTTATGACAGGCCGCCCCTGTCCAAGGACTTCCTCCTGGGGTCCATCACTGCCGAGGACCTGTCCCTGGAGTCGGATGACGACGGACTGGATGCGGAATGGATACTTGGGGGAGGTGCCATAAGTCTGGACGCGGCAACGCGCACCATCCGGCTCAAAGATGGACAGAGCGTCACCGCTGATGGGATCGTCATCGCCACGGGAGCCCGGGCCAGGCGGCTCCCGGTCCTGGCAGGCATGGCCAACGTCTTCTATTTAAGGACAGTGGCAGACGCCCAGAGACTGGCCCCGAAGTTGGTGGCCGGGGCACGGATGACAGTCGTTGGCGCCGGCTTTATCGGCGCTGAAGTCGCCTCCGCGGCCGCATCCCGCGGCATGGATGTCACCATTATCAACAACACCCCCGTACCGTTCACCGCGCAGCTTGGGCAGGATATGGGAGCCGTTGTTGGCAAGCTTCATGTGGCCAACGGCGTGGACCTGATTTCAGGGGCGGCCATCGAAGAGTTTTACAGCGAAGAAGACAACATCAAGGGAATCCGCCTTGCCGATGGGCGTCGGCTGGCCACGGATGTCGTGGTCGTGGGCATCGGCGCCGAACCGAACATTGAATGGCTGGAAGGCTCGGGCGTACAGCTAGGGGGAGGCGTGCTTTGCGACTCCATGGGCCGGACCAACGCCCCCGGGATCGTCGCTGTCGGAGACTGCGCCGCGTGGTTCGACGACACTATTGGAGCGCACCGCCGGATCGAACACTGGACAGGAGCCCTGGAGCGCGCTGCCCTCGCCGTTCAGGCGCTGCTCGACGAAAACGCGCCGCAGCAACCGCTCAAGCCGCCATATTTCTGGTCGGACCAGCAAGCTGTCAAAATCCAGTTCGCCGGGCACGCTATCGGGCACGACCGGCTGGAGATCGAGGCCGGGGACACCGAAGACCACAGCTTTTTGGCGGTGTACTACCGGGGCGAGACCCCGGTTGCGGTTCTTGGCATGAACCAGCCGAGGTTGTTCACTAAATGGCGCCGCGCTATCGCAGTTCCGGCCAGCAAGCCTGAATCAACCGGGCTCGTTGCGGTTGTACCGTAATCGCCCAGCCGTCCTGCATTTCACAACCGCTTTTTGTACGCACTTCCTGGTGCTTCTTAGGAGGAACGTTGACCACTGAGGTAACAACCCCGAGCCTGATCCCGACCCTGCCGGGCTCCACGTACGTGGACGAGGCCATATTCCGCGCCGAGCAGGAGCGCATTTTTGAGCAGATGTGGTTCTGTGCCATCCGATCGGCTGATCTGGACAAACCCGGTGCCTGGCGTACTGTGCAGGTCGGACGGGAGAGCGTACTCATATCCCGCACCCGCAAGGGGGAGATCCGCGCGTTCTACAACATCTGCCGGCACCGCGGCGTGAAGCTGTGCATGGAAGAGCAGGGCGAAGCCGCCCGCAACTTCCAGTGCCCGTACCACGCCTGGACCTATGACTTCGAGGGAAAGCTCATCGCCGCCCCCAACCTCACCAAAATGCCGGACATCGACCGTGACGAATACGGCTTAGTCAAGGTGCCCATCCGTGAGTACCTGGGCTACGTCTGGGTATGCCTCGCGGATGAGCCGCCGTCGTTCGAGGAAGACGTCATGGGGGCGATCGAGGAACGCTTGGGCGATGTTCACGCCATCGACGGCTATGACGTCGCCAACCTCAGCGTCGGCCGCCGCATCAAGTACGACGTGAAGGCCAACTGGAAGCTCATCATCGAGAACTTCATGGAGTGCTACCACTGCGCCACCATCCACCCCGAACTCACCGAAGTCCTGCCCGAGTTCGCCGATGGCCTGGCAGCCCAGTACTTCGTGGGCCACGGCGCCGAGTTCGGTGAGGACATCAAGGGCTTCACGATCGACGGTTCCGAGGGCCTGGACCACATCCCCGGCGTAAGCGAGGAACAGGACCGGCGGTACTACGCCATCACCATCAAGCCCACGGTGTTCGTGAACCTGGTCCCGGACCACGTCATCATCCATCGCATGTTCCCGCTGGCCGCGGACCACACCATCGTCGAATGCGATTGGCTGTACCTGCCCAGCGTCGTGGAATCCGGCAAGGACGTGAGCGCTTCTGTAGAGCTTTTCCACCGCGTCAACCAGCAGGACTTCGACGCCTGCGAACGGTGCCAGCCGGCCATGGGCTCCAAGATCTACGCCAAGGGCGGCGTGCTCGTTCCTAGTGAGCACCATATCAGCGCCTTCCACGACTGGATCCAGGAAAAAGTCGGAGACGTCATTTCGTCCTCCTGAGCTCTGACCATTACCGGTGACCCCGTGCCTCCAGGGCCCGGGGTCACCGGTGTGTGTAGCCCATTTGCACGCTGATCCGGATTCCGGCCTGACGCAGGGCATCAATAAGGCCGGGGATCTTTTGCGGGTCAAACCGGAACGCGGGTCCGGAGATGCTTACGGCTCCAATGACGGCTCCCAAGTGGTTGTACACCGGGACCGCAATCGCGTTCAGGCCGATTTCGAGTTCCTCACGTGTCTCTGCGTATCCGTCGTGGGCAACATCGATCAGCTGCTTCTCCAAGTCTTCCCGATTGGTGATCGTGCGGGGAGTCCTGGCATGAAATCCTGCCTCCTTCAGGATGCGGTCCCGTTCGTCGGCCGACAGTGCTGCCAACAAAACCTTGCCACTCGAGGTTGCGTGGAGCGGCGTCAAACCGCCCACCCAGTCATAGGTGGCCAACGAAGACGGTCCCATGGCCTGATCCACGTTAACGGCATAGTTCGAGCGCAGGACAGCAAGGTTCACCGTCTCCTTGAACTCCTCCGCAAGGCTCTCCAACACGGGCCGGGCCTCGCGGACCAAGCTGAGCCGGCCGGGAATCGAGCTGGCCAGCCGCAGGATGCCGAATCCCAGCTGGTACTTTCCCCGATCGCTGTTCTGGTGGACCATCTCCCTGCTCACCAATGAGCCCAGCAGTCGAGAGACCGAGGATTTGTGGATGCCAATTTCCTCGGCGATTTCACTCACACCCGCGTGTCCGTCACGGGAAAGGATTTCGAGGATCTGGAGGGCGCGGTCAACAGATTGCACACCACCGGGCTGCCCGTTTCCGCCTTTTTCGGAGTCAAAGTCAATTGTGGCCATGAGCCATACCTACGTCTTTCTGCGGCGAAACAAGAGGCTGAAACCTCCCTCTTGTTTCTCTAAATCCTAGACCGGAACCGTAGGGGCATTAAACAGGTGGCTTCCCGCCGGGCTTAGCCATTGGATCCACCGCACACGGCGGCGGTCAGGGTTTGGGTCCACGGAAGCGGCAACGCGGGAACGAGGTCCCCTGGCTGGGCGCCGCGTGGAGGCACAGCCAGGACACCATCGGCCCAGGCGAGGCCCCTCATCATTCCCGGGCCAGTGTGATGGGCGGGGGATGCCAGCCCGTTGTCAAGGCGGAAGGGCATGAGGCGGGTGCGTCCCGGATCAGGGTCAATCGCGGTAGCGGAGGTTACTCGGCTGAGGTTGGCGAGCGGACGGTGTCCTAGTGCCGCGATCAGGGGCGCCCCAATGGTAATCAGAGCCATCATGGCGGCCAGCGGGTTTCCTGGCAGTCCGATGACGAAGCGCCCGTCCGGCAGTTCGGCCAGTACCGCGGGATGTCCGGGACGCATGGCGATGCCGTCCAGCAGCAGCCGCCCGCCTAGCGCGGCTATGGCGTTGCGGAAGTGATCCGTCCCGGAGCGGCCGGTTCCGCCTGTGGTGATAACGACGTCGGGCCGCTCAGCCGGGTCTGTGCCCGTATCGCTGAGGGTGGTGAGCCACTCCTGATATGAGTCCCCGATTCTTCGCTGTCCCCCCGGGACGCCTCCCAGCATTGCAAGGACCGTGCCCAACTGCGGGCCGAAGGCGTCCCTTACCTGTCCCGGCGCGGGCATCCCGGAGGTGGCCACTTCGGAGCCCGTCAGCAGGATCGTGACTCGCGGCTTGCCAAACACGTGAAGCTCGTCGTGGCCGGCGACCGCGGCAAGGGCGATATGCGCGGGATTGAGCACGGTGCCCGCGGGGATCAGTACTTCGCCTGCAGCGGCTTCTTCGCCTGCCTTGCGGATATGCTGGCCGCTTCGCGGTTCGCCGGGCCTCGCTTCGGAGCCGAGGGTCAGCATGGGCCGCCCCGCTATGTCTTCGGCGATCCGGCCACTTTCGCGGCGAAGTACGGCGTCGGCACCGAGAGGCACCAGTCCGCCGGTGGCGATGAGGCTGGCATGGTGCGGTGCCAGCGGTTGGCCCGGCTTGCCCAAGACCCAGGGGCCGCTGCCGCTGACCGCCCAGCCGTCCATGGCTGACGATGCGTAGTGCGGGAGGTCTTGCCGGGTCGTGACCGTTTGGGCGAGGGTGCGTCCAATGGTTTCCGCGAGGGGCATGGGCGCCGCCGGGATGCGGGCGGCGCAATCGAATGCCAATTGGCGGGCCTCAGACCAGCTCGTTGCGGACTTTCGAGTGGCCGGTGGGTCCGAAGGCTGACGCGGTTGACCGCCGCAATCGGTTAAATCGTGAGCAGGCAAGGCTTGCCCCCTTATCTGAAGGCTTCCCCGAATGAGGTGTTGTTCCCCGGGACGGCGATAAAGCACCCCTTGTTGGGCCTTATCGCCGTCCCATCCGGGAGCGAGCGAGCCAGATTAGGTCCGGCTCGTAGTCGTGGCGGCTAGGCCTTGACGTAGCCGTTCGGGTTCAGTACGTACTTCGTGGCGGCTCCCGCATCGAACTCGGCGTACCCGCGGGGAGCGTCCTCCAACGCGATGGCCTTGGCGTTGACGGCTTTCGCGATGTGGACTTTGTCATGCAGGATCGCCATCATCAGTTGCCGGTTGTACTTCATCACGGGGCACTGGCCGGTGGTGAAGGACAGGGATTTGGCCCATCCCGTGCCTAGGGAGAGCGAGAGGGAACCGTGCTGGGCAGCCTCGTCGATTCCACCTGGATCGCCGGTGACGTACAGGCCGGGGATGCCCAGGGCGCCTCCAGCCGCTGTGATGTCCATGAGGGAATTCAGCACGGTGGCCGGCGCTTCGTGCGACGCGTCCTTGCCGTGTCCGCGGGCTTCGAATCCGACGGCGTCCACGCCGCAGTCCACTGCGGGCACGCCGAGGATCTGCTCGATTTGATCCTTGGGATCACCCTTGGAGACATTGACGGTTTCGCAACCGAATGACCTGGCCTGGACGAGGCGGTCTTCGTTGATGTCACCGACAATGACGACGGCTGCGCCGAGCAGTTGCGCGCCGGCGGCCGCCGCCAGGCCGACCGGACCTGCGCCTGCAATGTAAACGGTAGAGCCGACATCGACCCCGGCCGTGACTGCTCCGTGGAAGCCGGTGGGGAAAATGTCCGAGAGCATGGTCAAGTCCATGATCTTCTCCAAGGCCTGGTCCCGGTCCGGGAACTTCAGCAAGTTCCAGTCCGCATACGGCACCAGAACATATTCGGCCTGCCCGCCGACCCATCCGCCCATGTCGACGTAGCCGTAGGCGCTGCCTGGCCGGTCGGGGTTGACGTTCAGGCAGATGCCGGTCTTGCGTTCCTTGCAGTTCCGGCAACGGCCGCAGGAGATGTTGAAAGGCACCGATACGATGTCGCCGACCTTGATGAATTCCACATCCGGGCCAACTTCCACCACTTCGCCGGTGATCTCGTGCCCGAGGACCAGGTCCCGCGGTGCGGTGGTGCGGCCGCGCACCATGTGCTGGTCGGAGCCGCAGATGTTTGTGGTCACGGTGCGCAGGATCGCTCCGTGGGGCACCTTCCGGCCGACGTTGGCGGGGTTGACGCCGGGGCCGTCCTTGAGCTCGAACGTCGGGTAGTCGGTGTCAATGATCTCGACTACGCCAGGTTCCTTGTATGCGACTGCTCTGTTTCCTGACATGGACACTCCTAAGGGCCATTTCATGGTGTTTTGATTCAGTGGTTGGACGTTCGCTGAAACAGTTGCCAACGGCTTGCCCGTTGCCCGTAAGCGGTGCTTCGGCGCTTACCTCCCCAGGCATTCAGGCCACCGAAGCACCGCTTACGGGCAACGCGATTTCTCAAGCCCGGTTCAAGGGCTACGCTGATATGTCGATCTAGCATTAAAGATATATCAGAAATATGTTACGTCAGCCGAACGGTCGTGTCCAGAGGTTTTTCAGCGGCCGAGTATCAGGCTTAGTGCTTCTGCGCGCGCGGCCGGCAGCCGGAGCTCGCCCCGCACCGCGGAGGTGATGGTCTTTGCCCCTGGTTTTCTGACCCCGCGCATAGACATGCACAGATGTTCACACTCGACGACGACGATCGCGCCGAGGGGTCGAAGCGAAGTGACCAGGGCATCAACGACCTGCGTCGTGAGCCGCTCCTGAACTTGGGCCCTTCGAGCGAAGATGTCCACCAGCCGGGCAAGTTTGCTCAGCCCCGTGACGAATCCATCCGGGGAGGGGATGTATCCGACGTGGGCAAGGCCGTGGAACGGGACCAGATGATGCTCGCAGGTCGAGTAGAAGGGTATGTCCTTGACGATGACGAGTTCTTCATGGCCAAGGTCAAACGTCTTGTCCAGCACGGAGAGGGGGTCTTCGTGGAGGCCGCCGTACATTTCCGCCGTAGCGCGGGCGACGCGCGCGGGGGTCTCAACCAGGCCGGGCCTGTCCGGGTCTTCGCCAACGGCCAGGAGGAATTCCCGGACGGCCCGTTCCACCCGCGGACGATCAACCCCTGGGGAGGACACCGCAACCGCGCCCCGGCTGTCACTCATGGCTGCCTGCGCCTGCCGGCTCGAGGCGGACAATGACTGACTTTGACGTCGGGGTGCCGCTGACGTCGGCTACCGAGTCCAGCGGCACGAGGACGTTGGTCTCCGGGTAGTAGGCGGCGGCGCAGCCCTTTGGCGTCGAATAGGAAACGATGCGGAAATTCTCGGCCCGTCGCTCGGTGCCCCGGAATTCGGACACCAGGTGAACCATGTCGCCGTTCTCGAAACCAAGTTCGGCCACATCGGATTCGTTCACGAGGACCACTCTGCGACCGCCGTGAATGCCACGGTAGCGGTCGTCCTTGCCGTAGATAGTGGTGTTGTACTGGTCGTGGGAGCGCAGCGTCTGGAGGATGAGGCGGCCTTCCGGGACGCGGAGGTACTCCAAGTCGTTCGCCGTGAAGTGGGCCTTGCCGGAAGCGGTGTCGAATTCCCTGGCATCCCGGGGCCGGTGGGGGAGAACGAAGCCTCCCGGGTTCTGGATCTTCTCCTCAAAATTTTCGAATCCGTCGAGTACCGCTTCGATGTGTTTCCTGATCAGTGAATAGTCGTCCCTGAGCGCGAGCCAGGCGGCCTTGGGCGTGTTGGGCAGGAGGTGGCCGTCGCTGTCCGTGAAGAGCCGGTGGGCCAGGTTGCAGACGATTGCCACTTCGGACATCAAGTGCTCACTTGCGGGCTTGAGGCGTCCACGGGACGCGTGGACGGCACTCATGGAGTCCTCCACGGTTACCCTTTGGTCGCCTGTACGCTGTGTGTCCTTCTCGGTGCGTCCGAGCGTGGGAAGGATCAGGGCGCGCCGCCCTGTTGCTAGGTGTGAATGGTTCAATTTGGTGGAGATCTGGACCGTAAGACGAGTGTTGGCCAGGGATTGCTCCGTGGTTTCAGAGTCGGGGGCCGCCCGTACAAAGTTGCCGCCCATCCCGACGAAAACCCGGACCTTGCCGTCCCGCATCGCCCGGATGGCCGCGACGGTATCGTAGCCATGGGACCGGGGCGAGAGGAACTGGAACTCCTGGTCCAGCCTGTCGTGGAACTTCTCCGGCATTTGCTCGAAAATGCCCATGGTGCGGTCACCCTGGACATTGGAATGTCCGCGGACGGGGCAGACTCCGGCCCCGGGCTTGCCGATGTTGCCCTGAAGAAGGAGGACATTGACGACGTCGCGGAGCGTGGGCACGGAATGCTTGTGCTGTGTCAGCCCCATGGCCCAGCAGACAATGGTTGCTTTCGAGGTCAGGAGACGGTCACCGGTAGCCTTGATCTGGTCCATCGACAGCCCGGTCGCTTCGAGGATGTCCTCCCACGCCACATCTTTCAGTTGCTTCACGTAGGCATCGAGGCCGACGGTGTGTTTGTTGATGAAGTCATGGTCGAGCACGGTGGGCAGGCCCGGGCTGGTCCTTCCCGCATCTTCGGCCTCCAGCAGGTATTTGCCCACCCCCTGGAAGAGCGCCTGATCGCCTCCGGCCCTGATCTGCAGGAAGTCGTCGGTCAGTTCGGTGCCAACCACCATGCCAACGACGTTCTGCGGGTTTTCGAATCTGAGCAGCCCGGCTTCGGGCAGCGGATTCACGGACACGATGACAGCGCCGTTCTTCTTGGCCTTCTCCAGTGAGCTGAGCATGCGCGGGTGGTTCGTGCCGGGATTTTGGCCCACAACGAAGATCAGCGACGCTGTTTCCACGTCTTTGAGGCTCACGGAGCCCTTACCGATGCCGATGGTCTCCACGAGGGCCGAACCGGAGGACTCGTGGCACATGTTGGAACAGTCCGGAAGATTGTTGGTCCCCACGCCGCGCACAAGGAGCTGGTAGGCGAAGGCCGCCTCGTTTGACGTCCGGCCGGAGGTGTAAAACACTGCCTGATCCGGGTTGTCCATGTCCCTGATCTCCTGTGCGATCAGCTCCAAGGCATCATCCCAATCGATGGGCCTGTAGTGCGTTGCGCCCTCGTCCAGGAGCATCGGATGCGTCAGCCGCCCCTGCTGTCCGAGCCAGTAGTCGTCCCGTCTCTTCAGCTCAGCTACGGAATGCGATGCGAAAAACTCCGGCGTGACGCGGCGGCGTGTGGCTTCTTCTGCGACGGCCTTGGCACCGTTCTCGCAGAACTCGGCCGTATGGCGTTTGTCGTGTTCCGGCCAGGCGCAGCCCATGCAGTCGAACCCGTCGATTTGGTTGACCGCCAGCAATGTTTGGACGCTGCGCAGTGGGCCCATCTGCTCGAGGGAGATTTTCAGGGCGTTGGTGACGGCAGGGAGGCCCACGGCCTTTGACTTGGGTTTGGTGACAGTCAGCTTTGACTCGTCGATATTTTCACGGGGGGCTTTTGAGGCCATGGGCTTTCCTTCAGATCTTGGCCGGATGTAGAGGTCTCGCGGGAATCCGGCGAACGGAGGATCGGATGCCTCGGGGCCGGACCTCTCGGCCCTGTGGCGGGCGACGGTGTCCAACCCTTGTCGGGAGCGTGAAGTTCTTGACATTCTTATCCCACGCGTATTGATATATCAGTTGTAGGGATAATATGTTCACGGGGCCGGTGAGTCAAGGCGCCGTCACCGAACGGGAAGGATCAGACGTGGAGAGCAGCGGCAAGTTATCGATCATGGGGGAGTCGGAGCTGCCTGCGAGGCAGGATGACGAGTCCTATGCCGAGTATGCGTATCGGGTGCTATGTGATGAGCTCATCGTTCTTGATATCAAGCCTGGCGAGCCTTTGAATGATGATCTGATCTCGCGTCGGCTTGGTGTTGGAAGAACGCCTATCCGGGAAGCCATGAAGAGGCTGGAGAGCGACCACCTGGTGGTGGCCTATCCACGCAGGGGAACCTTTGCCGCGGGAGTGGATATCACGGACCTTGCTGAAATCTCCGAGATTCGCCAGCTTTTGGAGCCTGCGGCATCTGCACGTGCCGCTCGAATGGCTTCGGACCGGACGCGGCAGGAGCTAAGGGAGCTTGCCCGTGAGATTCGGCAGCTCTTGGCGGGCCACCTGGCACAGCGGGACCTCATGCGCTTGGACATGAGAGTGCACCGCAGCATCTACCGGGCCACTGGCAGCCGGCATTTGGAGGATGTCCTGATTCGCTGCGACAACCTGGCGACGCGTATCTGGAGTCTCGTGCTGGAGAAGCTCCCCCCGGTTTCCGAACACATTGCCCAGCACGTGGAACTGCTTGAACGCATTGCGGATGGCGAGGCAGAAGCGGCTGCAGACCTGACCGCCAAGCACGTGACCGACTTCGAGAACCTGATCCGGGCGGTCCTCTAGCAAAACTGAGTGTCCCGGATGCCCGGCACCGTTTCCCTCGGAGCCGGGCATGGTTTTGCCCTTGCGTCAGCCGACGGGTCCGGGAACCAAAGAGCGGGACTGTTCACGGGCGGCCTCGGCAGTGTGCAGGAGCAGCAGCGATGTGGTGACCGTGCCGACGCCGCCGGGAACGGGCGTCAGTGCTGCGGCGATGCCCAGGACGCTGGCTTCTTCCACGTCCCCCACGAGGGATCCGTCGGGAAGGACGTTCGTGCCGACGTCGATCACTACCGATCGGGAGGAAACATGGGTGCCGGTGAGCAGGCCGGTCCGCCCGGCTGCGACGACGACGATGTCGGCAGTCTCTGTGTATCTCTCGAGCGGACCCGACTTGGAATGGCAGACGGTGATGGCGGCGTCGCGTTCCAGCAGGAGCAGTGAAAGCGGTTTGCCCACCACGGCGGAACGGCCGATGACGACGACGTTTTGGCCCGCCACCGGGATGTCGTAGTGGTCGAGGATCTCGACGACGGCCCGGGCGGTGGCGGGTGCGAAGGCGGGTTGCCCCACGGCCAGCCGGCCGAGGCTGAGCGGGTTCGCGCCGTCGATGTCCTTTTCCGGTGCGATGTGGCTGACCAGGGCGTCGGTCCTGACCCCGGCGGGCAGGGGTGTCTGCAGGATGATTCCGTTGACGGAGGGTTCCGTGCTGAGGTGTTTCAGGACGCCGGCCAGGACTTGCTCGGTGGCGTCGTGGCCAAGGTCGAGAATCCGGCAGCCGATTCCCGCTCGTTCGGCCGCGCGCTCGATGGAGCGGACGTACCAATGCGTGGAGTCGTCGTCGGTTGCTACGACCACCGCGAGGACCGGGCGCAGTCCGTCGTTTTCGAGGTTCCGTGCCTCATCCCGGGCCCTTTGCTGGATGAGTGCGGCCAGCGGTTTGCCGGAAAGCAGGGTGGCGCTCAACCGAGGATCCTTTCGCGTACGCGCTTCGCGAGCGAGTCTGCTGCCAGGACGACCTTCTCTTCGATCCCGTCGGTCTGCTGGGCAAGCCGGGAACGGGCTTCGGTGTCCTTGATGGCCACAATGTTGATGTCGATGTTGACCCGCGCGGTGGTGGCGGCCGCGCGGGCGGCGTCCGCGGCGGCGGCGACGTCGCTGATCACGTTGGCGTTTGCGGCGTCGAACAGTTCCGTGGCCAGTTCGACGATGGCTCCTGAGACCGTGACCAGCTGTGCCGGGGTCTGTGCAGCGTGAACGAGGGCATCCTGGATGGCGGCCGACCGCGCTTCGTTGAGGGCCTCGGTCCCGGAGGACAGCTTGTAGGAATCGATGACACCCTGGAAGGCTAGTTCGTCGGCGTCCGCAAGTCGCAGGGCTTCGTCCACGAGTGCGTCGGCGGCCGCGATGATCCTTGAGACCAGTGCGGCGTGTTGCTCGTATTTGGCGCCCGTGGTGTACCTGGCGACCATGGCAACGAGGGCGGCACCTTGGGCGGCGTGAAGCGCAGCGGCTGCGCCTCCGCCGGGGGTGGGCTGACGTGAAGCAAGCCTGGTGAGGTAATTGTTGATTGTTTCTGAACTGATCATGGGTTTTCCTGGGCTGTGTCTTCCGAGGCTGGGCTTGGAGAGCTGGGGCGGTAGAAGAGTCGAGGGAAAAGCAGCGGCCCGGACTCTGGTTGCGAGGATGAGTCCGGGCCGCATGCCTTTGGATGGCCCGTGGTGCTAGCCGCGGAGCCTGGTCATCGTCGGGTCGTACAGCGGATCGGCCGTGACCGTGGCCCGGATGCGCCGTCCGAAGTACTCGATCTCGACGGAGTCACCGAGGGAGACCGCGGCCGGGAGGTACGCATAGGCGATCGGCTTGGCGACGGTGTAGCCGTAGGCGGCGCTGGTCACGTAGCCGACTGCCTGGTCCTTGTAGAAGACCGGTTCCTTGCCCAGGACAATGCTGCGTTCGTCGTCGACGGTCAGGCAGCGCAAGCGGCGGGCGGAGTTTTCCTCGGTGCGGCCTTCCAAAGCGGCTTTTCCGACGAAGTTGTCCTTGGCCATCTTTACGGCGAATCCGAGGCCTGCTTCGAGGGGATCGTGCTCGGTGGTCATGTCGGTGCCCCAGGAACGGTAACCCTTTTCAAGCCGAAGCGAGCTGAAGGCGGCCCGGCCGGCCGCGATCACGCCGAACGGCTGCCCCGCCTTCCACAGCGCGTCCCACAGGCGCTGGCCATTGTCCGCGCTGGTGTAAAGCTCCCAACCGAGTTCGCCGACGTACGACAGGCGCATGGCGGTGACGTTGACTCCGCCGATGACGACATTCTTGGCCCGGAAGTAGCGCAGGCCGTCGTTGGAGAAATCGTCGCTGCTGACCGTGCTGACGAGGTCCCGGGCGAGGGGGCCCCAGAGTCCGATGCAGCAGGTGCCGCCCGTCGTGTCGCGCACCTGGACCCAGTCGCTGGCGGAGCCGCTTTCGGTCTGGTGGCGCGCGGCCCGGTCAAAGTAGGCGGTGTCGATGTTTCCGTTGGCGCCGAGCTGGAACCTGTCTTCGCTCAGGCGGGCCACCGTGATGTCGCTTCGGATCCCGCCTGTGTGGTCCAGCAGAAGGGTGTAGGTCACTGCGCCTGGCTTCTTGTCCAGGTCCGCGGTGGTCAGTTCCTGGAGCAGCTTCAGCGCACCGGGGCCGGAGACCTCGAGGCGCTTGAGCGGTGTCATGTCGTACATTGCCACCGCGGTGCGGGTCTTCCATGCTTCGGCGGCGGCGATGGGCGAGCTGAACATTCCGGACCAGGCATCACGGGCCGGGGGCTGCCATTCGGCCGGCATTTCCTTCAGTAGTTCGGCGTTGGCCTCGAACCAGTAGGGGCGTTCCCAGCCGCCGGCCTCCAGGAAGTACCCTCCCAGCTGCTTGTGGCGGGCATGGAAAGGGCTGACGCGGAGGTTGCGGGGGGAGAGCTTGGGCTGGAGCGGGTGCAGGACGTCGTAGATTTCCACGAAGTTCTGCTGGGACGTTTCGCTGACGTATTCGGGGGTGAGCTGGACTTCCTCGAAGCGGTGGATGTCGCATTCGCCCAGGTCGATCTGGGACTTGCCCGTGGTCAGCAGTTCGGCGACAGCGCGGGCAACGCCGGCCGAGTGGGTCACCCACACGGCTTCGGCGACGAAGAAGCCATCGAGCTCCTTGGATTCGCCCACCAGCGGGCCGCCGTCGGGGGTGAAGGAGAAGATGCCATTGAAGCCGTCTTCGATGTCGCTTTCCGCCAGGGCCGGAAGCAATTGCTTGGTCGCCTCCCACGCCGGGAGGAAGTCCTCCAGGGTGAAGTCCAGGCGGGAAGGCATGTGGTGTTCACTGATGCTGTCCGGTGCGTAGCTGCCGAGTTCCTCGACGTCCACCGGCATGGGGCGGTGGGCGTAGGAGCCGATGCCGTAGCGGTCGCCGTGCTCGCGGTAGTAAAGGTCCTGGTCCTGGTGGCGCAGGATCGGCAGGGAAGCGCCGTTGGGTAGTTCGTTGCGGCCCTCCTGTGCCGGAACCGGAGTTGTCCTGACGTATTGGTGGGCCAAGGGCAGGAGAGGAACGGACATGCCGATCATTTCGCCGATCTTGGCACCCCAGAAGCCGGCGCAAGAGACAACGATGTCCGCAGGGATGACGCCCTCGGAGGTGCGGACTCCGGTGACGCGGCGGCCGGACTGCTCGATCCCGGTCACGGTCGTGGAGCCACGGTACTCCACCCCGGCTGCCTCTGTACGCTTGATGAGCAGTTGGACTGCGCGGGCGGCGAGGGCCAACCCGTCGCTGGGGACGTGGAGACCTCCCAGGATGTCTTCCTCGTTGATGAGCGGGTAGAGCTCCTTGCACTCTTCGCGGGAAAGGATCTTGCCTTCGATTCCCCAGGATGCAGCGTAGCCGAGCTTGCGCTTGAGGTCGGCCAGGCGGGTCTCGGTGGTGGCGACTTCCAGTCCGCCCACCTGGTTGAAGCAGCTGACGCCGTCCTCGGTGATGGACAGGAGCTTTTCGACCGTGTATTTGGCGAACGTTGCCATGGTCTTGGAGGGGTTGGTCTGGAAGACCAGTCCCGGGGCGTGTGACGTGGAGCCCCCGGGCATGTTCAACGGTCCCTGGTCCAGGACGGTGATGTTGCTCCAGCCGCGGGTGACCAGTTCATCTGCCAGGTTGGTGCCGACGATCCCAGCTCCGATGATGACTATGCGTGGCGTCGATGCCATGTGTTTTCTCCTGCTATTTCTCGTGGGTGGGCTACTGCTGCTGCTTGTTGTTGGGCGTTGGCTAGCGGAAGACGACGGTGCTGGTTTGGTTCAGCAGCACGCGGTGTTCACAGTGCCACCGGACGGCGCGGGACAGCGCGAGTGCTTCGGCGTCCTGTCCGACCGTGGAGAGTGCAGTCGGCCCGTAGCTGTGGTCTACGCGGATGACTTCCTGTTCGATGATCGGGCCCTCATCAAGATCCGCGGTGACATAGTGTGCCGTGGCACCCACCAGCTTGACGCCGCGGTCGTAGGCCTGGTGGTAAGGACGCGCACCTTTGAAGCCGGGCAGGAATGAGTGGTGGATGTTGATCGCTCGGCCCTCCAGGGCGCGGCTCAGTTCGTCGGACAGAACCTGCATGTACCGGGCGAGCACCACCAAATCGATGTTGCACTCGTCAACCAGTTCGAGCAGGCGCCGCTCCGCGTCCGCCTTGGTGTCCGGGGTCACCGGAATGTGCATGAAGGGCAGACCAGCGGCTTCGGCCATGGCCCGGTGGGTTTCGTGATTGGAAACTACCAGAACCAGGTCCCCGCCCAGGCTGCCCCCACGCCAGCGGAAAATCAAGTCGTTCAGGCAGTGCCCGAACTTGGACACCATGACCAGGACGCGCTGCTTGGTCTGGTCATGGAAGCTGAACTTCATGTCGAAACGCCCAGCGATTGCCCGGAACTCTTCTTCGAGCGCTTCCGGTGAGTACTCCGGGGATCCGGAAAACGCTGTGCGCAGGTGCAGTGTCTGGCGGAGTCCGTCGTCGAACTGCTGGTGCTCTTCGATGTTGAAACCACGCTCGAACAGGAAGGTGGTGACCGCCTGCACGATGCCGGCGCGTTCAATACACGACAGGGTGAGCACGAACCTCCGGGAACGGTCGTCTTCAGAGGCACTCGCCTGCGGAAGTGTGCTTTTTGTTGGAGTCGTCTCCACGAGCGTCATGTCTCCTCCTTAAGATATATTTTCAAGTCAGTTACTGATATATCAGACTGGGAACTAGCGTATACTGGAGTTCGAGTAAGGTCAATAGTCCGCTTGGCTGGACGCGAAAGGTCGGTACCGTGGTATTTGAAGCGCTGGAAGTAGTAGTGGATGCCGCCGGTCCGAGGTCCCTGGCTGAGGTGGCCTACGAGCGGATACGCGACAGGCTCCTGACGCTGGACATCAAGCCGGGCGACTTGTTGAACGACGACGCGCTGGCGAGGGACCTTGGCATAGGGCGCACTCCCGTGAGGGAAGCATTGAAGCGCCTCGAATTGGACCGCTTGGTCATCAGCTATCCGCGAAGGGGAACCTTCGCCACCCGCGTTGAGGTGACAGATCTGGCGTTTATATCGGAGATTCGCGCCCAGCTCGAGCCCCTGGCGGCTGCGCGGGCGGCGCGGGTTGCGACGCCGGCAACCAGGGAGCGCCTGCGCTCTGTGATGCGTGCGGTGGAGTCATTCGAGGTCAACGGCGCCTCCGTGGTGGAGACGCTCCGTCTTGATGCCCGCGTGCACCAGGGGATCTATGCGGCAGCGGCAAATCCGCACTTGGAGGATGTGCTGATCCGCTACGACAACCTGGCGACGCGGATCTGGTGCATGGTCCTCGATCGCCTGCCTGATCTTTCCCGCCACGTTCATGAACACCTTGATCTTCTCGGTGCGGTGATCGACGGCGACGAGGCCAGGGCTGCAGAACTGGCGCGAATTCACGTCGACGGCTTCGAAAAGGCCGTCCGTTCAGCGCTGTTTGCTGCGTAAAGAAGACCACTCCGGCCCAGCGTGCCGCCGCCGTCGTTAGGTCTCCCGCGGCCTATTTTTCCGGACGCAGTTTGGCTTGCTCCACGAGATCGGTTATCCACGGCCGTTGCCCGCGGTGGAGCACCAAGCCCTCCGGCACGCCCTGAACGGAGGCGGCTGAACCGGATATGTCGATGGTGATCCGGCCGGAGCCCATAGGCGCGTTCGTGATGTGCAGTTCGCCGTAGGAATCCGGCAGGACAGGGTCCAGCCATAGCCCCCCTTGGGAAATGTGTGCGTCGTAGCGCATCAGGCTGGTCACCAGCAGGATTGGTGTGGTCGCGGCCCAAGCCTGTGGAGAACAAGCCGTGGGGTAGGGCACGGGTTCGGCAAACTGGTCGCGGCTGAAGCCGCAGAATAGCTCGGGCAGTCGGCCGCCCGAGTATTCGGCCGCCTCCAGCAGTGCAGTGGCTATCCGCTGTGCTTCTTCCACAAACCCATATCGGAGCAGCCCAGCCACAATGAGCGCATTGTCGTGGGGCCAGACCGACCCGTTGTGATAGCTGGCAGGGTTATAGGCCCGCATGTCGCTGGCCAAGGTCCGCACTCCCCATCCGCTGAACATCTCCGGGGACATCAGACGCTCGACCATTTGTGGCGCCTTGTCCTCATCCACAAGGCCGAACCAGAGGCAGTGGCCCATATTGGACGCGCAGGCGTCCACCGGCCGCTTATCGCGGTCGAGCGCAACGGCGTAGTAGCCTTTGTCGGGCAGCCAGAACTGTTCGTTGAACTGCTGCTTCAGTTTCGCGGCCCGGTCTCGAAGCTCGGCTGCCAAGGCGAGATCGCCGGCGTCGTACGCCATCCAGGAGCGCGCCACGTATGCGCCGTGGACGTAGGCCTGGACCTCGCACAGGGCGATCGGCGGTTCCGCGAGGGTTCCGTCGGCGAAGTTGATGCCGTCCCAGGAGTCCTTCCATCCTTGGTTGACCAACCCGTGATCGTTGAGGCGCTCATACTCGACAAATCCGTCCCCATCCCGGTCCCCGTATTCCCGGATCCACTCCAAGGCGCGGTCCGCGTTGGGCAACAGGGCGGCGATGGTCGCTTTGTCAAAACCCCAGCGACTGACGGAACCCAGCACGACCACGAACAGCGGAGTTGCGTCGACGCTTCCGTAGTAGGTGGATTTGCCGCCAAGCGCCAGCCCGCTGGAGACATCGAGCCGTACCTCGTGCAGGATCTTGCCGGGCTCCTCTTCGCTCATCACGTCCACGACGCTGCCCTGGTGGTCAGCCAGGGTCTTCAGAGTGCCCAGGGCCAGGGAAGGGTCCACTGGAAGCGACATTTCCGAAGCCCACAGCGAATCGCGACCGAACAGAGTCATGAACCACGGCGCTCCGGCAGCGACGACCACGCGCTCTGGATGCCCAGGGTCCTCGATTCTAAGCGCTCCCAAGTCGTCGTAGCTTCGCCGCAGCGTCCGCTGGATGGAAAGGTTGCCCATTTGCAGTGCCGGAATCTTCGCCACCCACTCTTGACGGCGCCGGTCACTAGGAGACATTTCGCCAGGAGCCGGATGGACAAATGGCGCGTCGGGACGAGCACCATTGTCCGTGGGTACAACATTCAATCGGGTACTCCAGTACCCGTAGGGAGGGACCACTATCTCGAATGTCAGCCCCTCACCTGCGGCTTTGGCCCCATCCGCCGTGACGACGACGCCCTTCCGGACGTCGTGCCACGTGGCTTGGATTTCCAGCGAGTCGCCGTCCTGATCGCGTGTCTCAGTCCATCGTCGTTGGATTCGTGCCTCTTTCACTTCGAACAAATCGGCGAAATCCGCTTCGACGGCAAGCACAATCTTGCACTCAGCAGGCTCCGCCGAGTAATTGCGGATGGTGATCCGCTCCCGGATCCCTGCCCCCACCTCACGCAGCCGTTCCACGATCAATGGACTGTCCGCATACCCATCCGAGAGCTGCAGGCGGCCAGCGAATATGGCCCGATACGGTTCCTTCGTCTCGGCAGCCAGGGGTTCGAGGGGCTTGCCGTTGATGGTTAGATTCCAGCGGGACAGGATGCGAGTATCCAGGTGGAAGACCCCGTGCGGGAGTTCGGGATGGATGTCTCCGTTGGCCGATGAAATGCAGAAGGATGATCCTTCGACCAAAGTCACTGTGCCTGACCCCAGGGGTCCAGCCGCCGTGTCAGCATTCCATCCAGCCACTGCCGGCTCCTTCAAACGAGCGCATTTATGTGCCGCGCGGGGCGCGGGCTGCCTTTCGCTGCTACCGCGTGGGTTTAACCGACGGTACGCCCGTCTTAGACCTCACGCCAGAGGACGGGTTGACTCGTAAGGAAGAACCCTTGTTCCCCTTGGCACTATTCGTATATCTTAATTCGTGGTTTGATATATTAGTCCCGAACTTGATCTGAATTCGCCGGAGAATCGATCGTCAACTCAACGAGGAGTGGAACAGTATGCAGCAACTCGCGCACCGGCTTGAACGTCTGGGCACCGAAACCGCCTTCAGCGTCGCCCAGGCCGCAGCCGCCTGGAAAGCGAAGGGGAACAGTGTGTACCCCTTTCATCTTGGCGACATCAACATCCCGACGGCCCCGCACATCGTGGAGGCGATGAACAGGGCGATTGCCGACGGCTACACGGGATACTGCCCCGGTCCCGGCATCCCGCAACTGCGCGAAGCCCTCGCCGAGGACCTCGGCTCGCGCCGCGGGATCACGTTCTCCCCCGACAACGTGGTGGTGATGACAGGTGGCAAGCCCGTCATCACGAAATTCCTGCAGGCGGTCATGAACCCCGGCCAGGACGTGCTCTACCCCAACCCCGGCTTCCCGATCTACGAATCGCAGATCGAGTACCTCGGCGGAACCGCCGTGCCCTACCGTTACGTGCCCACGAGCACGGGCTTCGCGATCGACCTCGACCAGATCCGCGCGTCAATCACCCCGAACACGGTCGCCATCATCTACAACGACCTGCAGAACCCCATCTCGGCGGAGTCGACGGCGGCCGAGCGGGAGGCCATCGCACAGCTCGCAATGGAACACGACCTCTGGGTGCTCTCCGACGAGGCCTACTTCGAGACCCGCTATGAGGGGGTCTCGAGCTCGATCGCATCGCTTCCCGGCATGGCTGAGCGGACCGTCATCCTCTACACGTTCAGTAAGAAGTTCGCGATGACCGGCTCACGCCTCGGCTGCGCCGTTGCCCCGCTCGAGATCGCCAAGGTGCTCAGCACGCTCAACACCAACGATGAGTCCTGCACGACGCATTATGTGCAGTGGGCCGGAATCGAAGCGCTCCGAGGTCCCCAGGAACCTGTGCAGCGGATGCTCGACGTGCTGCGCGAGCGCCGGGATGCCGCATGCGAGCTCGTGAATGACATCCCCGGCATGCATGTCGCCGTGCCGCAGTCGACGTTCTACCTGTTCCCCGATGTCACCGAGGTTATGGAGCGCTTGGGTTACACGGCAGTCGGAGATTTCGCCACAGATGCCCTGTACCAGACGGGCGTCTCCTTCTGCACTCGTGAACACTTCGGCCGGCGCCTGCCCGGTGAGGAGCGGCAGTACATCCGGCTCGCCTATTCGGGCATCGAGGTGCCAGACATCAACGACGGTCTCGGCCGCCTGCGCAAGTGGATCGAGACGGCATGAGCCGGGTAGTCGTCACGGGGCGGGTGCCCGACGCCGCGATCGAAAAGCTTCGTGCCGAGCACGAAGTCGATGCCTGGACGGGTTCGGAGTCGATTGGCCGCGAGGAGCTCCTGCGCCGCGTGGCCGGGGCGGACGCCGTCGTAAGCCTGCTCACCGAACGCATCGACGCCGAGCTGCTCGACGCTGCCGGCCCGCGGCTCAAGGTCGTCGCGAACGTCGCCGTGGGCTATGACAACATCGACGTGCCGGCCTGCACCGAACGCCGCATCGTCGCCACCAACACGCCCGGTGTACTCACCGAGGCAACCGCCGACATCGCCTTCGGGCTCATCCTCATGGCAACCCGCCGGCTGGGTGAGGGCGAACGGCTTATCCGCGCCGGTCAGCCGTGGAAGTGGGGCATGTTCTTCCTGCTCGGGTCCAGCCTGCAAAGCAAGACCCTAGGCGTCGTCGGCATGGGCGGCATCGGCCAGGCGACCGCACGTCGGGCCAAGGCCTTCGGCATGGAAATCGTCTACCAGTCGCGCAGCGAGATCGACCCCGCAATCGCCGCGGAACTGGGCGCCCGGCGGGTCGATCTCGACGAGTTGCTGGCAGTTTCCGATGTCGTCTCGCTGCACTGCCCTTACGGCCCCGCCACGCACCATCTGATCGGCGCGGAACAACTCGCGGCGATGAAGAGCTCGGCATACCTCGTCAATACCGCGCGCGGACCGATCATCGACGAAGCGGCGCTTGCTGCCGCGCTCAGCGACGGCGTCATCGCCGGTGCCGGGCTGGACGTCTTCGAGCGTGAGCCCCAGGTCCATCCCGCATTGCTGGACCTGGAGAACGTGGTGCTAGTGCCGCATCTGGGCTCCGCCACAGTGGAGACGCGCACGGCGATGGCGATGCTCGCCGCCGACAACGCCCTCGCCGTGCTCAGTGGCGAACAACCGCCCGCACCGATCAATTAGCGGCAATCCAACGACGTGATGGGGCAGGCGGAGCATGTCTGCCCCATCACGCTACCTTTTGTTCGGCTCCTTCCCTTCACCTGCGGCAACGCAGGACGACCAGGTAGGCGATGATTCCGGCGAGAACGAACGAGTTCAGCGAATGCCCGCTGGGAAACGAGGGGGAATACTCGTAGGGCGGCACCGCATCGCTGAGCAGGGGCCGGGCGCGACCGGTGAGCTGCTTGCCGGCGATTGTCATGAACAGGGAGCCGGCTGCTGCAGTCACAATGAGGATCGCCGGGGTCCAGGAGCGGGCCCGGAGGACCAGTACTGCGGTGGCGATCGCCGCCAGGATCGGCATCCCGATGCCTCCACCCAAATCGGTGTAGGCAGTGGCTGCAGCGTCCAGTGCGGGGCTGCGCATGGTCTTCGCTGCGTCCAGGACGGGGTGGTCCAGGGCGGCCACGCCATTTGCTTCTGTTACTGCGTCGTAGACCCAGCCCGTTGCGAAGGCCAGCAGTGATGCTTTGGAGACTATGTGCGGCCCCAGCGCCGCCCGGATTCAGGCGGCCATCACAGCGTCGGCGGATGACCGGACCGAGATGTTGACATCTGACTGTTGGGGATCGATCAGGGCCGGAAGACGGCGGGATTGCGAGCAGCCTAGGAGCGCTTCCATGGCGGCGCGGTCGACGTTTGCTCCGCTAACGTCGATTTCAAGGGCCAGACCATGCATGAGGGCGTTGGCCCGCCTCGCGACGACGTAGAGGGCGTGGAGGCTGCGGGAGGTTAGATGCCCGTGGGCTGAGATGCGGACCTGGGCACCATCGATGTCCATTTTTACGAGAAGCCGGATTTTTTCGGTCATGAGTCCTCTTCCGATCATGAACCGCGACGCTGCGGCCCGGAACAAAGACTAAACGGAGGATGTGACGCAGGCAACAGATGCCTCCGTTAGCGGCTTAACTGATTGCGAACCATCTTTTCCGGCTTGCCCATGGCCCTTAAGGGAATCCTGACATAGGGTTTGACCCACTACCCGCTGGCTGCCCCATTGGGTTCATATGAACGATGTGGGCGTTCGGGCATGAACTTTGAACGCGGGATCTGGCCAACGCCGATTCCCGACCGATGAAGACGTGAGGGAGAAACATGACGGTTGCCCGTGCTGGACATCGAATGGCCACTTATCGTCCCTGTGTTCCCGCAGCGCCGCCCCGGGTGCCGGCCTGTGGGCAGTGCGGTCCAGGGTTTCCTTTGACCTTCCATGAGTATGTTCCCGCTGTCTATGCGGCCGATGGCAGCGGATTGCGGCCACCGTCGGCAAGCTACAGCTGTGCAAGATGCGGTACTAAGGACAACCATCAGGTTCCCTCAGGCTGGGCACCGCCTGAGTGGCAGTGGTACTCCTGAATCGCGTCGCTTAACGCATGGCACGACGGCGGGAGGTCCCGCCGTCGTCCGGGCTCATGGTGTTGCGCCTTCCGTGGACAGGTAAGACAGTGCTGCGACCACGTGGGTCTGGACACCTATGGATAGAGCCGGGTCCATCACTGGCGCGAAGAGCGGGGAGTGGTTGGCCGCTATGTCCTGGGCTACTGTCCCGCGTTCGGCGGCGGCGCGGTAGGTTTCGGGATCCACACCGCCCAGGAACCAGAACGTGTACGGTACGCCGAAAGCGTCCGGAATGCGGCTGAAGTCCTCCGACGCGGTCTGTGGTGTGGCGTGGCGCACGGAGTCCGCCCCGAAGCGGGCGGAGAATGCGGCCCGCACCTTCTCCGTCACGGCCGCGTCGTTGCTGGTGAGCGGGAATTGGTCGTAGTACTCGAAATCAGGGTCTTGCGGTGATCCGGCGGCGTAGCACTCGCCCTTGACTATCCGCTCAATGGCCGCGAGGACGGATGCACGGACCTGGGCGTCGTAAGTGCGGACGTTGAGCAGGAGGGTGGCCCGGTCGGGGATGATGTTCGAGGTCGCTCCGGCGTTGAGCGCCCCCACCGTGACAACCGCGAAGTCGCCCGGCTTGGTCTCCCGCGAGACGATGGACTGAAGTCTGAGCACGATCGAGGAGGCCAGCACCACCGGGTCAACGGACATGTGCGGCATCGAGCCGTGCGCGCCCTTCCCGTACACGGTGATCTTGAGCGAGTCCGCGGCTGAGAGGACTGGGCCCGCCGTGGTGGCGATCCTCCCCGCCGGGATCGGCATCACATGCTGGGCGAAGGCAACGTCGGGCGGCGGCACTTTGGCGACGAGTCCGTCGTCGACCATTGCTTGGGCTCCGGCCCCGATCTCTTCGCCGGGTTGGAACAGCGCGATGTAGGTCCCGGACCAGGCTCTTCGCCCGTCGGCCATGAGCTTGGCGGCGCCGAGCAGCGCAGCGACGTGCAGGTCGTGCCCGCACGCGTGCATGACCCCGTCCACGGTCGACGCATAAGGCAGCCCGGTAGCCTCGGCGACGGGTAGCGCGTCCGTGTCTGCGCGGGCAAGCACCGTCGGGCCGTCTCCGTTTGCGAGGATACCGACGACGCCGGTGCCCCCGATGCGGGTTACGTTATAGCCGAATGCCGCGAGTTTTCCCTCGACGAGCTTCGAAGTTCTATGCTCCTCGAGGCTCAGCTCGGGGTGCCTATGCAGATCGATGTAGGTATCACGGATCCAACCGAGCTCTGCTTCAAGGCCTGCCAAGACTGCTTCGCAACCGCTCATGGACCATCGCTCTCAGTAGCAGTTCGGAGCGCTTGGTCGAGCCCGGCGCAACCGCGAAACCCAGCATAGACCGGAAACCGAACCAGGGGAGTGCGCGCTCAAACTCATCGATTCCCCACTTGGCTCAGGGAAGCAGGGCGAGCTCAAGTCCATGCGCACGACGGCCAGGGCGCGGGGAAACTCAGGCAGACGTTTCCGAAGCCGCGAGCAGGTCGACTCCGCGTCGCGGCTTCGGAAGGTGCGGTGCTAGTCAGCGAGGATGTGGTAGAGCGCTCGCCGGGTTTCGTCGATTCTTTCCATGGCGGCCGTGCGTTGTTCGTCGGTTGCGGCGAAGCGGAATTGGTGGATAACCCCCATGAGCTTTGCCACGCTCTGGTGAAACGCGGGTCCTGATCCTTCTGGATCGATGTTCCACGCATTTTCCAGCTCCTCGGCGTGCTCCGCGACGTATGCCTTCCCGGCGTCGGTGAGTGTGAATTCGGTGCGTCGGCCTTCGCCGACGGGTGCAATGAGCTCCTCGTCAACGAGCTGCTGCAGCGTCGGATAGACGGAACCCGGGCTTGGGCGCCACGATCCGGACGTCTTCTCGGCGATTGTCTTGATGAGTCCGTATCCGTTGGATGGTGCTTCGGCCAGCAGGGAGAGGATCGCGAAACGAACGTCGCCCTTGTTGGCCCGGCGCTGGCCGCCGGGACCAAAGCCTGGGCCAAACCCCGGCCCGAAGCCCGGTCCGAAACCGCGGCCTGGCCCAAACCCGCGGCCTGGCCCGAATCCGCCGTGTCCGTGGGGTCCGCGACGGCTCCGGCCGCGTCCGAAGCGTTCCATATCCGGACCGCAATCTGTGTGTTTGTTGTCGTGAATGCCTTTCATGACGGCATCGTCCCTTCAATGTTGTGTGTGGGTTGCCCTGAGGCTCGCAGCTTGTTCTGCGATAGTTAACGATATATCGCTGACTGTCGTTAAACAAGACCTGTATTTTGCGCGAGCCTGGCGGCGACGCCGCCCGGGGATGCTCGATCGCTCCGCCAACGGCCCCCTCGGAACTTAGGATGGTCGTGAACGAGATTGAGGACACTAAATGAGTGAACAACTTACGACCATCGAGGTCGAAGAATTCCTGCCGCATGCGCCTGCCAAGGTTTGGCAGGCGCTGACGGATCCGGCACTGATCGCCCGCTGGTTGATGGAAAACGACTTCAAAGCAATCGTCGGGCACCAGTTCCAGATGCGCGGGATTCCCGTTCCGGCAGTCGGTTTCAGTGGCTTGGTGGCTAGCGAAGTCCTTGACCTGGACGCCGGGAAGCGGCTGCGCATTTCGTGGCGGGACGCGAACTCCGGGAACAATCTCGACAGCACGGTGACATGGTCCATCTCGCCGGAGGACGACGGAACACGGTTGGTCCTCGTCCACGAAGGGTTCAATCCCGCCGAACCGACGCACATTGCATCGCACTGCATCATGAGCGGCGGATGGCGAAACCACGTGCTCCCGCGGCTCGGTCAGACCCTCGCCGGACTCGACAGCGCCGGACCCGAAAACTAGGGCAAACAATGCAATTCGTCGTCTTCTACAGCTCGGATCCTTCAGCACTTCCTGGGCTTCAGGCTGCCTACCCCAGGCACGTTGAATATATGCGGGCGTTCGCCGCCGAGGGCGGACTGATCGGCATCGGGACTTTCAACAACCCCGCAGTGAACGGTTCGATGGGCATCTTCACCAGCAAGGAAAGGGCGGAGCAGTTCATCGCGGGCGATCCTTTCGTCCTGGAAGGATTGGCGGTACCCGGCGAGATCCGGGAATGGAACGCAGTGATGTTCAGTCCGCAGGATCCCGCCTGACGTTCGGTCAATCCGCGCAACTCACCGGCAAGTCTCCATAACAGGCTGCGGCTCAGGTTCAATTCCCCACGCGGCCCGGTGCAAAGCTGTCGCGATCCAACCCCGCAGTCGAGCCAGCCGCAGGCGTCTTGCCGGACGTGCTGGAACAACCGGGGCCCCCGGCAAGGCACTGCGGCTGTCATTGTTTACGATGCCGATGACTGCGCAAGCCATCATCAACGAAAATTCCATAGTCATCTTCTTCTTATCTAAACGTGGAGGCCCGAACTGGTAAATCAGTTTGCGGCTGGAAGAAACCCGAAGACTCAAAGGCGGAACCGCCGTCGTTCGAGGTTCTGTTAAAGACGCTAAGCGCTCCGGAAGACGATGTCAGCAGATGTGCCGCTCCCTGCTTTTCCTAGGACTGACGGTCCCACCCTCACCGCGCTTAGTCGGAGATCGACGCCGGCGCAGCCAGTTCGCTTGCGGTGGTGGCCGCCCAGCTCGCGAGCAGTTTCAGGCGTTCGTCGCTCGCTGACCCGGGCTCGGCGGTGTAGGCGAACATCGTCCACCCGGGGTTGGCCGGCAGTTCCATTGCCTCGTAGCTGAGTTCGAGATCTCCGACCACCGGGTGGTGGAGGCGCTTGGTGCCGGTTCGGTGGAAGCGGACGTTGTGGGCGGCCCAACGTGTGCGGAATTCCTCGCTTCGGGTGGCGAGCTCGCCCACCAGATCGCTTAGGCCCTTGTTGTGCGGTTGCCTTCCGGCGTAGCTGCGGAGGGTGGCGACAATGTCATTCGCGCCTTGCTCCCAGTCGGGGTAGAAGTTGCGGGACTCGGGGTTGAGGAACACGAACCGGGCGTTGTTCACGGGCCGGACGTGATCGGCAAAAAGGGGCGAGTAAAGGGCGCGGCCGAGCGGGTTGGCGGTGATGAGATCCATGCGCTCGTTCCGCACCCACGTCGGGGCACCCGTAATCGCGTCCATGAATCTCTGGAGGCTCGGACGGACCTGCTGCACAGGCGTGGCTGCCCGACGGCGGCGGGCCGGCCCGGGTTGCGCGGCACGGGCGAGATCGAACAAGTGGGCGGTTTCGGCTTCGTCCAGCCTGAGGGCGTGGGCAATCGATTCGAGCACTTCGTCGGAGACGCCTGTGAGGTTGCCGCGTTCCAGCCGCGCGTAGTAGTCCACGCTGACTGAAGCCAAGGTTGCGACTTCTTCCCGCCGCAGCCCAGGCACCCGGCGGTTGGCACCCACAATGAGATTCACTTGCTCGGGTGTCACTTTGGCCCGGCGGGAGCGCAGGAACTCACTCACATCGTTTCGACTGTCCATGGATTCAGGCTACTTCGGGCAACGGAGGTGCGGGAGGTCCTGTCAGTACACGGTTCAAGCGCTGTGGGCGGACGCGGCTGGGTGCCGTATCCGCCCACAATGGTTACTTGGATTGGGAGTTAGTGACCGGGGCCGCCGGTTTCGGTTGCGGTGACCTTGAAGCTTGCGTCGAGCTTGACGGTGGCGTGCGTGCCGTCCGACTTGGTGATGTGGGCTTCGTAGGCGGCGCTGCCGTCGTCTTCGGTGGTCATGTTCTCCACCGTGGCGCCGGAGTTGGCGGCCAGTACGGCGGCCTTGACCTTGCTTGCGGTGTCACCGCTGAGATCGGTTTCGTTTCCGTGGTTGCCGTGGCCGCCCTTCCCGCCGCCCGGGCCGCCGGTTTCGGTTGCGGTGACCTTGAAACTTGCGTCGAGCTTGACGGTGGCGCGCGTGCCGTCCGACTTGGTGATGTGGGCTTCGTAGGCGGCGCTGCCGTCGTCTTCGGTGGTCATGTTCTCCACCGTGGCGCCGGAGTTGGCGGCCAGTACGGCGGCCTTGACCTTGCTTGCGGTGTCACCGGTCAGGGCCGTTTCCGTTCCGTGCGTGCCGCCGCCCGTGGCGGGGGCGGATGGGCTGGCGGTCGAGGTGTCAGTGGTTGCGGCATCGGCCGGGAGGGCCATGGCGGTGAGGGCGCCGCCGCCTGCGACCGCGCCAATCAACGCGGCGCCCACTGCGATTTTCCGGACTTTGTTCACGATGTTGCTCCTTAGAGGTTCAACTCCGAGGGGTTCGAAGCTATACCCATCCTCGAACCCCACACTTTGGCCCCTGTATACCTGTGCTGTGCCTGAACTGTGACAATTCCGCCTGGCTCACAGGATCCGGAAGCGTGGCACCACGCGGACGCCTAGAGGTTGGTCATCCGTTCTGCGGCGTCGTTGTAGCGACCACCCTGAACCTCGATCCTGGAGGCGGCGTCCTCGATTTCGCCCAGTTCCGCGGCGGATAATTCGACGACGGAGGCACCGATGTTTTCCTCCAAGCGGTGCAGCTTGCGTGTGCCGGGGATGGGGACGATCCAGGGCTTCTGCGCCAGGAGCCAGGCCAAGGCGACCTGACCGGGCGTAGCACCCTTGCGTTGTGCGATGTTCGCGAGCAGCTCGACGACGGCGGCATTGTGCTGGAGCGCATCCGGCGCGAACCGGGGGATGGTACTGCGGATGTCATTGCCGGCATCGAAGCTGGTGGCGGCGGTAATGGTGCCTGTCAGGAAGCCTTTGCCGAGCGGGCTGTAGGGGACAAAACCGATGCCCAGTTCCTCGCACGCGGCAAGCACTTCCTCCTCGGGACGGCGCCACCAGAGGGAGTATTCACTTTGAACGGCGCTCACGGGCTGGGCGGCATGCGCCCGGCGAATTGTTCCTGCGGACGCTTCGGACATGCCGAAGTGCTTCACTTTGCCGGCCTCGATCAGTTCCTTGACCGCACCCGCGACGTCTTCGATGGGAACGTCGGGGTCCACCCGGTGCTGGTAGTAGAGGTCGATGGCGTCGACGCGGAGCCGGCGCAGGGAGCCGTCCACGACCTCCTTGATGACCTCGGGGCGGCTGCTCACGCGACCGCTCGGTTTGCGTTCGGCGGGATCGATGTCCCACCCGAACTTGGTAGCAATCACCACTTGGCCCTTGTAGGGGGCGAGGGCTTGGCCCACGAGCTCCTCGTTGGCGTACGGGCCATAGATTTCGGCGGTGTCGAAGAAGGTCACGCCCCGGTCTACGGCGGCGCGGATCAGCGAGATCATTTCCTGCCGGTCCGGCTTTTCGCTGTATCCACCGGTCATGCTCATGCAGCCCAGTCCGACGGCGGAGACCTCCAAACCGTTGGTGCCCAGTGTGCGCTTTTCCATCGTTCGTCCTCCCGCGTCGTGAAACAAGGTCCAGCCTTGCTGTCAAGCCTAGGGATAGCTCGGTACTGGCAGGGAGTCCCTGTCAGTACCTGTCTCAGGAGGGGGCTCCCGACGACGGCGGTCCGCCGCCGTCGGGCGCTGCTTGTCAGCAGGCTGGCCGGTTCCGAACGTCGCTCGAGACATGCTGCTTGAGGAGCGAACCTCCGGCTTCTGCCTTCAGTTCGCGGTTTTCAACCATGACCTGCCCGCGCAGGATCGTCATGCTGGGCCACGCGGCCACCTCGTAGCCGTCCCACGGAGTGTAGTCGGCTTCGTGCAGGTCCTCAGCGTGGATGGTCCGCTTCACCGTGGTGTCCAGGACCGCCAAGTCGGCATCGCTGCCCACCGCGATCACGCCTTTCTGCGGGTACAGTCCGAGGATTTTCGCGGCGTTGGCTGAGGTGATGTCCACGAAGCGGGTGAGATCGAGCCCGCGCTTGGCCACGCCTTCGGTGTAGGCGACAGCCATGCGCATCTCGACGCCGGCATGACCGCCCGTGGCGTCAAGAATGGTCTTGCCACGGGTCTTCACCTCTAGGTCGGTGCACACGCCGTCGGTTGCCAGGGTGCTGAGCGATCCTTCGAGCAGCGATTCCCACATGGAGTCGCGGTCGGTTTCCGATTTCAAGGAAGGGTAGGTGTGATAGATCGCGCCGTTCTTCTGCTTGTAGTCCTCGGCCGTGAAGTACGCGTAGTGGGGGAGGATCTCGCCGTAGACCGCTTGACCGCGCCCGCGTGCCTCGCGGATGGCATCCACGCCTTCGCGGGCGCTGACGTGCATGAGGTAAATGGGTGCACCGACGTGCTCGGCGAGCGTAATGACTCGCTGGAAGGACAACTTTTCCGAAAGGTTGTTGTGGGCGTGGTGCATGTTCTCTAGCCCGATCCTGCCCTCGCGCTGCAATTGCTTGTAGGCGTACATGACGATGTCGTCGTCCTCGGCGTGCACCGCCAGCATCGCCCCGGCCTGGGCGGTTTGTTGCATGAGTCCCCACATATTGCCCAGGTCCGTCTTCTGCTTGGGGCGCGTCGGGGTGGTGTTGGTCATCCAGACTTTGTAGCTTCCATGGCCGGCCGCGACGGCGTCGGGAATCTGTTCGAGTACTTCGAACGGAATTTCCGGTTCCTTGAACGTCCCGTGCAAGGCGTAATCGGTGTAGCTCGACCCTGCCCACTCGGCCGATTTGCGGGCAAACGACTCCGAGAGCTCATCGCCGGGTTGCCAATGCGCGAAGTCCACCAGGGTGGTGGTGCCACCGTGGATGGCGCCCTCGCTCACGCGGTCAGGGCCAAAACACTTGATTCCGCTTTCGGCCGCCGTTGGAAGGACGGAGTTGGTGTGGACATGCGGGTCCACGCCTCCAGGGACAAGCAATTGGCCGCGGAGATCGACTGTACGCGTCGCCTCCTCCGTGGGACCGAGGCCCGTCTCGCGAAGGGACACAATCTTGCCCCCCGCTATGCCGATGTCCAGGGTTTTGGCGCCGGACGGGGTAACAACCAGGCCGTTGGTGAGAACGAGATCAAGCATCAGGGGGTCGCGCCTTTCAGTGTTGCTGAGGGTTGATGGAAAACGGTGCGGACGTGAAGTAGCGGGCGGCGAGGGAGACTTTGACCGAGGCGCGGGCGTTGACGAGCTGGGACACGGAAACGTCCGCAGCCGCGCTCATCAGCATCGCCGTCTTCTCACGGGTCCACTTCCGGTCCGCCTGCAGGAGCTCGAGCATGTCGTCGAGCGCCAGCCGCGCGGCGTCGTCGAGAGTCTCGCCGTCGCCTATCGTGATGACGGAACCCCCGGACAAGACCACTGGCCGCTTGACGGTGACCCCGGCCAGAACGTGGCAGGAGAGGACAACATTGCCCTCGACCTCGACGGCGGTGAGGGAGCACTCGCCGTCGCCCTGTACTGCATGAAGGTCGCCGGCATAGAGCAAGGCGTTCGCGCTCTGCACGGGCAAGATGACGGCGGAACCGGCGGTCACGTCCTTGCAGTCCATGTTGCCGCCGTGCGTCCCGACCGTGCTTGAGTTGGGATTCCCGTCGGCCGGTGCCACGCCGATCTTGCCGATCATCGGCCGGATGGGGATCCGGATGTCGTCGTCGAACCGGACGCTCCCGTCCACAATGTCGACAACCCGGCCGTATCGCCCCAGCCCGCCGGTGAAACCGCCGCGCCCGGGAAGGGTGACCATGGCGCCCCGGTCCGCTATCCGGATCTCGTGGACGTCTATCCGGAGTGTGTCCCCTGGATTGACGCCGCGCACCGAGACCGGCCCGGTCACGGGGATCGATAACTTCTCGTATTCCCCGGTGCGTTCGAACAGGCCGCCGGTCAGCAGGCTCCGGGCGCCAAGGGAGAACAGCTCGCCCTGGCCTACTTCAATCACGGGTGTGGCGTCGCGGTCAAAGGATCCCGACGCCGATTCATGGCTTGCGTGGAGCATGTTCAGCATGCTGCCCCTTTCGTTGAGGCGGTGCGGTGAAGCTACGCGGTGGGGTAGACGGGCAAGGCCCACTTTTGATCGGCGGCTACGCGTCCGACGACGGCCTGCCGGTAGGCCTGTTGAAGCTGGCGGGTTAGTTCGCCGGCAGTTCCCTCGCCGATCGGCGTGCGGTCCACGGAGGAGACGTGGTTGATTTCGGCGGCGCTGCCGCACACGAAGATTTCATCAGCCGAGTAGAGTTCCGTGCGGTCGATGGCCCGGATGTCGACGTCGACGCCGAGGACGTTTCGTGCCAGATGGAGGACGCTGTCCCGGGTTATGCCCTCCAGGATGCTGTCCGTTGCGGGGGGCGTGCACAGCCGCCCCTGGCGAACCATGAACACGTTGTAGCCAGCACCTTCGGCAACATGGCCGTCTTCGGTCAACAGCAGCGCTGCATCGTACCCGTTGCGCCGGGCCTCCAGCATGGCAAGCCGCCCGTTTTGGTAATTGGCGATCGATTTGACCCGGGGCGGCATGGAGCGATCGGACAAACGGGCCCAACTGCTGATCTGAACGTCCAGTCCGCTGGCCCCGAAATAGTTGCCCATCGGGATGGCCGCCATGAAGACAGTGACCGGACCAGTGTCCTCCGGCTTGCCATCGCTTGAGTCGACGAATACTTGTGCGCGCATGTGGAGGTTCCCGCGCAGACCGTTCGCACGCACCAGGCCGAGCAATTGTTCACTCAAGACGCCGATGTCGCGCGGCCCATCGATCTCCACCACCCGCATCGAGTCAATCAGCCGGCGCATGTGGTCGGCCACCCGGAAGGCGTAGAGCTGCTGGTCCTCATCGCTCCAGTAGGCGCGGAACCCTTCGAAAACGCCGACTCCGTACTTCAACGTGGTGCTCAGGACGTGGAGCTTGGCATCTGCGTACTCCACCAGTTCGCCGTCACGGAGCAGGTAGCGAACACTGGGCCCGAATGCGGGCGCATTGGTGTCGGTCGCAGTTGCGGATTCACTCAGATTGGTCATTGTTGTCTCCAAATCGTGTTCGGAAAACAGATCAGGGGCTCGGCTTCACACCAAGGTTGACATCCGTCTTCATCTTACTGTCGGCGTTGTCACCATAATGAAGATGCTTGATGGTCCTGTCAACAGTGACCATTGACACTCGATGAAAGACTTCAATAAAGTGATGAAACTTCGATATGTAAATTCTCGGCAGGATGTCGAGTGGCTGGAGCCCGGATGCGCCAGTCAAAAAAAGACTTTCACCTACACCCGTCAACCGGATCGAGTGCCAATTGAGTGAAACTACGACAGTCGAGTCCCGGACTCCAGTGAGGTCCCTGGGCGGACGTGCGTCGAGCTGGGCCAAGCAAGGCAGGGCTTGGGTGTACAAGCGATCAGGGACGGTCCTCGCCGTCCTCGCCGCCGGCATCATTGTGGGACTCCCGCTTGCGGCGATCTTTCTCCACCTTCCCCAAAACCCCCTGCAGCCGGACGTGGAATCCATGGCCCTGGCCCCCAACTCCGTTCATTGGTTCGGCACGGACGGCAACGGAATGGATGTGTTCTCCCGGACGATTGAATCGGCGAGGCTAGACCTTCCCATTTCGCTGGCGGCGACGGCCATTGCCCTTGTCATCGGCGTTCCCTTGGGCCTGTTCGCCACTACCGGCTTGGCCGGGGAAGCGATCATGCGGATAGTTGACGCTTTCGCCGCGCTCCCCATCATCGTGATTGCTGTGGTGTCCATCCAGCTCATGGGCGGCGGAGCCACCGATGTCATCCTCGCCATCGCCCTGGTTGCGGCTCCACGCTTTGTTCGCTTGTCCCGTGCAGCGGCGATTTCGCTCCGCTCGTCAAGGTACGTCGAGGCGGCAGTGGCCATCGGATGTTCGCCGATCCGTGTGGCCTTCAACCACATCTTCAGGAACGCCTACGGTGTGATCCTGGTGCAGGCCACGCTGACCACTGCCGGCGCCTTGAGCACGATTGCTGCCTTGAACTTCCTCGGCGTCGGGGTCAAACCGCCCCAGCCAAGCTGGGGCGCGATGATCGAAGACGGCGTCAGCATGCTGATCCGTGGCCAGTGGTGGGCCGTGGCCTTTCCCGCGCTGGCCCTCCTCCTGGTCATTGGCTCGCTCAACATCATTGCCGGTGCGATTGAGAACACGATGGAACGAGTGGAGCACACCCGATGAACAAGACCCTCCAAGTCCGGGAACTCGAAACCGAGTTCCACACCCCCCGGGGTGTGGTCCGGGCATTGCACGGCGTTTCCTTCGAGGTGCAGGACAACGAGATCGTCGGGATCGTCGGCGAATCCGGATCGGGCAAATCGACGGTGGTCCGTTCCATCACGAAGTTGTTGATGCCGCCGGGCAAGGTGTCCGCCGGCAACGTGACCTTCGCTGGCCGAAGCCTCTTGGAACTGCCCGAACGGGAGATGCGCCAAATCAGGGGAAAGGACATCGGATTCATTGCCCAGAATCCATTCAGCGCCCTGAATCCGGTGACCCGCATCGAGAAGCAGTTTGCCAATATCGCCAAGGCGCATGGAGTGAAGGTTGATGCCTCCGAGCGCAGCCGTGCACTGCAGCTGTTGGAATCGACTGGAGTCCGCGATCCGGAACGCGTCATGCGCGGTTATGCGCACGAACTCAGCGGCGGCATGGCCCAGCGCGTCGTCATCGCCATGGCGCTTTACCTCAACCCGCAGCTGGTGATCGCCGACGAGCCGACGACGGCGCTCGACCTCACCGTCCAGCGCCAGGTCCTCGATACTCTTCGCCGCCTGACGGTAGAGAGTGGCCGCTCGATGCTGATTGTGACCCATGACCTCGGGGTGGTGGCCGCATACTGCAACCGCGTGCTGGTCATGTACCACGGAAATATCGTGGAACAAGGACTCGTCGACGACGTTTTCGTCCGTCCACAGCATCCCTACACGATCTCCCTGCTCAACTCGGTGGTGCGTCCCGAAGACGAGACGCCCTACGTGCCAGGGAGCGCTGAGGCACCGAATACGACGGAGCCGGAAACGCCGGACCCCTCTAAGGTCCAATTGTCCGAAGCCCGGAGGTCTTGAGAATGCCGCTACTTGAACTCGTGGATGTCACGAAGATCTTCCGAACCCCCCATGGAGAAGCGCGCGCCGTAGATGGAATTACCCTGTCCGTGGAAGCCGGCGAGACGCTCGGCATCATCGGCGAAAGTGGTTCCGGCAAGTCAACGCTCGGCCGCTTGGTCCTGAGGCTGACCGAGCCGGATTCCGGATCCGTCGTCATCGAAGGGCAGGACGTGTTGGCCCTCGGCCGTGGCGAACTCCGCCGCAAGCGGCGCCATTGGCAGATTGTCTTCCAGGAACCCTTCGCGTCATTGAACCCGCGCCTGACGATCCGGCAGATCGTCGAGGAGCCGCTCATCGTCGCCCGGATGGGGAGCCGGGCCGAGCGACGGTTGCGGGTCTTGGCGACCTTGGAGGAAGTCGGCCTCTCGGCTGATTTCATGGACCGGCGTCCGGCGAACCTGAGCGGGGGACAACAACAGCGCGTAGGCATCGCACGCGCCCTGGTCACGAATCCAGGCCTGGTGGTCCTGGACGAACCAACGTCCTCGCTGGACCTGACCATCCGGGCCTCGATCCTGCGCACCCTCGCGCGCCTCAGGGCTTCGCGGGGCCTCACATATGTATTCATTTCGCACGACATCGAAACGGTGCGGCATTTCTGTTCCACGGTGGCTGTCATGCATCGCGGCAAAATCGTGGAGGTTGGCCCCACCCGGGACGTCTTGATGGCGCCGCAGCACCCTTATACCCAGTCGCTCATTTCCGCCGCGTTGCCGGTGGTTCCCTATTCCGCCGTCGTTGGCACCACGAATTCCCAGGGGCAGATTTCATGATCCGCTACATCATTTCAAGACTCCTGATCGCAGCCTTACTGCTGTGTGGCCTCATCACCCTCAGTTTTGGCCTGGTTTCCCTTCTCCCCGGCGACCCCGCGGTGGCCCTCCTGGGTGAATACGCAACTCCGGCAGACATCGCCCGAATCCACGCGGAACTTGGCCTGGACCTGCCTTTCTGGGAACGCTACCTCGGCTACATGTCCAGAACGCTGAGCGGTGACCTTGGCCATTCGCTCTTCACCGGCAGTTCGGTATCCAGCGAAATCCTGACCCGGCTCCCCAATACCTTGATCTACCTGGTGCCAGGGCTCGCCTTGGCCCTCATTATCGGCATGGCGAGCGGAACGTTCGCGGCCTACCGCTACCGACGCTTTGCGGACAAGGCCTTCACCTTCTGGATATCCATCCTTATGGCCATGCCGGAATTCGTGTTGGCCCTCTTGTTGCTGTTTGTCTTCTATCAACAACTGCGCATCGCGCCCGCACCGATCGGCATGCTCTCGAGCGCGCAAATCACTCCACCGCACGTCACGGGGTCAATCCCTCTTGACGCGATAATTGCCGGCCAGTGGGGAACGTTTTCGTCAATCCTCGGCCGCGCCGTCCTTCCTATCGTGACTATGGGCTTGTTCTTCGCTGCCCCGTTCGGAAAGACAGTGCGCTCGGGACTGTTGCAGGTGCTCCAATCACCACAAATCGAGTTTGCGAGGGCCTGCGGCCTGCGTCCTGCCCAAGTGTTCCGGTATGCCCTCAGTGACATTCGCGGGTCACTCATGACCTACTTGGTACTTCTTTTTGCCGCCTCCCTCAGCGGAGCGGCCATTGTGGAAAGTGTTTTTTCCTGGCCTGGAGTGGGCGGTTGGTCTCTCGACGGCGTGCTCAAAGGCGACGTGCCCGTCATTCAAGGCTTTGTCCTCATCATGGGATCCACAAGCTTGCTCGGCTATGTCATTCTCGACACCTTGATAACCCTTCTGGACCCACGCACACGCAGCAAAGCCGTAGCCGTAGCCGGACGCCGTCAGCGGCGCCTGGGCGCGACGCCGGCAGCCATCTCCTAAGAAGCCCTTAGCCGCCTCCCGGGAAGTCTTGACAGACATCCTCCGACTTCAATAGATTGAAGATATGTTCACTAAAGTTCATGAAGATAAAGTTATCGCCCTCGGTGGAACCATTCCGCTCGACGGCCGCGTGAGCTGGGTACCGGCCGGAGCGACCGGCTTCCAACCGTCGAATTGCTATCTCCTCAGTGAGGGCTCCGGCCGGCTGATGGTCGACACCGGACTCGCAGTCCACAGTCAGGAGATCCTCGATGACTTGGTTGAGCTGCTTGACGACGACGGCCGGCTCTCCATGTTTTTCACGCGGAGCGAGATGGACTGCGTTTCGAACCTGGAACCTATTGCCGGGAAATTCGACATCGAGCGCCTCTTCACCGGTGGCGCCATCAACCCCTTCGATGCATTCGATGACCTCAGCCGCCTCGCGCTCCGAGGCCGTCGGCAGCAGATCGACCAGAAGGGAGAGGGCGGGGATTCCATGGCCCGCACTCCCGAGATCGAGGTGGCGCCGGGCAGGTACTTGACCATCGAGTCGCCGCTCCTGCGGCTCCTCCCGACCTTCTGGGGTTGGGACGCGAATACCGGAACCATCTTCACCTCCGATACCTTCACCCACGGCACCATGACGAGCCCGGACGGTTCCCGCATCATTGACTCCCTCGCCGAGGACACCACCACCGCCAAGCAGGTCGCGGAGCACCTCTACGCGAAATACGAGTGGATCCCGCGGGCCACGTGCGAGCCGCTTCGGGAATGGCTCTCTGACAAGTTCGAGACTCTCGCTCCCGAGACCATCGCCCCTTCCCGCGGCTGCGTGATCCGCGGGCGTGAGCTCGTCCGCCGGCACCTTGATTTCATGCTCGCCGCGTTGGCACCGGAAAAGGCATAGGAGAATCCCGATGGAAGAACTAGTAGAAACTATGAGCCGCGACCTTCCGCGTGAGGTAGCCGACGGCGTCACCTGGATGAGTTCGTGCCTGCCGTTCCACCTCCAGGACCGCGTTATCCACGGGCACACCTCCACCTATCTGGCACAAGGGACCGAATCGTCAATTCTCATTGATACGGGCAACCCCTCCAGCTGGAACATCATTTCGGAAACCCTTGACGGGTTGCTCGGGGACAAGCCTCTGGGCTACGTCTTCCCGACGCATCCGGAGCTGCCGCACACGGGAAACCTTCCCCGCCTCGTCGAGAAGTACCCCGACATCAAGGTTGTTGGCGACATTCGGGACTACCACCTTTTTTACCCCCAGATCGTGCCCAACCTTCACGCCCGGGTTCCCGGAGACAAGGTGGATCTGGGCGGCGGATATGAATTCGTGATCGTCGAGGCGATGATCAGGGACCTGCCAAATACCCAATGGGGCTTCGTACCGAAGTCGGGCGTGCTTTTCACGGCCGACGGCTTTTGCTACATGCACCGCCCGGAACTCGATGATGAGGATCCGGTGCACCTCCCCGGCGAATGTGGCCTGACAACAGATGAACTCTCGGCACCCATTGCGGTCGAGAATGCTGCCTTCTTTACCGGCAGCGCGTTGTACTGGGCCAGATTCGCCAACGACGCCGACCAGGTTTACGACCGAGTCGGCAAGCTGATGGATGACCTTGGGGTCAAGATCGTAGCGCCCACCCACGGCAACGTGATCACCAATATTCCGGAGGTGGCGCCCATCATCCGGGCCGGCCACAAGCACGCCTACCGTTACTAATCCACTGCCACATCAGCAGCGCACTACTCGTAACACGTCCTTTCCCTCTGTACAGAAATTGGAACCAGGCTTATGAAGAATTCGCGTTTATTGCTCGGCTGGTTTGCAGCCGCGGCAGCTGTGTCGCTTACCGGATGCGGGGGAGCCACTCCCACCGCAGCGGTGGCCAAGCCGGAGTCGGTCGTCATCGCCGTCGGCGCCCTCCCGGATAGTCTCACCCCGGCCCCGTGGGGCGGCAGTGCATCGCATGTGGTGCTCAGCGGCCTCGGTTCCCAGTTGCTGGAGTACAAAACCGGCGCGAGCGATGACCAATCATGCTCGACGCCGTCTACCGCGGTCACCGGTCGGCTCGCCGAGAGCGCGGTAGCCGCCCCGGATGGCAAGGGGGTCATCGTCAAGCTACGGAAGCTGACAAGCCAGTTTGGAAACACCCTCTCGGCCGACGACGTGAAATGGAGCCTGGCGATCGGCATGGTGCGGCAGCCCGTCATGAAGGGCACGCTCAAGAGCAGCGGATTCAACGTGGACAACCTCGTCACCGTGATCGATGACCGAACTGTTGAACTCAACACCGTGGGGATGACGTCATACACGCTCGAGTCACTGCAGAACAATCTCTTCTACATCCACGACAGCAAGGAAGCGAAACTTCACGTCACGCCGGATGACCCCACGGCCAACAAGTGGCTCTCGAAGAATCTGGCCGACTACAGCGGTTGGAAGCTCGAGGAGTTTACTCCCGGCACGTCCCTGACGGTGACCGCGGACCCGAACTGGGGAGGCGATCGAGGCTCGGTGAAGCGGGTTGTGGTCAAAGCGGTTCCCGACACCGCGACCCGGACCCAATTGGTGAAGACCGGCGAGGCCCAGATTGCCAACGGCTTCGAATATGACCAATACAGCTCGATGACCGGTGTCAATGGAGTCAGTGTCCTTAAGTGCACCAGCCAGACCCGCGACACCATGATGTTCAACACGAAGACCGGTCCTTTGGCAGATGCGAAGGTTCGCCAGGCAGTTTCCATGGCGATCGACCGAGCTGCCCTGGCCAAGGGCGCCTATGCCGGCCTCGCGGACCCGGCGGGCTCGATCTTTCCCACCGTGAAGGATTCACCCACCTACAAATACGACCCCGACGGGGCCAAGAAGCTGCTGGCGCAGACCCAGTACGCGAACGGGTTCCCCCTGACACTTAGCTACAGCGTGAGCCGCCCGGGCCCTGTCGCGAAGAGTTCAGCCGTCCTTATCCAATCCATGTTGGCGAAGGTGGGTATCACGGTGCAGTTGTTGAACGTGGCGAGCCCGACGGACTTCTCCTCGGCACTTATCGACGGCCGCTTCCAAGCGGTCCTGTACTCCGAGCCGATTGTCATCGCCGACCCCGCGTTCTACACCTACGCGTTCTACTCCACCGGAGCTCCGAGCAACAGCACCGGATGGTCCAATCCTGAATTCGATGCCACCCGGACTCAGTTGGCGGCCACCCCGACCGCGAACACGGACCAGAGGGCAGCCTTGCTCAAGAAGATGGCCGGATTGGTGGACCAGGGCGCCCCGATTCTCTCCCTGGTGGAGGTCAGGAACCTGATCGTCAAGCAGGACACCTTGACGGGGGCCGTGCCGCTCACCAACGACCAGGTCTATTTCGCTGGTCTAGGCAAATAACAAACCCTGTGAAGCACGTAGTTCTGGCCGGCGGGTGACCGTCGGCCAGAATTCACCCGACCCCGGATTCCCTGCGACCCTGCATCCCCGTGAAGGAAGAAAACCATGATTGAAATCTGCGGCAAACCTGTCCGCCACACCCTCCAGGAACTGCTCGATCCCGCCACCACAGCCTTGGTTGTCATCGACATGCAGGTGGGGGCTGTTTCGTCCGGTGGCGCAATAGGAGATTCCGGACATGACATGAGCATGATGCCGTCCGTTGTCGAAAAGTGCGGTCGCGCCATCACTGCGGCGCGTGCCAATGGGGTGCCGGTTTTCCACATTCGCGTCGAGAACCTTCCTGACGGCGCCAGCTCGCCGGCGGCCTGGCTGCGTGCCCTGTATACAGCAGCGAACGGTCGCCCCATTGATCTCGGCAAGCTCAGTGCCAAAGGCGACCCCGCGACAGAGTTCTGCGAACCCTGCATGCCCGAAGACGGGGAAGTCGTGATCACCAAGCGACGCCCCAGCGCCTTCATCGCCACGGAACTCGCCTTGCTGCTCCGCAGCCAGGGGATCGAGGCGGTGGCCCTCGTGGGCGTTTCCACCGGTGGCTGTGTCGAAGCAACCCTGCGCGACGCCGTGCACAACGACTTCTATGCCGTGCTGCTCGAGGACGCGGTGGGAGCCTATGACACGGTGGTGCACGACGCCGCGTTGACCGTCATGCGGGCCCGGCATGACGTCTGCACCCTGGATGAAGCTATTGCTGTCTGGGAGACGGCCAGCAACTCCTGAACCATCCGGATCCAAGGGAAGGAGTGAGGATGAGCGGTTTGCTGAGCGGCCGGATCTACCGGCTCGGCGGGGACATCGAACTGGATGAGCGCGTGAGCTGGTGCCCGCCCGGCGTACGGCGTACGCAAGCGGTGAACTGTTACTTGATCAAGGGGCCGTCTGGTTCAGTGGTGGTGGACACCGGGGTTCGCCTTCATCAGGAAGGAATCATCGAACAGCTTGACCGGCTGCTGTCACCCGGAGAGCCGCTATCCATTGTCCTCACCCGGACCGAAATGGAATGCTGTCTCAACATCCCCGCCATCGAGGAGCGCTTCCCGGTTGGCTCGGTCTGGTACACCGGCGGAATCACCGTGCCTCGTTCCAAGGCCGAATCCAAGCGGATTGCCGTGGATCCGGGGACATCGATGCGGGTAGAAGTGCTGGACGGCATCGTCGTCGAACTCGTTTCACCGCTCCTCCGGCTCCTGCCGACGCTCTGGGTTTTCGATCCGGAATCGGGCGGGCTGCTGACCTCGGATGCATTCACGCACGGCGGCAGCGCCGGCCCGGAGACCCGGGAGGGACTCCGGAAATTTCGCTGGTTCACAGGGGCAGATACCAGTCCGATCGCGCGGAACATTGGAGACATCTTCCGGGACCGCGATGTCCGCGCCGTCGGCCCCGGCTACGGAACTCCCTTTATTGGAAGGGACATGTGCCTTGAGCAGGCAGGGGAGCTGGCGCGCGCAATCGAGGAAATGGGGATCCAGTGAATGAGAATCCAGTGAAGCACGATGCAGTCGAACTCCGGTGGCTTGCCGACGGAACCTACTGGCTGGGTGGCTGCCTGTCGGCCAGCGCCCAGGGACAGGAAGTCCACTATCACGTCTCCTCCTATCTGGTGGTGGGCTCCGAAGCGACGCTCTTGGTAGATACAGGGGATCCGGCCCACCGTGCCCTCCTTCTCGCCCAGCTGGAATTGGTTCTCGGTGAACGCCCCCTGGATTATGTCTTCCCGACCCATCCCGAGATCCCCCACGCCGGGAACCTGCCTGCCCTGCTGGACAAGTATCCCGGGGCGCTCGTGGTGGGTGACGTCCGTGATTACCATCTGCATTTCCCTGAATACCGCTCCAGGCTCAGGACCCAGGCGGCCGGAAGCCGGATCGATCTAGGCGGCCGGGAGTTCCGCTTCCTCCCGGCCTTCATCCGGGACCTGGAGAACACGCTGTGGGGCCACGACGACGGCGCCCGGATGATGTTTGTTTCGGACGGCTTCTCCTTCATCCACGACGTTCCCGCAGCGGGCGGGGCAGCGTCAGAGGACGACGACGAACCGGTCCACCTCCCTGGCCAATGCCGTTTGTTGTCCGGCGAGATGCCGGAACCTCCCACCGTGGACCAAGCGGCGTATGGAACCGGTCGGGCTCTCTACTGGACGAAGTTCGTGGACGTCAGCGATGCCTTCGACGGCATTGAAGCGGTCCTGGACATGCTTCCCACGACGCTGATCGGCCCCGCCCACGGCAATGTGATCAACGACGTCGACGGAATGCTCAGGACGTCACTGGCCGCGCACAGGAAGGTCTACGCGGAAGGCCGCTAATTGTATAGTGAAGTTTGATTCAATATAATGAAAGAATGCGACGCTTCAATTCATAGCGACGAACGGCAAGGAGTGAGTCAATGCGAGACCTCATTGGATACGGGGAAAACCCCCCGGTCGTGACTTGGCCCAATGGTGCCAAGGTGGCCATCTCCATGGTCATCAACTACGAGGAAGGCGCGGAGAGCTCCATAGAAGCCGGTGATGAAAGTGACGAAGACGTCACGATTTTCGGTGGTTGGTCTTCGGATCCGGGCCGGCGGAGCTTGATGAAGGAATCTTTCTTCGAGTACGGCAGCAGGGTGGGAATCTGGCGCTTTTTGGCTTTGCTCCGGGACTACAACGTGCCCGCGACATTCATGGCATGCGGTGTTGCCCTGGAACGAAACCCCGAGGCCGCCCAGGCGATCGTTCGCGACGGACACGAGGTTTGCGCGCATGGCTACAAATGGCGCGGAACTGTCGGAATGACTCCGGCCGAAGAACTGGCCGAAATCAGGGCCTGCGTCGCGGCGATCGAGGCAGTCTCGGGTGTCCGGCCGGTGGGTTGGTACGTCCGAGAAGGAATCACCGAGAACACCCGCGCGATCCTCAAGGACGAGGGCTTTCTCTATGACTCCAATTCCTATGCGGACGACCTGCCGTATTTCGTGGCCGCCGGAGAATCCCGCCACCTCGTGGTCCCGTACTCGGGCGACACGAACGACGCGAGGTTTTGGGGCCCCGGAAGCTTCGGGACAGCGGATGACTTCTTCAACGTACTGAAGGACAGCCTCGACTGCCTTCTGCTCGAAGGGGAAACGGTGCCCAGGATGATGTCCGTAGGAGTTCATTTGCGCATCGGCGGGAGGCCCAGCGTCGCCTTGGGGGTCAGGCGCTTCCTGGAGTATGCCCTCGCGCGGAACGACGTTTGGTTCGCTACAAGGGAGGAAATTGCCCGGTGGTGGATCGCCAATCCGCCTGCGGCCGGCCACCTCGAAGCGGCGTACGAAGGCCGCGCGTGACTACGTCAATGCCTGGAGGAGGGACGCCAATGGCCACGGATATTTCGCGGTTGGTCCATAACGTCAATGAACAGGGCTTCACGGCGCTGGAGAAGACGGGCCTTCGCGGACAACGGGACCAAGGGCTCGTCTCCACGCTCATCTCGCGTGACCTGAGCGGATCCGACGACCTATGTGTCAGCTGGGGCAGGATTCTCCCCGGACAACATCACCTATGCCATCATCATCCGGATGCCTCTGAGTTCTACGTGGTCATTTCGGGCGAGCCCCTCGTTCATCTGGGCGACGCAGAGTACAGGGCCAAGCCAGGCGATGGCATCTACATCCCACGGGGCACAACCCATGGCATCACCAACGACGGCGACGAAGACGTCAATCTGGTTGTCGGCGTCAGCAAGCCCGCCGACTGGCAGTTCGTGGCGGACGAGTGATGGCGACGTCGTCGCTCGTTCGACAGGTTGGACTCATCACGGCCGAGCCGACCCCCACGCTGTTGTCGGTGGTCGCCTACCGAAACCTGGATTTCGTGGTCCTCGACGCAGAGCAGACAACGTTGACGCTGCAGCAATGCGCAGATGCGGTCCAGCGGCTATCAGGCGCCCACACCCGGGTCGCCGTCCGTGTCCCTGACCTTGATGACATGACCTTGGTGGCGTTCGCCAACACGGGGGTGGATGAGATTGTGCTCCCCAAGGTGCGGCATCCGAAAGAACTTGAACGGGCCCACAGGGCGACAAGGTTTGGTCCTCCGGGGTCCAGGCCGAAACAGGCCTCGTTCGCCTCGGCGTTTGGTGCGGACTATTCGCTGGAGCCCCGGCTGACGGTCCTCTTTGAGACGGTGGAAGCCGTTGACGCCGTCGAAGACTTCGTGGCTTTGGAGCATTTCGATGGCGGCTGGGTGGGCCCCACGGACCTTGCCGGTGAACTGCTGAAACAGGGGAGGCCAGGAGCAGTCGCGCTTGAGGAATCCGTACAGCGCGTGGTCGACGTCCTCGGAGCTGCCGGCCAAAGCGTGGGCCTTCCCGCGGCCGACATTGCCAGGGCCGGCGATGTCCACGCCCGGGGCGCCGATCGCGCCGCGGTGTACTGGGAACGGGAACTCGCCTCGATGATCGCGCAGCTGGCTGCGGCCGCCGCTCCGGAGACGCACTGGAAGAGGTGTGACTCCCCGTGAAAATGAGCCGCGTGGTTCTTCTGCGGCGGTGCCGATGCTGGCATGCTGTGACGATG
Source organism: Arthrobacter sp. efr-133-TYG-118 (assembly GCF_030209755.1). GTDB lineage: Bacteria > Actinomycetota > Actinomycetes > Actinomycetales > Micrococcaceae > Arthrobacter. Next base: position 155,407 of record NZ_JARVRH010000009.1, on the reverse strand, counting down.
AAGGCAAGGCTCGACGCCGGAGGATCCCACCGGGATTTCTTCGTTTAGTTGACGAGTCTTCGATATACTGATGAGTGCTGGAACACTGAGGAGCTGTATTGGGAAGCACGGAAGTTGTTAAAGTCGACGACGATGACACTCTGCACCGCAACCTGTGGATCACCCATTTGGGCGCCATGCTCAAGGAACAGCGTGCCGGGCGGTTCACTGTTGAGGAATTGGCGGACCGGGCCGGTGTGAGCGCCGGACTAATCAGCCAGATCGAGCGCGGCATCGGTAATCCGTCATTCGCCACGCTCCTTCGCCTGGCCAATTCCCTTGGTGTGCCGCTGGCGAGCATGTTTACCGACCCCAGCGAGACGCATAACCACATGCTGGTGCGCCGGGCCGATCGCCGCCGCATTGAGATTCCGTCCCAAGGAATCGTCATGGAATTGATCGTGCCCGATGCGGACCGGAAGCTTGGCGTCATCAACATGACGATCCCTGCGCGTTTCGACGGCGCGGAGGTTCCGCATTCGCACGAGGGCGAGGAGTGCGTTGTGGTCCAGACCGGCACGCTCGTGGCCAGTGTCGGCGGACAGGAATTCACCTTGGGCGAGGGCGACAGCCTGACCTATGACGCCACCCTGCCGCATTGGTGGAGCAACCTCACGGACACTGCAGCGGTCATGGTGGCGATCTCGACGCCGCCGTCGCTGGGTAAATCCCATTGACGAGCCACCCGCCCGGACCGTCTTCCCGCTTGGGAATGCTCGTGCCGTCGTCGAACTCCAACGCTGAGTCGCTGACGGCTGACATTCTGGCCGGATCGCCGGACGTCGGCGTGCACTACAGCCGCTTCCGGCTTCCGGCGGACCTCGATGACCGCATCGACGCGAAGGTTCTCGGCGACGCGCCGTCGCTGCTCAGTGATGCTGAGTTGGATGCCATCGCATTCCACGGAACGTCGGGTTCGTGGACCGGCCTCGAAGGCGACCGGGCGCTCGCCGAATCTTTGACGGAGGCCACGGGCGCGCCGGCCACCACCGCATCCCTGGCGCTCGTGGCCGCACTGAAGGCGCTCGACGCCGGCCGGGTCGCCGTCGTTTTTCCCGGCCCCCGGGGCATCATGTCGCTGATTGAACGTGAGTACGCCGCCAGCGGCCTGGAAGTGGTGCGCTCTTCGGTGCCCGCGACGTCAATGTCGAACCCGGAAATCTCGCGAATGTCGGGCGCGGATATCGGCGCGCTGATGAAGCCCGCTTTTGGGGCCGGGGTCGACGCCGTCGTCTGCATTGGGACGAACCTTCGCTCGGCCTATCTGGCGGCCGGATTCGAATCCGAGTTCGGCGTGCCCGTCGTCGACAGCGCAACAGCCACGCTGTGGCATCTCCTCCGCTTGGCCCGAACTGCGCGCCCGATCCCGGGATGGGGCGCGCTGCTCGCTACCGCTTAGGGCTGTCGCCGCGTATTCAGCAGCCAAGCCTCGATGATCTGCGAACGAGTCGCGATCCACGCCGCATTCTTGCCCGCGTGGGACAAGAATGCGTCCAGGGCGGTTGCGTAGGCAGGCCGGCCAATGAGGCGCGGGTGGAGGCCCACGTTCATGACGGACGGTCCGGACCGGCTGTCAGTAAGCATCATGTCCAGCGTGCCGCACAATTGGCGGGCGAACGCGGTAGCCGTGGGGAACTGTGTGAAGAGGCCCGAGTCGTTGGTGTCGCCTGCGTAGGGCAAGACTGGCAACCCTGTTCCGTCCTTCCCCGCGTTGTCTATCCCGGTTCCAAAATGCGGCACGTCATCGTTGAAGCTGTTGGACTCGTACATGAATCCAGCGGCGGCGAGGATGTCCCGCGTACCCGGGTTGAGTCCGTCGCGGGAGTACCAACTCGTGGGCGGACCTCCGGTGCTCTTGGCGATGGAGTCGCGGGATGCGGTTATCAGCGCGCGTTCCTCGTCGGGAGTGAGCCCGGCGTGGGTGTCCCAGTTGTAACCGTGGTCGGCAATTTCGTGGCCATCCCTGACCAGCGCAGCCGCGATCCGGGGGTTTTGTTCGAGTGCCGTGGCGCAGCAGAAGGCAGTTGCCCTCACGTCGTGGCGCCTCAGAATCCGCAACACCCGCCAGATGCCTGCCCTTGACCCGTATTCGAAAGCCGACTCCAGTGTGAGATTCCGGGCCGTGGGATGGGCGGGGTGCCTGATCCAGTGCGCTCCAAGATCGTCCGCAGGGCCTCCGCGCGCGATGCTGCGCTCCGCTCCGTCTTCGACATTGATCACCAGGGACACCGCAACGCGGGCACCTCCGGGCCAGCGGAACTCCGGGGGGTGCTCGCCGTAGCCCACGAAATCCCGGGTGGTGGAAGGGACGGACACTGTGGAATCTCCTCTGTGGTTATAGTGAAGATACTTCGATATCATGAACGTAATCGATAGGGAGTCGAATGTCTACGCTCATCCACGGTGGCACCGTAGTGCCAGGCACAGGCAATACGGTGGTCGAATCAGGAGCAGTCATCCTGCGCCGCGGGCGCGTCTCCGATGTTCTCGAGCGTTGGGATCGCGAACAGGCCTTCGACGGCGAGATGATCGATGCGAGCGGATGCGTCGTGATGCCCGGTCTCATTAATAGCCACGTCCACGGGGTGACTCCGGGCCCGCTCATGCCCAGCGGCGCCCCCGCGCCGCCTGACGACGAGTGGCTGGCGAATCTTGACCGCCACCTTCTTGCGGGAACCACCACGGTGCTGAACCTTTGCGGTTTTTGCACCATGGACCATGTCCGCGAAGCAGACCGCCGCCATGCGGTCCATGTCCGGGGAGCCACGACGTACTTGCCCGAGGCTGAGCGGGCCGCACGAATGGCTGACGGACGGGGACTGCCCGCGCAGTCATGCCACAGCACGGTGGAGAAGATGCTCAACGACGGCGCGATCGCCATCGGTGAGCTCGGCGGCGGGCAGACCCTCGGCGGCGGAGGGCAGGACCTGAGCTACATCCCTCGAGCCATCGAAAGTGCGAGCGGCGTGCGGGTGCACCCGGTGCAGGCCCGGCGCATGAAGGAGGCCGTGCTTGGCCGGTTCATCGACCCGGACGCTTGCGACATGGCGGAGCTGCGCGCCGCCGCCGCTGAAGCCGGGCTCGAAGGACAAATCGACCTCGTCGAATTGCGGAAAATCATCGCGGATTCCGTGTTGCCTTCCGTCGAGCCGGCACTCAACGGCATCCGGGAGGGGGTCCAGGCCGCGGCTCTATTTGGCGTGCCGGCGATCCTGCACAGTGCAGCCGCAACGGCACGGGTCATGCGCAATCTCATGGACGGGACACCTGGGCACAAGACAGGCGGACCCAATCCACACCGGACGAAGGCGCGTGTCATTGCCTCCCACGCCAACCATCCCTCGCACACTCCCGCGGAGGCTCTCGCGCTGGCCAAGCTCGGCAGGGACCACGGCTGGTCGGCCGAAGTTTCCGTTTTCGACCTCCTGCACCGCAAACAGACCGTGACAACGCGCGAGCACTGGGATGTCTTGCTGCAGGAGCCCGGGCTCGTGGACGTCCTCGCCACCGACTACGGCCACGAGGGCCACCACGATGAATTGATCTCGGCCGTGCAGGATGTCGCCGAACACGGCTATCGATCCTTGGCAGGAGCAGTGGGCATGGCGACGTCGGCAGTGACCGGATTGATTCCGGGGATTGCGCCCAATGGTGGCCGGATTGAAGCAGGACGGGAAGCCGATGTTGTCGTGGCCAGCGCCGAAGACTTCCGGGACGTACGCTTCGTCTTCGTCAATGGCGTCTGCGTGGTGCGGGACGGCCGCCTGACTCCGGCGGCGCGCCGGTGAGCGGGCAGCTGACCCCGGAGCAGCGCGCGCGACTCATCGAGCTGGTGGGCGAGACCATCCAGCAGGAGGACGCCGCCGCCGTCGAACGCTCATTCAATGACTTTCAGCGCGGCATGGCCGCGTTGAGGACCGATTTCGACCCCCAAAGTTTCCCCGAAGCCCCGGGAGGTGGCGCGAATGACTGAAGCATGGGAACTGGGAATCGCGGAGGCGTCCGGGCTCCTGCGCCGCGGCGAACTCTCAGCAGCCGAACTCGTGGAATCCGTCATCGGGCGCCTCGAAGCGACTGAAGATTCAGTGCATGCCTGGGCCTACGTCGACCATCAGGGCGCCCGAAACGAGGCACGCGCCGCCGACAATCGCGGACGGCGCGGCGAGTTCCTCGGACCGCTCCACGGGATTCCGCTCGGAGTGAAGGACGTCATCGACGTGCGGGGGATGCCTGCTGAAGGCGGGTCCCTGGCACTCCGGGGCCGCGTTGCTTCGGACGACGCCGGCGTAGTCCGGCACCTGCGGCGGAACGGGGCAGTGATTCTGGGCAAGACGGTGACCCATGAATTCGCCTTCGGACAAGGGACCCCGCCGTCGAAAAATCCCTGGGGAGCCGAGCGCTACGCGGGCGGTTCCAGCATCGGCTCGGGAGTGGCCGTGGCCGTCGGGAGCGCACCGGGCGCCCTGGGCACGGATACCGGCGGATCCGTGCGGAATCCGGCATCGGTGAACGGACTGGTGGGCCTCAAAGCGACGGCCGGGATGATCGACGGATCAGGCGTGCTCAACGTCAGCCATACCCTCGACCACATCGGGCCGATCACTCGAAGCGTGGCGGACTGCGCGGCGATGCTCCAAGGCATGGTGGGCCCTGAGACGGCGGCCCGGCTGCAGGAGATGGTGCTCCCCGAGGCGATGCCCGCCCTGACCCGCGTGGCGGTGGATCGTGGCGCCTGGGCCGGGTGGGAGGTCACGCCGGAAGTGGCCGCGGTCCTCGAGCAGGCTGTGATCGCGTTGCAGGAGCTGGGGGCGGAAGTTGTCGAGGTGTCCCTCCCCGAACTGAAGATGGCCCTGCCGGCGAGCTTGGCGATATCGCTATCCGAATCGGTGGAGCACCATCGCGAACTGCTCGCCCGAAGCGCTGACAAGTATCTGCCCGGCACTCGCGTGATGATCGAAACAGGTGCCTTGGTGCCGTGCGAGGATGTCCGGCTGGCACGTAAAGTGCGCTCATATCTGCGCGCTTCCCTGCGGACTGCCATGGACGTCGCCGGTGTCCAGGCATTGGTGTCCCCGACGCTTCCGTCCGTCGCGCCGATCGAAGCGGACATGTCCCACTCGCTGACCGGCTCAACAGGGAAGGACTCCCTCTCCAGCGCGCTTATGATGCTCTCGCCGGCCAACCTCACCGGCATGCCCGGACTGAGCATCCCTTGCGGATTTGCGGGAGGACAACCGGTGGGGATGCATTTCCTGGGGCGGGAATTCGCGGAGCCAGATCTCTTGGGCATCGCCCACGTCTATGAGCAACACACCTCGTGGCACGCCAAAGTGCCCGTCGGCGCCTGAGCCGTAGTGGCCGTGAACTTTGTCACATAAGCTACTAAGGGAGTAGGAAGAGGTTGGCGGTGCATCCAGGGTTGCGTGGCTTGCGGTTTTTCGGAGCGCGTTGGAAGGCGCGGCCCCTTGCCTCCCAGATCCTGGTGTGGTTGCTCTGCATCCTCTTTGTGACAGTCACTTTGGGCGCGCTTCTCTACACCCAGATCAGCAACCAGACCCTTGAAGACCAATACCGGCTCCGGGCGCTGGGGATCGCAACGACGGTGGCGCAAATGCCGGAAATCGTGACGTCGCTGGGGAACGGAGATCCGACGCACACGATCCAGGCGATTGCGAGCAAAGTCCAGTCCCAGGCGCAGCCGGACTACGTCGTCGTCACCGACCGGAAAGGTGTCCGGTACTCCCATCCGAATCCAAACCTCATCGGACAGACCCTGGAAGAACCCGTTGCGGTCCTTGACGGGCAGACCCATGTCGGAATCGACAAAGGCAGCCTCGGTGACTCAGTCAACGCCAAGGCACCGGTGCGCGCAGCGGACGGGACCGTCGTCGGGCAGGTCTCGGTGGGAATCCTGGAGACCACGGAAAGCAGCGAGCTCGCCAAACAGGTGTTGCTGATTGCCGGCTATTCAGCCGTCGTGCTCGTGATCAGCGCCATGGGTTCCGCCCTCCTGGCGCGCAGAATCAAGCGGGTCACCTTCGATCTCGAACCGGTGGAGATTGCGTCCCTGCTGCAGGAGCGCGAAGCCCTGCTGCACGGCATCCGCGAAGCGATGATAGGTTTCGACGACGACGGCCGGGTCACCGTCATCAACTCCGAGGCGCGCACCCTGCTGCACCTGGAGGAAAACGTGCTCGGAGAGAAGATCGAGGATCTCCTGCCCGCCGGGAGGCTTCGTTCCCTGCTGACCGGGCAGATCAGCGGTACCGACCAGATCGTCATCACCGAGGACGCCCTGCTCGTGGTGAACCGGATGTCCGTCGCCTTGGCCGGGAGGAGCATAGGTTCCGTGGTCACGCTGCGGGACCGCACCGAGGTTGAGGGCCTGGTGCGTGACCTTCGCTCCGTCGAAGGCCTGATGGAGGCCTTGCGCGCCCAGGAGCACGAGTACGCCAACCGCCTCCACGTGGTGGACGGACTCCTGGAACTCGGAGACGTGGACCAGGCGCGGAATTTCGTATCGCGGATTTCGGACACCTCGCGCTCGCTCGGCGAGGGCTTGCGCTCGCGGATCGAGCCGCCGGAGCTCGCGGCCCTGCTGCTCGCGAAAATCACCGTGGCTGCCGAGCAGGATGTCGGAATCTCGGTGACGGACGACTCGCAGCTGCGCCAACCGTTCCTCGAAACGCAAGCGCTGCTCACGATCGTCGGGAACCTCCTGGACAACGCCGTCGAGATCCTCGCCGAGCAAGCTGCGCCCCGTGAGGTGACCATCCAGCTGGACGATTCCTCGGGCATTTTCATTTGCGTGACCGACAATGGGCCCGGCGTTCCTGCAGAATTGGTGGGCACGATCACCGCCGACGGGTTCACCACCAAGGAACCGCGGCCGGGAATGCGTCGGGGGATAGGCCTTGCGCTGGTGAGCAGGATCGTTCGCCGTGCAGGGGGCACCATGGATGTTTTCCCTGGCCCTGGGGGACGCTTTGAAATCTGGTTGCCGGAACCGCACATGGAATCCGACACCCCGGTCATGACAGGAAAATCAATCGAATGATCCGGACCTTGGTGGTCGACGACGACTTCCGCGTAGCGCGCATCCACGCCAGCCGCGTGGCTAAGATCGAGGGATACGAATGCGTCGGTGAGGCCCACACCGCGGCGGAGGCCAGGGAAGCCGTGCAGCGGCTCAAACCAGACCTGCTTCTCCTCGATGTCTACCTTCCCGATGAAGACGGAATCAGTCTGTTGAGGTCCCTTCAGGGAGCCGGCGAAAAGCTCGACGCCGTCATGATCACCGCCGCCCGGGATCTCGAGACTGTACGGGCCGCCATGCGTGGGGGAGCGGTGTACTACCTCGTCAAACCGTTTGGCTTCGAGCAGCTGCAAACCCAGCTCGAGGCCTATCGGCGCTGGCGGCAGGAAGCGGAGTCCCGGACCGTGGCCGACCAGGCGACCGTGGACCAGCTCTTCAGCCTGCGCCGGACGGCTCCGCCCGCCAAAGGACCCCGGCGCCTGCCACCCACCATGCAAAAAGTCCTCGATATGGTGGTTCACTCCACGGAACCCTTGGGCGCATCGGAGATTGCGGGCAGCGTCGGCATCAGCCGCCCCACCGCCCAGCGCTATCTCAGCGAACTCGAACGCAAGGGACTCGTTGACCTGCATTTGGCCTACGGTTCGACGGGGCGCCCCGTGAACACGTATTTGCCGCGCAAGGGTTGAGGAATCCGATCTGCAACCTAAGGGTTGCTCTTTCTTTGAGTTAATGCAACCCTGTAGTTGCAGTAACTGACTGAAAGGAACAGAATCATGACTATGACTGCAAACCAGGCCTCCGTCGTCGACGCCGGCGAATTCACCGTGAGGCGCACCATCACCATCGCAGCGCCAATTGAGAAGGTTTGGGCCGCGATCACCGAGGCCGAGCACATTGCGCGCTGGTTCGGACAAACCGCCGTCCTCGACAAGGTCGCCGTCGGCGCCAGCGGTGTCTTCTCTTTCGAAGGATACGGCGCCTTCCCGGTGCTGATCGAGGAGCTCGACCCACCGCGAATGATCGCCTACCGCTGGAGCAACGACGACGCGCGCGGCACCCAGCCGGCCGAGGTTGACCCTGACCATTCGACTGTGTTCCGCTTCACGCTTGAAGCGCTCGACGGCGGAACGCAGCTCACCGTCGTCGAGACCGGCTTCGACACGACGAGCGATCCGGCGTTCAACATGGAGAGTCACCGCCAGGGCTGGGACTCTGAGCTGGACGAACTGGCCGCTTATGTCGAGGGTGGGTCGTGACCACGAGCACCCTGGTTCCAGTGTTCGCCGCGCTCGGCGACGAGACGAGGTGGAGCATCCTGGCTGCCCTCGGCGAGGGCGACGCATCGGCGTCGGCCCTCGCCGGGCGGCTCCCGGTCACCCGACAAGCGATCGCCAAGCACCTCGCGGTGCTGCAGGAGGCCGGACTCGTTGAATCAGTCCGCGTGGGCCGCGAACTGCGCTACAGGGTGCTCGGCTCGCAGCTGAGCGAAACGGCACGCAGCCTCGACCGCATCGGCGCGGAGTGGGATCGCCGCCTGGCCGCGATCAAGCAGATCGCGGAGGGGTTGTGATTCTTCGGCGGCGGGGCCACTAGCTTGAGCGTCGGTTGCGCGCTTGGTGCGCCAGCTGGATGAAGCCGTAGATGAAGGCGGCCTCGATGAGCACCATCAATCCCAGCCACAGCAACTCGCCCGTGCCGATAAAGTCGATGATCCCGACCAGGACGAGTACGGTTCCGAGGACCAGCGCGTAGACGGCGAAACCGAAGGCCACTCGTGCGCTCCGCACTCCCGTCTGGAAGCCAAAACCCAAGGGTTCCCCGCCCGGATAGCCCTGCACGCGATCGTGTCCCGCGGGCTTGAGCCTGTCGAACTCGTCCCAAGGATCCTGATCCTGATCGGCCATAGTTCCATTATCCCGCGAATCGGGCCGGCTGCTTGAGGGCTCGTTGCCGTGTCAGGCAGCGGCGTCCGAATGTCATATTCGGGAAACGCTCGGGAAAGCCCTGAACAATGGGGGCCATGATGCCCGAAGAACTCATCGCTAGCCCGCGGCTCAAGGACACCGCAGTTGTCGGCGAGCAACTGCAGAACGCCGTCTCCCGAGCCGCCGCGTCGAAAGTACCCGAGGTGACCGTCCTGTTCTGGGTGGTGAAGATCCTTACAACAGGGATGGGCGAAACTACGTCCGATTTTCTTGTCCACCGATTCGAACCCGAGATCGCTTTGGGCCTCGGGTTCGCGGCATTGGTGATTTCATTGGTCCTGCAGTTCCGTGTCCGCCGGTACATCCCCTGGGTGTACTGGACCGCCGTCGCGATGGTCAGTGTGTTTGGGACCATGGCTGCGGACGCCGTTCACGTCGGGCTTGGCGTCCCCTATCTGGCGTCGACGCTGTTCTTCACCGTGGCGCTCGCCGTCGTTTTCCTGCTCTGGCACCGGAGCGAGAAGACCCTCTCCATCCACAGCATCACCACCCGGCGTCGGGAGTCCTTCTATTGGGCTGCGGTGCTGACTACGTTCGCACTTGGCACAGCTACCGGGGACCTGACCGCCTACTCGCTCGGCCTGGGCTACCTCGCCTCAGGCATCATGTTCGCAGTTGTCATCGCTGTCCCCGCACTGGCCCACTGGCGTCGCCTGCTTGCAGCGGTCCCCGCCTTCTGGTTCGCGTACATCCTGACCCGGCCATTGGGGGCGTCCTTCTCTGACTGGACCGCCGTTTCCCCCGAACGAGGGGGACTCGACTGGGGCACCGGCCCCGTCAGCCTGGCGCTGGCCGCAGCGATAGCCGTCCTGGTCACGTTCCTGACGATTAAATGGAAGCGGGCCCTCAAGTAGCGCAGTCCGTTGCCGCTCGGGATCCCATGCTGTTGTTCTTATGTCCTGACATATTCGCGTTAATTCTGTTTCTGGTTAACCCCGGATTCATGGGCCGTGACCCGCTCCTTCACCTTGCCCTTGGATGGTAGTTCCTGCCCTTGGGGGGACTTTTCGGTTCAAGATGAAGGAACACCATGACCAACCGCTTTCTAGCAGCGGCCGCCGTCGCCGTTGTTGCAGCCACCGCTGTGACCGGCTGCGCTCAAAGCAGTACCGCTTCGGCCCAGAACAATGGCTCGAGCGCATCCCCGGACAAGACGATCACCGTCTTCATCAGCGGGGATACGAACGTCCAGAACCTGTGGGAAAAGAGCCTCGTTCCCGCCTTCGAGAAGGCCAACCCCGGCTACAACGTGAAGGTCACCCTCGATCTGCACGGCGAGCACGATGCCCAGACCCTGGCGAAACTGACCAGCGCCACGGAGCAGAACAAGGAACCTGATTTCGACCTCGTGGATGGTGGCTTCGTTCCCAAGGCCTCCGCAGCCAATCTGCTGACCTCCGTGAGCTCGCAGACGATTTCCGCCCTGAACGATGTCCCGCAGGATGTCATCAAAGCCGGCGGCACGGGTGGCATCCCCTACCGCGGCTCCGCGGTGCTCCTCGCATATGACACGAAGACCGTTGCCACTCCGCCGAAGACCCTTGACGATTTGCTCGCCTGGATCAAGGCAAACCCGGGCAAGTTCACCTACAACTCGCCCAAGTCGGGAGGGTCCGGCGGTGCATTCGTTGCCACCGTTTTGGACAAGTTCGTTCCCGCCGACGCCCGGGCCAAGATGGCGGTGGGCTACGAGAAGGACCTCGAGAAGTACTGGGACCAGGGCTTCGCGACGTTGAAGGACCTCAACTCGTCCGTTTTCCAGAGCGGTGTCTACCCCAACGGCAACCAGCAGACACTTGACCTGCTCGCCAAGGGACAGATCTCCATGGCTCCGGTGTGGTCCGACCAGTTCATCACCGGCTTGACCAACGGACAGATTCCTTCCACCGTGAAGGCCACCCAGATCAGCAACCCGTCCTTCACCGGCGGTGCTGCCTACCTCGGCATTCCCAAGTCCTCGCCCCGCCAGGAAGCCGCGTTGAAGCTTGCCAACTTCGTCCTCTCGCCGGACGCGCAGACCATGATCATCAAGGTAATGTCCGGTTTCCCGGCGATCAGCCTGGACAAATTGCCGGCTGATGTGAAGGACAAGTTCAAGGACGCAGACACCAACAACCTGCGTAAGGGCTACTTCGACCAGATGGGCAAAGACCTGAACAACCTCTGGGACCAGAAGGTTCCCGGCCAGTGACAACCACGCTTCAAAAGCCGGCGGAACTGCAACAAACAGTTCCGCCGGCTGGTGCCACGCGCCCTAAGCGTCTGGGCCAGCGCGCCGTCGGATTCTTCATGGCCCTCCCGCCGATCCTGCTGATCGCACTCTTCGTCGGCTTCCCGATCGTGCTCGCCTTCGGTTTCAGCATCGGCCTGACCGGCGGCTTGAACCACACCATCGCCACCATTGGCCAGAACGTCCACGAGGCAGACGCCTGGTGGGGAACCCTGGCCGCGTATCAGGAGATGTTCACGAACAAGCGTTTCCTCGGCGACCTTCTCGTCACCGTCATCGTGACGCTGGTCAGCACAGCAACGGTGATCTTCCTGGCCTTGGGCATTGGCCTCTATCTCAAGCTCAAGGGTGGTCGAATGGCCCGACTTCTCTCCGGACTGGCTATCGTGCCGCTCTTCATCCCGGTGGTCATCGCCTCGTGGGCGATCCTGACGTTCTACTCCGGCACAGGTTTCCTGCGGAGCGTCTTTGCCCTCTTCGGGCTTGACTTCCCCGTATGGGCCTTCACCATGGTCACGGTCATCATCGGCTCGGTCTGGACGTCCCTGCCATTCGCCGTGCTCATGGTCTCCTCCGGCCTGCAGTCCGTGCCGAACGCTATGATCGAAGCAGCCCGCGACGCCGGTGCCGGTTCCTTGCGCACGATCGTCTCAGTGATCGTTCCCATGGCGGCCGTTCCTATCATCATCGCGACGACGTTTACGGCCATTGGAATCGTTGGATCGTTCACGGTCCCGTACTTCACCGGGCCCAATTCGCCGAACATGCTCGGAGTGGACATGTCCAACTACTTCTCCGCCTTCAACCAACCCCAGCAGTCGGCGGTCATGGCCTTCACTGTCTTCCTGATTGCCTCCGGAATCGCCGCGCTCTACGTGTGGGCTAACTTCCGTTCCGCCAAGGAACAGGGGAAAGTCTGATGGCTATCTCCACCGGTTCCCCCATTGCTTCCCGCACCCGCCGGCCCCTCACGCCGGACTCGATTTTCCGCCGTGTGCTGGTGGGCCTGTTCGTCGTGCTCATGGTCGTTTTCATCCTGGGGCCCCTCCTCTGGCTGGGTGTCCGCGCCTTCGCCGGTAACTGGACCTATCCCAATCTCCTTCCCGACGACTGGACTTTGCGCTGGTGGCAGGTTGTCGTCAACGACGGCGCGCTCGGCATCGCAGTGCAGAACTCCTTGTTCTTCGCCCCGCTGACGGTTCTGGTATCCGCGATCATTTGTTTGCCCGCCGCCTACGCCTTCGCCCGCTTTGATTTTCCCGGACGCCGCTTCTTCCTGATCAGCCTGTTCGCGACCAACGCCTTTCCAAAAATGGGCCTGTTCGTTACCCTCGCGGCACTCTTCTACGCGTTGAACCTCATGAACACCATTTTGGGAATCCTCGTGGTGCACGTGCTGGGCACAGTGGTCTTCATGACGTGGATTCCGGCGGCAGCGTTCGCTGCCGTGCCGCGCAACCTCGAGGAAGCAGCCCGCGACGCCGGAGCCTCCAAATTGCGCGTGTTCGCTTCAGTGACGCTCCCCATGGCATTGCCCGGGATTATCGTCGCGGCCGTGATGTCCTTCCTGGCGTCCTTCGACGAAGCACAAGGAACGTACTTGGTGGGTGCGCCCGCCTTCATGACCATGCCTACCCAGATGTACAGCCTGGTGCTGAACTACCCCACCCAGGTGGCTGCCGTCTTCTCGATCCTGCTCGCCATCCCTTCCGTTGCCCTCATGCTCGCGGCGCACAAGCACATCCTCGGCGGTCAGCTCGCCGAAGGCTTCCAGATCAAATAGCGCCCCGCGCTCAACGTCAGACAGAGAACCCATGACTATTCATGAACCATTGACTGGACCACTGACCAACACAACGAAGCCGGGGACCGCGGCGTCGGGCGGTGGCCTGACCGTCCGCGGCCTCCGCAAGGTCCTCGGCGGCCGCACCATCATCGACAACCTCGATCTCTCGGTAAAAGAGGGCGAACTGGTGTCCCTGCTAGGGCCCTCCGGCTGCGGCAAGACGACGACGCTGCGCATGATTGCCGGCTTCCTGGAACCGGATTCCGGTTCCATCGAGGTGGAAGGCCAGGAGGTGTCCCACCTCGGCGCGGAGAATCGCCCCAGCGCCATGGTGTTCCAGAACTACGCCCTATGGCCCCACATGACGGTGGCCAAGAACGTCGGCTTCCCGCTGAAGCTCCGCAAGATGTCCAAGGCCGAGATCAAGGAGAGGGTGGAATCCGTCCTGGAGTTGGTCAGCCTTTTGCACCACAAGGATTCCAAGCCCGCCCGCATTTCCGGCGGCGAGCAGCAACGCGTGGCTTTGGCCAGGGCACTCGTCCAGGAGCCGAAGCTCTTGCTCCTTGACGAGCCGCTGAGCAACCTGGACGCGAAACTGCGTGTCAAAGTGCGTGAAGATATCCGCAAGATCCAGCAGGAACTGGGCATCACGACGGTCATCGTCACCCATGACCAGGAAGAGGCGATGTCGATGTCCGACCGCATCGCCGTCATGAATGCGGGCAAGATCGAGCAATACAGTACTCCGGAAGCGCTCTATGCCCGCCCGGAAACGGAGTTTGTGGCCACCTTCATCGGCAGCATGAACCGCATTGAAGGCTCACTCAACAACGGACTCATCACCGAGGGCCCGGACATTCTCGGGATCCGGCCCGAGGACGTCATCCTGGCAGACACGCCCTTCCCAGGTGCGGTCCCGGCGACCGTCGAGAGGGTCGTCCCTCGCGGACATTTCCAGGAAGTGTACGTGCGCAGGGCCGATGCCCAGCTCCGCAGCTTTGTGAGCGGCGCCCTCATGCAGCCAGGCCGGCAGACGTATGCGGGGATCCGCAAGGCCATGACCTTCCGGGACGGACGCCTCGTAGCAGAGGCGGGTGCCGCACTTTGAGCAACATCATTGACACCAAAAGGACCCGTGCCACGGCCCATCGGGGTGACTCCAGCAAATACCTGGAGAACACCCTGCCTGCCATCGCCTCGGCCATAGACGCGGGTGCGGACCTCGTGGAGGTGGACGTCCGGGTAACGAAGGACGGGCAGGTGATCCTGCTCCACGATGCCTCGTTGCTCAGGATCTGGAGCCTCGACGCCGACGCGGCAGACGCCGACTATGACCGCATCAGGCAACTGGGCGCGGGCGAGGAACGAATTCCGCTGCTTTCCGAAGCCCTCGAACTTTTCCGCGGCAGCCGGTCAACCTTGCTCATCGACATGGACGAGCCCGGCCCCGCGGAGGCGGCTGCCGCCGTCGTACGCGAAAGCGGCGTCGAAGTGGCCTGGTGCGGGAACCTGGACGGAATGCGGACCATCCGTGCCCTCGACCCCGCGGCCCGGATCTGGCTGCCGTGGAGCAAAAGGATCGCCCCACCGGAAGAGCTGTTTACCGAACTAAGTCCCGAGTTCGTCAATTCCGAGCACGTGGTTCTCAGCAAGCACATGGTCGAACAGATCCACGCGGCGGGAGCCAAGGTTGCATGCTGGACTGTGGACGACTTGGAATCCATGCGCTGGGCCTTGGGACTTGGCGTGGATTCGATCACGAGCAACCAACTGGATCTGTTGCAAAGCGCCATCGCTGAAGACCCGCAGGCATGGGCTTCGGCCCAGGCTCCCGGGGGACTTGCCGGAGATGAGGTACTTGAGTCCCGGAAAGTCGCGTTGGAACTGGCCGAATGGGCCGTCGGGTACATGCGCGACGCCGATCGCGGCCAGGTCTCGACCAAGGCGCACCCTGCTGATCTCGTCACGGAAGTCGATGTCGCCGTCGAGCGCCATGTCCGGCAAGTGATTGCCGACCGCCTTCCCGGCCACACGGTGGTAGGCGAGGAAATGGGCGGAGTCGCCGTGCCCGGCGCACCGTGTTGGTACCTTGATCCCGTCGACGGGACCACCAATTACGTGAACCACATTCCTTGGACGGCGTTCTCGCTTGCCTTGGCGGTGGACCGCAAGCCCGCGGTGGCCGTCGTCGCAGATCCTTGGCGTGGCGAGATTTTCGAGGGGTGGGCCGGTCATGGTGCCTGGCTGAACGGGAAGCCGCTTTCGCTTGCTCGTGCGGGAGTCTCGACGGCGGCTTTGGCCGGAACCGTTGTGGCGACCGAACTCGCGGGGCATGTGCCGTGGCCCGGAATGCTGGAACTGCTCGCCGAACTCGGCGAACGGCACAGCATCATGCGGATCATGGGTTCGGCGACCATGACGGTGGTGGGCGTGGCTGCCGGGCGTGGTGCGGGGGCAATCATCGGGAGTTTCAGCCCGATCGACCACCTGGCTGCGACACTCGTTGTTCAAGAGGCCGGTGGCGTCGTCCTCAATTCAGAAGGTGAGATGGACACGTTCCCGGAACAGGGTGGGGTGCTTGCTGCCCGTCCGGAATACTCCGCCGAACTTTACGAACTGTGGAGCCAGGCACATGCCGACGCCGGCAAATGAGACATCTCCCCTAACTCCGCTCGCCGACACTATTTCCGGCCTTGACCGGCGGAGCCGCTTCGAACTGGTTGAGGAGATCTCCCTCGACTTTCCGACGCACCACCCGCAGGGAATGGCCTTCGCCAAAGGGCTGACGTTCTTGTCGTCGGTTGAGATCCTCGAAGCGCCGCGCCCAGCGGCGGATCCTGCGCTGCGCACTCCCGGGCGGGGGAGCGGGCACGTCTTCGTCCTCGGCGAGGGCGGCGAATTGATCCGCGATATCCCGGTCGGCGCAGGCAGCGTCTACCACCCGGGCGGTATCGATTTCGACGGCGACCACGTGTGGGTTTCCGTCGCTGAGTACCGCGCCGCGAGCAGAAGCATCGTCTATACGATCGATCCGCACAGCTTCGAGGTCCGCGAGCGGTTCCGCGTGGATGACCACATCGGTTGGATCCTCCGCGACCCTGGATTGGACCTGGTGTTCGGCGGAAGCTGGGGTTCCCGGCAGCTCTTCACCTGGGATACGGAAGGCCGCCTGGTGGATCAGTGGGAGAATCCCGGCCACTTCGTCGACTACCAGGATGCCCAGCTCCTGGGGCCGGGCCTCCTGCTGTGCAGCGGGATTTCCCTGTTGCCGCAGGCCGATGGCACTGCCCTTGAACTCGGGGGACTGGCCCTGGTGGAACCGTTACGGCAAAGGATCAGGTGGGACGTGCCGATCGGCGTGTTCAGCGGTGCCGGCCATGTCATCACACGGAACCCGGTCGCCGTCACGGCGGATGAATCCGGGGTGTTGATTCACGCGGCGCCGGATGACGGCGACGACGACGGCGGCACGCGGATACTGGGGTACAGGATCATTTAACACAGCCGTGACAGACCGGAAACGGGTCCTGAACGCGGCCTCGATAGCGTGTCCGCATGATCGTATCCATCATGTCCAAGGTGAGCGCCTGGATCGAAGCTGCCTACTTCTACGACGCCGCCGAGCTGGGGGCCTCCGGAGCCACTGAAACCACCCGGTACGGCTGGCTCCCGGCCCTCAGCGGTGTAGCCATCGCCGACGCCCAGGCGCGGAAAATCCGTGCAGCTGAGTAGTTAAAACCCCCGGGATTCCGGGGTTTTAACGTGGCCAAATGTCTTGTTGAACACACTATTCGTTGATGGCGTGTACTATGCCCTAAACTGCTTCACTGAGGTGCCTGAAATGGCACTATGCAGCAACGAAAGTGAACCACAACAATGGCTACCGATTACGACGCCCCACGCAAGACCGAAGAAGAGTCTCCCGCCGAATCGCTTGAGGCCCTTCAGGCGTCGCGCGGCTCCGGTGCCCAGACTGCTGTCATCGACATCGACGAGAACGACACAGCCGAGGGCATTGACCTTCCGGGCGCCGATCTGTCCGGCGAAGAACTGACCGTCATCGTTGTCCCGGAGCAGTCCGATGAATTTACGTGTTCATCGTGCTTCCTGGTCCGTCACCGGTCGCAGATCGCACTGGAAAAGAACGGCCTCAAGTACTGCCGCGACTGCGAAGGCTAAACCCCCTACGCAAAGCAGCCCCGCCCGACTGGAATCCAGCAACAAACCAGCCGGGCGGGGCTTTTGCATGTCACGCCCAGCAGACTTTTGGCAGATCATGCCCGCCGGACTCCCGGAATCCCGGGGTTTGGCACGCTGCAGACCCCTAAAAAGTTGCCGTGCGTGACGCAGGCCACCGGCCCCTTCACCCGCACCTCGCGACCCCTCCTCGGTCACGTATCCGGCGTCGTTATCCGTGATAACGAACCGAGGCGCGAAACGGCCCCGAAACCCTGTAAAACCGCGGAAACCAGGCGGCAGAATCACGTCCTCGTGACCCTTCGCGAGGTTCACTAACAGTTGGGCGCCGAAGCGGATACGAAGCTCCTTAAAGGGCCCCGACGCTCCTACGCTTGAGGTATCGGATCGCTCAGTATTCGAGGGGAGTGGGCCCAGATGAGAAAGTTTCATGCGTGGTTGGCGGCTTTGGTAGTGGCCGCCGGGCTCGGGCTCGTGGCTCCAGGGGCGGCGTCCGCGGAGCCGTACTGCGGGATCGTGTGGGGATCGTTGGCGAAGTCCAACCCGGCGCTGACCCAGGCACAAGTGGTGAATGTCAGGACGGGCCAGCAAAGCTGCTTCGACCGCCTGGTGATCGACCTGAACGGTGCAGTTGCCGGCTATTCAATCCGCTACGTTCCACAGGTACTGCACGACGGCTCGGGACTTCCGGTCGAGCTGAGGGGCAACGCGTTCCTCCAAGTCACGGTCAACGCCCCGGCCTACAACTCCGGCGGCAACGCCACGTACAACCCGGCCGACAAGAACGAGCTGACGAACGTCTCGGACTACAAGACCTTCCGGCAGGTGGCTTACGCGGGCAGCTTCGAGGGATACACGAGCCTCGGCCTGGGTCTTCGCGCCCGGCTTCCCTTCAGGGTCTTCACGTTGGCTGGTCCGGGAACGGGTTCGCGCCTGGTGATCGATGTTGCCCACATGTGGTGAGCGGCCCGCCGGAACGCAAGCCACCTTAAACACAACAGAAGCCCTGCTCCGGGTGATTCCGGGACAGGGCTTCTGCCGCACTGAAGGCATTTGCCGCGTGGGGGTCTACTCGGGAACCACGAGTGCCGGAGTGTCTTTCCGGAGGGTCTCGCCGCGGAAGAAGCCGGGGCGGACGCGGGCCATGATCACCATGACGACTGCTCCGAGGGCCAGAATGCCCACGCCGATGATGAACACGAGGCCGACGCCGAAGATCTCGGAACCGCTGCCGAAGTCCGGAGACCAGCTGTCCACTGCCGTCTGGATGAAGACGAGTGTCAGAACGACGCCACCGATCACCGGGAAGAGCAGACGCATGAAGAAGTTGCGGACGCTGTTGAACACGCTGTGCCGGAAGTACCAAGCGCAGGCAAAAGCGGTCATTCCGTAGTAGAAGCAGATCATCAAGCCCAGGGCCAGGATGGTGTCGTTGAGGACGTTCTCGCTGACCACCTTCATGATGGCGTAGAACCCGCCGGAGATAGCCCCGGCAATGATGGTTGCATAGCCCGGGGAACCGAACCGCTTGCTCACGGTGGAGAACTTCTGCGGAAGGGCGCCGTAGTGACCCATGGCGAGGAGGCTTCGGGCGGGGGAAGCCATGGTGGACTGCAGGGACGACGCTGTGCCTGCGAGTACGGCCAAAGACATCAAGATGGCCAAGGGACCCATCACGGGGGAAGCCAACGCGGCGAAGATATTGGACTGGTTGTCCGGGTTGTTGAGGCCGATGCCGTCGCCACCGACGCCTGCGACCATCATCGTTGCGACGATCACTGCGACGTAGAGTCCCAGGACGGCGATCGCCGTCGTGGTTCCGGCCTTGCCGGCAGTGCCTTTGCCGCCCTTGGTCTCTTCATTGACCGTCAAGCAGACATCCCAGCCCCAGTAGACGAAGACCGCCAGGGACATGCCGGCAGCGAACTGTTCGAAGCTGCTGATTTTCGTCGGGTCGAACCAGTCCCAGCTGAAGGCGATCGCCGTGGGGGTGTCGCCGGAGGAAGCATGGGTGAGGGCCATGACGATGAACACGCCCAAGACCACTACCTGGAATCCCACCATGGCGTACTGCACCAGCTTGGTGGCGTGGAGGCCTCGGTAGCTGACCCAGACAGCCAGCGCCACGAAGGCCAGGCATGTGGCGATGTTCAAGGCCTTGTTGGTGGTGAGGTCGGCAAGATCGGGATTGCCGAAAACCTGGGCGAGGAAGAGGTAGAAGAAGTCCACCGCGACGCCTGCCAGGTTGGAAAGGACGATGATGTTCGCGGCCAGCAGCCCCCAGCCGCCCATCCATCCGATGAACGGGCCGAAGGCCTTCGTGGCCCATGTGAAGGTGGTGCCGCTGTCGGGAGAGTCTGCGTTGAGCTCCCGGTAGGCGAATGCGACGAGGATCATCGGGATGAAGGCGACAATGAAGATTGCAGGCAGTTGCAGGCCCACCGCGTTGACCGCCGGGCCCAGTGAGCTGGTCAGGCTGTAGGCGGGCGCCACGGAGGAAATACCAAGGACGACGACGGCGAGGAGCCCCAGCTGCCCCGTCTTGAGTCCTTTGCCGCTGATGCCGTGTTCGGTGCCGGCGGGATCGTGGGCCTCCACGGACTTCCTTGCGCTTGGGCGAGTTATTTGAGTCATGTGCTTGGCTCTTTCTAGATGGGCCGAAGGTTGTTGCTGGGTCATGCAGTGAAAGCCGTCTGTGGGGTCATCGAAGCTGATGGCGGGCGGGGGAGGTTGGGACGCCCGGGTAGGTGGTGCAGATCATGATGGCTGTTCTCCGGTGAGACGGGAGTCACTAAATGAATGACGTTCATTTAGTATGGACGCGGAGAAGCCTTGACGCAAGTGGTTTGACCAAACAATTTTGGTTCGGGGTGGAACATCCGAGCGAGCGTATGCCCGAAACGGCCCAAAGGTGAGCGAGCGTCTGCCGGAAACGGCCCAAAGGTGAGCGAGCGTCGGTGTCTCAACAAAAGGGGGAGGGACGCTCGCTCACATATGCGGCCAAAAGCGGCGACGCTCGCTCAGATCATCTGAGCGGGCGTCTGCCCGAAACTGCCCAAAGGTGAGCGAGCGTCGGGGTCTTAACAGAGCGGGTGTTGCTTAGGCGCTCAGCTCGGCCCGGAGGGGGTATTCCTTGCTGTCGAGGAGAAGCTGCGTGCAACGTCCGGTTTCCGGGTTCAGCACGATGGGGGCCGCGAGATTGACCGTGGTCCTTTCCGGGGTCGGGTTGACCACTACCAGGGTGGTTGCGAGCTCAGCCCGGTCCAGGCCCAGATCCTCCAATGTTGTGCGGGGGATGGCTGGCGCGTAGCCAGGAACGTAAACCGCGGCCTCGGCCAGGAACATGCGGATGCGCGGGCTTGCCGACTCCATCGCGTAGAGCCCGGGGGCTCCGTCGATTCCCCGCAAAGCGAAGCCGTCAGAGGCTTCAAGCCCTGGCATGGGCGCGGTGAAGCTCAGCTCCCGGGAAGCCTGTGCCGTGCTCATTTGAGGAAATCCATAAGCGTGGGCTGGAGCGTCTTGGCGGTGACCGCGAGGGCAACCTGGTAGTTGGTTTCCTGCAGCTTCAAGTCCATGACAACCTTTCCGATGTCTGTGTCTTCAATTCCGGAGCGCTGTGCGTCGAGCGACGCCTTCAGCCCATCGACCGAGTCCTGGGCGCGCATGAGCTTGGTCTGCCTGGCACCGACGTCCGCGCGTCCGTTGACGACCGACTTGATCTTGTCACCGATCGCCGTCAAACGGCCGCTGACATCCGCACCGGAGCGGATATCGGCGACGACGTTGCTCACCAGAGCGAAAACGGAGCCGGCGCCGTCACCGAAGATCGCACCGCCGTCGGCGTCTACCCGCACTGTCTGCGTTGCGTCAATCCGCCGTTCTACCGTGCTGCCCTGTGTTCCGTTGTACGCAGGCGGCGTGGCGCTGCTGAACGCGCCGGCTGAATCGGAACTTCCAGCGAAGACGTTGCGGCCCAGGTACTGGGTGTTCGCCTGGGCGAGAAGGTCCTTGTTGAGGCCTTCGATTTCGACGGCGATCGCCTCCTTGGCGGTGCTGTTCAGCGAACCGTTGGCAGCTTGGACTGTGAGGTCTCGGACCCGGTTGAGGATGTTGGTGGCTTGACCGAGGGCCGCGTCCGCGGTCGTCAGCCAGCCATTGCCGTCGTTGATGTTGTTCGAATACTGTCCGGCGGCGCTGAGCTGGCTCTTCGTGGCGAGGAGGTTCGCCGTGGCCGCGGGATCGTCCGAGGGCCTGGTGATGTTCTTGAGGTTGCTGGCCTTGTCCTGCAGTGCGGCGAGCTTGGCCTGCCCCGCCTGCAGGTTCAGTTGCGCGGCCGCGGCCATCGTTTGGTTCGTGACACGGTTCAGCATGGCTTACCTTCCCACCAATCCGGTGTGGTTGATCAGGACGTCGAGGGCTTCATCCACGGCCGTCATGGCCCGTGCAGCCGCTTGGTAAGCGTGCTGGTTGCTCAGGAGGCTGATGTTCTCCTCGTCGAGGCTGACGGACGCGCCGGAGGAACGCTGCCCGACGGCGGCAGTGCTCGCCGCGTCGGCGAGCTGCTGGTGCTGCTGTGCCGACTGGGACGCGGTGCCGATTCTTGTGACGATTCCGGACCACAAGGCGTCAGGGGATCCTTGCCCGATGCCGATTTGGGCAACTGCGTCCGCGATTTTGCCGTCGAGGGCGCCGGAGCCGGGGTTGCCGGTCGCGATTCCCGCGGCGCTCGTCGGGACAACGCTGAGGGACAGGGCTGCTGGGGCACCAGGGGTGGTTGCGAAGAAATCGAGGTTTGAGGCGCCCGCGGTGGACTGCCCGGTGCGATGCACGGCATTGACGTCGTTCATGAGTTTGGCGGCGAAGGCGTTGTAGGAATCGGCGGCCTCGGAGATGGTGCCCCCCGCGCCTCCGGCCGCGGCGGGAGCAAGGAGGGATACGGCGCCGGCGAGCTTTCCGCCGTCGACAGGAACCGCCACGCCGGGGCGATCGGCCCATTCCAACTGCACCGCGTAGCCCGGCCCGCCCATACTTGCCTGGCCGCTCAAGGTGAGGTCGCGGTGGGAAGTACCCGAGACGATGGCGTTGCCGCCCACGAAGACATCCACCGTGCCGTCGGCGTTGTCCCGGACAGTTCCACCAGCCAGGGAGGCGATGCTTTCACTCACCTTGTTACGTGCGTCGATGATCTCATTGGCGGAGCCACCTGAGGCTGTGACGGAACGGATGGTTGCGTTGAAACCGGCCACCCGGGCTGCGGCATCATTCAGGGTGGCGACGGTAGTTTGGGCTTCTCCGCGAATCCGCGTCCACTGTGAATCCAACGCCTTGTAGCCAGCCGACACGGTATTGGCGAGGCTTGTACCGGCTTGCAGCAGCACGCCGGCAGGGGCTGCTTCGCCCGGGTGGTTGGAGACTCCCTGCCACGAGGACCAGAAAGTCTGGAGCGCCGTCGATATTCCGGCAGGCCCGGGCTCGTTGAGGGAGCCTTCGAGTTGCTGGAGTTCGGTGGAGCGGTACCCGGCGTAACCGGCCTGGGCGGCGCCGGAGCGCACCCCGGCATCGAGGAAGCTGTTGCCCAGGCGGGCGATCCCGTCCACCGACACGCCTTGACCGGCCTGGGCGCCCGCTGAGAAGAGGCCGGTGCGAGCCGGTGCGCCGACGGCCGATTGCTCGATCCGCTGCCTGGTGTACCCGTCAGTGCCGGCGTTGGCGATGTTCTGTCCGGCAACGTTGATGCCTTGCTGCGCCGCGGTGAGGCCCAGGTAGGCCGTGTTGAGTCCGCCGAATGTGCTCACTGCTTTGTCCTTTTGGTGGTCGGGCCCTGGTGGTCCGGGCCCTTGGTGGTCCGGACTTTGGGTGTCCGGCCGTGTTCCGGTCAGAATTGCTGGTCGAAAAGGCGGGACGGGGTTGCGCCTGCGGTCCTGCCCTGGGAACCCGTCCGCCCGTGGGAGTCGTAGGTCCCGGCCGCCGGCTTCAGGTCCGCCATCGTTTCCTGGGTGGAACGGACGGCAGCGCGAAGGAAGTGCTCGTTTGAATCACGCAGTTCCTTGATGGTGGCGGTCTGTTGCTGCATCGCGTTCAGGTGCGAGGACAGGACATCAGCCCAGGCTTCTTCCGGGGCGGACGAGGCCAGCTCGCCCAGTGAAGACTTGGCAGGCAAGCCCCATTGCTCGGCCACCGCCGCCACTTCCACCGCCCTTGCAAGCCCGGCCTTGGACAAGTGTCCCAGGACCTGTTCCACTTCCCGGGTGCCATGCGGCAACCACCGGGATTTGCCCGCCGTCAGGAGCAGTTGCTCTTCCTCCAGCTTGAATGTCAAGAGATCCAGTAGCTCACGTTCTCGCCACAGCAGGGCCGACAGTTCATGGATGGCCATGTCGGGTCAACTCCAGTTCCGGGTTTGTTTCTCGGGTGCGTCGCCGCGGGAAAGCACTTCCCCTGTGCCTTCGCCGCGCTGAAAACAACTATCGGCCGCCGCGGCCGATGCGTTAGGCGTTGTTTATGCATGATTTGTTCGCTTTGTCCAGTCAAGCGACGTGGGGTGGATCTTGTGGTCCGTGGCAAATTTTCCTGCGGCCTTTTGCTAACCAAAGGGGACCGTTGTTCCGATAACCAGAAGTGACAGGCCACGGACGGCCTGGGAGTACCAGCAGACCCAATCACGGAGGAATACAACATGGGTATGGCAATCAACACAAACCTGATGGCGAACAACGCTTACGGCAACCTCAACCGCACGCAGAACGACGTGTCGAAGTCGATGGAGAAGCTCTCCAGCGGCCTGCGCATCAACCGCGCAGCTGACGACGCGGCAGGCTTGGCAATTTCGGAAGGCCTGAAGTCCCAGGTGAGCGGTTCGGCAGTGGCTGCCCGTAACGCCCAGGACGGCATCTCGGTCATCCAGACCACTGAAGGCGCACTGACTGAAGTCCACTCGATCCTCCAGCGCATGCGTGACCTCGCTGTCCAAGGCTCGAACGACACCAACAACGCCGCATCCCGCTCGGCGATCAAGGGTGAAGGTGACTCGCTCGGCAAGGAACTGGACCGCCTCACGCAGTCCACCCAGTTCAACGGTATCGATCTGCTCAAGGGTGCTGCGGGAAACAGCGGCGCGGCCCTGAACATCCAGGTCGGCACCGGCGGCAGCGCCAACGACAAAATCGCCGTCAACCTCGGTGACGTCGCAACCGCCGTCGGAACCGGCGCCACGGGCCTCTCCGGCGCCGCAGGTGCTGCAGGCTTCAAGGTGGACACGAGCGCCAACGCCCAGCTCACCATCGCCGCCGTTGACACCGCCATCGCGGCAGTTTCGGCTCAGCGCGCCGACCTGGGTGCAACCCAGAACCGTTTGGAGCACGCCACGAAGACCCTCCAGGTCTCCGGCGAAAACCTGCAGGCAGCCGAGTCCCGCATCACGGACACGGACATGGCTTCGGAAATGGTCAAGTACACCAAGGCCAACATCATGTCCCAGGCCGGCACCGCAATGCTGGCGCAGGCCAACCAGTCCGGCCAGGGCGTTCTCTCGCTCCTGCGCTAGGACCTTCCGGCAACAGACCGGCAATAAGCGAATGGCGGCCAGGCGGGAATACCCCTTGGCCGCCATTCGCGTCCGGATCCCGCTGACATAACCAACACATCCGGAAGGACCAACGTGGGAAGCTCGATCGACGGCCTCGCCAGCGGCTTGAACACCACCTCCATCATTGATTCGCTCATGGCTGTGGAAGCACAACCGCAGACACAACTGAAGACGAAGCTTGCGTCAGACCAGACAATGATTTCGACGCTTCAGTCGCTCAATTCGAAATTGTCTTCACTGAAGGACCTCGCGAGCGGCGATTCGGCTGTGAACGCGTTGAACTTGTTTAGCGCCACCACGAGTTCGCCGTCGCTCAGTGCGACGGCGACCACCTCTGCGACCGCGGGCTCCATCGACGTCACAGTCACCCAGCTGGCCCAGAGCCAAGTGGACGTCACCGCCGCCATGAGCAGCTGGCCCACCGACGGCTCGGGTGCTCCCGCACACCTGACACTTGTCGACTCCACGGGAAACCAGACCGAGATCACGCCCGCATCCACCTCCCTTGACGACGTTGTGACGGCAATCAACGCGACGTCCGGCCCGGCTCGCGCCGTGAAGGTCCCGGCAGGCAACGGAGCCTATCGCCTTCAACTGACCGCAACCACCTCAGGTGCGGCTGGAGCCTTCAGCGTCTACCAGGGTACGGCAGCGCAGGTGAGCGGCGGCACCGCGACCGACCTGATGGCTGACCCTTCCGCCGCCGTCGTCAAAGGCGCCCAGGATGCCAAAGCGACGCTGTATGCGGGGACCCCGGCAGCACAGACAATCACGTCCGGAACCAACACCTTCACCGATTTGCTTCCCGGTGTGGCAGTGACGGCCTCCGCCGTCACTGCCACACCGGTGAGCGTCAACATTGCGAGCGACTCCGCAGGAATCACCAAAAAGGCAGGGGATTTGGTGAACGCGGTCAACGACGTCCTCGGCTTCGTGTCGATCTACAGTGCGGTGACCCAGACGACCGACTCCAATGGCGCCTCAGCGGCCAGCGGCGGGATCTTCAGCGGCAACAGTGGTGTCCGCTCGGTCAACGACCAAGTCTTCTCCGCCATGTCGATGCCCGTGAACGGGAAGTCTCCCTCCGAATACGGAATCAACGTCACGAGGGACGGCAACTTCACCTTTGACGCGGCCAAGCTCCAATCGTCCTTGGCCTCGGATCCCGCCGGGACGCAGTCAGCGCTCCAGACGATTGCGTCCCGGGTGTCCGACGCTGCCACGAGCGCTACCGATCCGTTCACTGGTTCGCTAACCGCCCTGATCAAGGGGCAACAATCCGAAGTGGCTGACCTGGGCAGCCAGATCTCGGACTGGGACCAGCGCTTGGCCACCAGACGGCAGACCCTGCAAACCACGTACAACGCCATGGAAGTGGCCCTTGGCCAACTCAACGCCCAGCAATCATGGCTCACCGGCCAGATTGCCGGCCTTTCGACCTCGACGAAGTAAGGAGCGTAAAGCATGACCTCCACAGCCCTCCGCGCCAGCCAGCTTTCCCGCTACAACGACGACGCCGTCCTTTCGGCCCCGCCGGCCAGGCTCCTCACGATGCTCTATGACCGGCTGCTCCTCGACTTGAACCGCGCCCAGTTCGCGCAGGAGAACGCCAACTGGGGTGTCGCCAGCGAAAACCTGCTGCATGCCCAGTCGATCGTCACGGAGCTGTCCTCCACCCTGAAGACCGATGTGTGGGACGGGGCATCCGGGCTGCTGAGCATCTACCAGTACGCGATGGAAGCCATGATCGGCGCAAACATCTACCGTGACGTCAACCGGACCACGGAATGCATTGTGCTCTTGGAACCGCTCCGGCAAGGCTGGCACGACGCCGCTTCGCAGCTGCCTGTCCAGGCCACGGTATCCGGCACGGCAAGGACGAGCGGCACTCTCGGTGTCGGCTGATCGGGTTCAGGAATGGTCCGGAATCCTGGACCGGCTTGAAGCAGACATCGCCTTGGCAGTCTCCGGCGGCGAGCCCGAGCCATGGAATCCGCCTGCCGAGGCCGGGACCGGACCACTTCCTGAAGAGCTGGCGAACCGGGCACGCCGGATCCTGGACGCGCAGCTGGAGTCCATGGCCATGCTCGGCAAGGTCCGCAACGACGCTCTCGCGCACCTGGACGTCCTCAGTGCCGTCCCGGACAGCCAAAGTTCAGCGCGCCCGCTGTTCCTCGACGTCCAGGGCTGAAGCGAAAGTATCGAAAACAATCCCCTAATCGGCTAACGGATGCCCCGTGCTTGCCGATGGTGGAAGTTGAGCAGGGATGCTCGATGCACGGCCACGGATCGGCCTCTTCATACTATTCGCGAAGGCAGGCCGTCGTGTTCGAGTCAGTGACTTCTGTTGCCCTTGGCAGCGCCCTGGATGGGCTCTCATTGCGCCAGCGCACCATCGCCAACAACATCGCCAACATCAACACGCCGAACTACCACGCCAAAAGGGTCCAGTTCGAAGACGCACTTGCGGCCTCGGTGAGCGCCGGAGACGGGCAGGCCGCGGCTACCGTGACTACCTCCGAGGAACCCACCCAGCTCAACGGCAACAACGTGAACCTGGACACCGAAACCCTCTCGAATGTGGACACTGTCTTGCGCTACCAGTTCGCCTCCCGCGCCATCGGCGAGCAATTCACTGCACTCCGCACGGCCATGAGGACCAGCTGATGACTTTCGACGCGATCGGGATTGCCGGCTCCGCGCTGACTGTCCACCGCAAATGGCTCGACGCCGTTTCTGACAACCTGGCAAACATGAATACCGTCACGCGCACCAGCGGCAAGGTCTTCCAGGCCCGCTACATCGAAGCAGCCGAGGGCAGGGACGGAAACGGCGTGTACGTCAAGAGCACCCCCCAAGGCAGCGCCACCGGCAGGCTCGTGTACCAACCTGACCATCCGCTTGCTGACGCCCAAGGCTATGTCCGTTACCCGGACATCGACCTCGCCGAACAGATGGGTGCCCTGATTGTGGCGCAACGCGGCTACCAGGCCAACGCCCAAGTGGTGGACCGTGCCCGTGAGACTTACCAGGCAGCGCTTGAGATAGGAAAATCCTGATGGCTTTGGACCCGATCGGCGCAATTCAAGGAGGCGGGGGGCTTTCCGTGCAGGGCGTCACCGGCACCGGCTACCTGGGCGGCACTGACAACGTAGGCGGAACTGCTGGGGCGGCGGGAAGCAACAGCTTTGCTACGGCGCTGACAGGTGCCGTGGACAACCTCCAGTCCCTGCAATCGACGTCGAACCAGCTGGCAGTATCGGCGGTGACGGGCAACCTTGACGACATCCACAAAGCGACGATCGCTGCCACCCGCGCCCAGATCACCATGGAGCTTGTCTCCACGGTACGGAACAAGGGCGTTGACGCGTTCAACGAGATCATGAGGATGCAGGCCTGATGCCTCCACAGATTGCCGCCTTCTTCCGCAAGATGGGCGATGGATTCAAGGGGTTCACCGCCGGGCAGCGCACCATCGCCATCATCGGCATCGCCGTTCTGGTGCTCGGCGGGGTGGCCCTGTCCGCATGGTTGGGCAAGCCGTCCTACTCGCCGCTGTTTTCCGGATTGAAGGACACGGACGCCAACGGCATCGTGGAGCAGCTGCGCAAGGACAACGTCCCGTACGAGCTCAGCAACGGCGGCTCCACCATCCTGGTTCCCGATGACAAGGTCAACGATGAACGGCTGAAAGCGGCCGCCGCGGGCCTTCCGGCGGCTGCGGCCACCGGCTATTCACTGCTCGACAAGCTTGGGGTGACCTCGTCCGAGTTCCAGCAGTCCGTGACTTACAAGCGCGCGCTTGAGGGCGAACTCGCCACTACCATCCAGGCCATGGACGGCGTGAAGACAGCCGCCGTGCAGTTGGCCATTCCGGCCAAGACAGTCTTCGTGGACAAGGCTCCGGACGCCACGGCATCCGTGTTCGTGGAAACGCAGCCCGGCATCACCCTGTCCGCCGATAAGGTCCAGGCGATCGTGCACTTGACGTCCGCGGCGATCGAAAACCTGAAGCCAACGAACGTGACCGTGGTGGATTCCCAAGGCAACGTCCTCTCCACGGTGGGAGGGGGAGCCACGGGTTCCTCGTCCAAGCAAGCCGCCGACTACCAACAGCGCACGTCCGATTCGGTGAAGGCCGTGCTGGACAGGGTAGTGGGACCGGGCAACGCCACCGTCGCCGTCGCCGCCGACGTGACCGCCGAGTCCGCGCAACAGCGCAGCGAGACGTTCTCCACAGCCAAGGATGCCGCTCCGCTCAGCGAGACCACCAAAACCGAGAAGTACACGGGAACCGGCGGCGGCGCCTCCGGTGTCCTTGGTCCGGACAACATTGCCGTGCCGGGCGGAACCAATGGCAATGGAACCTTCGACTCCAGCGACACCACCAAGAACAACGCCGTCAACAAGGTCACGGAAGACCGCACCATTCCGCAAGGCGCCGTGAAACGCCAGACCATCTCAGTCGCCATCAACCAGTCGGCGGCGGCCGGACTCAACGTGAACTCGGTCAAGGCACTCGTCACTTCCGCGGCCGGCGTCGATCCCACCCGCGGCGACGTAGTGACGGTCGAAGTGCTGCCCTTCAGTACCTCGGCTGCAGACGCGGCAGCTCAGGCATTGGGCGCGGCGAAAGCACAAGCCGACGCCAAGCAACAGTCGGACTTAATGAATACGCTCATCCTGGCCGGCAGCATCCTGCTGGCAGTGGTAGCGCTGATTGTGGTTGTGCTGATCCTCCTGCGGCGCCGGCAGAGCCGCGAACCGGTTGACCTTGGCGAACGGATTGACTACGAGATGCTGCCCCAAGCCGTTTCCACCCCGGCGCTCGAAGGACCGCCCGCCACGACGGCGATCGAACTGCCGCCTGCGCATCCCGTTCCGGCGTTGCCGATCTCCGGCTTGCCGATACCAGGCGCCGAGGCCCTCGACGGCGAGCGGCGGCGGGCCCGGATTGAGGCAATGGTTGCCGAGAACCCGGCCCGGACCGCCGATTACCTGCGTGGGCTCATGGATGAAAGGCAATCGGTATGAGGGCCGGGGAGTTGGACGTAAGCGGCTTGACCGGTGCCCAGAAGGTGGCCGTGGTGCTGATGCAGATGAGCCCTGGCAGCGCGGCTTCCGTCATGACCCAGTTCTCCGAGTCCGAGGCCGAGGACATCGCCGCCGAGATCGTACGCTTGCGCCGCGTTTCCTCATCCGTTGCGGACGACGTCATGACCGAGTTCCACGACCTTGCAGTCAGCGGACGCCGCACGGCCCGCGGCGGCCAGGAATTCGCCGTCGGGCTCCTGGAAGCGTCCTTCGGCGCGGACAAAGCGGCCGGTTTCATGGACCGTCTCGCGTCCACCATGGCCGGGAAGTCCTTCGAATTCCTGGAAATGATGGATTCCGGCCAGCTCCTGGCCCTCATCGACAGCGAGATGCCACAGACCATTGCCTTGATCCTGGCGCATTTGCGGCCGGGCAAGGCTTCCGCGGTCATGGCGGGCCTGGGCGACGTGCAGCGGAGTGAGGTGGCCCGTTGCATCGCCACGATGGGAATGGCTTCGCCGGAAGCCGTGGGCATCGTGGCCGAGACCCTCAAGGTTCGCGCTGGGGCCGTCATGTCGCAAAGGAAGTCGAGCGAAATTGTCGGCGGGATCCAGCCCCTCGTTGACATCATCAACCGCTCCGACATCAACACCGAACGCTCCGTGCTGGAGGGCTTGGAGTCCCTCGATCCGGAGCTGGCCACGGAAGTGCGCGCCCGGATGCTGACCTTCGTGGACATCGTGAAATTGGAACGCCGCGACATCCAGCAGATCCTGCGCGGCGTCAATGCCGAAGTGCTCGCTGTCGCCATGAAAGGTGCCCCTGCCGCCGTGCTTGAGGCCGTACGCACCAACGTGTCCGGCCGGAACCTCGAAATCCTGGAAGCCGAGATGGCTTCTGCCGGGCCGGTGCGCGCCTCCCAGGTCGAAGAGGCCCGGGCAGAGATCGTCCGTTCCATCCGTGAGCTGGAAGCCGAAGGCGCCATCGTGGTCCGGCGCGGGGAAGAAGACGATTATGTCTACTGAGGCTGAACTCCAGAGGGTGGTCTTCCCGGACATCCAGCCGGCCGCGAGGACACGCATGGAAGACCGGGGGTACACCCAGGGGCACGCGGCAGGCTACGCGGCCGGCACCCGGGCCGCGGCCGCGGAACAGTTGCGTCTTCGCGAACAGTTTCAAGCCGAACACCGCGCAATGCTCGACGCCGGGCGCCTGGCTGTCGCGCAAGCCGTCGGCGTGCTCGAAGCCGCCGCTGCCGCGTCCCGGCAGCGCCGCGGCGCTGTGTTGGAGGAAGCGCAGGACGTGTTGGCGGCCAGCGCAATGGAGCTTGCCGAAGCCATCCTGGGCTACGAACTCAACGACGGCGGGAACACCGCCCGCGCCGCGTTGGCCCGAGCCCTGGCAACGGTCTCCGACGTGCAAACGGTAACCGCCGTCCGCCTTCACCCGGCGGACCTTGCCGCGCTGGCCGCAGTCGACGTCGGGAACGTGGCCGGCGTCGAACTCAAGGCCGATCCCGCACTGGACCCCGGCGATGCGATCGCGGAATATCCGCAAGGTTGGCTCGACGCCCGGCTCAGGACCGCTGTGGACAGGGCCAAGGCAGCCCTGCTGGGGAACGACGCATGAGCACTACCGTATACAGGCCGCACGCCGGCCGTTTCCGCGCAGCCCTCGCGGCCGCGGCACCGCAGCGCGTGGGTACCGTGACGTCCGTGCTCGGCCTTGGCCTGGAGGTCTCCGGGTTGGACTGCGCGGTGGGGGATCTGGTGACCGTAGGCCAGGCACCCGGGCTCGACGTCGAAGTGGTCGCCTCGGTCAGTGGCGCCGTGCGGTGCATGCCGCTCGGACGGTTGACCGGGGTGGCCGCGGGAGATCCGGCACGTTCGAAGGGCGCTCCCATCCTGGTCCCTACCGGCCGCGGCCTCTTCGGACGGGTATTGGATGCGCTCGGACGTCCGATCGACGGCAAAGGCCCGTTGCCTGCCAGCCCCATGGTCCCCCTGGACAACGAAGCGCCGTCGGCCATGCACCGCGCCCGGGTGGACACCCCGCTGCAGACCGGCGTCCGCGTCCTGGACACCATGGCCACTCTGGGCCGCGGCCAGCGCATGGGCTTGTTCGCAGGCTCGGGGGTCGGAAAGTCCTCGCTGCTGTCCATGATTGCCCGCGGCACGGATGCCGAAGTGTCCGTGATCGCCTTGGTGGGGGAGCGCGGGCGTGAAGTGCGCGAGTTCCTCGAAGACGACCTCGGCCCCGAAGGCCTGTCCCGCTCCGTGGTGGTTGTTGCCACGTCCGATGAGCCTGCACTCATGCGCCTGCGCGCGGCCGTCACGGCCACCCGGATTGCCGAATCGTTCCGCGAAGCCGGGCAGGATGTGGTGCTCATGATGGATTCGCTCACCCGCGTGGCCATGGCCCAGCGCGAAATAGGCCTGTCCGCCGGTGAGCCACCCGCCACCCGCGGCTACCCGCCGTCGACCTTTTCCGTGCTGGCTCGGCTCCTGGAACGCGCCGGGACCGCCGAAACCGGATCCGTGACCGGTATCTACACGGTGCTGGTGGACGGCGACGACCACAACGAACCGATCGCCGACGCCGCCCGCTCGATCCTTGACGGACACGTGGTCCTGGACCGGAGGCTCGCCGTCACGGGGCACTTTCCCTCGGTGGAGGTGCTGGGCTCGGTGTCCCGCGTGGCCTCCAAGGTCAATTCCGCCGATCGCACGGCGCTCGCGGCTTCCCTGCGCAGGGTCCTCGCCGCGCGGCGCAGCGCCCAAGACCTGATCGACGTTGGCGCCTACCATCGTGGCAGCAATCCCTTGGTCGACGCGGCACTGGACCACGAAGCCGCCATCAACGGATTCCTACGGCAAAGCATCGACGAATCCACCCCGTACAGCGAGTCCTGGCCGGAACTCTTCCGCCTTTCAGCAAGCCTCGAAGGAGCTGCGTGAACCGTCAATTCTCCCTGGCCGGGCTGTTGCGCCTGCGCCAGACACAGCAGGACGCCGCCGCCAGTGGACTGGCCCGCGCCAACTCCCGGACCGCATCCTTGCGATCCCGCCGGGCTACGGCCCGGGAGGAGCTGGCAGAGTCCGCCGGAGCTGCTGGAAGCTCCGCGTCGCTCTTGGCCATCGCGGCTTCCCGCGCTTCCGCGCAAAGCATGTTGGCAGAACTTGACGCCTTGGCCGCCGGCGCGGAGGCTGAAGCCGCAGAGGCCCGCGCGGAATACACAGAAGCAAAGCGTCGCGCCGTCGGGCTCGAGAAGCTCGAAACTCGACACGGGGCCGCCTTCGAGGCTTTCGAGCTGCACGCCGAGCAAGGGGTCCTGGACGAGATCGCGTCCTCCGCGTGGCACCGAAAGGCCACCTCATGAGCATGACCGAGGCCATCGGGCGCATCCAGAGCATCGAATCGATGCTGCGGCAATTGAGCCAAGGGGTCCGTCCGCAGGCCACCGCCGCCGGGACAGCGGACCCTTCCGCGGGCACAGCCACTTCCGCGGACGCGGCGTCCTTCGCGCAAGCCCTGAGCACCGCCGTCGGGGGCTCGACGACGCCGGACGTGAGCCAGCTTGCTTCTTCCTTGGGGCTCGATGGCACGGGCGCCCTCTCCGGCATTGCGGGCCTCAGCAGTGCTGCTGGCACAGCCACCGGCGCTGTCACCGGCGATGCAGTGGTTGCCGACGCCAAGAAATACGTAGGTGTGCCCTACGTCTGGGGCGGCACCAACCCGGCCGTGGGCATGGATTGCTCCGGCTTCGTGCAGCGAGTCTTCAAGGATCTCGGTGTCGACCTGCCGCGCGTCGTCAGCGACCAGATGCGGCAAGGCACCCCCGTAGCGTCCTTGGCCCAGGCCAAGCCAGGCGACCTGCTTGTCAGTTTCGGCGGCGAACACATCTCCATCTACCTCGGCAACGGCAAAGCGATCGACGCGCCCGTGCCCGGCCAGACCATCCAGATCCGCGATGCGTGGGAACAGCAGTCCAACCTGACGGCAATCCGCCGGATTGTTCCCGCGGGAGGCTCGTGATGCAGTTGCCCCCCGCCGGTGCGGCCTCACCCCGTCTCGCCGCTCCCGGCTCCTCGCCTGTGCCGCAGCCTGGCGCCGCCGCCGGTTTTGAGGCCGTGATGAACGGCGTGCTGGCGTCCGACTCGGAGACCTCCGACGGGACCGCACAGCAAGCGCCCGACGGCGGCGCGCAGGGAAAGCCTGCCGCCGACGGTCCCCGGACGGTCACCCGAGCCGACAAGCCGGAAGCTTCGAAGGTCGCCAAGGACACGGTTGATGCGGCGGATGCGGCGAGTGCGGCGGGTCTGCCCGATGCGATGGGCGCAGCGGGTGCGGTGGCCGCTGTCGCGGGCGGGCTCGCGATGGCCGGAGTCGCTACGGGGGACACGGCTCCGCAGGGGTCGGGCGTTGCTGTGCCGATCATGCCTGCGGGCAACACTCAGGCGACGCCGGCTGGAACGCGGGTGGGCGCTGCTGTGTCAGCAGCTCTGCCGCTCGGGAGCCCTGGTCAAAGCTCAACCCAGCCTGGTCCGATTCCGAACAGCCCGCAGCCCACTGGCACCCTGCCCACCGGCCCGCAGCCGGCCGCCGCCCTGCCCACCAGTCCACCGTCCGGCACCCTGCCCACCAGCCCACTGCCCGGCAAACCGTCTTCCAACCAGCCGGCCGCTGCCCCGCCCACCGGCCCGCTGCCCGGCAAACCGTCTTCCAACCAGCCGGCCGCCGCCCCGCCCACCGGCCCGCTGCCCGCCGCCGCCCGGCCCACCAGCCCCCTGCCCGTTGGCCTCGAACGCGGGGTCAACCCGACCGCAGCCCGGTCCCGCGAGTCCGGCACCGCCGTCGTACTTCCCGCCGGGAGACCCTCGACGCAGCAGGACCCGCAGCGGATCCTCAGGCAGGACGCACCCATCGCCGCGGCACCCGGGCTTCCCGCGGGGATTCAGGCCGGAGTTCCGGTGGTGGTGCAGGCAGGGTCGCCACTCCAGCAAGCCCCTTCGGCAGCCCCTCTCGGCATGGCAACACCCACACCCCAGGCAGACCCGGCGAAACTGCTGCCCCAAGTGTCTGGACCCCTGTTCTCCCTGGCATCGGCGGCGCCCGGCGCGCACGTGATGACCTTGAAGCTGTCCCCGGAAGACCTCGGTCCGCTGACTGTCCGGGCGCATATCGAAGGCGCAGGGGTGCGGATCGAATTGTTCGCCCCCGGAGACGCCGGCCGTGAGGCAGTGCGCAGCATCCTGCCGGAACTGCGTCGGGACCTCGGCGAATCAGGCTTCGGCGCCAGCCTCCACCTGTCCGAACACAACGCTCCGGCCGATGCTGGTGGGGGCGGCTCGGACCCCCGGGACCGGCGCCCGATGGAGAGCCCCGCCTTCCCATGGGGCAGCGACGGCGAGCCGGTCCGCCTGCCGCGGACCGCCGTCGTACTTCCCCGAAGCAGTACCAGCAGCCTGGACATTCTCGTCTGATGAAGGAGAGCAAATAGTGACCATCCAAGCCATCGCGGCAAGCAGCGGAGTCCAGCCTGGAACCACCGCTGGCACCACCGCGCCCAGACCCGCGCAGACCATGGACTCGAGCATGTTCATGAGCTTGCTGGTGACACAACTGAAAAACCAGGACCCGAGCGCACCCATGGACACCAACCAGATGATGAGCCAGACCGTCCAGCTGTCCATGATGGAGAAAATGACGGAGCTCACGGCCGACGCCAAGGAGAGCTTTTCGCTCCAGATGCGCAGCGCCGCGGCGCAGATCATCGGCCACAACGTCAGCTACGCGCTCGCGGACGGGACGAAGGGCTCCGGCGTCGCGAGCTCGGTTTCGTTTGCGGCCGGAACCCCCACGGTGGCGGTCGGCGGAGTGAGCGTTCCGCTCGATTCGATCAGCGGGATGACGGCCGCGCCATCGCCCGCCACTGCTACGCCCACCGCCTGACGCTCCACCCCCCGAACCACCCGAAGAAAGGCAACACCATGCTTCGTTCGCTGTACTCCGGAATCTCCGGCCTCCGTGCCCACCAGGCCATGCTGGACGTCACGGGAAACAACATCGCCAACGTGAACACGGCCGGCTTCAAGGCCTCCTCGACCCAGTTCCAGGACACGCTCTCGCAGATGACCCAGGGTGCCGGCGCCCCGCAAGCCGAAACCGGTGGCACCAACCCCGCCCAGATCGGCCTCGGCGTGCGCGTGGCGGGAGTCAGCACCAACTTC
Source organism: Arthrobacter sp. efr-133-TYG-118 (assembly GCF_030209755.1). GTDB lineage: Bacteria > Actinomycetota > Actinomycetes > Actinomycetales > Micrococcaceae > Arthrobacter. Next base: position 119,282 of record NZ_JARVRH010000009.1, on the reverse strand, counting down.
AGCCAAGGTTCATCGCAGAACACCGGGCGAGCCACTGACATGATGATCTCCGGCGACGGGTTCTTCATCACCAGCAAGGCCGGCCAGCAGCTCTATACCCGCGCCGGTGCCTTCGACATGGACGCGGCCGGCCGCCTCGTGAGCCCCGACGGCGGCATCCTGCAGGGCTGGTCCGCGGCCAACGGCGCGGTGAACCTGGGAGGTCCCGTTGGCCCGATTGCCCTCTCGCCCAACACGACGTCGGCAGCCGTTGCCACCACCAAGGCCTCGCTTGACGGCAACCTCCCGTCCGACGCGGCCGTGGGGACAAGTGTCGAGCGCCAGGTCAAGGTCTACGACGCCGACGGCGCCTCCCGCAGCCTGACCCTGACGTTCAGCCGCTCTGCGGGCGGCTGGGATGTGGCCGGGACAGACGCCAACGGCGCCACAGGCAACTCGACGCTCACGTTCGCGAATGGTGCGCTGACCTCGGGCGGCGCCATGACCGTCGGCGGCATCACGGTGGACATGTCCACTGTTACCGGCTTCGCCGCCATGAGCACACTCACGGTCGGCAGCCAGAACGGATCCGAGGCAGGCAAGCTGGAGTCCTTCACCCTCGGCGGGGACGGCTCACTCATCGGCTCGTTCAGCAACGGTGCCAAGCAGGTTCTGGCACGCGTGGCCCTTGCGCGCTTCACCAACCCCGGTGGCCTTGAGAAAGCAGGTAGCTCGACATACGTGGCCACCGCCAACTCCGGCGCGGCCCAGTTGGGCGCCCCGGGCGACGCCGGACTCGGAACTTTGACTGCCGGGGCCCTCGAAATGTCCAACGTGGACCTCTCCCAGGAATTCACCAACCTCATCGTGGCCCAGCGCGGCTTCCAGGCGAACGCCCGCATCATCACCACGTCGGACGAGGTTCTGCAGGAGCTGACGAACCTGAAGCACTAGCGCTTGGGGGCCCGCGTCACGCCACGCACTTTTTTGTCGCCCGGACTCCTCCCCGGCCCCGGAATCCCGGGCTTGCGGTCCGTTCGGGACGCTGAAAACCTGCTCGGCGTGACGCTGCCCATTCAGAGTTGCGGGGTGGCCGGCCGTCCTGGACGCCGGCCACCCTCCAGGCAATTACTGCACGTTAGAGTCCGGCGACCCCGTTCGGAGTGCCGACGCCTGTAGGGCCGTCCCATCCGGTGCCGGAGAGGCACCATTGGCTCGTGGAACAGCTGCCTGTTGAACCCGAGGCGACGTCATTGAATCCCCCGGGGTTTGTGTACGGGAGGGAGTTGGCCAGCGCCGTGGAACTGCCGGAGTTCCCGGAAAGCGCATACATGGCTGCGACCAGGGGTGAGGACAGGCTAGTGCCTCCATACTGCGCCCATGACGAAGTGGTGCTGCTACTCGGCGCGTACACTGCCAATCCGGTCTGCGGATCTGCGACGGCGGCGACGTCTGCAGAGGCGCGCTTGCCGCACCCTGTGCCGAACGTGGCAGCAGCCGGCAAGGCGGCATTGACACTTGAGCATCCGGATCCCGAGCCGGACCAGGCAGACTCGCCCCATCCGCGTGTGCTGGTGTTCTTGACCAACGATGTGCCTCCCACCGCGGTGACATAACTCGAGGAAGCGGGGTAGGACGAGCCGGAGTAGCCGTTGTCACCGGTTGACGCTGTCACGGCGATGCCCGGGTGGTTGTAGTACGCTCCGTAGCTGGAGTCTGCGGAATCCCCGCCGCCGTAACTGTTGGAAATCGCGACGACCCCCGGCTGTTTGGCGGCCGTTGCCACGGCTGTACCAAGATTGGTGATGCTGGCTGTTGTCGCTTGCACCACGAGGATCTTGCAGTCCGGGCAGGCTGCCGAGACGGCGTCGACGTCGAGGGCGGTTTCGTCGGCCCATCCGGAATTGAATCTGGGAAGCTTGTTGCCGCCGTTTTGGTCCTTGATAGTGAGGCAGCCGTTGCTGACCGTGCACGCGGGAAGGCCGAACTGTGAGCGGTAAACGCCGAGATCGCGTTCTAGGTTCGGATACCCATAGGCATCTACGATTGCGACGGTTCGGCCGCCGGACGTGAGGCCTGTGATGTTGTAGGCGCTCTGTATATCCGCAGGGGTCTTGCCGGTGGCGGGCGGCGTGCTCGAAGCGGGCTTGGCTTGTCCTCCTTGCGCCAGCGCCGTGGCGGAGGCCGTTGAATCATCGACGTATTTGAGGGCAAAACACGACGCAGCGCCGCTTGGGACATCGGCGCAGACCCTCTCCGCATGCCAATTGGCGGACGGAGATGGTTGGGCGACTGCGGCCGGCGCCGTGGCTGAGACCGCACTCAGCATTAGCACCAACGTCCCGGAAACGCTAAGAATCTTCTTCACGAAACCTCCCTGAGGATCAATAAGATCCGAGTTGACACAACAGTCAACTCGGCGTGCCAAGCTTCGCACCAAACACCACTCTTGTCACCCACGTCACATCCACCCCCGTGGTTTCATGAGCCCCTGCGGAGCGGGGATTCCCTGTTGGATTACCGGTGGTTCGCGTGATGGGGGCTGCGGATATGTTCGCGACGGAAGCCGAGGCCGACGATGCGGCCCAGGAGGCGTTTGATCGGTGGCATGTGGCTGATGAGCCGCATGAGTTGGATCGGGGGGCTTGTTTGGGCGAGGCGTGCGAGTTGGCGGGTCTGCTGTCGTTGCAAGGCCTGTGCAAGACGTACCGCGGGTTCGCGTCGCCGTTGCAGGCGCTGGAGGTCCGCAACGGCGACGGTGCCGCTTCGCAGCGGTACTGCGAGGTGATTGGCCGTGGCGACGGCGTCGGCGATCGCATAATTCACGCCGGCGGCTCCGGCCGGTGACATGGCGTGCGCTGCGTCGCCGATACATAACAGCCCGAGCTGGTACCAGCGGCGGAGCCGATTGGAGCGCACCGAGAGCAGCTTGATCTGGTCCCAGTCGGTCAGCTCGGCCAGTCCGGTGGCCAGGAATGGTGCGGCATGTGCCACCCGATCTCGGAAGGCGGGCAGGCCCGCGGCCTGAACCTGCAGGAGTGCTCCTTTCCCGATGATCGTGCCGCACTGCCAGTAGTCGCCGCGGTCGATCGCGAGGACTATCTGCCCGCCGCCGAGGTAGCCCAGCGTCGGCGGCGCATCCTGGCTGCGTGGCACGCGGAACCACAGCACGTCGATCGGCATCGCAAACTCCCTTAGCGGCAAGGCCGTGTGATCCCGGATAAGGGAGAACCGGCCGTCACACGCCACCGTGAGATCCGCGCGGATCTCTACTTCGCCGTCGTTCGTGTGCGCCCGTACGCCGATCACTTGCTCGCCGCGGCGGAGCAGGCCGGTGGCCTCGGTGCTCATTTCGAGTCGGAAGCCAGGGAACTTCCTGGCCTGGGCGGCCAGGAAGTTCAAGAAGTCCCACTGCGGCATGAACGCCATGAACTTGCACCGGGTGGGCAGGTGCCGGAAGTCCACCAGCCCGAAGGTCTGCCCGTCAATGCCGAGGCGCAGTTCTGGTATCTCTGTGTGCGGCAATCGCAGGAACTCTTCCAACAAACCCAGCTCGGCCAGTACGTCGGTGGTCGCCGGATGGATGGTGTCGCCCCGGAAGTCACGGAAGAAGTCGGCGTGCTTCTCCAGTACGGTCACCTCGACCCCGGCGCGGGCGAGCAGGTAGCCGAGCATCATGCCGGCCGGTCCACCACCTACCACACAACAACGGGTTTCCCAAGATCGTGGACCGCGGCCGGGAGCGGGAGCGGTTTCGCGGGGCATCTCTAGCTCACCTCATCGACCGGCTGAGGCCGTCAAGGATGAGGTTTAGCCCGAAGTCGAATTCGTCCCCGAAGTCGTAGCCGGGCTTGAGGACGTGTTCGGTGGCAATCTCGATCATGTGGGGGTACTGCCCAGTCGAAAAGCGTTCAACGATCGGCGCTGTGATCTCCGAGGCGGTGTCCCGGCCGTCAAATGGCAGGGCGGCTTCCTGTAGCGCGAATCCGTAGATGTAACTGTCGAGCAGGGCGTAGGCATGGGCTGTCATCTGAACGGAAAAGCCTGCTGCCCTCAAAGTCGCCAGCGTCGCTTCGTGATGGCGCAGGTTCGCTTCGCCCGGGGATGAACGGCTCTCCAACAGACCGACCGCCCACGGATGGCGTTTGAGCGCGCTGCGCACTGCGTGCGCCCGTCGGTACATTTCCTCCCGCCAGTCGCCCGCGGGAGAGGGTGATTCGATTTCGCTGAAGACCATGTCCACGATGCCGTCCAGAATCTCATCCTTATTGGCCACATAGTAATAGAGCGACATGGGCTTGGTTCCCATGCTCTGGGCGAGCGAGCGGATGGTCAGCGCCGCGATTCCGGACTCGTCGGCGAGATCCACAGCGCAGCCGAGCACCCTTTCGCGGCTCAGCGGAAGGCGCCGCTGGGGGAGGGGCTGTGCAGTGTCGGGCATCGTGACTCCTTGGCCTCTAGCGATTTAGTACATTGTACGATAATCTTTTTAGTACAGCGTACGAAAAGCTGCGCACCCCAATTGTGTGGAAAGGAACGGCCATGACCTCTGCCCAGCATGCTGCGGAGACTCCGATTTCGGGCGGCTCGCCCGCGGCGCAGCCGCATGCGTCGGTCACGATGCGGGCCATCGTGCAGGAGGCTTACGGTTCCGCCGACGTCCTGCACGTGGCGCAGATCCCCACGCCGGAGATTGCCGAAAACGAGGTGCTGGTTCGGGTCCATGCTGCAGGCCTGGACCGGGGGACCTGGCACGTAACCAGGGGCCTGCCCTACGCGTTGCGCCTGGCCTTCGGCATCCGAGCCCCGAAAAACCCCGTCCCCGGGCTGGACCTGGCCGGCACGGTCATGGCGGTCGGAGCGGCGGTGACCCGGTTCGCCGTCGGGGACGACGTCTTCGGCGTCGGGAAGGGCTCTTTCGCTGAGTACGCGACGGCCCGCGAAAGCCAGCTCGCGCTCAAACCGGCGAACATCAGTTTTGAACAGGCCTCGGTGGTCCCCGTTTCCGCTTGCACCGCGCTGCAGGCCCTGCGCGCTGCGGGCCAGATAGCGCCGGGACACAAGGTGCTGATCCTTGGTGCCTCAGGAGGAGTGGGCAGTTACGCTGTTCAGCTCGCCAAAGCAGCCGGGGCCTATGTCACAGGCGTTTGCAGTACAGCCAAATTGGACCTGGTGCGTTCGCTCGGCGCTGACCGCGTCCTCGACTACACCACGCGGGACTTCGCCGACGGCACGGAACACTACGATATGATCCTGGATATCGCCGGGAACCCCACCCTGGCACGCCTCCGCCGGGCACTCACCCCTACCGGCACGGCCGTTATCACCGGCGGCGAAGAAGGCGGCTCTTGGACGGGCAGTATCGACAGGCAATTCAGGGCCCTGGCGCTGTCCCCGTTCATCAGCCAGCGGCTGACGATGGTCATGGCGACCCAAGGCGCTGCAGACCTCGAATACCTAGCCGGGCTCATCGACTCCGGGACCCTCACCCCGACTGTCGACCGCAGCTATCCGCTGGAGCAGGTTCCGGATGCCATGCGCTATTTCGACGCCGGCAAAGTGCGGGGGAAAATCGCGATCACCATCCAAGGCGTCCAGGGCAGCTGAAACAGGCACTGACAGTACACGGTATAACAGGCACTCCCACGCGGACGCGGGGACTGGTTCTCTTGAATCAGTCCCCGTTTCTCCGTTTGGAAGGCCACCATGAAACTCGTACCCCCTACCCCCACGGCCAAGGCCCCGCAGGAGCGGTTCACGGGAGACGTCTACCTCAACTCCCTCCACAACGGCGAGGCGCCCTCGCGTCTCGTGGCGGCGATGGTCCGCTTCACCCCCGGCGCCCGTACGAACTGGCATTCCCACCCCCTTGGCCAGACCCTGCACTGCACCGACGGCAACGGATTCGTTGCTAGCCGGGACGGCAGCGTGATCCACATGCGCGCAGGAGACACGGTCCACACGCCGCCAGGCGAGGAACACTGGCACGGAGCCACCCAAGACAACATGATGTGCCACCTGGCTTTGGTGGAGCACGACAACGGGGAGAGCGCCACGTGGCTTGAACCCGTCAGCGACCAAGACTACGAAACCGCGCACGCCCAAGCCAACCGATAATCCCACGAAAAGGAAACCCCATGAACACCGTCACCCTTAACAACGGCGTCGAAATGCCGATCCTCGGCTTCGGCGTCTTCCAGATCCCGGACGACGAAACCCAGGCCGCCGTGGAAGCCGCCCTCGACGCCGGTTACCGCCACCTGGACACAGCCGCCTCCTACGGCAACGAGGCCGCCGTCGGCGCCGCGATCAAGGCGAGCGGGATCGCCCGCGACGAACTATTCATCACCACGAAGCTCTGGATTCAGCATGCCCCGGCAGGCAGCGTCCAGGACGACACCAAGCGCGCCTTCGACAACTCACTGAACCGCCTCGGACTGGACTACCTCGACCTGTACCTGATCCACCAGCCGCTCGGGGACTACTACAGCGAGTGGCGCGCCATGCAGGACATCCACAAGGACGGCCTCGCCCGCGCGATCGGGGTCTCGAACTTCCACCTGGACCGGCTGGTGGACCTCATCGACCACAACGAGATCGCCCCGGCCGTCAACCAGATCGAGACCCACCCCTTCCACCAGCGCGCCGCCGACCAGGCGCTGATGCGCGAACGCGGCGTCCAGATCGAGTCCTGGGGACCATTCGCCGAAGGCAAGAACGAGCTGTTCACCAATCCGTTCCTCAGCGCCATCGCCGGGGCACACGGCAAGTCCGTCGCCCAGGTGGTGCTTCGTTGGCTCATCCAGCGCGAAGTGGTCGTCATCCCCAAGTCGGTCCGGCCGGAACGCATGGCCCAGAACCTCGACGTCTTCGACTTCGCCCTCACGGACGAGCAGATGAACCAGATCGGAACCCTGGACACCGGCGCCAGCCTCTTCTTCGACCACCGCGACCCCGCCATGGTCAGCTGGCTGGGCGGACGCAGGATCGCCTGAGACGACCATGCCCACTCAAAGAGAAACGCAGCCTGCCCGAACCACCGCCGCTCCCGGCACCAGCGGCGGCCGTGTCCTTCTCGCCTACTTCTCACGCGCCGGAGAGAACTACTACGACGGCGGCCGCGTCCGCCTCGACGTCGGCAATACGGAGGTGCTGGCTGGCATGATCGGCAGCCTCATCGCCTGCGACGTACACCGCATCGACGCTGAGGAACCCTATCCGGACAACTACGATGCGACCGTTGCGCGCAACGTCCAGGAGCAGAACGCGAACGCCCGCCCGGCCATAGCCAAACCGCTGCCCTCGATCGAGAAATACGACACGGTGCTGTTGGCCAGTGGCATCTGGAACGTCCGGGCACCAATGATCATGACCACGTTCGTGGAGAGCCACGATTTCACGGGCAAGACCATCCACCCGATCACCACCCATGCCATGAGTGGGCTCGGAACCACCGAAAAGGACTACGCCACATCCAGCCCAGGGGCGATCATCGGCGAAGGACTCGCAGTCCGCGGTGAGCGCGTCCGCGACTCAGGACAGGACATCGAATCGTGGCTGCGACGGACCCGGCTCCTCCAAGGGTGATCTTCTCCGGAGGTGACTCGAGGCCGCGTCACGCCAGGTAACTTCTTGGCCCCGCGACTCCGCTCAAACCCCGGATTCTTGAGCTCGCGGCCGGCTCAAGCCAACAAAAACCTGCTCTGCGTGACGCCGGGACAGCCCGCACCAAACACTGAGTTCCCGCCCCGCCCTCTTACAGCAAACTTGCAGCTTCTGTCCGGTTTCCGCACTGTGTTCCGGTTCTATCCTGAGGGGGTGGAGCAGAATACGGAGTCTGGGAGTGGTGATCGGGCAGCTTCCCGGGAAGACCGTGAGTCCCGCTTCAGGTTGAGCCGGCGCGGCTTCCTTGGCGGGGCCGGGATGGCAGGCGCGGGATTGCTCGCCGGACTCGGCATCGCCAGGACAGGCGTATTGCCCGGAGGCACGGCCCCGGTCAGCGCGGCTACACCGGCGCCGACGGCGTCACCCTCGCCGTCGGCGAGCAGCACGGCTTCCGCCCCTGCGATCCGTAGCTTCGTTTCCACGGCTTTGACCGCTGCCCGCGTTGCCAGCTGGGCTACCGGTCCTACCGGGGCAGGCTTGCTGTTCGTGGGACCGATGGGCCACGGCAGCAACGGGCTGATCATGGACAACCACGGTGAACCGATATGGATGGAACCGACAGGTTCCGGGGTGACGGACCTTCGGGTACAAGCCTTCGAAGGCCAAATGGTTTTGACTTATTGGACTGGAATCGGGACCGGTGGACACGGTGCAGGAAAGGGCATCGTCAAGGATGTCCATTACCGCACCGTGGCCGAAGTCAACACGGGCAACGGACTGCAAGCGGACCTGCACGAGTTCACCATCACCTCTGCCGGGACGGCGTTGATGATCTCCTACCCGACCGTCCGGCATGACCTGACGTCGGTGGGCGGACCTGCGCAGGGCTACATGTTTGATTGCCATGTCCAGGAAATCGGCATCCGTTCCGGCAAGGTCCTCTTCGACTGGACGGCCTCGGACCACATCGACCTGACTGAGTCCTATGTGCGCCCGTTCGACAACCCCAAGGCCGACGGCTCCGACGCCACGAAAGCGTTCGATCCGTTCCACCTCAATTCGGTGGACGAGAGCGGGGACGCACTCCTTGTTTCGTCCCGCCACACGCACACCGCCTATTTGATCGGCCGCTCGGACGGGAAGATCCGCTGGCGTTTGGGCGGGAAACGCAGCGACTTCTCGATGACGCCGGAGTCTGTCTTCGCTTGGCAGCACGATGTTCGGCGTCGGCCCAGCGGCATCATCAGCATGTTCGACAACCATTACAACCAAGGCACCACCGGGAGGTCGCGCGGGCTTCTCCTCGCCGTTGACGAAAAGGCGCGCACCGCCGTCGTCAGGCAGGAGTTCAGCAGGGGCGGCCACCGGGGCGACGCCGAAGGGAACCTGCAGTTCCTCGATAACGGGCACGTCCTGGTGGGCTGGGGAGCGGACCCCGCCGCCACCGAATTCACTCCCGATGGGAAAGCGGTATTCGAAGCGACAGGCCTAGGCGATGCCTCATACCGCACCTATCGCTCGCCATGGACAGGCCGGCCGGACACCGTCCCCGATCTGGCGGCGGTGCCCGGCAACGGGTCCACGATGCAGCTCTACACCAGCTGGAACGGCGCAACCGAGGTTGCCAAGTGGAGGTTCCTCACCGGAACCGGTCCCGGGTCCATGGCTGAAGCGGTGACGGTTCCGCGTCGGGGCTTTGAGACGTCGACGGCGGTGGCCGCCGCGCCGAGGGCTGCCGTCGAGGCTTTGGACAAGTCGGGCAACGTTTTGGCGACGTCCACGGTCATCGCCACTGCCTGATTCCGGGCCTTTCGCCTCCCGGCCGAGCTAAGGCAATATGTGTTCGTGCGCGGCTGCCTCCAAGGCCTCGGCCTCTTCCTTGGCCATGCGGGTCTCTGCCTCGACGTCGATGCGCCGGGTCATCAGCCAATACAGCCCAGCGGAGACGGGGAGCCCGATGAACAGCGAGATGTCGGCGCCGTCAAGGGCGTGGGCTATGAACCCGACGAAGAGCTTACCGGCGGAGAAGAAGGGGATCATCAGCACAAAGCCGACGAGGTAGGAAATGATGCCAGGCCATCCCCAGCGTCCATAGATCCCGTCCGGCTTGAAGATCTCTGCGATGGCGTAGTGGCCCTTGCGGACGATGAAGTAGTCGGTGAGGTTGACCGCCGTCCACGGAATGAAGAAGTACAGCACCAGCAGTAGGAAGTCGTTGAAGTTGGCCAGGAAATCGGCGGAGGCAAGGTTCGCCAGGACCACGGAAATGAGTGCGGTGATGGAGATCGTGATGATCCGGAGCCTCAGGGTCGGCCGGATCTGCCGCACGCTGTCGATGGACGATATCAGGGTTAGCGAACCGCCGTACATGTTCAAGGCAGTCACGGACAGCAAGCCCAGGGCCGCGACGAACAAGGCGATGCCACCGAATCCGCCGAAGAGCTGGTCGGCGGTGGATTTGATCGAGCCGATGGTTTCGAAGTTTTCCCCGGCGGCGGCGCCGATGTATGCGCCCAGGAACATCACCCAAATACCGCCGAGGGCACTGCCCCAGAACGTCCACCGGAAGGTGCCGCGACCGCTGGACCGCGGAAGGTAACGGGAGTAGTCCGAGACGTAGATGGCCCAGGAGATCTGGTAGCCGGCCGCGACCCCTAGCTGGCCCAGGAACGGCACCAGGTGGAAGTCGGCCAGGTTGTATGCGCCGGCGGGTATGACTAGCTTCACGGCTGCAATGGTGAGCAGCGCCAGCATGATGATGGTCAGGTAGGTCAGGTAGCGCTCAAAGGCGTGGATGAGGTCGTAGCCGAACAAGGCGATGACGACGGCAACAATGGTGACCACCCAGAACCACAGGTTTTGGGACCCGACGTTGACCGATTCCTGGATGGCTTGGCCGGCCAGGATGGTGTTGAAGATGTTGAAGCCCGCGTACTGGAGGTAGGCGAAGAGCCAAACCAGCAGGGCGCCGATGTAGCCGAATTGCGGCCGGGACTGGATCATTTGTGGCAGGCCGAGTTGGGGGCCCTGCGAAGAGTGAGCGGCCATGAACAGCGTGCCGACGAGCACCCCGATGGCGATCGCGAGCAGCGACCAGATCAAGTTGCCGCCGGTGGTGATGCTGATCAACCCCACGGCCAGGGTGGCGATCTGGGCGTTGCTGACGAACCACAACGGCCCGATGTGTGAGACCTTGCCGTGCCTCTCGTTCAATGGAACGTAGTCGATCGACCGGACCTCCAGTCCGCGGCCCGATCCTTTGTCCGTCGTAGTGCTCATGGCGTTTCTCCTTCGATGCGCGGGTGCATCTTGACTTTGGTTTAGCACAGAGTTGGGCGGCCTAGAAGAGGTCGCGAGATTCCTAGACGAGCCGGTGGTGCCGCCACGTGGGGAACTGGTCCCGGGCTGCCTGGACGGCACCCGGTGAAATTTCCAGTGTCGCGGTGGCCGGCTCAGTGCCGAGGCCATGCAGGACAGTTCCCAGGGGGTCAATGAGCATGCTGTAGCCGATGGACACTGGCGGAGTCTGGGAGACCGCCGCCACGTACACGCCGTTCTCTATTGCCCGGGCCTTGGCCAAGGTGGCCCATTGCTCGGTCTTGGCACTGCCGGGAACCCACGAGGAGCAGACGAGGAGCACCTCGGCCCCCGCATCGGCCAGGATGCGCGCCAACTCCGGGAAACGCAGGTCGTAGCAGGTCATCAACCCGAAGCTCATGCCGCCGCAGGAAAAGATGACCGGCACGGGCTCCGGCGCGGCTTCGATGTAATCCGATTCGCGGAATCCTTGGCAGTCAAACAGGTGGATCTTCCGGTAGCTGGCGAGGCGGGAACCGTCCGGACCGATCGCCACCAACGTGTTGAAGGCCCGGTCCTCTTCCCCGGATCCGTCCCGTTCCCCGGAACTTTCCAGGAGGCCCGCGACGACGGCGATCCCGTAATGTGCCGCCGTCGCCTGGAGCTTGGCAGCCACCGGGCCGTCAAGGGGTTCGGCCATGTCCACGAAGCTCTGGTCCACCCGGCTTTTCTCATACGTCGAGTACTCCGGGAACACAATGAGGTCAGAGCCCTCGCGGGCGGCCCTGGCACAGTATTCCGCGATGAGGTCGAGGTTACGGTCGACGTCCGTGCCGGAATCGATCTGGGCTAGGGTGATGCGCACGCAGTCCTCGTTTCTCTGTGTTCCGGCAGCACGCGGTGACCTGTCGTCATATCAGGGCGGCTTCCTTTTCCTCCATCACCATTTCCGGCGGTGCCTTCCCGAACCCCTTGGTGATGATGCCCAGCACAACGACGCCGACGCAGAGCCAGATCAGCCCGAGCGTGATGGCATTCGAATCCAGCTGGGAGAGCAGGAAACCGTCGATGATCGCGCCCACCGCCGGCATGACCACGTAGAACAATACGCTGAGCCGGTGCCCCGAGCGTCGTTGGCGCAGGTAGTAGGCAATGACCGAGATATTGACGAGGGTGAAGGCCGTAAAGGCACCGAAGTTGATGAACGACGTCGAAGTGGCAACGTCCAGGAACATGGCGATGAGTCCCACCGCCCCGGTGATGGCCAGGTTGAACACCGGCGTGTGGAAGGACTTGTTCAGCGCCCCGAAGACCCTCTTCGGCAGGACTGAATCCCGGCCCATCGCGTAGAGCAGGCGCGAGGCGCTGGCCTGTGCCGCGAGCCCGGAGGCAAACTGGGACACCACGAGTCCCGCCAGGAAAACTGCGCCGAAGAACTGCCCACCGATCTTCAGGGCAATGTCCGAGGCCGCCGACGCCGAATCGTCGAACACCCCGCCGGGGTGGATCAGCTGGGTCGTGTAGGACACAACAACGAAGATCGCGCCGCCGATCAGTGCGACGAGCATGATCGCCTTCGGAACGGTCTTCTTCGGCTCGATGGTCTCCTCGGTGAGGGTGGACACGGCGTCGAAGCCGAGGAACGAGTACGCCGCGATGGCGGCTCCGGCGGTGATCTTGTCGAAGCTCGACGTGTCGTTGAAGAAGGGAGCCGTGCTGACCAGGGCGCTCGCGCCGGAGGTTGAGATCAAGGTTGCAACGGACAAGGCAACGAAGAGGACTATCACCAGGAGCTGGAAAGCCATCAGCAGGTAGTTGGCCTTGTCCGCCACCTTGACGCCAACCACGTTGAGCAGCGTGGTGATGGCGATGAACGCGACAATCCAGACCCCGATGGGGATGGCGGGGAACTGCGCCGTGAGGTAGGAGCCTCCGATCAGCCAGATGACCATCGGCAGGAACAGGTAGTCCAGCAGGACCGCCCAACCGGCCAGGAACCCGATCCGGGAATCGATGGAGCGCCGGATATACGTGTACGCGGAGCCGGCCACCGGATAGGCAACAGCCATCCGTCCGTAGCTCTGCGCGGTGAAGAGCATGGCGACCATCGCCACCAGATAGGCCGACGGCGATGCGCCGCCTGTGGTTTCGGCGATCACGCCGAATATCGCCAGGACGATGAGCGGGGTCAGGTAGGCCAGCCCGAACAGGACCAGCGAGGGCAGTTTCAGGGCGCGCGTGAGGCTCGGTTGCGTTGTCACCGGTGGTTCCTTAGGAGTTGGAGGACCGCGGGGTCCACGTGGTCGGGTCGATGCGGCCTTGGTAGATGGGCAGCTCGATGGGCGGCTCGCCGGGGCGGAATTGGGACCAGGGACGGTTGAGGTTTTCGGTCCCGTGCGTGCGGACATGCTCGACGGCGGAGAGGTCCAGTTCCGCGGCGAGAAGGGTGGGGGTGTCGTCGCCGGCCTCGGCTATGGTGTTCCCCTCAGGGTCGACGATCAGGCTGAGGCCTTTGCCGGTGGGGCCCGCGCAGTTGACGCTGACCATGAAGACCTGGTTCACAATCGCATTTGCCTTGGCCAGGACGAGTTCTTGCTTGCGGTCAGCCGTCGTGGTTTTCACGACGTTGAGGATGACTTCGGCGCCCATCCACGCCAGCTGGCGGGTTACCTCGGGGAACCAGGCGTCGTAGCAAATGTTCAGGCCCACTCTGCCGATCCCTTCAAGATCAACGGTCGTGAAGCGATCGCCAGGGTCGTAGGGCTCAAAGGGGCGCCAAGGGAAGACCTTGCGGTAGTAGCCGGCAAGGTCGCCTTGCGGAGAAAGGACCAACTGGGTGTTGAACAATTGCCCCTCGGGGCCGCGTTCGCAGACGCTGCCCGGAACCAGCCAGATGCCCAAATCCGCTGCGAGCTGTCGTAACTCTTTGACCCGCGGACCGTCCAGCGGTTCGGCAGAGTCCTGCAACACCTCAGTGCGCTGCTGATCCGGGTAGGTGTCCCCGAAGAGGTGCAGTTCGGGGAAGACCACAAGCTTGCTTTGCGGTTGGATCGCGACGGCGGCGGCGACCTCGGCTGCGAAGGCCTGGATCGGCTCGCCGATCAGTCGGGGTGACGCTTGGGCGGCGATGAGGGGAAGGATACGTTGCACTTGTTTCTCCACGTTGTCGTTGTGACTCGCCTCATATTAGATCATAATGATCAAATAAAAGAAAGGTGGATTTTGCCCCGTAAAGTAGCGGATATGACCCGTCAGCTCGAGGAGAACACCGGCGACTCACCCATCGATGCTGCCCCTTTGCTCGGAATCGACCGCAGGAGCGCAATCGACGCCGTGCGGCTGCGGATCGGCATGGCCATATCCTTGGGGCTGCTCCAGCCGGGGGAGAGGCTGCCCGATCAGCAAGACGTCGCGCTGGGCCTATCGGTCAGCCCGATCACGGCTCGCAGGGCCCTGGCAAGCCTGGCTGATCAGGGCGTCGTTGTCCGCCGTCGCGGACGCGGCGGCGGAACCTTTGTCGCTGATGAGCCGCCGCGGAACGTGCTTGAGCAGCTAACTGCGTCGCCCGCAGAATCCCTTGCCGTGAACCGGCTGGTGGGCCGCCGGCTGCTGTTCGAATGCGCGATCACCCATTTCGCTGGGGTCAATGCCACGGCAGCGCAACTTGACGAGCTGGAGCGGCTTACCCAGGAAATGGCCGGATCAAGCAATTGGTCCGAGTATCACCAGGCCGACGAGAGGTTTCACCGGCTCGTCGCGGCGTCCTCAGGCTTGGGAACCGCGGTCGAGGCCTACAACGAGGCGTTGGCGGAACTCTACGCATACTTCATCCCGTACCCGATCGAGTTTCTCCACGAGTCCAATCGGGACCACATCGCGCTGGTGAACGCCCTGCGGGTTGGTGACGATCTCGGCGCGGTGGAGGTATCGCGGCGGCACGTGGATGTGTTGCATAAGACGATGTTCATGGGCCTGGCCGGCGGCGACGGCGCTAAAGGCGGTAATTAGGGGTAATTGACAGCTCTTGCCCTATCGTCCGGGATATCGGACTTAAGATGGCCCCCTTTCCGTGATCACTGTCACTTTGCATGCTCTGATTGATTCTCAGTTGGGGACATCGGACTTCGGTTGTCAAAGTGAGGATCAGGCATGCAGGCCATAGGAAAAGCGGGAACGGGTGGGCCGCGCGTAGAGCGTCGTTCCATCGACTTTGTCCCGGAAAATGAGCGCCATGGTTCGCCCGGCCAGCAGTTCACGCTCTGGTTCGGGGCGAACATGCAGATTACGGCCATTGTCGACGGCGCCTTGGCAGTGCTGTTCGGCGCGGATGCGCTGTGGGCGATCCTCGGACTCCTGGTCGGAAACCTCCTGGGTGGCGCTGTCATGGCGCTCCACGCGGCCCAGGGGCCGAAGCTCGGCTTGCCGCAGATGATTTCCAGCCGGGCGCAGTTCGGAATCTTCGGGGCGGTGATTCCCCTGGTGCTGGTCGTCGTCATGTACCTCGGCTTCGCGGCAACCGGCACTGTCCTCTCCGGACAGGCCATCAGCCTCATCCTCCACACGGGCACCCCGGCCGTGGGCATGATCGTCTTCGGGGTGCTGACCATCATCGTGGCGACCCTGGGCTACAAGTACATCCACATGTTGGGCCGCATTGCGACCGTCGTCGGTATCCTCGGCTTCACTTACCTGGGCATCAGGTTGTTGACCAGCCAGGACGTCGGTGCACTCTTGGGAGCCGGCGGTTTCGAGTTTCCGACCTTCCTGCTCGCCATTTCGCTTGGCGCCGGATGGCAGCTGACGTACGGTCCGTACGTGGCCGACTACTCCCGGTACCTGCCTTCGAACACCCCGACACGCAAGACCTTCATGTCGGCGTACTTCGGCACGGTGATCGGTTCCCAGTGGTCCATGACCCTGGGCGCGCTCTTCGCTGCCCTAGCGTTGCCCAAGGGCGCGCGGTTCTTGGATGGCCAAGTCGCTTTCCTCGGGAACCTGAGTGGTGGCGGACTGATCGCGGTGGTCATCTACCTGGTCATCGTGACCGGAAAACTGACCGTCAACACGCTGAACGCATATGGCGGCTACATGACCATGCTTACCTCGGTCACAGCGTTCACCCGCAAGTCTGCGGTAGCGTCATGGACCCGGTTCGCCTATGTGATCGGCTTTATCGGACTCTCAGTACTCATCGCAGTCCTCGCCTCTCCCGACTTCATCGCCAACTTCAAGAACTTCGTCCTTCTCCTGCTGATGGTATTCATCCCCTGGAGCTCCATTAACTTGGTGGACTACTACTTGGTTTCCAAGGAAAAGGTAGACATTCCGGCACTGTATGACCTGAATGGGCGCTATGGGAGGTGGAACAAGACTGCGCTGCTCAGCTACGCGATCGGCATCGTCGTCCAGATCCCGTTCCTGGCGCAGACCCTCTACACCGGACCGATGACGGACCTTCTGGGCGGGGCGGATATCTCCTGGCTCGTAGGCCTCGTGGTCACGGCAATCGTGTTCTACCCGCTGGCGAAGAGGAACTCCAACGCTCCGGCTGAGATGGTCTACCCGATGGAACCCGGCTTGGAGGCGGTAGCTCCGCTAGCCGGCTCAGTGTCGAACACCGCGGCAGTTTAGGCTCTGCCCTCGTTCCCCCAGACGCTCGCTCACTTTTGGGGCATTTCCGGCGGACGCTCGCTCACATGAGGTGAGCGAGCGTCCCTGCTTTTGTCCATATATGTGAGCGAGCATCACGGCATCTGGCCTTGTTTGTGAGCGAGCGTTTCTGTCGATGTGCCGGGAACAGTTGTCCTAGGGCCCGACGGCGGCGGTCCCGTTGCGCCGTCGTCGTGCCTTTGCCTCCATCCCCCCGGTACGCTCGCTCACTCTTAGGGTGTTTCCCCCGGACGCTCGCTCACTTTTGGGGTGTTTCCCCCGGACGCCCGCTCACTTGAGGTGCGCGAGCGTCGCGGCTTTTGGCCTTATATGTGAGCGAGCGTCCCTGCGCCACGGAGGGAAGGATGTCGGGATCAGGCTTGGGTGCCGAGCCTGCGGGAAATTTCCCGGCCACATCTGGTCACTTCCGGAATCCACTCGCGGGCGACGTCCTCGATGCGGACCGCCCTTTCTTCGGCGGTCTCCGCGTCCTTGGCGCGGTGCCGAGTGCCTCCGCCGGGAAACGCCCGGTTCGACACCGTCAGCGTCACGCTGGCCACCGGGTAGCGCTGCCGATCGAGGACGGCGACGGCCACAGAGGAAAACCCCTCCGTGACCTCGTCCTGCTCCCACGCATATCCAAGCGACCGTGCCCGCGCCAAGAGATCCTGCAACGCGGGCAAGGATTGCGGGCCTTTGCTGTGGCGTTCCGCGAAGGCCTCCGGTCCGGGGAAAAGGGCAGCCACCTGGGCGGGGTCCATCTGGGCCATCATCGCCCTGCCGCTGGCCGTCAGGTGGGCCGGAAGCCGCACCCCGGTGTCGGTGACCAAGGGGCTTTGCCGCGGCGCACGTTCCTCGATCACGTAAACGACGTCGCGCCCGTGCATCACGGCAAGATGGGCAGTCCGGCGGGTCCGGGCGACGAGCCGGGACAAGGGGAACCGGGCAATCCGCTGGATGGGCGCTTGTCGCGAATACCCTGTCCCCAACTCATGGGCGGTCACTCCCAAGGCATACTTGCGCTCTTCGGGAAGGTGAACCAGAAAGCCGTCATCGATCAGTGAGGCAATGAGCTGATACGTGGTTGACCGGGGCAAGCCAACATCGCGCGAAATGATCGACGCGCTGACCGGGCCGGCCTGGCCAGCGACGAACCTGAGAACCGCCAGCACCTGCGCCGCGGCCGGCGCCTTGGGCCGCACGGATTGACTGTACATTGTCCTAGAATACGCCCCGGAATGTCCGGTATACCGGACGTGGAAGCCGCGCTCCGCTTCAAGGCAATCCCTCCAACCGGGCTCGCGCCGTCTCCGCGGTCCGGCGTTCCCGGGCGGCTAGCCGCACTGCCAGTTTGCGGTTACGCTCGGCCAGGGTGATCGCCCACTCCGTGGCGGCAAGCTCCAGCTGCAGCGCAGCCAGCTTGTCTTTGGCAGCTTTGACTTCGACGGCGAGTTTCTCGCTCCGGCGCACGGCCTCCGACTCTTCGCGCTCGGCCTGGGCGAGTTCCAGGTCAGCCTTGTCCGCATTGCGCTCTGCCTCCACGAGCGCAGTCTGTGCCTTCTCGCGTTCGCGCTCCGAGTCAGCGCGGCCGCGCTGGGAGTCTGCCCGCCCGCGCTGCCGCCCGCCGTCGTCGGGCCCTTCTCCAGTGGTATCCACCGCCGGGAGCGCGCCCGCAATCGCCACCGCGCCCGAGAGGTCCACGGGTTCCAATCCGTTCGTGGAGAGCGAGCGCACCAGCTGCCCGCTGCGGAGCGCCGCGGCAGCACCGGGATCAGTCATGGCGGCCCTCAGCGTGGCCTCGATCTCCATCGCGGCGGCGCCACTGATTTTGACGCCCAAGCCTTCCGCCACGGCCCGGGCCTGCTCGACGGCGGCACCCAGGACGCGCGGCCGCTGCTGGCCGAGCGTGCGGAGACGGTCGTGATCCTGCTGCTCCTGGGCCCTCCCGAGCGATGCCCCGAGCTCCAGGACACCCGCGAATTCCTTGGTGCCGTGCCGGACGAGCATGTTGACTGCCCACGCCGCCGTCGAAGGCTTGGGCAACTGGGCGACCTGTTTTGCCAGTTCCGCGTCCCCTGCGGACTTGGCTTCCTTTGCCCGCGCAGTGCGGGCCGCCGTGAACGCCGAGGGAACCAGTGTGTAGAGCTCGACGGCGATCGCGGCCAGAACCATCGTGGACGCCGGCGCTGTGCTAATCGGCCAGGAACCCGGCGAGTGCGTCAGCCATGACTCCGGGTTGCCAGCCGTGGTTGGCGCCCGGAATAGTGGCTTTGCGGGCACTCGGGATGTTGGCCACGATGGAGTCGGCCGCTTTCGGCATGATCGGGATGGTTTGCTCGCCGACGATCGCAAGGGTGGGCTGGGTGATCCCGGACCACAGTTCTGCCCGCGGCGCGGACTGGGTCCATGCGAGGGATTCGGCGTCGGCGGAAAGGCTGGGGCCCAACTCGAGCATGATGGGCCATCCCGGACTGTTTTTGGCGCCAGCCAGCCATTCCGGCGGCATGTCCTTCATGTAGTACTCGATGGTGCCGGCCTTGTCGCCGGATGCGATCCGTTCCTGGAGCCCGGCGAAGAATTCAGCACCGCCGGTGCCGAGCTCATCGCTCAGGGGAGTCTCCCAGAGCGCCAGCTTCGTGACGGGTAGGCCTGCTGCCGCCGCTGCCAGGGAAATCGAGCCACCGGAAGAGCTCCCGAAGAGCGCGGCTTGGCCGCCCGCGATATCGATGAGCGTGGCGAGATCGTCGATGTTGTCCTTCAGGCTGAATGACGGAGCCTCGGCGCTTTCCCCACGGCCGCGCCTGTCGTAGTTCAGCACCTTGAACCCCTTGGCGGCCAGGAGCTTGGCCATTTCCACCGTGTTGGGGTCGAAGCCCCTGAACTGCATTGCACCGCCAACCAGGATCACGGCCGGTCCCTCGCCGTATTGGTCGTACCCGATGCGGGTACCGTCTTTCGAGAGCGCAAATTCGGACATCCCAGATCCTTCGATTTGGCGGACAGTAGGTTCCTAAACTCTGGCGCTCAGCCACCGACGGGTCAAGGGGAGAACGGCGCGGGCCAGGAGTTCTTAAGAGCTTCTTAAATGCCGCGCGCGAGAGTGGAAGCAGGCCATTCAACGGCCGTCACCACCCGAACCGGAGAGCCGCATGCCATCAGACGCCAAGCAGAACGATTCCACGGAAGGCCGCGCTTCCGCCGTCGTCCGTCACGGTGTGCCGTTGCTCCCGCAGCCCAGGTACTGGCTTCTGTGGGGCATTGTCCTCGCCGCGGCAGTTCTTGCCATTGGCTTCAGTGTGCAGTCGGTAACCGGCCTGACCGCCAACGAATTCGGTGTTGACCAGGAACTCAGCCGCCATCACGTGGGCGCATTGACCACCGTGGCCATGGCACTGAACTTTCTCTTCGCCCCCGTAGCGGGAGTGTGCATTGTCCTGGTGATCGGCTTGTTCGTTTTCCTGGTTCGAAAGTCCTTCGTGCGGGCGGTCATGTTTGTGCTCTTCGCATGTTCGGGCTGGGCTGCCAGCGAGGTATTCAAACTCATCGTTGCCCGCCACCGTCCCAACCCTGCGCTACTTTTCGACCCCCTGGCTCCGGAAACGGGTTCCAACAGCTTTCCCAGCGGCCATACCGCCTTCGCAGTAGCGCTCGCCTTCGCCTTGTACTTCCTGGTCCGGGGCACCCGATGGGGCGTCATCACCGCGTGGGTCGGCGCCGTCCTGGCCATAGTGGTGGCGTGGTCCCGGATCTACATCGGAGTCCATTACCCCAGCGATGTTGTGGCGTCATTCCTGGCCACCAGCGCCGTAGTCATCGTCTTGGCCGGGCTCTGGAACCGGTACGTTCCGCGAGTCATCGGGCGGCTACCGTTTGGCGTTGCGACGGAAGCAGCCGCCTCGGAAGCAACCTCAACCCAAGCAGCCGCAACCCAAGCACACGGATCCTGAGGAGGACCCCATGCACGCACTTTCTGCCATGCCCGCATTCCTTGATCCCACCACCCTCCTTCAGGGCTTGGGTCCCGCGGCGCTGGGCGTAGTGGCGTTGATCGTCTTCATCGAATCCGGTCTCCTTTTCCCTTTCCTGCCCGGTGACTCTTTGCTGTTCACTACCGGCCTGCTTCACCAGCAGCTGCAGCTTGAATTGCCGGTGTTGATCGCCGTCGTATCGGTCTCCGCCATCGCCGGAGACCAGATCGGCTACATGCTCGGGCACAAGTTCGGACGGCGCTGGTTCAAGGATGATGCCCGGGTCTTGAAGACCGCGCACCTGGACACGGCCGAGGACTTCTTCAAGCGCCACGGCGGCCCCGCGATCGTCTTGGCCCGATTTGTCCCCATTGTGCGGACATTTGCCCCGCTGAGCGCAGGCATCGCCCGCTACAACTACAAATCCTTCACCCTGTGGAACATCGCAGGTGCGGTCATTTGGGCAACCTCCGTGACGCTCCTGGGCTCCTGGCTGGGACACTATGAGTTCGTGGCCAAGAACATTGACGCCATCGCCGTCATCATGGTGTTGATCTCCGTCCTGCCGTGGGGAGTCGAGTTCCTCAAAAAGCGGCGCAAGGCCAAGGTGGGCGCCGCGAACGGGCACGCCGGGGAAGAATAGACCGCATGACAACAGCTGAGCGGCCGTCCCTCCTCCTGGTCGAAGACGACGCCGCCCTTGGGCCGCTCATCAGCGAACTCCTGGAGCCCGACTTCGCCGTTCATCTGGCCGTCAATGGGAGCGAGGGCCTCCACCTCGCCTTGACCCGGAGTTGGGATGCGATGGTCATTGACCGGGGCCTACCGGTCATGGACGGTATCGCACTGATCAAGGCCCTTCGGGCCAAAGGGATCGCCACCCCGATCCTCATCCTGACGGCGCTCGGTGCCACCGATGAGAAGATCCGGGGCCTTGACGCGGGGGCGAACGACTACATGGCCAAACCGTTCGATGCCATGGAACTGGCCGCCCGTTTGCGAGCCTTGACCAGGACGTATGCCCTGCCGCCTCAGACGCTGGGAATCGGGGACTGGGAGCTCGACGCCGGTGCCCGTTCCATGCGCTCCGTCTACGGTTCCGTGGTCACCCTGACGGCGAAGGAAGCAGGGCTCCTGGAAACCTTGGCTGGCGAACCCGAACGTGTCTTTACCCGTGAAGACCTCATCAACGCACTGTTCCATCCCACGGACCAGCCGGGCGTGATCGACACCTACGTCCACCACTTGCGCCGTAAGATCTCCAAAACGGTGATCCGGACGGTCCACGGCCTCGGATACCAGATCGGCGACCCCCATGACTGAGAACAATTCCCATGACTGAAAACCCGGACCAGGCGACGCTCCGCAAAGCGTCCCTGAAGATCGCAGTGCGGATCAGCGCGGCATGCGCGGTTTTGGTTCTTTGCCTGCTGGCGGCCGCTGCGATCTACCTCTTCAACCAGGCACAGCATCCAACGCTGGCTGGGCCAGGCGAAACCGACTCCGTCTATGCGTATTTGGACACCAAGGACCTCCTGAAGGCCATGATCGTTGCCGGCATTGCGGGGATCCTCCTTGCCGGGGCCATCGGCTGGCTCAGCGCGCGGAGTGCCATCAGACCCCTGGGAGAAGCGCTGGCATTGCAGCGACGGTTCGTGCAGGACGCCAGCCACGAGTTGCGCACACCCCTGGCCATCCTGGATGCACGCGTCCAGTTGGCCCAGCGCGATGCCCCAGCGGACTCAAAAACCGGGGAAGCACTCGCCCGCATCCGCAACGACACCGCGACCCTCACCGGCATCGTCAACGAATTACTTGTGGCAGCCACCGGTTCGCCCACGGATGTATCAGCAGAGCCAAGCGATCTCGCCAAGGTGGCGGGCGCCGTCGTCGAGAGCCTGCAACAGCTCGCAGGGGAGAAAAACGTCCGCGTCACCCTGACGGAAAAGGACCGCCCCTTCGCGCTCATTGACAGCAATGGCTTCCGCCGGGCCCTCCTTGCCCTGGCCGACAACGCGCTGGCGCACACCCCTGCTGGTGGCCAAGTGGGGATCACGACGGCGGTGCTCGGCAATCGCGCGGTGGTCACCGTCTCGGATTCCGGGGCCGGGATCAAGGGAGTTGACCAGACCCGGATCTTTGACCGCTTCGTGAGGACCCACAGCCCCGAGGGCGCACCGGGCCAGCGCAGCTTCGGAATCGGCTTGGCGTTGGTCCGTGAAATCATCACCGGGGCCCGGGGCACTGTGGAGGTTGAGCGCAGCGGTCCGCGGGGAACGGTCATGAGGATCACGCTGCCACTCGCCCCGAAGGCCACGACTCCGAGTGACACGGCGCCAGGCTCGGCATAGCTTTCTCAGGCGGCGGTGTGTAGTTCGGTGGCTTGGGCGTATTTGAGGGCCTTGGCGTGGTGTCGTAGCCGCCGCCGATGGCGCCTGGAATGCGGTGGCGCGGTGTCGGGTGGATCTGTGCCTTGTATCCCGACTCCGGGGAGGGGTGGGGCTGTTGAGCGGTAGTGGTGTCCGGTGTGGGTGCGGATGTCGAAGACATGCCGTGTCCCGGGGCCGGTTTTTGCTGTCGGGGTTCGTGCCATCCAGCCGGTGAGTTCTTTGGTGTGGTTGCAGGCTTCGAACAGGCACGCGCCGTTGGCCACGCTGGTGGGGCCGCCGTGGTGCCACGGGACGATGTGGTCGAAGTGCCGGATCGGTGCGTCGCAGTAGGGGGGCGGCAGGTGTCGTCGCGGGCCTGGATGAAGCGCCGCATGCCTGCCGGGAAGAGCCGCGCCCTCGAGTCGACGGCGACAAGGTCCCCGGTCCCGGGGCGGTGTAGAGGCGCCGGAGCCAAACCTTCAGGTCCTGATCCTGCCCGGCTTGGTCCTGCCGAAGCCCGTGGCCAGGCTGTTTGTCTCCGCGCTGGCCGGGTTCGACAGGCTCGTTCCCGGTGAGGAGTGTCCTGGCCCAGGCGGCGGGGACGATGCCGTAGCCGGGCAGGCGGGCCGGTTCGGCATCGCCCTGGAAGAGGGTGCGGTCGGTCATGACGAGCTGCACCTCCACCCCGCTGATCCCGCCGGGGGTGCCGGTGGTGCGTTCGATGAGGGCGTCGGCCATGATCTGGCCCCGGGACCGGGTCTCCCCGCCGGAGCGCAGGGTGTCGGCGTGCCGGTTTAGGGCCGCGTGCACGGCCACGCCAAGGGCGACGGGGAGCAGCGCGGTCAGGTAGGTCATGGTGTCGGGGGCCGGGCGCAGGCTGACGTGCCGTTCCTCGGCGGCACGTACCGCGCGCTGGGTGACGGAGCGGGGGTCCCGCCGGGAGGCCGCGGTCTTGGCCGCGGCGATGATGGCCTTGTCTCCCATACCGTCGAAGGTTCCGGTGTCGGCGGCGAGTTCCTCGTCCACGGCGCAGCGGTCTTCGGCACTCAGGCAGGTTGTTTCCTTCACGAGCAGGGTGGCGCGCCATTCGTTCAACCGGCCTGACTCGAGGGCGGCGAGGGTGCGCGGCATTTCGGTGACCAGCGCCTTCGCGAGTCCGTGGAGACGGGAGCCGCGGGCGGGGGATTCCCGCCGGGCCAAAGCCACCTGCGCGGCGATGCCGCGCCCGCGTTCGTCGGCCGGGACACCGGCCGCCGCGTCGGCGCTGCGCTGGACGGCGTCGAACGCGACGGCGATCCTGGCCTGCGCAGCCGCGGCCGCGGACTTCAAGTCTTCAAGTTCGCGCAGCTGGTCAATCAATTCGGCGCCCTGGTCCGGTCCGGTGCCGCCCACCAGTTCAAAGGCAGCGGCTGGCCGAAGCGATTTCACGGCATTAATCAGCTCGTGTACGCGGACGCCCGGCACGGCAGGCTCCGAACCCGCGCCGCGCGAAGGCGCACCCGGTCCGATCAGCTGTGTTCCCCGGTTCTCGGCCATAAACCAAGCATTCCAGGGACCTACGACATTATTAGGTCGAAGATCGTCTGCCCGCCGAAATTCCCGGAATTCGTTCGCGGTATCGCCCGGCGAGCGCGGTCCAGCCCCCGGCTCTGGCGGGCGTAGCCGAAGCGGACGAGAATGGGTTGGTGGTTCCCCCTCGTCCTGGCGGGGACGGCGCCTTGATGAACCCCGCCGCCAGAAAGATTCAAAGCATCTTTCTCACATTGACCCTTGGCAATACCCTTGCGGCCTCGTTCATCTGGGGGATCAATACCCTCTTCCTGCTGGATGCGGGACTCAGCAACCTCGAGGCCTTTGCGGCGAACGCCTTCTTCACGGCCGGGATGGTCATATTCGAAGTGCCCACTGGAGTGGTGGCCGATGGTTGGGGGCGCCGGCTTTCCTTCCTCCTGGGCACGGTGACGCTGGCCGGGTCCACTTACCTCTACTATCTGCTTTGGCAGCTTTCCGCCCCGTTCTGGTGGTGGGCCGTGGTGTCGGTATTGCTCGGTCTGGGCTTCACTTTCTTCTCGGGTGCGGTGGAGGCCTGGCTCGTCGACGCGTTGCGCTTCACTGGATATGACGGCGGCCTGGAGACGGTGCTCGGGCGCGGACAGATGGTGTCCGGCGCAGCCATGCTTGCGGGCTCGGTGGTTGGCGGGGTGATCGCCCAGGCGACCAACCTTGGCGTGCCGTTCCTGGTTCGTGTGGGGGTGCTCCTCGCTATGTTCGTCGTGGCCTTCTTCCTCATGCGCGACGTCGGGTTCACCCCCGAACGTTCTGCCCGTCCCCTCAAGGCGACCCGCGCCGTCCTGGATGCCTCGATCGAGAACGGTTTGAAAAATCCACCAGTGCGGTACGTGATGCTGGCCGCGCCGTTCAGCGCCGGCGTCGGGATCTATGTGTTCTATGCCCTGCAGCCGTACCTGCTTCAGCTCTTCGGTGACCGGCACGCGTACTCCGTGGCCGGGCTGGCCGCGGCCATCGTGGCCGGAGCGCAGGTGTTGGGCGGGTGGTTTGCACCGCGTATCCGACGCCTCGTTCGCAAACGCACCACGGTGTTGATTTTGAGCGGAGTGGTGAGCGCATCGATTCTGGTGGTGCTCGGGTTCGCGAATGTTTTCTGGGTGGCCCTGGCCTTACTGACGTTCTGGGCCATGGTCGACTCGGGCGCCACCCCGGTGCGGCAGGCCTACGTGAACGACATGATCCCGTCGAAGCAGCGGGCAACAGTGCTGAGCTTCGACTCGCTCATGGGATCAAGCGGGGGAGTGGTGGTGCAGCCGTTGCTTGGCCGGGCGGCCGATGTGTACGGCTACCCCACCTCATTGGCGATCAGCGGCGTCGTCGAACTGATCGCGGTGCCTTTCCTCCTGGCGAGTCGTCGGCAGCGCTCTTCGGCCGATCAGGCCAACGCCTCGATCGCTGCATCCGACGCAGAACCCCGGCAGTCGTAGGAATTGACCTACGGAAGCCGTGAAGCCCGGAGGAGGGTGGCCTGGCCGGCCTTGTCGGGATCAAGCCGTACTGGGCTAATTAGCACAGCTGGGCCACGATAGAGAATGCCATCCGAAAGCGGTTGGCAGCGCACGCCGCCCCGGCCTCGCATGGCGGCGTGCGCGCCCGGAGCCAGGACTTGGTCCATCCAAGCGCAGGGGTGGGCAGGCCGCCCGCCCCGGAACCGTACAAGGCCGCCGCCGGATTCCAACGCGAACTCCCCGCCCAACAGGGGAGCCAGATGGGCCCCCCTGAGGACTACATTCCGGCGCGTGAGGAGCGGGTTGAAGGGTGCGACGCCCAACTCAGCGGCCATCGCTTCGAGCGACTCGATTGCTATCAGGGTGACTGCTGCATCCATGTGCGCCGCCTTGCCGAAGAACCGGTCACCGACGATGCCCTTGCCGCCCACGACGTCGACCTGCTCGGCATCCGTGGTGGGCACCTCGGCGGCACCATCGCGTGAGCGGCCGAAGTAGGCGTGTCCGGATGACACGAGCAGATGCAAGATCTCCACGTCGTACCTGTAACTTGCCGTCATGCCATAAGGCTATGCCTGTCCGGGGTCAGTAACCCCCGAAGCACACTCAGCGCCAGAACTCGGAGAGCTGCCCGGCAAGGGCCCTGCCTTGCTCGTAACCCGCGCGGGCCGCGGCCGGACGCAGTGACAGATCCATGGCATTGGCGCCGAACATGTGCTCGGAGTTGCCGTCCGGGAAGATCGTTTCGACTCTGCTTCCGCGTGCGCGGAGTTCATCGACCTGCGTTGCCAGATGCGTGCCCCACTCCAGCGGTTGCAGTGATCTGCCACCGAAGGGCGAGAGCACCAGGACCCGCTCGTATCCGGCAGCCAGATCGGCATTCTCGGCGTTGGATCGGTAACCGCCGTCGATGTAGCGGTTGTCTCCGATCCTGTAAGGCATACCACTGGAACAGCTGGCGGCCACGGCGTCCGCCAGGCCGACTCCGCAGTCGCGGTCGAAAGCGATCGGTTCACCGGTACGGGCATCGACCGCCGTGATGAGCACCGTTCGTTCCGGCCAGTGATGGTTGGGTATCCGGGTGGCGACGGTACTGCGCCATTGTGTTGACCAGGAGCCATCCGACGCCGCATCCATTTCGAGCGCTGCCTCGCCCAATCGCCGGCGCATGTCGGCCACGTCCTGGGCGTCGGCGATGATCTTGTTGATCCGCTCGAGATGGTTCACCACCGGCCTGGCCGGTGCCCGTCCCGGTCCGGACCCGACCGGAGCGGACCGTTGCTGTGGGACAGCGTCAAGGATGTTGGCGAATAGCTCGGTTGGGGTCGCGCCAGCAATCTGGGCCGCGGCCGTCGACCCGGCTGACGTGCCGATGGTCAGATCGGCGTCGGTCACGTCCAGTCCGGCATCGAAGAGGCCGGCGATGACGCCGATCAGCCAGGCATTGCCTGTCGATCCGCCGCCGCCGAGGACCAACGCTCGCTCGCGGGAGTGCAAAGGTAAAGAAGAGGGTGTGTTCATGGGAGTCGCCTTTCGCGAATTGCCTGTGTGGCGCTCCCGGTGGCGACTACGTCAGTCGCGCGATCGTGGACTGCAGGGGAGCACCCATTGCGGATACTGCGTTCATGGGACTCACCTCCTGCCGATTGATCACGATCGCCGCAACGCTAACACGCCCGCGACGCGGTGCGCAATCGGCGGCATCACGGCGACCTATCTCTAATCCTCCACAGGGAACGCCACGCCTTCGCCCACCACGCGGAGGCACAGTTCGGTGCCGGGCTTGGTGATGGAAGCGTTCCAGTGCCGGATGGTGATGATTTCGCCGCCTCCCGGGTAGGCCAAGGATGCGCCGGCCGCCGCAACGCGCGGAGCGAGCTTGATCCGCACTGTGGTCTCAGGGCCGAAGTAGTCGGTATCGACAACCACTCCGCGGATGGGACCATCGGGAGCAATCCGGATCTGTTCCGGGCGGAGCATCAACTGCACGAGGCCCTGTGCCGGGGGACGGCGTACGGGTATGCCGCCCAGGGAACACGTGGCCAGGGAGCCTTCCATCCACGCGTCCAGGATGACGGCATCACCGAGGAATTCGGCTGTTGCCCGGTCTGCGGGGCGCGTGTACACAACGAACGGGTTGCCGATCTGCGCCAGCTTGCCGCCGCGCATGATCGCCACTTGATCCGCGAAGGACAGGGCCTCGGCTTGATCGTGCGTCACCAAAATGGTGGTGACCCCGGCTTCGTTCAGGACCTTCGCTACGGCGCGCCGTGTGGCCACGCGGAGGCCGGCGTCGAGCGCGGAGAACGGCTCGTCGAGCAGCATGAGTTGCGGTTCGCGGGCCAGGGCGCGGGCGAGTGCCACTCGTTGCTGCTGGCCCCCGGAGAGCTGGTGGGGCCGCCTCTTTGCCATGTCCGCATCGAGGGAAACCATGTCGAGCAGCTCCTGGACGCGCGTCTTCACGGCGCGGCGGCCGCCGTCGAGCGCTGACTTGTCCAGCCCGAACGCGATGTTCTGCCCCACCGTAAGGTGCGGGAAGAGCGCGCCGTCCTGGGCAACATAGCCAACATGCCGTTTGTGGGCAGGTACCCAGATCCCGTTCCCGGCTACCTTGTTTCCGTTGAGGCTGATGGAACCGGTGTCCGGGTGCTCAAAGCCGGCGATCAGGCGCAACAGGGTGGTCTTGCCGGATCCGGAGGGCCCGACGATGGCGGTTGTTCCGCCCTTGGCCACCGAGAGGTTCACGCCCTTCAGCACGGCCTGCGAGCCGAAGTTCTTGGTAACCTCCGCGATGTCCAGATGCGTGTTGGTGGTGGGAGCCACCGAAGCCGCTACGCGGGGTGACGGAAGCCTTGAGGGGGATTGTTCGGTCACTGTCCGGCTACTTTCTTGGACTGTTGGAAAAGCAAGTACGTCATGGGGGCAGACAACAGGATCATGAGCAGCGCGTAGGGTGCCGCGCCCGAATAGTCGATCTCGCTGCTCTTGCTCCAGAATTCGGTGGCCAGGGTGTGCGTGCCGTTGGGGGATAGCAGCAGTGTTGCCGTCAGCTCGTTAACAATGGCGAGGAACACCAGCGCAGCCCCGCCGGCGGCGGCCGGAGCTGTGAGGCGCAGCGTCACTTTCAGGAAGGACACCAGCGGGGCCTTGCCGAGCGATTGCGCGGCCTCGTCGAGTTCCTTGGGAGCCTGGGCCAGTCCGGAGCGGATGTTGACCAAGGCCCGCGGCAGGAACAGCAGCACATAGGCCGCAATCAGGACCCCGGACGTCTGGTACACGCCCGGAACCATCCGGATGCTCACGGTCACGAAGGCGAGGCCCACAACGATGCCGGGCAGGGAACTGGTGACGTAATTGGAGAGTTCAAGCATCTTGCTGAACCAGCTCGGGTGCCGCACGGCCAGATAGGCCATGGGGAAGCCGACGACGATTGTCGCCGCGGCGCCCACGGTGCCATACGCGAGGGTCTGGAGGAGTGCCGGAAGGAATTCGTCGGCTGACCAGACGCGGGCGCCACCCGCCACCACCCAGCGCAGGACAAAAAAGACCGGCAAGCCGAAGGCCAAGACGGTGAGGGCAAGCAGGGCGAGCTGGGACGGAATTTGGTAGTGGTGCAGGGGAAGCCGGGTCGGCTTGGCCTGGGCGCCGGAACCGATACGGGCATAGCGTGCGGTACCGCGGCTCCTGACTTCGGCCAGGAGCAGGATGAGGCAGAAAAACACCAGGACGCTCGCCAACATGTTCCCGGCGGTGCCGTTGAACGTGGATTGGAACTGGGTCATGATCGCGGTGGTGAACGTGTCGAAGCGGATCATCGCGAACGCGCCGTACTCGGCCAGCAGGTGCAGCGACACCAAGAGGGCGCCACCGGTCATGGCGATCCGTAGTTGAGGCAGGACAACCCGGAAGAAGATGGCCCACGGACCCAGGCCAAGCGAGGCCGCGGACTGCTCAATCGCGGGGTCGAGACGCCCCAGCGTCGCCGCCGCGGGAATGTAGACAAGGGGGAAATAGGACAGGGTGGCGATAAGTACGCCGGACCAGATGCCCTCCAGCGAGGGGACTGCCGTCACCCATGCATAGCTGTTGACGAACGCCGGGATGGCCAGCGGGGCTGCCAGGGCCACGGCCCACCAGCGATGCCCCCGCAGCTTCGTCCGCTCCACGAGCCACGCGCCACCGACCCCCAACACGAGGCATATGGGCACCGTGAAGACCACCAGCATGACGGTGTTCAGGAGCAGCTCGCCAACGCGCGGCCGGACGATGAGCGCGACGGCGGTGTCCCACCCGGTCGCGGCCGTCATGTAAGCGACGTACCCCAGCGGGATGAGCGAAAACAGTGCGATCAGCACGGCCAGGAGGGATATTGCAGAAACGCCGAAAGGCGGGCGGGGGCGCTTGCCCCTGCCCGCCGTCGTCGTGCTCGCCGAAGCCTCGGGAATTTCCGGGGAGATGCGGGCCGATAGATCAGTGGTCACAGAATTACAGCAGTCCTGCCTTGGTCATCAGGTCGGTGACCTTTGCGGAGTTCAATTTAGCCGGATCCACTGTGGGAGCTTGCAGATCCTTGATGGGAACGAGTTTAGCGTTCGAGTCCACCTTGGAAGCGATGGCGTATTCGTAGGAAGTGCCGTTCTTGAGGACTTCCTGGCCCTGCTTGCCGGTGATGAACTTGATGAAGGCCTGGGCAGCCGCGGAGTTCTTGGAGGATTTCAGCACGCCGCCGCCGGACACGGACAGGAAAGCGCCCGGGTCCTGGTTCTTGAAGAAGTACGGGGTGACCTTGTTGGAGTTCTCGCCGGTCTTGGCCTGGTCGCCGTAGTAGTAATAGTGGTAGATCAACGCGGCGTCGACTTCGCCGGCGTTGACTGCCTTCATGGCGGTGCTGTTGCCCTTGTATGCCTTGAAGTTATCCTTCATGCCCTTGAGCCACTCAGCGGTTGCGGCCTCGCCCTTCTGTTCGAGGAGGGCGGCAACAATGGCCTGGAAGTCAGCGCCCGACGGCGAAGCGGCCCACCGGCCCTTCCACTCCGGCTTGGCCAGGTCCAGCATGGACTTGGGCAGCTTGTCGTCGCTGATCTTGGTCTTGTCATACACCAGGACGGTGGAGCGGGCGGCGATGCCGGTCCACTTGTTGGTGGACGGACGGTACTCAGCCGGGACCTGGTCCACGGTGGCCTTGTCGATGTCGGCAAAGAGGCCGGCGTTCTCAACCTGGGCCATGGCGGGGGAGTTCTCCGTGAGGAAGACGTCGGCCGGGGATGCCGCGCCTTCCTGGATGATCTGGTTGGAGAGCTCGGTATCGGAACCCTGGCGGACGGTGACCTTGACTCCGGTCTCCTTGGTGAACGCGTCCACCCATTCCTTGGTCAGGGTGTCGTGCTGGGCGTTGTAGACGGTGATTTCGCCAGCCACCTTAGTGGAAGTAGCAGCGTCGGCGGAAGAGGAGCCGGTGGCTGCGGAGGAGGCGGTGCCGTTGCCGCAAGCCGCCAGGCTCAGGGCTGCAGTGGCGGCGAGTGCGATGCCGGCCAGCGCATTTGCGCGAATCTTCATGAGGGCTTCTTTCTGCGAGCAAATCCAAAGGAGCCCGGGGGAAGGAAATGCGGGCTCACAGCTTGAAACTTTAGGTTAGCCATACCTAAATTTCCATCCAGAATGCTCCATCGTGACCGGAATCACATGTATTACGCAAGATTTACATGACCTAATATTTGGAAGCGACGCGTCGTCGCTTGAGCGAGCGCCTTGCGGCAGTCGATAAGCTGGCCCCATGCCCGGTCTCGCCGAATTCCTGCCGACCTTCCTCGGCGTCGGCGTCCTGATGGCGGCCACGTTGGCACTGCTCCTGGTGTTCCGGACCCCTCACCCATTCGCGCCGGCACTGGCCATCCTCCGCGGAGCCGTGCAACTCGCCGCGATCAGTTTTGTTCTGGGTGGTGTGATCACCAGCCCGCTATGGGTGGCGGTAGCACTTCTGGTGATGTTTGCAGTAGCCGCGATGAGCGCCACCCGCCGGATAGGCTGGAGCCTGCCCCATTTGGGCTTGGTCGGCGGCTCCATGGCCGCGGGCATCGGAATAACCCTCGCCGTCATCTTTGCGACG
This sequence comes from Arthrobacter sp. efr-133-TYG-118, assembly GCF_030209755.1. GTDB lineage: Bacteria > Actinomycetota > Actinomycetes > Actinomycetales > Micrococcaceae > Arthrobacter. The sequence continues at coordinate 87,292 of NZ_JARVRH010000009.1, read as the reverse complement.
GGAGCCATCGCGTTCACGCCCCGCTACACGCTCGCGATTGGCGGGATAGTCATCGGCAACGGCATGACCATCGCAGTCCTGGCCGGCCGGCGCTTTAAGGAATCGGTCTACGAGCATTGGGAGGAGGTTGAGGGTTGGCTCGCGCTCGGCGCTTCGCCGAGGCAAGCAACCCTGGATCTCGCTCGACGCACTGTATATTCGGCCCTTATCCCGTCAACCGATCAAACCAAGACGACGGGACTTGTCACCCTGCCCGGTGCGTTCGTCGGGGCGATCTTTGGCGGGGTCTCTCCCTTTGAGGCAGGCCGCTTTCAAATAGTGGTGCTCGCGGCGATCATGGCGGCAGGTTCCATGACCGCCGTCATGATCATCGGAATCCTCGCGCCGGTACGCGTGCGTCCAGCGACGTTGCGCTGATGAGAAGAGGGCTGTGGCCGAGTTTCCCGGGCTGCGCATGGTGAGCCTGCGAGTGTGACTGCTTGGCTTATTTGGCCTATTTGACGGCGGCATCCAGCAGTTGCCGGAATTGTCCCTCGCTGTTGAGGGTTAGCTTTTCGCCGTTGAGGAAGAATGTCGGAGTTCCTGTGACGCCCAGGGCGGTGCCGTCGACGACGTCCTTGCGGATCCGATCCCGGGTTTCGCCGTCCGCCACGGTGGCGTCGTACTGGTCCATGTCCAACCCGAGTTCTTGGGCGAAGGTACGGAACAGTGTTGCCTGGGAGTCCTGTTTTTCGCCCCACTCGGGTTGGGTTTCGAACATCTTGCCGGACATCTGCCCGTATTTGCCCTGCTGCGCCGCGGCTTCAACGGCGAGGGCTGCCGTGCCGGAGTTCCGGTGCCCCGGCAGGGGGAAGTATCTGTTGACGAAGGTGATCCGGTCCCCGTATTCCTTTTTCAGCTCCTCCACCAAAGGCGCGGCGGCTCGGCAGGATTCGCATTCGAAATCGAGGAACTCGACGAGCTGGGCCTTTTCGGTGGACGGTGCGGTGACGCGGTGGCTATCCTCCCTGACCAGCCGCGCCTCGGAGGCGGGCTGGGCGGCTGTTGGGGCGGGTTTCGTGGCCATGAATACGGCGTACCAGATCAGGCCACCCGCGACGATAACGCCCACGGTGATCCAGAGGAAGATCCGGACTCTTTTGGCTGGGTCTTTAGCGGCGTCGCGTGGTTTCCGGTTGCTCGGTGTTTGTCCCATGAGGTTCACGCGTCAGTCCCTCCGCAAGGGAAGGGAGTGGATGACGGGTGCAGGCCCTGTTCCGCATCCGCACTCAGCGCAGCAGCCATCCGCGCCGGATCCCCGGGCTTCTTGCGCGTGCGGCACGGTAGCTTCTTGCGCGTGCGGCACGGTAGCTTCTTGCGCGTGCGGCACCGCGCAGCAGGCATCTCCGCGCCAGGCGTTGAAGCCTTCCCGCGCCGCTATTGCTGCGATCACCAGGGCGGCGCCGGCGTCTGCCCACCACCAGCCCAACAAGCTGTTCAGGATCAAGCCCGCGAGCAGGACGGCGGAGAGGTAGGTGCACAAAAGGGTTTGCTTGGAGTCGGCCACGGCGGACTTGGAGCCTAGCTCCCGGCCGGCCCGCCGCTGAGCCCACGACAGAACAGGCATGATGGCCAGGCTCAGGCCGGCGATGATGATCCCGGGTGTGGAGTGCTGGGCTTCGCCCGCGCCAGTGAGGGAGCGGACCGCGTCGACCGACACGAACGCTGCAAGGGCGAAGAAGGATACGGCGATGATCCGCAGGGTCAGGTGTTCGCGCCGTTCCGGGTCCTTCGCGGAGAACTGCCAGGACAGCGCCAGTGCAGAGGCGACCTCGATCACCGAGTCCAGTCCAAACCCGATGAGCGCCGAGGAATCGGCAACACCACCAGCCCAGAGCGCCACGACGGCTTCAATGAGGTTGTAGGTGATGGTGGCCGCAGCGAAAAGCCGGATCCTCAAGCTCAAGACAGCCTTGCGCTGCGGCGTCGGAGCGAGCAGCCGACCCGTCATGCCAGGCACCGCCCGTCCGGGGCGCAGCAGGAAGGGTCCACCGCGAGCACCACACCGATCAGGTCCTTGATCGCGTGGCCCAACCGCTGATCAGCCAACTCATAGCGGCTGCGCCGCCCGTCCGGGACGGCGATCACGAGTCCGCATCCCCGCAAGCAGGTCAGGTGATTGGACATGCTCTGCCTCGAGACGCCCAAGGACTCGGCGAGATCGGACGGATAGGCGGATGCCTCCGCCAAAGCCAGGAGGATGCGCGCCCGCGTCGGATCCGACACCGCGTACCCGAAGCGCGCCAGGACGGGCGCATGAGTCAAAGTCTGCATTGCCTCAAAGTACAGCGCAGGATGTATTCACGCAATTCTGTATGAAAGTGATGCGCGCGGATGGAGGCTGGCTGAAGGGACATTTCCGCTGATTCCGGTCAACGCGCGGGCTGCAAGCTAACGCAAGCTTGCGGCTGGCCGACAGTAGGAACTGAACCGCCCTCCTACAAGCGCCTCCCTACCTAAAGCAGAAACGGCCCATGATCGTTGTCACCCGCCTGAACGGCACCCGCTTTGCCGTGAATCCGGACATCATTGAACGGATCCACGAAAGCCCGGACACCCATCTGGTGACGCTCGACGGCGCTACGTACGTTGTGCGGGAAAGCCTCGCGGAGGTCGTGGAACTGATTGCGAACTACCGGGCCTATATTCTTCGGCGGGCACAGGATCTCCCCACAGTGACGGGCTACCCCTTGAGCCTCGTGCGCACACCGGACCCGGACGGAAGGTAAGCCATGGATCCGTCAACAATAATCGGCCTGTTCCTGGCCTTCGGCTCGGTGGTCGCCATGGTGACCCTCGAAGACGCCAACCTCATGGCCCTCCTGCTTCCGGCGCCCATGGTCCTGGTTTTCGGTGCCACCCTGGCCGTCGGTCTGGCCGGGAACACCTTCCGGGACACGGTGCGGGCGTTCAAGGACCTCCCCAAAGCGTTCAAAGGAAAGACGGACAAGCCTCAGGACAGCATCGACCAGCTGATCGGCTTTGCCGAGAAGGCGCGGAGCGAGGGTCTTCTCTCCCTTGAGGAGGCGGCTTTGGACGAGAAGAATCCCTTTCTGGCCCGGGCCCTCCAGAACATCGCCGACGGAACGGATGCTGAGGAGCTGCGCATCCTCATGGAGGACGAGATCGACTCCAAGATGCGCAGCGACCACGTTTCCGCCAAATTCTTCGCCAGCTTGGGAGGCTACGCACCAACCATCGGCATTATCGGCACTGTGGTATCGCTGACCCACGTCCTTGAAAACCTCTCCTCCCCCGATCATCTGGGACCAATGATCGCCTCCGCTTTCGTGGCTACCCTCTGGGGTTTGTTGTCCGCGAACTTCATCTGGCTTCCTTTCGCCTCGCGGCTCAAGCGGCTCTCCGAGCTCGAAATCGAGCGGATGACCCTCCTGATGGAGGGCATGCTGGCGGTGCAAAACGGGACCCAGCCACTCCTGCTCGCCGAAAGGCTCCGCGCCATGGTTCCCGCGGACAGGCTCGGCAAGGCGAAGTCCGCAAAGAAGAGCGACGACGACGAAGCCCGCCCCGGCAAATTCGCTTCGTCCAAGGCAGCATGAGGTCCCGCCGCCGCCGCGGTTCTCCTCCGACGGAAGAACACGTCGACGAACGCTGGATGGCTTCCTACATGGACATGGTTACGGTGCTCATGTGCATGTTCATCGTGCTCTTCGCAATGTCCACGGTGGACCAGGCCAAATTCGACAAGCTCCGCAATTCGCTGGCCACGGGTTTCGGCACGGTGGCGAGCCAAAAGGTGGACACCGCCACCGGGACCGTCGTTCCACCGGAATACACAGCTGCCGACGCCCAGGGATTCTCCAACCTGGACCTGGCGCTCAAGGAAGCGGACCGGCTCACCGCCTTGCGCGACGACATGAAGTCCAAGCTCGACGCCGCGGGGCTGGGTGCCAATGTGCAGTTCCAGATCAGCGAACGCGGACTCACAGTGAAACTCGTGGGATCCCAGACCTTCTTCGAACCCGACCGGCCGGAACTCACGGCCCGCGCGAGCCAGGTCCTTGGCATGATTGCACCGCCCATGGCCAAGGCGGCCCTTGAAGTCATGGTGGAAGGCCATGCCGCCAACGGCATCACCTCGTACCCCTCCACATGGGAGCTTTCTTCTGCGCGCTCCGTCAACGTCCTGAGGTACCTCGTCGACCATGGGGGCATAGCGGCCGGGCACATCGGCGCCGTCGCGTTCGGATCCGCCAGGCAGGTCAACGACGATTCCACCGAGGCGCTGATGGAACTCAACCGCAGGGTCGACGTCGTCGTCCTCTCGGATAAGCCCGAAGTGGTCCGCGCCCTCATCCCCGAGGCGCTCAAGGCGAGGGCCGGTGGCCAATAGGGCGGCGCGCTTGTCGCGCAGGTGACAGGACGGCGTCGGGATCCGTGGAAATGGCCAGCGCGCCGAGGTACGCTCGTGGCATGACTCCGGAAGACATCGCCAGGCTCACGTATTTGCGCAAGGCCCGCGACCTGATCGACCGCGAATACGCCAAGCCGCTTGACGTGCCGACCATGGCCAGCCACGCGTTCATGTCACCGGCGCACTTCTCGCGGCAGTTCCGGGCCGCTTATGGAGAGACTCCTTACAACTACCTCATGACCCGCCGAATCGAGCGCGCGATGGCACTCCTGCGCGGCGGAATGAGTGTGACCGACGCATGCATGGAGGTCGGTTGTACGTCGCTTGGCTCTTTCAGCTCGCGTTTCACTGAACTCGTGGGAGTGCCGCCGAGCACTTACCGCGCCCGCGAACACCTGGCCGTTATTGCCATGCCTGCGTGCGTGGCGAAGATCCGCACGCGGCCCAGCCGGAACGAAGCGAACAAGCGTCGGGAAGCGCTCGCGGTCGCCGCAGACTAACCAACCGATAAGACGTAGTAGGCCAACACACGCCAGAGGTTCCGCCCCAGTGGGGCGGGGCCTCTGCTGTGTCCGGGACGTCTACTAACCGGGACCACTGGAAACCCGGTCACATTTGATTTGCGGAATATCCGTGCCATCACAACCGCATTTGAGGATTATTCTGAAGCTATGCCAAATATTCGAGTATCTGAAGCAGCTCGGTTCCTGGGGGTCAGTGACGACACCGTCCGGCGCTGGACCGAGAACGGCATCCTGACCCCCGTCAGGGATGATTCCGGGCGGCTGGCCGTGGATGGGCTGGAACTTGCCCACGTCGCGCGGGACCAGGCCCAGCTACCCGAGGATCCCACCCGGGTGGGCCGTTCGGCACGCAATCGCTTCGTCGGCCTGGTCACCGGCATCACCACGGACAAGGTCATGGCACAGGTGGAACTGCAATGCGGTCCGTTCCGCGTCGTCTCCCTCATGAGCAGCGAGGCGGTCCGGGAGCTCGGGCTCGAACTCGGCTCGGTCGCCACAGCCGTGGTCAAGGCGACCACCGTCATCATCGAAACTCCCCAAGGAAAGAGCACCATATGAGGATCACCCGCAAGCCTTTCGTCGCGTTGCTCGTCGCCGGCGCCCTCGCGGCCAGCCTGGCCGGCTGCGGTTCAGGCAGTCCCGCCAGCACTGTAAGCAGCGGATCCGATAGCGCCAGCGCAACGCCAAAGCTTTCGGGCACGGTGACGGTTTACGCGGCCGCCTCGCTGAAGGCAACGTTCACCAAGCTGGCCAGCGAATTCGAGGCAGCGAACCCGGGTACCAAAGTCGCCCTGAGCTTCGCCGGGTCTTCCGACCTCGTCACGCAGATCACCCAAGGCGCTCCGGCGGACGTCTTTGCCTCGGCCGACACGAAGAACATGGCCAAGCTCTCCGACGCGAAACTGCTCGACGGAACGGCAAAGAACTTCGCTACCAACGTCCTGACGATTGCCGTCCCGCCGTCCAACCCGGCGTCGATCAGTTCCTTCGCGGACCTGGCCAAGCCAGGAGTCAAGGTGGTCGTCTGCGCGAGCCAAGTACCCTGCGGCTCCGCCGCCCAAACCATCGAAAAGGCCAGCGGCACAACCCTGAAGCCCGTCAGCGAAGAGTCTTCCGTGACTGACGTCCTGGGCAAGGTCGCCTCCGGAGAGGCCGACGCCGGACTCGTCTATGTCACCGACGTCAAGGGCGCCGGGGACAAGGTCAAGGGCATCACCTTCCCCGAGTCGGACAAGGCCGTCAACACGTACCCGATCGGCACCGTCGGCACCAGCAAGAACAAGGACCTGGCCGCGGCTTTCATCGCATTGGTAACGGGAAGTGAAGGCAAGAAGGTTCTCGGTGACGCCGGTTTCGGAACGCCATAGCCCTCTGGAAGAAGCGAGCAGGATTCGAGAAGCGCTCGTCCATGCGCCGGACTAGCGTCGTTGCCATGACTATTTCACTGCAGTACTCACACATCACTGTCAACGATCCCGACGAAGCACTCACCTTCTACCGGGACGCCCTCGGCCTCGAGGTGCTCAACGACGTCGCGCAGGGCGGATTCCGTTGGGTGACGCTCGGCAGCGCGGACCAGCCGGGTGTTGAAATCGTGCTTTCCGAACCGCACGCGGGCCGGTCCAAGGCCGACGGCGACTCCCTTCAGGAGCTGGTCACCAAGGGCGTCCTGGGGCCGATCGTCTTCCGCTCCGACGACGTCGACACGCTCTTCGAGAAGGTCAGGGCTTCCGGCGCGGAGGTCATGCAGGAGCCGATCGACCAGCCGTGGGGCCCCCGCGACTGCGCATTCCGCGATCCTTCGGGCAACATGGTGAGGATCAACCAGGCGCCAGCCGCCTAAGCCAGTCTGAGTTCGTGGGTCACGGCCGGGGGCTGCGTTCCGAAACGCAGCCCCCGGACCAGACCCGCGAACCCGCCCAAAACTAGTCCCTTACGCCCGCACTTTCCTTGCCGATAGTGGCAACCGTGAGTGAACAGGAAGATCAATCGGCGGGACGGCAGCGCGCCGTGGACGTCTATGACTTCCGCAGGCCCACCACCTTGCCGCGCCAGCACAGCCGCGTCCTGGAAGTCGCCTTCGAGACGTTCGCCCGCCAATGGGGAACACAGCTCACGGCCAAGGTCCGCGTGAAATCCACCGCGACCCTGGAACAGCTCATCATGCAGAGCTACGACGAATACGCCGCTTCCCTCCCTTCGGTCACCTCGATGGTCCTGTGCCGCATTGAGGGCAGCGAGTCGCGGCTGGTCATGCAGTTTCCTGCCACGGCGGCATTGTCCTGGGTCACCCGCATGTTGGGTGGGGCCAGTGAGGCGGCGGTCCCGGATCGGAAGTTCACCCAGATCGAGCAGGCCCTCATCAGCCGCATGGTGGAAGACGGACTCGAGGACCTGAGCTATTCGCTTGGCGCCCTCCTGGCCACCCCGGTGCGCATGGACGTCATCCAGTACAACTCCCAGTTCGCCCAAGCCGCTGCTCCGGCGGAGCTCATGATCGTGGCCTCATTCACCGTGAAGGTGGGCGAAAGCCTTGCCGCGGCGAGTCTCGCGATTCCCGCCGATATCCTCCTTTCCGGGCTCGGCGACGTGAATCCCACTGTCCACAGCCGCGATACCGAGGCACTGGTCCGGGCCCAGGTCACCCAGGTGCCGGTAGACGTAGCCATCCAGTTGAGCCCCACTCCGGTGACGCCGGCGCAGATCCTGGGCCTCGCCGTCGGGGACGTCATTCCGTTGCCGCACCTGGAGAACCGGCCGTTCGACGTCGCCATCAACGGCACCCGCCTGGCCACCGCAGCACCGGCCCGCAACGGCTCCCGTGCAGCCGCCGTCATCGTCACAATCGAGGAGAACCAGCGATGAGCATCACCCTGACACTGCACGAGTCCGCGGCCGAGCGTTTGGCCATGCAATTGCCGACTCCTGCCACGCTGCACGTCTCCGGCATTGTCCCGTCCCAGGCCGCTGCGCCATATGCACCTCTCGCGATCACGGCCACTTTCGTGGGCGCCGTGACCGCGGACTTCGCACTCATCCTCACGGACCGTTCTTTCCTGGCCGCCGCCGGGGGCGGGTTGGGCGGCGGCGCACCCCAAGGCGGGCTGCCCAGCGGAGTAGTGTCGGCCGTCGACATCTTGCGTCCGGCGATGGAACACGCAGCCGACGCGTTCGACGCCGGCGTGCTGGGGGAGTTGCGCGAGGAAGACGCCGCCGGGCTGCTGTCCGACTCCGAAACCGCTGTTTTCGAACTGCGCCAGTCTCCCTCGTCCGACGGCGGGCAGGCGTTCGGCTGGTTCGCCGTCCGGGTCCGCGAACACGGGACCGTGCAGGACACCGCTGCCGCACGGAACGCCCAGTCCGGCGCGGTTTCGGCCCGCCTCGGACTGATCAGCAATGTCGAAATGGCCCTCACCGTGGAGATCGGCCGCACCCGTATGTCCGTGCGTGACGCCCTCGCCCTGGAACCGGGCAAAGTGATCGAGCTGGACCGCTCGGCCGGTGCACCCGCGGACGTCCTCCTCAACGGGCGCCTGATCGCCCACGGTGAAGTCGTCGTCGTGGACCAGGACTATGCGGTGCGGATCACCCGCATCCTGGACGTCGCCGAGGGAATCTACTAGATGGATTCGCTCATCCTCGGGCTGCGCGTGCTCGTGGCCCTGGGTGCGGTGCTGGGACTCATCTGGGTCTTGCAGCGCCGCCTCCTCAAAGGAAAGGCCAAGGGCCGACGCCGGGCCAACACCACCCTGACGGTGGTCAGCCGGCAGACTGTCGGCCAAAAGGCCTCCGTTGTGGTGGTCGACGCCGGAGACAAGCGCTTCCTCCTGGGCGTCACCGAGCACGCCATCAACGTCCTGCACAGCGGCGACGTCCCGGTCGACGTGCCGGAGAACCCTCCGGCACCCGAGAGCTTCGCCGACATTTTCCGCGACGTCGGTGGCGCTGGACTCAGGCGCCGCAGCGAGATCCACCGCCGAAGCGAGCTGGACAAAGCCCAGCCCATGCACGGCTCGATCCTTGCCGGTTCCACCTGGCGGCAGGCCGCCGAGGCCATCAGGGGACGCCGGAATTGATCCTGACCCTTGGGCCTGCCGGTGCCCGCAGCACCGGCAGGATATTGCTTGCGGTGCGCAGGACGCTTCCCGCGGTGCTCTGTGTCCTGTTGCTGACGGCACTTTTCCTATGGCTGGGCATGTCCACCGGACATGCGGCACCGGTCAGTCCGACGCCACCCACTCCGCCAGTAGTTCCCACCGCACCGGCCCAACCCTCCAACGGCAACGTCAGCATCAACATCAATGGGCTCGACGGAAAACCATCCACCGCGGTGGTGACCCTGATCGGGATCACCCTGCTCTCCGTCGCCCCTGCCCTGCTGCTCATGATGACCTCATTCACCAAGATCTTCGTGGTGCTGGCCATGACCCGCAACGCCTTGTCCCTCCCGTCCATCCCGCCCAACCAGGTACTGGCCGGGCTGGCGCTCTTCCTGTCCCTGTTCGTGATGTGGCCCGTGATTTCGGAGATCAACAACGTCGGGATCCAGCCCTACCTGAACGGAACGCTGGACTTCAACGGAGCCGTTTCGGCCGGGTCCGCCCCGCTCCAGCACTTCATGGTGGCCCACACCCGGCAAGAAGACATTGCCCTCATGACCCGGGCGGCCAAGCTGGAAAACCCGGCCAACCCGCAATCGGTCCCGTTGCAGACCCTTATCCCGGCGTTCATGATCTCCGAGCTCCGGGCAGCGTTCATCATCGGTTTCGTCATCTTCATCCCGTTCCTGGTGATCGACCTCGTGGTCTCGGCCGCGCTGATGTCCATGGGCATGATGATGCTTCCGCCGGTGATGATCTCGCTGCCCTTCAAAATCCTGCTGTTCATCCTGGTGGACGGCTGGGGACTCGTGATCACCGCCCTGATCCAGAGCTATTCGAGCGGCTGATGGATACCAACGCCGTCCTGGACGTCTGCCTCCAGGCCCTGATCCTCGCGGCCAAGCTGGCCGCGCCCGCCTTGGTGACCGCGCTGGTGGTGGGCCTCGCCATTTCCCTCCTGCAGTCCATCACCCAGCTTCAGGAAGCCACCCTCTCCTTCGTGCCCAAGGCAGTCGCCGTGGCCGTGGCCTTGGTGGTGTGCGGACACTGGATGATCACCGAGGCCGTCTCCTTCACCAACGAGCTCTTTGCCCGGATACCCGGGCTGATTGGCGGAGCGTGAAGTGGAGCTCCCCTTCAACCAGTCCTGGCTTGAGGTCCTGTTGCTGGCCTCCGTCCGGATGACGGCCTTCCTCGTGGCGGCCCCGCCCTTCTCGCACCAAGCAATTCCGCTGCGCATCAAAGGCATGCTCGGCATCGGCTTGGGGCTGGCCGTTTCCCAGCGTCTCTCGGTTGGCTACACATCCAAGGACACCGCCGGCTTCATCACGGCTGTGGTCCTTGAACTCGTGACCGGACTGGTCCTTGGCTTCCTCGTGCTGCTCGTCTTCGCGGCCATCCAATCGGCCGGCAGCCTGCTAGACCTCTTCAGCGGGTTCCAGATGGCCCAGGGCTTCGATCCTCAGATGATGATCAACGGTGCCCAATTCACCCGGCTGATGCAGATGACCGCCCTGGCCCTGCTTTTCGCCTCCGACGGCTACCAGCTGGTGGTCGGCGGCTTGACCGGAAGTTTCACGGCCTTGCCGCTGGCTGGGGGACTGGACATCGCACAGCCGGTGCACGCGATGGTTTCGGCTGTTACCGGGATGTTCCTTTCGGCGGTGCAAATCGCCGGACCACTGTTGGTGGTGCTGGTGCTCGCCGACATCGGGCTGGGACTCCTCACCCGCGTAGCGCCCGCACTGAACGCTTTTGCCCTGGGCTTCCCGCTCAAAGTCTTCATCACCCTGGGACTCGCTGGATTCCTTTTCCTGGCACTGCCGCGGCTCGTTGCCATGCTCGCCGAACAAGTGGCGAACACACTGATGGGGGTGGGCTGATGTCGGATTCACAGGAGAAAACCGAGCAAGCCACCGACAAACGGATGCGGGAAGTCCGGTCCAAGGGGCAGCTTTCCCGCTCGCAGGACCTCACCTCCTGGCTCGCCGTCGGATCCGCGGCAGCCATGATCCCGTCCACCATCGAGCGTGCCTCCAACGCTGCGGCGGACCAACTGTTCACCGTCCGCGGAGTCATCGCGAACCCCGAGCCTGCCAAAGCCGTGGCAGCGCTCGAAGCCGGATTCGGTTCCTTGGCCCAAGTGCTGGGGCCCTTGTTCGTGGTGGTCCTGGTGGTAGTACTTGCCGGATCCGCGTCGCAGGGCGGCATCCACTTCAAAAAGTTCCGCGCTGAGTTCGAACAGTTCAACCTTGTCAGCGGCTTCAAGCGGATCTTCGGCGGCCAGGCACTGTGGGGCGGCCTGAAAGCGCTCCTGAAGACCGCCGTCGTCGGGCTTGTCCTCTACGCGGTCGTGCAAGGGCTCATCCCGGTGCTGCTCACCGCAGGGGGACTGCCGGTGTCCGGCATCCTTTCGGCAGCGGCCGGTGGCATCGGTTCGTTGATCCAGTTCGCCGTGCTGGCGGGGCTGGTCCTTGCCGCCGCGGACATCTTCGTGGTCATGCGCCGCAACCGCAAGAAGACGCGCATGTCCAAGAAGGAAATCAAGGACGAAAACAAGAACAGCGACGGCGATCCCCTCATCAAGTCCCAGCGGCGCTCGCGCCAATTGAGCATGAGCCGGAACCGCATGATCGGCGCGATCGCGGACGCCGACGTCGTGATCGTCAACCCGACGCACGTCGCCGTAGCGCTGAAGTACGACGCCGGCAAAGCGGCACCGCGCGTAGTGGCCAAGGGAGCGGGGGTGATCGCTGCCCGTATCAGGGAAGAGGCGGAAATGAAATCGGTGCCGATGGTCCAGGACATCCCGCTGGCGAGGGCACTGCACTCGGCCTGCGAGCTGGGCCAGGAAATCCCCGTGGAGCTGTACCGGGCCGTTGCGGGAGTCCTGGCGTTCGTCATGTCGCTCAAGGCCAGGGGAGCGGCACTCGGAATGCACCGTTTGCCGGGCGTGGCAGGAACGATGGCCGGAGCGCCCGCATGAGCCGGAGCACCAGCCCCCGAACCGCACCCAGCAACCACACCACCCCGGACAGGACACAGAAATGAACAGATTCGCCAGGCTCACTGTGCCGGTGGGAATCGTGGGCATTGTGCTACTGCTGGTGGTTCCCGTTCCGGCGCCGCTGCTGGACTTCCTGATCGTCTGCAACATCCTCCTGGCCCTGCTGATCCTGCTCACCAGCATGTTCGTCAAGAAGCCCCTGGACTTCTCCGTCTTCCCGTCCTTGTTGCTCGTGGCGACACTGTTCCGGCTGGGCCTCAACGTCGCGTCCACCCGGCTCGTGCTGGGACAAGGATTCGCCGGACAAGTGATCGACGCTTTCGGCAAGGTCACCGTAGGCGGCTCCATGATCATCGGCGCCGTGGTGTTCCTGATCCTCGTGGTCATCCAGTTCGTGGTGGTCACCAAGGGCGCCGAACGCGTGGCCGAGGTGGGGGCGCGGTTCACCCTGGACGCCATGCCCGGCAAGCAGATGGCCATCGACGCCGACCTCAACGCCGGCCTCATCACGGACGCCCAGGCCCGCAAACGCCGCGCGGAGGTGTCCGCAGAGGCCGACTTCTACGGCGCCATGGACGGGGCCTCGAAGTTCGTCAAGGGCGATGCCATCGCGGGCATCATCATTATCATCATCAACTTCGTTGGCGGCATCGCCATCGGCGTGCTGCAGCGCGGCATGAACGTGGGCGACGCGCTGAACTCCTATGGCCTGCTGACCATGGGCGATGGGCTCGTGACCCAGATCCCGGCCCTCCTCATGGCCGTGTCAACGGGCATGATCGTCACCCGGTCCAATGCCGAAGAAGACATGGGCCGCACGGCCTCCTCGCAGCTCATGCAGTCGCCCAACGCCTTGCTCATCGCGGGACTGGCCGCAGTGGCGATGGCACTCATCCCCGGCATGCCCATCGTGCCCTTCCTGCTGGTGGGCGCTGCCCTGCTGTTCGGCTCCAGGCGCCTGGCGGCGCAGCAGAAGAAGCAGAGTGAGGCGGAGGGCGCCCAGGAAGCGGCCATCCTGAGCTCCGAAGAAGACCCCAACGAGCGGCTCATGCAGGACATGCGCGTCCACCCCCTCGAGATCTTGTTGGCTCCTGACCTTGTCGACATGGTCTCCGGCGCCTCGGACGATCTCCTGGCCCGCGTCCGCTCCCTGCGCCACAAGATCGCCATGGAGTTGGGGATCGTGATTCCGCCCGTGCGCACGCGCGACAACGTCGAGCTGCCGCCGGCCACCTATGCCATCCGCATTGCGGGGGTGGAAGCCGGACGCGGCACGGCGCCGTCGGGCAAGTTGCTGGCCCTCGGCGATTATCTTGACGCGCTGCCCGGTACCTCCACGGTGGAACCGGTCTTCGGGTTGGCCGGGAAGTGGATTCCCACCGAGATGCGCCACAGTGCCGAAATGACCGGCGCAACCGTGATCGACCGGGTTTCCGTGCTGGTGACCCACTTGTCGTCGATCGTCTCGGCCAACGCCGGAAGGCTACTCACCCGCGAGGATGTCCGTGTGCTGACGGAAGGCGTGCGCAAGCAGAGCCCCGCCGCCGTCGAGGAACTCATTCCCGGGCTCATGTCCTTGGCCGAAGTGCAGCGGGTGCTGCAGGGACTCCTCGAAGAACAGGTCCCCATCAACGATCTTCCCCGCATTTACGAGGCACTCGCCTTGCGCGCCAAGGTTTCCACCGAGCCCGAGGCTTTGGTGGAAACCGCCCGGCAGTCCCTGGGGCCCGCGCTCGCAGCCAAGTTCCTGGACGGCACGGTGCTCAATGTGATCATGATCGATCCGCTCCTGGAACAGTCCATGCTCGAAGACATGCGCCCGGCCGAAGGGGGTACCCAGATCGTCATGAGCCAAGCGCGCCTGGACGCCGTCCTGGCCTCTGTGCAGTCTTCGGTGGAGGCCGCGGCAAATGCAGGACGGCAAGCCGTCCTGGTGTGCGCCCCGGCGTTGCGGCCCGCGGTCCGGCGGCTCGTGGCTGCTCCCGACGGCGGTGTTCCCGTGTTGTCGTACCGGGAAGTGACGTCCGCAAACATCCAGATCGAAACCGTGGGGGTGGTCCGCCATGCCGAAGCAATACAGTCTTAGATACCGACTGAAAGGAGCATCCCTGGACGACATCCGGGTGAAAGCCGAGCAACAGTACGGCCCCGGGGCGCGGATCGTCTCCGCCGAGAAGGTCACCAATCCGGGGATCGCCGGGCTCTTCGTAGCCAATCGCTACGAGGCCACTATCGAAGTTCAGCTAGAGGGTTCCACCCAATTAGCTAGCAATAGTTGTCGTTTTGAGGGCTCAGAACGACAACAAGTGCGAGCTAGTTGGGATGCCCACGTTGCGGGGGAGGCGCAGCTTGCCGAGGCGGCTCACGCGTTGCAGGGGCCCGCTATCGCCGCGCTCCTGGAGCAAGCCGACGCCGCCGAGATGGATCTGCACCGGCCCGAGGCAGTTGTTTCGACTGCATCCCCGGATTTCGCCGGGATGTTGGAGCAGCTGGGGAAGGAGTTACAGGTCTCCGGACCACAAACGCAAGGGAGCCTGACGGCGTTGCCGGCGGCCGCCGTCGGGCACCGCGTTCCTGTGCCCGTACCGGTGCCGCTTACCGGCAGCGGCAACCTGATCATCCTGCTCGGCCTCGGCGACGACGCCTTGGGACCAGCGCTGGAAATGTCCATCGCCGAGGGCGGTTCCGACGTCCGGACAGCCGGAGCGTTGACCGCTTTCGGGCACCTCCACGTGGCGGGGCGCCAGGGCGCGACGGCGGCGCGCGCCCAAGCTGTGCTCACCGGCCAAACCGTGCTGGTGGCGTACGGACTCGGCATGCAGGGCGAAACCGTGAGGCACGCGGCGGACATCGCAGCCCTCGCCGCAGACCAGTTGTGGCTGGTTGTTGACGCCGGGCGGAAAGCGGAAGACACGGCGGCCTGGGTCCGGGCGCTCTCCGCCGCACTGGCCGCCGAGCGTGTCCGTGCCGACGCCCTTGCTGTTTTCGGCGCGTCGGAAACCGCAAGTCCCGAGACGGTCAACGGACTCGGCGTTCCCATCGGATGGGTGGACGGCAAGCCCGCCCGCGTTGCCGTGCTCGGAAAGGTAGATTGAGAGCATGCTGGTACTGACACGCAAGCCGGGCGAACAGATCATGATTGGTGAGGACATCGTCATCACCGTCATGGAAGGCCGCGGCGACGGCGTGCGGATCGGGATCGAGGCCCCCCGTGGGGTGTCCATCCAGCGTCGCGAAGTGGTCGAGGCGATCGCCGCGGCCAACCTCGCTGCTGCCCAGGCTGGCCCCGAAGCCGAGGAACTCGTTGCCGGGCTGCGTCCGCCTGCCCGGAAACCGAAGGTCGATTAGGCGCAAGTCATCCAAGTTTGCACGATGGCCCCCGGTGGAGCGGAGCGCAAGACGCAACCGTGCGCATGCTTAGATGGCTTCCAAACCATAATGAATCACGTCCGAGTATGAAATCGGTGATGCCGCCGCTGCCTCTAGGACTGGCAGTTCCTTCTCGTTGCGGTTGGCGCGGGGATGTTTGGCCTTACAAACCCCTCGCCGAGAATCATCTATGCTACTTCGACAAAGTCCGGTCCCGGTGATGAGTCTTCTTTCGAGCCGAGTAAAGGCTGAGGTTCCGGGGCACAGACTTTTGCTTGCTTGACGGTCTAGGAGAATTGCAATATTCTCCATGCATTGGGGGTATTTGTTGTATTGATCGCATGGCATTGCTTCATTGCTTCCATCGTCTTCTAATCGGAATGACCCTCCATGGAAGAAGTGATGTCCAAATGAAAAACTGGATTTCAGCGGTCCATATTTTGCTGGGGACTACCCTAATTCTCACAAGCTTTGGTTCCGGTGCATCCGGGGCAGAAGCGGCATCGCTTAGAAATTCGGACTCTAGTTCAGACCCCTGGGTGGCAGCGCAACAGGCATCGTCGACGGTACTGTGACGGCGGCCAGTGATTTGGCAACAGCCGTCTCTTCTACTGAAGTCGTGATTCGGCCATCCGGGCGTGGGACAATTTCACCGAACAGCCAGAGCATTGCGACGGTGATTTGTACGAGCACCATGGATGGACCCCACGTGTCACTCGGCGCCGGCGGGATGATATTCAAGGTTCGCATTACCTGCGCGGCCTCAAACTGGGCGATCCCTGCGGTCAGCGTCCGGATTCGGGGAAACCTTGCCCTCAGCCCTGCGAGTTGTCAGGGGTGCCCAGCCGGCCCGATTCAGAATCGGGCATCGAGTGACCAAACCCAGGTTGTTGGCGTCAATGGGAGCCAGGTGACATTCTATGTGCCTCAAGTTGGTAGTAGTGGAGGGTATGGAACCGGGTATTGTTATTACACTCATACCATTCAAATAGTTTCACCCCAGGTGGGGAATGTTGGCTCAGACACCCAGGTTGTCTACAAGAATGCGATCTGACTGATTGCGATGAAGATTCAGACGATTGACGAGCGGGACATGAACTTGATCTGTGTCGATCCGTCTTTCCGAGTGATAGACGTCTGGCTCGACCCCAACAGTGGTGCTTGGGACAAGTCGCAGGCTTTCGATATTTCGTCTAGCAGCCTCTTGGAAGTACTTGAGTGGGCGAAAATGGACAGGCAACCGTGCAACTTTTCGGAGGTTTACGCCTACGATGCAAACCCGAACTCGGGACAGCCAAGCTTTATTCTCTTGCACACTGTCGTCCACCGGTAGCCGGCGCTAAGCCAAGCCCAGGAACTCCTTGAGGAGCGGCAGCGAGCAATCCCTCGTCACAGCCAAGGCCCGCTCAATATTGGCGTTTTCCGCGAGGAGCATCACGTCATCCGCAATGTCGGCCTGTGCGACCGCTCCCGGCCCCGCTGGGGTCCCATTGTCGCCGGGTTGCACAGAGCCAAGCGGCGGGTTCCCGGGCCCTTGTGGCCCCGTCAGGAGAGCCTCGACGTTGGCGGCCGCCGTTGTTTCCACGTGATTGAGCAACAGGACCAGCTCACGGTGGTGATCCTGAAGCAGTTCCGGCCAGATCCCGGGCGGGGCCACTGAAGCGATGATCGGCAGCGTGGCGTTGGCCGGCAGGCGCCATTCGATGGCCAGGGCCGACGACTCGATGTTCTGGGCAAGGGTGTCGAACCGAAGGTTTTCCAGGACCTTTTCCACGTCAGCGGCAGTGAATTTCAACCAATCCCAGTTGCCTGCCCGGACGTGCAGCAACTGTGTTTCGAGCCGGTACAACAGCAGTTCCAGCTGTCTCCGCTCGCGCCACAGCATCGCCGATAGCTCATCCGCCCCCACGGTTCCCCACTCCCCGGTTTGGCCCCGGAACATGATTCCGAGGCCTCTTTTGTATCTTTTTCATGAGCGTACACGCATTGTTATTTTTCAGATGATATGTTCACTGAATACATGTCTGTTCCATGTAATCTTCGGCACGTTGCATCGTCTCAGTAGCTCGCCCATGAAGCCCCTGGAATCAGGCTTGGCAACTCAATAAACAGGTCTCATGGGGGGACTAATTTGAATCGCGAAGAACGCAACGAGTTGGTGCTGCAGCACTTGCCACTCGTTGGCTACTTGGTGTCGGAGCTCTGCGCGAGAGCTTCTCATTTGTCGCGCGACGATTTCGCGTCGGTAGGGTCCGTGGCGTTGATAACGTCTGCCGATTCCTTCGATCCGAACCTCGGAGTCCCCTTCGGCGCATTCGCGCGCCGTCGCATCGTCGGAGCCTTTGCGGACGAGATGCGGGCCAGCGACTGGGCCACGCGATCTGCGCGCAAACGCATCAAGGAAACCATGTCGGTCCAGGAAACGCTGTCCGGGCTCCTTGGCCGCACGCCTTCGGTCGCCGAAACCGCATCAGCCCTGGGTGTCGAACGCAGCGTGGTGGAAGCCGCCCTGGCCGACGCCGCACGGACGCTGTCGCCGTTGGACGACGTCGTCGTGGACACTGTCGCCGCGGACACCATCTCCCCGGAGCACTCAGTCCTGGCCGATGAGCGCCTCAAGTACCTTCGCGCCGCCGTCGCAGCCCTGCCGGAAAAGATGCGTTATGTCGTCGAGGAGATCTACTTCGGGGGGCGGACCGTCAAGGAATTGGCCGAGGAACTCGGTTCCACGCACGCTGCGGTCTCACAACAGCGCGCCGAGGGCATCCGCCTCATGCGCGACGGACTTTCCGCGCATTACGCGGACGATCCCGGGCAATCCTTCGAGCCCCAATCGCGCATTACTGCCCGACGCCGGCACGACTACCTCTCGACCCTTGCCACCGCTACCTTGGGCGGAATTACCCGTAGTTTCAGCTCGCCTGATGCTGCCTTCAACCGGGCCGTCTAGACTCCACGCGCAGGGCCATTGTGGTTGAAGGCAGCCTTGGCCTACTTTGCGGTCGGCACGCGGCGGAGCACGACGGCGGCAAGGACTGCCGCTCCCGCCATCAGTACCAGCCCGATCGCTGCCGTGATGTGGACGCCCGATTCAAAGGCGGCACGCGCGGCGGTGGCCAGGGCGTCGCCCAATGGCTGGGGCAGCGTGGCCGCAACGTCCATGGCTCCGGCGAGCGTCTCCCGCGAGCGTTCGGCTGCGTGGCCGGACAATTCGCCCGGAAGCAGCAAGTGGTGTTGGTAGGACGCTGTCAGGATGGAGCCAAGCACGGCCGTGCCGAGTAGTGATCCGAGTTCGTAACCCGTTTCGGAGATCGCCGATGCCGCGCCCGCCTTGTCGGCGGGAACCGCGCCGAGGATCAGGTCGTTGGAGATGGTTTCCGCCGAGCCAACCCCTATGGCCAGCAGCAGGAGTGCCGTCAAAAGGTACCCGGGCCCCTGGCTGTGGTTGCCCAGGGCGGCCACGAGGTATCCAACCGCGCTCAGTGCCAGCCCCGATCCCACCACCAGGCCCGGGCGGATCCGCTTGACGAGTGGAACCACCACCAGGCCCGCCACGATGGTGGCCAGCAGTGCCGGAACCATCGCGATACCCGCCTGCATGGGGGATTGGCCTTCCACGAGCTGCAAGTGCTGCGCGAAGAAGTAGATGAAGCCCGTCATGGAGAACAGGGACAAAACGTTGGCCGTGATGGCCGTGCTGAAGACCTTGTTCCGGAACAGCCGTACATCCAACATGGGCGATGCCAAGGAGCGCTGCCGGCGGACGAAGACGATTCCCAGGGCCAGGCCGAATGCCGTGAAGGCCGCGGGCCCAGGGCCAAAACCGTGCACGGCGGCCTCTTTGATTCCATAAACCACGGGGGCCATCGTCAGGATGGACAGCACGACGCTGGGAACGTCCGGCTTGCCCGGGTTGCGATCCTTGGATTCGGGGATGAGGAACGGACCGAAGGCGAGCAGGGGCAGCAACAGTGGTACCGCGACCAGGAACACGGCTCCCCACCAGAAGTGCTCCACGAGCCAGCCACCGAAGATCGGCCCGAGGGCGGCGCCGCCGGAGAATCCGGCGGCCCACACGGCGACGGCGAGCCGTCGGCGGTTCGGGTCCGGGAAGATGTTGCGGATCAAGGACAGCGTGGACGGCATGAGCATGGCTCCGAAGATGCCCATGCTGGCACGTCCGGCAATGAGCCATTCAGCCGACGGCGCGAAGGCCGTGGCCGCGGAAACGGCGGCGAACCCCGTGCTGCCGATCAACAGCAGGCGGCGGCGGCCGATCCTGTCTCCCAGGTTTCCCATGGACACCAAGAGTGCGGCGAGCACAAGCGCATAGGCATCAACGACCCACAGGAGCTGCACGCCCCCGACGTCCAGCGAACGGGCGATTTGCGGCAGGGCAAATGTCAGCGCCGTATTGTCCACAGCCACCAGCAGCACGGGGAACATCAGGAGTGCCAGGGCAGCCCAATCGCGCCACGGGGCGGATTGGATCGAAGGGGTGCGGGGGTGCTGGGTTGTGGACGGGCTGAACATGAAGATAACTGTACCGTCTGGACGGTATAGTTTCAATCTGACTCATAAAATTGCCACATCGAACTAAGGGATGATGGACACCATGCCGCGAAAACCTATTGCCCGGGACGCAGTCCTGGATGCCTTTGAAGCCCTGCTGATCGAGGTGGGGGAGCGGGCTGCCACCCTGGACGCCGTCGCCAAGCGCGCAGGCGTCTCCAAGGGTGGCTTGCTCTACCATTTCCCCAACAAGGAAGCCATGATCGGTTCCTTGCTCGAACGCATGGACGGGCTGGCCGCACTGGACATCGAGGCAATGAAGGCAGCCCCCGAAGGTGCGGCCGCGTTCTTTATCAAGTCTTCCCTGTGGGCGGATACTCCCCTGGACCGGGTGTTTGTAGCGGCCACGCGGCTCGCGGAAGTGGCCCATGAAGAAACCCGCAGGCGCTTCGCCGGGATCCAGCAACAATGGCTCGATGTGCTCGCCGAGGAAGTGGGGCCCGAAATGGCCAAAGCGGTCCGGTACATGGGCGATGGACTTTACTTCAACGCGATGCTTGAAGGCGGCGCCGGTGATACGGAAGTCAAGGCCAGTGCGAGGAGCGCCGACGTCGGAGCGCTGCTGGCCGCCGTCGAACGCCTCCGTCACTGAGCGGCCCCCAACTAGCTCGCAGTTGTTGTCGTTTTGAGGCTCCAAAACGACAATAAGTGCCAGTCAGTTGGGAAAGTTGGGCGGGGTCGGTGACCACATTTGCGGACGCGGGCAGTCCATAGGACAATTGATAGTTGTGGCAGCCGTCACCGGCAACCACTGTAGATTCACATAACTGAATACGCCTTTGATCTGCGGCGGGAGAGTCCTGCAGGCATGTGATGCAGGCGCCGTAGGAGCAAATCCTCCCCAGGAATCTCTCAGGCCCACGCACCGCCGCGGCAAGGCAACTCTGGAAAGCAGCACGCTGACGCGTGCTCACCGACGGTGCAAGCGAACCAGTGCCACAAGCACGGATTCGCGGAAACTCTCAGGTCCAATACAGAGCGGGGAGGAACCCGATTAGCTGTGGCGTACCCTGCGCCGCCTTATTAATGGAGTTCCTTCGTGACGGTTAGCTCAACCTCCACTACGTTCGTAGATCGGCATATCGGCGCCCGCCGCCAGGCCGACATTGACATCATGCTCAAGTCTGTTGGCTACGACAGTGTCGATTCGCTCGTTGACACCGCGGTTCCCAATGACATCCGCCAGGACGTCGCACTCAGGCTGTCCAAGCACGGCACCGACGCCCTCAGCGAGGTGGAGGTTCTGGCTGAACTTCGCAAGCTGGCGGCCAAGAACAAGACGGCCGTGCAGATGATCGGCCAAGGCTATTACGACACCGTCACTCCGCCGGTGATCCGCCGCAACATCCTCGAATCCCCTGCCTGGTACACGGCCTACACCCCGTACCAGCCGGAAATCTCTCAGGGCCGCCTCGAAGCCCTGCTGAACTTCCAGACCATGGTCCAGGACCTCGTGGGCCTGCCCATCGCCAATGCCTCCCTGCTGGATGAAGCCACCGCCGTCGCCGAAGCGGTCCTCATGATGCGCCGCGCCAACAAGAACAAGACGGCCCATGACGGCAAGACCGTCCTCGACGCCGACTGCCTCCCGCAGACCATCGCGATCGTGAAGGGCCGCGCCGAGGCGCTGGGCTTCGAGGTGGAGGTCGCCGACCTGTCCCAGGGCCTGCCCGACGGCGACATCAACGGTATCGTGCTGCAGCAGCCGGGCGTTTCCGGCCGGGTGTTCGACCACTCCGCCGTGATCGCCGCCGCCAAGGAACGCGGTGCCCTCGTCACCGTTGCCGCTGACCTCCTCGCCCTGACCCTGATCACGCCTCCGGGCGAGCAGGGTGCCGACATCGCCGTCGGCTCCACCCAGCGCTTCGGCGTGCCGCTGTTCTTCGGCGGCCCGCACGCCGCGTACATGGCTGTCCAGAAGGGCCTCGAGCGCTCGATGCCGGGCCGTTTGGTGGGCGTTTCCAAGGACGACGCCGGCACTCCCGCCTACCGCCTGGCGCTGCAGACCCGTGAGCAGCACATCCGCCGCGAGAAGGCGACGTCCAATATCTGCACGGCGCAGGCACTGTTGGCCATCGTTTCCTCGATGTACGCCGTGTACCACGGCCCCGAGGGTCTGAAGGCGATCGCCGAGACGGCCCACAACCACGCCCGGACCCTGGCTGCGTCCTTGAAGGCTGCGGGCCTTGAGGTCCTGCACGGCAGCTTCTTTGACACCGTCACCGTCCGTGTCCCGGGCAAGGCTGCCGGGATCGTTGCAGCTGCCGAGGCCAAGGGCATCAACCTGCGCGGCATTGACGCCGACACGGTGGGCGTCTCTGTTGACGAGACAACAACTGAAGAAATCCTCGGCGACGTCCTTGATGCTTTCGACGTCGCTGCGGCGTTCGGCGCTTCGCTCGCAGACGGGGGAGAGGGCTTCGCCCTGGAGGCCGCCGTCGAGCGTTCTTCCGACTACCTTCAGCACCCGGTGTTCAACACCCACCGTTCCGAGACCCAGCTGCTGCGCTACATCCGCAAGCTGTCGGACCGCGACCTGGCGCTGGACCGCACCATGATCCCGCTGGGATCGTGCACCATGAAGTTGAACGCCACCGCAGAGATGGAAGCCATCTCCTGGCCGGAATTCGCCTCGATCCACCCGTTTGCCCCGGATTCCCAGACCGAGGGCTGGCGCGAACTGATCGAAGATTTGGAAGCTGACCTGACCGAGATCACGGGGTACGACCAGGTCTCCATCCAGCCCAACGCCGGTTCCCAGGGCGAACTCGCCGGCCTGCTGGCCATCCGCGGTTACCACCACTCCCGCGGCGACCTCCAGCGCAACGTCTGCCTCATCCCGGCCTCGGCCCACGGCACCAACGCCGCCTCGGCAGTGCTGGCCGGCATGAAAGTGGTTGTGGTGGCCACGGCCGCCGACGGCACGATCGACCACGCCGACCTGCAGGCCAAGATCGACGCCAACAAAGACGTCCTCTCGGCCATCATGATCACCTACCCGTCCACGCACGGCGTGTACGACGCCGACGTCCGCGAAATCTGCGACTCCGTGCATGCAGCCGGCGGCCAGGTGTACGTCGACGGCGCCAACCTGAACGCCTTGGTCGGCCTTGCCCAGCCGGGCAAGTTCGGCGGCGACGTGTCCCACCTGAACCTGCACAAGACCTTCTGCATCCCGCACGGCGGCGGCGGACCGGGCGTAGGCCCGGTCGCGGCCAAGGCCCACCTCGCACCCTTCATGCCGGGCGACGCCAACAAGGCAGCACACGAAGACGGCGCTTCTCTGCCAGGGACTGGCGTGGCGATTTCCGCCTCGCGCTACGGCTCCGCCGGTGTCCTTCCGATCTCCTGGGCCTACGTGAAGCTCATGGGTGGCGAAGGCCTCACCGAAGCCACCAAGTCCGCGCTGCTGGCCGCGAACTACATTGCCTCGCGCCTCAACGAGTACTTCCCCGTGCTTTACACCGGCGAAGGCGGACTGGTAGCCCACGAGTGCATCCTTGACCTGCGCGAATTGACCGCTCGCACCGCAGTAACGGCGGAGGACGTCGCCAAGCGCCTCATCGACTACGGCTTCCACGCCCCAACCTTGGCGTTCCCCGTCGCGGGCACCCTCATGGTGGAGCCCACGGAGTCCGAGGACCTCGGCGAGATCGACCGCTTCATCGAAGCCATGATCACCATCCGCAAGGAAATCGACCAGGTCGCCAACGGCGACTTCACGGTGGAGAACAGTCCGCTGCGCCACGCACCGCACACCGCCGCCGCCGTCGTGAGTTCTGACTGGAACCGTGCATACTCCCGCGAGCAGGCCGTCTTCCCGGTCCACCACCTCAAGCAGGACAAGTACTTCCCGCCCGTAGGCCGCATCGACGGCGCCGCAGGCGACCGCAACCTGGTCTGCTCCTGCCCTCCGATCGAAGACTTCGAGAACTAGGACCCCACGATGACTGAGAACTACACTGCGCTCTACGAAGAGCACAAGAAGCTCGGCGCTTCCTTCACCGATTTCGGTGGCTGGCAGATGCCCCTGAAGTACTCCTCCGAACTGGCCGAACACCACGCCGTCCGCCGGTCCGCAGGCCTGTTCGACCTTTCCCACATGGGCGAAGTCTGGGTCACCGGCCCGGACGCCGCCGCTTTCCTCGACTACGCCTTGGTGGGCAAAATCTCCGCCATGTCCGTGGGCAAGGCCAAGTACTCGCTGATCTGCCAGGAAGACGGCGGCATCATCGACGACCTCATCACGTACCGCCGCGGCGATGCCACGTTCCTCGTGGTTCCGAACGCCGGCAACGCCAAGGTCGTGGCCGAGGCTTTGGCACAGCGGGCAGCCAACTTCGACGTCGTCGTCGAGGACGCCTCCGCGGCAACCTCCCTGATCGCCGTCCAGGGTCCCAAAGCGGAAGAAATCCTCCTTCGCCTGGTCCCGGCGGAACAGCACTCGCTGGTTACCGAGCTCAAGTACTACGCCGCCGTCGAGGTGCCCTTCACCTTTGCCGGAATCACCACCGAACTGCTGCTCGCCCGCACCGGCTACACCGGCGAGGACGGCTTCGAAATCTTCGTGGACAATGATGCCGCTGCGGCCCTGTGGCAAGCAATCGCAGCAGTTGCCGAGGACGGCGAACTGATCCCCGCCGGCCTGGCCTCGCGTGACTCCCTGCGTCTCGAAGCCGGCATGCCGCTCTATGGCAACGAGCTCTCCCGCCAAGGCAACCCCTTCTCGGCAGGCCTGGGCCCCGTTGTCTCGCTCGCCAAGGAAAGCGACTTCGTGGGGCGCGCCGCCCTGGAAGCCCTGAAGGCTGAGGGCGCCGGTTCAACCAGCGGCCGCAAGCTGGTTGGCCTCAAGGGCCTCGGGCGCCGCGCCGGCCGCAGCCACTACCCGGTCCTCAAGGACGGCACAGTGGTCGGCGAAGTCACGTCCGGCCAGCCCAGCCCCACGCTCGGCTACCCGGTCGCTTTGGCGTATGTCGACGTCGAACACGCTGAGCCCGGCACGGCCCTGGACGTCGACCTGCGCGGCAAGGCCGAGCCGTTCGAAGTTGTCGCACTGCCGTTCTACAAGCGAGCCAAGTAAGTCTCGGGTGGCTCGCGGCTCCGGGGGTGGCTGGGAGCCGCGGGACGGAAGAATCCTCCGCGTGCTCGGTCGCGAAGACGCCCGCTGAGCGGACGTGTCGCTTCCAGGGGCCCACGCCGTCCGGGTTCCCTGACCGAGCTTGCGAGGTTAGGGGGACGGTGGGGACGCACGCTTCCGGATCCTCCCGGCAAGCGGCGGCTCTCGGCTCACCGCGGCTCAGTTTCAGTCCGGCACCTTTGGTTTGGCTCATTTTCGAAAGCCAAAGGTGCTGGATGATGAGCCACCTGCCGCAGCTTGGCCCGCGGGAACCACGGGTCACCGACTAAAACCGAAAGGGCCAGCGTTCTTTTCCGGAACTGTTGGCCCCGAAACTGAACATGCCTCTAGCGGTGGGGGAGCGGCATCCGGCAGCGTGCGTCAAAACGACGAAGGAGCAGCACGCAGAGGATGGCGGCCCCCGCCGCGTAACCTGACCACAATTGTTTTTAGACCAACGCAAAGGAAAAAACATGGCAAAAGTTGCACCTGAACTGCAGTACTCCGACGAGCACGAGTGGGTTTCCCGCGAGGCCGGCAACCTTGTGTCTATCGGTATCTCCGCCGTGGCCACCGATGCCCTCGGCGACATCGTGTACGTTGACTTGCCCGAGGTCGGTTCCGCTGTGACTGCGGGGGAGACCTGCGGCGAGGTTGAGTCCACCAAGTCCGTCTCGGACCTGTACTCCCCGGTGACGGGTGAAGTCACGGAAGTGAACTCCGCCGTCGTCGACGATCCTGCCCTGATCAACAACGATCCGTACGGTGCAGGGTGGCTATTCAAGGTCGCCGCCGAGTCCGACGGTCCGCTGCTTTCCGCGGAGGAATACGCTTCCAAGAACGGTGGCGAGCTGTGAGCGCCGCAACCGGGGCCGCAGGCACCGGAACCACAGCGTTCGAGCAGGTAGTTTCGCCGAGCCTGGACACGTTGTTGTCCGAGCTGGATCCGGAGATCGCGGCGAAGATCGACGACGAGTTGAACCGTCAGCGTTCGGGCCTGGAAATGATCGCGTCCGAGAACCACACCGCCGTGGCTGTCATGCAGGCGCAGGGTTCGGTGCTGACCAACAAGTACGCGGAAGGCTACCCGGGCAAGCGCTACTACGGTGGCTGCGAGCACGTGGACGTCATCGAGCAGTTGGCTATCGATCGCGTGAAGGCCCTCTTCGGTGCCGAGTACGCGAACGTGCAGCCGCACTCCGGCGCCCAGGCAAACGCCTCGGTGATGCACGCCCTCATCAAGCCGGGCGACACCATCATGGGCCTGAACCTGGCACACGGTGGGCACTTGACCCATGGTATGCGGATCAATTTCTCCGGACGCCTGTACAACGTCATCCCGTACCAAGTCCGCGAAGAAGACCACCGAATCGACATGGCCGAGGTGGAGCGCCTGGCGCTTGAGCACAAGCCGGCCCTGATCGTGGCCGGCTGGTCCGCCTACGCGCGCCAGCTGGACTTCGCCGAGTTCCGCCGGATCGCGGACCTGGTGGGCGCGTACCTCATGGTGGACATGGCGCACTTCGCGGGCCTGGTGGCCGCCGGTCTGCACCCGTCCCCGGTCCCGCACGCGCACGTCACGACGTCGACGACGCACAAGACCCTCGCCGGTCCGCGCGGCGGCATCATCCTCTCCAACGACGCCGACATCGCCAAGAAGATCAACTCCGCGGTCTTCCCGGGCCAGCAGGGTGGCCCGTTGGAGCACGTGATCGCCGGCAAGGCCGTGGCTTTCAAGATCGCCGGCTCGGAAGAGTTCAAGGAACGCCAGGAGCGCGTGCTGGCCGGTGCCCGGATCCTGGCCGAGCGCCTCGTCCAGCCCGACGTCACTGCCAAGGGGATCTCCGTGATTTCCGGCGGCACGGACGTGCACCTGGTGCTCGTGGATCTGCGCAACTGCGAACTTGACGGCCAGCAGGCCGAAGACCGCCTCGCTGCGATCGACATCACCGTCAACCGCAACGCCGTTCCGTTCGACCCGCGCCCGCCGATGGTGACCTCCGGCCTGCGGATCGGCACCCCGGCCCTGGCCACCCGCGGTTTCGGTGAAGCGGCGTTCCGTGAAGTTGCGGACATCATCGCCGAGGCACTGATCGCCGATGCCGACGCCGACCTCTCCGGCCTGCGTCATCGCGTGGAGGCACTCGCCGCCGCGCACCCGCTCTACCCGCGCGTTGCGAACCTCAGCTGAGGTTCTCCGGGCCCGGAGGGGGCTGGGCATCCGGCAGCATGCGCCCCACCGTCCCCCTGACCTCGCAAGCTCGGTCAGGGAACCCGGACGGTGTGGGCCCAAGGCATGCAGAGGATGTCCGGCTCCCTCCCCACCCAACCACATACCTAGTTAGGAACCGACAATGGCTGTTGGCGTCTTCGATCTTTTCTCTATTGGGATTGGTCCTTCGAGTTCGCATACCGTGGGACCTATGCGTGCCGCGGCAGTATTCGCGGGTGAACTGAAGGAGACCGGCGCCCTGGAACGGGTGGCCTCCCTGCGCGTTGACCTGTACGGTTCCCTGGCTGCTACGGGCCGCGGGCACGGCACCATGACCGCGGTGCTGCTGGGATTGGAGGGCTATCACCCCGAGGAGATCCTCCCCGAGGAAGTGGAGGAAAGGCTCGCTTCGATTGCCGAAACCGGGACGCTGAACCTTTGCGGCGCCGTCGATCCCGATGGCGACCCGGTTTTGGGAGTACCGCTGCCGTACGGGGAATCGGACATGATCCTGCACCCGCTCACGGTCCTGCCCCGGCATACGAACGGGATGAAGTTCTCCGTTTCCGACGCCGACGGCGACGTGCTGCACGAGGCTACGTTCTTTTCCGTGGGCGGCGGCTTCATCGTCCGCGAAGGCGAAGAGGACGCGGCCCAGAAGGAACTGGAGGAGTCCAAGAAGGAACTCCCGTTGCCCTTCCGCACGGCAGCCGAACTCATGGGACGCTGCTCCTCGAAGGGGCTCGGCATCTCGGACATCATGTTCATCAACGAACGCGCTTCCCGGACCGAAGAGGAAATCCGCGAAGGCCTGCTGCACATCTACTCCGTCATGGAGGCCTGTGTTGAAACGTCCCTCAAGCGCGAAGGCGTGCTGCCAGGCGGGCTCAAGGTCCGGCGTCGCGCTCCAGATTGGCACGAACGGCTCCTGAAGGAGACAAAGGACCAGGACCCCGACTATCACGACCCGAAGTACTGGCAGGAATGGGTGAACCTGATTGCCCTGGCCGTGAACGAGGAAAACGCCTCGGGTGGCCGTGTTGTCACCGCGCCCACGAACGGTGCCGCCGGGATCATCCCCGCCGTGCTGTACTACGCCCTGCATTTCGCCCCCGGCATGGACAAGGCCACCCAACAGGACCGCGACGACGTCGTGGTGAAGTTCCTGCTCGCCGCAGGCGCCGTCGGGGTCCTCTACAAGGAGCAGGCCTCGATCTCCGGAGCCGAAGTGGGCTGCCAAGGCGAGGTGGGCTCCGCTTCCTCGATGGCGGCCGCCGGCTTGGCCGAAGTCATGGGCGGCTCGCCTGGACAGGTGGAGAACGCGGCCGAGATCGCCATGGAACACAACCTGGGACTGACCTGCGACCCGATCGGCGGACTCGTGCAGATCCCGTGCATCGAACGCAACGCGATCGCGGCGGCGAAGGCCATCAACGCCGCGAAGATGGCGCTCTGGGGCGACGGCACCCACCGCGTCTCCCTGGACGAGGTCATCGTGACCATGCGCGAAACCGGCAAGGACATGTCCTCCAAATACAAGGAAACCGCCATGGGCGGCCTCGCAGTCAACGTCGTGGAGTGCTGACGCCCGAGTCCTGATCTTCGAGGCGGCCGGTACCGGACGGCCAGGCCGGGCCCAGCAGTGCCGCGGATGCCATGGCAGTGAGTACCGACCAAATGCCGTTGCTGCGGCCGGTGGTGAGCGGCGGAATGGGGCGGTAGACGATCATCGGATACTCCTGGCTCGGCGTTTGGTACTACCACCTTCCGCCGCCGGATTAGTTGTGGACTTTGGGGAGCCTTTGCCCTGCCTGTGAGAATCGAAGGGCATCAACGTGGAGGCGTTGGAACAGGCCAGGCTGTAGCCTTCCGTGGGGGCCGATAGACTTGGGGCTGAACACCTGCGCCGCACACCGGTGCCTGCTGCCTCACGTACGCAACTGATTGGACACGGCCCCCTTGCGAGAATTTACCGCACGCTTTGCCACCGCCGAGGAAATCGAACACTGGGACAAACACGTCACCGCCAACCCCAACGGCGGCAACCTCCTCCAATCCGAGGCATTTGCAGACGTGAAGCAGCACTTCGGCTGGAAGCCCTTGCATCTCGTCTACGAGACCAAGGAGTACAGCAGCTACAACCTGGTCCTGGAGAAGTCGTTTCCATTGCTCGGCAAGCTCTGGTACCTCATCAAGGGCCCCGACGTTGCCAGCGTCGAGGACATTCAGGGGATCATCAAGGCCAACCGGGAATTCGTCAAGCGGGACAAGCTCGGGGTTTTCGCCGTGAAAATCGAGCCGGACATCGTCCTCAGCGGCGAGGCCCGGGACGCGATTGAGGCTACGGGAGTGGTCAAGACCCCCAACCTGCAGCCGAACGACTCCACAGCCCTGCTGGACATCTCTCCCGAGGAAAACCAGCTGCTGCGCAACCTGCATTCCCGCGGCCGCAACGCCGTTCGCAGGGCCATCCGCGAAGGCGTCGAAGTCCACACCATGGAACCCACGGAAGAGAACTTCCGTTCCATGTATGCGCTGATGACCAACACGGTCGAGGCGAAGTCCCAAGTCCGCGTCCGGGAATTCGGGTACTACCGCCAGTTCTGGACCAACTTCATCGAGCGTGGCCAGGGCAGGCTCCTGTTTGTCTTCGAAAACGGTGTCCCATCCGTCGGAGCCTTCGTCATCAACTATGGCCGGAAGGGCACCTACAAGGACGGCGGATCGCTGCAGAAGCGCGCGCAGTACGGCGATTCGCACTTGGTCCAGTGGACAGCCATCAACCAGGTCAAGGAGCTGGGTTGCACTGAGTACGATTTCTGCGGCACTCCGCCCGGGGACCGGCTCAAAGACACCTCACATCCGTTCCACGGACTTGGCCTGTTCAAGACCAGCTTCAGCAAGACCGTCACCGACTTCGTCGGGTGCTACGACCAAGTCATCAGCCCGCTGAAGTACAAGCTCTGGACCGCTGCCGGGGAACGTATCGCACGGCAGATCTACACCCGCCGCACGGGCCAGCAGTTCTATTAAAATCGCAGCGCCACCCCGCCCACTGCATGTGCACGACACCGTATTTGGAGGAACCACGCCCTTTGGAGGAACACCCGCGTGACTGACCGCCCCGACAACAGGCCCAACACGGACGGCTTGCCCAAGACGCAGCCGCTGAAGCCATCCCAGGTGCGCCAGAATGTCAACGCCAAGCGCATGCTCCGCAGGCTCGTGCAGGGCGAGAATCCTCCCACCGCCCCCATGAGCATCGTCGACCGCCTGGCGGGCAGCCCCTATGCCAACCCCATCATCCACGTGGGCGGTGTTGACGCTTCGGCCCGCAAGACCATCGACTTCGCGCTGCACATGGCCGAATCCATGTTTCGTTACGGCGCCGGTGCCCTGGAAGTCGAGACCAGCATCATCGCGGTCACGGCGGCACTCGGGTTGAAGAACATTGAAGTGGACATCACCAACCAGTCGGTCGCGCTCAACTATGCGCCCAAGGACCAGACTCCCATTACACTGCTCCGGGTTGTTCGCTCCTGGACCAACAACTACGCAGGCCTGGCCCAGGTGCACCAACTCGTCACGGATATCGTGGCCGGCGGGGTGGGCAGGTCAGAAGCGGTGAACCGGCTGGATGACATCATCCGCAGCAGCAAGCCCTTCCCGCGGTGGATGGTCACCATGGCGTTCGGCGTCTTCTCTGCTGTCTTCGTCGGGGTCCTGGGCGGGGGACCGGGCGCGTCCGCCCTGGCTTTCGTCTCCAACATGCTGGTCAACCTCGTGGCCCGGCAATTGGGCAAGTGGCGCACGCCTGACTTCTTCGTGACAGCGGCCTGCTCCTTCCTGGTCACGTTCATCGCGCTCATGCTCCACTGGGCCGGGGCGGACATCCCGCCGTCCATCGTCGTGGCGGGCGGCATTCTCCTGCTGTTGCCAACCGGGCGGCTCGTCTCTTCAGTGCAGGATGCCATCAACGGATTCCCCGTGACTGCGGCCGGACGATTCCTGTCCACCATCCTGACCTTCGGCGCGATCGTTGCGGGCATCGCCGTCGCGGTGGTTGTGGGCGACCTCATCGGCAGCGTCGCGATCGACGTCACGCAAACATTCCCCGAGGCGTATCCATTGTGGGGCCAGGCCATCCTGATCGCCATCGGGGTGATTGCCATCGGCATCACCGAACAGACCCTGCTCAAACTCCTGCTCCCGACGGCGGCAGTGGGTTTGGTGGGTTACTTCGTCTTGTGGGGGGCTTCCAACCTTGGCTTCGGAGACCGGCTCTCGCCGGCGATTTCCGCCGTGGTCATCGGTCTGCTCGCCCGAATGGTGGCACTCAGGCTCGGGGCGCCGCAGCTGGTGGTAGCCGTTCCCGCGGCCCTCATCCTTCTGCCAGGCCTGAAGATATTCCGTTCCATGTATGTGTTGACGGTCCAGGAAGCGGATGTCTTGCTGGGTTCGGGCGGCATGCTCAACGCAGGAGCGATCGTGCTGGGTGTGGCCGCAGGGATTGTGCTGGGTGACAACCTTGCCCGGCCGTTGACCAAGGGCCTGGCCAGCAACGAGCGCCGCCGCGTCCGCCGGCGGTAGCCCGCCAGCCGAGGGAACGCCAAAGCGCCAGGCGCTAGATCTGCCCGATCGGGAGTTTCTTCTCCGCCTGGAAATCGTCCTCCACACGCCCTTGGGCCCAGTATCCGGAAAGCGATACCTGGGAACGCTCCAGCCCGCGCTGCTTGAAGAAGATGTCCCGCAGCCCCTTCATGTAGCCGCGTTCACCGTGCGCAAACACGTCGACCCGGCCGGGCAGCCACTCTGCATCGCCCAAGGCATCAAGCAGGATCGTGCTTGATCCGGCCGGGACTCCGGAACGAAGCAGCCAGTGCAGCCCCACGCCGTCGGGCGCCGCGATGGCAAGGATGTCGGCGCCGCTATCGACTTCGAGGAAAGCAAGGCCCTTGGCGTCGGCCGGCAGGGATTCGATCGCGGCGGCAATCGCCGGGAGCGCGGCGTCGTCGCCCGCGAAAAGGTACCAGTCGGCGTCGGGCGCGGGGTTGTAGGCGCCGCCGGGACCCGTGAAAACAAGGGTGTCGCCGGGCTGGGCTGCCAGCGCCCACGGGCCTGCAAGGCCCTCGTCGCCATGGACCACAAAGTCAATTGCCAGTTCCTGCGCGGCTTGGTCCACCCAACGGACGGTGTAGGTACGGGTGTAAGGCCATTGCGCGCGGGGCATGGTCTCGCGGATGGCCCAAAGATCCAGTGGCAGCTCATAGTCGACGCCGGGCTGCGGGAACACGATCTTCACATACCGGTCCACGAAGTCGTTGTTCGCGTAGCCGGCAAAACCGGGTCCACCAGCAATGATGCGCACCATGTGGGGCGAAAGCTGTTCTGTGCGCAGCACAGTCAGGTTCACTTGGGGGCGGGTATTGCGGGATGCAGACGACGTCGCGGGCAAAGATGTCATGTAGGCAAGCCTAAGCTAGGGCAGTGGTGGAAGCTCCCAGATGACGGGATCCGCGCCTTGCCTACGGAGCAGCGCGTTGGCCCGGCTGAACGGGCGCGAACCGAAGAATCCCCGCGACGCGGAGAGCGGGCTGGGGTGTGCGGAAGAGATCACAGGGGCGCCTTCAAGCAGTGGCTGCACGGCTTCAGCGTCCTTGCCCCACAAGATCGCGACGAGCGGACTCTGCTGCCCGGCAGCGGTGCGGCGGCGGGCGACGGCGGTGACCGCCGCCGTCGTGATCGCCTCCCAGCCTTTGCCCCGGTGGGAGCCGGCCGCACCGGCCGCGACGCTGAGCACCCTGTTGAGGAGGAGTACTCCCTGGCCCGTCCAGGCCGAAAGATCGCCGTGGACCCGCGGCGGGAGCCCGAGATCGGACTCCATCTCGCGGTAGATGTTCGAGAGGCTGCGGGGGATGGGCCGGGTTGGCGCGGAAACCGCGAAGGAGAGCCCGACGGCGTGGCCCGGCGTTGGGTAGGGGTCCTGGCCCAGGATCAGCACCTTGACGTCTGCCAGAGGCTGCCGGAAGGCGCGAAGGAGGTTGGGCGCCGCAGGCAGGACATGGGTTCCGCGGCTGGCCTCGCCCGCCACGAAGGCCAGCACCGAGCGCAGCTCGTCCTCGACGCCGGAGAGCGCGTCAGCCCAGTCCGGCGCCATCAGGTCCTCCAAGGCCATTCCCGGGAGTGCCTCGAACCCGGCGGAGTGATCCTCGGATTCAAGCTCAAATAACGCTTCTTCGCCTGCCACCCAGCCATTGTCCCTGTCCAGAGGCTCCCGGGGAAAGCGGCGCCTGGGAAAGCGGCTCCGGAAGGCGGCGGGGCAAATGACATTGGTGTTATTCGCCCGCTACCATGGGCGGGGGACATTTTCAGTCAATGCGTCGAAGGAGTGTGTCGTGGCAGAACCCGCACGGGAACCCATGGCGTCCGAAGCAACTGGATTGGTGCTTGAAGACCTGTCCGCCGGACTCCGCAGCGATTCGCCGCTCGGCGAGCGTGAACAGCAGATGCTTGCCCTGGAGAGGCAATGGTGGAAGTACGCCGGGGCCAAGGAACAGGCCGTCAGGGAACTCTTCGGTCTCTCCGCGACCCACTACTACCAGCTGCTCAATGCCCTCATCGACACTGAGGAAGCATTGGCTCACGATCCTATGCTGGTCAAGAGATTGCGTAGACTACGTATGTCACGTCAGAGGGCCCGCACAGCGCGTCGTCTCGGTTCTGACGCGTAGAGCACCCGCTGATCCCCCAGCAAGCAAGCAGCAAGGACAAGGCTTCACCATGACAAAATTTGCCCGGGATGAATTCGACCGTGTCCCGCAGAGCTCATCGCGCCAGGGTGTCCACAGGCTCGTCGCGTCCGCTTCCCGTCCCGCGCTGTGGCCGGTCCTGCTCCTGGGCGGCATCGCGCTGGCCGTAGGCCTCGTTGCCTTCCTCATCCTTCCGAAGCTTGGCTTCACCTCATCGACGACGCCGCAAGCCGTCGTCACCGCGGACGCTTCCAAGCAAAGCGCCGCGGCGTCACCTTCCGCAAGCAGCTCCGCGCAGGCATCCAGCCAGCCGAGCCCGAGCGACACGCCTTCCAGCACGCCGACGGCCATCACAGCGACCCCCAGCACGGCGCCATTGGACAAGACGGCGGCAGTCGCGGTCTACAACGGCACCACCACCGGCGGCCTGGCTGCCCGCGTGGCCGGCCTCGTGCAAGGCGGGGGGTGGCCGTTGGCCACCGTCGCAAACTGGGGTGGCATGCCCCAGCAGACGTCGTCGGTCTTCTACAAAGGTGCAGCCCAGAAAGGCAATGCCGAAGCGCTCGGCAAATTGCTGGGCATTTCCAACCTTGTGGACAGCGCCGAATTCCAGCAGCCCGTGGTTGTCATTCTGGGCCCCGGCTACAAGTAGCAACTCGGTTACGCCTCAATAACATTGCGGCTACCCGCACCCAAGGTTGCGCTACGGCAACGTGACTGTGGTTACAGTAGTTGTGAGCTGGCCCGGAGATCCCGGAAGCCGGCCACTGCTAGTTGAAAGTGTGGGGATCATGGCTTTGGGAACCGTCAAATGGTTCAATGCCGAAAAGGGCTACGGATTCATCACCGTGGATGAGTCCGGTGACGACATCTTTGTGCATTGGTCCGCCATCCAGATGGATGGCTTCCGTGCTCTCGAAGAAGGACAACGGGTCGACTTCGAACTGGGCGAGGGCCAGAAGGGCCCGCAGGCAGAAAGCGTGCGGCTTATCTAGTGGGTGATGCGGCAACAGGGCTGTCCCGGCCTTTTGGAACCCGGCCCCTTGGAGGACACCGGTCCCGGGTGGTTTCTCTTCTTGCAGGCTTTGCGGCCTTGGCCCTTGGGCTGGCCGGATGTTCCGCCCCCATCGGCAACGCCAGGCTCAGCTCCGTTACCCCGAGCGGCGACGGGGTCCTGCGCGTCGGCGTGATTCTGGACAACACCGGTAGCTCGGCATTCCTCAATGAGTCCGAGCTGGCAGCGGCCAAGTTGGCTGTCAAGCAGATCAACGACGCAGGCGGATACAAGGGCCACCCTGTCGAGTTGCTTCCGGCGTCGGCGGCCGGCGAAGGCAGCAGCGCTAGCCAAGGGGCCAGCGCGGCGGCCTTCACTGCCGATACCGCGGCGCAAGCCAAGGCGTTGCTGTCGGCCCACGCCGACGTCGTTGTGGGGCCAACGGATTCCAGCCACGCCCCCGCCGCCATCGATGTGTTGTCTCCCGCCCGGATTCCGCTCATCTCGCCGGCCAACACGGCGTCGGGGCTGAGCAGCTACAAGAACGGCGGCTTCTACTTCCGCACCTCGGCCGCTGACGCCGCACAGGGCAGCGTCTTGGCGAAGCTGGCCCACGACGCCGGCGCCAAGAGGATTTCCGTCCTCCACGAAGCCGGGGACTACGGTACGCGCGTCTCCGGAGCGGTCATGGACGCCGCACGAAGCCTCGGAATGAACGCGGTGTCCAACGCCGAATTCACGCCCGGCAAAGCAGCTCCCGCCGCGGCGGGCATCAAGTCGGGCACGCCGGACGCCGTCGTCGTGGTTGCCCGTGATGGTGCCCAAGGCGCCCTGGCCGAGCTACTGAACACCGGGCTGAGCGGCAAGAGCCTGATCCTGAGTGACGGTGCCATCCGCCAATACGGAACGGCGCTCGGTGCCGGTGGCCTCGACGGCGCGAGGGGGATTCTTCCAGGTGTCTTTCCGAGTGCGGAGTTCCAGGCCGATCTGATTGGCATCGACCCCCAACTCAAGGACACGACGTACGCTGCCGAGACGTACGACGCCGTCAACCTCGCGTCGATTGCGGCAGCAGCGGCGGGCGACGACGCCGGTGGCTCGATCGCGGCCTGGCTCACCACTGTGTCCGGCGGGACGCGCCCGGCGTCGGGGGATGCGGCGACGAAAGAACGCACGTCCTGTGCGTCATACAAGGACTGCCTCGAGGTGCTGAAAGCGGCCAAGCTCCCGGATTACGACGGCGAGTCCGGCACCATCGGCTTCGACGCCAACGGCGACGTTACTTCGTCCAATTACATGGTCTTCACCTACGGAGCCGACAACACTGCGCGGGTGAGCGGCAAGGAGACCGCCTCTCGGACTCCATGACGGGCTTGTGCCCGTAGCGAATTCCCTTGGCGTGGCGAGCAATTTCCGGCTCTTCCTGCTTGCACTCTCCTCGGGTGAGTGCTAATTATTGATTAGCACTCTCAAGCACTGACTGCTAATTCTTCGCGGCTCCGGTCGTATTGAAATAGTGGCGGTGCCTGGGGGAACAAAGAAAACCTTGCTGGGGTGAGGTCCGGAGCACGCGGCGTACAGAGGCCGAATGTGAAGGATCGTCCGTCGCGGGCACCGCAGTGAAGGCACCTTCTTAACGACTGTCCCGAAAGGACTACCGCCGTTATGGCCAAGATCATTGCATTTGATGAAGAGGCACGCCGCGGTCTCGAGCGGGGTCTTAACATCCTCGCCGACGCCGTCAAGGTCACCCTCGGCCCGCGTGGACGCAACGTCGTCCTCGAAAAGAAGTGGGGCGCCCCCACGATCACCAACGATGGTGTTTCCATCGCCAAGGAGATCGAACTGGACGACCCGTTCGAGAAGATCGGCGCCGAGCTGGTCAAGGAAGTTGCCAAGAAGACGGATGACGTCGCTGGCGACGGCACCACCACAGCCACCGTTCTGGCCCAGGCACTGGTCAAGGAAGGCCTGCGCAACGTAGCTGCCGGTGCCGACCCGCTGTCACTCAAGCGCGGCATCGAGAAGGCTGTTGAAGCCGTCATCCGCGAGCTGCTCGCCTCCGCCAAGGAAATCGAGACCAAGGAAGAGATCGCAGCCACGGCTTCCATCTCCGCCGGCGACTCCGAAATCGGTAACCTCATTGCTGAAGCCCTGGACAAGGTGGGCAAGGAAGGCGTCATCACGGTCGAGGAGTCCAACACCTTCGGCCTGGAGCTTGAGCTCACCGAAGGCATGCGCTTCGACAAGGGTTACATCTCCGCTTACTTCGTCACCGACGCAGAGCGCCAGGAAACGGTCCTCGAAGACCCGTACATCCTGATCGTCAACTCCAAGATCTCCAACGTGAAGGAACTCGTTGCGGTCCTGGAGAAGGTCATGCAGTCCAACAAGCCGCTGCTGATCATCGCCGAGGACATCGAGGGTGAGGCCCTGGCCACACTGATCGTGAACAAGATCCGTGGCACCTTCAAGTCCGTTGCCGTCAAGGCTCCGGGCTTCGGTGACCGCCGCAAGGCACAGCTCGCCGACATCGCGATCCTCACTGGCGGCCAGGTCATCTCCTCGGAGGTCGGCCTGAGCCTCGAGAACGCAACCCTCGAACTGCTCGGCAACGCCCGCAAGGTTGTTGTCACCAAGGACGAGACCACCATCGTCGAAGGTGCCGGCGACGCCGACGCCATCGCCGGTCGTGTTGCACAGATCCGTGCCGAGATCGAGAACTCCGACTCCGACTACGACCGCGAGAAGCTGCAGGAGCGCCTGGCCAAGCTGGCCGGCGGCGTTGCAGTCATCAAGGCCGGTGCCGCAACCGAGGTCGAGCTCAAGGAACGCAAGCACCGCATTGAGGACGCTGTCCGCAACGCGAAGGCTGCCGTTGAAGAAGGCATTGTCGCCGGTGGTGGCGTTGCCCTCATCCAGGCTGGCGCCAAGGCATTCGCCAACCTGCAGCTCGAAGGCGACGAAGCAACGGGCGCCAACATCGTCCGCGTTGCCATCGACGCTCCGCTCAAGCAGATCGCTTACAACGCTGGCCTCGAGCCGGGCGTTGTCATCGACAAGGTCCGCGGCCTGCCGTCGGGCCACGGCCTGAACGCTGCAACCGGCGTTTACGAGGACCTGCTGGCCGCTGGCGTCAACGACCCCGTAAAGGTCACCCGCTCGGCTCTCCAGAACGCTGCCTCCATCGCTGGTCTGTTCCTGACCACCGAGGCCGTTGTTGCCGACAAGCCGGAGAAGAACGCTCCGGCCATGGGTGGCGGCGACGACATGGGCGGCATGGGCGGCTTCTAAGCCCCCGCGCCGGCTCACTAGCCACACGCACGACGACGGTCCCCACTTCGGTGGGGGCCGTCGTCGCCGTTTAACGACGCTCGCTCACCTTTATCGGGTTTTGCCGCGACGCTCGCTCACCTTTATCGGGTTTTGCCGCGACGCTCGCTCAGGGCCTCGCGGTCCGGGAGTGTCGGGGTGGTCTGGCAGGATGGAAACCATGACGATTATTGCTGCCGCCGATGGTTCTGCCCTCGGCAATCCCGGGCCTGCCGGTTGGGCCTGGTACGTGAACGACTCTTGCTGGAGGGCCGGCGGGTGGCCGCACGGAACCAACAACCAGGGCGAGCTCATGGCGGTGCTTGACCTCTTCCGGTCCACGGCACATGTTCCCGATGAAGAGCTGAAGATTCTCTGCGACAGCCAGTACGTCATCAATTGCATCACCAAGTGGATGCCGGGATGGAAGCGCAAGGGTTGGCGCAAAGCGGACGGAAAGCCCGTCTTGAACGTCGATCTCCTCAAGGACATCGACCAGGCCATTATCGGCCGAAAGTACACGTTCGAGTGGGTCAAGGGCCACGCTGGCCACGACCTCAACGAGGCTGCCGACGATCGCGCCCGTGCGGTCGCCACGGCGTTCCAGCAAGGAACAGCCGCTCCCGGCGGTCCGGGCTATCCGGGAGCTGGTGAAGCTGCACGGTCCTTGCCCCGAACCCCATCAGCCCGCGCGTCGTCAGTCAGGACAGCGCCGGTGGAGGCGCCCTCGCTTTTCGACGACGACCACGACGACGCTGATGCCCTGGATGAAGACCTCACGTTGTTCGGCGGTCAGGACCTCTTGAGCGGGTCGTCCTTGCCGAACGTGCCGGCGGCGTTCACGGAGGCGGAGACATTCATCGAGCCCACTTTGTTCGCCGGTGACGACGAAGAAGCGGTCCTTGGCCAGCCCGGCGGGCGTTCGGACGAGGATACGGTCATTCTTCTTGAGAGGGAGCTCCTGAGGCCCGACGTCAGGGGAGACCTTGGGCGTACGGGGATCCTGCTCCACCCGGACTTCACTGAGATTGGCAGCTCCGGACGTGTCTGGTCCCGCGACGAGCTCATGATGGCGTTGGAGGGCGATCCAGGCGAAACCGCAGAGGTAGAAATAATTTCCGCAGAGCGCATCTCCAGCAACACCATCTTGCTCAGCTACAGAAGTTACGGACGAACCGGCTCGGCATTGCGGAGTTCGATCTGGTTGCTGGACGACGGCCGCTGGCGGTTGCGCTTCCACCAGTCGACGCCGGAGAAGTAGCGGCGGCAAGCACGCGCGGACGCTGGACGCAACTGGACCCTTGAAAACAACTAGATCCCGGCGGGATGGCAGATTAGCCGCCCGCCGGGATCTCCCAGCCCCAGTTCCTAGTAGCTGAACCGCTGGGTGTTGCCTTGCTCGGTCTGGAGGTAGCTTGCCGCGGCGGAGGACAGGGCCAGGTTGATGGATGCCAGCGAGGCCTCCACCTTGTTCTGGGTCAACGTCCACTCGGAGACGAGGGCCTGGAAATTGTTGGCCGCTGATCCCTTCCAGGTGGCTTGAAGTTCGTCCAGGCCACGTTTCATCGCTTGGATGTCGGCGCTGATGCGATCCACGGTGGCTTTGACGTTGGCGGACTTGAGCTGGAGCAATTCGGTATCGACGGAGATAACGCTCATAGGGCGTGGCCTTTCAACTAAACGGGGTCCGCAGGTGCGGCTGGCTTGTGGTCCACACAACGAGCCTAGAAGCCGTCACATGGCCCAGGCAGAGTCGAATCTTCGTATGTGGACAACTCGCTACATCAGGCCGCCCAGCGTAGAAAACTGCTAGTCGGAGATCTCCGCCTCGGCAATGCCGGCATCTTCGGGCACCTCGGACATGTCGTCCTGGAAAGGGAGGCTGACAACAAGGGTGGCCCCGCCGCCGTCGGTCTCTTCCACCCTGACGGTGCCGCCGTGGGACCCCACAATTGCCGCGACAATCGCGAGGCCGAGCCCGCTGCCGCCGGTCTCCCGCGTGCGCGAAGTGTCCGCCCTGTAGAAGCGCTCGAAGATCCGGGGCAGTTCCTCGGCCGGAATGCCGCTGCCGTGGTCCCGCACCTCGAGAACGGATAACGGACCGGCGGGCGTGTTCCGCACCCCGACGGCGAGCTCGATCGGTGTTCCTTCGGGCGTGTATCTCAGGGCGTTGCCCACCAGGTTTCCGAGCACCTGACGAAGCTTGGCCTCGTCACCTTGGACCGGGGCAGCCGCTGCCGCTCCGCCGTCGAGCCCCGTGAGTGAAATCTTCCGCTCGCCGGAGGTTGCGAGTGAGTCCACGACGGCGTCGTTCGCCAGCAGATGCAGATCCACCGGCTTGAGCTGCAACGGCCGTTGTTCGTCCAGGCGGGCAAGCAACAGCAGGTCTTCCACCATGGATCCCATCCGCTTGGCCTCGCTCTCGATCCTGCCCATGGCGGTGCCCACGTCTTCCGGCGTGGCAAGGGCGCCGTGGCGGTAAAGCTCGGAGAAACCGCGGATGGTGACCAAGGGGGTGCGCAGCTCGTGGGAGGCGTCGGCGGCGAATCGCCGCATCCTGGCCTCGGAGGCTGCACGCGCCGCAAAAGACGATTCGATATGGGCGAGCATCGCGTTGAGGGAAGCCCCCAGGCGACCGACTTCGGTGACCGGGTTTTCGACCTCCACACGGCGTGAAAGATCACCGGCAGCGATAGCGGCCGCCGTCTTTTCGACGCGCGCGAGGGGGCGGAAGGAACGTGCAACAGTCCAGGTGGCGATGAAGAACGCGAGCACCAGGGTCAAAAGTCCGACGCCGACCACCACGAGGGTCGCGTGTTCCATGACTCGGTCCACGGGGGAGAGGGGCAACCCGACGATCACCACCGCGTTTTGCCCGGTCCGGTTGTCCACGACGTTGACCGCCACCACACGCCAATTGCCGCCGGCAGTGCCACCCACTTGGAAGGGTGCGTAGTTGCGGTCCTTGGCTTCAACCGGGCTGATGCCGGCGATGCTCGGCCGATCGGTCTTGCTGCCGCCGAACGGATAGGGCGGCTGGCCCTGGACGTACAGCGTCAAGGAATAGTCCGTGGGCACGGCGGGGCTCGCCTCAGACAGGTTGGCAAAAGACTGCTGCTGCTGGGCGGTCTGGACAGCAGCCTTGAGCTTGTCATCCACTTGCCCCTGGAGGTAGCTCTTGACGAGCGTCAGCGTCCCGGCGCCCGTGGCGGCCAGGGCAAGGAGCAGCAGCCCCATGATGATGGCGACCAGCTGCGACCTGAGGGAGGCCGACTTCCAACGGTTGAACAAGGTCAGCGCTTCTCGGCCGTCCGCAGTACGTAACCGACGCCACGCTTCGTCTGGATCAGGGCAGTGGCATCCGGGTCAATATCCACTTTGCGCCGGAGGTAGGAAATGTAGGACTCCACGATCGAGGCGTCGCCGTTGAAGTCGTATTCCCAAACGTGGTCCAGGATCTGCGCCTTGGAAAGCACCCGGTTGGGGTTCAGCATGAGGTATCGCAGCAGCTTGAACTCGGTGGGCGACAGCTCGATGATGGTGCCGCCGCGGCGGACCTCGTGCGCGTCGTCGTCGAGCTCCAGGTCATCCACGCGGATGACGGCGTCGTCGTCTTCCATCGGCTGCGTGCGGCGCAGCACGGCGCGGATGCGGGCCACCACTTCGTCCAGGCTGAAGGGCTTGGTGACGTAGTCGTCGCCGCCCACGGTGAGGCCGGTGACCTTGTCTTCGGTATCGTCCTTGGCAGTCAGGAACAGGACAGGGAAGTGCTTTCCGGCGGCGCGAAGGCGGCGGGTGACAGTGAACCCGTCCATATCGGGGAGCATGACGTCCAGGACCGCGAGGTCCGGGGCGTGAAGATCGGCGGCAGCGAGCGCTTCGCGGCCGTTCGACGCCGCAACGACCTCAAAGCCAGCAAAACGCAGCGAGGTGGAGAGCAGCTCACGGATGTTGGGTTCGTCGTCGACGACGAGGAGCTTGGCTTCGGGGCCGTTCTTTTTCATACCATTCATGATGCTCCCAGTTTCTGGGAGTTGACTGGATGCTTGTTGTGAGAATTATCGGGGTGTCGTGGTTGTAGGCCCGGGCTAACTGCCGAGAGCCAGCCCGACGCCGAGTCCCACCATAGTGACGGCAATCCCGCCGTCGAGGACCCGCCAGGACGCCGGGCGCGCAAAGAAACCACGGAGCAGTTTCGCGCCGAACCCGAGTGAACAGAACCAAAGAATACTGCCCAGCATGGCTCCGGCGCCGAACCACCACTGCAGCCCGGGCCCTTGCGCGTTCGCCACGGATCCCAGCAGCAATACGGTGTCCAGGTAGACGTGGGGGTTGAGCCACGTCAGTGCCATGACAGTTGCCAGAGCTGCCGCCAGTCCGCTTCGGCCGGCACCCGAAGGCCCGGGCTCAGCGGACATGAGCGCTTGCGGCTTGAGGATCCGCCGTGCCGCCATCACGCCGTACGTGACCAGGAATGCCGCACCGACATAGCGGAGAACGACGACGGCGGCAGGCGCCGCGGTGAGCAGGGCGCCGGTGCCGAGTACCCCGGCCGCGATGAGCACGGCGTCCGAGATGGCGCACACGGCAACGATTGCTCCGATATGTTCGCCACGGATTCCTTGCCGGAGGACGAAAGCATTTTGGGCGCCTATGGCAACAATGAGGGCAAGGCCTGTGCCGAGGCCCAGGCCTGCAGCGTGGAAAACATCGGGGGAGTTCATACTTCGAGGCTAGGTTTCGCCTTCTACATTAGTCCAGCTAAATATTCTTAGGCATCGTAAGATTGTCTTATGGCCAGATTCTCTTCTGAACAGTTGCACACCTTCGCCGCCGTGCTCACGGAAGGTACGCTCGACGCCGCTGCCCGATCACTGAACATCACGCCGTCGGCGGTCTCCCAGCGCCTCAAGGCGCTTGAACAAGCATCCGGCAGGGTATTGCTGCAGCGCAGCAATCCGGTCCAGGCCACGGAGTCGGGACACGTGGTGCTCAGGCTGGCGCGGCAGCTCGCCCAGTTGGAGGCCGACGCCGAACTGGAACTGGGCCTGCCGGGCGAATCGCCGATGGTCTCGGTTCCGATCGTGGTCAACGCGGATTCCTTGTCGGTCTGGTTCCTCAAGGCCCTTACCAGGGTCCCCGAGGAGCTGAACGCCGTCTTTGATCTTCACCGGGACGACGAGCAGTATTCAACGTCCATGCTGCGCGCCGGAACGGTAATGGCCGCCGTGACCGCGACTCCCGAGCCGGTGCAGGGCTGCCGGGTGGAGCCGCTGGGGAGCATGCGATACCGTGCCGTCACCACTCCGGAATTCAGGGTGCGGTGGCTTCCTGACGGCGTCGATGTCGCCTCGCTGAGCGCGGCTCCGGCCGTGGACTTCGACCGCAAGGATGAGTACCAGCACCGTTTCCTGGAACTCCTGGGCGGTGCGGGGCGTGGGATGGAACCGGCAGGGCCGCGGCACTACGTTCCGTCCAGCCAGGAGTTTGCCGAGGCCATCC
The DNA here is from genome assembly GCF_030209755.1 of Arthrobacter sp. efr-133-TYG-118. GTDB lineage: Bacteria > Actinomycetota > Actinomycetes > Actinomycetales > Micrococcaceae > Arthrobacter. The sequence goes on along the minus strand of NZ_JARVRH010000009.1, from coordinate 43,421 downwards.
GCCTGGGGCTTGGGTGGGGATTGCTGCCTGAACCGCAATGCGGCCGGGACATAGCCGATGGATATTTGGTGGAACTCGCGCCCGAGCGGCCGTTGGACGTTCCCTTGTACTGGCAACGGTGGCGGACACCGTCGCGGATCCTGGACGCCGTGACTGAGGCGGTCCGGAGCACCGCCGCGGAAGTGCTGCGCAGGGCGTGAACAAGCGGGCCCGAGGCAACGTTCCCGGCCAAAAGCCAACACGCCGCGGGCCCAGTCCTAAATTGTCGGAGCCCCGATCCACACTTGAGCCATGGAAAACAAACAAGAATCACGCGTTGAAATTCAAAACGTCGAATTCCACGTCAGCTACCTGGATACGCTCTCTGGACGCATCGAGCACGAGGAATTCAACGACCGCCCCGCCGCCGAACGCTTCGCCGATGCACAGCTCAAGGACGAGGACTCCTGGGCTGTCGTCGATGTCGTCGTGCTGCAAGCAGCGCAGCAACAGGAGCGCGCACACCAGCTGGTGGCCTAGCGCGACGTTGCCCAGCCCCTAAGTTGCCAGCCCCTACCCGGCGGGTACGTCCTTGGCGTCCATGATCCGGTAGGCGTAGCCCTGTTCGGCGAGGAAGCGCTGCCTTTTGGCGGCAAAGTCCTGGTCGAGGGTGTCCCGGGCCACCAAGGAGTAGAAGCGTGCAGCACGGCCGTCCTGCTTGGGGCGAAGCAGGCGCCCCAATCGTTGAGCCTCTTCCTGGCGGGAACCGAAAGATCCAGATACCTGGATCGCCACGGAGGCCTCGGGCAGGTCGATCGAGAAGTTGGCCACTTTGGACACCACGAGGGTCTTGATATCACCGGCGCGGAAGGCATCGAACAGCTTCTGCCGCACCTTCACAGTGGTATCGCCCTTGATCACGGGAGCGTCCAAGCGCTCGCCGATCTCATCCAACTGGTCGATGTACTGGCCTATCACCAGCAGCTGCTCGCCTTGGTGCAGGGCCACGAGCTGCTCCACCAAGTGGGTCTTGGTCTCCGACGTTGCGCAGAGCCGGTACTTGTCAGCATCTTCTGCCATCGCGTAGGCGACGCGCTCGTCCCGGGGCAGGTCCACCCGGACCTCCACGCAGTCCGCCGGCGCAATGTAGCCCTGGGCTTCGATGTCTTTCCACGGTGCGTCGTAGCGCTTGGGGCCGATCAAACTGAAGACCTCGCCTTCGCGACCATCCTCACGCACAAGCGTCGCAGTGAGTCCCAGACGCCGCCGCGCCTGGAGGTCCGCTGTCATCCGGAAGATCGGAGCCGGCAGGAGATGGACCTCGTCGTAGATGATGAGTCCCCAGTCGTGCCCGTCCACGAGTTCCAGGTGCGGGTAAAGGCCTCCGCGTTTCGTGGTCAGGACCTGGTAGGTGGCGATCGTGACGGGCCGTACTTCCTTGACCGCGCCCGAATACTCGCCGATCTCCTCCTCCGTGAGCGACGTCCGCTTGAGGAGTTCGTCCTTCCATTGCCGGGCCGCCACCGTGTTGGTCACCAGGATCAGCGTGGTGGTGGAGCTGGTAGCCATGGCTGCGGCCCCCACCAAGGTCTTGCCCGCACCACAGGGCAGCACCACGACGCCGCTGCCGCCCGCCCAGAAGTTCTCCGTGGCAAGCTTCTGGTACGGCCGCAAGTGCCAGCCGTCTTCGTTCAGGGCGATTAGGTGTGGAGTGCCGTCCACGTAGCCGGCGAGGTCTTCGGCCGGCCAGCCAAGCTTGAGCAACAATTGCTTGAGCTGTCCCCGCTGGGAGGAGTGCACCACCACGGTTTCGCCGTCGATCCTCGGTCCCAGCAAGGGTGCGATTTTCTTGGCCCGGATGACTTCCTCGAGTACGGGGTAGTCGGTGGTACGCATGACCAATCCGTGCTGCGGGTCCTTTTCGAGGCGCAAGCGGCCGTAGCGGGACATCGTCTCTTCAATGTCGATCAGCAATGAGTGCGGCACCGGGAAACGGGAGTAGCGCAGGAGCGTGTCGAGGACTTTTTCGGCGTCCAGTCCTGCGGCCCGTGCATTCCATAGGCCCAAAGGGGTGAGCCGGTAGCTGTGGATGTGTTCAGGGGCGCGCTCCAGCTCGGCGAACGCCGCAATCGCATGCCGTGCCTCGGTAGCGAGCTCGTGGTCGACTTCCAGCAGGATGGTTTTGTCGCTCTGTACGATCAGCGGACCGTCGCTCACTATTGCTTCCTCACTTGCGCGGATCGCCCGCGGGCTCCACATCGATGATGCGATGGATGGACAAGACTCTTTCGGTATCCCTGGCGGCGTCGAACACCCTGACGCGCCCTCCCGACACTGATACCGGAACAACGGTTTCGGTATTGGAATTCCCCAGGCCGTCCACCACGTTCATGGTGACCGCTTGCTTCAGCCGGATGGCCCTCTGCAGGGTTTCGAGTCCCAATTGTGTTGCAGCCTCACCGGTCATTTCGCCGTGGACCGCGCGATGGTGCCTCAGGACCGCGAGCTGGGCGTCGACGTCGTCGTCCGGCGGTGCTATGCGGGGCGCCGTGTAGACGGGGCGGACGCCCCCGGCCACCGCCGTCGTCCTTTTATAGCGCACGACGGCGGTCTCCGCCTCCTGCACGGCAGGCGAGAGTCCCAGCTCGCGCAGCACCCTCGCGGTCTCCCGGGGGCTCGCGGCGGAGGTGAGTACTGTGGGGGCAATCCGGACAAGTCCCAGGCTTGCGGCTCCCGGCTCCCGAACGAGCTCGGCGATGGCGGCCTCGTCGTCGCTTTGGATGAAACTGGGGCTGCTGGCGACCCGCAGCCGGCCGTGCCTCGAGGCGATGTCCTTGATCAAGTACCGGAGCGGCTGGGGAACGTCAGTGGCGGAGTGGGTGCGGAGGAACGCGAGGATGGTTTCCGCGTCCTGGCCCGCGTCCAGCGCGCGCCGGATCGAATCCCCGGAGAAGCGGAAGATCGTGGCCGGTCCTTGGCCTTCGGCGTCGGCAATCAAGAGCAGTTTTTCGCTCAGTTCAGGTGCCAGGTACCCCGGGGCGACGGCGGTCAGGTCTGCTTGGAGCAGGACATGGTTGACCGCGGCGGGCAAGTGTTCGCCCAGGATGCTGAGCGCCAGCTCGGGCTGTTCGGTGGCGATCGCCGAACCAAGCTGGGTCAGGGCGCCCGAGCCCATGAGCCCCAGGAGTTCGGCTTCGTGCAGAATGCCGCGGACAAGGGAGCTGAACCGCCGCGACATGCGGGGCTGGGCCCATTCCGCGCGTTCCATGACGGCTTCGGCGTTGAGCACCGGAGCCTTGCCGTCCGGTGCTTCCACCTCGAGGGTGAGCTCTTCGAGGATCTCCAGGATCCGTTTGCGGACCAACGGGGCGTCAGGGCGCTGGGCCTCGGCGGACAAGGCATTGATGGAACCTGCCGGAGAGCCGGATCGCGGTGCCGTTGTGGCAGGTCCGGAGAGGGTTTGTCCCACGAGGGAAGGAGCGCGCTCGCTGGCGAGCCATGCGTTGACCAGCCAGAGCCACTGTTCCTGGCGGGGAAGAGTGAGCCATTCCACCGACGGCGGCTGCACCCAGGTGGAACTGTCTACGTCGAGGCGCAGCAATCCGGACAAGGCACTGAGCTCAAGGATCAGGGCGGTCTCGGACAACCCCAGGCGGAGGCTGTCGGCCAGGCGTTTGAGTTCACGCACGCCGACCCCTCCGCTGCGCAGGGTAACCACCGGCTGCTCGCGGACCGCGTACAGGAGTTCACCCACCAGCCGGAGCGCTTCGGCGATGGCACCCATGGCGGCGTTCCGGCGCAAGGCAGCACTCGTTTGGCCCAGTTCGGGCACGGGAGGCTTCAACGTGAAGTGGTCCACGATCGCGCCGCCGCGCAGGGACAGGCCGACGCTGTGCGGGAGTTCAACGTGGCCGGCGTCCAGGGGAACAAGCAAGCCGCGGGCCAAGAGCCAGTCCACGGGACCGACGTCGCGGCCTTCATGGAGGACGGAAGCCTTGCGCTGGGCTTGGGGAACGGCGCCCATGGCCCAGCTGCCGAACTTGTTCAAAAGGGGACGCGTCCGTACGGGTGCCTCGGACAGGATGTGCTGGAGGTTCTCCGGTGTCGATGTCCAACGTTGCAGCGCCAGCGCCGCGTCCATGGGCGTCGTGGCGGCCAGGATATTGGCGCCGCTCTGGTGGAGTTCGGCAACGAGATGCACCACGCGCTGGGCGAAGGCCGGTTGCAGCCGCACCAACTCGGTGTAGCTACGGCCCAAACCGGCCGGGTAGATGCCGATGACGTCCTTGAGGCTGCCCACCGGCAAGTAGAAGCGCTGCCGGCCTGGATTGTGCACCGTGGCCGGCGGATCGGCGCGGTGGATGAGGGCCAGTTCCTGGAGCTTGTTAAGGATCGGCTCGAGGGCGGCAAGGGTGGCGCCGTTGATGCACTTCTTCAGTCCCGCCGCGGAGACGCTGTGGCCAGTGTCGGTGTTGGTGCACAGGTGGAGTGTCTCCAGTACCTGCATCTCCGGTTTGTTGAGCCGTTCCAGGGCGCGCTGCACGCTGACCCGGGCACTTGCCCGCGCCGCGAGTGCAGCGAAGTCCGGGACCACGGGGGAGATGAGGTCCGGCCGCGCGGCAAACAGGGCCCGCAGCGAATCATCGCTGCGCGCTTCCAGTTCCTTGCTGAGCGCGCGAATAAGGGACATCAGTTCAACGTTACAGCCAGCCGGGTCCGCCGTCGGGCTTTCCGGCTGCTCATTGGCGACGGCGTGCCCAGACAGAGTCAACCACCAACGCAGCCATCAAAATGAAGGCGAGCGGCAGCCCGTAGAGAGCGGTGGACGTGACCCAGACCGGTGCCACGCCGTTGGCGAAAGCGACGGCCATGACGGCGGCTACGGCCGCCAGGGAAAGGACTGCGACGACCGCGGCGACGATCGTGAGCGGGCGGCGGAAGTCGTGGGGAATCATGGAAGCAACGCTAACAGCCCCGGGCCGCATCCCCTGTTCCAGGCCAGGGCGCAGTCTCGTTGCGGACAAAAGGCGGCGGGACCTGCCTGCGGGGGTCTCAAAGCGCGAATCCGCGGCCGGGCAGGATAACCTTGAAGCAATAGACCAACATGGTCCAGGCAGTTACCCCTATTCCCGCAGTATCCTGCGGATGCGGTGGCGCGCCGGCTGTGTCTCGCAAGTCAGAACGAAGAAGGTTGATTACGTGCCCACCGGCAAGGTCAAGTGGTATGACAAGGAAAAAGGCTTTGGATTCCTCGCGGCAGAGGACGGCCAGGAAGTGTTTCTGCCCAAATCCGCACTGCCCGAAGGCGTAGCGGACCTCAAGGCTGGCACCCGGGTTGAGTTCGGAGTCGCCGACGGTCGCCGGGGCGCCCAGGCGCTGGGCCTCCGCGTGCTGGACAAGTTGCCATCCATCGCCAAAGCCAAGCGCATGAATGCCCGCGAGCTCGCTCCGGTAGTCCAGGATCTTGTATCTGTCCTGGACAACCTCTCTGGCACGTTGTCCGCAGGCAAGTACCCTGAGGGTGCCAAGGGCAAGGCCATCGCTGCAGCCCTGCGCAAGGTTGCCGACGAGCTGGAAGCCTAAACCTCCCATGACATCGGAATCCGCTGAAGCCAGTCCTGAAGTGGCCGGAATTGATGCCGCTGCTGTAACTGCTGGAACGGCTGGAACGGCTGGTCCCGGTGCTGAGCGGAAGCCGGCAACGGCGAAACCCCGCACCGGCATTCCTGTGTGGCGCGTCGGCAAGCCGGACGCTTTCCTGGCCGCCGCCGTCGACGTCGCCCGGAACGCGGTGGAGACCATTGCCAAACCGGGTGAGATCGGACCGCATATTGCCGCGCGCTCCGAAGGCGAACGCGTCGTCACGCACCTGTTCGAATCGCGGCTGGCCGGCTACGGTGGCTGGCAGTGGTACGCCGTCGTGACCCGCAACTCGCGCTCCAAAGTGGTCACGGTCAGCGAGCTTGGCCTGCTGCCGTCGGAGGACTCCATCCTCGCTCCTGAATGGGTGCCGTGGGCAAAGCGCGTCCGTCCGGAGGACGAGGCTACCGAAGCCGAAGAATTGGCGGAGGAAGCCGGCGTCCCCGTTGTCGAGGACGACGGCGGCCCCTCCGATGAGGACGCCGCCGCCTCCGGTGACGAACAAGAGAGCGACGACGCCGACGACATCGAGGCCGACTAACCCTTGGCGGACCCGGCGAGTGAATTTCGTGAAGGTGGAAACTGATGTCCACCTTCAAATCGCTGGGTGTCCCCAACTACCGCATTTGGTTCATTGGTGCCCTCATTTCCAACGTCGGCACGTGGATGCAACGGACGGCACAGGACTGGCTGGTCTTCGCCCATCTGAGCAACCACGATGCCGGCGCGATGGGCGTGACCTTGGCCCTCCAACTGGGCCCGCAGCTTTTCCTGGCCCCGTGGGCCGGACTGCTTGCCGACCGCTACAGCCGGCGCAGGCTCCTGGTCATGACCCAATCGGCCATGGCGGTCCTGAGCACTGGCTTGGGACTGCTGGTCCTAAGCGGTGCCGCGCAGTTGTGGCATGTCTATGTGTTCGCGCTCTTGCTTGGCGTTGTCTCGGCACTTGACGCCCCGGTTCGCCAGACGTTCGTGTCGGAGCTGGTCAAGGACGACTATCTTTCCAACGCCGTTGCATTGAACAGCGCATCCTTCAACGTGGCCCGCATGATCGGTCCCGCCGTGGCCGGCGTGCTGACGGTTGCTGTGGGGCCGGGCTGGGTATTCATGACCAATACCCTGACCTTCCTCGCAATGCTTGGCGCGATCCGGGCCATCCCTCTCTCCTCCTTGCGCCTCCAGCCCCGGGCTGCCGCGGGCAGGGGCCGCATCCGTGAAGGGCTTCGCTATGTCCGCAATCGCCCGGACATTGTGGTTGTCCTCGTCGCGATTTTCATCATGGGCACGTTCGGCCTGAACTTCGTCCTCTTCATCGCAGCCATGGTCGGCACGGAGTTCGGCATGGACGCGGGAGCATTCGGGCTGCTCAACTCAGTCATGGCGATCGGCTCCGTCGCAGGAGCGTTGCTGGCCGCCCGGCGCGGGCGGCCACGGATGCGGCTCATCTTCGCGGCGGCGGGCGGGTTCGGCCTCGCGAGCGGACTTGCCGCCCTGGCGCCGAGTTACACCATGTTTGCCTTGGCCCTGATTCCCTGCGGACTGTTTGCCCTGACCATGATCACGAGCGCCAACGGCTACGTGCAGTCCACCACGGAACCTGTCATGCGCGGCAGGGTCATGGCACTCTACATGGCCATCTTCATGGGTGGAACGCCCATCGGTGCACCGTTCGTCGGATGGGTGTCCAACGTGGCCGGACCCCGATGGGCTGTGGGCGTGGCCGCCGCGGCGGGCGCGAGCACCGCCGTCGTCGGCATCGTGTGGATCATCCGCGCGCGCCGGCTGCGGCTCCGTTTCGATAGCAGCGCCCGCGGGATGCGGTTCTTACGCATTGAGTCCCACGGGGCGGGTCCAGCTAAAGCCGACGGCGCTGTTAACGCCTTTAAAGGGGACGGTGCTGTTAAACGGGGTCGCGCCGCCCGGGATCCCGACCCGGACGACGCCGACCAGTCCTGACCGCGCGAACGCGGCAGTCCCTTACTTCTTCAGTTCGCCCACCACATAGTCGATGCTGGAGAGCAACGCAGAGACGTCGTCCGGCTCGATGGCAACGAAGGTAGCGATGCGCAGCTGGTTGCGGCCCAGCTTGCGGTACGGTTCCGTGTCCACGATCCCGTTGGCGCGCAGCACCTTGGCGATGGACGCGGCGTCGATCGAATCGTCGAAATCGATCGTGGCGATGACATTGGAACGGTCCTCGGCCTTCGCGACGAACGGGGTGGCGTACTCGGAAGCCTCGGCCCAGTTGTAGATGCGGCTTGCGGAATCCGCGGTGCGTCCGGAAGCGAAGTCCAGTCCACCGTTCTTGTTGAGCCACTGGACCTGGGCATCCAATGTCACCAAGGTGGACAAGGACGGCGTGTTGTAGGTCTGGTTGAGCTTCGAGTTGTCGATAGCCGTCTGCAGGTCGAGGAAATCGGGGATCCAACGGCCGCTTGCCTTGATGCGGGCGGCGCGCTCCAGGGCTGCGGGGGAGAAGAGTCCGAGCCACAGGCCGCCGTCGGAGGCAAAGTTCTTTTGCGGCGCGAAGTAATAGACGTCAGCCTCGGCAACATCCACATCCAGGCCGCCGGCTGCGGACGTCGCGTCAACCAGGACCAGGGCCCCGTCGTCGCTGCCTTGAACGCGCTTGACCGGAGCGGCCACACCCGTCGAGGTTTCGTTCTGCGGCCATGCGTACACGTCCACGCCTGCTTCGGCCTGGGAAACCGGCCGGGTGCCAGGCTCAGACTTGATGATGGACGAAGCCTCCAGGAACGGTGCCTTGTTGGTCGCCGAAGCGAACTTGGAACCGAACTCACCGAAGGAGAGGTGCTGGGCCTTCTTCTCGACCAGGCCGAAGCTGGCGACATCCCAGAACGCGGTGGAGCCTCCGACGCCGAGAATCACCTCGTAGCCCTCGGGTGCACGGAAGAACTGGCTCAGTCCCTCGCGGACGGAGCCCACGAGGTTCTTGACCGGTGCCTGGCGGTGGGAGGTGCCGAGGATCGTTGTCGAGGCGGCAGAAAGTGCCTCGATCTGCTCCGGGCGGACCTTGGAGGGCCCGGCGCCGAAGCGGCCGTCCTTGGGCAGCAAATCGGCGGGGATGGTGATGCTGTTGTCGCTCACGGGATGCTCCAATGGTGAAGTAGCGGCCTAGATGGGTCGTGGCAGGTGGCAAGCTGCCCCTTCGACTCCCCAATTCTGCCTGACGCCGCAGGCGGGGGCAGAACTGAAGGTGTCATAGTCCGCCACGTGGAAAGCAATTGTTCCGCTGGCTTTGGACGGGGCGGCGGACCGGGCGCTCGACCGGGCGGGAGGCGGGGTTCCGGAATTATCCGGAGTAATTCCAAATAAGCTAAGCTTGGAGCTGGCGCCCGGACCGGGACCGCCGGCGGTTCGGCCACCTGTTCGACCACTGAGGCGGCTGCGGTACGGTGGAAAATACGCAAGATACTGCGCTCGAGGAGCTGAGCTGGATGACGGATCTGATCGATACCACTGAGATGTATCTTCGGACCATTTTGGAGCTTGAAGAAGAGAACATCGTGGCTCTTCGCGCACGCATCGCCGAGCGCTTGCGGCACTCCGGCCCCACCGTTTCCCAGACGATCGGACGGATGGAGCGCGACGGCCTGGTGATTGTGTCCAACGACCGGCACCTTGAGCTGACTGAAACGGGCCGGAAACGCGCCACCGAGGTGATGCGCAAGCACCGGCTCGCCGAACGGCTCCTGGCAGATGTCATCGGACTGGACTGGGCCTACGTCCACGATGAAGCCTGCCGCTGGGAGCATGTCATGAGTGAGCGCGTGGAACGGCGGCTCTACGAGCTTCTGGACCACCCCACCGAATCGCCCTATGGCAACCCCATTCCCGGACTTGAAGCGCTCGGTGGAGTCGCGTCCCACGCCTTTACGGATGGCGTGGTCAACCTACTTGACGCGATGAACGAATACTCACCTGAAAACCGGGTCACCGTCAGCCGGCTGGCTGAACCGATCCAGGTGGAACCGGAACTTCTGGTCCAGCTGGACGAGGGCGGAATCCGGCCCGGCGCCAGTGTTTCCCTGGAACGTGTGGGGGAGTACATCTCCGTTCGCGTGCCCAATATCGACGGCGCGCTGGAACTGCCGCCCGAGGTTGCCTCGCACGTATTTGTCACGGTCGCCTAGCCGGCCTCGCGAGGCGACCAGCAAAGATAACGGAATTATTACTGCGGGGGCTTAATCCCCTATAGTTTGTTACTGGCGCCGATACCAAAGCGTTACCTGATCCGAAGCCGAGTTCTGCCAGCGGATCAGGTGGATTAGTCCATTCACTGGCAGAAGCGGAGGAACCACCATCGGCTGTCGAAAGACGGCCTTGGGGTGAAGTCCGCAGCGGAAGTGCAAACAGCGCGGGGCCCCTTCGGGTAGCTCTGCGCTTCGCGCCCTTCGCGCGGACCGGGTCCACGATCTCTCTGGCCCGAATCCGACAGCTAACTTCGCAGGCTTGCCAGAGAGGAAAACCTTGACCACGCAGAACACCAGGGGCCGCAGGCGCGCGTCCGGTCCTACTGCTGAGCTGCGGAGCACGAGCGCCGTCGAGCACGAGCGGCCCCGCGATCCCCATCGCGAACTTCGCCGCCGCAAGGGTCCCTTTCGGCAGATGGCCGAGTTCGCCGCGGCGAGCGGGGCGGGACAGAAGGCCGGAGTGGCCCTTGCTACGACGGGCCTCATCCTGACGGTCGCCATGCCGGGCACCGGCGCCATGACGGCCACGGCCGAATCAAACCAGGCCGCCTCGGCAGTAGGCACCCAGCCTGAGATTCCGGCAGCCGCAAGCGCCACGATCGACTTCAGCCGTGCTGCGGTTTCCACCACGCCGGATCCGGACACCAAGCTCAAGCAGCTCTTGAGTGCGCAGTCCGTCGGCACCATCAAGACGTCGTCCTCCAAGGGCACCCTGGGGGCGCCGCTGGACACCCTGACCACGGCCTCGCCTTTCGGCTACCGCGTGAATCCCATCACGGGCGGTTTGGGGGAGTTCCACCGAGGCCAGGACTTCGTGGCCCAGTGCGGCACCCCGGTCCATGCTGCCGCGGCCGGAAAGGTCACTTTCGCCGGCTGGCATCCGTATGGCGGCGGAAACCGCATTGTGGTGGACCATGGCAACGGCCTGGAAACCACGTACAACCATTTGTCTTCGTTCAACGTCCAGGTGGGCCAAACGGTCAGCCGTGGCGATGTCATCGCATTGAGCGGCACCACCGGTGCCTCTACGGGCTGCCACCTCCATTTTGAAGTCATGGTCAACGGCGACGTCGTTGACCCCCTGGGCTGGCTGTAGCCAATCCGATGGAGGCCTCTCGCATGCTTGTCACGCTCCGTGACCTGAATGTGACATTCAGCCAAAACTCATGTACCGTCTAAGACGCATCAACTTTTAGAGAGTTGATGCACTCGAGTGGATTGCCTAGCTCTGCCACTGCTCGAGGTTCCGTTCGCAAAACATCGTCTGGCAGAGGCGGGGGACCCACTTTTGGTCATCTTCACCGATGGCCTTGGGGTTAAGTCACACAACTTCCGAGAGGGAGAAGTGTGGCCGGATGACTCCCATCCGAATCCGACAGCTTACCTCGCGGGCATAGGGAGAGGCCTCTTAACGTGTCTTCACGCTCTACTGTTGCGCGCCACCGTGCCGCGGTCACCAAGACCAACTCGCTCGCTGTTATCGCTAAGACTGTCGGCAGCAACGCCGGTGGCGTAGGCCGTCAGGCAGCAGTTATCGCAGCTGCTTCCGGTCTGGTTCTCACTAGCGGTATCGCAGCCAACGCTGCAGAAACCAACGTCCCCCGCGAGTCCACTTCGACCTCCGCCCTGGAAGTCCAGTCCATCGCCCAAGCAAGCATTTCGGCCGACTCCTCCGTCGCCATCAAGTACGAGCGCCCGGCGGTCTCCACCGAAGCTGCTCCGGTTGTCGCAGCTCCGGTTGCCACGCAGGACGCTACTCCGGCTTCGCAGGCTGCGACGGGTGCCGCTACCGGCTCCTCGACGCTTTCTGTCACCGCTGCTGTTTCACCTGCAACGAAGGTTGCCAGCGGCAAGGGCGCAGCAATTGCTGCCGCAGCTTACGCGCAGCTTGGCGTTGCCCAGGACTGCACCGCCCTGGCTTCGAACTCCCTGGCTGCTGTTGGCATCAACTTCCACGGCTGGCCGGCAGACTACCTCTCCCTTGGCCGTACGGTCAGCGCAGCTGAAGCGCAGCCGGGAGACCTGGTCTACTACCAGAACGGTGGGATGGGCATGGCCCACATCGCCGTTTACGTCGGCAACGGCATGGCGGTCCACGGCGGCTGGAACGGTGGCACCACCGCCCTGTACAGCGTCAACGTCGGCTCCGGCCCGGTCTTCATCCGCGTTGGTGGCTAAATAGCCCCGGCTACATAGCTCCACTGGAACATCCCCGCTGGTCCGCCCGCGGGGATGTTCTGTTTTAACCAGCATGCGCTAAATCACCCTTCCTGAATGTCTCCACCCAACGGTTCGAGGAGTAGCCTCCAGGTGCTTGGAAGGTTCCGGCTACGTGTCCGGCACGTGAACTTTGACCGACACTGTGCTGGAACTCCCTCAAGGATTCGTTGATCCGGCCTCCGGGTGTTTACTCTTAGGTTGTCGATCCACAGCCCGTACATGCAGAGGGCAGCCGGCCCTCGCGCCCCTGACGGGTGCGGCCGTGAAGAGGTACGTGCATGCGCACACTCGTTCTGAATGCTGGATATGAACCGCTGGCGGTAGTAACCTTCCGCCGGGCGCTGGTCCTTGTGCTCACCGGAAAAGCGAGCGTAGTGGCCGAAGGCGACGAGCCTGTCGTCGGGCCACAGGAGATTCTCGGACGTCCTTCCGTGATTCTGCTCAATCGCTACATCCGGCCGAGGTACAACACCATCACGGCGGTTACACGCCGCGGCGTCTTGCGCCGCGACGGCCACCGTTGCGCCTATTGCGGGAAAGCAGCACACACCATTGACCACGTCCACCCCAAATCCAGGGGCGGCGCGGATTCCTGGGAAAACCTGGTGGCAGCGTGCCTTCGCTGCAACAACGCCAAGAGCGACCACACTCCAGCCGAGATGGGCTGGAAACTGAGGTTTACTCCGGCGGCGCCCACCGGGACTATCTGGCAGATCAAGGAGCTTGAGAAACCTGCGCCCGCATGGGATCCCTTCCTCCTGCCTGAATCGGCGGCCTGAACCGGAGTCGAGCCTGCTTCCCGGGTAATCTGGGCGGGTGGACTTTGATGCGGTGATATTGGCGGGTGGCAAGTCCTCCCGCCTTGGCGGCGTGCCCAAAGCCCAGTTGAGGTACGACGGCGTCACGCTGCTTCAGCGCGCCGTGACGGCCGTGCGCGGTGCCGGGAGGGTCGTCGTTGTCGGGCCGGATCCCGGCACCTTGCCGGACGGCACATTGACCGCACGGGAGGACCCGCCCTTCGCCGGACCGGCAGCCGCGATCGCCGCCGGACTCGCCGCGCTAGAAGCGCAAGACGGCGAAGCGCAGGGTGGCCAGAGCCCGTCCACGAAGCCCGCGCCCTGGGTACTCGTCATGGCCTGCGATATGCCGCTGGCCGCCGCCGCGGTTCCGGTACTGCTCCGGGAACTTGCAGGCCACCAGGAAGCGGAAGGGGCCATGTCCGTATCCGCCGACGGTCGGAAGCAGCCGCTGCTCGGGGTCTACAGCGTATCCGCGCTACAACGGGAAGTGCAGGCTGTGGAAGAACAAGGTGGCCTTGCCAACGCCGCGGTGTTCCGCCTGCTTGCTAGGCTTGATCTGCTGGCCGTGCCTGTCCCCGCAGGGTCCACCGATGACGTGGATACCTGGGACGACGCCGCGGCGCTTGGAGTGGACGGCGACCTGCCGTGATAACAGCTGTACCGGACAGTGGAGGCCGATCGTGAAGAGCCAGGAAGAAACGCTCGAGGAATGGTGCAGGAGCCTGCTGCAAGCATATGAGCTGGAAGACGTCGAGATCGACATTAACGAGATCCTGTCCCTGGCAGGCGTTGCAGCCCATTCGGTGGTCCGGCCCGCGGCTCCCTTGACTACCTTCATTGCGGGCTTCGCGGCCGGACTTGCTGCGGGCTCGGGACAAGCGACTGAAGCCGCGTCGATGGATGCCGCCATGGGCCTGGCACGCACGCTCGCGAAGGACTACACGAACCCCGGAACCGACGCCGGATGACGGAAGCCCCCGGGCACGTCCCGCACGCCGACCACTTGTGGGCCGAGGCGCGGCAACGTGCCTTCGATAGTGCCACGCCCATTCCCGCCGCACCCGTTGCGCTGAAGGACGCCATCGGCAGGACCTTGGCCGCGGATGTGCACGCCCTGCAGGACCTGCCACACTACGCGTCCTCGGCGATGGATGGCTGGGCGGTCAACGGCAGCGGCCCATGGATCCTCGCGGAACCCGGCCATCGGCTGGCCCCGCACCAAGCGAGCCCGATCGCCACCGGTGGCCTGATCCCGCCGGGGGCCAAGGCCGTGCTGCGGAGCGAGAGCGGGGTCCTGACCACGGACGAAGATGGCTTACCGCTGCTCGGGCTCGGCGGGAACGCGAAACCGGGCGAACCGCGCAACGGCCAACATATCCGAAATGCCGGAGAAGAAGCCGCGGCGGGCGAGCTGCTGATCAAAGCAGGCGTCGTCTTGAACCCTGCCCATCTCGCCCTGGCGGCCCTGGCCGGGCGGGATGATCTGGACGTCCTGGGCAAGCCCCTCGTGAAAATGCTCCTCACCGGCTCCGAAGTAGTGACCGCGGGTGTCCCGGTCCCCGGCCGGGTGAGGGATACCTTCGGTCCCCAGCTTGGCGCCGTCGTCGAACTCCTTGGCGGGATCCGCGGCGAGCAAATCAAGGTGGGCGACTCCTATGACGAGTGGCTCTCGGCCCTTGAGGAAGGCGAACTGTCGCCGGAAGCGCCACCCGCCGACGTTGTCATCACCACCGGGGGAACCGGCCGTTCCGGGACGGACCACTTCCGGCGGGCCATTGCGGAGCTCGGCGGCCGCCTGCTGATAGATGGAATTGCGATGCGTCCGGGACATCCTGGCGTTTTGGCTGAACTGCCGGACGGTCGCTTTGTGCTGGGTCTCCCGGGCAATCCGCTCGCGGCCATGATGGTCCTCTTCACGATCGGTGCACCGCTCCTCGCGGGACTGGGGCACAGGGCGCTGCCGGAGGTCGGCGAGGTTCCTTGCGGTGCCATGCTCGACGCCGACCCGGGGCGCACGCGCTTGCTTCCCTTCAGGTTCGTGTACGGCTTGGCCTCGCCGGCGCAGCATGCGGGGCCCGGGATGATGCGCGGCCTCGCCAGCGCCGACGGAATCATGGTGGTGCCACCGCACGGCGTGCAACTGGGAGAGGCGGTGCCCGCTTTTCCGTTGCCGTGGGGGCCGCCCCTTCCCCGGCCAAAGGCCACGGAGGACAAAGCCAAGAAGACTCCTGCCAAGCCAGCGCGCAAGGTGTCGTCCGGGCCGGTCGACTGGAGCGCCCTGACGGGCTGAGAGTTTCCGGTGCCGAATGGACGCGGGTGGATTAGAGAGTCAGGCCTTGCAATGATGGGGACATGAACAGGCATGCTCCCGAGCAGGACATCAACGAAGATGACCTCCAGATCCACCCACCCAAGCGCTCCGCCGCGGGCGTCAAGGCAGTCACCGTTGCATTGGAACGCGGTTGGGCCCAAGCGGGCGTCAGCCGGACGGTCAAGTCAATGCTCCGCGTCAACCAACGGGACGGCTTTGACTGTCCCGGCTGCGCCTGGCCGGAGTCCATCACCGGCAAGCGCAGTCCAGCCGAGTTCTGTGAAAACGGGGCCAAGGCAATCGCCGAGGAGAGCACCACACGCGTGGTCGATGCAGGGTTCTGGGCCCGGCACTCCCTGGCCGAGCTTGAGGACAAGACGGAATACTGGCTCGGCAGCCAAGGCCGCATTGCCGAGCCGGTTGTCATCCGCCCCGGCGACACACACTATTCGCCGATCAGCTGGACGGATGCTTTCGCCCTGATCGGCGAGCACGTGAATGCCACCACGCCGGACCGCTGCGTTTTTTACACCTCCGGGCGCACGGCCAACGAGACCGCGTTCATGTACCAGTTGTTCGCCCGCAGCTTGGGCACCAACAACCTGCCCGACTGCTCGAACATGTGCCACGAGTCTTCCGGGAGCGCCCTCAACCCGACCATCGGCATCGGCAAGGGCACTGTCTCACTGGAAGACATCCACGAAGCGCAACTAGTGCTCGTTGTGGGCCAGAACCCGGGCACGAACCATCCGCGCATGCTCTCCGCCTTGCGTGATTGCAAAAACAACGGCGGCAAGGTTGTCGCCGTCAATCCGTTGCCGGAAGCCGGACTCCTGAACTTCAAGGATCCCCAGTCGCTCAATGGCGTGGTGGGCGGTGGCACGGACATCGCGGATGAATTCCTGCAGATCAAGGTGGGTGGCGACCTTGCCCTGTTCCAGGCATTGGGCCACCTCCTGCTGGAGGAGGAGAAGCGGCAGCCGGGAACAGTGGTGGATCGCGCCTTCATCGACGCGCAGACTGACGGCTTCGAGGCCTACGCCGAGGCCCGGGCTGCGCTGGATTGGGTTGAGACTGAACGGGCCACGGGCTTGAGCCGCATCGAAATCACCAAGGTGGCCGGTATGCTGGCCGCGTCGAAGGGCACCATCATTTGCTGGGCGCTGGGCCTGACCCAGCAGCCCCACTCCGTGGATACCCTGCGGGAAATTATCAACCTGCTGCTCTTGCAGGGAAACTTCGGCAAGCGTGGCGCCGGCGCCTGCCCCGTCCGCGGCCACTCCAACGTGCAGGGCGACCGCACCATGGGCATCTGGGAGAAGCCTTCCGAGGGCTTCCTGGCAGCCTTGGACAAAGAGTTTGGATTCACCACTCCCCGGGCACACGGATACGACTCCGTGGAAACCCAACACGCCTTGGAGAAGGGCGAGGTGGACGTGTTCGTTTCCATGGGCGGCAACTTCGCCGCGGCAGGCTCGGACACCGTCGCGCTGGAGGAAGGGCTCAAGAGGGCCGGGCTGACGGTGCACATCTCCACCAAGCCCAACCGCGCCCATGTGGTGCACGGCAAGACCTCCCTGATCCTGCCTACCCTGGGCCGAACGGACACGGACGACAAACACCCGGGCGGTCGGCAGATCCTCTCCGTGGAAGACTCCATGTCCGTCATCCACTCCACCCAAGGCCGCCTGACTCCCGTCTCGGAGCACTTGCTCAGCGAACCCGTCATCGTCGCACGCATGGCACAGGCAGTCCTCGGCGATGACCATGCGGTGAACTGGCGGGAGATGGCCGAGGACTACGACGTCATCCGGGACCACATCTCCAGGGTGATCCCCGGATTCGAGGACTTCAACGCCCGTGTCCGGACCAAGAACGGATTCGTGCTGCCCAATCCACCACGCGACACCCGCACGTTCGCCACTGACATCGGCAAGGCACGATTCACCGTGAGCCCGCTGGAGTACCTTGAAGCCCCGGCCGGCCACTTGATCCTGCAGACAGTCCGCAGCCACGACCAGTACAACACCACGTTCTACGGGCTGGACGACCGCTACCGCGGCATTTCCGAAGGCCGTCGCGTCATCCTGGTCCACGAGGACGATCTCAGCGAACTCGGCTTCGAGGACAGGGACATGGTGGACGTCATCTCCACTTTCGGCGGAACGGAACGCCGGGCGGACAAGTTCCGGCTGGTTGCCTATCCCACGGCCAAGGGTTGCGCGGCTGCGTACTTCCCGGAGGCCAACGCCCTGGTCCACAGGGAGCTCGTTGCCCGTGAATCCAACACGCCCGGCTACAAGGCCATGACGGTGCGGTTCGTCAAGCATGGGGAAGCCGCCGAACACAGAGAAGCTGCCGGGACGGCGGGTATTTGAGATGGGACGGGTGACCCAGCGCCGCAAGGTGCACAAGTTTGTCCTGGATGGCTCCGCCCAGGCGCTGGAGCACCCGGTCCGTTACCGCGAGGACTTCCTGGCCGTCGAGGAGCCGCTCGAGGTGCGCCTGGGGCACATGACCTTCTCGGTAACCATGCGGACCCCCGGCGACGATTTCGACCTCGTGGCGGGCTTCCTAGTCTCCGAAGGCGTCATCTGGGACCCGGCCCAGCTCATCTCTTTGCGTTTCTGCGCCGGCGAGGACGAAAACGGCGTGCAGACCTTCAACGTCGTGGAAGCGCAGTTGCGTCCCGACGTCGTCCTACCGGAGACCGGCCGCAACGTCTACACCTCCAGCTCGTGCGGGATCTGCGGCACCGACTCGATCGAAGCAGTGCGCAAATCCTCACACTTCAGCCCCGCTGGCGACCCCCTGAGCATTCCGGTCGAGGTTCTGGCGTCCCTGCCTGACCGTCTCCGGGAAGCACAGGCGGTCTTCGACAAGACCGGGGGAGTGCATGCCGCCGGCCTCTTCAGAATCCACGACGACGGCACCGGCAGTGTTGCCGAGCTTCTGTGCCTGCGGGAAGACGTGGGCAGGCACAACGCCGTGGACAAGGTGGTGGGCTGGGCGCTGCGCGAAGGATTGTTGCCCCTGCGCGGCACTGTCCTGCAGGTCTCCGGAAGGGCATCCTTTGAGCTGGTCCAGAAGGCAGCGCTCGCAGGAATCCCGGTTTTGGCCGCCGTCAGCGCACCCTCCAGCCTCGCCGTGGAACTCGCGCAGGAGACGGGCCTGACCCTGGTGGGATTCAGCCGGGGGACCAGCCTGAACGTCTACGCGGGCAGTGACCGCGTGGGTGTTCCGGCGCGGGCCCACACCGGCGAGGGCCCCGGCCGGGGGCCCACACCGGCGAGGGCCCCGGCCTGAGCTTGCGAAGGCTGGGCCCCGGCCTGAGCTTGCGAATGCTGGGAGCCGGTGGGGACTTGCGAAGGCTGGGAGCCGGTGGGGACTTGCGAAGGCTGGGAGCCGGTGGGGACTAGGGACTTGCAGGGATAGCCGCCAATCACTTGGCTATTGTTCAGGAACAACGTAGATTTTATCCATCGAATGGAATCGGTTTCCTCCGGACAATGACCTTGCTTAGTAGGCTGCTCATCTCGGTAAGGAAGCATCTCTACCCAGCCCACTGCCAAAGGGGACTTCAATTGCACGACGACCGCCGGATCACCGAGAAGCGGCTCGAACGTTTTGTCCGGGAGCGGATAGCCCCCGCCATCTATGGCCGCGCATTGCCTCTTGAACTGAGCAGCTGGGATGCCCCTGGAGAGCCGGTTCCGGTCTCGGAAGCACTCCGCCAGGTTTTTGAACCCCAGGAACACGGTGCTGCGTGGGGCAAGGCCTGGAGCACCAAGTGGCTGCGGCTTCGGGGTGAGGTTCCGGAGGGTTGGGGAGTTGCCGACGGCACGACGGTGGAGATCGTCGTCGATCTCGGGTTCAGCAACGACGCCCCCGGATTCCAGTGCGAAGGCATCGCATGGCGTCATGACGGCACCATCATCAAGGCCATCTCTCCGCGCAACCAGCACGTCCCGCTCAAGCTTCTGGGTGGCGGACTCTCGGTGGACTTCTATGTTGAAGCCGCCGCCAATCCGGATCTCAGCCAGGGGTGGAGCTTCGCGGCAACCCCTTTGGGGGACAAATCCACCTCCGGAGACGAGCTCCGCTACCGGTTCGGACGCATAGCCATAGCCGAACTTAACGAGGTGGTGTGGGAGCTCCACCAGGACATCTGGACCCTCAGCGGGCTGATGCACGAGCTACCTTTCGAACTGCCTCGGCGGCATGAGATCCTCCGCGCCTTCGAGCGCATGCTTGACGTCATGGACCCGGACGATGTCGCGGGCACCGCAGGCGCCGGCAGGGAAGCCCTCGCCGAGGTCTTGAGCCGGCCCGCTTACGCCTCGGCCCACGAACTTCTGGCCACCGGCCACGCGCACATTGACTCGGCCTGGCTCTGGCCGGTCCGTGAAACCATCCGCAAATGCGCCCGCACGTTCTCCAACGTTGTCGCCCTCATGGATGAGAACCCCGATTTCGTCTTCTCCTGCTCCTCTGCGCAGCAATTGGCATGGATGAAGGAGTTCTATCCTGAGCTTTTCATCCGGATTCGGGAGAAAGTAAAGGCCGGGCAATTCGTGCCGGTTGGCGGTATGTGGGTGGAATCGGACACCAACATGCCCGGCGGCGAGGCCATGGCCCGCCAATTCGTGGAGGGCAAGAGCTTCTTCCTTCAGGAGTTCGGCGTCGACTGCCAGGAAGCCTGGCTCCCTGACTCCTTCGGATATTCCGGGGCCCTCCCGCAGATCGTCAAGTCCGCGGGTTCCCGGTGGTTCCTGACCCAGAAGATCTCCTGGAACCAGGTCAACAAGATGCCGCACCACACCTTCAATTGGGAGGGCATCGACGGCACGCGGCTTTTCACCCACTTCCCACCCGTGGACACCTACAACTCCGAGCTCCACGGCCGCGAACTCGCCCATGCCCAGCGCAACTACCGGGAACACGGCCGGGGCACCATTTCGCTGGTCCCCTTCGGTTACGGCGACGGCGGCGGCGGACCAACGCGCGAAATGGTTGCCGCAGCCCACCGGACGGCGGACCTGGAAGGCTCGCCGAAGGTGCGCATGGGAACCGCCGAAGAGTTCTTCAAGCAGGCCGAGGCCGAGTACCACAACCTCCCGGTCTGGGTGGGGGAGATGTACCTCGAGCTACACAGGGGCACCTATACGAGCCAGGCCAACACCAAACAGGGGAACCGCCGCTCGGAGCACCTGCTGCGCGAGGCCGAGCTTTGGTGCTCGACGGCGGCAGTACGGACGGCCGGTTCGTTCACCTATCCTGCGGTGGACCTCAAGCGCTTGTGGCGGCTTGTGCTGTTGCAGCAGTTCCACGACATCCTGCCGGGCAGCGCCATCGCGTGGGTCCACCAGGATGCGGAGCGGAACTATGCCGCGATTGCCCGGGAGCTGGAAGGCATCATCGCGGATGCCGCTTCGGCCCTACTGGGCGAGGGAGACACCATCTTCCTGCTCAATGCGGCCCCGCATGAGCGCAGCGGGGTTCCCGCGCTCGCCGCCGCGGAAGCGGTTCACGAGGATAATCCGGTCAACGTCACAGAACGCGCCGGCGGTTATGTTCTGGACAACGGCATCATCCGCGCGGTGCTGGACGCCAACGGATTGCTCACCTCCCTCTCGGATTACGCAAGCGGCCGCGAAGCCATTGCTCCCGGGATGTTCGGCAACCACCTTGAGCTTCACCGGGACACGCCCAACGAATGGGATGCCTGGGACATCGACGAGTTCTACCGCCGGAACGTCGTCTCCGTAGTCGAGGCGCGATCGGTGACGCTGGAAAGAGCAGGCTGGGACGCCGTCGTCGTGGTGGAGCGGACTGTCGGCTCCTCCACCATCACGCAGCGCATTTCCCTCGAAGCGGGCGCGGAATCCCTCGGCATTTCCACCACGGTGGACTGGCAGGAACACGAGAAACTCCTGAAGATCGGGTTCCCCCTGGATGTCCGTGCCGACCGATCCGCCTCGGAGACCCAGTTCGGTCACGTATTCCGGGCGACCCACACCAATACGTCCTGGGAAGCTGCCAAGTTCGAATTCTGCGCCCACCGCTGGATCCACGTGGCAGAGCCGGGTTACGGCGTCGCCATCTCCAATGCGTCAAGCTACGGGCATGACGTCACCCGGACCATCCGCGAGGACGGCGGAACCACCACTAACGTCCGTGTGTCACTGCTGCGGGCGCCCAAGTTCCCGGACCCCCGGGCCGACCTCGGTGTGCACGTCCTGGATCTGAGCATCCGGCCCGGCGCCAGCATCGGCGGCGCCGTGGAAGAGGGCTACCGGACCAACCTTAAACCGAGGCTGTTGGCGGGCGCGAATCCTGTGGAGCCGCTCTTCACGGTGTTCAACCAAGCGCTGGTCATCGAAGCCGTCAAGCTCGCCGAGGACGGCTCCGGAGATGTCATCGTGAGGCTTTACGAATCGCTGGGTGAACGCTCCACGGGCCTCATCACAGCCAACTTCGAATCACGGATGGTGCAATCAGTGGACCTCCTGGAGCGCCCCGTTGAGGCTCCCGGAGTAACGCCCGGAGCGGGTGCCGCCGAATTGACCCTGCGCCCGTTCCAGTTGGTGACCTTGCGTTTCATCCGCTGAGTTAGTGCCCACCCACCCAACTGACTCGCAGTAGTTGTCGTTTTGAGGGCCCAAAACGACAACTAATGCGAGTCAGTTGGGCCTCAGACGTCGTGTTGGAGGCGCTTGACGAATTGCTTGGTGCGTTCCTCCCGGGGCTCCCGCAAGACCTCCGCGGCCGGCCCTCGTTCCACCACCACGCCGCCGTCCATGAAGATGACTTCATCGGCAACCTGGCGGGCGAAGGCGAGCTCGTGCGTCACGATCACCATGGTCCAGCCTTCGTCGGCAAGTTCCTTGATGACACCCAGCACTTCACCCACGAGTTCCGGGTCCAGGGCAGAGGTGGGCTCGTCGAAGAGCAGCAGTTGGGGTTTGAGGGCCAAGGCGCGCACGATTCCCACGCGTTGTTGCTGGCCGCCTGACAGTTCGAAGGGGTAGGCATCGCGTTTGTCCGCGAGGCCAACCCGGGCGAGGAGCCGCTCGGCCTCCTCCACTACTTCCGCCCGGGGGCGCTTCTGGACCTGCAGCGGTCCCTCGATGATGTTCTTGAGCACCGTCATGTGCGGGAACAGGTTGTAGTGCTGGAACACCATGGCGCTGCGGTCCCGGAGGGCGGCAATCTCGCGCTTGCCCACTGGGCCGGCGAAATCGAGGGTCAGTCCTGCGCCGGATCCGCGGACTGTACCGGCGTCGGCGTCCCCGAAGGTGACCGTGCCGGCGTCGGGCACTTCGAGGCCGTTGAGCGAGCGCAGGACTGTGGTCTTTCCCGAACCGGAGGGCCCGATCAAGGCGACCACCTGTCCGCGGCGGACATCGATGTCGATGCCGCGCAGCACCACGTTGCTGCCGAAGGCTTTGGCGAGGTCCCGGGCCGACAACACCAGCCCGGAGTTCCCCTGGGGGGCGTTGCTGGGCTCAGTGGGCGACATAACGGTCCAATCTACGCTCCAGGGCGGACTGGCCCGTGGAGAGGACGAGGCAAATGACCCAATAGACCAAGGCGGATTCGAGGTACAGGATCATGAATTCCTGGCTGAACGCGGCGATCTGCTGGGCATTGCGGAAAAGCTCGGTGACGAGGATGAGTGAAGCCAGCGAGGTGTCCTTCACAAGGGAAATGAAGGTGTTGGACAGCGGGGGCACCGAGACCCTGGCCGCTTGCGGGAGGATAATCCGCACGAGCGTTTGCGGCCGCGACATTCCGATGGTGTGCCCTGCCTCCCACTGGCCCTTGGGCACGGACAGGATCGCTGCGCGGATGACCTCGGCCGCGTAGCCGCCCACATTGAGGGAAAACGCGATGATGGCGCTCGGCCACGGCTCCAGCTTCACGCCGAGGCTCGGGAGGCCATAGAAGATCACGAACAGCTGCACCAGGAGGGGAGTCCCCCGGATCACGGAGACGTAGAAGCGCGCGACGGCCGAGAGCAGCCTGTTGGGGCTCAGGCGCAAGAGGGCAACGAGCAGCGCCAACGCCAGGCCAATGGCGAAAGACGCCAGGGTCAGGGGGATGGTTCCGGTGACTGCGCCGCCGATGATTGGCCCGAAGGAACTCCAGACGAGGTCCCAGTTGAAGGTCATCTGTTTGGCCGCCGGCTACTTGGTAACGTCTGCGCCGAAGTACTTCTGGGAGATCTTGGCGAGGGTGCCATCGGCTCGAAGGTCCGTGAGCGCTTTGTCCACTGCGGCCTTGAGCTCGGTGGATCCCTTGCGGAAGACCATGGCGCTTTGCGTCTTGTCCGTGGTCTCTGCGGCGATCTTCAAGCCGGAGTCCGGGGTGCTCTTGGCGTAGTCAAGGTAGGTCAACTTGTCGTTGACGGTTGCGTCGACGCGGCCTTGTCGGACCAAGGTGGCGGCTTGTGCCCAGCCTTCGACGGACTGGACGTTGGCGCCTGCGTCAACTGCCATCTTGTAGAAGTTGCTGGTCAATGACTGGGCGGTGGTCTTGCCTTTGAGATCGGCGAAGCTGTTGATGGAGTTGTTGTCCGACTTGGTCACGACGACGCCATTGGAGATCGTGTATGGGGCCGAGAAGTCATACTTGGCCGTGCGCTCAGGGTTGATGGAGATCTGGTTGGCGATAGTGTCGAAGCGCTTGGAATCAAGGCCCGCGAAGATGCCATCGAACTGGGTTTCCTGGAAGGTTGCCTTTACTCCGAGCTTGCCGGCGACGGCCTGGGCGATTTCGACGTCGAAGCCCGTGAGGGGACCGGCCCCGTTCTCGTGGAAGCTGAACGGCCGGTAGGTGCCTTCGGTGGCGATGACGATCTCGCCCTTGGACTTGATGGCGGACAGCGAAGTGTCTCCACCCGACGTCGACGACGGCGAGGAACCGCCGCCGCAAGCGGACAGTGCCAGCGCGACGGCGGCAAGTGTTGCGGACAGTGCGATGCGGTGAGTGGGCAGGCTCTTCATGAAAGCCATCTTAGTCACGGGACCGTGCCCGGTTGCTGCGGGCCTACACGGAAGGACGCTTAAAAAGGCTGAGTGGGGGCGGTCCCCAACAGCCCGCCACCACTCATCCCCCCAAAAGTGCTCCCGCACGCGCCACGAACCTTGGAAACCCGTTCATTGATTCAAAGGTCAGGCTGCGTCGCCTTCACACATTCATAATTATGGCACGATATAATGGATTTATGAAAGAGGTTACGCGGTATGTTTTTACGTTACCGTGCGGCGAGTCCGGCTGGCAACGATTTTGGACAGCCAGATGCCTCCCAAGCCAAGCGCAGTCGCCAAAGCGGCAGAGTAGTTGATGAGCGGCCGCAGCCACGTATTGGATAGCGGGATGAGCGGAAAGACCTGCGACAGGATCAGCAAACCGAGGCCCAGGAGCAATGTAGCGGAGGCGGCCCGGAGCAGCGCGGGGCCCGAGCTTCGAACGGACCGCCACATGCCCGGGATGAGGCATACGGCAACGTAGCCCGGGTAGAACCTGCCCAAGGCCGCATAAGTATCCAGGGCTGGCCCCGGGTCCAGGTCATTGAGGCCAACAGTGGAGTCCGAGGTGTCCATCGAGAAGAAAAAGAAAGCCGTGAGGACCGCGGTGGCTCCCAAAACGGCCAAGCCGATGGGCCCCCGGATGGCACGTTCCCCGCCGGGTGAAGCAAAGGCCCTCGCCACCTTGATGCCCATAAGCAGGAACGTTCCATAGAGCATGAACCTAAGCAGCAGGTTACAAAGGTTGAAGTTGCCCAGCCACCCGTCGATCAACAAGTATGGACCCTCGATGCTGAGCAGGATGTCGAGGGTAATCAGTGCGAACAGGACGAACATCATCCGGTTCTCGCCCCGGACGGCGCTGGGAATGCGAATGGCCGTCAAAACGAGGCAAATGGAGAGCGTGGCCCACGCCAATACGGTGGTCATCCCAGGTTCTCCCAGATTCTGTTCGTGTGGTCGAGCTCATGCTCATGGCGGCGCAGGGCCTTGCCGAGGGCCTGCAGCCGCTCCCCGGCCAATAGGGCCAGTTCGCCTTCTGTCATCCTGTCCAGTGCCTCCCGCCGCGCCCCGGGGGCCCATCCCGCCTCGGCTTCGGTGACGAGGCCGCTGGCCACGAGGCCTCCGGCCGGTCCGACGCCGGCCGCCCGGGACGTCGCCAAGGCCAGTTCCGGGGGCAAACGGTTGGCTGTCAGGTGCGCGGAGAAGTTCTGCGGTGCGATCCCCGTGGCGCCGCTCACCCGGTGGCGGAGCTCGCCGTCGTCGATCGCGTCCACCCAGTTCCTGACTGAACTCGGGTGCGGGGTCTCCGCAAGGACCAAGGGCGGGACGCCGTCCCGGGACTCCGAGCGCTCGACGACTGCGCGCAGCAGATCCATGGTGGAGACCTGGCTGACGAGTTCCGCGTCAGTGGGGGGAACCGGGGTCCCGCGAAGCGCCGCGTATGCCTCGAATTGTGCCAATGCATCGAAGGGATTCATGTCGAAGGCCCGGCTGATGCTCACGAGTGAACTCTCGGCCACCTTGCCGCGGACCAATTGCTGGGCTAGCGTGGTGCGTTTCACTCCCGAAAAGCGGCAGACATCGGCCGTGCTGGTGTTCGGGGCAATCCCGTGCAGCCAGCGTTGGAACGCCTTGGAAGGGAGGGACATGAACCACTTTCTGGTAGACGGTTCCTGCAAGGACTGCGAGGTTGATTTTACGATGCGGGCACATTGAATTATGCTTGATTCTCGAACCCGCTGGTCCGCACACCCCCCAAGTACGGACCAGCGGGTTCTTCCATGCCCCGGTCTTCTCGCACGGCAGGGTTTTCGCACGGCCGCCCTTTTTCGCGTGGCCGGCCTTTCCGCTCAAGAGCGGAGCAGTGAGAGGATAGACCAATGACTGCAACGCTTGTCGCCAAAGAGCTCTCCGGCGGCCACGGTCACCGCACCTTGTTCTCGAAGCTCTCCCTCACCGTCGCTCCTGGAGATGTCGTGGGTGTCGTCGGCGCCAACGGCGCCGGGAAATCCACCCTGCTGCGCATCCTCGCAGGAGCTGACCGCCCCCAAGAGGGTACGGTCAGCCTCGCTCCCAGCGACGCCTTTGTGGGCTGGCTGCCCCAGGAACACGAACGCACCCCCGGCGAAACGGTAGCCGCCTACATTGCCCGCCGCACGGGTTGCGCCCAGGCCACGGCCGAGATGGAGGCAGGCGCGGAGGGGCTCGCAGCCGGGACCGCGGATGCCGACGACGCGTATTCCTTGGCTTTTGACCGCTGGATGGCATCGGGTGCCGCGGACCTGGAGGACCGGATCCCCGCGGTGTTGGCGGAACTCGGCCTGGAATCCGGTCCGGAGGCGCTCATGACGGGCTTGTCCGGGGGACAGGCCGCCCGCGTTGCGTTGGCGGCGCTCCTGCTGAGCCGATTCGACGTCGTGCTCCTCGACGAGCCCACCAATGACCTGGACCTCGACGGACTCGCCCGCCTTGAATCATTCGTCCAAGGCCTTCGCGGCGGTGCCGTGTTGGTCTCGCATGACCGTGAGTTCCTGGCGCGCTGCATTACCAAGGTGCTGGAACTGGACCTGGCCCAGAACAGCGTGGCGGTCTACGACGGCGGCTACGATTCCTTCCTCGAAGAGCGGGCGGTGGCAAAGCGGCACGCCCGCGAACGCTACGAGGAATTCGCCAACACCAAGGCGGACCTCGTGTCGCGGGCCAGGACGCAGCGCGAATGGAGCTCGCAGGGCGTACGCAACGCCATGAAGAAGAGCCCTGACAACGACAAAATCCGCAGGGCGGCGAGCGTTGAGTCCTCGGAAAAGCAGGCCCAGAAAGTCCGTCAGATGGAGTCCCGCATCGCCCGGCTTGACGAGGTGGAAGAGCCGCGCAAGGAATGGCAGCTGCAGTTCAGCATCGGCCAGGCTCCGCGCTCCAGCTCCGTCGTCGCAACCTTGCGCGACGTCGTGGCACACCAAGGCGACTTCACGCTGGGACCGGTCAATCTCCAGCTCAACGCCGGCGAACGCATTGGCATCACCGGACCCAACGGCGCAGGAAAGTCCACCCTCCTGCGGCTGCTGCTCGGGCTTCAACAGCCCGACGCCGGAGACGCCTCCATGGGTGCATCCGTGGCGATCGGCGAGATCGACCAAGCCCGCGGACTGCTGGCGGGGCACCTCACCCTGGCAGACGCCGTCGAATCCGTCCTGATCGAATGGAACTCCGCGGATGTCCGCACCCTTCTGGCCAAATTCGGCCTCAAAGCGGACCACACCTCCCGGACCGTGGATTCCTTGTCCCCGGGCGAACGCACTCGCGCGGCGCTCGCGCTGCTGCAGGCCCGCGGCGTCAACCTGCTGGTCCTCGACGAACCCACCAACCACCTCGACCTGCCCGCGATCGAGCAGCTTGAGGAAGCGCTCGACGGCTACGACGGCGCGCTCCTGCTGGTCACGCACGACCGCCGCTTGCTCGAAAACGTCCGGCTCGACTCCCGCTGGCACCTTGACAACGGCACCGTGACCGAACTGCACCACACTTCCGGAATGGGGAATCACAAGCCATGAGCATGGATGGCGTCGCCTGGCGCTCGCTCTACAACATCACCCGCGCCAAGAGCGGCTCCCAGCCGTTCTCGCGGGAAACCATCAAGCGCGTCCTCGCTTTCGCGAAACCGCACCGCAACAAGCTGATCGCCTTCGTGCTGGCCTCCATCGCCGGTGCATTCCTTGCTGTGGCCACCCCGGTGCTGGCCGGCAAGGTGGTGAACGCGCTCATCGCCCATGCGGGCGTGGACGTCGTGATCGGGCTGGCCGCGCTCATCGCTGCCGTGGCCGTCGCCGACGCCGGGGTGGGCCTGCTGACCCGGTGGCTGTCTTCCGTGATCGGCGAAGGCGTGATCGTTGATCTGCGGACACGGGTGTTCGACCATGTGCAGCGCATGCCCATCGCCTTCTTCACCCGGACCCGTACCGGGGCCCTCGTCAGCCGGCTCAACAACGACGTCATCGGAGCACAATCGGCCTTCGCGGGCACCCTCTCCGGAGTGGTGAGCAACGTCGTCTCCTTGGCCCTGACCCTTGTGGTCATGCTCAACACCTCCTGGCTGGTCACGGTCCTGGCGATGGTGCTGCTGCCGATCTTCCTCATCCCCGCACGCCGCATGGGTTCCAAGCTTGC
This sequence comes from Arthrobacter sp. efr-133-TYG-118, assembly GCF_030209755.1. Taxonomy (GTDB): domain Bacteria; phylum Actinomycetota; class Actinomycetes; order Actinomycetales; family Micrococcaceae; genus Arthrobacter. The sequence goes on along the minus strand of NZ_JARVRH010000009.1, from coordinate 15,058 downwards.
CGACCTCCGTCGTGAAGCCGCATCCCACAACGCGGCCATGGGGACCCAAATGACGGAGCGCTTCTCCGCACCCGGCGCCACGCTCGTCAAACTGTTCGGCCGCCCTGACGAGGAATCCGCCGAGTTCGCCCTGCGCGCCGGCCGCGTGCGGGACATTGGTGTCCGCACCGCCATGTTGCAGTTCACCTTCATCACCGCGCTGACGCTCGTTTCCGCCCTGGCCCTCGCGCTCGTTTACGGACTGGGCGGTTGGCTTGCGCTGAGCGGGCAGCTGGCGGCGGGCGACGTCGTCGTGCTGGCCCTGCTGCTCACCCGCCTTTATGCGCCGCTCACCGCGCTGTCCAGTGCCCACGTGGAGGTCATGAGCGCGTTGGTCAGCTTCGAACGGGTCTTCGAGATCCTGGACCTTAAGCCGCTCATCCAGGAGAAGCCCGACGCCGTCGCGGTGCCTTCGGGACCCGTTGCGGTGGAGTTCGACGACGTCCGCTTCGCCTATCCGTCCGCGGACAAGGTGTCCCTTGCGTCGCTGGAGGAAGTGGCGACGCTTGATACCCGCGGCGGCGAAGAGGTCCTGCACGGAATCAGCTTCCGCGTGGAGCCCGGTCAAACCGTGGCGCTCGTGGGGTCTTCCGGCGCGGGCAAGTCCACTGTCGCCCAGCTGCTGTCCCGCCTGTACGACGTCGACTCCGGCGCCGTGCGCTTGGGCGGCCGCGGTCAAGGGACCGGCCTGGATGTCCGGGACGTCACGTTCGATTCCCTCCGGGCGACCCTGGGCATGGTCACGCAGGACGGGCACCTCTTCCATGAAAGCATCGCCTCCAACTTGCGGCTGGCCCGGCCCGGAGCGACGGACGAGGAAATGTGGGACGTGCTCCGGCGCGCCCGGCTTGAAGCGATGGTCCGCTCCTTGCCGGATGGCTTGGAGACCGTGGTGGGGGAGCGCGGCTACCGCCTTTCCGGCGGGGAACGCCAACGGCTCACCATCGCACGCCTCCTCATCGCCCAACCGAGGGTCGTCATCCTCGACGAAGCCACGGCGGCCTTGGATTCCACGAGTGAAGCCGCCGTCCAGGCGGCCTTGGGCGAGGCACTCGAGGGACGCACCGCCGTCGTGATCGCCCACAGGCTCTCCACCATCCGGGCCGCCGATGTCATCTTGGTCGTGGAGGACGGATCGATCGTTGAGCGTGGTACGCACGCAGAGCTCCTCGCCGCGGACGGGCGCTACGCGGAGCTGTACAACACGCAGTTCGCGGAGGCGACAGCCGTGGCCCAGGAAGCTGTTCCGGAGCTGTAGACCCGGGGGCGTCTCCCCGTGGCCGGATTCTCAGCTCCGGGTGTGTTGACGAACTTCCGGTGCAACTTCCACGCGGTTCCGGCCGGCGGACTTGGCGGTGTACAACGCCATGTCGGCTTCTTTGAGGAGCCGTTCGCTGCTGACCCGGTGGTCGGGCACAAAGGCCGAGAGACCGGCGCTCAAGGTCAGGGTGCCCGAGGGGTTGCCTGAATGCGCAATGCCCAGGTCCCGCACGGCCTCAAGGGCGCGAGCGAGCCTTGTCTCCGCTCCGGATACCGTCTGGCCCGGCAGCAGGAAGAGGAACTCCTCCCCGCCGAAGCGGTAGATTCCGTCGCTTTCGCGCCCTTCGCCGGCAAGCGAGGCCGCAACTGACTGCAAGGCGAGGTCACCGGCTTGGTGGCCGTAAAGGTCGTTGTATCTCTTGAAATTGTCCACGTCGCAGATCGCCAGGCTGTAGTCCGTTCCGTAGCGGGCGCTTGTGTGGTGCAGCTGTTCCAGGTCCTCGGAGAGCTTCAGCCGGTTATGGAGCTTCGTCAGGGGATCGGTGCGGGCTTGTTCGGCGAGCGCGGCACGGTAGCGTGCAAGATCCGCGTGCAGCGAAGTCACCCTTTGCGCCACCAACAGCCGGGTATGCAAGGCGAACGGGTCAAGCGGTTTGGCCACGTAGTCATCAGCACCGGCCTGCATGCCCGCGACCACGTCCTCACGTGAATCCTTCGAGGTGACAAGGACAAGGTACGTGTAGGAGTCCTCTTCCGCGGAGCGGATGGCGCGGCAGAGCTCCAGTCCGTTGAGCCCGGGCATCATCAGGTCAGTCACGACGACTTGCGGCCGGTGTTGCCTGTACATCTCCCAGGCGGAGCTGCCGTCCGCGGCCACGATGCATTCGTGGCCGGACTGCTCCACTGCCGCCTTCGCCACGAGACGCGAACCGAAGTCGTCGTCCGCCACCAGGACCTTCACGAGGCCACCGACAGGGCGTGGTCCAACGCTTTGTCAACGAGGTCAAGTTCGGCTTCAAGGGCAGCCAGGAGTGCGGGATCGACAGGCTTGCCGCTTGATGAGCCACGTTCCAATTCCTCGCACATCCGGGCCGCGCGGGCGGCCCCGATGTTGGCCGCGGCGCCTTTCAATTTGTGGGCCACTTGCCTGAAAGTGTCTCCGCTTCCGTTGTCCAAAGCCCGGCGGAGTGCTTGCAGGCTCGGTTGGATGTCCTGCCTGAAGGCGTGGGCGGCGGCCGGCAGCAACCCCAGTCCGTCGTCCGGGCCGAGGTCACGCAGCGTTTCCAGCCTCGCGGGGTCGAGCGCGGGTCCGGCACTTTCCTTCGGGGTTTCGGGTATCCATCGTGAGAGGACCTGGTCCAATTTTTCCACGTCCACCGGTTTGGTCAGATAGTCGTCCATGCCGGCCGCAAGGCAGCGCTCACGGTCCTCATCCAGCGCGCCTGCGGTCATGGCAATGACGGGGAGCCTCTTGCGGCCATCGTGCCGGGCACGGATGGCCTTGGTTGCCTCGAATCCGTCCATGACGGGCATATGGCAGTCCATCAGGACGGCGGCATACTCTGTTGCCGCAGTCGCGGCGACTGCTTCGCTGCCGTCAGCGACGACGTCGGCCTCGTACCCGAGCTTCGCAACCATGCTGCGGGCCACGAGCTGGTTGACCTCGTTGTCCTCGACGACCAAAATCAGGCCGCGCGAAGGTTGGCTGATGGTCACCGGGATTGCGGGAGAAACCGCGGGAGCCGCGATCGGACGTGTCGCGACGAGACGCATGAGGCGGTCATAGAACTCGGAGCTGCGCACAGGCTTCGTCAACCATTCCTGGACCCCGGCGGCCACGAGTTCGGCTTTGTCCACATTCATGGTGGACGTCAGCATGATGATCCGCGTGGATGCGAGCGCGACGTCGGTGCTCAGTTTGTGGGCCAGCTCCAAGCCGTTCATGTCGGGCATGCACATGTCCAGCACCGCAATGTCGAAGGGACGTCCGGCGGCGGCCTCCTCGCGGCAACGGTCCAAGCCCTGTTGGGCGTCGCCGACAGCCTCCGGATTCATCCGCCAGCCCGCCAATTGCGCCTGCAGCACCAGCCGGTTGGTCGAGTTGTCGTCCACCACCAGGACCCGGAGTCCCGTTAGTTGCTCGGGCGAGATCGACGGCGGAGCTGCGGCAGGCCCGCTCACTGCCAAGGGAAGGGTGGCCCAGAAAGTGCTGCCGTTGCCCAAGGAACTGTCCACCCCGATCTCGCCGCCCATCACCTCGGTAAGCCTCCGCGAAATCGCCAGTCCAAGGCCGGTTCCGCCGTACCGCCGGGTGGTTGAGGCATCGGCCTGCGAGAACGACTCGAAGAGCCTGAGATGGTCTGCCGCCTCGATCCCGATCCCGGTGTCACGGACTTCGAAGCGTACCCGCGCGTTCGCGGATTCTTGCTCAACGAGCTTCACGCTAATGACGACTTCCCCTGAGGGAGTGAACTTCACTGCGTTTGAGGCCAGATTGAGCAGGATCTGCCTGATGCGGCCGGCGTCGCCTACCAGCATCGCCGGAACTTCCGGCCGGCAGTACGCAATCAGCTCCAGGCCTTTGGCCTGTGCGGTTTCGGCGAGGAGGACTGCGAGTTCCTCCACCAGGGTGCGTGGATTGAAGGGCGCGGGATCCAGGTCGACCTTGCCGGCTTCGAGTTTCGAGAAGTCCAGAATGTCATTGATCAGGGTCAGCAGGGCTTCGCCCGCGCCCTTGACGCCCTCGGCATATTGGCGCTGGGTTTCCTCCAAGGTGGTGTCCAGCAACAAGCCGGTCAGCCCGATCACACCGTTCATCGGTGTGCGGATCTCATGGCTCATGGTCGCGAGGAACTCCGACTTCAAGCGGCTGGCTTCCTCGGCGGCTTCCCGGGCGGTCACCAACTCGGCCTGGGCGATCCTGCGTTCCGTGATGTCCTGGGCGATCGTGGCGACTCCGCGGATGCCGCCCGTTCCGCGGATCGGGGACATTGTCAGCGAGACGGGAACGATGGAACCGTCGATGCGGACCCGTGCCGTTTCGTAGCTGTGGGTTTCCCCGCCGGCCCTGATGGCTGCCAAGAGTTCTTTTTCCTCGTCCTGAAGCTCGTCCGGAATGATGAAGGAAACATTCCTGCCGATTGCCTCCGCGGCGCTGTATCCGTAGATCCGTTCGGCTCCGGGATTCCAGCTGGTCACGACGCCGTCCAGGGTCTTGCCCACAATGGCATCTGCCGAAGAGTTGACGATCGCGCCCAAGCCTTCGAGTTCCGAGGTGCGCTCGGCAACTTTGGATTCAAGATCCCGCGTGAGGTTGATGTTCTCCAGGATCATGAGGATCTGGCGGGTGATGGCCAGGGCCAACACGGTAAGTCCCACGGTCTGGAGGAAGGGGTCGCTGGGACGCCCGACGCGTATGGGTGCCACCATGACCGCACCGAAGACGGGGACGTAGGGGAGGAGCTCCAACGCCAGGGTGTAGAGGCGCCGGTCCGTCCGGGGACGGGGGGCGTAGGGGACCAGTGGGGCGAGGGCAATCAGCAGGAAGGCTGCGATCCAGCCAGCCGCGAGGGGAGTCCCGGTGAGCCCCGTGATGTTGTCGGAGGTCAGCTTCACATAGGTACTGTCAGTGATCGCCAGGACGAGGAGCCCGCCACCGAGGCAGACCCATCTGAGGCGTTCTCCCGGCGCCCTCCGCATGGTGAGCATGAGGACTATGGAGACCATCACGATATCGGCAACGGGATAGGCCAAGCCGGTGAGATGGGCGAGGGTTTCCTGGCCTTCCGCCCTGTACATGGAACCGAGGACGGTGGCCCAGCTCATGAACAGCACAGCGGAGGCAATCACTGCCGAATCCAGGAGTGCGCGCACGAAAGCAACCCGGGAAACCCGGGGACGCGGGAACAAGTAGAGGGCAATCCCGGCCGGGATCGAATAGCCGACGAAGGCGGCGTCGGCTAGGGAGGGGTAGGGATAGTCATGGTCGAGCGTCAACCCAAAAAAGGTCCAGATTGCTTGGCCGATGGTCCAAAGCAAGGTGGCAAAAGCCATGACCCGCCACGCACGGGAGCTTTCGTCTTTGCGCCGTGCTGCCCGGGCACAACTGACTGTGGCGAGCAGCGCGGCTGCCAGGATGGCGAGGTCCCCGGCTGACTGCGCCACGGACGTCCCTTGGTTTGCCCCGAGGACCGTTGCCAGGACGGCCACCGCCGCAGCTGTGACGACAACTGTCCAGGCCAGGGTGGGCTTGCGCAGGCTGAGGACGCTCATGCCGACTCCCGGGTTGCGACGGCAGGGACGCCAGGGGGAAAGCCGGGCAGGACATCATCGGGAGTATGGAACAGCCAGAGTGCGAGGCCTCGATACGCGTTCCAGTCGCCGTCGCGCACCCGCAGAGACGCCATGCGGCCTTCCCTCGACGTGGACCAGACCCGAACGATGTCCAGGGCAATCGGTGCAGCCCCAGGCAGCGCGAGGTGAACGCGACCGGCCTCGGGCAGCGCGTCGGCCTCTACTCGAACTGCGGCGCCTCCCATGGAGATGTCAAGCAATTCTCCTGCGACGCCCTCGATCGTGACAGGTACCTTGACTGTGACCCTGTGGGCGCTCCTGCGTGATGTGGCGAATTCGGCGGCTCTGATCCGGAGTGTTCCCAGCACCAAGACAACCCCGGCCAGAACCAGCCAGGCGCCGGCGGCAATGGTGGAACCCGGACTTGTCCGCCAAGGCACCCAGCCGAAGACTCCGGCGGTCGCATAGAGAATAATCGCGGCCACGATGACGATCAGCGCAACGAGGATCCGCGGGGCCCGTCCACGGAGTCGAAGTTCCGTCGCCCCTTTCGGGGTGACTTGAAACTCCAAGGACTTCCGGGAAACGAGCCACCAAAGGCAAGCCATCCCAACGGGAACCCGGAAAATCCGTAGGGCGAACGCCGTCGGCCAGTGGATCTGGTGGCGCATGAGTCTCTTGGCGCCCCACAAACGGACCCAGAACATGGCTGCGAAGGCAAGCGTGAACTCCACCGGCCCGGCGGTGGAGGTCTGGGCGCCTGAGACCATGACCGCCATGGGAATGATGAATACAATCAAAGTGGCAATGCCCTCAAGCCACCATAAAGTTCCATTGATGTATTCGTGGAAGTTTCGCCAGGTCATCCAGCTCTTGGCAGCCCAGAGGCGCTCGTACGTCAGGATCTGCATCGCGCCCATGCCCCAACGTCGGCGCTGCAGCAGGTATTGATCCGCTGTCGCCGGAGCCAGGCCCACAGCCAGGGTCTGGTGGTGGTAGACGGTCTTCCATCCGCACCGGATGAGCTTGAGGGTCGTGTGCATGTCCTCGGTGATCGTCTCGGTGGCCACCCCGCCTACCTCGCGGAGCGCCTTCATGCGCAGCAGCGAGGTTGAGCCGCACCAGAACGGCCCTGCGCCGGGAACGTTGCGCGAAGGCATCAGGACGTTGAAGAACAAGCCCTGTTCGCCTGAGATGCCGTCGTCGTCGAAGGCTCCGGAGTTGTAGAACGCTTGCGGCCCCTGGATGAGCGCAATCTTTTCGTCCGCGAACCATCCCAGGGTGGCTGTCAGGAACGTCGGCAGCGGTACGTGGTCGCAGTCCAGCACGGCAATGATGTCAATTGCGTCCTTGCCGGCCGCTTCCTCTGCGGCCATGAGCTCCAGTGCGTGGTTCATGTTGCCCGCCTTGGCATGGTCATGCTCGGTGCGGGTGACGACCCTTGCACCGAACGATGCGCACATCTCCGCAACCCACGGGCGGCTTCCGTCATCCAGCACCCACGTTTCGTGGCTCGGCTTAAGGGCGCAGGCCGCAGCGATGGTGGGGGCAAGGACCTCAACGGGTTCGTTGTACGTGGGGATCAACACGGCGACCCTCATGCCATTGGGTGGTTCGGCAACCGGCTCCGGCGCATAACAGTCGATGTTCCACAGCGTGATGGACTTCAGGACCAGCCCCATCAGCGGAAGGGCCTCAAACGTCACCAGCGTCCACGCAATGACAAGATCCCCGCCGCCAAGCGGCATGGTGAATGCGATCCGCCACGTCAGGTAGAGCAACAACGCTGCGATCGCAGCTATCCCACCGGTCCTGGCCATTCTGCGGGAACGCGGAGCCTCGGGCGCGGGAGAACCCAGTTGCGCCGCCCAGCCGGCCATTCCCGCCGTCGAGTAGGCCTTGACCTCCGCAGGAGTGTCACGGAACTGCGTCCGTTCTCCGCGGACTTCCGCGCCGACGTCTCCCCAGGCGCGTCGGCGCTGTTCAAGAGATTGCATGCGATCCCCCAGCTGGATCTGACAATGCAGCCTGTATCAAGTTAAAACAAACTGTGCGATCACTATAGCCAGTTCTCACCGGATTTTCATGGGAAAACAGGGAACTTCAGGCTGTGTCACCCGCAGCATTGTCCAGGTGCGGGAAGGCCTTACTTTTTCGCGAGCAGGGGCAGGACATGGTCCGTCAGGAGTGGAGCCAAATCGTCCGGAAGTTCAGCAGAGAGATCCAACCAGCGGATCTCTGCGATCTCGGCCGAAGGATGGGCCTCCCACATGCCTGGTGCAGTGAAGACGGTAGCCTGGATATCCGTGGCGGCCTCGTTGGCGGCGATGGCGAGCCAGCTCCCCAAGGGCTCCAGATCGGCCGGGTCGACGTCGATTCCGACTTCCTCGGCCAGCTCGCGGGATGCCGTCTCCGCCGCGGTTTCACCTGGTTCGGGCTTGCCCCCGGGGTGCATGAACTTGTCCGTGCCACGCTTGCGCACCGTGAGCAGCCGTCCGGCGTCGTCGTACACGCAGACCGCGCTGACGACTATCAGGTCCTTGGCTGGATGGTTGCGGGTCATTGCGCTCTCCTAAGCCGGGATTCGAGCAGCAAATCCTTGGCCGGTCCGTGGACGTCCCAGGCGTAGCTGAAAGCATCCGGCCCGCCCCAGAGGTAATTGACTTTATAGTCATCGGGATCGCACCAGTGGCTGGCCTCGTTGGCGTGATCGCGGAAGCTCATGCGGTGGAACGGTTTCCCGTCCGGGAAGTAGACATCCATGGCGGCGGGAGAGCCCGAGGGGCGCAGGAGGTATTCGCGGAAGGCCGGGCCCGTGTGGGTGGGCCACGTCATGGTGCCGTCCTCGCGAAGGAGGAGGCCGCCGTCGGGGGTTCCTGAATAGCGCACGACGCCGGTGAACGTACCGCGGGTGCCGCCCGCCCGGTCCCACAGAGACCGTTCCACGGTCCAGCTGCCCAGCAGGTAGGCCCGCAGGTCTTGCGTCGGAGACGATTCGCGCAGCTGGTCTTTCAAGTGCCCTCGATTGGAATCGAACCAACGACACCGGCTTTAGGAGAGCCGTGCTCTATCCACTGAGCTACGAGGGCCTGTGCGCGTACTGGAAGCTCCTGGGAGCCGCTGGCCGGGCACGCATACAAGCATACAAGCTGCCGGGGCAGCCCTCGAACACCGACGCCGGCAGCACAGGCAGGGTGGCGACAAAGGCGGCGCGGCACGTGGGTGCGCTGGCGCTAGGCTGGCCCGCATGAGAGAGCAGATGACGGCGCCGGTCGCCTTCGGCGACCACCTCCCGGACCTGGGCACCATCCGCTCGAACATCGGCGGCTGGGCCCAGTTGAGCGTGGTGCAGTATTTCGTGGCCGAATCGGCGGTGATCGAAGCCTGGCGCGGTCCCGAGCCCTACGATCGCCGGACCGGTTTCATCAGCGATCTTGGCGCCCTCAGATGCGGGATCTACGAGCACCGCGACGTCTGTTCGCCCCTGCATCTGCTCATGAATGCCTCCTTTGTGGTGCAGGGCCTCGGCATGCTTTTCGGGGCGCTCCTGCTCAGTTCGGCGCTCCTCTGCATAGCTGCCCGTCCCGGCGTGCGCATCCTGCAGGGTGCTGCCTACCGCAGAGCGTGGCCCACCGCCGTCGCGGTCCGGGTCCTGGCGGGTATCTCCGGGCTGGGAACTGTGGTTGTTGGTTTTGTGCCGGAAGACCTTGGATCTCCCTTCCACCTTGTGGGCGCCCTCATGTTCTTCATCGGTGGAGCGTTCGCACTGTTGCTCCTAGGGGTGCTCTGGCTGCCCCACACGGCCATGAGCTGGTTCATCGTGGCGTGCGGGACGTTGACGCTGGGCGCCCTCGTGGTCGGTGCCCTGACAAGGATGGATGTCCCCGAACCTGGAACCTTGGAACGCCTCATGGCTTATCCGGTCACGATCGGATTTTCCGCCGCCGGGCTAGTGGTCGCGCAAAGGGTTCGGGAAGTACGGCGAACGGCGGCGCGGCTTGCAAAACGCTGAGTTTTCGCGGGTAGCCTCGTGTCAGCGGGCAGGCAATCTTTGCACTATCATGAGTGCACTCACCGGAATGGCGTCGGGCTGAGGGTTCCACGCAGTCTCGGCCCAGACTAGATTGATCGACACGGCAGAACATAGGACCCATGACTCATCAGCTTGTTCTGCGTCGTCCGGGACACGCAGGCGATATATTCCCCATAAGGGCAGCTTCGGAGCTCCCGGGTAGTGCCCTTATGGACCCCCACGGGCCGATCGTCCGACGGCGGCGGGCCACGCAGCGATGAGCGCCCAGACACTCCCCGCCCGGGATTCCAGGCTCCCCGATGATGCTTTGGATGCGTCATCCGAAGACGTGCCGGCTCCTGCCGATCAGATCACCGTTGACTTGGCGGAGGACGGGATTGTCGAAGTCACCCTGCCGCCGAACACCGTAGTCCGCTCGCCGGAGGCGCGGGCGGCCGCAGCAGCCGTTCGCATGTTTGCGGACGGACGGAGGCTTCCGCTTCTGCTCAGGGTGACCGGAGTACTGTCCGTGACCGATGACGCGCGCCTGACGTACTCGAATTCCGTGGTCGTTTCAGCCTGTGCCCTCTTGGGGGAGAGCCCTGTGGACCGGGTGATCGCGCACTTTCTCCTGCGCGCGAAGCCAGGCTCCCTTCCGGGACAGTTCTTCACCTCCGAGACGGAAGCCCGTGACTGGTTGAGAGAGCACCACCGTGAATCGTGAGCCCCAGGACCCCCGGCTCCTTGCCCTTGTTGAAGGGGTGGTCCGGATTGCGGACGGCGACCTCAGCACGAGGATCCCGGTCTCCGGTCCGCGGGACGAGGTGGCTGCCGTCATTACCGGGATCAACCTCATGGCGGACGATCTCCAAGCCATCTACCAGGAGCTCGAGGAACGGGTCGAAAGCCGAACTGCCATGCTGCGCGAGGCTCAAATCGAACTCGAAAGGATGGCGCTCACTGATCCGCTGACCCAGTTGGCCAACCGCACGGCACTCGAAAGGGCGCTGAACCATGAACTCGTCGAATCCGAACGGGGCGAGCTCCCACCCGCATTGCTCGTTTTGGACTTGAACTCATTTAAGGGGATCAACGACACGTTGGGGCACGGCGCGGGGGACACCGTCTTGAAGGTCACTGCCAGGCGCCTGCTCGCAGCGGTCCGCGACACTGACATGGTGGCCAGGCTCGGCGGGGACGAATTCGCCGTCATGATGCCCAAATCCAATGCGGCTCACGCGCGGGGCGTTGCCAAACGGATCCTCCGAGCCGTCGGTGAAAGCATCGACATTGGCGAGGTCCGGATCATCTGTGGAACCAGCATCGGGCTCCGGGTCGCCGAGCCAGGACAGTCCGTGGACGACCTCGTGATGGAAGCCGATACGGCCATGTATGCGGCAAAGGCCGAGCCGGGGAGCAGCGTCAGGGTTTTCGAGCCGGCTTTGTTGTACGCGCGCCGACTCCAAGGACTCATGATCTCCGAGCTGCGTGAAGCCATCCGGACAGATCAGCTGGTCCTCCACTTCCAGCCCGTTGTCGAGTTGGCTTCGGGCCGGATTGAAGGCGCTGAAGCGCTGGTGCGGTGGAACCACCCCGACAGGGGATTGTTGATGCCGGATGCATTCATCCCTCTGGCTGAGGAAACCGGAATCATCATCGATCTCGGCTATTGGGTTCTTCGGCGGGCGATGCAGCAATTGCGCGAGTGGCAGGACGGCCCCGGCGTGGACGAAGACTTCAGCATGCGCGTCAATATTTCGACAACCGAATTGCAGAGCTTGGAACTGATCGAGCATGTGCGGGAAGTGCTCGCCGAAACCGGAGTGGAGGCATCCAAGCTGGTCATCGAGCTGACGGAGTCAATGGCGGTGAACGGCAGCGACATCGACAAATACTCTCTGACCGGCCTCCGGCGTCTGGGTATCCGCTTGGAAATCGACGATTTCGGCACGGGCTATTCGTCCATCAGCTACCTGCGCAGCCTTCCCGTCAACGTGGTCAAGATCGACCGCTCCCTTATCCAAGGCCTGGGCACGGACGACAAGGAACGGGACTTTGTGGCGGCAGTTCTCCAGCTCATTCATGCATGCGGAATGCAGGCCGTTGCCGAGGGCATCGAAACGGCGGAGCAGGCGGCTGAGCTTGCCCGACTGGGCTGCGCCAGTGGCCAGGGGTATTACTTTGGCCGGCCCATGGCAGCAGAAAAATTCGCGGAACTGCTGCGCGCCACCTGAGCATGCCTCCTCCAGTCATGGAAAGGCAGGCAACGGAAAGGCACCGGACCTCAGGTCCGGTGCCTTTTCAGGTGTGGCTAGTTGGAGGGGGTGGAGTTGGTGGCGGCGTTGGGCCACCAACCGGTGGCCTGAGGCGAACCCTGGGTGGTGGCGTTGGGCCACCAGCCGGTGGCCTGAGCCGAATCCTGTGCAAAGTTCGGCCACCAGCCGGTGGCCTGAGCCGAATCCTGTGCAAAGTTCGGCCACCAGCCAACGGCTATGGACGAATCCTGCGAGGGGCTCTGGCTGCTGGCGGACACTGCTGCCGAGCCGGTAATTCCTGCGAGCAAGATTGCTGCTGCCGCGAGGAGGGCGGCGAGAGTTCTTTTCATGCGAAAGCTCCTGATGGTATGTGACTGATGCGACTGGAGTGAACGAAGTGAAGCACGCTCATTATAAGAGTAACGACACGCCGTGTCATCAATGCTTTGTCCACATCTCCCAAAATCGTGCTAATTGCCCGGCCGCACCTTAGACGTGGTTCCCAGAGACATAATGGAGCCATGGGAGAAAAGAAGGTTGCGCCGTCATACGCCTCCGCGGAACTGCAGGCGAGAGGGCACCGGGCTAGCCACGACTTCGCCAAGGCTGCCGATGGTGCGCGATCGGCTGCTGATATTGCCCTTGATGAGGGCGATTCCGCCGGATGGTGGAACATGACTTTCCTTCAAGCCGAGAACCTTCTCGACGCCGGTGATTTCGCTGCGAGCACTGCCCTAGCGAGGTCGCTTTCCGAGGCATCGTTGGCCGTGGCTTCTCCCCAGCGCCGGGCCCGGGCACTGATCTTGATGGCGAACTCCCTGCGGGGCGAAGGGCTCCTGGAGATGGCCACCTCGGCTGCGGCATCGGCAGTGGGATTGGTCGATGATGACGCCGACATGGAAATCGACGTTCATGCCCGGCAGGCACTGATCGCCGCGTTCGGCGAGTCCGGCAAGCTGGAGGAGGCTTGGGAAGAGTGCCTGTCCCTCTCGGAAAGAATCTCCGATGAAATGGATGACCAGTTAGCCGGCAAAGCGTACTGGGTCATCGGCAATGTGGCATTCCTCTGCGACAAGGTCGACGAGGGGCTCCACTATCACGAGCTGGCCGCGGAGACCTTCTCGCCTTCCCGGAACCTTGATGTCTGGGCCAAATTCAACAAGGCATCGGCAGCGATGAGGCTGGCCGCTGAAGTGGCAGATGCCGCCACCCTGCGGTGCATAGAACGGGCAGAGCTCGCCACGGATGTCGTCGGCGGCAGCGAAGAGGAAATTCTCCTGCTTCGGCTCAACCGCGCGCATTGGAACTACCTGGCGGGAGACGCCCGGGCGGCACTTGAACTGCTGGACGAAATCAGGGGCCGCGCTGACCAACTGCCGCCGCAGATGGCAGGCGAGGTCTACCTCTTGATGGCGAGGGCCCAAGCCGGTACAGGGAGCCCTCAGGCGGCGAAGGAAAGCTTTGTCGAAGCGGCGGACCGCTTCGACAAAGCCGGCGCCCACCAGCGGGCCCTCCAAGCCCGCGAGATGCTCGCCCCGGGGCCTGATTCGGAATAGGGCCTGATCCGGAACGGGAGTAGCCCCGGCGGGCGTTGGCCCTGTTAGGCGCTTTTGTTAGACGCTCTTGGAACGCCGCGTCAGGAACACAGCCGCGCCGCCAGCCAAAAGGCTCAGCAGGAACAGCACCCAGCCCGCAACGGTGAGCGTGGACGCCAAACCCACCTGGCCGGCGTCGGGCGTTGCGGATGCCAGCGCAGCGTCAACCGCCACGTTGCTCCACAAGCGGACCACCGCGAACAGCAGGGGAGCAGCCCACAAGGCCCAGCGCAGTGCCTTTCCGGCCACATTGGTGCCGATCAGCAGAAGCCAGGTGAAGCCGAAGATCAGCGGAAACAAGGTTCCCGCGGTCTTGTGGATGTAGCTGAGCTGTCCGCGGGCGTCGTCCGTCATGGCGCCATGCAATTGATGGACGTAGTCGGTGGAGAACCCGCCGATGAGGGAATCGGGCATGGCCATGCCGCCGGACAACTGGGTCATCTGGTTCAGGGTCAGCAGGTGCACGTACCAGAACAGGAAAAGGCTGGCCACCACCCCGGCAATCACTATGAGGCGGCCGTTGTTTTGCGCCTTCTCGGGGGACCGCTGGGTGGTGGGATTGATCACCGACGGCAAGTGGTGCTGGGGGACGGCGGCATTGGCGCCATGCTTCTTGATGCGTTGGGCGGGGGTCTTGGCCATGTCATTCATTATCCCGCCACATAAGCTGGACCCATGACCACTGGCAGGCACTCCGCCACAGAACTTGATCCATCGCTGGACGACTACGAACTGGCTGCCGCCCTGGTCCGCGAAGCCGGGCAACTTGCCCTGCTGATGCGGATGGGCGGCTTGCAGGGAGAACGGAAGACCTCGGTTTCGGACGTGGTGACCGCCGCCGACCATGCGGCTGAAGCCTACGTCCTCGAGCAACTGCGCCGTTGCCGGCCGGACGACGGCATCCTGGGTGAAGAAGGAAGCTCGGTGGCAGGAAGCAGCGGCCGCACGTGGGTGATCGATCCCGTGGACGGTACCTACAATTTCCTGCACGGCTCCACGTATTGGTGCTCCGCGATCGCCTTGAAGCACGAGGGCACGGCATCACCCGGGGCCGCCTCGGATGCCGACGTCATCCTCGGGGCCATCTATCAGCCGGAGCTGGACAAGCTCTGGACCGGCGGCGAAGGCCACCCCGCGACCCTCAACGACGAACGGATCCCGGGACCGTCGGGGGCAGCCCTCAGCGAACTCGGGGCCGCGACCTATATCCACCCCACCTGGCTTGCCGATCCCCGCGCTGCCATGCCCTGGCACGCTGCAGCGGTGTCCGCCGCTTCACTGCGCATGTTCGGTTCCGGCTCCTGCGATCTCGGCCGGGTGGCCGACGGCGAGCTGGGCTGCTGGTTCCAACACAGCTGCCCTGAGTGGGACTGGCTCCCCGGCAAGGCGATCGTCCGCGCGGCCGGCGGGGACACCGACGTCGTGCGCGTTAACGGCCTGGACTGGTTCCTTGCGGGAGGCCCGTCGGCGGTCCGCGAGTTGCGCGCGGCGCTCACCTCGGTACCGCAGTTCGCCTGAGCATGCGCTCTCCTCGGTACCGCAATTCGCCTGAGCATGCGCTCTCCTTGGTGCTAGGGATGGACATAGTGCCGCGGTTCCTGTGA
>NZ_JARVRH010000007.1 GCF_030209755.1 Arthrobacter sp. efr-133-TYG-118 | reverse complement strand
AACCCAGCGCAGAGCCTTGCCGCTCGGCGAGCATTTCCCGGCCACCCGCCGTCGTCAGCTCAAATTCGACGTAACCGAGAAACAGGAAGTTCCCGTCGTCAAGCCAGAGGAGCAACTCCCGGAGCTCCTCCGGCGGCGGCAACACCGCGCGCGGGAACCCGTCCACCGAGGCGGCTGCTTCGGCGACCTTGCCACGGATGGCGGCCGCATCGTCGGCCACAACCCGGATATCATCGAGCACCCTCTGGAGGTTTTCCGTCAGTTCCCTTACAGCCGCCGCATCCGGCAGCCTGCCGATCTCCGCAGCGATCCAGACCTCGGTTTCCCCGGCCTCCGGTGCGGTCCCTCCCAAAGCCCCCTCCGCGGAAGTTCCAAGGCAGACTTCCAATAGCTCGTGGGACACCGGATCCCGAAGCACCCGAAAGCCCGGATGAACAAGCAGCCGGATCGACGCGTCGTCGCGGGTGAGCTCCGCCGTGACGGAATGGACCAGATACGGGCTGTCCTCTGTCACCACTGCAACAACGCTGGCATCCAGTTCGGTCAAGATCCCGACGGCGGCCTGCCCGGGCACGCGCGACGAACCCACTTTCAGATGGTGCGCGGCCCGCGCCCGGAGCGTCTCAGGACTGTAGCTCCGCAGATCCTCCGGGGGCACCTGGGCGTAGTATTCGGCCAGGAAAGTTTCGCTGGGTGCAAGGGAACCCACTGAATTCGCCTGCTCCGCCGGCACCGATTCGCGTGTCATGTCAGCGCGCCTCCACTGCGGGTGCCACTCGCAAACTGGGGTTGACGATCCAGCCCCCGCGCCTCCTTCATCATGGCTGGCCGCACCGACCCCGTCCAGTGCCTGAAAAAAGTATCAGGACATGACGCGGGCGCGGGCCGCATGGCCCGCGCCCTGCTATCGGCGTCCGCAGACTAGTGCTTCCTGAAGGCGCCTTTGATCTTTTCGCCTGCCAGCTTCAGATCGGCCCTGACCTGACGGGACTTGCCCGCAGCCTTGAGCCGGTCATTGCCGGTGGCCTCGCCGGCCGCCTCCGTGGCCTTGCCGTGGAGTTTCCCGGCAGCGTGATGGAACCTCTCGCCCCAACCCATAATGGCTCTCCTTTGTCGGCGGCCCGCGGCAGGACACCGCAAGGCCGCACTTAATTGTAGGGACGGAACTACCGCAAAGGCACGTCCGGGCCGGGAAGCCTTGCCGCTCAGGAAGCACGGATACGCGTCCCGTACCATGGGGCGGATGGTATTCATACGGCTCTACCGCGAAGGCAAACTCGAACGAGACGATGTCCTGGCCCACGAGATCGAAGCCCTGGCCCGCCAGGATGACGTGGTGCTGTGGATCGACTACACGAACCCGACGGCGGATGACCTGCTCGGCGTCGAAACCGTGTACGGGCTCCACCGACTCGCCGTCGAGGACGCCGTCCACGACTTCCAGCGGCCCAAACTGGACCGCTACCCGAACCACCTCTTCCTCTCGGCCTACCAGGCGGCGTTACAGCCTGGCACCGGGGAACTGGTTGTCGCCGAGATCTCGGCATTCGTGACCCACAACGCACTGGTGACCGTGCACGGGGCCGAGTTCGACACCGACAAGCTGGCGGCGCACTGGGACGCGGAAACCGAGCTGGCCCAACACGGAGTACCTTTCCTCTTCTGGGGACTGCTGGACTTGATCGTCGACGGGCACTTCGACGCCGTCCAGGAACTCGATGGCTACATCGACTCCCTCGAGGAATCGCTTTTCGAGGACCACTCCCCCGATCATGACCTGCAGCGGAAGACCTTCGAACTCCGCAAGAACCTCGTCCGTCTCCGCCGCGTCGTCCTGCCCATGCGTGAAGTCCTGAACACCCTCCTGAGGCGGGAGGACCTGGTCGGCTGCAGCCCGGCGATGCAACCCTTCCTGCAGGACGTCTACGACCACGTGCTGCGTGCCTCGGAATGGACGGAATCGCTCCGTGACCTGGTCACGACCATCCTGGAAACCCACATCAGCATCCAGGGGAACCAGATGAACCTGGTCATGAAGAAGGTCACCAGTTGGGCCGCGATCATCGCGGTTCCCACTGCGGTGACCGGCTTTTTCGGGCAGAATGTGCCCTTCTTCGGCTTCCAGAGCGATTACGGCCTCTGGCTGTCCAGCGCCCTCATGGCGGGCGGTTCAATATTCCTTTACCTGGCGTTCAAGAAGCGGGACTGGATCTAGCCCTGGGCCCCGGCCCAGGAAGTGCCCCGGTCCTACTGCCCGTCTTTGCGGGCGGGAAGGACGAGGAGCGCGTCCCCGACCGCGCGTTCCGATCCGCCCGACGGGCTGTTCTGGACGTTTCCTTCTGCAACGTCCGTTGTGGAGCCACCGCCGTCGAGGTTCATGGCCTGAACCATGCCGAGTGACTGTGCGACGTCAGCCTCTTCCTTCAGGCTCAGTCCGAGCGAGGCAGTCGAGCGTCCATCTGCGGTGACAAGCATGGTCCTGCCTTGGGCATCGGTTCCGGCGAAGGTCCGGGGGTTCCGCTTGTGGACCCAGCCGTAGTAGAAGCTGTTTCCGTCGTTGGGATGCACCATGCCGTCATGGCGGGCAGTGATGTCTTCGCTGCCGTCCCTGACCAGCAACGGGCCGCCGTTGACGACGCTCATGGCCTTGTCGGTGTGCAGGGGATTCCCGTCCTGGCCGAGCAGTCCGGCGTCGATTTTCAGCTTCGCGCCCATAGGAGCGAGTGCGCGGAGCCGAGCGACGTCGGTTCCGGTGGCCTGGATGGTGTGTCCGCCCGCGGGGACGGCCGCACCACGGGTTTCGGCGATGGAGGTAACGGTGTCGTGGCTGTCCACCACCACTTCAAGGCCCGGACCGGCAGGCGTGGACTGCCCGAACTCCGGAGTGAAGGTGACGAGCTCGTTGGAGTTCGTGCAGGTGACGTCCTGGAGGGGGCTTGAGGTAGGCAGGTCGTTGGCGCCGCCGCAGTTGCGGATCAGGCCAGGAACCCGGTTGATGCCGTCCAAAGGCGCTTCCCCGGAAGCGGAGGAGATTTTGCCATCCCAGGTCAGTCGCTGGATGCTGCTGGCATTCTTCTTCCCGTCGATGACGAGGGCCGGGCGGTCCGCCACGGCTTCGCTGAGAGTCTTGCCTCCGTAGACCCCGGCCCCGGCGGGGTCGCCTTCGGCACCGGCCTTCGGGTCGAAGACGAAGAAGCCTGCGTTGACAGCGGCGATGGCGTGGGCGTCGGATGCGAGCTGGCTGGTGGTCTCCCGTTTCTCCAGATCCGGGCCGAACGAGGCGGCGAGTTGGCCTTCGTACTTCCCAGGGTCGATCGTGATGACGTCAAGATTCCACGGTCCGCGCGTCTTCGTGCTGTTCTCGGAGTCGCCGTCCCAACCCGTGTAGATCACCGAGGAGGCAAAACCGGCGGTCTTGATCTTTGCGACGACGGAGGCACCGTCGGCCTGCGCGGCAAAGTGGCCGGCACGGACCCGGTAGCCCAAATCGCCTCCGGCGTCGGCAAGCTGCGGCGACTGGACGTGTTCAACCCGCGCATCGACTCCGCCGGCTTTGAGCTTGTCGGCCGTGCGCTGCGCAGTGATCTGGCTTGAGAGCGCCGACGTCGGAGCATCCGGATCCGGGGAGTCGGACGGGATGGCTACTTCGGCCGTCCAGAAAAGTGAAGAGTCAGCTCCGCCCCGGCTGATTTTGGTCAGTGTGACGCCGGGGGCGAGGGTTGTCACTGTCCGGCTCTCGGGGAGGTCAGCGGCGCCAAGGTTGAGGTGGGCACCCTGATCCGTGCCGTTGTCACTTTTCCGGCTATCATCCGCATGGGTGGGACCCGCGGGGCTAAGGAACGCTGAAAAGACGGCCAGAACGAGCCCGCCGGTGAGGGCACTGCGACGTTTTAGGGAGGCTTTCATGGGTCCACCGTATAAAGACTGGACCGTCGCCCAGGCCGGTTTTTCCGTTTCGCGACCCCTGTTGACCGAACCTTCATGCCATGTTCACTTGCAGGCGGAAGGCCGACCCAAGAAGCAGCATTGGCTGCCCACGGACTTATCCCAAGGCAGAATGGAAGGCATGCCCCTTACTACGTTCGCCCTCGTCCGCCACGGCCAGACAGACTGGAATGCCCAGCGCCGGCTTCAGGGATCCACCGACATTCCGCTGAACGACGTCGGCCGCGGCCAGGCGCGCGACGCCGTCGCCGTCCTGTCCGGTTATGAGTGGGACGTCATCGTTTCGTCACCGCTGAGCAGGGCCGCCGAAACCGCCGAACTGATCGCCGCAGGCCTGGGGCTCAGCGTGGACCGGCACGTGCCGGAGCTCACCGAGCGCCGTTTTGGACCTGCCGAGGGCCTTCAAGCAGGACCTGAACTGGACGCACTGCGCATTCCCGGTGGCTTCCGCGGCGCGGAAAGCGAGGACGAGGCAACATCCCGCGGCCTGGCCGCGCTGGAGTCGCTGGCCGAAGAGTTCCATGGCCGCCGAGTCCTTGTTGTCGCCCATGGAACGCTCCTCCGCTTAAGCCTCGGCCGCGCCGTCGCCCGCACTCTGGACAGCATCGACAACGCCGTGCTCAACCTCGCCCACCACGATGTGGTTGACGGCTGGCAGCTCGAATACTTCAACGGTGAACCCGTCATGGCTGCCGTTCCCGCCTGAGCAGCACCGAACCCAAGGCATATCCGCCAGGACAGCTGCGTGGGAGACTGTTCAGCACGGACAGGAACTCTTTTCGAAGGGGATGGTCACCGTGCCGGCAACTGGTCTCAATGCCCTCCAGCACATCGTTGTCTTGATGCTTGAAAACCGCTCATTCGATCACATGCTCGGATACCTCTACGCCGATTCCGCCAATGTTTCTCCCGCGGGAGACCCGTTTGAGGGCCTGACCGGCACGGAATCCTGCCCCGGCTCTGATGGCAGTCCGGTCGGGGTCTATCGGCTGACTTCCTCGACGCCCGACGTCTACTTCATGCCGGGCGCCGACCCCGGAGAGGGATACCAGGCAACGAACGAGCAGCTCTATGGCAGCGCCAGCGCGCCGCAAGCGGGGACTGTTCCCCCCATGAGCGGCTTTGTGACCAACTACGCCGGTGCCATCAAGGACAACTTGGCCAAGGGCTGGCACGTGGTGCCGGGAACAACCGAGCAAATGATCATGGGCTGCTTCACCCCGCAGACGCTGCCTGTCTTGTCAGCGATGGCGAAGGGATTCGCCGTCTGCGACGCCTGGTTCGCGTCAGCTCCCACCATGACGATGCCCAACCGGGCGTTCGCGTGTGCCGGCACTAGCCAAGGCAACTTGGATGACAAGGCTAAGCGGTTCACCGTGCCGAGCATCTTCGGGCACCTGGGCAACCATGGCATCCCTTGGAAGATCTACGGCGAAACCAAGTCGCCCCTGACGAAACTCGACTTCGACGACACCCGGCACGCTCCGGCGTCGAACATTGGCCTGTTCACGGACTTCCAGGCCGACGCGGCGGCCGGGAAGCTCCCCGCATACGCCTTCCTTGAACCGTCCTGGTCCTCAACAGGCAACAGCGAGCACCCCAACTACAACGTCGCGTTCGGAGAGCAGTTCTTGCTGGACGCCTATCGCGCCGTCCACGATGGGCCGGCGTGGGACTCCACCCTGCTCATCGTCACGTATGACGAACACGGTGGCTGCTACGACCACGTCGCTCCGCCGTGGGGCGCGACGCCGCCAGACAACACCCCGGGGGAATTCGGTTTCGATTTCACCCGATTCGGGGTACGTGTACCAACGGTCCTGATCAGTCCGCTCATCCCGGCCGGCACCGTCTTTCGAGCCCACGGTCCTGTCCCACTCGATCACACGAGCATCCTTGCCACCATCGAACATCGTTGGAATCTGCCGGCCCTCACCCGCCGCGATGCCGCGGCACCTGATGTTGGCGGGGCGTTGAGCCTCACCGTCCCGCGCACCGACGACCCCCTGGCGGGCGTTCAGGCACCCAGTCCCCCGCCGACCACCCGGGCACTCGCAGAACAACCGTCCCACCTGCAACAACTGCACGACGAGCTCCTAGCGCAACCATAGGATCGGGCTTTGGCTGTGAGTCCGGTTCAGCCCGCGGTTCCATCGGCGGGGTCGATGCCAGCGGGCGCCGTGTCGCCTCGCCCGGTCCACGTCTTGATGGCAGTCCAGCCAACGGCGGCGGTCGGCACAGCCAACAAGGCACCGACAATGCCTGCGAGCATCGTGCCGATAGCCAAGGCCAGCAAAATGGCCAGTCCATGAATGCTCAGGACCTTGCCCATCAAAACGGGTTGAAGGAAATGGTGCTCAAGCTGGTTGGCCGCGACGAGGACAGCGAGGACGATGAGGGACGTCACCGGACCGTTCGAGATCAGGGCGACACCCACAGCGAGGGTACCGGCTGCGGTGGAACCAATGATGGGAATGAACCCGCCGATAAACACAAAAACGCCAAGGGGCAGTGCCAGCGGGACACCGAGGATGGCCAGGACGATCCCGATGATCAAACCGTTCACCGCTGCGATGAGCGCCGTGCCCCGGACATAGCCTCCCAAAACGGTCGCGCTTCGTTCCGCGGCCAAGTGGGCCTTCCCGCGGTGAACCGCGGGCAGGAAGCCGAAGAGGAAAGCCCTGATCTTTTCGCCGTCCTTGAGGAAGAAGAACAAGATCACCACCATGAGAACCAAGCCGGCCAGGATTTCACCGACAGTGCGGGCACCGGTGAGCGCTTCGGCACCGAACGTACTGCTCGTGAAGAAGCGCTGGATGGAATCGGCGACGGAGCGGAGTTGCTCGTCGCTGACTTTGAAGGGGCCGTTGTTCAGGAATTGGTGCAGTTGGTCGATGCCGGCAGTGAATTTCACCGAAAGCTCCTTGGATTGCGCCCTGATAAGAAAGACGATTCCGGTGATGACTCCGCCGAAGACTGCAAGGATCCCCACGAACGATGCTGCGACGGCGAGGGCCCGGGGCCACCGGTGAGCAGTCAGCCAACGCACAAGAGGCGAGATTGCCGAGGCAAGAATGAGCGCGATAGTGACCGGGATGATGACGAGCGGCACGCTGGTCATCGCCCACAGAATCACCGATACCAGGGTGATGACCAGGAGCATCTGACCTGAACGGATCCCGGCGCGGCCCAGGCCGTCGGACCACATCGCCGACATTGTGGGTTTGTTCGGCGAATTGTTGCTTTCAGTCATTGGGTTCCTTCCTGGTGGTTCCGGCAGTGAATGCCTCGCCGTCGTGCATTAGGAGTCGTGTATTAAGAACGGTCCAAGCTCTTGCCCGCAGCCGTATCGATCCTGACGTTCCCTGCGGCTGCGAGCAGCTGCAGTTCCCGAAGGATCTCCAGTTGCTGACTGTTG
This sequence comes from Arthrobacter sp. efr-133-TYG-118, assembly GCF_030209755.1. Taxonomy (GTDB): domain Bacteria; phylum Actinomycetota; class Actinomycetes; order Actinomycetales; family Micrococcaceae; genus Arthrobacter. The sequence continues at coordinate 209,169 of NZ_JARVRH010000007.1, read as the reverse complement.
ATGGCCATGAGCAGATCGATCTCCTCTTTGGATTTCAGGTTGGTGTCATGATCGTGCCGGGACATCACCGCGGCAATCGCATCCTGGCGCTTGGCCGCGATGAGAAGGATGGCTCCTTGCAGCCCTGCCAGCATCGAAAGGAAGAGGTTCAACAAGATGTACGGATACGGATCCCAGGCGTTGTTCGCCAACGCCCAGCTGTTGATGGCCGCCCAGAGGATCATGAACCCGACAAAGCCGCCGACGAATGGCCAACTGCCCATCCCGTTCCGCATGACATCCGCGGCGCGTTGGCCCTTCGTCAGTGATTCCTTATGGCTTTCGTGCCAGGTCTTTCCCTTATCGCTCATGCCTCACCCTAACGGCGCACTCCAAGCTAGCTCGCAACGAGCGCTGCAGTCCCTGCGTCTGACGCGAGGTATGGTTCGCCGGCGTGCTGGTGATCAACGGCTTCAAGGTGGGTCACGCCCGTTGCATATGCGACGACCCCGGCGAGACTACCGGTGCGTTCGTGGGCTTGCCGTTGCCGGGCGGCTCCCGTGCCTTGGCTGAAGATCCTCTGCAATCCCTCCTTGGCGTAGTGCGCGTCCCCGGTCTCTTCGAGGGCTTCGCGGACGTGGGAGTGGAGTGCGGCGAGGACATGCCGTGCCGATGCGGGCGTGTGGGTTTTGGGGTCGAGCAGCTCTCCGTGCAGGCCGAACCGACTCGCTCGCCACGTTGCCTGTCGCAGGACAGTGGCAGAAACCATGTCCGGCAGTTGTCCGGACTTCCATTCCCTGGCGGCGGTGTCCACCAAGGCACGCACCAAGGCCGCAATCAGGACGGTATCCCGGGCATCAAGGCAAACATCCGAGACACGGATCTCCACCGTAGGGTGCCGGGCGGACAGTCTTGCATCAAAATCCGGGTTCATGACCACCCCGGTTCCCGACAGCTCCGCCACCAACGAGTGATAAGCCTGGGCAGATCCGAAGACTTCGGTGGGACCGGCGCTGGACCATCGGTTCCAGGCCTGGGTCCGGAAACTGGCGTAACCGCTGTCGGTTCCGTTCCAGAACGGGGAATTCGAGCTGAGTGCAGTCAGCGCTGGAAGCCAGGACCTGATCCGGTCCAGGACTGCGACGCCCTCCTCATCCGAATCAACGGAAACATGAACGTGATATCCGCAAGTCAGCTGCTCTCTGGCCGTCAGGGCGAACTTTTCCAGGAGTGCGTCGTAGCGCTCAGTGTTGCTTGCATGTGGTGTGACCGCCAGCGGCGACGTTGCGAGGGCGGCAATTCGTGCGCCCGACTTCCGAGCGAGCGAATCGGCGTAAGTGCGGCCGGCACGTATTTCGGCGGCGAGGGCAGTCAGGCTGCTGTGCGGCGAAGTGATGACTTCAAGTTGCTCCTGCTGAAGCTCGACCGCCAGCGTCGGGCGGAAGGGAGGAACCGTCCCCTGGCAACCGGCGTTTTCCAGGCGCAAAATATCGCCAGCGAGGGGCACGGGGCTGCCGCGGTCAGGATCCACGATCAGGAATTCTTCTTCAACACCAAAAGTACGCACTTGCCAAGTGTGGGCCACAAATGAGGCCGCCAAAGACCACAAGTCGCAGGACCCCAGAAATCAAGCGTCTCTGGTCGGTTCCGAGGACGCGCGACTGCTGCTAGCTTGCCGGCGTCACGACGTCCTCGAGCATTGACCTGTCGAAGAAGCGGATCTCTCCCGTTGCCTCGAAAAACACGGGAACTACCGAAGTGTTCGCGTCCTTCGAAGTTTCATAGATCTCCGGCGCGCTGCCGTGTTTTCGCGCAATGGTTCCGACCAACTGGGTGCCGCGAACCCGGACGGTTCGATACTTATAGCTCATGTGGACTCCTAGCTTGATTATCTTTCGTCGCAGAGCAAGTGGTACCAGCTGTCGGCGAGCACTTCGAGCGCGTGGTCGCGGTTTGGCTCCAACTTACGGCGCGTCCAGAGCGTCGCGACGTAGTCGAGCTGGGTGAAGGCGAGTGTTCCTCGGATGTGGTGCGTTTCTTCAGGGAAGCGGCCGGCCAGCTGCATGCCGCGGACGATGTCGGATATGACTTCACCATGCCATCCTTCCACCAAGGTCCGCACTTCGCGATCGACCGCGGCGGCCTCGTCGAGCACGTCGAGGTACGGCCGGAAGACCGGCCACAGCGCAGCGCGCGACTCGAGCCAGGCAAGGATTCCCGGCAGTTTGCCCTCCCGCACCACGTCGACGAGCTCGACGGCGGTCGACGCCCTGTCGGGACCATCCGAGCGGTCGAGTACAGCGTTGACACGCGCCATGAAGTCCCTCATCAGGTCACTGCGCGAGGGGTAGTACGCGTAAAAAGTCACCCTGGTGGTGCCGGCAGCAGCGGCGATCTCGTCGATCGTAGTGGCAGCGTAGCCCTTCTCGGTGAAGAGCTCGAGCGCCCGTTCGACGATCATGTCGCGGGTCAGCTGCTTCTGGGCTTCTCGCAACGACGACATAGATCAATCCTAACCGTGGTGTGCGGCAATTGTGCGGAGGAAGAGCAAAGGATGCGCGTCGCCAAGCGGCCTGACATGCCGTAAAGGAGACACGCGTCGGGGTGTTTGGCCATATATCTGAGCGAGCGTCCTGGTGGTTCGCCATATATCCGAGCGAGCGTTCTGGAATTCGGCGATATATCTGAGCGAGGGTCTGGGTTGATGTGCCGGGACCGGTCCGTTGGGGCCCGACGGCGGCAATCCCGTTGTGCCGTCGTCCCGCCCCTGCGCCGTTCCTCCCCGGACGCTCGCTCACCTTTGAGGTATTTCAGGCCGACGCTCGCTCACATGATTTGAGCGAGCGTCCTGGTGTTTGGCCATATATCTGGGCGAGCGTCCCTGTTGACGCGAGATCGCACTTCAGAGCTTCAAGGCCGGCGCCGGACGGAGCGCTCGCGGGCCCGAGTCGGCCAGTCGACGCAATTTCGGAACAGGGATCCGGTAGTTGATCGCCACGGCGGTCCCGGAGCCGTCCTGGTCCTCCCAGCGTAGGAGCATCGAGTCCCTGTCCTCCCCCGGCTGGCAGTAGTCCGGTGCTCCGACCACGGGCGTGAAACCGACTGACTTGAGCGACATGCCAAAGCCCTCGGTCCAGAAGTACGGCTGGAAGGTGAACTCGGGCGCCGCGTCGCCCCTGAGCAGTCCGACGGCGGCGGACCTCGCCTGGTCGATGGCACTCGTCCAGAGGGGCACCCGCCTGATCCCGCGACTGCTCGGGAAGAACGCCACGTCGCCAGCGGCGACGATATCCGGCCGGAGCCTGCCGCGGGAGTCGACCCGCAGCGAACCGTCGACGAGAAGCCGGGTTCCGGCCAACCAGTCGGTGTTCGGCTCATCGCCGACGGCGGTGACCACGAGGTCAGCCCGGAGCTCGGTGCCGTCGGCCAGGACAACGCGTGTCCCGGCGTCGTCGTCCATCAGGCGGGCCCGCCCGCCGGCAACCACCCGCAATCCGTGCCGGATGGCAGCGGAGGTGAACATGTCCGCCAGATGGTCGCCAAGCTGGCGCGAGAGGGGCTTGGCGTCGGAGACGAGCGTGACATCGCAGCCAACGTGCAGGCAGCCCGAGGCGACCTCCATTCCGAGCGGCCCGCCGCCGACCACCACCACCGAAGGACGCGATGCGAGCCGTTCCTTGAGCAGGATCGCATCCTCGATGGTGCGCAGCGTGAGTTCCCGGGAGGAGCCATGCCCTTGCACTCCTCGCCTAAGGCGCTTCGCCCGGGAACCGGAGGCGATAACGAGGCCGTCATACGGCAGTTCATCGCCGCCGTCCAGATGAACCAGCCTGGCGTCGACGTCCAGCCGCGTTGCGCTGACGCCCAGCAGCTCGGTGGCTTCGTGGCCCGGCTCGGGAAGTCGGTGGGCCTGCAAATCAAACCCGTGCAGCAGCGCCTTCGACAGGGCGGGACGGCTGTATGGTTGGTGGCGCTCGGCGCCGACCACCGTCAACTCGCCGTCGAAGCCCGCCGAACGCAACGAGTCGCAGGCCGTGAGCCCGGCGATGCCGTTGCCCACCACCACAATCCTGCGCACGGTCATGCCGCAGCCAATCTGAGCGCAGCGACCGGGCAAACCCTGACCGCAGCCTTTGCGGCATCGAGCCCGGCCCCATCCACGTCCGGCACGTCGATGACCAAGTCGCCGTCGTCATCCAGGTGCATCAGCGCGGGCGCGGCTTCCTCGCACAGGCCGTGGCCTTCGCAGCGGGGACGGTCCAGTTCAATCCTCATGCTGCCACGACCTTTTCAACATGGAGCACCTCGAAGCTCCGGGTAATATTGCTAGGCTCTCGGACCTCTTTGGAGAGGGTCAGGTTCTTCACCCTGCGGGCAAGGGCTTCGATGATCGCGTGTGCCTCGAGTTTCGCGAGTCCCTGGCCAGCGCATCCATGCGGTCCGTAGCCGAAGGAGAGGTGGTCCACGGGGTTGCGTTTCACATCGAAGGTGTCGGGATTCGCGTAGTGGCGCGGGTCCCGGTTGCCGGCACCGAAGAGGATGCCGACCTGGGCGCCTGAAGGAATCGTGACTCCATCGATTTCAATGTCTTGGGTTGCCTTGCGTCCCCAGATGTGGACGGGTGCCCAGTAGCGCAGCACTTCGGCGAACGCCGCGGGAACCAGTGCCGGGTTCTCCCGGACCAGCTCGAACTGATCGGGGTGGTGGCCGAACAGGGCGACGATGTTGCCGATGGAGGCGATGGTCGTGTCGACGCCGGCTCCGAGGTACTGGTGGATGATGTGCCCCGCCGAGCCTTTGGGGATGTCGCCGCGGGTCTCGGCGTCGAAGATGCCTCGGCCGATCGAGCCCGGAGTGAGGTCGTCGGCCGTGACCGAGGAACACCAACCGTACAGCTCGCCGGCGATCGGGAAGCTCTCCTGGGTGCGCTGGTTCAGCGGGCCGATGACTTGCATCGCGGCCTGGCCCCACCGCAGCATGTTGTCCTTGACGTGGCCGCTGAAGCCAATGAGGTCGGCGACAATTTCGATCGGGAAGGCCCGGGCCAGGGCATCGATGGCCTCGAAACTGCCGCTGGCGGCCAGATCCGCGACGAGCTTGTCGGCCTTTTCGTCGATGACGACTTTGAGGCCGCGAAGGGCCCGCGGAGTGAGGTTTTGTGACAGCGTGGCGCGGAGCTGCGCGTGGAGCGGCGGGTCGGAGGCCAGGGAGGTGCCCTGCAGTGCCTCATTCACCATGGGGTTGAATCCGATGCTGGTCGACGAGAAGGACTCCGGATCGCCGAGCGCATCGCGGATGGCGTCGTAGCGGGTCAGGACGTACAGCTCGTTCTTGGGAAGGTGGATTACAGAAGCCTGCTCGCGGAGCGCCGCATAGCTGGGATAGGGATCGACGAGGACGTCGTCATCCCAGATGTCGATGCCTGATTCGATGGGTGCAGTCACGGTGTTCTCCTTGCGGATGGTAGGTGGTCGGGTTAGCGCCGGAGGTCTTGGACGGCGGCCTCGGCGCTTGCTTCGGTGGTCTCCGCAATGGCATCGGGGGTAGGTGCCGAGGACCGTGCGGAGATGAAGAGGGTGAGAACGGCGGAGACGGTCGCCGCGATGCCCGCGGAGAGGTAGACAGCTTGGAAGCCCTGGCCGAGGGAGGTCCCGGCGACGCCCTGGATATGTGGCTTGGCGGCGACGAGGGCCTTGACCATGCCATCGACCGCTTGGGCGGGTGCGCCGCTTGCCGCTGCCTGGCCGGAGAATTGGGCGACGACGCCGTCCCAGCCTGAGAGGAAGCCCAGGGGCGGCACATGCGCCAGTCCGGCCACAGCGTCTGCGGGCAAGCCTGCCGCCCCGAGGCTCCCGGCAAGAGGACCCGCGAAGACCGTGGCTCCGATGCCGAAGGCGATGGCCGAGCCGATGACTGGGCCGAGGGCGAAGCCGAGGTCGCGCAACAGATTCGTCGTGGCGGACGCCATGCCGATCTGCTGGGCCGCGACGGTGTTGATGGCCACGGCGGTGACGGAGCCGACCGTGAGGGCGAAGCCGATACCCAGCAGGAGCAGCGGCGGAATGAACGCCGTCCACGGGGTACCGCCGAAAGTCTCTGGAGTGCCGAGGGCGAACGTTGAGAGCCAGAAACCGGAGACGGCCATAAAAGCGAAGCCCGCCGTGAGGACCCAGCGTGGAGCAACATGGTGGATGAGCCACCCGACAACCGGGATGAAGGCGAATGCCGGGCCTTGGATGAAGACGAACAGCACCCCGACCTTCCAGGTCTCTGCAAGGGCCAGGCCGCTGACGGCGACGCTCGTGCTGAAGCAGATCCCGAGGAAGGCGAACATGCCGGTGACTGCCACAATGCCCGTGATCGAGTAGGACCTGTTCTTGAACAGCGACAGGTGGATCAGCGGCTGCGCGGTGCGTGACTCGATGACGACGAAAGCAACGAGCAGGACACCGCCGGCGATGTAGCTTGCAACCACTTGCGCGCTGCCGAAGCCGGCGTCGACCGCCGTCACCGTGGCGTAGAGGACGGCAATGAGGCCGACGGCGAGAGTGAGCTGCCCGGGCAGGTCCAGCTTGCGCCCCTCTGCGGCTGCGGAATCCTTCGCCCGGACCGCTATGAGTAGCACTACTACGGCAACGGCGGCCGCGAGCAAATAGGCCGCACGCCAGCCGCTGAAGGCGTTCGGGGCGCCCGGCGCGCTGCCCGGCACCGTGAAGAACTGCGCCGTAAACCCGGCGAGCATCGGGGAAATCACCGCGCCCAGTGACAGGAACCCTGCCCAAGTGGCGATGACCTTCGCCCGTGCACGGTGATCGGGGGTGATCGCCGCGATCATGGAAAGCGAAATGGGAAAGAGGATGCCCGCCCCGATGCCGCCGATGGCCTGCGCCACGATCATGACGCCGGTGGTAGGTGCCATCGCAGCCATGACGGAACCGACGATGCTGACCACAGCGCCGACGTAGAGCAGCTTTTTTCGTCCGAACATGTCGCCGAGGAGTCCCCAGCTGAGCTCGAATACAACAATGCCCATCAGGAACATACCCGCGATCCAGGTCAGGCCAGCGCCCGAGGTGTGGAATTCCACAGCAAAGGTGCCGCTCAGGGCCCCAGGCAATGCGTTGGTGATCTGCGCGAGGGTGACCGCGCTGTAGGCGGCCACGAAAGTGGCTCTTACAGAGCCGCGGCCCTGTAAGGAAATGGTCTGACTCATCGATGAAACTCCTTTGTTCCGTTCGATCTGGTTCTTGGGGGCTGTATGAGACAGTGTGGAGCCAATGTTTACAGCATGTCAAGGAATATACGGGAATATAATTTGCTTGACATCATGTAAAGCAAGGTGTGATGCTGACTACACCGCAACGGAGTGACGGCATGGTCACACTCCGCAGTGTCCCTGCATTCAGACCCCCGACCTTTAGGGAGAAGCCCCGTGAGTCACAACACCCCCGTCGGCACCGCCAACGCGATTGATGCCCCCGCCGGGCAAACTGTCAACACGGTCCTGGGTCCCTTACCTGCTTCTGAACTGGGCGTCGTCGCGGTCCACGAAGCCTTGTTGTCAGTGCTCCCCGGCGCCCAGTACGCGCCCGACATCTCCATGGACCGGGCCGAGATCTTCGAAGACTTGGCTGCGAAACTCACGGAGTTCCGCGAGCACGGCGGGCAAACGATCGTCGACAGCACCGGAATGTTCCACGGACGCGACCTCAAACTCTATGAGGCACTCTCCCGCTCCACCGGCGTCCACATCGTCGCCTCCACGGGTCTGGGCCCCGAGGAAGAACTCGGCGGGTACTTCCTGACCCCACAGACCAATCCACCCACTCCGTGGCCTGCCGAGAAGTTCGCCGATCTCTTCGGCAAGGAAGTCACTGAAGGGATGGTGGTTCCACGGGTCGAGCGTCGAGCCGCCGCCGGCATAGTGGCCGCCATCGCCAGCCGCTACGGCATGACCCCGACTGAAGAAAGCCTCTTTCGCGGCTCCGCCCGCGCCGCCAAGGATACCGGGGTGCCGGTCTCCATCCGCTTCGGCGCCGACGCCTTACACGATTTGGACATCGTCCTGGACGAGCAGATCGGAGCCGCCCGGGTGCTCGTCGGAGACCTGGACCGCAGGGACGCTGCCGGCTGCGCCCTCGAGGTGGCCCGCCGCGGAGCATTCGTCGGCGTCGACCACGTGGGCTTGAACGATCATCCGGGCTACCTCACGGACCAGGAACGCACAGAACTAGTGCTCGGGCTCGTGCATGCCGGCCACGCCGACAAGATCATCCTTTCGGGCAACTCGATCGGAGTAGCCAAGGGCCTCCCGGAATACAAGGTGCCTTACAGCCACGTCCTGTCCACGTTCGTGCCCTATCTCAAGGCCCACGGCTTGGGCGACGAGGACGCCCAACGCATCCTCGTGGACAACCCGCGCCAGCTGCTGACCGTGCGCTAATCACGCCCTGCCGACCCGCAACAAGCTTTAGAACCCCCGAGGTGAACGAATGACAATGGTCAACACAGTGCTGGGAACCATTCCGGCCGAAGAACTGGAAATCGTGGCGGTCCACGAACACATCGGCTACGGCATGCCGGGTTCCGAACTAGACACCACATGGTGGAAGTCCCCGGAACAGGCCTACGAAGAAACCGTGCCGAAGCTGCGGAAGTTCCGCGAATACGGCGGCGGCACCTTCGTAGACGCCACAGGTATCTGCAACGGTCGCGACGTCGACTACTACAAGTCCCTGTCCCGGAAGACCGGCGTGCACATAGTGGCCTGCACCGGGTTCGTCGGCGGCGACACCGCCCTGCCGCACTTCTCCCGCGCCACCGTGGACTACCTCGCGAAGGTGTTCATCCACGAGATCACCGTCGGCATCGGAAACACTGGCGCCAAGGCCGGTGTCATCAAGGTCGGCGTGAGCCGCGGTGGACGAATGACAGACCTGGACAAACGCATCTACCGGGCCGCGGCCCGCGCCGCCGTCGTCACCGGGGCACCCATCCTGACCCACCTGGCCATCGACCCCGAACCGGCGGTGTCCATCTTCAACGAAGAGGGCCTCTCGCTGGACCGCGTACTCTTCGGCCACGCCGACGACGGACTGAACGCCCCGATCACCCCGCACGACTGGATCTATGAGCAGGGCGGACGTATCGGCTTCGATACCTTCGGCTACGACCTCGAGCTTCCGGATCCCCCGTTTTGGGGCCGCAAGCGCGCCGAACGCATGCAGCACTTCGTGAGCCTTGTGAACAAGGGCTACGCCGACAAGCTACTCGTTTCGGCGGACGCGAATTGCAGCCCGCTGGGCTGGCCGGGCGTCAAGGGCCACACCATCAACTACATCTTCGAGGACATGATCCCCGACATGCGCGCGGCGGGAATCGACGACGCGACGCTGAAACTCTTGCTCGAGGACAACCCGGCCGACTTCCTGTCGCTGGATGCCTGACTTCCGGACTGGCAGCATAACCTACCCGTTTCCCCAGACTTGGCGCGGGCCAAGGAGGGGTCAAGAAAGTGATCCAAGCAAATGAAAGCTGAAGACATCAGGAACCTCGACATCGCCATCGTCGGCGCGGGGTACGGCGGCGCAGCTGCAGCCAAGGCGCTGAGCCTTCTCGGTGCGAACGTCAACGTGTACGAGCAGGCCTCCCGGATACGCGAGGTCGGTGCCGGCATCGGACTGCGTCCCGCCACCATGGACCGTTTCAGCAAGTGGGGGATCTTCGATGAGATCGCCAAGGTCAGTTCGCCGAGCGACTACTTCGAAATCCTCACGGCTGCAGGTGTTCCGATCATGAAGGACACCTGGCCGGAGTTCGGCGGGCAGGCCCACACCTACCTCATCCACCGCGGCGACTTCATCGAGGCCTTGCTGGGCGTTCTCCCGGAAGGGGTGGTGCACCTGGGCCACAAGCTGGAGAAGATCGAGGAAAAGGATGGCCGTTCCGAACTGGCCTTCACGAACGGCACCACAGTCGAGGCAGACCTCGTGGTAGGCGCCGACGGCATCAAATCCGTGGTGCGCGAGCAGCTGTTCAGCGACAAAGGCCCCGTGTTCTCCGGAGAACACGCCTACCGTGTAGTGATTCCCGCCGACGACGCCCTTGGCCTGGTGGTCGACGACAACCTACGGATGTACATTGGCAAGGGCACCAAGGTCTACCTGTTGCCGCTTCGCCACCGGAACCAGGTCTCATTCGACATCACCGCCCTGAATCCGGACGGTACCTGGGCGCCCGAGGTAAGCAAGGAAAGCCTCCTGGAAACAGTCGGCGGATTCGACGAGCGCATTGTGAACATCACCCGGGGCCTCGACATGAACACGGTCAACATCCGCGCCGTCTACGACATCGATCCGGTCGACTCGTGGCACACCGACTCCGTTGTGCTCATGGGCGACGCGGCGCACTCCATGTTGCACCACCAAGGACAAGGGGCAAACTCCGCCATCGAGGACGCCGGCGCACTCGCCGACGCACTCGCCCAGGCCGGCACCGTCAAGGAGGCGCTGGCCCTGTTCCAGGCAACCCGGAAGCCAGTGACCGACGAGCTGCAGCGCATTTCCCGGCAAGGCTGGAGCGAGGAAGAGGTCAACGATGTCTTCCCTGGCCAAAAGCCCACGTCCGGGCAGCCCACCACCGCAACAGCAGAAGCGAGGGCCTGAACGCCATGGCGATCCGTCCTGAAATCGCCAAGGTCCTGGCAACCTTGCCGGAACCCGAGGGTTCCCCCTTGGACCCCGGCGCCATGCGCGCCGGCGAGGCCGCCCAGGTCCCGCCGCTGGCGGAGCGGCTACCGCTGTACTCCGTCGAGGACGCCACGGCTGTGACGGCGTCGGGCGAGGTGCCGGTGCGGATCTACTCGCCTATGGAGGCGGAGTCCTATGGCCTGCTCGTGTACTTCCACGGCGGCGCATTCTTCCTGGGCAGCCTGGATACCCACGACCACGTAGCGCGGGCCCTGGCCAAGGAAACCGGCCGCAAGGTCATCGCGGTGGGCTACCGACTGGCTCCAGAGGCGGCATTCCCGGCAGGCCTTGATGACTGCTACGGCGTGGTCCGCTGGGCGGCCGGGAAAGGCGGAAGCCTGAAGTGGGACGGGAAGAACCTCGCCATCGCCGGCGACAGCTCCGGCAGCAACTTCGTTGCCGCCGTCGCCGCGAAAGCCCACGACGACGGGTTCAACCGGATCACCCACCAGGTCCTCTTCTACCCGTCGCTGGACTTGGACTTCGACGCCGAGCGTTACCCGTCACTGGTCGAAAACGCCGAAGGATACGGACTGGAGACGGCGGGCCTCAAGCCGTTCAACTCGTTCTACTTGGAGAGCGGGGCCGACCCTGCGGACCCCTGCGTGTCCCCCATCAAGCGGAAAGATCTCGCCGGCCTGCCGCCAGCGCTAGTCATCACCGCCGAGCACGACCCCCTCCGGGATGAAGGCGAACTCTACGGCCGGCGCCTGGCGGATGCCGGGGTCGAGACAAAAGTGACCCGGTACCGCGGCGCCAACCATGGTTTTGTTCAGCACTTCTCCTGGATCCCGGAGCTCTACCGGGCATTCGAGGAGACGGGTGAATTCCTGAACGCGGGGGCCGGGAAATGACGAAGCCGGTAGCTGTCCATCCCCTCGTCTCGCCGTGGGGCCGGTTCGGCCTCTACAGCTTCTACATCGACGCCCCCGAACCTGCCATCGTCGACACCGGGATCGCTTCATCCCCCGCCGAAGGCATGGTGCCTGCGCTGGAGGCGATCGGACGGCGGATCGAGGACGTCCGCTGGATCCTGCTGACCCACGGACACATCGACCACATCGGCGGCGCATACGCACTGTGGGAGCTCACCGGACGGCGCGCCCAAGTGGTCATCCACGAGGCTGACGCACCGTTGCTGCGCTCGCGCCGGGCCCATGTGGACGAATACCTCTCCGGGCGGGCGCAGTATGTGCAGGAGCCCGACGGCGAGGCAAAGCTCACAGAGGCCACGTATGCCGTGATCTCGGGCGAGATGGAGCCGACGCTGTTGGTGCGGGGCGGCGAGACCCTCTCGCTGGGCGGGGGCGTCACCGTTTCGGTCCGTTCGATTCCGGGCCACACCCCGGGGTCGGTCGCATACGTCGTCGACGGGCAAAATGACGTGTTCGTCGGCGACGCGGTGCAGGTCCACGGAGCGGCCAATGGCTTCCCGGGGTTCGTGGACCCGGCGGCCTACCGCTCAAGCCTTGAGTACCTGCGGGATGAAGTCCGTCCCCGGCATCTGTACCTGGGGCACCCGTACCGCCGCGCGGACGGAACGGCATACGGCGTGGAGCTCGACGCCGGACAGGCCACGGAAGCGCTCCACGGGAGCCTGGAGATCGAGGCCCGTGTCAGAAACGCGGCTTGCGGTTGCTTGACCTCCGGGCTGCAGGATACGGCCTCGCCTTACTCTCCGTTCGCCCGCGTGGCCGAGGGCCTTGGTTACGGAGGGGATCCCACGCTGGAGCCCTCCCCGTTCTTCACCACCCTCCACGGGTACCGCACCACGTTGGACCATTCGACCGAAAATGAGGAGTAACCACTCATGGATGACTTTCAGTTGCTGAATGCCAGCGGGCAGGCCATTGCTGTCCGCAAGGACCTCCGGGTTCCGATGCGGGACGGAATCGAGCTTGCCGCAGACGCCTACCATGGCCCCGACGACAAGCCTCGGCCGGCATTGGTCGCCCTCAGCCCGTACGGCAAGGAGCTGCAGGCCCTCGCCCTCACCACTCCCCCGCAGCGACGGCCCAGCCCCATGTGGGACGGCTGCATCGAGGCCGGGGACATCGCCCGCATCGTCAAAGAGGACTATGTCCATGTCATCGGCGACCTCCGCGGCTCGGGATTCTCGGGCGGCGAGCACATCGGCAACTACAACGCCGGTGGTGTTTCGCTCGGCCAGGATGCCTACGACTTCATCGAATGGGTTGCCGCGCAGCCCTGGTGCGACGGCAACGTCGGGATGGTGGGCATCTCCTACTTCGGTTCCATGCAGGTGCTGGCCGCCGCCGAGCGGCCGCCGCACCTCAAGGCGATCTTCGTTTCCGGCGGCCACTACGACTTCTACGAGACCAGCTACCACGGCGGCATCATGTGGTTCATGCCGCGTGCCGCCCGCGAAGGCCGCGGAGGGGACTCGGGCTGGGCCTTCACGGACAACGTGAAGTCCCGCATGATCGAGAAGCATTCTCCGGAGGAACTGAAGAAGCTTGTCGCCATGCGCCTCGAAGATCCGGACATTGCCGCTTGGCCGAACCTGGTCCACGTACTGAACTATCCCAGGAACCACGAGGCCTGGTTCGACATCGTCATGAACGAACTGGACGGTGAATGGTACGAGGAGCGCAACCCGATCACGCTGGCCCCCAACATCGACATCCCGGTCTGGCTGCAGCTCGACCAGGGCCGCGGGTGGACCCTGGACGGCACCATCGAGTTGTACAACGCACTGAAGGGGCCGAAAAAGCTGACCATCGGCCCCTACCCGCCCATGCAGTCGCGCCCCTTCATCGAGGAGCACGACAAAATGTTCCGGTGGTATGACTACTGGATCAAGGGCATCGACAACGGGGTCATGGACGAGCCGCCCGTCAGCGTTTTCGTGGAGGGCTCGCGAGAGCTCGTGATGGCCGAGCACTGGCCGCCGAAGGACATCGAATACAAGTCCCTCTACCTCCGCCCGCGCCACAAGCTGTCGGAAGAGCCGGAGCCAATGGGCGCCGAGTACGCCGCCCCCGACGGCTTCTACCAAGCCCCGTTGACGGTGACAGACAAGGTGGAGATCCTGAGCTGGAACACCGCTCCGTTCGAGGAGGCCAAGGAGCTGATCGGTGCCGGGGCGGCGCATATCTTCGCGGAAATCGACCAGGTGGACACCAACTTCATCCTGCGCCTCTGGGACACTGCCCCGAGCGGGCAACGCCAGCTGATCACCACCGGCTACCTCAAGGCCTCGCATCGCGAGCTCGACCAACGCACCACCGAGGGCAACCCGTACCACCCGCACACACGATCCGTACCGGTGCAGCCCGGCGCGATCGAGGAGTACGTGCTGCGCCTCTACCCGTTCGCGAACACGTTCAAGCCGGGTCATCGCCTCACGGTTGAACTATCCAACGGCGAGCCGCTGGCCGACGAGCACAATGCGCTGCTCCCTCCGGACGCCTTCCACCTTCCGGTGGGCCGCCCCGTCACCCACAAGATCTACCGCGACGCCACTCACCAATCGCGGCTCGTCCTGCCGTTCACGACGTCAATGGCTGAGCAGCGGCGTTGATGAGCCGGAACGATGCGGCCGCGCCTAAGCCGACCAGGCAAACGGTGCCGAGAAGGAGTTCTTTCCGGCGTTGTCCCAGCTCATCCCGAACACGTCCACGCGGGCCGTGCTCGACATGCCGGCCGCCAGGGTGTCCGCCGGGAATCCTATCCCGCTGATCTTCACTCCGAGTCCCGTAGCATCAAGCGGAGACACGAAGTCCTCCACAGCCATGTCGACTGCACTGCCAACGCGAACCTGGTGCGTGCGCCCGTCGTCGGTGTAGGAGATTTCCAGGGACTCCATTCCCGCCATTTCACCGATCAAGGGTGTCAGGCCCTCCATCGGCCCGCCGAGCTGGCCACCGAAGACGCCAGCGAGTGCTTCCGCCTGCTCGGGCGAGGCCGCGGCATCCATCAGAACACCGAGCTTCCAACCCCCGTCACTCATGAGGGCGGGTGTATCGGCGACGACGCAGACCGTCAGGCCACCGACGTCGACGCCGTTTACCTCACCGGTGTCCACATGAAAGGCCAAGGCCACGTTGCAGCGATCGTTATCCGCCGGTGCGGTCAGCCCGGAAGTAGAACAGGGGCAGACCATGTCGCAGTTGCAATTCTCAAAATACGTACCCTCGACGTGCCACGACATCTGGGGCTCCTTTCGACGAGGCATCCCCAGGAAAAAGTCTCCTCGCGGCCCGGAACAGTGTCAACGCTCTCCGCATCGGTCACGGTAGCTCCGCCGCCGTTGTTTCTCACGAACTTCGCTTCCTCACCCAGCTCATGTGCCTCTACGAACTCTCACGCCCCGGGCTTCCATCTCGGCCACCCATTCCACGATGTTGTCCTCGGCGGCGACACATTCCGGCGCTGCCGGGTCGTTGCAAATGAAAAGCGGGTACTCCACCATGACTCCTCCTTATCGGTTGATACACCATGACGACGGGCGGAACGTCGCGAAAAGGACACTGCTTAGGACATTATTTTTGCAAGTCAAAACGGCCGTGATCTTGCCCCCTTGACCATGTTGACACCCACAATGACGCGGGCAAGACTGATCATAGGTCCGCGTCCTACGACCTGCAGGACGTCTGGCCCTAAGGGGTGGACAATGCAGATTCCGGCTCCATTTGATTATGAGCGCGCGAGCGACGTCGCAAACGCGCTGGCCCTCCTCGAACGCCATGGTCCCGAGTCGCGCATCATCGCAGGCGGACATAGCTTGCTGCCGATGATGAAGCTGCGCCTGGCGCGGCCCGAGTGGCTGATCGACATCAACGACCTGACGGAACTGGAATTCATCCGCCGGGAAGGTGACCAGTTGCGTGTAGGCGCATTAACCCGACACACAGCACTCCTCGAGTCCGCCGACGTCGCCGGGCTCTTTCCGATAATCCGCGACGCCGAGCAGGTGATCGCGGACCCTGTGGTCCGCAACCGCGGCACGATCGGAGGCTCACTTTGCCAAGCCGATCCGGCCGAAGACCTCTCCACTGTCTGCGACGTCCTGCGAGCGCAGGCCGTGATCCGCGGGCCCGACGGCGAACGGATGGTGGCCATGTCGGACTTCCACCGCGGCCCCTACGAAACCGCCGTGGCGCAGAACGAGCTGTTGTACGAAGTCCGCTTCACGATTCGCCCACGTTCGGGCAGCGCTTATGAAAAGGTGGAACGCCGGGTGGGTGACTGGGCAATCGTCGCGGCCGGGGCCGCCGTCGGGCTTTCTTCGGACGGCACCGTGGAAGAGGCCGCAATCGGCCTGACAGCGGTCGGGCTGGACGGCACCGTCCCCGAGGCCGAAGCCGTGCTTCGCGGACAGCAGCCGCATGAAGACCTGTTTGTCGAGGCCGCCCGCATCGCAGCCGCCGCCTGCCACCCGGTTGACGACCAGCGTGGACCGGTCGACTACAAACGGCATCTGGCCGACGAACTCACCCGCAGGGTCCTGCGCCGTGCTTGTGCACGCGCCGCAGGTGCACAGGAAGGCTGAAGGCAATGCAGATCAGCATGACGGTCAACGGGGACAAGGTAACCCGGGAGGTCGAACCCCGCGTGTTGCTGGTCCATTTCATCCGCGAAAACCTTGGATTGACCGGCACGCACTGGGGATGCGACACCAGCAACTGCGGAACCTGCGTCGTGTTGATGGACGGCCAGCCGGTGAAATCGTGCACCGTGCTTGCAGCCATGGCTGATGGACACGACATCCGGACCGTCGAGGGACTGGCCGCCGGCGGCACGCTCGATCCGGTGCAGCAGGGGTTCATGGAGGAACACGGACTGCAATGCGGATTCTGCACTCCGGGAATGATGCTCAGCGCCAGGGCACTGCTCGACCGCAACCCGCATCCCGACGACACCGAGATCCGCCAGGCCATTTCCGGCCAGATTTGCCGGTGCACCGGTTACGCGACCATTGTCCGCTCGGTGCAATGGGCCGCCGCGCACCCGCCCGGTTGGGACACTGGTGCGGACGCTGAGACGGACGACGGCGCGGCCGGAGGGGCCATCGCGGAAGAGGTGACGGCATGACCACCACCCAGGAGCATGCACCCAACCCGGCGGCCGGAGACCCGGGCCGCCCGATCGGGTTCGGCCGCCTCCAGCGCAAGGAAGACCCGCGGTTCGTCCGCGGCAAGGGCACTTACATCGACGACATCGTGCTGCCCGGCATGCTGCATGGAGCCATCCTGCGCGCACCCGTTGCGCATGCGCGGCTGGTCTCAATAGATACCAGCGAAGCATTGGCGCATCCAAAGGTACTGGCCGTCATCACAGGCAAAGACCTGCAGGCCCTCAACCTCGCGTGGGCGCCCACGCTGTCGGCCGACGTGCAGGCAGTTCTTGTCACGGACAAGGTCCGCTTCCAGGGCCAGGAGGTCGCTTTCGTTGTCGCGGAGGACCGCTACGCCGCGCGCGACGCCCTGGAACTGATCGACGTCGAATACGACATGTTGCCGCCGGTGATTGATGCCCGCCACGCCCTCGACCCCGGCGCGCCGGTCATCCGTGACGATATCGAAGGCCGGACGGACAACCGGATCTTCGATTGGGAGATCGGCGATGCGGCTGAAACCGAGGCAGTGTTCGCCGCTGCCGACGTCGTCGTCGCCCAGGAGGTCGTGTATCCGCGCGTGCACCCGGCACCCATGGAAACCTGCGGCGCCGTCGCGGACTTCGACCCGATCGACGGCAGGCTGACCCTCTACGAAACAACCCAAGCGCCGCATGCCCACCGGACGCTGTACGCGATTGTGGCCGGCATTCCGGAGCACAAAATCAGGATCGTCTCCCCCGATATCGGCGGAGGCTTCGGCAACAAGGTGGGCATCTATCCCGGCTACGTCCTGGCGGTCGTCGGCTCGATTGTCACCGGCAAGCCGGTGAAGTGGGTGGAGGACCGCTCGGAAAACCTGATGTCGACGTCGTTCGCCCGCGACTACATCATGCAGGGCGAGATCGCGGCCACCAAGGAAGGCAAGATCCTGGCGGTCCGGACCAACGTCCTGGCTGACCACGGTGCCTTCAATGCCACTGCGCAGCCCACCAAGAACCCGGCCGGCTTCTTCTCCATTTTCACCGGGAGCTATGACCTCAAGGCGGCCTACTGCAAGGTCACGGGTGTCTACACCAACAAGGCCCCCGGGGGTGTGGCCTATGCCTGTTCCTTCCGCGTGACGGAAGCGGTCTACCTGGTGGAGCGCATGGTGGACATCCTGGCCCGGAAGCTGGAGATGGATCCGGCAGAGCTTCGGTTGAAGAATTTCATCAAGCCGGAACAGTTCCCTTACGCCAACAAGACTGGCTGGGTTTACGACTCGGGCAACTACGAGCCCGCCATGCGCTTGTCCATGCAAATGGCCGGGTACGAGGATCTCCGGCGCGAGCAGCGCGAAAAGCGGGAGCGCGGCGAACTGATGGGCATCGGCGTCTCCTTCTTCACCGAGACCGTCGGCGCCGGACCGCGCAAACACTTCGACATCGTCGGACTCGGCATGGCCGACGGCGCCGAACTCCGCGTCCATCCCACGGGCAAGGCCGTCGTCAGGATCTCCGTGCAGAGCCAGGGGCAGGGCCACGAAACCACTTTCGCCCAGATCGTGGCCGAAGAGCTCGGCATCCCGCCGGAAAGCATCGACGTCGTACACGGCGACACGGACCAAACACCGTTCGGCCTGGGCACGTACGGCAGCCGGTCGACGCCGGTCAGCGGCGGCGCAGTGGCGCTTGTGGCGCGGAAGGTCCGGGACAAGGCGAGGTTTATTGCCGCGGCGATGCTTGAGACCCGGCCCGAGGACCTCGAGTGGGAAAAGGGCCGCTGGTTCGTCAAGGGCGATCCAAGCGCCGGCAAGACAATCGCCGAGATCGCCTTCGGCGCCCACGGCACCGTTGCCCTGCCGGAGGGAATCGACGGCAACCTCGACGCTGAGGTGACCTATGACCCTCCCAACCTCACGTTCCCGTTCGGCGCCTATATCTGCGTTGTGGACGTCGACGCCGGGACCGGCCACGTCAAGGTCCGGCGATTCATCGCGGTGGACGACTGCGGAACCCGGATCAACCCGATGATCATCGAAGGCCAGGTCCACGGCGGACTGACCGACGGCGTCGGGATGGCGCTCATGGAGATCATCGCATTCGACGAAGAGGGCAACTGCCTCAGCGGCTCGTTCATGGACTACCTCATTCCCACAGCGATGGAAGTCCCGGATTGGGAGACCGGGTTTACCGTCACGCCGTCGCCGCACCACCCCATCGGCGCCAAAGGCATCGGCGAATCCGCCACGGTCGGGTCCCCGCCGGCCATCGTCAACGCCATCGTGGATGCGTTGACGCCCTATGGAGTGACGCACATGGATATGCCGTGCACACCGGCCCGGGTATGGGAGGCCATGCAGGGCCGGGCCAGGCCACCGGTGTGACATGCCCCTGCACGGAGAAGCCCTGGCGGCGAGGGCGCAGGAACTTGTGGAACGCCGGGAACCGTTTGTGCGTGCCACGGTAGTGCGCGCGCAGCACCCCACCAGCGCCCACGCCGGGGACACCGCCCTGGTGCTGGCCAACGGGGAAATCGACGGGTTCCTTGGCGGCACCTGCGTAGAGGCCTCCGTGCGCGAATACGGCCTGCAGACCCTGTCCAAGCACGAACCCCTGCTGTTGCGCGTCGTCCCCGGCGAGCCGTCCCGCACCCGCGAGGAGGGCGCCGTCGAGGTTGCAAACCCCTGCCTCAGCGGCGGCGCGGTGGAGATCTTCCTCGAGCCGCAGATGCCCGCTCCCCGGGTGGTGGTGGTCGGCGCGACCCCCGTGGCACAGGCCTTGGGCGCTTTGGGTGCCATCCTCGACCTGGACATGGACCTCACGGACGGAACCGCGGCGGAACCGCGGGCCGACGACGCCGCCCTCATCGTCGCGTCGCAGGGCCGGGACGAGGAGCCTGCATTGGAGGCCGCACTCCGGCTAGGGGTGCCATACGTCGCCCTGGTCGCGAGCCGCACGCGCGGCGCCGCCGTCCTGGCCTCACTCGACGTCGACGACGGTCAGCGTGCTCGCGTACACAGCCCGGCCGGACTGCTGCTGGGCGGCCGAACGCCTGCCGAGATCGCGCTGTCGATTCTCGCCGAGCTTGTGTCCGTGCGCCACCTTGGCGGGGCTGTAGAGGCTACGAGACCGGAGACCGCCACGGCGGATCCGGTGCCCGCGAGCACGGAGCCCGCGAGTGCCGTGGACCCGGTCTGCGGCATGAGCGTCGCGGCTGTGGAGTCCACGCTGCACGCCGAGTTCGCTGAGACGACGTACTACTTCTGTTCCGCTGGATGCAGGAGGGCCTTCCTCGCCGATCCGGAACGCTATGCCACTGCGTCTTGAGCCCCGGCTGGGACGTGACCGATGACCGGGCCGGTGCGGGCGGGTGCGGAAGACGATGTCCGGCGTCTTGTTCCGGACGTTTCCGCGCTCATGACCGCACTCGACGACGGCGACTACCTTGCCGACGTCGGACTGGCGACCGCATTGTTCCTGGCCATCCGCTTGCCGCAACCCATCTTGCTGGAGGGTGAGGCCGGCGTCGGGAAGACCGAGGCGGCAAAGGCGCTGGCCAAGGTGCTCGACACGCCCTTGTATCGCTTGCAATGCTATGAGGGCATCGACGTCGGCGAGGCCCTGTACGAGTGGAACCATCAACGCCAACTCCTGGGCATCCGCTTGGCTGAGGTCCGGGACGTCCGCGTGGAGGAGTCCGACCTTTTCGGGGAACAGTACCTGCTTCGCCGCCCGCTGCTGAAGGCGATCGAGCATCCCGGCCCGCGTCCGGCTGTCCTGCTGCTGGACGAGATCGACCGGGCCGACGCTGAGTTCGAGGCCTTCACTTTCGAGCTGTTGGCTGAGGCCGCGGTGACGATTCCCGAGCTGGGCACCATTCGCGCCACGCACCCGCCCGTCGTCGTCCTCACCTCCAATCGGACCCGGGACCTGCACGACGCCTTGACCCGGCGCTGCCTGTACCACTGGATTGACTACCCCCGGCCGGAGCGCATCGCCGCGATCGTTCGCCGCAGGGTACCCGGGAGCGCCGAGCCGCTCGCCCTGGATGCCGCAGCGGCCATCACGAGGCTGCGGTCCCTGGACATGGCCAAACCCCCGGGTATCGCGGAGGCAATCGACTGGGTGTCCGCCCTTACGGTGCTTGGCGTGGAACGACTGGACCCGGCTGCGGTGAAACAGACCTGGGGTTCGGTCCTGAAGAATCGCGACGATCTGGACATTGCCTGGGCCCGCGGACCGGCATGGGTGGCCGGCGGCCATGACTGAGCATGCGCTCAGGGATCGCTTGGCCGGCGTGGATGCTGCGTCTTTGGCGGTGGGGTTCAGCACGGCGCTGCGCCGTGCAGGGTTGCCGAGCTCCCCGGACCGCGCGGCCTGGCTTGCCCAGGCGCTCAGGATCGTTCCCCCTACTGCCCGTGAGCCGCTGTACTGGACGTGCCGGGTGGCGCTCGTCTCTTCGCACGAACAACTGCCGGTATTCGACGCCGTCTTTTCGGCCGCATTCGACGGGATGCTCGATCCGGCAGACACCCGCGGCGATGCCAACAGTCCACCGGCAATCGGCGCTGAGCACGCCCGGGCGGCTCCAAGCGAGCGACGCCTTGCCCACACCGACGGTAACGTCCCGGCGTCGGGGGCACCCGTCGCCGCCCCTGGCGGAGCGAACGATAGAGAATCCAATGCACCGGAGTTCGAAGCAATCCTGGCCATGGCCTCCCCTGACGAGCACCTGCATGAGAAGTCCTTCGCCGAGCTGACACCCGAAGAAGCTGCCCACGTGCGCCAGCTGGTGCGGCGCATCGTGCTGGCTACCCCGGAGCGCCGAAGCGGGCGGACACGCCAATGGGCTCATAGTGGCGCAAAGCTCGACCTCCGGCGCACCATCCGCGCGGCTCGGCGCACCGGCGGCGACGCAAGCTCCTTGGTCTATTCCCGCCGTCGTCCGCGTCCGCGCCGCCTCGTGTTCCTGTGCGATGTGTCCGGCTCCATGGAACCGTACACACAGGTCTTCCTTTCCCTGCTGCAGGGCGCGGTGGCCGGCGCACAGGCCGAGGCGTTCGTGTTCTCCACCCGGCTGACCAGGCTGACCCGGCAGCTTTCGAACCGGAACGCAGATAAAGCCTTGGCCCTGGGAGCCGCGGCCGCCCCCGACTGGGCGGGTGGGACGCGCCTGGCGGAGAGCCTCCGGCGCTTC
Source organism: Arthrobacter sp. efr-133-TYG-118 (assembly GCF_030209755.1). Classification (GTDB taxonomy): domain Bacteria; phylum Actinomycetota; class Actinomycetes; order Actinomycetales; family Micrococcaceae; genus Arthrobacter. Next base: position 187,182 of record NZ_JARVRH010000007.1, on the reverse strand, counting down.
ATCGATGGCTATGGACGCCGCGGCTTGGCCAGGGGCGCAGTCATTGTGCTGCTCTCCGACGGTTGGGCCCAGGACGCGCCGGAACTGGTGGACGCCCAGATGGCGCGGCTGCGGCGGCTTGCCTACCGGATCGTCTGGGTCAATCCGAGGAAGGCCGGTTCGGACTACCAACCGTTGGCGGGCGGCATGGCCGCTGCGCTGCCCTACTGCGATGCCTTTGTCAGCGGGCACAACTACGCTGCTTTGACGGAAGCTGCAACCGCCATTCGCACCGGAGATCGGCCACGAGGGCATCCGGTGGGATGCCCATTGCAGCCTGGTCGCAACCTTTGAACCCCTAGCATGGGGGCCAGGACGAAGACGTCTGTTTTCCAGAGGAGTGACCATGACTGTTTATGTACAGCCCGGCCAAGAAGGATCCAAGGTCCAGTTCAAGGACCGCTACGAGAACTGGATCGGCGGAGAATGGGTGGCTCCAACTACCGGTCGATACATCGAAAACGTCTCCCCGGTGAACGGGAAGCAATTCACCGAGGTGGCTCGCGGCGCCGCTGCGGACGTTGAGCTCGCCCTGGACGCCGCGCACAAGGCTGCGCCGGCGTGGGGCAAGACGTCAGCCACTGAGCGCGCTGCAGTGCTGAACAAGATCGCTGACCGGATCGATGCCAACCTCGAAATGCTGGCGGTCGCCGAAACCTGGGACAACGGCAAGCCCATCCGCGAAACCCTCAACGCGGACATCCCGCTCGCGGCAGACCACTTCCGGTACTTCGCCAGCGCTATCCGCGCCCAGGAAGGCCGGCTATCCCAGCTCGACGAGGACACCACGGCCTACCACTTCCACGAGCCCCTTGGTGTGGTGGGACAGATCATCCCGTGGAACTTCCCCGTCTTGATGGCCGTGTGGAAGATGGCTCCCGCACTGGCCGCTGGCAATGCGGTGGTCCTGAAGCCCGCCTCCAACACCCCGGCCTCCATCCTGGTCCTGGCGGAACTGATCGCGGACCTACTGCCCGCCGGCCTGCTGAACATCGTCAACGGCTTCGGCTCGGAAGTGGGAAAGCCGCTGGCATCCAGTCCGCGGATCCGCAAGATCGCCTTCACCGGCGAGACCTCCACGGGCCGGCTGATCAGCCAGTACGCCAGCGCCAACCTGATCCCGGTCACGCTGGAGCTCGGCGGCAAGAGCCCCAATATCTTCTTCAACGATGTTGCTGAATCCAACGACGCCTTCTACGACAAGTCGCTCGAAGGCTTCACCCTGTATGCCTTCAACCAGGGCGAAGTCTGCAGCAGCCCGTCGCGCGCCCTCGTTCAGGACGGCATCTACGACTCCTTCATGGCCGACGCTGTGGCCAGGACGCAGAAAATCATCCAGGGCAACCCGCTGGACACCGACACCCAGATCGGTGCCCAGGCATCGGTGGGACAGATGGAGAAGATCCTCTCCTACATCGACATCGGGCTCGACGAGGGCGCCAAGATCCTCAGCGGCGGTGCACAGACGGAGCTTGACGGCGACCTGGCGGGCGGGTTCTATGTGCAGCCCACCATCTTCGAGGGCCAGAACAAAATGCGGATCTTCCAGGAGGAAATCTTCGGGCCGGTGGTCTCCGTTGCGCGCTTCACGGACTACAACGACGCCATCGGTATCGCCAACGACACCCTCTACGGCCTCGGCGCCGGCGTCTGGTCCCGCAACGGCAACGTCGCCTACCGGGCAGGCCGGGAAATCCAGGCCGGCCGCGTCTGGGTCAACAACTACCACGCCTACCCGGCCGGCGCCGCGTTCGGCGGGTACAAGTCCTCCGGCATTGGACGCGAAAACCACGCCATGATGCTGGACCACTACCAGCAGACCAAAAACCTCCTGGTCAGCCACTCCGAAAACAAGCTCGGCTTCTTCTAGGGCCTGAGCGATGACCCCGGCAAGCTTTCAACAACGACACAACGAAGGGCTACCTGAATGACGAGAATGCTGATTATTGGCCCGCCCGGCTCCGGGAAAGGCACGCAGGCGCAACGGATCTCCGAACGCCTCGGCATCGTTGCGATCTCCACCGGAGACATCTTCCGCGCCAACGTGAAGGGCGGGACGGCCCTTGGCCGCGAAGCCAAGAAGTACATGGACGCCGGAGATTTCGTGCCGGACAGCGTAACGAATGAAATGGTGCGCAGCCGCCTCAGCGAGGACGACGTCGAAAACGGATTCCTGCTGGACGGGTACCCCCGCACCACTGCTCAAGTTGATTACCTGGACGAGGTCTTGGCAGGGGGCGAGCAATTGCTGGACGTTGTCCTGCAGCTGACCGCCGATGACGACGAACTGGTCCACCGCCTGCTGGGCCGTGCAAAGGAGGCGGGCCGCAGCGACGACAACGAAGCCGTTATCCGCCATCGGCTTGATCTCTACCACGAGCAGACTGAAGCCGTGGTGGCCAAGTATGCCGAGCGCGGCATACTGAGAAAGGTTGATGGCCACGGCGGGATCGAGGATGTCACCGACAAGATAATGGGCGACATCCAAAGCCCAAGCAGGGTGTCCATCGCCGGCGGACGGTAGTCCTGGAACCATCGGCATCAGTGATCCCGGAACAGTAATCGGCCCTGTCGGATTCCATCAGCGGAATCCGGCAGGGCCGATCTGTGGTGCGCCCTGACGCTCGCGTCAGTTTCGCGTTGCGAGCGACTCGGCGATTTGGGCCATGATGGTGGGGTCCGAGAGGGTGGTGGCGTCGCCGGGTTCGCGGCCTTCGGCGACGTCTTGGAGGAGGCGGCGCATGATTTTCCCGGACCGGGTTTTGGGCAGTTCGGGGACCACGAGGATGTGCCGGGGTTTGGCGATGGGCCCGATTTCCTTGCCGACGTGGTTGCGGAGCTCGGTCACGGTCGCGTCGCCGCTGTCCTGTCCCGACGGGGCGGATTCACGCAGGATCACGAACGCGACCACGGCCTGGCCGGTGGTTTCGTCGGAGGCCCCGACGACGGCGGCCTCGGCCACCCACGGGTGGGACACGAGGGCGGATTCGATTTCGGTGGTGGAGAGCCGGTGCCCGGAGACGTTCATCACGTCATCCACCCGGCCCAGGAGCCAGATATCGCCGTCCTCGTCCTTCTTCGCCCCGTCGCCGGCGAAGTACATGCCCTCGAACCGGGACCAGTAGGTCTCCTTGAACCGTTCCGGGTCCCCCCAGATCCCGCGCAGCATCGCGGGCCACGGCTCGCGGACCACGAGGTAGCCGCCGTGCCCGTCCGGGACGGACGCCCCGGCCTCGTCCACGACGTCGATCGCGATGCCCGGCAACGGAACCTGCGCCGAGCCCGGCTTGGTCGCCGTCACCCCGGGCAGGGGTGCGATCATCTGGGCCCCGGTCTCGGTCTGCCACCAGGTGTCCACGATCGGTGCCGGGTCCTCCTTCTTTTCGCCGTGGTTTCCGGCGTTGGCGCCGATGACCTCCCGGTACCACATCCACGCCTCGGGGTTGATCGGCTCGCCCACCGAGCCCAGGACCCGGATCGAGGACAGATCGTACCGGCCCGGGATCTCCCGGCCCCACTTCATGAACGTCCGGATCGCGGTGGGGGCGGTGTACAGGATGGAGACCTTGTACTTTTGAACGATTTCCCACCAGCGGCCCTGGTGCGGGGAATCCGGGGTGCCCTCGTACATGACCTGGGTGGCGCCGTTGACCAGCGGCGCGTAGGCGACGTAGGAGTGGCCGGTGACCCAGCCGACGTCGGCGGTGCACCAGAACACGTCCGTTTCCGGGTGCAGGTCAAAGACCGCCCGGTGCGTGTACGCAGTCTGGGTCAGGTACCCGCCGGTGGTGTGCAGGATGCCCTTGGGCTTGCCCGTGGTCCCGGAGGTATACAGGATGAACAACGGGTGCTCGGCGTCATGCCCCACGGCGGTGTGCTCCGCCGAGGCGGCCCCGACGGTGTCCTCCCACCACCGGTCCCGGCCCTGGACCCAGTCCACGTCCTGGCCGTTGCGCCTGACCACCACGACATGCTCCACCGAATGTCCTGGGGCGGTCAGGGCCTGGTCCACGGCGGGCTTGAGCGGGCTGGGCTTGCCCCGCCGGTACGTGCCGTCCGCGGTCACCACGAGCCTGGCCTGGGCGTCATCGATCCTCGAGCGCAGGGCATCGGCGGAGAAACCGCCGAACACCACCGAATGCACGGCCCCGATCCGGGCACAGGCCAGCATCGTGATCACCGCTTCCGGGATCATCGGCAAATACACCGCCACCCGGTCGCCCTTCGCCACGCCCAGGGACTCGAACGCATTCGCGCACTTCTTGACCTCCTCGGTCAGCTGCGCGTACGTGTACGTGCGGGTGTCGCCCGGCTCGCCCTCGAAGAAGATCGCCACCCGGTCCCCGAGCCCGTTCTCCACATGCCGGTCCAGGGCGTTGTACGCGGCATTGACCCGCCCGCCGACGAACCACTTCGCGAACGGCGGCTCGGACCAATCCAGCGCCTGGCCGAAGTCCGTGTCCCAGTCCAGCAGCAACCGGGCCTGCCTCGCCCAGAACGCCGGACGGTCCGCCTCCGCTTCCGCATACACCCCGGCGCCGACGACCGCGTTCGCGGCGAACCCGGCGCTCGGCGCGAACTTCCGGTCCTCATGGAGAAGATTTTCAAGGGCATCGCCGTGCTGGAGTCGACTGTACGATGCTTCGGTGCGGGCGTTGGACATATCTAAGCTCCTTAGGTCTCTGAATTCGATCAGTATTTAATGACCACGCGGCCGTCGATCTTGGCGTGCTTCATTTCGTCAAAGACCGCGTTGACCTCGGAGAGCTCGCGCGTGGACACGGTCGGGTGGATCTTGCCCTGCGCGTAGAAGTCCAGCGCTTCCTCCAGGTCCTGGCGCGTCCCCACGATCGAGCCACGGACAGTCAGGCCCTTGAGCACAATCTCGAAGATCGGCGCAGGAAAGTCCCCCGGCGGAAGACCGTTGAAGACAATGGTCCCGCCACGCCGGGCCATGCCGATCGCCTGCCCGAACGCCGACGGATGCACCGCCGTGACCAGGACACCATGGCAGCCCCCGGTTTCCCGCTGGATGACTTCCGCCGGGTCTTCGTGCAACGCGTTGACCGTCAGCTCGGCACCATGCTTCTTGGCGAGGGCGAGCTTGTCATCGGCGATGTCCACCGCGGCCACCCGCAAACCCATGGCCACCGCGTACTGCACCGCGATGTGGCCCAGGCCGCCGATACCGGAAATGGTGACCCATTGGCCCGGCCTGGCCTCGGTCATCTTCAATCCCTTGTACACGGTGACCCCGGCGCACAACACCGGAGCGACCTCCACCGGATCCGAACCAGCCGGAATCCGCGCGGCGAACCGGCTGTCCACCAGCATGTACTCCCCGAAGGAACCGTCCACGCTGTAACCGGCGTTCTTCTGGGCTTCGCACAGCGTTTCCCAACCCGTCCGGCAGAACTGGCAATCGCCACACGCGGACCAGAGCCAGGCATTGCCCACCAGGTCCCCGACGGCCAGGTCCGTCACACCCTCACCAAGGGCCACCACTTCGCCCACCCCTTCATGGCCGGGCACGAACGGCGGCGAGGGCTTGACCGGCCAGTCCCCCTCCGCGGCGTGCAGGTCCGTGTGGCACACCCCCGTGGTCATCACCCTGACCAGCGCTTCCCCCCGGCCGGGAACAGGAACGGGAAGGGACAGGATCTGAAGGTCTTTACCGAATTCAGTTACTACGGCTGCTTGCATTGTCGTCGTCATTGGCGAAATCCTTGCGTCGTTAAAGCGTGGAGCAAATGGAGCATGAAATTTTGGCGCTACCACCGCAAGACCTCGTTGTGGGCAGGTCGATGGAGCGTTGGCTTCAGCCTAGGGGCGGGAGGGTTGCGAGCAGGTTGCAGCCTTGTGAGTCAGTTCACATGCACCTCCACGCTCCACGTTCGGATTCCGCGCCTCATCAAAACTTCGACGAGTCAGCGGGACTGCTTGTATTTTGTTCGACACCGCCCCATCATGGAGCCGTGACGCCGCCAAATAAGTCTGCGCATCGGATCGCTGCCGCGTTCCTCTCCCGCTGTTCAGGGAGGAAAAGGCATGACCGAAACGGCCATTGAGCTCATAGGCGTCACGAAGCGGTTCGGCTCCCTCACCGCCGTCGACGACCTGAGCCTGCAGGTTGAACGCGGGGAGATTTTCGGCCTTCTCGGGCCCAATGGCTCGGGCAAAACGACCATCATCAACATGATCAGCGGCCTCAGCCGCCCAAGCTCGGGCGGGGTCAGGGTCCTGGGCATCGACCTGCTGAAGGATCCACGCGGGATCCGGCGCTCGCTCGGGACAGTGCCGCAGGAGAACGCCCTTTACGAGGAACTCACAGCTGAAGCCAACCTCCGGTTTCACGCCGATCTCTTCGACGTTGCGCGGCAGGGACTCGACAAACGGATCACTTCGCTGCTCGAGCTGGCGCAATTGGAGGAACGCCGGAAGAGCCGCGTTTCCACCTTCTCCGGCGGCATGAAACGACGCCTTGCCCTGGTCCGGGCGCTGCTCCACGACCCCGAGCTGCTCTACTTCGACGAACCGACCCTCGGGGTCGACGTGCAGAGCAGGCATGCCCTCTGGGACCGGATCCTCGAGCTCAAGGAGCGCGGTACCACCATACTTATAACCAGCAACTACCTGGAGGAGGCCAATGTCCTCTGCGATCGACTGGCCATCATCGACCGCGGGCGGCTGGTGGCGCTCGACTCACCCTCAAAGCTGAGGCGGAGTTTCGGTGACACCGTCGTCGAAATGCGCACCCGGCCTGCTCCCGGGGACGACATCCTCCGAAAGATCCGTGCGCTGCCCGGCGTCGTCTCCGCGAGCACGTCCGACAGTTCGCTCAAAGTCACGGTGGAGGGCGGCGCCGATGTCACCGGCAGGGTGGTGACCGCCGTCGTCGGCTCCACGAGCCTGGAGGAGATCCAGAGCCGCGAACCGAGCCTCGACGAGGTCTTCTTGAGCCTGACGGGCAAGGAGCTCCGGGAATGAGCCTCCGCCATGACCTGCGTGTGGTCCGGGCCGTGGCGGCGACGGACATCCGCCTCACCCTCCGGGAGCCCCTGTTCGCCATCATCGGCGTCCTCATCCCGGTCAACTTTTTGCTTCTGTTCCTCCTCTTTGCGATCAGCGGAGGCCAGGCGCCGATCGCCGTCGTGATGAATGACCACGGACCGCTGGCGGAACGCTTCGTGCAGGCCATGGACGGCGCGCATTCGTTCATCATCCACACCGCAACTTCGGCCGACGCAGAACGTGAGATCCGCTCCGGCAGCATTGTCGCCGTCGTCACCGTGCCACAACAGTTCGACGCCGCCCTCGCCGCCGGAGCGCGAATCGAGATTCCGGTGGAAGTCAACAACTTGAACGTCGACTTCACCAACGACATCCGGCGGGCTGTTCCGCTGTCCATCACGTCCTTCTACGCGGACGCCTTCCCCGATCAGGTGGTGGTGACCGCCCGCGAATCCGACCTCCAAGTCCAAGACACCGGCTACATTCCGTACCTCGCCGTGAGCATCATGGTTGCCGGCCTGATGCTCGCGTCCCAACTGCAAGGCAGCGTCAATACCGCGCGGGACTACGAGCTCGGGACCATCAAGGAACTCGCACTGGCGCCCGTGAGCCGCTTGACTATCGGGGTGGGCAAGGTCCTGGGAGCCGCAGTCCTCGCAGCGGCGTCCGCGCTGCTGCTACTCGCCGTCGTGGTCCTTTTTATCGGGGTCCATCCGCTCCATCCCCTCGAAGTGTTGGGCTTCGGACTCCTGATCCTGGCGGCGTTCCTCGCCGTCGGCGTCCTCGTCGGGACGCTGGTCCGTCGGAGACAGCAGGCAATCCCCCTATCCATCGCGGCCGTTCTTCCCCTGTTCTTCTTGAGCGGACCGTTCGGGCCGGCGAACTGGCTCGGCGCCATCCCCGGCGCGATCGCCGCGATATCGCCCCTCACGTATGCGATCGCAGCCTTCCAGCACGCCTTCCACGGTTACCAAACGGCTCCGCAAGGGCTGACTGTCGACGCGATCGTCCTGGCAGCCTTCACCTTGGTGGCCGTCGGGTGCGCGGCCTTCGTGTTCGGCCGGCGGGGGGCGGGGCACTGATGGCCGCCCGACGTGCCGTGCTCGCCATAGCGGCGAAAGACATCCTGACCTGGTTCCGCACGCCGTCGGCGATTCTGGCGAGCCTGCTGCCGCCCGTCGCATTCCTGCTGATCATCTTCGTGGTAGCCGGGGCGGTCGGCCGGAACCCGGTCGCGCTGGTGGTTGAGGACAGCGGGCCGCAGGCGCAGCGACTCGTCTCGATCCTTGAGGACTCGGACGCCTTCCGCGTCGAGCGCGCCGACCCCGTTGAAGCCACGCACCTGCTGGACACGCTCCAAGTTGCGGCGGTCATAACCGTACCCGCCACGTTCGACGACGACTACCGGGCGCGGCGGCCCGACCCCGTCAGCGTGCAGATCAACAACCTGAACCTCGACTTCACCAACGATCTGCGCCGCTCAGTTCCGGCCGCCATTACCAACTTTTATGCCGACCAGCCGGACACCCCGATCATGGTCGGCGTCGCCGAATCGGACCTGAGGCCGCACGACGTCGACCTGGTCCAGTTTCAGCTCGTGCCGATCCTCGTGCTCCTGCTCACGATCATGGGGATCGTCAACGGCGGGTTGGCCGCCGCCCGCGAGTTCGAAGAACTTACCATCAAAGCGTTGTTGCTCTCCCCGATCGGCCGCGGGTCGGTGATCGCCGGCAAGATCCTGGCGTGCTGGGTAACAACCATGCTCGTGGCGGCTGTGGTCCTGGCCTTGTCGTTCGCCTTTGGGGTCCTCCGGCCTGCCGGCTGGTATTGGTTGCCGGCGCTGGCCGCGATCGGACTGATCGCGCTGGCGGCCGCTGGGCTCGGGACGGCCTTGGGAGGTGCGCTGCGGCGCTTCTCAGCCGTTGCCGGGGCTGGCATCAATCTGTCGATCTACCTGTTTTTCCTCAGCGGAGGAATCAGTGTTGCGGCGTTCTTGCCGGATTGGATCCAGGCCATAGCGCACTTCACACCAACCTTTTACGGGGTGGACGCGCTCGAGGCAGCGATCTTCTACCAGTCGACCGAAAACCTCGGCCGGGACCTAGCTGTGCTGCTGGCGACGGCCGCCGTCGGACTCGTTTTGGGGACCGTGTCCCTTCGACGACGGCTGGTCGCTTACTAGCCGCTGCTCCCCTGCGCTCGTTCCGTGACCTTTGACACGACGCTAAGGATGGAATAGAAGATGCAATTCTTTTTACGGCCGACGCCGGTGGAAGCGGTACCCCGGCTAGCTGCGACCCTCGGGATCCCACGAGACCGGTTGGTCTTCAAACGCGATGACCTGATGGGCCTTGCGGGCGGTGGCAACAAGGTGCGTAAGCTCGAAATCACCATGGCGGACGCTGTAAAGCACGGTGCACGCGTCCTCGTCACCACCGGCGCTCAGCAAAGCAATCACGCGCGGCTCACGGCTGCCGCTGGAGCTCGCCTAGGAATGCACGTGATACTCGTACTTGCGAGAGAACGCCCGGAGAAACTTACTGGCAACCTCCTGCTTGATCACATCTTGGGCGCTGAGCTTGTATTCGCCGGGGCCTCGGACACTGAAGGCATCGCCGCAGAATTAGCGACCGAACGCGACGCGTTTCGGATACCTTTCGGTGGAACGAACGCACTCAGCGCAGAGGCGTATCGGCAAGCGGGAATGGAGCTGCTCGAGCAGATACCTGATCTGGGGAGCGTCACCGTGGCAGTAGGCTCCGGCGGTACGATGGCTGGCCTAGTCGCAGCGATCGGAGCGGAGCGCGTACTCGGTGTTGACTCTGGAGCTCTCAAAGATGCGCGAGCCGCCGTCGCACGCCTCATCGCCGAGATGGGCTTTGCCAGCGGTGCGCTTCGCATTGATGAAGAGCAGGTCGGCGCCGGATACGAATACCTCACGGAGGCGGCACGAGAAGCGATAGATCTGACCGCTCGGATGGAAGGCATTATCCTCGATCCGACATACACGGGGCGCGCCATGGCTGGCTTAATCAGCGCAGCACGCCATGATCGTCTACCGGAAGGCACAGCAGTGTTTCTCCATACAGGCGGGCTGCCAGGTCTTTTCGGCAACGACCAAATCCAGTCCTAGGGGCGCAAACCCATCACGCTTGCTTTCCAACGGTTGGGGGCCAATGGGTTTCGGTCGGCGGCACTCGCCACCCAGCCGCCGAGGCACCGTCGATCAACGTTCGGATCGCGCTCGTGACAATAGGCCGCGTGTCATCCACACGGTGCAGCAGATCCCAAGCCCACAGCGGTACCGGGGACGTGACAGGCCGACGGGTCAACGTGGGAGGCGTCGGTGCCGCATGACGTTTGGGCGACTGGAGCACTGGCCGCCTCAGACGGGCCACGTGTTCGAAGAATGCGGGTCCGGTAATGCCACCGTCCTCGATGTGTGTGACGGACGCGCCGCTGGCCTCCGCGAAGGCCAACGCGTAGCGGTTCCACGAGTCCCAGGACGCTTCGTCAACATCGACCAGGACCGTGAGTTCGGCTGCTGGCACACTGTCGTGGCGAGCGGCGTGGTGCGTGCCTGGCATGACCGCCTGCAGTCGCTCGTACTTTAAAAGTTCGCCGGCCAGGCTCTGCCGCACAGCGTCGGCCTCCTCAATCCACGCGATGGCGAGGTCGAGGCTGCCTTCGGCCACCCGCGCTGCCTGGGTGTGGGATGGCAGGACCCACTCGTCGATACGGATCCGAAGGTTGGGCATTGTCGCGATCCCCGGGGGAAGCCAACTGACATAGCCCAGCCGCAGCGGCAACTGCCGGTCGCCGTTGCGGGCCCGATCGAACGCTCGTGCGGCAGCGGCCAAGACCTCCCGGGCATCAGTCAGGAACTCGCTGCCGGCGGGCGTCAACTCGACGTGCCTGCGATCACGGATGAGAAGCCGGGTCCCGAGCTCGCGCTCGAGGTTGATGATCTGCTGGGAGAGCGACGGCCCGGCAATGCGAAGCCGCTCTGCAGCTCGACCGAAATGCAACTCCTCGGCGACAGCGACAAAGTAGGTGAGCTGCCGGAGTTCCACGGGATTGATTCTACGCCGCGATGACCGGTGAGAGGCGGGGCCTACCAGTGTTCGGATACACGTCGTGGACGGCAGACGGGCACTCGGGTTGACTCAAAGAAAGGGCACCCGCCCGGCAACCAACAAAGACCGAAAGGACGGATAGCCATGAGTGCAAGCATCCCGATGAACCTCGAGGTCCAGGTCATCGCGGTGTCGGACCCGGACCGATCCAAGAAGTTTTACGAACAACTGGGTTGGCGCCTCGACGAGGACGCCGCCCCAATGGAGGGGTTGCGCATTGTCCAGTTCACTCCGCCGGGCTCGGGAGCCTCGGTCGACTTCGGCATAGGTCTCAACTCGGCCAAGCCGGGCTCAGCCGTGAACACACTCGTCGTGTCCGACATTGAAGCTGCACACCACGAACTCGTCGGGCGTGACATCAAGGTGACTGACATCTGGCACGGTCCGCCGTTCCCCATTGAGGCGCGACAGCCCGGCGTCGACCCCGAACGCACCAGTTACGGGTCCTTCTGCTCCTTCGAAGACCCCGACGGCAATCTGTGGATCGTCCAGGAAGTCACTGACCGCCTCCCAGGCCGCATCTAACAACAAGAAAGAAGGCAGTCCCATGGAATTCCTCACCACACTCACCACGAACGTCCCGCATGGAACCCCAGAATCGACGGTCGACGCTACCAAGGATCGCGAGGCTATCCGCGCTGCCGAACTGGCGCAGATGGGCCACCTCCTGCGATTGTGGAGGCCGCCCACGGAGCCCGGCGAGTGGCGCACTCTCGGCCTCTGGAGCGCCGACACGGAGGCCGATCTCAAGCAGATCCTTGCCTCCCTTCCGTTGCACGTGTGGATGACTGTGGAGATCACGCCACTGAATCCACACCCGAACGATCCCGTGGCGGCGAAGGCATAACCAGCATCGCGGGTCCGGACGATAAAAAGCGCAAACTCCACATGTTCTTTGCCATGAAATCTCGGCAGATGGCCCCGAAAGGCCCCAACTCGTCGCCGTGGATTGTAGTTGGACAAGCGGCTGCTGCCCTCGCTGTCGGGATGGGTGTTGGCCGGTTTGTCTACACGCCCGTTCTGCCGCTCATGATCGCCCAAGCCCACGTGTCGCAGCAGGCCGCCGGGCTGATCGCCACCGCCAACTACTTCGGATACCTGCTCGGCGCGATCGCCGGAATCATCGTTCCGCGGCTTTTGCAGTCGACACTCACATTACGGACCTCACTAGTAGTCCTCACCGTAACCCTGGCAGGAATGCCGCTAACCGACAATGTCACTGACTGGTTGTTGCTGCGGCTGGTTGCGGGCGTCGCCAGCGCGCTGATATTTATCGTCGCCGCGAGCTCAATGTTCAGACGCCTCCACGGGTACGGCAGCCACCTAATTGGTTGGGGCTTCGGCGGAGTCGGGGCGGGGATCGCAGCATCCGGATTCCTGGTCTTACTGCTGGGTCGCGTGTCGAACTGGAACGCTGCTTGGTTTGCTTCTGCGGTGCTGGCCGCAATTCTCTCCACCCTCTGCTGGACGCTAAAGACCGGCCCTCCAGTTTCCACGACGACCGTGACGCCGACGCACCCAGGCCCGCTTCTCTGGTTCGTCCTCATCTTGATCAGCTATTCCCTTGAAGGAGTCGGCTACATCGTCGCCGGGACGTTCCTCGTAGCCGCGATCGACCAGTCGGCGCCGGGCTTGACCGGCGCCAACGCCTGGACACTGGTCGGCTTGGCGGCCCTCCCATCGACAGCTTTCTGGGCCTGGCTCGCCTACCGATTCCGACGAGCGACACTGCTGATTGCCGCACTTGTCGCGCAGGCGATCGGTATCGCGCTTCCTGCCTTATTTGGGGGCGCAGCGCCGGCACTTATTTCCGCGTTTCTCTTCGGCGCGACATTCCTGGGTATCGCAACGCTCGCCCTCGCCATCGGCTCTCACCTGCGGTTCCCCCGCGCCACCGCACTTCTCACAACCGGATATAGCGTCGGCCAGATTCTCGGTCCCCTCATCGTCACGCCCTTCGTGAGTCACGGCTACCGTGAGGCGTTACTTCTCGGTGCGGCCGCGGTAGTCGCGGCCGCGGCCGCCGCTGGGACTTTGCGGATGAAGGCACCAGACGCGTGACTCACGAACAATGGACAGGATCCTCCCGCTCTGGCTGAACCGGAAACTATTGGCCGCCCATGCCACATAATCTGTTTGGTCAGAACAGGACAGGCCATCGCCGAGCCGTCCGCGTCTAGACCCTGCTTCGACGTCCTCTTACTGCGCCGAAGATCAGAAGCACGATGATGGCTCCCAGGATGGACAGCAGCCAGGTCCTCAGATCGAAGAAGTTTCCCAGTCCACCACCGAAGGCGAGGGAACCGATCCAACCACCAAGAAACGCCCCGACAACTCCCAGAAGAAGGGTAAGCACCAAGCCGCCGCCTTGTTTTCCAGGAAGAATGGCCTTTGCGATGGCGCCCGCGATTAGGCCGAGCAGAAGAAAAGCGAGAAGTCCCATGGTGCATCTCCTTTGCAACGAAGACCAACGCCAGTCTGGCGCTTCGCCTCTGAGTTAATCAGCATGCTTACTGGTAGGCAAGGCCCCGCGCGTTCCTATCCCAGGGTGGAGAGAGCCGCCGGGGCGCACTCGATCCTGACTTGCATGTTCGCGTCGACGGATTTCACTTCACCGTCGATCTGGTAGCTCAAGGGCTCGATGGTAGTGAACGAGTAGCTGCTCACGCTGGGCTGGTCGCCCAGGCCGTTCGTAGCTGCCCGCAGCGCCGTCAAGAGGACCCGCCACTTTGGCATGTGGTCAAAGACGATCACTTCGAATTTTCCGTCAGAGAGCTGGTCGTCCGCGTCGCTAAGCGTGGCGTACTTCGCCATCTCTGGAATGTTGGCGAGCACGAGGCTGTCCAGGCTGCGGCGCGCGCCGTCGGCCTGGCATATTTCGAAGGGCTCAAACTTCGAGAAAGTCCGGATCACCGAGACCATTTCCTTCAGGGCTCCCTTGCCGCCCTTTTCCAAGTCCATCGCCACCACCGGGGTCAGCCCGAAGCCGACATAGGAGTGCGCGTACTCCACGGCCGAGTCCGATCCCTTGCCCGTGTGGACGCGCAGTAAGTCGATGCTCCGCACCCTGCCCCCGGCGATTGCTTCTCCCAGCGGCTGGGTGCCGGTACTCCGCCGGTGGTCATTGGCATTGCCCGCCCCCAGCACCGCGCACACGGCCCGGGGATTGCCGCCTTGCATCACACCGTTGACAACTTCGTTGTAGCCCCCGTCACCACTGACGGAAATCACCAATACATCCCCGCCGCCGCGGGCTGCATCGCGGGCCAGCTCGACGGCATGTCCGGCGTGGCTCGTCGGCTGGAGCCTGATGTCCACTGGGTAGCTGAGGAGATCTGCCAACTCGCCGTGGAGACTCTCAGCCAGTCTGCGTGCGTCCCCGGTGCTGTTGGGATTGAAAATGATGACGATCGATTCAAAGGTCCGTGCAGAAGTCATTGCCGCTCCGATATTTGCTCGTGATGACTTCAGTAAGTGTACTTACAATCTTCCGCCGTACCCTGAGGGATTGGGACCCAGGCTACTTGGCTGAACCGAGCAACCAGCAAGGCCCGGTAGACTTTCGTGCCATCCTCTACCCCTTCCAGGGGTAACCGCGCGGGACGAGAAGCGAAGGCAGACCGATGGACATTCCAAAACCACCGACTTCGCCGCGGCGTCCGCAACCCGCGAGCTCTCCTTCAGGGGGCCGCCCCGATCCGGCGCGCGCCAAAGTCATCAGCTACCCGGTGCCAGACCCCTTGGAGCCACAAGGGCCTGTGCGAGACCGGGTGAAACGGGCCGTGACGGAGCCGGATCGGGCCCAGGAGCCGGCTCCCAAAGGCGGCAAGAAGGCTAAGCGATCCAAACGGAAGTGGCGCCGCAAGGTCCTCCTGGCGCTGGTCGCCCCACTCGTTCTGGTCCAGATCATCGCCTTCATGTTCAGCATGGGCGTGACCCCGCCACGCACCGCCTACATGCTGGAGGCGGGTGAGCCCAACGTCTACCAGTTCGTCTCGATCAACCACATGAGCCGGCACTTGCTGGCTGCGACCATCGCCCATGAAGACGAACAGCTCGGCACACGCAGCGGGGCCTTCGACGTCGGAGACCTCCAGGCGAGGGCACAGGCGTATTTCCAGGGAAAGCCCGACCCCAGCGGCTCCACCATCCCCCAGCAGCTGGTCAAGAACATTTTCCTCTGGGACGACCAAAACGCGGTCCGCAAAGGGATTGAAGCCGTCCTGGCAACCCAGTTCAGCTACACGTTGAGCCCCCAACGCACCTTGGAGCTCTACCTGAACTATGCCCAGTTCGGCCCCCACCTGTACGGGGTCTGCGCGGCCAGCTGGTACTACTTCGGAACGCCGCCGTGGAACATGACCGACTATCAGTCCGCGCAGCTGATGGGCGTCCTTCCACTGCCGGATCTGGTCAAACGGGACCGCAACGGAGGCATCTACCTGGGCACAGGCGTCAACCCCGCTGTGTGGAACCTTGTGAACGGAGCGGCAAACGTCTGGGTCCCCCGGCAGCTCGTTGGCCTGGGCGGATGGCAGGCGGCCGTCGCGACGATCGGCATCACCGACACTGCCGACAGCCATGCCAACCAGCGCGCCGACAACGACGCATGCTCGACCATGCCCCAAAGCGTCAAGGACCGCATCCAAAGTGAAACCGGCTAGGACCACCGGGAACGGGTCCGGCAACGTGGCAGCACGAGTACCCGCACGGAGCCTGGACTCCGGGCTCAGCCGCGCGGGGCAGGCAAGTCCAGGTTCCAATGGCGCGAGACCATCAGCAGCCAGTCGGCGTCGTCGTGGCCCGCGTCCGCCGGTCCCGGGGTGATGAAGAAGCGGGAGACAACGCGCTGCGAGCCTTCGGCGTCTCCGTAAAGGACATCGACGGTGAAGCCGTCGCCGGCCGCTCCCGCGGTTGCGTTGCGGAAGTCGGCCGACTCCGGGTCCCGGATTGCGACCTGGCAGAATCCGGCGTCGTTGGCCGGCACGTAGATATCCCGGGTCAGCCGGTGGAACTCCTCCACTGGCGACAGCGGAGCCCTGGCGTCAGGTGGCAGGTGCCAGCCGTGCAGGACCGCCACTCCTGCACCCACGTTGCGCACAGACATCAACAGATACACAGCGTTATCGCTAATCTCGAGAGTGGCATGGCCGCCGCGCACCACCATCCACTTGCCTTCCATGAACCGCACTTTCTGAGGGGCGTCGGACCAGTGGGAGGGCAGCAAGATGGGGCGTAATCCATTCAGCAGGGCGCGCTCCGCGAGCCGCGCCGATCGGTTGGCTGATCTCGTGGAAATGAACGTCGCGACGGCGAGGACAGTCGTACCGAGCGCGGTGCCGAGGTTGGAGAGTAGAACCCAGTCGACCATAAGCCACATTCAACGCCTGTCCTGCCCCGCGGGCAATGGACTCCTATCTGCCGCCCTCGATCTTCCGGCTGCGTTGGTTCTGGGCCATCGCGCCGTAAGGGTAGACGCCGACGCGCGGTTGGCTGGCCTGGGTGAGCCGGCCGGTTTCCTCGGGGCTGAGTTCCAGGTCTGCCGCGGCCAGGTTGTCCGCCAGCTGTTCCGTTGTGCGGGCGCCGAGGATCACGGAGGTCACCGCAGGCCGGTCCGCCAACCACGCCAGTGCCACCTGGGAGGCACTGACGCCATGATCCGCCGCGATCTTTTCCACGGTTCCGATGACATCCCAAGTGCGCGGATCGTCGTTGCGGGCCTGCCACGCCTCCATGCCGCGTTCCGGGTTTTCACCCAGGCGCGTGGCCCCGGTGGGCGGCACGTCGCGCCTGTACTTGCCGGAGAGCCAACCGCCGCCCAAGGGAGACCATGGCAGCAGCCCGATGCCCGCATCCAGCGAAGCCGGAACGATCTCCGATTCGATCTCACGGACCAGCAGGCTGTACTGCGGCTGCAGGGTCACCGGTGCGCTCCAGCCAAAGGCCTTTGCCACGTGCACGGCCTTGGTCAATTGCCACCCCAGGAAGTTGGAAAAACCGTAGTAGGCGATCTTGCCACTGCTGACGGAGTCGTGCAGGAAGCGCAGCGTCTCCTCCAGCGGCGTGATGGGGTCCCACGCGTGCATTTGGTACAGGTCGATTTGCTCCACGCCCAAGCGGCGAAGCGAGTCGTCCAACGCCCGCGTGAGGTGGCGTCGGGAGGTGCCGACGTCGTTCGGCGCCGTCCCCATGGGGAAGCGCCCCTTGGTGGCCAACACCACGCGGTCCCGCGCATCGGGCCGTTCGGCCAGCCAGCGGCCGATGATTTCCTCCGACACCCCGGCGCTGTAAACATCGGCAGTGTCAATGAAGTTGCCGCCTGCCGCGACGTAGCTGTCCAGGATGTCGCGGGACGTTTCCTCGGTGGCCTCGGCACCGAAGGTCATGGTTCCCAGCGCGTAGTTCGAAACAACGGCGCCGCTGTTGCCCAAAGTGCGGTATTGCATCATGTTCCTCAATCCTCGACGGGAGTAGTGCGGTTCGAATGGTAAGTGCGCCAAGTATGTTCGGGCTCGAAGCCCAGCAGCCGCCTGGCCTTATCGATACAGAGCAGGGTCTCGTGCTCGCCCAATTTCTTAATCACCTTGACGTTGGGGAACACCTCAGCAGCCAGGCTGGCACTGGACCGGCTCATGACGGTATCCGCGTTCGCGATGATGAATGCTTCGAACCCGGGCTTGCCGTTTTCGAGGGCCCGGGCCACAGCCAGCGCACCGTCCCGGCCATCGATGTAACCCCAAAGGTTCCACTTCCGCAGCCTGGCATCGGAGTCGAAGGATGGAAACCGTTCGTAATCTTCCACGTCCATGACATTGGAGAACCGCAGCCCCACGATGCTCAGCTCGGGGTCCCAGCGCGTCAACTCGATCGCCATCTGCTCTTCCAGATGCTTCACCAGCGAATAGGTGCTCTCGGGCCGGGCCGGGTATTCCTCATCCACCGGGATGTAGGGAGGGTCGACGTCGAAGGGCAGGCCCAGCACCGTCTCACTTGAGGCGTAGACAACCTTCTTGATGCCGGCCCGGCGGGCCGCCTGGAACACGTTGTACGTCGAAAGCATGTTGTTCTCGAACGTCGCAACATCCGGGACGATGCCGGGTGCCGGAATGGCCCCCAGATGCACGACGGCGTCGAAGCCACTGTGCCGGTCGTCCAGCCCCAGAAACACATCCAGCACCTGGCCGAAGTCACGCAAGTCGACAATTGCCAGACCGGGGCTCCGCTCGCCCGCCCGGTCCAGGTTCAACACCTGGTGGCCGTCCCCGCTGAGCCGGCGCACTACGTGCCGGCCCAGTTTTCCGCTTCCACCCGTCACTGCAATTCTCATCGGTACTCCTTCGAAATAGCTCGGCGGTCTCAAATCGACACTAGGGCACAAACCTGCTCCGGCGCGTGGCCCTCCCGGTCCTAGGACAGCCAGACACCGGCTCCCGCGGGATGACCGCGTCGGATGAATTTCGCCGACACGGGCAACTTTTTCGGCATTTCAACTTGTGCCTGAGCTCCCGATCCTCCAGACTGGCTACAGATCCGCAGGAAAATCTTCCGCCGATCAAGCCCGCCGGACTCTACGGCCAGCAACCGCCCCATCACAGAATGCCGGGCAACCCCTCTCGAACCACCGCTTTCCGCCTCCCCGGGTGCGCCCGGCCCCGGAAGCCGGTGACCGCTGAGAGCCCCGGCGCTTCCCGCCGAGAAAGAGACCACGATGATCAAACGCCATTCGGACGTCGTCCTGGAAATCACCGCCCACGACTCTGACACCATCGAAAACGAGCTGAACACCGCCGTCGAAATCGCCCGCGAACACGCCGTCAAGGAGCGCCGTCACGGCATCCTCGTTACCCAGCACGAATACACCAGGTACACCGTCGCCATCAGCCGCGACGTGCCCTATGGACAGACACTCGAACGGCGCGAATAGCCGGCGAGCTCACAGACGGAGACCAAACCGGGCTGCTGATTTGGCTGGCATGACGCGAATCAAAGCAAGTGGGAGGATGGGCGCATGGAACTGCACATTACGGGCGACCCCGCCGCCGACCAACTCCTCAGCGATGACGCGTTCGCACTTCTCATCGGCATGCTGCTAGACCAACAGGTGACCATGGAGTCTGCGTTTGCCGGACCCGAAAAGATCCGGACGCGGATCGGATCCATGTCCCCTGCCGCAATCGCCGAATATGACCCTGCAGGCTTCGTTGAGGTCTTCAAGGAGCGTCCGTCCGTCCACCGTTTCCCCGGTTCGATGGCCGGCCGCGTCCAGGATCTCGCCGCGACCGTTCAGCACGATTGGAATGGAGACGCAACGGCCATCTGGACCCAGGACAACCCAGATGGCCAGGAGGTGCTCCGCAGGTTGAAGGAATTGCCGGGCTTCGGAGAGCAAAAGGCGAAAATCTTCCTGGCGCTGCTCGGGAAGCAGCGCGGACTCCAGGCACAAGGTTGGCGCGAGTCTGCCGGCGCCTACGGCCAGGAGAGCGCTTTTCTTTCTGTCGCCGACATCGTGGATCCGGAGTCGCTGAGAAAAGTTCGCGCCAACAAGCAGGCTGCCAAGGCCGCCATCAAAGCTGCGGAGGCTTCCGCGAGCTGAGACGCCCGGTGCGGGGCTTTGTTCCTGCACATATCGTGAAACGCTTGCAGCATGGATCTCGAAGTGTCGCCTGCCCTCACGATTCCGACGTCGGAACTCGGCTGGCGGTTCTCCCGCTCGTCGGGGCCAGGCGGTCAACATGTCAACACCTCGGACAGCCGCGTCGAACTCTCATGGAATGTGGCCGACTCCGCAGCGCTTTCCGATGAACAACGGCTCATGCTGTCCACGCGTCTCGGACCACGTCTCATCGCCGGGGTAGTCACCGTGACCGCCTCCGAGCAGCGCTCCCAGTTGCGCAACCGGGAGATCGCCCTCGCCAAGCTCGCCCGCCTCGTGGCGGAGGGTCTTGCCCCAGAAGCTGCTGTCCGTCGGGCGAGCAAACCCACCCGGAGCTCGAAGCGTCGGCACCGGGTCGCAAAGGAACACCGGGCGGCAACGAAACAACAACGGAAACGACCGTCGGCAGAGTAGCTTGCTCATCGAATCCCGCTGTCAACAACCAGCGTGATGTGAACCGGGGTCTTCGAGATGACCACCGGTTCGGTCGCCGTCGAGACGTAACCTCCAACATTGCTTGCTTTGATCACGTAGCGACCGTCAGGCAACGTGAGACGGAAGGCCCCGGTTCCATCGGTCAGTGTTGAGCCCCGGACAACTTCACCGTCCAAGGCGACAACCGCGGCCCCTGAGACGGGTCGCGGCGGACACTCCTGACCGACACGTTCAACGGGACACACCGGGGCGGTCAGGACGAAGCCGGTGACAACCCCGGTGCGCCCGGTGTCCGGACCGCCAGGACCGGCACACGCGCATAAAGACAGGACCGCGGCCAGCAGGACCAAGACGAACTGCTTCACTTCACTCACCAACATGTGTCGATTCAGGGAGCTGGATGAACGGGATCGATCCGCGCCCCTGGGACAATGATAGGTGCGTCAGAGGTAGCTGCAGATCCGCTCGGCGTCGCACGCCTCCGGGTCCGCGGCAGCCGCGACCGCGTGGTAGTCGGCGACGGTGGCGCGGAGCGCGACGAGTTCGGCGATCTGCGCGTCGAGGCCGGCCAACTGACCGGCCAGAAGGTCGCGCACATGGGTGCAGGGGGCGCGGCCCGCGTCACGCAGAAGCAGGATTTCGCGGATCTGCGCGAGCGCCAGTCCCGCGGCTCGCCCGCGGCGAATGAAGTCGAGCCGGTTAACGGTTTCGCCTGTGTAATCGCGATATCCGTTCGCGGTGCGCTTCGCGGCTGGCAGCAGCCCGTGCTCTTCATAGAACCTCAAGGCCTTGCTCGTCATACCCGCCGCTTGGGCGGCTTCACCGATTCGCACCATGCACCTCGTTTTCCCCCATTGACCTCCCACTGTAGGGGAAGGCGCTCAACGGGTGAAGCAGTGCTAGCGCAAGTAATCAGCGAATTCCATTTCGAAGTACTGCTTCGCCCCGACGCCGATCACGGAGATTCTTCGTTCGCCGTCCTTGAACAAGAACACCGACGGGACTGAGCTAATCCGGAAGGCACGTGCGGTTTCGGGATTCTCATCGACATTGACTTTTACGACATCGATTTTGTCGGCGTATTCGACCGCGAGCTGTTCCAGGACCGGGGTAAGCCTGGCGCAAGGTCCAGACCAATCCGCCCAGAATTCCACGACGACGGGTTTGGCTGACGTCAGCACTTCGGCGTCGAAGGACGCGTCGGTGACCTCTTTGGTTCTTGCCATGCTTTTCCTCTTCTCGAATGCACTCCACTTTTGCACCCTCCCCTAAGGGAAAAGTCAAGGGGGAGAATCCGGTGATGGAGTTCGGCGGTCGGACTGGCGACTTGCGCGAAAAGCCATCAAGCTAGGTAGGGGGAAAGAGGGAACGAACACTCCCTCCGCACAGGAAGGCCCCACAATTCCTAGCCCAAAACGACCACTAACTCCATGGATCCGCACATACCTCAAGGGCAGCGACGCAGGCCGCGCTGATGCCAAAAGCCTCGGCGTCCTCAGACCTGTCGAGCCGGCCGCTCGACGGGAGGGTAAGCCCCTCCTCGGCGAAGATCAGGTCTACGTGATGAAGAACGGAAAGGAGTACCATCCCGCGTGGTGCCGCATTGTTGCCGACAGATGGAGCAGCGCGCCCAGAGGGCTGCTTGTGACCCTTTTGGCCGACGTCGGGACCCGGACCAAGTGCCGGGAATGTGACCGATCCTTGAGATCAGGCACGGAATCCAAAACGAGGGAACACGAAAGACACCCCGGGCCCACCCGGCAGCCTGACACGGTAGTCCCGCTGCGAGTCGTCGGGTTCTCCCATGGTGTCCTGTTCTTGGCGGCGGGGCCCAAATATCAGGAACTACTCAAACAGACCGCGGTCGAGCCAGCGACCCCGCTGCTCGTCGATGGTCGTCGGCACGGAATGCTACTGCGGGTGGATGCATCCCGCCAAGAGCCACTCCTGGTCATCCAGATGGATCCCCGCGCCAAGTTCCGGAACGGCGCTTATCAGGTGCGCTTGCGTCTTCCGCTGCAGCGCTCAGCTACCAAACCCTATGCTGTGGACTCCGTTGAGCCGGCGGCGCGGGCCAGGCACGCCGCTCCGCACCCGCCGGTCGTTGACGACTTGGGAAGTTGAGCCGGAACCGGCGGCGTCACCTCCGGACGTCACCGGGCACCTGCTCGGTGAGGAACTCCTCCCAGGTCCTGCGCCCGACGGCCCTGTCCTCGGACAGGTTGGCGCCTTCCCGGATTGCCGTGGCGGCCTTCCCCGGCATGTGAACGGGGACGAGAAGTCGTCGCTGGCCGGCTGCGGCGAGATAGGAGCGGATAAGGTCACCCATCGGATAGCAGGCCGGGCCGGCGAGATCGGGCACGAGGCCGGCGGGCTGACCGAGAGCGAGCTCGACGAGCCGGTCCGCGACCTCGCCAGCGTCCACCGGCTGGAACCGGAAGCCTTTCGGTACTGGAACGACCGGAAGCTTGGCCATGGCCCGCAAGGTGAGCAGCGTCAACTCGAAGAACTGGGTGGCGCGGAGGGTGCTGAACGGGATCCCCGACCCGGCCACGACCTGCTCCGCGTCCCGCTTGGACGCGAAGTAGCCGAAAGCCACACGGTCGAAGCCGCCCGTGACCGGGATCGTGTCCGCCCCCACGACTGAGATGAACACAAGGTGCGTCACTCCCGCGCGGGAAGCCGCCGCGACGAGGCGGCGGGCCTTGTCGCCGTCGCCCTTCTGCGCGCCGGCGCAATGCACCACTGTCCTGGCACCGCTCAGCGCGGCTTCGACTCCGTCGCCAGTGTCCAGGTCACACTGCGCGAATTCGATGCCTAGCTCGGCTGGAGGGGCATGACGACCCGCCACACGTACGGCGTGGCCCCCGTCCCGCAAGCGGGAGGCCACGAGCCGCCCGAGCGTGCCGGTTCCGCCCGTCACCAAAATCGTCGAGTTCATGGCCATTTCCCTTCCGATTGGCTCATCCCGGACCGTTGCTTGGCGGACTGCTGAGCACTGTGGGGACGTACTCAAGCAGCTGGAGCCGACCGTCGAAGGTCCTGCTCCCGACCATCTCGAGCGAGACGTCCGGATAGCCATCGTAAATCCGCTCCCGCCCGGTGCTGCCCGTGATCACCGGGAAAACGACCACCCGGAACCTGTCCACGAGTCCAGCGGTCAGCAACGACCGGCACAGGCTCAGGCTCCCGAGCGTGCTCAAGGGCCCGGTCCCGGTCCGTTTCATCTCCGCCACGGCCTGGACCGCGTCCCTGGTGACCAGCTCCGAGTTCGGCCACTTCAGGGGAGCCTGCAGTGTCGAGGAGAAGACGATCTTCGGCACCGCAGCAAGGCCGGTCAGGGTGGCCCCCTCATCCTCGGAGAATCCCGAGCCTTCGGCCGCGGCCTCCTCTGACATCCTGGACATCAGCCGGTAGGTGTTCGCGCCGAGGAGGAAGCTGTAGCCCTTCTCCCCCTCCTGCTGAAGCCAGGCCAGGTATTCCGGCCCCTCCAGGCCCCACCAGCCGGGCCATCCCACCGCGGAAGCATACCCGTCCAAGGATATGATCAGGTCGACCATCAGCTCCGCTGATGACGCTTCCGCCGCTGTCTCGCCCATGACCGTCTCTTCGAATTTGATCGACGTCGGTGTGTCCGTCTGCCCCGGGGACGGGCCTCTCCGCCGGCAATGCTAACCCCGGAGCGATCGGAGGTTCAAGGGACCGCGGGCTGGCCTCTGGTTCAGACCCCGCCCCCTTGGGTCCGAAGTATCCCTTCCTCCGGCGCTGCGGATCGGCTACGGTGAAACGGATTCCCAGAGACAGGAAGGTGGCCGCCAAATGTCACTTGTCCTCGTCACCGGCGCTTCCGGCGGTCTAGGGCTCGCGACGGCGACCGCCCTCGCAGACGCCGGGCACGACGTCGTTCTGCACGCCCGCCGCCCCAGCCGCGTCACCGACAAAAGTCTTCTCAGTCGCATGAGCGACGTCGTCTACGCTGACCTGGCAGATCTGGATGAGATCGTTGGTCTCGCCCGGCAAACGAACCGTATCGGGCGCTTCGATGCCGTCATCCATAATGCCGGAGTCCTCAACGGCCCCGAGGTGTTCGCCGTCAATATCGTCTGCCCGTACTTGCTCACCGTGCTGATGACGCCGCCGGGACGGTCGATCGTCCTCAGCAGTTCGATGCACATGTCAGGCTCGACCGACCTCGCTGCATGAGGCCGTGTCCGGCCTTCTGCCAAGCCACCCAGTTGCCGCGATCAGCCTGCGCGCGAGCAGTTCGATATCGAAAACGTTGGCACGATTGAGCTCCTCCCCCGGGGTGAGCAGGTCGAGCAGCAAGGTCCCCAGGCCTGCCCGCCGAAGTGTTGCGGCCACGAATCCATTTCGCGGGCTGTGACGGCCGCTACCGCTGCCATGGGCAAACACCACCACTCCGGCAGTCGATCCGGGCAAGTGAAGGTATCCTCGAAGCCACAACCCGTCACAAGGTATCCGGACCTCCTCACCGGGGCCACGGGACCCCGCTGTTGAAGAGGCATTTTGCAGGCGCTCAGCAGCAGCGGCGAGGAGCCACGCCACCTCGTCGTCGCCCGTCGGTGAGAAGTCACGGTAGTGGTGCCCGACAGCCGTCAGCCGCGGCGGCGTGGCAAGGCACACCACCTCGTCAGGCTCCGTCAATCTCGCGAGGACGTCGGCCGAAGCGACAGGAACGGCCAGGATCACTTTGGCGGCCCCCAAGTTCCGTGCAATGCGGCATGCCACCCTCGCGGTTGACCCCGTAGCGATTCCGTCATCGACGACGACGGCGATGCGGTCCTTCAGATCAACGCGGGCCCGGCCAGCGCGAAACCGTCCCACCCGGTCCTCGAGGATAGCCCGCTCCCGACGCTCAACAGCCCGCAATTCTTCCTGTTTGACCCCTGTGGCTGCGAGGACGCTTCGTTCGAGCGCACGTGTGCCATCCTCCCCGATGGCGCCCATCGCAAGTTCGGGCTCGGACGGGACTCCCAGCTTGCGCACAATGATCACATCCAGGGGTGCGTCCAGAGCCGCTGCAACCTCAAAGGCCACCGGAACCCCGCCACGCGGCACCCCGAGGATGACTGTGTCCTGGCCACGCAGATACATCAGCCGCAGCCCCAACTGCCGCCCTGCGTCAGCCCTATCCTGAAAAATCCCCACCACCGCGGCGTTCCCATCAAGGCTGCCGCACTCCGCGTCAAGACTGGAAAGCAGCAAAAAGCACACGGCGGGCGGCCTCCTGATCCAACTATCCCCCACGAATCCAGACCATGCGAGGCCTTTCCGCGAAGAACCGTTGAAGCTGGACTCCTTGGGGTTCGACGGCGGTTCTCGCGTCTGTCGGGTGACTGGCACCGCACGGCGAAACGGCCCATCCTGATAACAAAGACCTGCCGCCGCGTTGGAGGTGGAGAATGCGGATTGCCCTCCTGGGAGATGTCATGCTCGGCCGGCTGGTAAACGACCAGCTCAAGGTGGCTGCTCCCGACTATCCCTGGGGCGATACCCTCCCGCTCCTCCGGCAGGCCGACATCCGATTCGCCAACCTCGAATGCGTTCTCGCGGACCACGGATCGCCTGCAGCCGGCAAAACCTATCACTTCCGCTCGGATGCCAAGAACGTGGAGAGCCTTCACTCCGCGGCGATCGACGTGGTCTCGCTGGCCAACAACCATGTGCTCGACTTCGGTGTTGATGCGCTATTGGAAATGCTGCCAACGCTCGATGGCCGGGGGATCCTGCGCGTCGGGGCAGGAATGGACCTCGAATCCGCCCGCCGGCCGGTGGTCCGGCAGGTGGGAGCAAGTGCGCTCGGCTTTATCGCCTTTACCGATAATGAACCGGGCTGGGAGGCAACCGCCCGAACTCCGGGAATCCACTATGTCCCTGTGGGCGGCGGTGACCGGCGGGTGAAGGAATTGCTGGACATGGTCCGTCGGACGAAAGCCCGCAACCAGCTGCTGGTCGTTTCGGCGCACTGGGGCGCCAACTGGGGATCCACGGTCCCGCCCGCGCATCGCGGTTTGGCCCGTGCGTTGATAGACGCGGGCGCCGACGTCGTGTTCGGGCATTCGGCCCACATTTTCCGCGGCATCGAGATTTACAGGAACCGGCCCATTGTCTACAGCGCCGGGGACTTTGTGGATGATTACGCCGTTGACCCGGATGAACGCAACGATCAGTCATTCGTCTTCATGCTGGAAACAGAGGGAAACGTACCTCACATGTTGCGCCTGCATCCGACGAACATCGCCAAGCTACAAACCCGACTGGCGGCCCGGAACGCGGGGAAAATCGCCGGGCGGATGCAACGGCTGAGCGGGCAGTTCGGTACCCGGAGCACGTGGATCGAGGGCGACAGAGTCTTGGAAATACCGATTGACGTAGTCTCATGACCGTGGAATTGCTGCTGGCGCGGGAATCATGCCGGGTTCCCGTCCGTTCTCTCCGTTGATGACCTGCTTCGTAGGCAGGAACAGACACGACAGGAAGTTTGGGGACACCATGACGTTGAACGAAACCATTGCCCGTCTCCGGGCCGGACACCTCATGGTCCGCGACGCCCGGGAGTGGGACGAGCTTTCCACGGAGCTCCGACGCGCTTACGACAGCAACGACGACGAACTTATTGAACAGCTGCAGCCACAGTTCCTCCAGTCCTGGCGGACGGTCACAAGATACGTCCTCCGCGACACCTTCGACGAGGTTGGCATCGCAGTCACCGACCCCGGCCATCCCTGGGGAATCGCAACGCTCACCGCGAAGGGAACCAGTTGCGAGCCGCTCCTCTGCCACGCCGACGAATCAGGAAATGAAAGGGCAGAGGCATCCGGACTCCAGCTTCTCACTTTCGCGGACACGATGACCAACTACGTCGGCTGCCTGACGCGCCTGTTCGCTGAACAGGACTGAGCAACGATTTCCAACTCGAAGGGCCGAGCGCGAGCTAATCCATTGAATTCGTAGCTTTCGTGCAAGCTCTTGCCTTCCCGCAGCGCGCGCCGAAAAATGGGGCGTGTGGATGTCGATTCCGCGATATCCTCCTCGACGTCAAGGCGGAGGCCGTTTCGGCTCGCCGTTCATGCAAGGGAGCGCCCCATGGGAATCATCGTGGTCGACTTGTTCAGCACCCTTGACGGGGTCTACCAGGCGCCCGGCGGGCCCGACGAAGATCGCGAGGGCGGCTTCGAGTTCGGCGGCTGGCAGGCGCCGTACTTCGATAAGGAGTCCGGCGAGGAAATCGGGGCCGGCATCGAACGCCTCGACGCGCTTCTCCTCGGGCGGAAGACGTACGACATTTTCGCTGGTTTCTGGCCCACCGCACCGGCCGACGACCCGATCGCGGCCCGGTTCAACTCCGTGCCGAAATATGTGGCTTCACACACACTGGCCGGCCCCGCTTGGGCCGGGACGACAGTGCTTGCCGACGTCGCATCCGGGGTCCGCGAGATCCGCGAGCGCCACGACGAGACCCACGTCATCGGCAGCGGCGACCTCCTTCAGACCCTCCTCACCGAGGACCTCGTCGACCGGCTGAATCTTTGGCTGTACCCGGTGACTTTCGGCACGGGCAAGCGGATCTTCCGGGACGGTACAGTTCCAGCCGCCTTCGCGGTCGCCCAGCCACCTCGGGCCTTCCCGAAGGGCGCGATCTGGCTCGTTTACGAGCGCGCGGGCGATGTGGTGACAGGCGTGGACATCGAGGCAAAGCGCGCGGAGACATGACAGCCGGCGGCGTGAGTGGAGCCCAGTGGGTGCTGCACGTCGATCTCGACCAGTTCATCGCGGCGGTCGAAGTGCTCCGGCGGCCGGAGCTTGCAGGCAAGCCGATCATTGTCGGGGGTCGGGGCGACCCCACGGAACGGGCTGTGGTGTCGACCGCATCCTACGAAGCCCGGGCATTCGGCGTGGGTTCCGGAATGCCCTTGCGCATTGCGGCTCGGAAAGTGCCCGACGCTGTGATCCTGCCCGTCGATCAGGAGGCTTACCTCGCGGCGTCCGAAACGGTGATGGCTACCCTGCGCGCGCAGCCCGGCGCCACAGTGCAGGTACTGGGTTGGGATGAAGCCTTCGTAGGCGTCGAGACGGAGGATCCGGAAGCCTACGCCCGCCAGGTGCAGGCCGCTGTCCTCGCGCGAACGAGGCTGCATTGCAGCGTGGGCATCGGCGACACCCTGGTCCGGGCCAAGGTCGCCACCGGGTTCGGCAAACCGGCCGGCGTCTTCCGCCTCACCGCCGGGAACTGGCTCGACATCATGGGCAGCCGGCCCACCAAGGACCTGTGGGGCGTCGGAAGCAGGGTGTCCGCCCGTCTGGCCAAACTCGGCATCAACACAGTCGCCGAACTCGCCGCGTCCGACCCCCAGGACCTCGTCCCGGAGTTCGGCCCCAGGATGGGTCCGTGGTACGCGCAGCTCGGACGAGGCGACGGCACCAGCGTTGTGGACGACACCCCGTGGGTCGCCCGCGGGCATAGCCGGGAGACCACCTTCCAGCAGGACCTGACCGATCCGGCCCAGGTGGAGGACGCCGTGAGGGAACTGACGGCGCATGTCCTTGAGGATGTTGTGGCAGAGGGAAGGCCCGTCGTCGGGCTGACCTTGAAGGTCCGCTACGCGCCGTTCTTGACCACGACCCAGGGGAGGAAGATCCCGGAGACCTTCGACCGGAACGAAATCCTCGCGCGGGCCTTGGACCTCGCGGCCGGAATCGAGGCAGGCCGTCCGATCCGGCTCCTGGGCTTGCGGGCCGAAATGGCGATGCCCGAGGATGCCCGAAAGGGACATACGCCCACGCGCGGCGGTTGGTGACGCCGTCGTTCCCTTCCTTACAGCGCGGCTGCTTCACCCACCGGAACTGCCAGTGGCCCCGATCCATTCGAGGTCAGGCTTTGCCTAGTGTCTAGACCCCGCCCGGCCGGTGCCCTATCGTGGGGGAACCGGGCACAGTCGGCTTGAGTCTCCGCATCGGAGGTACATGGTGGGCATTATCTCTTCTGGATTTCATGGAAGACGGCAGAGCGGCAATCCGGCGTTGCCACCGGGCCAATATGAGACCGGCAGCTTCCCGGTCCTGACCGCCGGCCCCGCTCCCCGGATCGCCACTGACGACTGGGAATTCTTCATCACTACTGAGGCCGGGCAGCGCCATGCGTGGTCTTGGGCCGCCTTCATGGCGTTGCCCCAAACGGACATCGAAACGGACATTCACTGCGTGACCAGCTGGTCCAAGCTGGGCACCTCGTGGCGGGGAGTGTCACTGGATTCTCTTTTTGAGAACGTGGAAACAAGCTGCAGGTTCACCATGGCCCATTCCTACGGCGGATACACGACCAACGTCCCGATCGAGGACCTTCTTGGCGGCCGAGCGTGGGTCGCGTGGGAATTCGACGGTGAGCCCCTTGAACGCGCCCACGGCGGACCTGCCCGTCTCCTGGTGCCGCATTTGTACTTCTGGAAGAGCGCAAAGTGGATTAACGGCATCGAGTTGATGCGGGAAGACGTTCCTGGCTTCTGGGAATCCAACGGCTACCACCTCCACGGCGACCCGTGGCGGGAGGAGCGCTACTCATGAGGCACGACCGATGAGCACGCTATGGCGCGTGGCCGACGTCGTCAGCAGCACGCCCGAAACGGAAACCGCCCGGACCATAGGGCTGCGGGTGAACGGCCTGAACGGCAACCTCGCCGGACAGCACATCGACATACGCCTCACCGCCGACGACGGGTACTCGGCCGTCCGCTCGTACTCCGTGGCGAGGGCAGGCCTGGACGAAACCCTGGAGATCACCGTTGACGAATTGGCCAACGGAGAAGTCTCCCCGTATCTGGTCCGGGAACTGGCCGTCGGGGACCAGCTGGAGATCCGCGGGCCGGTGGGAGGCTGGTTCGTCTGGAAGCCGACGGACACAAACCCCGTTCAGCTGATTGCCGGAGGATCCGGCATCGTGCCGCTCATGTCCATGATCCGCGCACACCATGCATCGGAAAATCCCGCGCAGTTCCGCCTGCTCTATTCGCTCAAGTCACCCGAATCGGGGTTCTATCGGGAAGAACTCCAAACCTTGGGCCGGGACTCCCGCAAGCTCACTATCGACTACGTCTACACACGCAAGGCGCCGAAGGATTGGCCGGCTGCCCCGCAACGGCTCACGGCGGAAACCCTGCTGGCCAACATCTTGCTGAAGGACCCCGCCCCGGACATCTTCATCTGTGGCCAGACTGTCTTTGTGGAAACGGTAGGGGAATGGCTCGTGCGAGCGGGATATCCCGCCGCCTCGATCAAGACCGAGCGCTTCGGCGGAACAGGAGGAACCCGGTGAGTGGCAACAACGGCTCCGATTCTCCCGGCGCCAAAGATCCGGGCTTCGAGGATCAGGACATCGCGGGAGTCGCAGGCAACGCGATACCCCACCTGGACGGAAACGCGGTGGCAGGAGCGCTGTGGGAACTGTTCCGCTTCGATATCGTCGCAGCGATCGGACGGTGCAAGCATTGCGGGGCGGTCCGGGTCTTCGGGGAGACGATGGTGTTCGTCGACGCTCCGGGAATCGTCGTGCGCTGCGCCTCCTGCGAGGGCGTGCTGCTGCGCCTCGTGGAGACGCCCACGCGGTACTGGCTCGATGTGAGCGGACTCAGTTATTTGCAAATCGACCGCGAGGGCTAAGGCGATTCGTGCCCGTCCCGGTGCCCGCGTTCGGGATCCGTAAGGATTCACCCACGACGGCGAGGGCCGGCGTTGGCATGATGGGGTCATGTCATTGCTCCCGGAACACGAAACAGAACCCCGCGCACGGATTGCAATCATCGGCGGCACCGGCCTTTACAAGCTGCCCGGGGCCGTCGTGCTCGGCACACTGGACATCCCGACGCCGTTCGGTCCTCCCTCGAGTGCCGTGACGGTCGCCCGGTTGGCCGCACCGGACGGCCCCGCTGGCGAAAGCGGGGGCGGCGAGGGCGGTGACGACGACGGCCCAGTGGTCGCATTCTTGAGCCGGCACGGCCGGGGGCACAGCGTTGCCCCGCAGCAGATCAACTACCGCGCCAACCTCTGGGCCCTCAAGAGCCTGGGGGTAGAAGCCGTGATTTCCTCCGCGGCGGTGGGCGGACTGGTTTCCAGCCACGGGACCGGCACTTTTGCGGTACCAGATCAAGTCCTGGACAAGACGTGGGGACGGGCGGACACCTTCTACGACGGCTCGCTGCCCACCGGGGTGCAGCACCTGCCGGCCGCCGAGCCCTACAGCGCCTTGTTGAGGGCCGCACTCATCTCCGCTTTGGAGCGCCGAAGCGAAGACTTCGCGGGGGCGGGAACCGTGGCTGTCATCAATGGTCCGCGTTTCTCCACGAGGGCCGAGTCCGCGGCCCTGGGTCAGTCCGGCGCGCATCTGATCAGCATGACCCAGTACCCGGAACCGATGCTCGCGGCGGAGTTGAACATGCACTTCGCCACGCTGGCATTCATCACCGATGCCGACACGGGGCACGACGGTTCCGAACCCGTGACGGCGGAACTGGTTCTTGGCCGACTGGCGGCCGCGCAGAGGCGGATCCTCGCGGTGTTGTCCGACGCGGTGCGGACAGTATCCGCGGGTTTGGCCGGCGCTGAGCCAGCGAACGACGGCGGAAGGTGGCGGATGGCGCTCATGCCGCCCGCCGCGGTTTCCACCGTGATGGGCGCCGCGGCCCCTGTCCTCCCCGGCAAGCGAGGAAGCTTGCCGTGAGGATATTGGTCACCGGAGGGGCCGGTTTCATCGGCAGCCATATAGTAGAGGCCGCCGTGGCGCGCGGTTGGGAGGTCCGGATCCTGGACTCATTGGATCCGGCTGTGCACCCGGACCGTCCGCCGGGATTTCCAGGCGTGCCCCTGCAGGTGGGCGACGTCGGAGACCCGGCCGCCGTGGCAGAAGCGCTCGCGGGAGTCGACGTCGTCGTGCACCAGAGCGCCAAAGTGGGCCTCGGCGTGGACTTCTCCGATGCTCCGGATTACATCCGCAACAATGACCTGGCCACGGCCGTCCTTCTGGCAGGCATGGCGGCCTCAGGCGTCGACAAACTTGTCCTGGCGTCATCCATGGTGGTCTACGGCGAGGGCGCTTACACCGATTCAACTGGCAGGCCGGTCCGCCCCGGCCCGCGCCGGGTCGAGGATCTGGAGCACGGGGTCTTTGACCCCCGCGACCCTGCTACCGGTGAGCTGCTGCTCCCGGCGCTGGTCAGCGAAGACGCGGCCATGGATCCGCGCAACGTCTATGCTGCCTCGAAATTGGCCCAGGAGAACCTGGCTTCCGCATGGGCGCGCTCAACCGGAGGCGCCGCGGTCGCCCTCCGGTACCACAACGTCTATGGCCCACGGATGCCCAAAAACACCCCCTACGCGGGCGTGGCCAGCCTGTTCCGCTCTGCGCTGGCCCGGGGCGAAGCCGTGCGGGTGTTCGAGGACGGCGGCCAGCGCCGCAGTTTCGTCCATGTCCGGGACGTTGCGGAGTCGAATTTGTTGTCCATTGACGCGTTGGTGGCAGGCCGGATTGCTCCTGGCAGCCTGAGGGCTTACAACATCGGGGCCTCGGAGGTCCACACCGTTGGACAGGTGGCGGCGGTCTTGAGTTCCGTTGCCGGCGGGCCTGAGCCGGTGGTCACAGGCGAATTCCGGCTGGGCGACGTCCGGCACATCACCGCCAGCTCGGCGCGGGCCCGGGCCGAGCTGGATTGGATCCCCACACATGGTTTCGACGACGGAATGCATGAGTTCGCCACCGCACCGTTGCGCGGCGATCAGAGCTAGGCCGCCGGAGGGCAAACGTCCCTGTTCCGTAAGGATTTCCGCCTGTCGCTGCGGGCCTGCGGATTCTACGGTCAAAGGGTGGAGAAAGAGCAAAGCGGTTCGCGAGTTCCGCACGACGATGTCGGCATGATCAGCATCCCCAACGGACCCGCAGACGACGCCGGCGGTCAACCCGCCGCGCTCGTGGACGTGGTGTTGCCGTGCCTCAACGAGCGTTCGGCCCTTCCCAAGGTGCTCGAGGCCTTGCCAACCGGATACCGCGCGATCGTCGTGGACAACGGGTCGACCGACGGCTCCGGAGCCCTGGCCGCCAGCCTAGGGGCCGCCGTCGTCGACGAACCGAGGCGCGGCTTTGGCGCGGCGGCGCATGCCGGATTGCTCGCCGCCACGGCCGAGTTCGTCGCTTTCTGCGATTGCGATGGTTCACTGGACCCCGCCCAATTGGCCCCGATGCTGGACCTCGTTCGCGCCGGTCGTGCCGATCTGGTGCTGGGCGCGCGGCGACCGTCCCGGGGTGCCTGGCCGATCCACGCCCGCCTGGCGAATATGGCCCTGAGCCGGCGGTTGCGTCGGCTGACCGGCATTCCTGTCACTGATCTTGGCCCCCTTCGTCTTGCCCGGCGCAGCGCACTTCTGGGACTGGACCTCAAGGACCGACGCAGCGGCTATCCATTGGAGATGTTCCTCAAGGCCCACAGCGACGGCTGGCGTGTGGCCGAGATCCCGGTCGACTATGCGCCCCGCTTGGGGAAGTCCAAGGTCACAGGGACACTCCGCGGAACTGTCACGGCCCTCAAAGACATGGCGACGCAATTGGCCGCCGCGTCGCTGCAGACGCCGGGTACAAAGAGCGGCAGGCAAGTCGATAAACCACCTGCCGATACCCAAGGAGCGACGCCGTGAAGCTCACCGTGGCCGTCATCGCCAAAGAATGCGTCCCTGGCAGGGTCAAGACCCGTCTCACTCCCCCGCTCGACATGGAGCAGGCCGCAGCTTTGGCCCAGACCAGCCTGAGCCAGACGCTGGAAACAATGCGATCCGTTCCCGCGGCCAGGCGATTGCTGGTGTTTGACGGCACGCCGCACCCAGGGGACGCCGCGGGTTTTGAAGTATTCGCCCAGAGTGCCGGTGGCCTGGACGAGCGGCTTGCGGCCATCTGTGCGCTCGCGGACGGACCGTTGTTGATCCTGGGCATGGACACGCCCCAGCTTTGCCGGGACCAACTGGCACCGCTGCTATCGGACTGGGCAACCCCCGCACCGGTACTCAGTCACGGCGCATGGCTCGGTCCGGCGTCGGACGGCGGCTTTTGGGCTTTGGGTCTTTACCGGCCCGACGGCGGTCTGCTCCGCGGGGTGGAAATGTCCACCTCGCAGACCGGAGCGCAGCAATTGGACCGGCTTGTCAGCGCCGGCCTGGACGTGGGACTGCTGCCCGTCTTGACGGACGTGGACTATTTTGCCGATGCCATGGCAGCCGCGCGTGAGTGCAGCGGAACCCCGTTTGCCCTCGCGGTGGAGCGCCTGAGAATGGGACTTCCAGCGGCGGGCCTGCCGCTTGTGGCGCCGTCCGGCGCCGTGCCAACGTGGGGTGCCTTGCGATGAGCATCCAGGCAGTCCCCAGGGGTTCCGGCACCCGGGCTGACGCTTTTGCTACGGACACTGGCCCCGTTGCCCTCTTTGGACAGGCCCTCTTTGGACAGGGAGGACACGAACCTTATGCCCGTAGCCTGCCCCTCGGCCTTGGGCGCCTGACATTGCGTCCGGAATCAGCATTGCCAGAGTCGATCGGGCCCGTCCATTTCAACATGCTCGGCTGGTCCGGCCCGGCCACGGCCGGCGAGCGCGAGCTGCTTCGCACCCTCCGTGGGCCCGTCCTCGATGTGGGCTGCGGCCCGGGCCGGATGCTGGAGGCCGCCCGGGAACTGGGGCTGGCCTCCTTGGGCGTCGATTCGAGCCCGGCCGCCGTGCGGCTGGCCACCGACCGGGGCGGGGTGGCCATCCTTGGCTCGATCTTTGACCCCGTCCCGCACGAGCGAGGTTGGGGTTCGGCCCTGTTGCTGGACGGGAACATCGGCATCGGCGGAAACATCCGGGTGCTGCTGGAGCGTGTCGCCTCACTGCTGGCGCCCGGCGGGCAAGTGCTGGCAGAGGCCGAAGCCCCGGATTTTCTGGATGTGGCCTCTCTGGCGGTGCTGGAAGATTCAGATGGACGCGCCAGCGCGGCCTTTCCGTGGGCCCGCGCAGGGTCGAAAGCGCTGGCTTTCCATGCGGCCCGGGCGGGGTTGGATACCGTGGCCACCCGGACCGTTCAGGACCGGGTCTTCCTGACTTTGGAATGGCGGCCGTAAAGCCCGACGGCGGCCACAGCAGCCGCCGCGGCCACCAGGAGGACCATCCAGAAGAAGCCCAAAACCAGGGCATAGTCCCCCTGCAGGACGGTGCCGTTGGCGCCGCTGCCTGGGCCGCTTGGCTGGAGCACCTGCTGGGCACGGATCAGCGGGGCTCCCACCAAGGTCACCACCGCCCCCACCAGCAGTGCGCCGCGCACTATCCCCTGTTGAACGGGGCCCAGCCCATACGTCAGCCGCGACAACCCGCCGCCGGCCAACGTTGTCAGCGGGACCAACACGCCGTCGTGTACCAACAACGCCACGGCAAGCCAGGTCGCCAGGCCGATCAGTTGGGCAGGCGGCACTTTGGCCAGGAATCCGAAGAGCGCATAACCGAGCGCTGCCAGGCCGAGCGTGCCCAGCGCTACCCGCACCCACCAGACGGTCCCGCGCCTTGACGATGCCGCAGGACCCACCAAGGGCAGTCGCATCAGATCACCTCCACTTTGTGCACCCATTTGGTCTGCAGAACCCCCGGGCGGCCGGGGGCGATGATCCGCGCCGGATAGCCGTGGTCAAGGTCCAGGGGTTCGCCGTTCAGCTCGAGCGCCAGCAGTGTCTGCTCGTCCTGGCTGTATGCGGCGGGCATGAAGGAACGTCCATAGACGCCGCCCTTCTCCATGCTTGAAATCTGCAACTCGGCATCAGAAGGCGCGCCCACCGTGGCCATCAGGTCCCGGATCCGGACGCCGCGCCATTGCGCCCCTTGGCTCCAGCCCTCCACACAGGCGATGGGCAATCCATAGCTGTATTGCGGCATGGCCGCCAGCTGTGCCAGCGTGAACGTCTTCTGCACCGATCCCGAAGACACGGTCAGCACCCAGTCAGGGGCCTGCGCAGCGTCCGCGACACCGGCCTGGGCTGCCGTCCTGTTGATGGGTACGCCCTGCGGGCCGGTATCCATTCGGCGCGGCGCGAAGAGGTTCAGGCCCGACAGCCCGGCGAAGGACTGGCCCGCCGTCGTCAAGACGACGACGCCGGTCGCGGCGGTGAGTGCCGCAAGGAACCCCCTGCGGCTCCAGCCGTGCCCGGTTCCACGCTTTACGGCGGCCGGAACCGTTGTGCTGTCCGGCACTGGCCCTTCAGGGTTGGCGGCGATGGCGGCCGCGTCAGATGGACGGCTCCAATGGGCCAGGATGAGGGGCATTTTGACAGCGATGTGGAGCGCCAAGGATCCGATGATGACCCAGGCCAGCCAATAGTGGACATCCTTGAAGGAAAACGGCCAGGGGTACCACTGGAAAGTGTTGAGCAAGCCGATGGTGACTTCCACCAGGGAAGCGGCCACGAAGAGCGCAATCGAGGCCCTTTCGAATGCATGCACCACGGATTTAAGCGGAGGCCAGCGCAAGAGTTCGGGGTACACGGACCAAAGCTTGGCCGCCAGGAGCGGGATGGAAGCTATCCCGGTGGTGACGTGGATGCCCTGCGTAGCCACGTACAGCCACGCGGGACGGGTGAGGAGAAGCATCCAAGCCGGCGGATCCTGCAGAAGGTGGCTGAACAGTCCGGTCAAGAAACACACAGTGAAGGCAATGCCGAGCCAACGGCCCAGCACCACCGTCAGCCGTTTGCTGCGCAAGGGCGACGAGAACCGTCCGTTCACCGCTTCCATCCGCTGTTGGAGGAAAGTGGTCAATCTGTCCATACCTTGATCACACCACCACGACCCGTCCGTCGTCCCGGTCCAGACCTTACGAAAGGCAAACGGTCTCTTGGGTTCATGGCCTACCGGCCCGCGGGTGATGCAGGATCAAAGGGTGAGCGAATCAACACCCCGGCGCGCCCCTGGCACTTCGGCTGCCGTGGCGGCGCTGGCCCTGGTGGCTTTGCTCGCCGTTATCGTCTTGTGGACAGTCGCCACCGATCCGTCCGCGGAGTGGGTGTCCCCTCTTGGCACGCTGGCGGCCTGGACCGTCTTCGTCCCGGCGGCACTGGTGGCGCGCCGCATCCCGGCGCGCCACGCGGCCGCCGTCGTCCTCCTGGGGTCCCTGCTCGTGGGAGCCGCAGCTATCGCCGCACCGCCGGCCACCAGCAACGATTCCGCACGGTATGCGTGGGACGGCGTCGTCCAGAAAGCCGGAATCTCTCCATATGCCCACGTTCCGGCGGACGAAGCGCTGGGGCCGCTGCGGCCGGCCTGGCTGTTCCAGGACGCCGGACCGGACGGAACCTGCCACACCAATCCCTTCCCCACGGGTACCGAGACCACCACTAACATTCCCGGCGGCGGCACCCTGTGCACGGCCATCAACAGGCCCGCCGTGCCCACCGTCTATCCTGCGGTGGCCGAGCTGTATTTCCTGGCGGTGCGGCTCGTCCCGGGTTCCGAGGTGGGGTTCATCGCCTTCCAGCTGGCCGGGCTCCTGCTCAGCCTCGTCATCACGGTGGCGTTGCTGTCGTTCCTGCGCCGCACCGGGAGGCCCGCGCATCAAGCCGTGTGGTGGGCCTGGTCTCCGCTGGTGGCCTTTGAAGCCATCAACGGTGCACACGTGGACGCATTGGGCACCGCGCTGGCTTTGGCGGCGGCACTGCTGCTGGTGGGCGGGCGAACCCTGGGTTCCGGGGTGGCCTTCGGCGCGGCCGTGGCCACCAAACTCATCCCGGTCATCAGCGCCCCGGCCCTGCTGTACCGGCGGCCGGTCCGCTTTATCACCGCGGCCATGGCCACGTTTGCCGTGGCGTACGTGCCGTATGTCCTCGCCAGCGGCTGGGCAGTGCTGGGCTATCTGCCCGAATACCTTCGCTCGGAGGGGTACGACGGGCCGGACAGCCCGCGTTTCACCTTGTTGAAGCTGGTGCTCCCGGCCAGCTGGGCCGGGCCGGCCGCACTCGTGTTGCTGCTTGCGCTGGCCATTTACGTGTGGCGGACCACCGACGTCTCCCGGCCATGGGACGGGCAGGTCTTGTTGGTCGGAGGAGTGCTGCTGATCGTTTCGCCCAGCTACCCCTGGTACGCACTGCTTCTTCTGCCGTTCGTGGTGCTGAGCCGTCGCTACGAGTTCACCGCGATCGCTCCGGTGCTGGCCCTGATGTATTTCACCGGCGCCGAACCCTATGGCCCGCTGGCGGCGCGACTGGGGTTGGGCGCCGTCGTCGTGATCCTGGTGGTTGCCACGGCGGTGAGACGACGGCGGCAGCATGCAAACATGTAGTCGGGCGAGGCGGTGCTGCGCTTCTGGTGGAACCCGAAGGGCCCCTCGCCATCCGCTGCGGGAACGGATCGGCAAAGGGGCCCTTCGAAGCCTATGTGAGGGCCGGGACGCGGCTCAGGCCATGGCCTGGTTGATCTGCAGCGTTCCGCCGCGCGTGACGAACGGGTGGGACGCGAGCAGTTCGCTCACGGCCGCTGCCGAGTCGGCTTCCAGGATGGAATAGCCGAGGATGTCCGCAACGGCTTCCGGTGCCCCGGTGGAGACCTGACCCCCGAAGCCCAGCGGCGCGCCGGGATCTGTGACCGCCGGACCGGCATTGCCAAGCCACGCCATGAAGTCCTTCCGGGCAGCTTCCATTTCGGCCGGATCGGGATGCCCTGCGCCGTGGTAGGTGATCAGAAATTTGGCCAAGATGACTCCTAGAGTAGGGATCGTCCGCTGCGGGGGTCCCCTGCAGCACCGCCAGTGTACCCGGCCACCCTGACCACGAGGCCCAAGCTGGGCGCTACCTCTGCCCGGGCTGATCTTTGTCTTTGGTCGTCGACGTGATCTGCGGCGTCTGTTCGCCCCAGCGGGCAGATCCGAGCCAGCGGATAACCGCCTTGAGCTTTTCACGGAGGTCGTCGACGCCGATTCCGACGCCGGGAGTCAGATTCCGATCAAGCGCCCGGGCCTGGACAAGGGCCGTTCTGCCCAGCTCTGAAACTGCCACCCGCTGCGAGCGCCCGTCCAGGCGATTTCGTTCCCGGGTAATGTGCCCGTGCGCCTCGAGCCTCGAAAGTGTCTGTCCCATGGTTTGCGCCTGCACCCGGACTTTGGCTGAAAGCCGGGCCTGCACCATGGACCCTTCCGCGTCGAGAACTTCCAGCGCTATGACCCCCGCATGGGTCAGGCCCAGGACGGCAAGCTCCTCATTCCAGGCATGCTCGACCAATCGCGCTGCCGTTGAGAGCAACCGTGGAGTCGTCCAGTCGTTTAAGTCCGGCATACTCCCACCATAGTAAGCCTGCTTCCTAAATGTGCGATGCCTCGGTGCAATGGGTGGGCCCATGACCATGTTCGGCTTGCACACTATGCTCGGCATATGACGCCGGATCGCTACCTTACTGAGCTAGCCAACTGCGTGGACCGCCTAACCGTCTTGGCACGCCAGCCCGGGGACGTTCTGTCCCGTCCGGTCCCGGCCTGTCCCGGATGGACCCTCGAGGACCTCCTCGGGCATCTCGGGTCAATCGAACGTTGGGCAGCCGAAATAGTCCTTTCAGGCAAGTTCGTCGAGGAACCGGCACCACCGGCCACCGGAGCCGCAACGTGGTTCCTGGAAGGCGCGGACGCCTTCCTCGGGACAATGTCGGCGCTCGATCCCGAAGAGCCGTGCTGGAACTTCGGCCCACCGCCGCGCAACGCCGGGTTCTGGCGCCGGCGCCAGGCGCACGAACACGCCGTCCACCTCATCGACGCGTGCCAAGCAACAGGGTTGGCGGTCCCCTCTTTCACGGGAGATTTCATGCTCGACGGAATCGATGAAATCCTGACAATGTTTACTCCGCGACAGCTTCGGCTGGGACGGATGCCCCAGCCCGACGGGACAGTGACCTTCCAGGTAGCAGGGGCCCGCAGCTGGAAGGTCGGCCAAGGCGCCTCCGAGGCCTCGATTACTGCCCCGCTGCATGGGATGTACCTGGGTCTCTGGGGGCGCTCCAATCTCGCAGAAACAGCTCTCATCGAAGGCGATAAACACCTCGCGGTCCGCGTTCTGCAAGGCCCCCTCACCCCCTGACCTGCCCGGCATACTGCCTTGCTGGATTCCGACGCCGGAACGGACAAATCCCATCAGGTACCTCCGCGGCTACGAACCAATGGCAGAGAGCAGGTGCAAAGGTAACCATGAGTGTTCAGCAAGCAAGCGTCCCCACGCAGTGGCGGCATGTCATTCCGACGAAGCTGGGTCCCTGCATTGTGCATGTCCAGCCGGGTAGTCGTGGAACGTGCACCGGGGCCGCCACGGCCGGGGTCCACCTCCATGGAGCGGCGGGATCCTGGACCACCTTCCAGGCATTGCTTTCCGGGATGCCTCTTTCCGGGGCGACCGCCAACGACCGGGTTCTGATTGACCTGCCGGGCTGGGGCGAATCAACAGAAGGGGCCAGCCTGGAAGAGTTCAGCATCGAAACGATGGCGCTCGCCGTCGCCGGGGTCCTGGACGCACTTGGGTACCGGCGGTGGAATCTGGTGGGCCACTCGATGGGAGGCTTCCTGGCCTTGCACATGGCCGCGGCATGGCCGGAACAGACCGCCAGCGTAGCCGCCATTTCGGCCACCACCTTCAGCGTGTCAGAGGCGTGCCGCGCACCACTGCGCGGCCTTTATAGATTCCCGTCATTCACGGGCATGATGCTGGCCATGCGCACCATGGCGGCCCTGGGTCCGGCAGGGACGGCACTGGTTCGTAAAGTCGCCACCACGCGGCTGATGCGACCGTTGATGTCCCCATTCTTCGCAGATCCCGCAACCATTCCACCAGCGGTGTTCCGCGACCTCGGCGACGATGCCCGGCCGGCCAGCTTCACCGCTGCCGCCAGAGCCGCCGCGCACTACGATTTCACCCGGTGGCGCGGCATCCGCTGCCCGGTGCTGGCGATCCGCGGCGACAGCGACGTGTTCACGCCGGAGCCTGATCTGGCCAGGCTGGCGATCATTGTCCCTCACACCCGGCGGGCGACAATCCCGCACTGCGGCCACTTTGCCCACGTCGAGCATCCCGATCAAGTGCAACGGCTACTCGACGAACTGTGGTCCCGGTGAAGTGTTGCCCCTACTTCAGCAGGTGCACGACCGTCGTTTCGGTGTCGGCCGGATCGGGTGTCGGGTCTCCATAGATCTCCCAGGAGTGACCGGCAGATTCCCTATGATTCGCAGCCATCCACTTCTCGATCGCCTTGTATGCCTCGTCCATGCGGTCGTATGGCCCACGGTGGACCGCTATGGCAGCCTGGCCCGCGGGGGTTTCGGTTGCGTAGACCTCGCCCGCCGTTTCAAAGGTGCGGGTGACTTCTACGCCGAAGTCGCACAGAAGGGGCGCATCGGGTTGGTTCGGGTGGTGGTAGACGAAGATGTTGTGGCCGCCCGTCCACAGACCCGGTTGA
Organism: Arthrobacter sp. efr-133-TYG-118; assembly: GCF_030209755.1. Taxonomy (GTDB): domain Bacteria; phylum Actinomycetota; class Actinomycetes; order Actinomycetales; family Micrococcaceae; genus Arthrobacter. Next base: position 145,423 of record NZ_JARVRH010000007.1, on the reverse strand, counting down.
CCGCGAATGAAGTCCCAGACCATGCCTACCGCAGGCCCCCATGCCGAGCCGACTTCGCCCGGCGCGACCTCGCGGCGGACGGCGGCCAGCATGCGCGGGCGAACAGTCTGTAGGTTGACGGGGACCGACATGCCGGGATCGGCCCGGATCCTCAGCTAGTACTTGTCCGCAGAGTCGACGGATTCCCCCATGGTGACTTCAGGGGCCACGTTCGGATCGCCGCCGACCGAGCCGATGAACGCCTGGATCTCGGAGTCACCGAAGAATTTCTGGAATGCTTCTGTCGATTCCCATTCATCGACGACGAGGACAAACCCGTCGCCGACCGCGAACTGATGGTGGATTGCGCCCGCAGCCCGGCCGCGTTCGGCCCATTGGCGGTACTCGTCCGCGCGCTCCTCAAGCGATTTGGTGAAAACGCTCGTGTCACCGGAAACCTTGGTTGCAATGATGACGGACATGATTTGACCTCCTATGGCCTGAACTGGGCTCGTGGCAGCCAGCCGCACGACGATGCGCTTGAGCGGTCTGACACGTGGAAGAGAGCGTACCGACTCCGCGGCGCAACCGCCCGAGTGGCCACTACTTGTCATTCGCCGCGATCTGTCCAGGGTTCCCTAGTTACTGAACCCGTATAGGATCTCCGGGTACCCGGTTTCCCGAATAGTCCCGAAAGAATCGCACCGCATGCCGCACCTTGACCCTGCCCTCCCGCTCCACACCTTGCCGCAGATGCTCCTGGACGTTGCCGCCGTCGAGCGCAATATCGGGATCAAAGAGGCCTGGACATGGGAGCGCGGCATGGTGCTGGCCCCGCACATCAAGACCACCATGACGGGCGAGATCGTCCGCCGGCAGTTGCCCGGCTCCTGGGGCGTGACCGTGGCGACCACCGCGCAGGCCGCCCACGCCATCGAGTGGGGCGCCACACGGATCCTCATCGCGAACGAGGTGCTGTTCCGCGGCCACCTCGAGCAGCTGCGTGCCTGGCTGGCGGCCTCGCCGGAACTGGAGATCTACTGCCTGGCTGATTCGGCGGCGGGCGTCCAGGCCATGGCCGAGGTATTCGAGGACTCGCCCCGGCCGCTGAACGTACTGATCGACGTCGGAACCCCCGGCGGCCGCACCGGGATCCGCGGCGCGGCCGAGGCCGGGCCCCTGGCCGCGGAAATTCGTTCCGCCGGCGGCCTCCTGCTGGCCGGCGTCAGCGCCTACGAGGGCGTGGCACCGAACACCCGGACGGATGAAAACCTGGCCGGGATCGATTCACACTGCCGCCTGGCCCGCGACATTTTCGATGGCCTGCACCCCGCTTTCGAGGTGGAGCTACCGGTCTTCAGCAACGGCGGCTCTGCATTCCAGGACCGCGCGGCCGCGTTCCTGCCCCACAGCGCCTCCGTCAATGTGCTCCGTTCAGGCTGCTACGTGGTGCACGACCACGGCACCTACCAGAGCGTCTCCCCGGTCCCCGGACTCACCGCCGCAGCGGTGGTGCGGACGCTGGTCATCTCCGCCCCCGAAGCCGGACGCGTGGTGCTGAACGCGGGCAAACGCGAGTTGGCGTACGACGCCGGCCTGCCGGTGATCGTTTCCCGGTACCGTCACGGGGCCCTCCTGCCTGCCGGCGCAGGCGCCACCCTGACCCGCCTCTTCGACCACCACGCCATCGTGGACGACGCCGAGGGCCTGCAGGTCGGCGACATCGTGGACCTGGGCATCTCCCACCCCTGCTCGCTGTTCGACCGCTGGCGCGAGGTCGTCGCAGTCAGCGATGACGCCGTCGAGACCTGGCGGCCACGGTTTTAACCGGGCAAGCGGCAGACATCCGGAAGGGTGCGAGACCCCGTATCGGCAGGGGCGCACGGCAGTAACTACCGGCCATACTCCTTGGTTTCCCAAGGGAAGGATTCGACACGCTTCAGTGCTTTCTGAATATCCTTGGCTCGCGATTCAAGCCCGAGGTCCGCAAGATGTTCCAATCCATAGGTCAGCCACTTCCGCCCGTATTCTCTCTGCTTCGGCGACAGGACAGGCTCCCTTGAAAGATCCAGAGCCCTTAAGACATGCTGGCGATGCGTGGTCCACCCATCGAACAATCCCTGGATCAGCTCTGCCACCACTTGGGAAATGATCTCCGCAATCATTTTCATCGCCTTCCGGGTCGGGCCTGCCGAGGGTTCGCTTAACACTATTATCTGTGCTCTTCTTGCCCCTTCCGAGAAGCTCCGTTCCTTCGCCGCATACGTTGACCGCAAATTGGCATCGTGCGTTAAGAGGTTCTTCTACCCCCCGGCATCACGACGGTCGGCGCATGTGTGTAGGGCATCGAAGAGTTCGCGAAGAGCCAGTCGGTGCAAGAAATCAGGCTGCGCCGAGCCGACGCAACGCAGAATCACAATGCGACAGGTTGGTTTCTTGGGCCTGATGGCCCGCTAGGCGCCCTGGTGTGGGTGCGTTTCGGCCGTGGACTCCGTCAGTGCAGCAGCTGCTGCCAGCCGGCCGGAACGCGTGAGGCTGGGCCCGGAACGCTTTGATCGAGAGGGTGATGCGCCGGCGGTTCAAGTTCCGGTCCGGCGAAAAACGCGGAGTTGGGATAGTTGAAGAACCAGTCCTCGCCCGGTTCGAAGCTTCGGATGACCGGATGGCCGCTGGTTTGCGCATGGGCTGTGGCGTGTTGCCCCGGCGAGTTGTCGCAGCAGCCGATGTGTCCGCACTCGGCGCACCGGCGCAAATGCAGCCACCAGCCTCCGTTGGCCTCGCATTCGACGCAACCAGGTCCGCTCGGTGGAATCGAAACGTCGATTCCTTGTTTTGCATTCATTGTGGCTTTCCCTCGAATTGGAGTGCCTTGAGACCACCCACTACTTTACGCCCCGGCCATTCCGCGCCGAAGGAAAAGTGGCAGAGCGCCGACTGCCTCGCGGCCTCGCTGTTGGCCTCCTCGTCAGCGCTGCCAACGGGCGGGATCCGCCTCCAAAGCTGCCCGGTCCCAGTGTCCCGTCTCCGCGGCCGCTTCGTAGGTGGATTGCAGGAACCGCAACAGCATCTTGTCAGGGTCCGATGCCGTGCGGACGCTCTCATACGGAAGGAGGTACAGCCTGCCGTCATTGTTGTATGTGGCACCGTCGGCGTAGTTCACATATTCGGCGTAGCTGGCGGGCTCGGGATAGGAGTACGCATAGAAGGCTCCTTCGTCCCCTCCCCCGGGCCAAAACCCGCAACTGCTTAGCTCGTGGGAATAACCCTCCACCATCACCCAGTCGGCGCAGTTCGGGACTCCTCCGGGGTGCGTGGGCGCGTCCCGTCCGGAGAATCGGGCATACGCCAGGTCCATGCCTCCCCAGAAGAAGTGGACGGGACTGGCCTTGCCCCTGAACCGGGACCTGAATTCATTCAGGACCCGGTCCGACTGGACCAATTGCCGCCAGAACAACTGGGTAGCCTCAGGGTCGTAGGAGGCATGCTGATGGTCCTCGGCGAAGGGTATGGCCGGGACCACCTCGTTCGGGATGCCGCGGATGGACGCCTCGATACCGAGCCGGCCCAAGGCTTCGAATACCTCGGAGTGGAATTCGGCCACCGACTTGGCTTCGAGGACGACGAATGCTGAAGTTCCGTTGCTGGAGCGTATGTGCAGCCGGTGTTCAAGGAAATCGAATTCGATGTCGTAGGAACCGCGGCCGTACGGGATCATTGATGTCGTCAGTCCTCGCGGCGTGACGTATAGCGTCACCTGCCACCAGTGGTTCAGCATCGGGGCGTGCGCCATGCGGATTTTTCCGATGATCTGGGTCCACATGTGCACGGTCTCCCGGGTCGGGGTCCAATCATCGACCCGAAGCTGGGGCCATCCTGGGTGAGCCATCTGGCCTCCAAACTGGTCCATCACGGGTCGTTCCGCCGTCGCGGACCAGTCCGTCGCGTGCCGCCGGCAATGGCGCCTCATCCATAGTCTCCGTGGCGACAATTCTGCCACCTTTACCGCAAGAACCGCCTCGGTCCGCTGCTCGTGTTCTTGGGTGTGGTTCGATCGGGTTCCGATGTCGAAGCCCTACCGCAAACGGCACGAGCTAGTCTTGATGTGCCCTATCGCTCTGGCCAGCGTGCCGGAGCAGGGCCAACGCCCGCGTAAGCGATATGTCCGTCCGGGCGACGAGCAGCGCTGTCAGCAAGGCTGCGGCGACGTGCGCGTCCAGCATCAAATCCGGTGAGTGCCCGGACGCAACAAATGGCGTCGCGGTGAGTTGCCCGGGCTGCCAACCCGTCGCTGCATGCTGATGCTGGGCAAGCGCGACAACCGAGAAGGTCCCGGAGAGCCGGTCGAAGGCCAGATGCAGAACCTGCTGGGCCACGCCGCAGAGAACGAGCAATAGCCAGTTCGGTAGGTTTATCCGGGCGAGCAGCGAAGCGCACATACTCAGCAGAGCCGTCAACGCAATCAGCACCGGAACCCCGGGAGACACGCCACCAGAGACCAAATGGGCGACCAGGCCCAGTGCGACTGCCGCCGGTCCAACTTCCCACCCCGGGAATCTCGGACGCCGACGGGATCTGTGCTTATCCACGCTGCTCTCCCTTCCATCGTTGGACGGGTTCTGCCCTCCTTCATGGTGCCGCCGTTTCGCACCCGAAGGAAGACGTTCCGGGGATCCACATCGCTCGTGGCTACAGCACCTCGAAGAGCGCCGCGCCCCCGTGGCCGCCGCGGCCCCCAAAATGTGACACCATTTGCTCCATGGTTCGTAAAGTTGCATACCAAGGAGAGCCCGGCGCCAACTCCAATATCGCCTGCCTACAGATGTTCCCAGCCATGGAGCCAGTACAGTGCCCCAGCTTCGAAGATGCATTCGAACTAGTGAAATCCGGCGATGCGGACCTCGCCATGATTCCGATTGAAAACTCCATCGCCGGGCGGGTTGCGGATATCCATGTCCTCCTGCCTGAATCCGGATTGCAGATTGTGGGCGAACATTTTCTCAGGATCCGATTCCACTTGCTGGGCATACCCGGAAGCACCCTCGAACAGGCCCAAGAAGTGCACAGCCACGTTCATGCCCTCGGCCAGTGCAGGAAGCTGATCCGCTCACTTGGGCTGAAACCAGTTGTCGCCGGCGACACGGCTGGTTCCGCACGGGAGGTCCGCGACTGGAATGACGCTTCCAAGGTCTCGCTGGCGCCTCCGCTCGCCGCCGAGATGTACGGGCTGGATGTCTTGGCAGAAGACGTCGAGGACGACGCCACCAACACGACCCGGTTTGTCGCCCTGTCCAGGGAGCGGCAACAACAAACCCGCGACGAGTTGCCCGGGCCTGTGATTACCAGCTTCGTATTCCGGGTTAGGAACGTGCCTTCAGCCCTGTACAAAGCTCTGGGTGGTTTTGCAACGAACGGTGTGAACATGACGCGCTTGGAAAGCTACATGGTAGGTAACGAGTTTGCTGCGACCACATTCATGGCGGACGTTGAAGGGCACCCATCCGACACGCCCGTGAGCCATGCGCTTGAAGAGCTGAAGTTCTTCACCGATGAGGTCAGGGTTCTCGGTGTATATGCCGCTGCTCCTTACCGAAGCCTGGGCTTCACCGATTCCGTCAATCCAGCCACAATGCCTGCTGGCGCCCCAAAGACCACATTGTCGCTTTAGCGGAACAGACCGCAACGGCGACAAGGCGCGCGAGCTGCTCCCGCGTCAGGACGGGTTTGCGCCGGTTCAGCCAGCGCAACAGCTGACCGTCCGCTGCGGAGAAGTCTGCCGGCACGGGCCGCTACACGCACTCCGGGCGATACGTCGGATCTGCGGGGCCGTTCTGGAGAAGCGCGTTGGAGACAAGGGACCACACGTTTGGATCGTTGGGAGATTGATCGTGCTCGAACGTATCGAGGGGGCAGTAGTCCTGGAGCACAAGGTTGGACACTTGCTTCACCGGCCCGACGAGAGCCTGGCTCGAATAAGGGGTAACGACCTCGTCGTAACGGGTCGAGATGACCGTGTAGAACGGGCCTGGTGAGGTGTCGCCGATCGAGTTGAGCTCGGCCATGAACGCCGACCCGGCATGCTGGTCCGCGCAGGCCTGGCACAGCGTGCTGGTTGCGGTCGTGTCGAGAACCATCCCCGCCGGCGACGGCGCGATGAGGCCTTGAGTGCCGTGGTTCGACGGCGCAATGCCGACGAGCTGGTGCACGTACTTGGCGCCGCCGAGGAAGCCGATGTAGTACCGCGGCATCATTCCGCCTTGGCTGTGTCCGACGAGATCGACCTTCTGTGCGCCCGTCGCGCCGAGAACCGATTTCACGAACGTCGCAAGCTCAGCGGCGGAGTCCCGGACTGCCCCGCTGGCGGGGACGCCATTGACTACCCCGTAGTTGAGCGCAAAGACACAGTACCCCTGGTCCTTGAGCACGGGTGAAAGCAGCGCCCAGTTCTTGTACATCGTCTCGAACGTTCCCGGGACGAGGACCACCGGGTACGGATGTACGCTCGACGGCTTGCACGTCCAATCATTGGCTCCGGGCGGGTCCGGTGAGATCGAGTCGGCCTGAGCCGCGGGTGCGGCGAAGAGTCCAATGGTGAGTGCTGCAGCGGCGAGCACGGCGGTGAGTCGGAATCGGCGCATTGCCTTGCCTTTCTCCTGGCCGCGAACCCCTATGTCCACGGCATCCCTAGCTACTTTGCGGTAACTTACTGGCGGGTTGCAAGGGCGTGCTCAAATGATGAGAAAACGTGCACTCGTTGGTCGGGCTCGGACGTCTCAAACGCCACACCTTGCTCATGGGTGGCCATAACCACCAGACGGAACACCACTTGTTCCCGGATATGCCCCGCCCGTTCACCCTTCCCCTCAGGGTCCAATAACGGCGATAACGTCAGGAAGACCACGATGTTTGCCATCGTTTCCGGTCCCAGGCACTCCAAGCGATGAGGGCGGCGAAAACGATCACTGCCAGGGCAGCGGAAACGGTAATACTGGAACTGTCTTGAGCCGGTGTGACTCAAGCGGAAACCGACGTGCTTCTATGCACTGTCTTTGCCTGGATTCGTCCGCCGGTTCAAGTCCCGTCCGGGAGTGTTGAGTCAGGCGGACATGACTTCATAGGAGCCTGAATCACGCAGTCCCGTTACCGTTTTGTCTGCCCATCTGACCTGCATTCCCCCAGTCAGCCATCGTTTGAATGAGGGGCAGTTTCTACCTTGAGAACCGACACGAATGTCGTCGTCGCCGGCATCGATACCCACGCCGACACCCATCACGTGGCCGTCATCAATGAACATGGCAAGCCCATCGCGGATCGCGAATTCCTGGCAGTAGGCTCCGGATACCGAAAAATTGTCGAATTCATCACCAGCCATGGCGTAGTGATGGCGGTAGGTGTCGAGGGAACAGGCTCATATGGGGCCGAACTCTCCAGAACCCTACGCAGCGCAGGGATCAACGTGCTCGAGGTAAATCGTCCTAACCGGGCAGAGCGCCGGTTGAGGGGTAAGTCCGATCCGCTTGACGCCTACCAGGCCGCTCAAGCCGTGATAGCCGGCAGGGGAACTTCGGTGCCAAAGGCGAAGGATGGCCCCGTAGAGTGCCTGCGGGTCCTCCGTGCCGGACGTTCCTCGGCGGTAAAGGCACATACAGCAGCGGTCAATCAGATCAAAGGTCTTCTAGTCTCAGCTCCGGACAGCCTCAGGGCGAAATACCGAGGTCTGCGAACTCCGGGTTTGATCACGACCCTAGCCCGCGCCAGACCGTCGGGGCACATCGCCGACCCCGAATATGTGTGCCTGCTGACAATGAAATCTCTAGCACTCCGCTGCCAAGCACTCGCATCAGAGATCGCGGATGCCGACACCGCCTTGCGGGAAATCCTCGACACCTATGCGCCGTTACTCTGCGACCTTCCAGGTGTCGGAACAGAAGTAGCCAGCCAGATGCTGGTGACTGTCGGGGACAACCCGGAGCGGGTCGGGAACGAAGCACAGTTCGCCGCCCTAGTTGGGGTCGCGCCTGTCCCCGCGTCATCAGGAAAAACCACTCGCCACCGCCTGAGCCGAGGCGGTGACCGTGACGCTAATCGTGCCTTGCACCAGGTTGTCCTGGTGCGCATGTCAACGTGCCCGCGGACCAGAGCTTACGTGAGCAAACGCACCGCCAACGGTAAGAGCAAACGAGAGATCATGCGGTGCCTCAAGCGGTACGTGGCACGGGAAATATACCGGCAGATCACCAATCCCAAGCCAGCTCCAAACAACGCGGACTTGCGCCAAAAACGCAACCAGATCGGCATCACCCTCGGCAATGCCGCGGCCCAGCTTGGCCAATGGCCCTCCGCGATATCCCGTCTGGAACGAGGCCTCATCCGAAACGACGAGTTAGCGCGAACCTACCGGCAATGGCTGAGCGAGCAACAGCCCAAAGCATGAACTATTTGGATGGAGTGTCCGGTGAGGCCGGGCGCTCTGGGTGCCTGGGGTCTTTGCCTCGTTCACGCCAGTATTCGTCCCTTTGCCATAGAGAAAATCGCGTAACCGATACGCCGAGAATGATGACTCCAGTCCAGAGGATGACAACTTTGATCCAGATCCACGGCTCTATGGTGAACGGCAGCAAGTTGAAGGCCACCAAGATTGGCATGAGAAACAGCATGTAGTACCCGAGCCGGCGGGATCTCCTTTGGACCTCGAGGCTGGCGTGACCCGCAGAGTTGTCCACCGGACTTGAACGGGCTTGCTGCCACCGTTTGTACGTGATCGGCAGCATTATCGTGAACACGGCAAACATGGCGACACTTGGAACGAGCCCCCACATGCTTGTCGTCCTGTTCGCACCATAGAAAGTGAGAAACACGGCCGTAAGACTGATCATCCAAAGGAAGACCTGAGACCAGAACACCGCGCGCAGCAACTTCAGATCGCTGTTTCGATTGTCCGCTGCGGAGCGCGTCATTTCATCAGAGTAAATGTCGTGAGCTGTGATTCATACCCCGGCATCGCTTCCCAATGGGGGCTCGACAAATGGTCGATAGAACTCCGCCAACTCCTTGTCGGATAGCGATTTGACTCCTATAGGAGCGTCCCCCACCATCCCATCAATAGGAAGCAGATAGACCAGGACGGCCCGCGTTATGGCTTCAGCAATCAGTCCCACACCCCAAACGGCGGAAACCTTCAGATGCCAGCGGTGTGCCGCCGGGTTGCTGTGGAAATCCCGGTCGAGTTCCCCGGCGCGTTCCGGGCTCCACGTCTTTGCTGCGTCCAAAGTCAGGGGATGTCACAGGGCGGCAAAAGCCAAAAACGAAATACCCATGCCACCGGTGATAGCCGAGTCCTTGAGCAGCAGAAACCGCGGGTCACCTGTGAAGAAAGACCGCCCCAGGCCGCGGCCAGGGGTCGCCGGCCACGGAGATTGCCTCTCGCCGCGGAAGGCGGCGGGACCTACTGTGGAGCTATGGACGCCACAGCAGCTCATGCCTTTGCGATTCCGCCGGTATCAGTTCACCGCCCCACCACTGCCGTTGAAGACATCGTCACCCTCGCGGCCGGCGTTTGGCTCCTCACCGGAACCTATGTTGACGGCTGGGCTCACAACAACCTCCGTGACCTCGAGACGTTCTTCACTCCGTGGCACGCGATCCTCTACTCGGGCTTCGCTGCCTGCGCCGTCTGGATCGCCGCCCTGACCTGGCGCCGGCACGCCCCCGGCGCGCGGTGGACGGAAGCGATCCCCGCGGGCTACGGGGCCGCGGCAGCCGGGGTCCTCCTCTTCCTCGTCTCCGGGGCGGCCGACTTCGCCTGGCATTCGGTATTCGGCATTGAACAGGGCCTCAAGGCGCTATTCAGCCCGTCCCATCTCGGGCTCGCAACCGGCGGCTTCCTCATCCTGAGCGCGCCCTTCTCCTCAGCATGGCACTCACCCCAGCGGTCATGGCCGCGGCTGATGCCCGCCATCGTGAGCGCCATGCTCTCCGGTATGGTTGCGGCGTTCATCCTGCAAGAGTTCGCGGTCTTCGCGCGCCATGGGCTCATCCAGACATACAGCGGCGCCGGCGGGGCGCAGCCCGCCGTGACGATCCCGACGTCGTCGAGCATCATGGTCTCTTTGGCATCGTTCTTCGTCTCAACCGCCGTGCTCTTCGTTCCCGTCCTCTTGCTGTCGTTGCGCTGGCGCCTGCACGGCGCTGTGCCCGCGGCCATGGCACTGCTCCCCTCTGTATCCCTGCAAATCATGGTCGCGTTGCGGGACGCCTGGCTCGTGCCGGTGGCCCTCGTCGGTGCCGTCCTCGTCGGAGTGGTGTGGGCGGTGGCGCGACCCACCCCGGACCGTCACGCAAGGCTCATGACCGCGATAGGCCTCTCCCCCGTCGTGTTCTGGGCCCCGTACTTCGCCGGTGTGGCGCTCCACGACGGGGCACTTAGCTTCTCCCCTGAAATTTGGGGCGGGACGCTCGCATGGACCGGACTCGAAATGCTCGCCCTCGCCGCGCTCACGCTCCAGCTGCGAGCCACGGCAGGCACCAGCGCGGTTTCACCGGCCCGCTGACTTGTCAACAGCGCCGATCATGTCGCAGGGCCTATGTCCCCTCACTGACGGAGTTCGAGAGCGTCGAGCAATCGTTTCACCGAGCCGCCGAGGTTCCAGTCGGTAGCGAGACGCTCGAGTTCAAGGCGCGAGTCCCCGACGACGGGACGCAACAGCGCTCCCGCTTCGTCGAGAGTGGGCAGTGCGAGGTCGCGCACGACTTTCACAACAACGGGAGCAACCGCCAGGTAGTCGGCGGAGGCGGCGAGTTTCGACCTCACGGGTGCGGACAGCCCGCTGCCTGGATCGATCGCGGCCGCGAGCAACGCGTCGAGGGTGCCGTAGGTCGCGAGCAACGACGCCGCGGTCTTTTCGCCGATCCCTGCGACGCCCGGAAGCCCGTCAGAGGAGTCGCCGCGAAGCGTCGCGTAGTCGGCGTACTGTTCCGGCAACACACGATACTTGCCGACGACGACCGCATCGGTTACGACCTCGAGGTTCTTCATGCCTTTCGCCGTGTAGATGACCCGGACATGGCGGGCGTCGTCGACCACCTGGAACAGATCGCGGTCGCCCGTCACGACGTCGACAGGAAGCTCCGCGTGGCTGGCGTAGGTGCCGATGACGTCGTCGGCTTCATGCGAGGCAGCCCCGACGACGGCGATGCCCGCGAGGCGGAGGACCTGCCGGATCATGGGAACCTGCGCCTGCAGCGCGTCCGGCACCACTTCGACGTCGGGAGCACCCTCTACCGCCTCGGCAACCCGATGCGACTTGTACGTCGGGATGAGGTCCACCCGCCACTGCGGACGCCAGTCGTCATCCCAGCACGCCACCAGATGCGTCACCCCATAGTCGGAGGTGAGCCGGGCGATCATGTCCAGCAGGCCGCGAAGGGCATTCACTGGAGTGCCGTCGGACCGGCGGATCGAATCGGGCACGCCGAAGAAGGCGCGAAAGTACAGCGAGGCCGTATCTAAGAGCATCAGGCGCTGGGGCATAACCGATCCTTACCTCCACGAACCCGCAAAGGGCAAGTGCTTTCCGGTGTCCGGAGAAGCACCCGCCCCCTGCGACGACGTGTTGCCTGGAGCCTAAGCCTTGGCTGCGGCTTTCTTGGCGCGGCGGCGAATCACCGCTGTGGATGCTGCGCTGGCGGCCAAAGCGCCTGCGCCGACCAGCGACCACAGGACCAGGTTGGACTCGGCAACGGTGTTGGCCTCGCCGCTTCCGGTGCCAGCGGCGGTAACGCTGGAAACAGCAGCGAGACCGGAATTGCCCTTGCCGTTGCCGCCGCCATGGTTGCCACCGCCGTCGTTGTTGCCTCCGCCGTTGCCGGAATTCACAACCACCGCTGCCCAGCGCTTGTTGCCGGACGTCGCGCCGACAGCGCCGATCATGTAGTTGCCACCGTCCGTGAAGGTAATGGTGGTGGAGAAAGCGCCGGTACCGTCAGCGATGACGCTGAAGTTCGACGGAGCGGGCCGCTCGCCGTCCGAAGCCTTCTTGCCGCCGGTCCGCTGGAACGTGATGTTGACGGTTTCGCCGGCGATATAGCCGCTGCCGGAGAAAGTGATGGATTCGCCGCGAGCTATGGTGCCGTCGGAAACGGTTCCGTACTCATTGCCCGGCGCCGGGTAGGTGGTGGCTGCCACAGCCGGAGCGGTGCCGGCCAGTGCGATTGTTCCTGCAAGTGCAAGCGCTGCAATAGACTTCTTCATTTGTCCCCCCTGAGACGAATTACGGAATTCACGTGGTGGTGGGGATATGGATCCCCGTGCGATTGCGTGCTGAAATCCCAAATGTCTAGCCAGCGACGACGGTATCATTCACAGCTGCTTAGGTCGATAACGAGGCCGGACGGGTCGTCATCTTTTCTCTTTGACCACCACTTGTGTGGTGTCGCGCTGGGTGGCGGCCCAGCTGGCGAGGACTTTCAGGGCATCCTCGGAGGGGGTCCCGGGGTCCGCCGTGTAGACGTTGATGCGCAGTCCAGGGTCTGCAGGGAGCTCGAGCGCTTCGAAGCTCAGGTCCAGGTCCCCGACGATCGGGTGGTGGAGGCGTTTGCGGCCGGCGCGGTGGTACTTCACGTCGTGGCGGGCCCACCGGGTACGGAATTCCTCGCTGCGGGTGGAGAGTTCACCGATCAAGTCCGTGAGGTCCTTGTCGTACGGGTTCCTTCCGGCGGTGGAGCGCAGCACGGCGACGATGTCATCGGCTGCGCGTTCCCAGTCGGCGAAGAACTCCCGTGCTTTCGGGTTAAGGAAGGTAAAGCGCGCGCTGTTCGGCGGGCCGGGCACCTCTGCCATCATGTCCAGATAGAGGGCACGGCCCAGGTCGTTGGCGGCGAGGACATCCCCGCGGTCGTTGCGGACCCAGGCCGGTGCGGCCGTGATCGCCTCGATGACGCGTTGCACGCTCGGCCGCACTGTCTGCGGGCTGTGCCGGCGTCGCACCCGGGGCGAAGCGGTGGCGGCGCGGGCCAAGTCAAAAAGGTGGGCCGTTTCGGCGTCGTCGAGCTTCAAGGCACGGCCGAGGGCTTCGAGGACACTGTCCGAGGCGCCGGAGAGGTTTCCGCGCTCGAGGCGTATGTAGTAGTCGATGCTCATCCCTGCGAGCATCGCCACTTCCTCGCGGCGCAGCCCGGTAACCCGCCGGTTGCCGCCGTAGACCGGCAGCCCGGCCTCATCGGGGGTGATCCTTGCGCGGCGGGAGGTCAGGAACTTCCGCACGTCGTCGCTGTGTGTCATGGCATCCACGCTACGCGCGGTCGACGGCATGAGGGAGGCACTGGCGTTACCCGGAACGGCCGTGACTCCCGGCCCGTAAGGAATCACGGTTGCATGGAAAGCATGAAACCTGCACCCGCAACAGCCTCCCACCCGGGAGCGATCCTGGCGATCATCCTCCTCAGCTACTTCATGATCCTCCTGGACAACTCGGTCATCTTCACTGCCCTGCCCAGCCTGCAGGCAGATCTGCGGCTGAGTACCGGTGAGCTCTCCTGGGTCCAGGATGCGTACACGCTGGTCTTCGGCGGCCTGCTGCTCCTCGGAGCCCGGGCAGGAGACCTGCTCGGCCGTCGGCGGGTTTTCGTGTTCGGGCTGGTGGTGTTCTCAATCGCCTCGCTGCTGATCGGACTCGCACCGCACGGTTGGTGGGCGATCACCGGCCGCGCGGTCCAGGGTATCGGGGCTGCGGTCGTCGCACCCGCCTCCCTGTCCCTGCTCACCGCGAGCTTCCCGGAAGGACGTGAGCGCACCCGCGCCGTGGCCCTGTACGGCGCCACCGCAGGGATCGGCGCCAGCCTGGGCCTGGTCATCGGCGGCGCCCTGGCCCACTGGATCTCCTGGCGGGCAGGGTTCTTCGTCAACGTACCCATCGGCGCCGCGATGATCGCCCTCGCTCCCCGGTTCATCCCCGAGACCGGCCGGGCCCGCGGCCGCTTCGACGCATTCGGCGCGCTCAGCGCGACCCTCGGTGTCGGCGCGCTCGTGTTCGGCATCATCAACACCGCCGACGCCGGCTGGAACTCGCCGGGCACGCTCACCGCCGTCAGCGCCGGCGTCGTCCTCCTGGTCGTGTTCGTGCTGATCGAACGCACGGCGGCCCAGCCGATCATGCCGCTGCGCCTGTTCCGGAGCCGCCGCCGCACCGGCGCCTACGTCGCCCGCTTCCTGTATCTGGGCTCGATGATCGCGTTCTTCTTCTTCACCACCCAGTTCATGCAGGAAGTACTCGGCTTCGACCCGTTGCAGGCCGGTCTCGGGTTCCTGCCCATGACGGCAGTGAACTTCGCCGTCGCGATGAGCATCCCCCGGCTCGTTGGCAAGATGCCGGGCTCCATCCCGCTCCTCGCCGGGATACTGCTCACCCTCGCCGGGATGTTCTGGCTCAGCCGCGCCGGCATCGACTCCAGCTATCTCACCGGGGTGGCCCTGCCGATGATCCTCATCGGAGCCGGGCAGGGCCTCGCGTTTGCGCCCCTGACCTCCTTCGGCATCACAGGAGCCCCCGCGTCCGACGCCGGTGCGGCATCGGGGCTCGTGAACACCTTCCACCAGGTCGGCACCTGCCTCGGGCTCGGCATCGCGGTCGCCGCCGCAGCCACCGTCCCGGCGGCGGGGTCCGCCGTCGCGCACCTGGCCGCCCAGGTCAGCACCGCACTCACGACAGGCAGCATCCTCCTGCTCCTGGCACTGGCCGTCACAGCGGCCCTCATCCTGCCCGCCGACCTGGCAGCCAGCCACACCAGGACACCCTCGGGGACCGCCCCCGAGCCGCAGCTCGAAGCCGCCCGCTGAAGCTCCCGGCCACCGCTTCAAAGGGGTACTGACATGCACTCCCACAACTCCGCACATCTGAATAACGTGAAAGGCATGGACATGGAACTCACTCTCAACAACGGCGTCACAATGCCCGCCATCGGGCTCGGCGTCTTTCAAAGCGCCCCGGAGCAAACGACGGCGGCCGTCGAGGCCGCGCTTGCCACCGGCTACCGGCACATCGACACCGCCGCCGCGTACGGCAACGAGCGGGAAGTCGGCGACGGCATCCGCCGGTCCGGCCTGAACCGCTCCGAGGTCTTCATCGAGACCAAGGTCTGGGTCAGCGACTACGGCTATGACCACACGCTGCACGCCTGGGACAAGGCGACAGGCAAGCTCGGCGTCGACTATCTTGACCTGCTCATCCTGCACCAGCCCGCCCCCGACCGGTTCGAGAAAACCGTCGCCGCATACAAGGCGCTGGAAACCCTGCTCGCCGACGGGCGGGTACGGTCGATCGGCGTCAGCAACTTCATGCCGCACCACCTGGAGGAGCTGCTGGCCTCGACCGACGTCGTCCCGGCCGTGAACCAGATCGAACTGCACCCCTACTTCACCCAGCCGGACGTCCAGGCTGCCGACGCCGGGCACGGGATCCTCACCCAGGCCTGGTCACCGATCGGAGGGATCACCTTCTACCCCGGCTGGGGCGGCGAGGACCGCCGGAACGTCATGCACGACCCGGCAATCGCCACCATCGCACGGGCCTACGGCAAGAGTCCTGCCCAGGTCATGCTCCGGTGGCACCTTCAGCAAGGCCGTTCAGCCATCCCGAAATCGACCAACCCGGCACGCATCGCCGAGAACTTCGACGTCTTCGACTTCGAACTCAGTCCCGCCGAACTCGCCGCGATCGACGCGCTCGACAGCGGCAATCGCAACGGGCCGGACCCGGACCAAGCCCGGCCGGAGCGCTTTGCCATGGTCATCCCCGAAGCCTGAGACCCCAAGACCTGAGACAAAGAGAAGGAACCAGCATGGAGTACCGTTCCCTTGGCTGCACGGGCGTGCAAGTCAGCCCCTTGTGCCTTGGCGCGATGATGTTCGGCCCTTGGGGCAACAACGCCACCGCCGACTCCGTCCGCATCATCCACCGAGCCCTCGACGCCGGCATCAACTTCATCGACACCGCCGACGTCTACTCAGGCGGGGCATCCGAGGAAATCGTCGGGCAGGCACTGGACGGGCGGCGTGATGACGTCTTCCTTGCCACGAAGTTCTTCATGCCCATGAACGAAGACGATCCCAACCAGCGCGGCGGATCCCGCCGCTGGATCATCCGCGAGGTCGAAAACTCCCTTCGCCGCCTGAACACCGACTACATCGACCTCTACCAAGTCCACCGCCCCAGCCCCGACACCGACGTCGAAGAAACCCTCGGCGCCCTCACCGACCTCATCCGCCAAGGCAAAGTCCGCTACATCGGCTCCTCCTCCTACTCCGGATCCCAGATCGTCGAAGCCCAGTGGGCATCCCGGGAACGGAACCTGGAGCGGTTCGTCACCGAGCAACCGCCGTATTCGATCCTGGTCCGCGGCATCGAAGAAGACATACTTCCAACGGTCCAACGCCACGGCATGGGCACCCTCACCTACAGTCCGCTCAGCGGCGGCTGGCTTTCAGGACGCTGGCGCAAAAACTCCGCGTCCACCCCCACCTCATCCGCGCGCCCGAGCGCCCGCTTCGACATGACAAGCCAAGCCAACCAGCGAAAACTCGACATCGTCGAAGAACTCGCCCGGCTCGCTGAACAAACCGGTATGACGCTCATCGAGCTGGCCATCGCGTTCGTGATCAACCACCCCGGCGTCACCTCCGCCATCGTCGGCCCACGCACCATGGAACAGCTCGAGTCCTACCTGCCCGCCGCGGACATCACACTGGGCACCGATGTGCTGGACCGCATCGACCAACTCGTCGCACCCGGCGTGACCGTCAACCCCGACGACAACAGCTACGGAGCCCACGAACTGACACCACTGGCACGACGACGGTGATGTGCATGACCCCGCACGATCGTAGAAACGGCTGCTTCAGAGGCCGCCGAGAAGGGGCCGAACCGCCCCTCAACGGCCCACCGGGTTTCTTCTTCTATCAAATCGGCGTTGATCCGTGCGCCGGTCATCACGCCCTCGGCCGCCGCGGTAATTACTTGGGCCATCAAATTTGAGACATTGCCCGCTGCATACACGCCCTGGACGGCAGTCGCACCCGCAGCATCGGTCTCGATAAACCGCCCCACCCCCATGGGGTGCACCTGGGTACTTAGCCCGAGTGATTCCAAGAGGGCGGACCTGGCCTCCATCCGTGTACTGACAGCCACGGCCTGTATGTCGAACGAAGAGCCCTGGCGGAGCGTGAGACCCGTGAGGACCCCGTTGACAGCGTCCACTGAGGCCACTGCGCCGTCGACGACTGTTACGGACCGGGCATTGAGCCTGTCCCACTCTTCCTCGGTGGGTTCCACGGTGTCATTGCGGAAAAGGATGATATTCGGGGACCACTGTCTGAACAACAGTGCCTGATGGACAGACATCGGACCGGTGCCCAGCACGCCAATCCGTTTCCCGCGGATTTCCCATCCATGGCAGTAGGGGCAATGCACAACACCCTTTCCCCATTGCTCCTGCAGTCCGTCGATGGGAGGCAGCCCGTCAGTCAAACCAGTGGTCATCAGCAGGCGCCTGGCGGAGAACCGGCGGGCATCTCCGAGCATCACCTCGAATCCATCGGTGGTCTGCCGTGCCGAAACGGCTTCGCCGTCAATGATCTTTGCTCCATAGGAGAGGACTTCGCTACGTCCGATGGAGAGGAGTTCCCGCGGACTCATACCGTCCCTCGAAAGATAACCGTGCACCCCAGTCGCGGGTGCGTTTCGTGGTACTCCGGAATCGATGACCAGCACCGAGCGCAGTGCGCGGCTCAGCGTCGTGGCCGCGCTGAGCCCCGCAGCGCCGCCCCCGATAATCACAACGTCATACCGTGTGGTGTCCATAATGATTTGCCCTTCTTTGTGTCCTGAAAGTCCGCCGTCAGTGTCCTTGGGTGGTACCACCAGCTTTCATCCCATGCGGCGAAGCTGGCAAACCAGTTTGCTGTTATGGCAAACTGAGGGTATGGCAAATGAGCTTGATGATGTTCTCGGGGCTGTGGGGCCCCGGCTTCGGGCACTCCGGACGGAGCGGGATCTCACCCTCGGAGAGGTGTCCTCTGCATCCGGAGTGTCGGTGAGTACCCTGTCCCGCCTGGAATCCGGCCAACGCAGGCCAAACCTCGAAATTCTGCTGCCCCTAGCGAGGTTGTACGGTGTTCCTCTTGATGATCTGGTGGGTGCCCCGCCCACCGGGGATCCGAGAATTCACCTGCGTCCGATCACCCATGGCGGCATGACGGCTGTTCCCCTCACGCGCCGGCCGGGTGGTTTGCAGGCCTTCAAGATGGTGCTCGCCGGTGATGCCCGCGGTGCCGAGCCCGATCCGCGAGTTCACGAAGGCTACGAATGGCTCTACATCCTCAACGGACGGCTGCGACTGGTGCTGGGCGACAATGACTTTGAACTCCGTGCCGGCGAAGCCGCGGAATTCGACACCCGCACACCGCACTGGTTCGCCAGCGCCGACGGGAAACCCGTCGAATTCATCAGTTTGTTTGGACAGCAGGGCGAACGGATGCACGTACGCGCCCGGCCCAAGCCCGCATAGCGACAGAGGCGCGGTCCGCCAGGCAGTCTCTCTTTCCGACATGGGGAGTGAGTCAAAGTCCGCCTTGCTCGGAGCCACCCCCGCCGGATGCACGCTTTCCAGGGGAAGAGTCATCCTCTCCTGACCGGGTGCCGCGCGGTGTCCCGCGGGGCGTTCGCGGACCTGAGTGCGCCTTCGAGACGCCGGTTGTCGGCCTCGAGGAGCAGGACCATCCGGATGCCCGCGAGGTTCAATCCCAAGTCCAGAAGCTCTCCGATCCGGCGCAATATCACCAGATCGTCCTCGCTGTACTGCCGGGTGCCGCCAAGGGTCCTGCCCGGTTCCAGCAAGCCCTTGCGTTCATACAAGCGGAGGTTCTGCTGTCCCGTCCCCACCAGCTCGGCCGCAACGGAAATCGCGTATACACCCCTCCCTCGGTCCTCGGCCTGGCCCATCGAGTCCCTCCAAATCCAGCCAAAATCAGGCTTGCCCTTACCTAGTCGCAGTGCTATAAGAAATATATACCAGCCACCATAGATCGGCTGGGTTGACAACAAAAAAGCTGCGATCTGCAAGGAGTGACACACCATGCTGATGCGAACCGATCCGTTCCGTGAATTCGACCGGCTGGCCGAACAAGTGCTCGGCACCACGGCGAGGCCGGCGGCCATGCCGATGGATGCCTGGCGGGAAGGCGAGGACTTCGTGGTCGCCTTCGACCTCCCCGGAGTCACCGTCGACTCGGTGGACATCGACGTCGAACGCAACGTGCTGACCGTCAAGGCCGAGCGCCCGGACCCCGTCGGCGAGGGCACGGAAATGATTGCCTCCGAACGCCCGCGCGGCGTCTTCAGCCGCCAGCTCATCCTCGGGGATGCGCTGGACACGAACGGGGTCAAGGCGAGCTACGACGCAGGAGTCCTGACCCTGCGGATTCCGGTGGCGGAAAAAGCAAAGCCGCGCCGCATCGAAATTGAAACCGCCGGAAAACAGCGCCAGGAAATCAGCGCCTGAACATCGGCGCAGCCTCCCGGACCGGGAGCACCCCAGCGGTCCGTCATGCAGAGAGGGCGGTCGAGTTCACAGACCACGCCACAGCGCAGCCAGCGCAAGGATGACGGGGCCCCGAGGATGACTCCCGCAACGATGGTCCCCGGTCGAGCGGACCGGGGACCATCCCCGTCCCCCACCCACGAGAACACGGCACGGCCACGATGAAGAGCAACGGCCCCGATCCTTACGACATCCTGCATATCGCCACGACCGCCACCGCGCGTGAGGTGGCCCAGGCCTACCGCACGCTCATCCGCGGCCGGCACCCGGACACCCGGCCTGCCCGCGAACACCACGCCGACCCCGGCACGGCGGCGCCGGAGCTGCAGGAAGAGCTCCAGGAGCTCCGCGACATCATGGCCGCCTACGCCATCCTCGGCAACCCGGAAAAGCGGGCGGCCTACGACCGGGAGCACCCGCGTCCGGCCGCACGTCCCAAGCCCCAGCGGCCGGACGACTCCCCCTCGACGACACCGGCGCAGCTGCTTCCCGCCGCCTCGATGCTGATCGGACCGGTCATCTGGGAGGCGCCCGACGGACGGCCCCCTGGAATGCCGGACCGGCAAGGTTCATATCCTCCAACCGGCTACACGCTGATCTGCTGGATCCGGCGTTGAGAGCCGAAAACCACGCAATCGCAAGGAGCCTCCATGAGTGCCTGGCGCCAGTACGACAACCAATTGATGCCGGCGTTCTACGAACGCTTCGAAAAACGATGGGGCAAAGGAACAGCGCCCTTCCTTGACCCCGAAACCCACGAACAACCCATGCCCCGGGCCCAATGGATCAACGCGGATACCGGCGCCGCCGTGGCGGTCGTGCCCATCTGGACCGAGGACCCCCAGCACCGCTCGTTCGGGGTCTTCTACCTGCCCCCGGCCGGCGACATCTGGGTCCTGAGGCCCGGCTACACGAACTACCTCGAAACCGACATCAGGAATGCGGAGCAAGCCACCCTACGCAACGACGCATTCCGAAAAGCCGTCGCTCACGCCAAAGAGTTCATCTACGGAACCCAGCCCTGAATACCGTGCTAGACAACACCCGGACCGCAAGGTCAATCACCCGTCTTCTACGGGCTCTACGTCAGCTGGTGCTCCCTGAACCGCAAAGTCCCCCTCCCCGACCAGGCTTTCCGCACCGCGATATGTCCCGCGGCCGGGCTGGCCGCGGGACATACGCCGGGGGTTTGTGGGTGGTTCCTCAGATGGTGCGTACTTGCCCGGTGGTGATGGGCGACGGCCTGAAGCCCTTGACCGCCATCCAGACGCCCAGCGACAACTCCCAAACGAAGATCGGCAAGGTTGCGAGTCCCGACCACAGCGAGATCCCTTGGTTGATACCGAACATCGTTGAGATCGTCGACGAAAGCAGCAGCGGGCCGCCGATGAGTCCAAGCAGGGGAATGACACGCGGCACGAGTCCCGAACGGTACATCAGGTACCCGAGCAGCAGCCCGCTAACCCCTGGAACCAGGCTCGGCCCGAGAATGAACGTCCAGCCACGCACCGCCACGAGCGCCTGGCCCACGGGAACCAAGGCCGGGTCCGCTCCGCCGTTCTGGCGCAAAGTGACCACACCGAGGAGACTGACGACGCCGATCACGATGACCGCGGCTTCAAACATCCGGGCGGTGACGAAGCCGAGCGCAATGCCCTCGTTCTGCCGTTTGATGACAGGAAACAGTGCGACGGCGGTGCCCACGGCGGAAACTGCGTTGACGAGATCGAGGAGGCAGCCGAGGATGACGGTCGAGTCGGCACCGGGGCCCGTGATGTAGTGCGGATCGTTCAGGACGGGGGAAATCAGGAACAACGCCGGGATCGAGCTGACGAAGGTGACGAGGTACAGGATCCCTGCGACCATCGCGGTCTTCCGCAGCGGGTCCATCCGGACATGCCCAGTTGTCGGGGTTTGGGTTGTGGTTTTCATGGTGTGGTCCTTCTTGGGGGTGAAGATGCGAGTGTTCGACGCCGGCTGGCTGTCCGTGGTTCCGATTTGGGTGATTGCCAAGAGCGGCAGTGCCAAGTCCTGGAGCTTTTGCAGCAGACCGTGGAGCGCGGCTTGGTCGACGTTCCGGGTGCGGATGACGGTGGTTCCGTCGTGTTCGTTGGTGAGGCTCAGTCCTTCGAACCAAGCGGCCCAGCGGGAATCAAGATGGCCTTTGACGCGGACTTCGTATTCGACCGGCGTGTCGTCCCGGCCTACCGATCTCGCGTTCATCGCCCCTCCTTCTGCCTTAGTGGATTTCAGCCGCCTTCGCGGATGACTTCCTTTAGCTTTGAAGGTAGAAGGAGATGTGGTGAGCAGGGATCACCACATCTGGTGATTGATGTGGTGATCTTTTCGGAAGAAGTGCCGGGCGAACCGCTGGCCTGGATTAGCGATCGTCGCGCCTTCGCGACAAGAGATCGAGCTCTTCGGCCCGGCGGACGGCCGAGCGGCGATTGTTCGCGCCGAGCTTGGCGTAGATGTTCTTGGTGTGTGTCCGGAGGGTGTTGAGGGAGACCACCAATTCGCGCGCGATGTCCGGGCCGTCCAGCTCCGAGGAAAGAAGCCGAAGCACTTGCAGCTCGCGTTCGCTCAGGGGCTCGAGTAAGCGTTGCTGTGCCGGGGTACCTTGGGCCTCGGTCCAGTGCGTTTCGGTCCCGAACGACTCCAGGAGCCGGTCTACGTAGTCCGGCGCGCTTCCCCGCTTCGCGAGCGCCTCCAGCAAGTTGGCCAAAGCCTGCCCCTCATCGACGAACACTGAGACGTAGCCCTCTGGTTCGGCGAGAGCTACCGCACGTTGCAGCGCTGCCAGCGCCGCGCCGTCGTCCGCTACTTTTTGGAGGGCAAGCGCCATAAGAACCAGAAGTTCGACGACGGTCCCCGTCCTGCCACCCTCTTCCGCGGCCCGAAGAAGACGGCCAAGCAGCGCGATCGCCCGTCCGGCAGAGTCATCCGACGGTTCCCTGTGCTGGGAGAGGAGTGCCTTGGCCAAGGTGATGTGCTCGAACTCCTTCAGGTAGGAGAGCTCATCTTCGTCGGAAATGCCTCGCTCACGCGCCCAGCGGAGAGCGTCGGACGTCCTTCCGTGCGAGATCCACATCCTCGCCCGCACGGCCGCGACCGGATGCACCTCGGGAAAGAAGTCGCCGACGTAGAGGCGCTCCGCCTCGTCGAGTTGCTCAAGCGCGCCGCCCACGTCCCCTTCCGATTGGAGGACCCGGGCCATCGCGACCCGCGAGCGATACGGGTGTTGGGGCAGCGCGGCATCCTCGCCGAGCTTCTGGCTGGTCAGCAGGTGCTTCCTTGCGGCCTCACGTTCGCCACGCTCAAGAAGAAGCATGCTCATTCCTACGTGCATGTCGGCCGTTCCGCGGAGTATGTGCGCCGAGTGCCTGCCCGCGACCTCGAGACCCCGCTCGTAGATGGCCATTGCGTCGCGGAGCCGGCCCTGGGTAATCCGGATGTCGGCTAAGGCGATAGAGCAACCGAGCATGTCCGAGTAGTGCCCTGCCCGTTCAAGGTTGGAATATGAATCGGACCACAGGCCGTACGCTACGCCCAGTTCGCCGTTCGTCCAGTAGCCGAGCGCCAACAGCCCGGATGCCGCTCCGCGTTCAAGATGATCGTCCTTCCCGACAAGGCCGAGCGCGGTAGTCGCGTGCGTCATCGCCCCGGCGGTGTCCCCGACTGCGAGAGCCTGCGCTGCACGGTAGATCGCAATCGAACTGGTGAGGTTCCCGCCGTCGCCGCCTTCCGCCGTCGTACCCGCCCACTGCTCTGCCTCCTCGAGCCGGGCGTCGACGCCGGTGAGCTCGCCGCTTGCGAGGAGCGCCCCGGCGTAGGCAACGCCCAGCCCGGGCCGCGCGTGTATCAGCTCGCCGGGGAGTGCTTTGAGCCAGCGGCTCAGCGTGGCTTCCTGGCGGTCCTTGCGCATGGCGGGGATCGCGATCTCGATCAGGTCCGCGGCCCGCTCGAAGTCCTTGCCGGCCATTGTGTGGCGGATAGCTTCGGGGATGTCGCCGCTTTGTTCGTGCCAGAGGCTTGCGCGCTCGTGCAGTTCGCCAATGCAGCCCGGCTGCTCGTCCATGAGTCGCGCCCGTAGCACGTCGGCGAAGAGGTGGTGATAGCGGTACCACCAGCGGCGGTCATCTAGTGGAACCACAAACAGGTTCCCTCGATCGATCGACTCGAGCATTGCTTTTCCGGTGTTTTGGCCGGTCACGGCGTCGCAGAGTGGGCCGTTGAGCCGGCTCAGGATCGAGGTTTGCAGCAGGAAGTTCCGGACGTCGTCGGACTGGCGCTGAAGTACCTCTTCCGCGAGGTAATCGACGATGTAGCGGTCATCACCTGCGAAGCCTGCGATGAAGCCAGCGACGTCCTCCCTTCCCTGCATCGAGAGCGCCGCCAATTGGAGCGCGGCGATCCAGCCCTCGGCCCGACCTTCGAGGGCGGCGATATCCCGCGCGTTGAGACTCAGTCCCATCACGCCGTTGAAGTAGGCGGCAGCTTCCTCCGGGGTGAAGCGGAGATCGGCGGCACGGATCTCGAGGAGCCTGCCACGTGCTCTGAGTCGCGGGAGTGGCAAAGCCGGATCGGCACGGCTCGCGATGACCAGCTGTAGCTGCGCAGGCAGGTTCTCGACGAGAAAGGCCAGCCCCTCCTGCACATCCTGACTCTCAATGACGTGATAATCGTCGAGCACCAAGACAAATCTGTCCGGGACTGCCTGCAACTCGTTGATCAGGGTGGTCAGGAAGTCTTCAGTGCTCGATTGCGGGGATCGGAGTATTGCGAGTGCTTTGGCGCCAAGACCGTTCGATGCCTTGTCCAGCGCAGCTACAACGTAGGTCCAGAACAGCGTGGGATCGTTGTCCCGCTGGTCGAGCGAGAGCCAGGCGAGCGAGCGGCCATTTGCGGGTGCTTCTGCCAGCCACTCGATCAGCACCGTCGTTTTCCCGAAGCCGGCGGGGGCTGAGACGAGGATCAGCGTTTGCTCGTCGGCCTGGCTCAGACGGTCGCTGAGCCTGCGGCGCGTCACGAGCGCGCGACGTAGTCCGGGAATGTGCAGTTTGGTCTCGAGCAATGGACCCGCCATCACGGACCTCCCTCGACAGCCGGTCACCTCGCGTCGGCCCGGGTGATCCCAGTCTAGTGCCGTGAATGTTGCTGTCGATCATGGTTGCCCTCCGCTGCCAAGGCTAAAAAGCCACCTGGGGCAAGAAGACGCGGAGTTTCCGCGGGATCAGAGGACGATTGAATCCTGATCACCGAATGCCATCATTTCCGGCCCCCGTGGATGTACTTGTCATCATGAAGAACGTCACGGCCATAATGGCGGAAGGAGAGCCTCTGGTTCTCGCGACGCACTCTCTTCCCCTATAAATTCCAAAGAATAGGAGTAACAGTGAAAGCCATCGTGTACGAAAGCACAGGTCCGTCGTCGGTGCTGGTACTGCAGGACAGGCCGCTAACATCACCGGGACCCGGCCAGGTCAGAGTCCGGGTGGTGGTGTCCGGAGTCAATCCCACCGACTGGAAGTCCCGGGCCGGCAGCGGGACCGGAAGCAAGCTGGAGGCACCAAAGGTGCCCAACCAAGATGGCGCCGGCGTTATCGACGAGCTCGGACCCGGCGTGACGGGACTGTCCATCGGGGATCGAGTTTGGCTGTGGGACGTTGCCTGGGGCAGCACCGAGGGCACAGCCCAGGAGTATGTGGTGGTGCCGGCCGCGCAGGCCGTTGCACTTCCGGACACGGAATCCTTCGACACGGGCGCATCCCTGGGGATTCCGGCGTTGACGGCGCATCGTGCGCTGACCTCCAAGCAAGACGGGCCGGCCAGGCTCTCTCCCGGATCTTTGGAAGGGCAGGTGGTGCTTGTCACCGGAGGCGCGGGGGCGGTCGGGCACGCTGCCATTCAGCTCGCCCGCTGGGCGGGAGCAACCGTCATCACAACCGTGAGCGGGGAAAGGAAGGGTGAACTTGCCCGCCAGGCCGGCGCACACTACGTGATCAACTACCGCACCGACAATGTTCCGCAGGCAGTATCACGAGTGGCCCCCACCGGCGTTGATACGATCGTCGATGTCAACGCTCCGGCGAACATCGGCACTGACCTCGCGGTGCTGAAGCCCGGCGGAACCATTTCCATTTATGCTGCTGCACCCGGTGAATCCTTGGCCATTCCCATTCGCGAGAGCATGGCAAAGAACGTTCAATACCAGTTCGTCCTCACGTACACCGTTACGGATCAGCAAAAGACGGCGGCCGTCGACGCCGTCACCGAAGCACTCAAAGCAGGGGCATTGCGCGTCGGCAATGAACACGGGCTCCCCCTGATCCGCTTTCAACTCGATGAAACCGCGGCAGCGCACGACGCCGTGGAGCAAGGCACCGTCGGAAAGATCCTGATCGACGTGTCCGCGCCCTGAGCTCGCGGTCGAATTCGAGTCCGATCGAACGGGCCATAAGTATCACTCGCCTTGTTGTCCCGGTTGCACGTACATCAGGTACGTCAAGTACGTCCACAAACAACCAGCCCCGAGCCGTACCCTTATCCCAGGGGCGACTCCCTCAGGCTTGCATTCGAACGGATACCGCATGTCAGATCTCAACGTCCGGGAGCGGCACTCCACGCAGCTGCCGATCACCGATGCCGCGTGCCTCCAGCCGGACGAAGTGCTGGATCACCTGGGCTCCAGGCCGGCAGGCCTGACCAACCAAGAAGCCGCGGCGCGTCTGGCCGAACTCGGCCCGAACGCCGTGCGGACGCACCGGGCCAATGGATGGGCGGTGTTGGGCCGGCAGTTCGCCAGCCCCATCCTTATCTTGCTGATCATCACGGCCGGCCTGTCCCTCTTTCTGGGCGATGCCACGAATTCGATCGTGATCGGTGTGATCCTGCTCGTCAGTGTGGGCTTGGGCTTCACCAACGAATTCCGTGCCGAACGTGCCTCGGAAGCCTTGCATTCCCGGGTGACCCACCGCGCCGTCGTGCTGCGCGACGGGACCACGCAGGACGTGGACGTGACCGCCCTGGTGCCGGGCGACGTCGTACATTTGAGTCTTGGCGCCATCATCCCCGCCGACATCCGCCTCCTGAGCACCAAGAACCTCCTCTGCGACGAAAGCATCCTGACGGGAGAGTCCCTGCCCGCCGGCAAGGAGCCGGCCCCGGTGGCGCCCGGGTCGGCGCTGGGCGACCTCGCATCCTGCGTTTTCATGGGAACCGTCATCCAGTCCGGAGGCTGCACCGGCGTGGTGGTGGCCACCGGCGGCCGCGCCGAATTCGGCCGTATCGCGCTGGGCCTGGGAGAACGGCAGCCCCAAACCGAATTCCAGCTCGGGCTGAAGAGGTTCTCGTTCCTTCTTCTGCAGGTGGCCATCGGGCTCACCACGCTGATCTTCATCGCCAACCTGCTGCTGCACCGCCCGCTCATCGAGTCGCTGCTGTTCTCCCTGGCAATCGCCGTCGGCATCACGCCGCAGCTGCTGCCCGCCGTCGTGAGCACCAGCCTCGCCACGGGCACGCGCCAGCTGGCCCGGCGGAAAGTCCTGGTCAAGAGGCTCGTCTGCATTGAGGACTTGGGCGACATGGACATCCTGGTCACCGACAAGACCGGCACCCTCACTGAGGGCCGGATCAGTTTCACCGGCGCGCTGCCCGCCTCCCCGGACGTGTCCGACGTCGAACTCCTCACCTTGGGTCTGCTGGCCACCGAAACCGACTACGCCGAGGCCAAACAATCCACGGCCGGGCAGAACCCGCTCGATGCCGCATTGTGGGAAAGTGCGGGTGCGGCAGTCTTTGATCCCGCCCGCTTCGAGCGCCTCGACCTGATCGACTTCGACCACCAGCGCCGCCGCACCAGCGTGCTGTTGCGGGATGCCGGCGGCCCGGCACGCATGGTCACCAAGGGCGCCCCCGAAGATGTGCTCGCCCTGTGCGGGCCGACCCCGGCCAGCGTGCAGGCCATGCTGGACGAACAGTTCGACGCCGGATCGCGGGTCGTGGCGGTGGCCACCCGCCCGGCGTCCGGGCTGAGTCGCATCAGTCCCGATGATGAAAAGAACCTCGTCCTTGCAGGCTTCCTCGTTTTCCTCGACAGGCCCAAGGCAAACGCGAAAGCGTCCCTGGACCAACTGGCCACGCTGGGCATCTCCGTGAAGATCGCTACCGGGGACAACGCCAAAGTCGCCGAAAAGGTGTGCTCCGAGCTCGGTGTGGTTTCCGGCGGAACCCTTACCGGCGCGGACGTGGACGCCCTGTCCGATGCCGAGCTGGCCGCCATCGCCCGGGAAGCGACCATCTTCGCCCGCGTCTCGCCCGAGCAGAAAGCCCGCATCATCACGCTGCTGCGCCGGAGCGGCGGGGCGGTGGGATTCATGGGCGACGGCGTCAATGACGCCCTGGCCCTTCACAAGGCCGACATCGGGATCTCCGTGGACAGCGCCACCGACGTCGCCAAAGACGCAGCCGATGTGGTGCTGATGGATAAGGATTTGGGCGTCCTGGCCGAAGGCGTGATGGAGGGCCGGCGGATCTTCGCGAACACCATCAAGTACGTGCTGATGGGAACATCCAGCAACTTCGGCAATATGTTCAGCGCGGCCACGGCGTCGGTGGTGCTGAGCTTCCTGCCCATGCTGCCCGGGCAGATCCTGCTCAACAACCTGCTCTACGACAGCGGCCAGTTGGCCATCCCGGGCGACCGCGTGGACAAGGAACAGCTGCTGGCACCCTCGCACTGGAACATCGCGTTCATCCGGCGATTCATGTTCCTCTTCGGGCCGATTAGCTCAATCTTCGACTTTGCGACCTTCGCCCTCATGCTGTTCGTCTTCAACGCCGTCCCGGGAGAGTTCCGGGCGGGCTGGTTCATCGAATCCATCGCCACGCAGACACTCATTATTTTCGCCATCAGGACCAGGCGAGTGCCGTTCCTGCGAAGCCGTCCATCGCTTGGCCTGTTGAGTGCATCCTTGGGCGTGGTGGCCGCGGGGATCTTTCTGCCGTTGTCACCGCTTGCGGGCCTGTTGGGCTTCGATCCTTTGCCGGTGCCGTTCTTCCTGTCACTACTGGGAATGATCGTGTTCTACATGGTCTTGGTGGAATTCGCGAAGCAGTGGTTCTTCGCCCGGGCCGCTCAGCAGTTGCCAGGCGTGCCGACGCCCGTCCGCCGTCGCCCGGAAACCCACCACATCTCCCGCCGCGCCGCCCGCTTCAGCGCGCCGGTTGCCGCGGTTGTGCCCGGGCGCCTTGCCCGTCCAGCTCGCCGGCGACGCAAGGTGACGGCCTAGCTCTCGTTCGAACCCCCGGAAGGCGTCACGCTGCTCGAACGGGCGCCATGCCCTCGCCGGTCTTCGGCAACCACCCTCTTCTTGATGTCACCCGTTGCTCCTCTACTACCGATTGCGCCAGCTCGGTAGGCTCAGCTTCATGGAGAATTCAGAGTCGAGGCCGGACACCGAAGAGCTTAGTGTTCATGAGTGCTGGAAGTACCTTCGTTCTTCCTCCGTCGGTAGGGTTGCGGTCGTCAGCGGCGACAGCCCGGAGATCTTCCCTATCAACTACATGCCTGACGAGGGGACAGTAATCTTTCGGACAGGACCCGGTACCAAACTGGATGCAGTCCTGGCCGGCCAAACGATCGCGCTAGAAGCCGATGGTTTCAACACCTACGGCACAATTGCATGGAGCGTAATCGTCAAGGGACATGCAGAAATTGTCTCGGTCGACGAAGAACTGCAGGCATTTGCCGCAATGGAACTCTCCCCGTGGGAGCCCGGGGCCAAAGACCACCTGATCCGGGTAACGCCGGCGGAAATGAGCGGCCGCAGGTTCGTGATCAGCCCACCATCCCGATGGTGGCCCCCACGGGATTCCTGACAGCCGGGGATCGATCGGAATTCCGTTACGGCTCCTTTGTTCGCAGGCTTCCTCTGCCCGACAGAGGTCGGGGGCGGAGCGGGCCAAAGGCACGGCTGTGACTTTCGGCCCTACAACCCATGACAGCCACGGGTGACGCTAGCAGGGTACGGAGTCACCCTTATCGCGGGGAGGAAAGTCATGGGCGTGGAAGCATCCAGAGCAAGGATCGTTGTTGGTGTCGATGGATCGGAAGCCTCCATCGAGGCATTGCGGCAGGCCCAGAGCCTTGCAGTGCCATTGGGAGCGCAAGTCATGGCTGTTGCTTACTGGGAGTTCCCTCAGGTCTATGGCGGCTACGTGGCCATGGGTATCGATAACTTCGAGGAAGCTGCCGGACAGGTACTCAAGGAGTCTTTGGATAAAGCGTTCGGTCCGGAATTGCCGGACAACGTCGTCTCGCGCGTTGTCCGTGGTCACGCGCGGGAATCCCTTATTGAGGCTAGCCGGGAAGCGGACATGATCGTCCTCGGCAGGCGTGGCCACGGAGGATTTGGCGGACTGCTGCTCGGGTCGGTGAGTTCAGCCTGCGTAGCCCACGCCCACTGCCCGGTCCTTGTGGTCCACGCTCCGGAAAATAGTTGAACGACATTCAAACGTGACACGCGGAATCCGTCCCGAGGAGAAACAAATGTCCCTTTCCAACATGGAACCCAGCCGCATTGACAGTGCCCGACACGTCACGGAGGAGCTTAGCGAGGAGCGGTGCTGGGAGCTGTTGTGCTCGCAGGACACAGGCCGCTTCGGCTTCAACTACAAGAACAGAGTGATGATCCTCCCCGTCAACTACTTCGTCCACGACAAAGCGATCTACTTCCGCACCTCCGCTGCCGGGACCATCGGCGACGCAGTACCTCGCCTCAGCTCATCGTTCGAGATTGATGAGGCGCGGCCCGATCGAAGCGAAGGGTGGTCGGTCCTTGTCAGTGGCCCCTCCTCGCATGTGGAGGAACCGGAACTGTTGACCTATCTTTGGGGACAGGTCATGGAAGAACCTTGGGCCGGCGGGGCAAGGAACGACTTCATCCGGATCCACGCAGCCGTGGTGACAGGTCGCCACGTCCACCTAGCCTGAGTCCGGGTCTTGGCGCCAGGCGTCGACCGCGCTCTCCAATGTCGGATAGTGCCGGGCTTGCCCGAGTCGGGTTTCTGGCCCGAATCTCGCGAGTTTGTCTTTGATGGGCCCTTTGATTTCAGCAAATACCAGCACCGTTCCCTGTGCGTGAAGGTATTCATCGAGCTGGACGAGTTGTTCGACGGCTGTACTGTCGATTCCCGTAATGGCTTCCGCCGCAACAATGACACACCGGACCGGGACCGGAGACCGGTCCACAAGTAGACGGACATGGTCAACGAATACTTGGCCGTTGGCGAAGAAGAGCGGGGCGTCGAAACGCACAATCGTCAGGCCTGGAATCCTCGTGCCGTCGGGGTGGCGGGTTACGTCGTGAAATCCCGGGACGCCTTCCACCAGCACCAACTCGGCGGGTCCTGCCAGGGCGGCGATGTCTTCTGCGCCCAGCCGGTCGAGTGCGGGGGCCGGCCAACCGGAAGGGAGGGCACCGACCATGGAGACAGTTCCCTCGAGGCGAAACAGGAACCCTGCCAGGATAGACCCGGCAACGGCACCGAGCACTGCGAGCATGCGCCAACGGGGCGAAGACCCGGATGTCACGACACGAAAGGCAAGCACGCATAGAGGAGAAGCGCGGTGATGGAAGCGTACAAGCCGGCAACCGCCGGCAGCCC
Source organism: Arthrobacter sp. efr-133-TYG-118 (assembly GCF_030209755.1). Taxonomy (GTDB): domain Bacteria; phylum Actinomycetota; class Actinomycetes; order Actinomycetales; family Micrococcaceae; genus Arthrobacter. Next base: position 114,190 of record NZ_JARVRH010000007.1, on the reverse strand, counting down.
GGCGGCAAGTGAGTACGCCATCCCGGCGGGGACCAACAGCACACACAGCGAGGCGCCGGCACCCAGGTCCGCGAGCAGGGACCTCAGGTCAGTGGAACGGTGTCCGGCGATGAATCGGCGTTCGCCGGCGCCATCGGTCATCTCACGCCGATCCTCCCCGGAAGGAACCCCTCCCTCTATTTTGTGTTCTTGACCCGGCGCACCCGTGTGATGATCGTCCGGCAGGGCAACTGGGCAAGGACAGCGTGGGCGGTTGAACCCAGCAGGAGCCGCTTGATTCCGCCTCTGCCGCGGCTGCCGAGGACCAGCAACTTCGCCTTCGATGCTGCTTCGGTGAGGGCTTGGGCTGGTGGATCGGTGGCCAGGACTTTGTGGACGACGAGGTCGGGATACTTTTCCGCCAGGCCCGCAATTGTTTCGGCAAGGACCAACCGTTCTTCTTCCATGAATTGTTCGACGAAGCTGCCCTCAGGCAACCCCTTTTGCAACCAGGATCCGGGCATCGGGTAGGCGTGCAGCACGGTCAGTTCCTGTCCTTCGCGGTCTGCCTCGGCTGCAGCGAAGGCTACGGCTTGTGTTGATTCCTCCGAACCGTCGACTCCGACGATGACTCCCCGGCGGTTGTTCAGCTGGTCTTCGCCGACGACGGCCACGGGACATAGCGCCACGGAAGCGATCTGCAGGGCCCGGTCGGTGAGCCGGCCTCCGGTCCTGACATGGGTCCCGGATCCGATGACCACCAGGGAGGCCTTCTTAGACCTTTTGCGAAGGGCATACCCTGCGGTGCCCGAGATCAATGCCGTTCGAACATCAACGGTCGGTTCCACCCCGGCTGCGCGGGCTTTGGCCGTGCCCAGAAGTTTTGTTGCTGCCTTGCTGGCCATCTCGTTGTAGACAAAGGATTCGGACATCCATCTGTCATCCACGGCGTGCACGAGCACTACAGGCAGTTTCAGTGCCGCGGCCCGATGCATCGCCCACGTCACTGCTGCTTCATTGGCCCCGGAATCGTTGATGCCGACGACTATTGGTTCTTTCATGACATGTCCGCTCTTCCTCAAGAACTGTCCTCGCCCGTTACCGGCCTGTGCAGGTTCAGTCTCCGTCCCGACGCTATTGAGTGTTAGGGCCGGAAGTCCCGCCGCATAGTTGAAGGTTGCAACGCAGGCTAGCTGCCGGTTGCACAGACGATAATGATGGCTTCCACATCGGCTAACCCAGCTCCGCGGGCCCTTTGGACGGGGAAGAGCTCGGGCGTCGTCGGGTCCGCAGGGAAGCGACACGCGCCGTTGCCAGGTATGCCCCGGCGCCCATGATGGTGAACCCGATGACTCCCAACGCCGGGGCGCGGGCCGCGACCCCGGTCAGCAGCACAAGGCAGCCGACGACGGCGGCGAAGATCCCGAAAGCCACGTGCCTCCCCGTGACCGGCCCGGGGGCCAATCTCAACTTCGACGCGAACTTCGGGTCATCGCGCTCCAGGTCCCGGGCGATCTGTTCCAGTGTCTTCTTTTCGTGTTCGGAGAGAGCCATCAACGGCCTCCTATACCTGCGTGGGTGGAAACTATTACTGCTAGTGCGGTTTGTCGAGCGGGATTGCTTCGAGATATTCGGGGACCCTGGCGTTCCAACCCAGTTCGCGCTTGATGCGGCGACGCAGGGCGTCCGAGGCGTCGGGTTCGCCGTGGGTGATGTAAGTCATTCGGGGTGCCTGGTTTGCTGCGTGCATCCAACGGATGATTTCGTCGGCGTCGGCGTGCGCGGAGAATCCTTCAATCTGTATGACCTCGGCCAGGATGGGGACGTCCTGTCCGTAGATTCTGAGTTCCTTCGCTCCGGCTGCCAGGTCGGCCCCGCGTGTTCCTCCGGCTTGGTAGCCGCTGAGGATGAGGGCATTTTTCGGGTCCGGGCCGTAGGCTTCCAGGTGGTGAAGGATCCTTCCTCCGGTGATCATGCCGCTGGCGGAAATGATGATCATGGGCCCTCCCCTCAGGTTGAGAAGCTTGGAATCGTCGGCGGTGCGTGTCATGGTGGCCAGCTTGTACATGTCTTCGAACTCATCAACGAGGAGGCGGTGTTCGTCGGGGTGCTGCCGGTACATGTAGGACGCGTCGATGGCCATGGGGCTGTTGAGGTAGACCGGAATGTCCGGAATGAGGCCTTTGCGGCGGAGCCGGGAGAGATGGAGCATCAGGGTCTCCGCACGGCCGACGGCGAATGCGGCGATCATGACGACTCCCCCACGTTTGGCAACGCGGGACACGACCGCGCCAAGCTCAGCCGCCGGGTCCTGGTCCGGGTGGGTCCGGTTGCCGTAGGTGGACTCGGTGACAAGAATATCGGCGGCTTCCAGTTCCCGGGGCGGGAACATGAGGGGATCGTCGGCACGGCCCAGGTCTCCGGTGAAGTGAATGGAGTGCCCATCGACGGTGAGGTGGATCTGCGCTGCACCGAGGATGTGTCCGGCCGGGAGAAAAGTGGCCTCGATGCCGTCTCCAAGGTCAATCGGGGCATCAAAATCCCGGGGTTCGAAGGCGTTCAGGGACCTGACCGCATCTGCCGCGGTGTAAACGGGAAGCGCTGGAACATGCACGGAGGATCCCCGGTGGTCGGCGTAACGCGCCTCCTCTTCCTGAAGGTGGCCGCTGTCCGGTAGCAGCAGCTTGCACAGTTCGCTGGTCCCGTGGGTAGCGTAGATCGGCCCGGTGAAGCCGTCCCGGACGAGCGCCGGAACATATCCGGTGTGGTCAAGATGCGCGTGGGTGAGGAGCACTGCGTCGATAGACCCGGGCGGGACGGGAAACGGGATCCGGTTCCGGTCGCGGATGCGTTTGTAGCCTTGGAAGAGACCACAGTCGACCAGGATCCGCGTGTCCCGGGATTCGAGGAGATAGCGGGACCCAGTGACGGTGTCCGTTGCTCCCAGGAACCGCAAGCGCGCCTGATGATTGCCGTTCATGATGGTCTCCTCCATATCGGCGGTGTCGGGCATCCGGCGGTGGACGGATGCCCGGTCCGGCTATTGCGCGGCTAAGGGGCCGGCATTACGTGGTGGTGACGGTATTCCTCGGTGCTGGGCTTGATCGCCAAGGCTGTGACCACCAAGGCGACCGCGCCCGGAATCCAGGCACTCCAGGCTGCGCCTGTCATGGAGGCGAAACCTCCAAGCCATGGCGCGAGGAGGAGGACGACGGCGAACGCGGCTTGCGCCCATTCGGCAGCCGGCATCCCTGGCCTGGAGAGGTTGGTGACCCCGGCGGCGACCAGCAGGACGCCGAGGATGACCATGAAGGCTGTGGACGATCCGCCTTGACTTGTCCACAACACCGAGAGTGCGGCATAGGCGCCGGCGGCGATGACCGTCCAGTCCTGCCAACGGGTCCACTTCTTCATCTGGATTGTGCTCCTTTGATCGGTTGGGGTTTTCTGGTGGCCGCCCCGGCGGTGCCGGGACGGGGCTCGGGGTGCTCGGCTGCATCAGGCGCGTGGACAACGAGAACGGGGCAATGCGCATGGGCGACGCAGGCTGCGCTGACCGAGCCGAGCAACAGGCCGTTGAACCCGCCGTGCCCGCGCCTTCCGACGACCAGTAAAGTGGCGAATCTGCTTGCATCGATGAGGGACTGCCGGGCGCCGCCGAGGACGAGCCTGGTCCGGACGTTCCGAGGCAATTCCGGGCCGAAGGCCTTCACCATGGCGTTGTGGAGGATTTCGGATGCTTGGTGGCTGAAGCCGTCCCGCCCCATCATGTCGTATGCCTCATGTCCGGCGGGGAAGTCCCAGCAGATCCAGCCCTCGACGCTGGTTCCCAGTGCTGATGCGAGATGGTGGGCTTGGCGCAGGGCCTCGATGGAAGCGTCAGAGCCGTCGACGCCGACGACGATCTTGTCACGTCGGGTGTACGTGGCCATGGTGTTCCTTCCGTTTCCTGCGGTTTCTCTAAGAATGGGCAGGAAAGTCGCCGCCAAACAGGGCCGAAAGTCATGGCACCTGCCCGGGTCCTTCGGCCCTTGTTTACCAGTGGCGGGCAGTGAACAATGACATAGCCGGGCAACCATGACAGGCCGGCGGGACCGCGGCCACGGGCTGCCGGACAGGAGGATCATGGAACGCCCAGTACCACCCCAAAACGACGCCGGAGTCGTTGGGCCGCAGCCTATCCGGGTCTACGTCCTTGACGATCATGAGCTTGTCCGCCGGGGACTGCAGGAACTGCTGGAAAGCGAAGGCTTTGTGGTGGTGGGCATGTCCGGTTCGGCCGAGGAGGCCGCCCGGCGCATTCCGGCGTTGCGCCCGGACGTGTCGGTGCTGGACGCCAGGTTGCCCGACGGCACCGGCATCGAAGTGTGCCGCGAGGTGCGCTCCGTTGACCCCACCCTGAATTGCTTGATTCTGACCAGTTATGACGACGAACAGGCCCTTCGTGGAGCCGTTCTTGCGGGTGCGGCAGGATACGTCTTGAAGGAAATCGGGGGCACCGACCTGCTCGGCGCGCTCCGCCGGGCTGCGCGGGGCGAGTCCTTGTTTGATGCGGCCGTGAAGGCGAAGATCATTCAAGGATTCACGGAACCCCAGCGCCTGGATCCCAGGGTCGCCTCATTGACTCCCCAGGAGCGACGGGTCCTGGATTTGGTGGGTCAGGGTCTGACGAACCGGCAGATCGGGGAACAGATGGTGCTGGCCGAGAAAACCGTGAAGAACTACGTGTCCTCGATGTTGGCGAAACTGGGATTCGAGCGGCGCACCCAGGCGGCCGTCTACATTGCCCACGGACGAGAAACGGAAACTTGAACCGTCCGTCGACGGTTCAGTGGATAGGGACCTTCCACACCAGTGTGGTCCCTTTCCCTGGTGTTCCGGTGACCTCGAATGAACCGCCCAATTCCAAGGCCCGTTGTTCCATGTTCACCAGGCCATTCCCCTGGACGGGATCCCTGAAGCCCTTGCCGTCGTCTTCGATGATCAAGGTCAGCATGCCATCTTCCACGGACACTGAAACGCTGATCGCCTGAGCCTCGGAATGACGGACTGCGTTGCTGAGGCCCTCGGAGGTGACTGCCAGCGCATTGGTGGCGGTCCCGTCGTCGGGCACTGAATCGACCGCCCCGTTGAGTGTCAGGTGCGGGGCGAACGGCAGGGACCTGGTGGCATTGCGGACTGTCTGCAGTATGCGGCTGCTCAGCAGCTCCTGCTCACCGGAGCTGGCCCGCAGCGAATAGATGGTGTTTCGGAGGTCCCTGATGGTCTCATCCAGTTCCGCCGTGACGGCATCGATCCGGGCCAGGGCAGGTTCTCCTGAGGTAAACCGCCGCAGGCTCTGGATGCTGAGGCCCGCAGCGAAAATGCGCTGGATCACGACGTCGTGCAGGTCCCGGGCGATGCGATCCCGGTCCGAGAAAACGACCAATTGTTCACGGAGCCGGTGGATTCGGTCCAGTTCCAGGCCCAAGGCAACGTGGGAACCGAAGACGGCCCCCATCTCCACATCCGTCTTCGCGAAAGGTCCCGTTCCAGGCGTTCGAACCAGAAGCAGGAGTCCGTGGTGGGCGCCCTGGGCGCTAAGATCGATCGCGAGGAGCTTTTCCATGGACAAGCCGTCAGCCGGTCCGAGGATGTCTCCGGCCTCGTCCAAGCATGCGGGCGCCCCGGTGGCGGAGACTGTCCTGATCGCATCGGAATCCAGCGGCAGGATGTTCCCCGCGAATTTTGTGCTGTCGGCCCCCGCGGCACCTGCGACGCGGTACGAACCTACGCCCCCTTCCGGAACCAGGATCAGGGCCAGCTGGGATCCCGATTCCTGAAGCGCCCTCTCCGCAATCAAGTCCAGGGCGGCCCTGTCAGGCGCCGCCGACCGAGCATCACCCATCATCCGCCCGGTCACATCCATGCATGCTTCAAGCCAGGACCCGCGGCGGCGGGCGTCCTCATAGAGGCGGGCGTTCTCAATGGCCACCCCGGCAGCTGCGGCCAATGCGACAGCGAGGTCCTCATCTTCGGGCGTAAAATCGCCGCCGCCCTCTTTTTCGGTCAGGTACAGATTGCCGAAGACGACGTCACGGACCCTCACCGGGACACCAAGAAAAGACCTCATCGGTGGATGGTTTTCGGGGAATCCGTAAGACTTCGGATGTTGGCGCAAATCATGAAGGCGAAGCGGCGCGGGTTCGCTGATCAGCAAACCGAGGACACCGTGTCCGGTAGGTAGCGGGCCGATGCGGCGTGCAAGGTCTTCGTCGATACCGACCGTGACGAAGTGGCTCAGTGACTTGTTCTCACCGATGACACCCAGCGCGCCGTAGCGGGCATGCAGCAGCCTGCAGGCGGAATTGACCACCCTGTCCAGAACGGCCTCAAGGCTCAAGTCTTCGGCGACCGCGACAACCGCTTCCAACAGTCCACGCATCTGTTCCTGTGCGTCCAGGAGTTCTCCGGCCCTGGCCAGAAAGTCCCTGAGCAGGTCTTCGATCCGGGTCCCGGTGACGTGAAGGCGATCAGCCTGCACAGGTTCTGGAATGGAGCCGTTCATCTACTGCCTTTCGAGCGGTACCGCCCACACAGGGCAGGTAGCCCGTGTTGTGGCAGGTGGCGTATCCGATGCCAGACTACCCCCGAGTCGTGTGTTCCTCCAGACGCCTGCGAGGCGAGGGTCTTTGTGCCCTGTTCCCCCCATCGCGCCTCGGCGTAGCCTCGGCGACATGACGAACAAACCATCAACACCAGAGCCAGAGGTCCTGCAACCTCAACAGTGCTGGGAACTGTTGCGCGGCGTCTCGGTGGGGCGCCTCGCTGTCTGGGTGGAAGACCACCCCGACATCTTCCCGATCAACTACAAGGTAGACCACGGCACCCTCGTCTTCAGGACCGGGGAAGGAACCAAGCTCCACTCGGCCTTGAGCGAAACTCCCGTGGCGCTGGAGGCCGACGGCGTCAATCCGGACACCGGAGTGGCATGGAGCGTGGTTGTGAAGGGGCAGGCTGTCGCCATTAAGCTCACCCAGGAGGTCCTCGACACTGTCGGTCTGCTCCTTTTCCCGTGGCAGGCGGGACGTAAAGACCACTTTATCCGCATCGTCCCGACGTCGATCACGGGGCGCCGCTTCACCGTTACGCCTCCCCTGACGTGGTGGAGTCCCTTGGACGACGCCACCCGCGCCGGACTCGAATGATGGGCGCAGGTCGGGCCCAAAGGCCCTAACGACGGCGGACAGCCGCCGGTAGCGTCAAACTCATGAACCCTCAATCAGCGGATGCGATCGAAAGACTGAACCCTGACGAATGTTTCGAACTGCTTGGCCAAACCACCGTTGGCAGGCTGGCCGTGATTGTCGAGGACCATCCGGACATTTTCCCCGTGAATTACGTCGTGGACCACGGCTCCATCGTCTTCCGGACAGGGATCGGCACGAAATTCTGGAGCACAATGCGGGATCCCTGCGCGCTCGAAATCGACGGCTTCGATGCAGGCTCCGGGAAGGCCTGGAGCGTCGTCGCCCGGGGCCGGGCCCACCTCATCGTCGATCTGGAGGAAAAGGCTGCCGCCGACGCCCTCCATCTGGATCCCTGGCAGCCGGGCAGCAAGAGCCACTATCTGCGTCTGGCCCTGGATGCTGTCACCGGCCGACGTTTCAAGGCCACGCGGCCTGATATTTGGAACACTCCCGTGTGGGATGCCCGCTCCGAACTTTTCCACTGACTTGCCGTCGCTTCCCGGTGCCACCGAAGGTACCGCTTGCACTCTTTGAATGGATCAATCATGAAAGCACTCGTCTATGGCGGACCAGGACAAAAGTCTTGGACCGACGTTCCGGACCCCCTGGTCATCCATCCAACCGACGCCATCGTCCGCATCGATACCACCACGATCTGTGGAACGGACCTCCACATCCTCAAAGGCGACGTACCCGCAGTCCAGGAGGGGCGGATCCTCGGGCATGAAGGCGTGGGAACGGTGACTGAGGTGGGTTCCTCCGTCACCGGGTTCAGGACCGGAGACCGCGTCATCATCTCCTGCATCAAATCCTGCGGGCACTGCGGCAACTGCAAGAAGGGCCTCTACTCGCACTGCGCCGGGGAGGAAGGCCAGCCCGGAACGGGTTGGATATTCGGCCATCTCATTGACGGAACCCAAGCCGAGTACGTGCGCGTCCCGTACGCGGATAACTCGCTCTACAAATTGCCTCACGGGGTCACCGACGACCAAGCGGTCATGCTCTCCGATATTCTGCCCACGGCGTTCGAAATCGGCGTCCAGGCCGGTCACGTGAAGCCGGGTGACGTCGTCGCCGTCGTCGGAGCCGGGCCCATCGGCCTGGCTGCGATAGCCACCTCAGGCCTCCACGGCGCCGCCACCATCATCGCCATCGACCCGGACGAAGGCCGCCTTGCCCGGGCCCGGGAGTTCGGCGCAACCGAGGTCGTGAACCCGGACAATCCTGGGTGGATCAGGGACGTCATGTCCTATACCGACGGCGCAGGAGTGGATGTCGCCATTGAAGCAGTCGGAATCCCGGACACCTTCGACATGGCCTTGCGGCTCGTGCGCCCAGGCGGGAATGTGGCCAACATCGGCGTACACGGAAGATCCGTTGAACTGCGCCTCCAGGACCTCTGGATCCGCAACCTCACCATTAGCATGGGCCTGGTCAATACCAACACGACCCCGATGCTGCTCCGGCTGGTGGCCCAGCACAAGATTCCCGCCGAGAAATTCGCGACCCACCACTTCCCCTTGGCGCAGATCATCGATGCCTACGACACTTTCTCAAGAGCAGCTGAAACACACGCCCTGAAGGTCATCCTCCGCCGGGACTCCCACCATTAAGCAATCAGAAGACTGAAGATCCTCCCCTGAGGAGGCAACCAAGAGCGGCGGCTTCGATGCCCACGATCCTGCGTTTTCCATTAGTGGCAGCCACCCTGCTAATCGGGGGCTGCGTTGGGGTACTGCTCGGTGCCGGGCAGGGGCCAGCGGCACAGGGAACAGCAAGCATCTATGCTCTGGCCGTGGCGGCGTATCGGGCCGTGTCCATGCTCCGGGATCTCTTTCGAGGACGATGGGGTATCGACTTGCTTGCTGTGACGGCCATCGTCAGCACCCTCGTGGTCGGGGAATATGTTGCCTCCCTCATCATCGTGCTCATGCTCACCGGAGGAGACGCACTGGAGGAATTTGCCCACGGCCGGGCTACGCACGAGCTGAAAGCCCTCCTTGAGCGCGCTCCCCGGACCGCGCATCGCGAGACCCCGGGCAACCCTGTGGAAGAAGTACCAGTGGGGAGGGTTCGTTCCGGAGACACACTATTGGTCAAACCCTCCGAAATCGTCCCCGTAGACGGCTTCTTGATCTCCGCTGCCGGGACCTTCGACGAATCATCGCTGACGGGTGAAAGCCTGCCGGTCGAACACCGCGCAGGCGATGCGCTGCTGAGCGGTACCGTCAACGGTGAGGACGCAGTTCGCATGGTTGCGAGCGCCACTGCCGCGGACTCCCAGTACAGCCGGATCGTGGCCCTGGTCCAGGAGGCTGCGGCAAGCCGCGCACCCACCGTCAGGCTTGCGGACCGATATGCCGTGCCCTTCACCGTGTTTGCGTTCCTGCTGGCCGGAGTCGCTTGGTACCTCAGCCGGGATGCTGAACGATTCGCGCAGGTGTTGGTCGTTGCGACACCGTGTCCCCTGTTGATCGCCGCTCCTGTTGCGTTCCTTGCCGGCACCAGCCGGGCTGCCCATTCTGGGATCATCATCAAGAATGCCGGCACCCTCGAACAACTTGCCCGGGTCAAGACGGCGGTGTTCGACAAGACTGGCACACTGACACATGGTCGCCCTACCCTGCGCGAGGTGCAGGTCGCCACGACCGCAGCCGTGGGAATATCCGCTGCGCGGATCCTGCAACTCGCAGCGTCCGCTGAGCAGTCGTCCTCCCATGTGCTGGCAGCCTCTGTGATTGAGGCCGCGCGATCCCGCGACCTGCCTCTGCTGCCCGCCAGGAGCGCCAACGAGCACGCGACCCAGGGTGTCACGGCTGTCTGCGGGAACCAGACTGTGGTGGTTGGCAAAGCTGCCTTTGTTGAATCGGCCACGACCGGCTTCGAAAAGGCCGACGTGGCCAGCGGACAACTTGGGATCTACGTTGGTGTGGACAGGCGTTTCGCCGGAACGCTGATCATGAGCGACCCTTTGCGGGAAAACGCGGTGGCCACCTTGGCCCAGCTGCGACGCCTCGGTGTGCGGGAAACCATGCTCCTTACCGGTGACACCGGTTCCACGGCGTCACATATTGCGGCCGAGGCAGGGATCACCCGGGTCCTGGCGGATTGCCTGCCTGCCGACAAGGTTGCCGCCGTCGCGCGGTTGGAGCGGCGACCGGTGATGATGGTCGGTGACGGAGTCAACGACGCACCGGTCTTGGCGGCGGCCGATGTTGGCATAGCAATGGGTGCCAAGGGAGCGACCGCGGCCAGCGAATCGGCCGATGTGGTGATCATGCTCGACGACCTGTCCAAGGTCGCCGTTGCCGTGGGTATTGGCAGGCACACCATCCACATCGCGCGCACGAGTATCTGGACAGGCATCCTCCTCAGCGTGGGGTTGATGGCCGCGGCAGCATGCGGCGTCGTCCCGGCCGTGGCCGGCGCTCTTCTTCAGGAGTTGGTGGACCTCGCCACAATCCTGAATGCACTTCGGGCATTGGGCCCTACCCAGTCTGAAGGCCCTGTGCTCTTCCAGGCTCCGGCGCATCCGGAGCGTCCCCTGCTATGGCGGGGCGGGTTATCAGGGTAGGGCAATGGACGTTGAGCAGCACGTGCTGAGCCACGGAGCCGACCAGGACGCGGGCACCGCCCCTTCCTTTGCAGCCTATGACCAGCAGCCGTGCACGGGTACTGGCGTCGAGGAGCGCTTCGGCCGGCGCGCGCTCAAGGTCCAGGATCTCGCGTACGACCAAACCCGGGTGCCGCGCCCTCAAGCCCTGGACCGATTCGGACAACAGCACCGGCCTCCCGGACGGGGCGGAATCATGGCCGCTCCCGGCATGGAGGATCACGAGTTCCTGTCCCATTCGCAGTGCCTCGTCAGCTGCATACTCGACGGCGAGTTCGGAGTCCCGGGAGCCATCGACACCAACCACTACGCCGGATGACTCAAGCCTTGAGGGAGCAGGCACAATCGCGACGGCGCAGTGGCTGATGATGGCGATCTGAAAACTGACCGATCCAAATCCTTCGCCGTGGTTGTCTGGCCGTCGATCGGTTCCCACTACGAGCATTTCCGCGTCCGCAGAGAGCCTGCGCATGCTCTCGGAGGGCTCTCCCGCGCTCAAGGTCGTGACGACGTCCAGGGCGGGAATCTGCGCGCTGATCCGAGCCGACTCGCTGTTCAGCAGGTCCTTGGCCTGCGCGATTGCGTTCTCGTGGAGGGCTTTCTCCGGGAAAGCCCACGGTTCGGGAACGGCGTGCACCAAATTGAGCTGAAGACCAAGATCGCGGGCGCGTTCCGCTGCCCAGTTCGCAGCAGCACTGCCCACCGATGCCCCATCGACACCAACAAGAATCTGTTTCTTCACGAGCCCACGTGCCTTCCAGGAAGCTGCAGCCGTCCATCCTTAGTGTCATCGGCCTCTTGAGCGAGCCGCTAGGGCCGGAAGGCCCTCCCTGATGACGGGATGCAGGGTTATGGTCCTCAAAGGGTGACACATCTTGTGGCACCGCGCTGTGTGATCGTCGCGAAAGGGCTTCGGCATGCTGATCCTGGTACTGAATCCGGGTTCCTCTTCCTTGAAGTACCAGCTGCGGCGCATCGGAGCAGCCGGAACGAAGCCGGACATCCTGCTGGATCGAGTCGTTGATGGACCACCGGAGGGCCGTCTGGGTCCCGACTCCCTTAGAGCTGTATTCGATATGGTGGACGCGGCAGTCCGGCACACTTCCGGCGGTACCAGCCTCGACGCCATCGGTCATCGGGTGGTGCATGGCGGGGAACACTTCAGCTCCCCCGTCCGCGTCACGCTGGACGTGATGGCGGCTATCGGGGAACTGGGCGAATTGGCCCCGCTCCATAACGCGGCAAGTGTGTCATGCATGCAAGCAGCCGCCGCCCGTTGGCCTGACACACCACAGATAGCCGTCTTCGACACAGCCTTCCACCACACCATGCCCGGATACGCCTCCCGATACGCCATTCCGGAGGACCTGTATAAGAACTACGGGATCCGGCGCTACGGCTTCCACGGGATCTCCGTCGAGATCGCGTGCCGCGAGGCCGCGGCGTTCCTCGGAGTCCCGGTGTCTTCACTGAATACGGTCGTGGCGCATCTTGGCAATGGCGCTTCTGTAACCGCCGTGAAGAACGGCCGCAGCGTCGACACGTCAATGGGCATGACCCCTCTGGAAGGGCTGGTCATGGGCACCCGTTCGGGCGATCTTGATCCGTCCATTGTCACGCTGTTGCAGCGCCGCGGCCTCAGCCTGGATGAGGTGGACCGGCTCCTCAACCATGAGGCCGGCCTGCTGGGCGTGGCCGGATCAGCCGACATGCGCACAGTGCAAGACGCGGTGCAACACGGGGATCCCAGGGCTGTCCTCGCCTCTGACATGGCCGCATACCGCCTGGCCAAATACATCGCCGCCTACAACATGGTTGTCGGAGGAGCCGAGGCCTTGGTCTTCACCGGTGGTATCGGTGAGCATTCCGGCCAGTTCAGGTCGCGGGTGATATCGATGCTCGGACCGCTTGGCATTTACATGGACGAGGACAGGAACGATGCCGCAGGCGCCGGCATCCGCACCATCAGCACGGACGGATCAAAGTTTCCCATCCTGGTTGTTCCCAGTGACGAGGAACGCGCAATCGCGGAGGCGACAGCCGCCGTCCTACTTTCGAATGGTCAAACGACTCGGAACCTCTAGGGCCCTATGGCCCTAACCGCACCGCCGGGTCTCTGGCACCGTGAAGACCAGCACTGTGAAGACTAAACAGCCCGGGCACCAGTAACGCGTGCCTTCGGCGCGCCGTCGAACCCGGAAGAGGCTACCCCATGGAAACAGCAAGCTATGAGGCTGCTGGCGAGGACTTTGAGCCGCTGAACCGGTATTGGTCCGCGGCCAATTACCTCACTGTTGCCCAGATCTACCTCCAGGAAAACCCGCTGCTGCGAGAACCCTTGCTGCCAAGCCACATCAAACCACGGCTTCTAGGACACTGGGGAACCAGCCCTGGATTGTCGCTGGTCTACGCCCATTTGAACCGCCTGATCAGGCGGACCTCCGCCGATGTGCTCTTCGTTGCTGGTCCCGGCCACGGTGGGCCCGCTGTCGTCGCCAATATCTATCTTGAAGGCACATACTCGGAGATCTATCCCAAAGTGGGGATGGACCTCCCGGGGCTCCGGAGACTTGTCCGGCAATTTTCAACTCCGGGCGGGGTATCGAGCCACGTCGGCCCAGCCACTCCTGGTTCCATCCACGAAGGAGGCGAGCTTGGCTACTCCTTGATGCACGCCACAGGCGCCGCCATGGACAACCCCGGGCTGATTGTCGCCTGCGTTATCGGCGACGGCGAAGCCGAGACCGGCCCATTGGAAGCATCATGGAAAGCACCCTCCTTCCTCAACCCCGCCCGCGACGGTGCCGTGCTGCCGATACTGCATCTGAACGGGCACAAGATCTCCGGCCCAACCGTCCTGGGCTGGAGAACAAACGAGGACGTTGAAGCGCTGCTCAAGGCCCACGGCTGGGACCCGGTGACCGTCTCCGGCGACGATCCTTTGCTGGTCCACCGCGCCTTGGCCACCGCGATGGACGAGTCTTATGGGCGTATCCGCGAACTGCAATCCAAGGCGCGCAGCCAGGGCGTGCACGGCCCGGCACACTGGCCCGCCATCATCCTGCGAACGCCCAAAGGGTGGACCGGGCCGGCCACGGTGGACGGGCTCCCCGTCGAAGGAACCTTTCGTTCCCACCAAGTACCTCTGGCAAGCGTTCGCGAGAATTCCGAACACCTGGCGCAGCTTGAGGCCTGGATGCGCTCCTACAGGCCGGAAACCCTCTTCGACAGCACAGGCCGGCTCGTCCCCGAGCTGGCCGCACTTGCCCCGGCGAGCAGCCTCCGCATGGGCGCAGCCCGTGCGGGCCGGGACGGGACTGCCCTTGAGATCCCCGACCTGGAACAGTACGCGGTACCGGCGGCCCCGCGGGGGTCGATCGTCCATGAAACCACCAAGCCGCTGGGGGAACTGCTCCGGGACATTTACATCGCGACGGCCACCAATCCCCGGTTCCGGCTCTTCTGCCCGGACGAAACCAACAGCAACCGGCTCGGGGCTGTTTTCCAGGCCACCGACCGCTGCCTTCTGGAACCTGCCAGGGACGGTGAGCATGCCCTGGCTGAAGACCACGTCTCGGCGCAAGGCAGGGTCATGGAAGTCCTCTCCGAGCATTTGTGCCAGGGCTGGCTGGAGGGTTACCTGCTCACTGGCCGCCATGGACTTTTTGCCAGCTATGAGGCGTTCGCGATGGTCAGTGCGTCGATGACCATCCAACACGCCAAATGGCTCCAGCACGCGAGGGAACTTGAATGGCGCGCACCCGTACCGAGCCTGAACATCCTCCTGACTTCCACCTGCTGGCGCAACGACCACAACGGCTTCAGCCACCAGGGACCCGGACTGATTGACACTGTGCTGTCCCTGTCTGGAACCGTCACCCGCGTGTACCTGCCTCCGGACGCCAACACCCTCCTGGTCACCGCCGAACACATACTGCGGAGTAAGGACTACGTGAACCTGGTGGTAGTGGACAAACAACCGCACCCGCAATACCTGACGCTGGAGGAGGCAAGGCGTCACGCAGCGGCAGGAGCGTCCAGCTGGTCGTGGGCCGGTAACGAGGAGCCCGACGGCTCCCGGGCCGTACCCGACGTCGTCATGGCCTGTGCCGGGGACATCCCCACCGAAGAGACACTTGCCGCAGCCTGGTTACTGCAAAAACATCTCCCCGAACTCACGGTCCGCGTTGTCAACATCATGGATGCCATGGTCCTTCCGCCCCGCGACACCCACCCCCACGGGCTGTCCGCTGAAAAGTTCGAAGAACTGTTCACAGCCGACGGAGAAGTCATCATGGCCTGGCACGGGTACGCCCGGGCCCTGCATCAACTCCTGCACGGGAGGCCTCGCCCCGAACGGTTCCACGTCCGCGGCTACAACGAACAGGGAACCACCACCACTCCTTTTGACATGGTGGTCCTGAACAAGATGAGCCGGTACCACCTGGTCATCGAAGCGCTGCGACGCGTTCACCGGCAGGTCACGGGCGCGGCTGAACTCGTCGACCTCTGCCGCAGGCAGCTGGATGCACATGCGCGATACATCCGCGAGCACTTCGAAGACCTCCCGGAAATCCGGGACTGGGCCTGGACACCGCCCCGCCCCTAACGTCGGTGCGAGAGGCATTAAGTCCCAAGGAAAGAATCATGTGACCCAGCATCCAGCCCTGAACCATCCCGGCGTTTACGGGACCCGCCCACCTATCGAACTCGGGCTGTCCAGCGCTGGGGTCGTGGCCCGAACGGAAGCAGGACTGGCCAACACCGTTTCAGACACTCCAAGCAGAACGCTGTGGCAGATCTTCCGGGCGAACGTGCTGACGCTGTTCAACGCGATCGTGGGCTGCAGCTTCGGCCTGCTGCTTCTTCTGGGCCAGTGGAAGGATGCGCTCTTCGGGCTGGCCGCCGCGGGAAATATCCTCATTGGTGTCGTTCAGGAATACCGGGCCAAAATGTCCTTGGATCGGCTCGCAATTCTCAACGCCTCCCTGGCCCGCGTGGTTCGGGACGGCACCGCGCAGGACGTTGAGATTCAAGACGTCGTCCGCGACGACGTCCTCCTGCTGGGCGTCGGCGACCAGGTGCCCGCGGACGCATCCATCATCGATAGCGACGGCCTGGAAATTGACGAATCGCTCCTCACTGGCGAATCAAATCCTGTGAGCAAGGGACCGGGATCCGAAGTACTCTCCGGTTCCAGCGTTGTGGCCGGCCACGGCACGGCCCAGGTGGTCCGTGTCGGCGCCGACTCCTTCGCGCGCAAGCTGACCGCCGAGGCCAAGCGCTTCTCCATGGTCAACTCCGAGATCCGCAATAGTCTCAACAGGATCCTGCGTTGGATCACGTGGCTGCTATTGCCTGTCATGGTCCTCGTCATCAACGGGCAAATGCAGGCCAACGGCGGTTGGGAGCAAGCCATCGCCACGGGACGTTGGACTGCGGGAGCCGTGGGTGCAGTCGCCAGCGTCATTGCGATGATCCCTCTGGGCCTGGTGCTCCTGACAAGCGTCGCTTTCGCCGTCGGCGGCATACGGTTGGCCCGTGCGAAAGTCCTGATCCAGGAACTGGCAGCCGTCGAAGGCCTCGCCCGTGTGGACATGCTCTGTCTGGACAAGACGGGCACGCTCACCGAAGGTCGGATTGTCTTCGACGCCATCCACGAAACGAGCGCGTCGCCGGACCCCGGGTGGCGGCAGGCTCTGGGCTGGTTCGGGGCCGACCCCCAGGCCAATGCCACCGCTCGCTGTCTCGCCGGCGCCTTCCCATCGGACGCCAACCTTCGCCCGAGCTCGACGGCGCGATTCTCTTCCACACGGAAATGGAGCGCCGTCAGTTTCGGCTCAGGCCAACTCGTCTCGGGCACCTGGGTGCTGGGCGCTCCGGAGATAGTCCTCCGCGAAGATACCCCAGGCACAGCTCGCGTCCTTGAGGCAGCAGCCCGTCTAGCTTCGTCCGCGCTGCGGACCTTGGTCCTGGCTTATTTGCCCGGCCCGCTCGCCGTGCAGGACGCCGCGGAAGAGCAACCACCGGCCGGCTGCGCCCCAATCTGCCTACTCACCTTCCGGGAGAAGGTGCGCCCGGACGCTGCACAGGTCCTTGCCTACTTCCGGGAGCAGAAAGTGGATGTGAGGATCATCTCCGGCGACGATCCCCGCACCGTCGCCGCCGTCGCCCGCGAGGTCGGACTGGAAGCGGAAAACGGGTACGATGCACGGGAGCTGCCGAAGGATCCGGACCTGATGCTGGAAGCCCTGGAGAACAACATGGTATTCGGACGGGTCACCCCAGCGCAGAAAAGAGACATGGTCCTTGCCCTGCAGCGGGGAGGCCATACTGTCGCGATGACAGGGGACGGGGTCAACGACGCACTTGCACTTAAGGAAGCGGACATCGGTATCGCCATGGACTCAGCCGCGGCTGCCACCAAGGCAGTGTCCCGCCTTGTCCTTCTGGACGGGCGCTTTGACAGGCTTCCCGGCGTGGTCGCGGAGGGCAGGCGCGTCATCGCGAATATTGAACGGGTTTCGGTCCTGTTCCTTAGCAAGACCGCTTACGCGATCGTCCTCTCCATCATCTTCGGATCACTCCTTATGGAGTTCCCGTTCCTGCCACGCCAGCTCTCCGCCACCGACGGCCTCACCATCGGAATCCCGGCGTTCTTCCTTGCCCTCATGCCCAATACCCGCCGCTACTCCCCCGGATTCCTTAAACGCTCCCTCTCATTCGCCGTACCCGCAGGCCTCATCGTCGCTGCCGCCGTCTTTGGCGTCAACGTCTACGCAATGGCTGTCGGCGGCCACACAAGCAACGCCACCCGAACCGCCTCCGTACTCACGCTCTCACTCACGGGCCTGTGGATACTGGCCGCCATCTCGCGCCCGATAAACCTGCGACGCGCGGCCATCATCGGTGCGATGCACCTGGGGCTGGTCTTTGTCCTGACAGTGCCCCTCCTCCAAGACTTCTTCGGCTTGGAATGGCCCCGGAACGATCTTCTGCTGACGGCACTTGCAAGCGCGCTCGGAGGAATCCTCTTTATCGAAGCTCTTCACCGGTTCCAGCGAAGGCGAAACGTGCGGACGTATCCCCGCACCCCGCGGGAGCCCGGCTCACTGCCGGCGCCTTAGAGCGGCGCGGCGCGCCGTGAGCTCTGTTTCGTCGATCTCGCCCCGGGCGAAGCGCTCATTGAGGATACGCTCGGAATCATCATCGGGTGGCCCGTGGAAACCCCGTCCGCCCGCGTGGTTCCCCCGCAGCAGGAGGATCACCAAGGTGGCAATGCCACCCCAAAACAGCAACATCATCAGGCCCATGGCGATCCAGCCGCCGATGCCGATGCTTCCACCCCATCCATACATCATGGCCAATTTCCCCTTGATTTGGATTGCGTACCTGCGTCCAGTGTCGCTCGTTTCGGGCCCCTCCCACAGGGCATTTAGTCACACCGCCGGGCCTTTCGGCCCTACAGCAGGAGAAGGGCGCTCAATAGGCTGCAGGGAGTTGCAGGTCTTCATACCCGCGATCGTGCCCGAACAAGGAATAGAGCTAGACGACCTAGGAGCAGAGATGTCACTCCCCAGCATGGACGCAGGCCGCGTTGACGGCGGACTGCACGTCGCGGAAGAACTCAGCCAGGAACAGTGCTGGGATCTCCTGCGCTCAAACACCACCGGCCGTTTCGGCTTTGTTCAGCAAGGGAACGTGGTGATCCTCCCCGTGAATTATCTGGTCGACGGCGAGTCCATCTACTTTCGTACGGCCGAGGATGGATCCATTGCCGAGGCAGTCCCGTCGCTCGGGTCGTCTTTTCAGATCGACGATTCACGTGCCGACCGGAATGAGGGTTGGTCTGTGCTCATCAGCGGGGCGTCGTCCCGTGTTGAGGACCAGGATCTGCTGACCAGGCTATGGGGAAAGGTCATGGCGGAGCCGTGGGCCGGCGGAGCACGGAATCTCTTCATTCGGATCCAGGCATCCAAGGTGACCGGACGCCACGTGCATCTGGAGTGAGCCCGGAGCCACGCCACATTCAAGCATTCTCACGGGTAAGGAGAGCATGGACACCGCGGAAGAAATCATCGTTGGCTTCGACGGATCCGCCGAAGCTGTCCCCGCTGTCCATTGGGCTGCCCGCCAAGCGGTTTTGCGCAAGTGTGGGCTGCAGCTCGTTCACAGCACCCTGTGGCCGGCAATCACCGGCGACCTGGGTCCCGTGCCGGGCGTCGAAGGCAGCGGGTTGCGACGCGCGGCCGAGGACATTCTGGCCGAGGGCGTGGCGCGGGTCCACGATGTGGTTCCTGGATTGGCTGTCAAGACGACACTGTTCTATGGGTGGCCGGCCGAACACCTCAGGACACTCTCTTCCGGCGCCACACTGCTGGTCGTCGGAACCAGGGGCGCGGGGGGTTTCATGGGACTGCTGATCGGCTCCGTCAGCTTGGAACTCGCGGCAACGGCCGATTGCCCGGTCGCTGTCATCCGTGCCGGAGAACATCCGGGCGGTCCAGTTGTAGTCGGCGTCGACTTCGACGATTGGGAGCTACCGCTTCGGCATGCCTGCAATCTGGCCGCGTTGGCCGGCACAGGCCTTCGATTGGTGCACGTCGAGAAGAAACACTGGATTCCGCGCCCCATCTCTGAAGCGGGCACCTTGACTCAAGCCCCGGTGGAACCCCGTGTCCAGGCGCTTCTCGATTCCGCGGCGCGGAGCGCCCACGAAACAATTCCGGACCTCGATCTCCAAATAAGATCGCTGATCGGCACGTCAATCCCTGGCTCAATTTTGGCGGAGGCCCAAGACGCCTCCATCATCGTCGTCGGGACCCAGGGACACGGACTCGTTCGGGGCACCATCGGTTCGGCCGCCCACGCTGTGCTTCATCACGCCACCTGCCCGGTCCTGCTGGCGCGTCTGCCCAAGCCGGGCCCCCGTGGAACAGAGATGTTCAGTACAAGTCGCTAGGAGCCAGCTCGTCGTTTTCCAGTCCCCGGTGAATGCGCCTCCCGGTGATGGACGTCGGGACGATCTCAACGAAAACCCGCTTCTTTGTAGAGGTCAATTGTTGGCGGGGAATCTTTTCGGCGGCTTCAATCTCGGCACCGGACTCCAGCTGCCGTGCCTTGCCTTTAACCACGACGCTCCAGACGGATTGGCTGCCGACCCCGTCGGTCTCCAACGCAACTTTGTTGTTGATCGTGAGCGCGAACAGCTTCTCTCCGGGATTTGTCCTCAGGAGGATTTTTCCGTCGTGGGCGACGAAGTTGATCGGATAGATCTCGGGTTCGTTGGCAATGCTCAGTGCCAACCGTCCCAACGTCGCGCCCAAAAGGATGTTCCAGCATTCTTCCTCGTTCAGGACTTCTACGGGGTTTGCGGTATCCGGTGACATGGTTGGTCCTTTCGATGGTCGCAATCCAATCGATTCCAGCATGCATGCGACCCGCGTCATCCAATAGGGCCCTTGGACCCGTGTCTGTTGGCCAACAAGCTTGTAGCGTCGTTCTTACGGAAGGCTTCCCACCCAAGGTTCGCCCTTCATCGAAAGAGGCCATGATGCTCGGGATTCAACAGACGGATGCCGGAATGCCGGATCCCGGAATCTATTTCCAGTGGGGTGACTTCCTGATCCAATTCGGCAATCTTGTGGTCATTGCCACTATGGTCGTTCTATTCATTCTCGCTTTGGTCATTCCGTTTCCGGGCCGAAGGAGCCGGAAATGACCGTTGACCATGAGCCTGTTTCAACCGCCGACGGCGGCGAGCCACGCTTTTCCACTTGGACAGGAAAAGCCCGGGGGTGGGCCCTGCGCCGGCTCCCGCCGGACAAGTTGCTTCCGGAAGGCCAACCGAGCTACGTATCGTCCTGGATTTACGTTTTCGGCATGGGCGCTGTTGCCGCCCTCGTCTACATCATTGGATCCGGCATCGTACTGGCACTGAATGGTCCCACCTGGTTCCATGTCTCCAGTCTTGGCCGTTTCATCAACAGCACCCATTTGTGGAGCGTTGAACTGTTCTTCATGTTCATGGTGATCCACCTGTGGGGCAAGTTCTGGATGGCAGCCTGGCGAGGCGGGCGCGTACTGACCTGGATCACAGGGATGCTCGCGTTTGTCGTCTCGATCGTCACGGCGTTCACCGGATACCTGCTTCAAACAAATTTCGATTCGCAGTGGATTGCCTTCCAAGCCAAAGACGCCCTCAACGCCGTCGGTATAGGCGCCTGGTTCAACGTGGCCGATCTAGGCCAGATACTCATGTGGCACATCACGCTCCTTCCCCTTGCTGTCGCCGTCGTCGTCGCCCTTCATGTCGTGCTCGTACGGATGCACGGCGTAGTGCCGCCGTTGGAAGCTGCGGCATCCGACGCCCAGCTGAGCTCAGCGACACCAAACCCGGCCACCGAGAGCGAGCACCGGAAATGACCAAGTCCCCCGTGTCAACGTCGTGGCGCACTCGGGACGACATCGCCAGCAGGCCGTGGGGCGGCACGTTGCGTGAATACGACCTGTTCAAGGAGCTCGTTGTTGGAGTGGTCGTTGTCGGCCTGCTTGTTCTCGGGCTCTCCGCAGTCTTCAGCTCGCCGGACGACCCGAGTGTGACCCTCAAATCCTGGGCCCAGGCCCAGCCCGCGGACTTCGTAGCAACAGCGACGGCGGAACTCGGCGGTACCAGCGGCACCGCAGGGTATGGACCTCCCTACAATTCGACGCCCGATGCCTCGCAAAAACTCGGCCCGATCGACCTGCAAAGCCTTTCCGGCGTACGGCTCCCGATCGATACCGCCACCGACTTCGTCATCAGTCCGCTCCAAACCCTGCCAACAGCCCCGGCCGCGATCGACGAATGGACCAAGGCAAGCGACGCGCAACACGCCGCCTGGACCACCGCGTACGCGGACGCACTCGGCAAAGCACCGGACAACGACCCGGCGAAGGTTCCGCCCGGCGACTACGGCCCGGTACCGGCCCTCACCGGAGCCCTTCTGGCCATGGCCCAGCAAGGGACCCTTGATCCGGTCCTGAGCGCAAAGGGTTCGTTCTACAACACCGATTACAAAGCCAGCATTCTGTTCCTCGGCGACGGCAGCTACTTCCCAGGCCTCGCCGACGCCCAGCATCTGACAGGCGACCAGTGGGGAATGATGAATGAAACGGGGAACTACCCCGGCCAATCCTGGCTCTGGCTCTTCTCGGCGCTTTACCAAGTGGAACCGTTCAAATCATCGCCGAACGCCGACGTCCTGGTTGTGTTTTCCATGGTGATCCTGACGCTGCTCCTGACGTTGGTCCCCTTCATTCCCGGGCTCAGGTCGTTGCCCCGCCGCATCCCCGTTCACCGGCTGATCTGGAGGGACTACTACAAGCACCGCTAGTCCCGCCTGCGGTCACTTGAAGTTCGCCGCGTCGAGCGCGGCCTGCAACGAGTTGAGGTAGCCCTGGCTCGTGTAGGTTGCACCTCCCACC
The DNA here is from genome assembly GCF_030209755.1 of Arthrobacter sp. efr-133-TYG-118. Lineage (GTDB taxonomy): Bacteria > Actinomycetota > Actinomycetes > Actinomycetales > Micrococcaceae > Arthrobacter. The sequence continues at coordinate 91,903 of NZ_JARVRH010000007.1, read as the reverse complement.
GTGTCGACGTTGGCTGATTGGCTCGATAGCACCTCTGATTTGAGCATCGGCACGGCCTGCCGGTCGATTTCGCTGGACAGGGACCCGACATCGGTCAGCTGCAGCGGCACGACGTCGGTGATCTTGCCGCCGGATATCACGGCCTGGACCTGCACTGTGCCGTACCGGGTCTGGATCTGGCTGCCGTCGAAGGTTCCGTCTTTGGTGCCCGCAGCGGCCGGAGCCACTGGACCGGGGCTGGTGCCAGCCGCCGTCGGGCTGCCCGGTCCGGAAGTCGTTCCGGTGCCCGACGGCGGATTGGCCGCCTTCGTTGTGGTGCGGCTGGATGCGGAATCAGCTTGGTTTCCGGCATGCCACCCGATCAGGAGGACCGCGGCGGAAGCGAGGCCGGCCAGTACGGCGCTACGGGCCCTCACCAGCTGAACCTTTCGTAGTGGATGCGGAACCGGGGCACGCCCGCGCGTCTTGCGTCCTCAACCACCAGGTCTGTCCAGTCGCTCGGCCCGCACACGAACACGTCGGCGTCCCGGACATGGGGGACGATCGTGGACAGGCTCATGCGGTGGCTGGCCTCGCGGGCCGGAAGCCAGCTGTCGTGGCCCCTTTTCGGCCGACGCCCCAACAGGACGTAGAGCGTTGCAGATTTCTTGACACACAGTTTCTGCAGCTCGCGGTAGAGGTACAGACCCTTCTCGTCCGGCGCCCTGACGATCACCGTCATCTCGCCGGGAGCAAAGTCGCCCTGCTCCAGCAAGGAGATGATGGGCGTGATTCCGATGCCGGCCGCGACGGCAACTGCCCGCCGGGTGGTCCGGGCCCGGTCTGTAAAGAGTCCGTAGGGTCCTTCGATGCTTACCCTGGTGCCGATCGGGAGCGCACTCAATTCGGCGGTTCCGCCTCCCAGCTCACGAACGGTGACTTTGAGGCGAAGGACCCCAGGGGCCGCCGAGAGCGAGAAGGGATGGGCGTGCCACCAGAGCCCGCGTGACCAGAAGCGCCAGATGAAGAATTGGCCGCCGCGGACCCGAAGGTCCGCAAGCGATCGTCCGGTCATCTCGATGGAGTACACACCCGGCGCCTCGGTGACGATGTTGCTGACCCGAAGGTCGTGGCGCAGAGTCCGCAACACGGGAATGATGAACCGATAGACCAGCAGAGCTGCCGCCACCCCGAGGTAGAGCGTGAGCCAGTAGTAACGCGCCCAGGTTCCGTCCGCGAACAATTGCCCGGTGCTGAACTGGTGCGGCAGGGCGGCAAGAACGGCGCCATATGCAAGGAAGTGGACAACATGCCATGCCTCGTAGGAAAACTTCCGCCGGACAAGTACCAGTGAGGTGATCACGACGATGGCTAACAGCGCATACCCCAGGTAGGCGACTTTCATGTCAGGCAGCGAGATGAACATGTCCCATATTTCCGCAAACACGTTCAATCGCGACGTCAGCGCGTAGCCGACCCAGAGCAGCAGCACATGTGCGGAAATGAGGTAGAAGACGGGCTTGCCCAAGCGCTGGTGGACCAACAAGGCCCGGTCGTGGCCAAAGGCCCGGTCAATGACCGGGAGCCGCGCCGCAAGGAGGAGTTGGATCAGCATCAGGTCGGTTCCTACGAGCCCCGCAATGATGCCGACGGCGGTAAGGGCGCCCGGGACGTTCTTGAACTCCACCAGTCCGCTGTCCGCCAGGAACAGGGCCAGTACGAGGGCGACCGACAACCAGACGATGGTTTCCAAGAAGTCCGCCAGGCGTGCCCGCCGCAGATAACGCGCCCGTTGTGGCATCCGCCGGTGGGTGGCCGTCCGGTCCGTCGCTCCGGCCCGGGCCGTCATCTGCTACCTCCGCGGGCGCCCCATGGTCTGCTCATGCTCGCAATGCTAGGTTCGGGTTCTTAGAACATTCTTCGAACCCTGGAAACAAAGGCGCGTAACCAGGAACCGGCTGCTGGAGAGTTCCCGCGCTTTCCTCGGATCATCGGCAGGCGCACAATGATGACTGCTCCCGCGGCTTGTGTCCCGATTTCCACCCGGCCTCCGTGCTGGGCGGCCACTTCAGCCACAAGCGCTAGCCCGAGACCGTAGTGGCGCGGCCCGGTACCGTCCTCCGGTGCAACGCCGGCAGGAGCTGCAGTTGCGAACCTTTCGAAGGCCCGAGGCTTGACGTGGTCGGAAAATCCGGGGCCGTCGTCGCTGACCGTGATGACAAGGGTCCTCGGGTCTTTGGAAACGCCCACCTCCACGCGTGACCGGGCGAAGCGGACTGCGTTGTCCAGCAACGCCACGAAAAGCCGGCGCAGCGCCGTCGGCGTGGCAGTGATCCCCATCGGGCCGTCGATTCCGCTTCGTTCAACCGTGATCCCGCGGCGCGCGGCAGAAACCGAAAACGATTCGACGACGTCGTCCGCCAATGCCACGACGTCGACGTCCGTGAGCTCGACCTGCCGCGAATCCGCCGAAATGAGCAGGTCTTCGAGCAATCGAGTCAGCGAGCGCGAATCTTCGATCATGGCGTCCACTTCCGCGTCAATGTTTCCCGGCGGCTCGTGCGCTGGAAAAGATGCCACGCGACGCCGCAGCATTTGCGCCCGCATACTCAGCAGGGTCAGCGGCGTGCGCAGTTCGTGGCTTGCATCTGCGACGAATCGCCGCTGCCGGTCGAGGGCCTCGGCCATGGGGCGCATGGCTCGCCGGGCCAACCACACCGCCAGAAGGCTCGCCAACACCACCGCTCCGCCGCAAGTCAACAACAGGGCCAGGCCCAGCCGATTCAATTCCTCCAGATTCTCGTGGCGATCGAACACTGCTTGGACTACCCGGCTTCCGGAATCGGCGGTCCGGACGGTGTACGGGCGGCCAGCTATGGAAACGTCCTCCTGGGCGGCGACTCCGCTGGCGGCGACCGCCTCGATGGCCTTGAGGTCCGGCAGCCCGGAGGGCATCCCGGGGGACACCGTCAAAGTGCCTTGGTTGGAGATCGCGAGCCAGGTTCCGGCGGGGGCGTCCACGATCGAGTCCACGTGCTCGGTGGCGGTGGTCAGGAGGCGTTGGGCTGCGCTGGCCTGGCTCGTGCTGACAATCAACAGCACCGATCCGGCAATCGCCACCAAAAGCAGCACCAACAAAGCTCCGGTCTGCAGGGCCAGTCGCCAAGAGGAACGCTGCAGTTCGTCCTCGGCTTGGCCGTTCATGCGAGCGTGCCGATCCTGTAGCCGACGCCATGAACCGTCCGCACGCTCCCCCGTCCCAGCTTCCGCCGGAGGTAATGGACATACGTATCGACCACCCCTGCCTCCTCGGCGTTCGGGAAGACGTATTCAAGGATCTCGCCACGCCCGAATACCCGGTTCGGCCAGCGTGCCAGTTCCTCCAGAAGGGCGCTTTCCCGTTCGGACAGCACCACGACGGAACCATCAGAGCGGGTCACGCTGCGCGCTTCGAGGTCAAAATGACCACCGCTGATCCGCAGGGTCGTCGCGGTGGCGATATGCCGGCGTCGTAAGGCACGCAGCCGGGCCAGAAGTTCCTCGACGTCGAACGGCTTCGACAGGTAGTCCTCCGCACCGGCGTCGAGCCCCTCGACCCTGTCTGCAGGATTGCCCAATGCGGAGAGAATGAGGGCTGCAGTCTCGACGCCTTCCCTGCGCAGTTTCGTCAACAGGTTCAACCCGTCCATAACCGGAAGGCCCCGGTCCAGAACCAGGACGTCGAATTCCTCGGTCAGGGCAAGGTGGAGGCCCTTTTGTCCGTCCGGGGCGCTGGACACTTCGTAGCCTTCGCCAAGCAGCAACTCTTCCAGCATCGCGCGAAGCTGCGCGTCGTCCTCGACCAAAAGAACGCGCGGCTTCATCTCATTCATAGTCGGAGTATAGGCGTCGGAGCTGGGGCCAACGGCGTCATTTGTGCAGTCTAAGCGCCTGCGTAGGGCAAAGCGCTGCCGCGTCCTGTGCGGCGTATTCGAGGTTCTGAGGGATCGCGATCTCGGACCCACCACGGCCCACCGGGTAGCCCCAATCATCGCGAGTGAGCAGCTCTGGAAGCAGTTCGACACAAAGACCCCGGCCGTCGCAACGGGTCCAGTCGATGTGCATTGTCACCTTTCGCTCGGTCATCGCAGCACCTCGCATCGCCCTCGCAGGTGTGCGTCGACGTCGGAGGCAAAAGCCGCCAGGGCGCTGAGGGCAAGCCGGGCTGTCCCGTCCGGATGGGCGCAGCTACCCCGGCCGGTTACCAACGCGGCGAGCCGGCTGATCTCCTGTGGAAGTTTCCCGTTGGTGTCTCCGTAAGCCAGACGCGCAAACACGCTCGCGATGGCAGGTAGGCCATTGATGCAGGGACCACACTGGCGCGCTGACTGGCCCGCCAGGTAGGCCAGAATGTCCGCAGTAGCTGCGAGGCCACAGGACCCGGACCCCAGCGTCATAATGATTCCAGCACCGGTCCGGGCACCCACCGGGGCCAACCCTTCCTTTGAGAACCGTGCATCGAGCTGGTCCACGGCGAGCCACGTGCCGTGGTATCCACCCACGAGGGCTGCCCGGACAGAATGCAGATCGACGCCGGTACTCACGAGGATCTCCGTCAGGCGCACACCGGTCGGGATCTCGTAGACCCTTGGTCCGGCCGTGTTCCCGGACAGGGTGATGAGCCTGGACCCTGGCGAGGAACCGGTTCCAACGCTGCGGAACCAGGCAGGACCGAAGCGGGAGATCAGTGCCAGGTGAGCCAGTGTCTCCACGTTGTGCACCAGCGTCGGCCGCCCATTCAGGCCGCTGTTGGTCAACCGCTTTGTTCGGTCCCCCGGAACAGCCAAGCTGCCGGAAATAGCGCTGACCACTGCCGTTGCTTCTCCCGAGATAAACGTATCGGGCGCTTCGTGCAGGCGTATGCGCACCTCCCCGCGCTCCTTGAGGGCGCGGGCGACGGGAGCTAGCTGCTCCGCGCCGGCAAACAAGTGCAGCTCCTTGGCGCCAAGGCTCCGGCCGGCGATCAGGATGCCGTCGATCACCAAATGGGGGGCGTTGTGCAGCAGGGCGGCGTCCTTCTGGCTCAGCGGTTCACCTTCTGCACCATTGGCGACGACGACCGGCCGCCGTCCATCCGCGGGGACCGACGCCAACTTTTGCCAGGCCGCAAATCCAGCCCCGCCGCGACCATCGAGCCCGGACTGCAACAGTTCGTCAATCAGCCGCGCCCGGTCCATTGCCGGGAGCGGACCAAAGGCTGCCTGGTGGCTGCCGAAATCAGCTGAACCCGCGGCGAACAATCGCGTTGTACCGGCTGGACCGGCAACATGGTCCCGGATGCTGACGGTGCTCTGATCCGTTGTCAACGGGTTTCCTGGCGGCGCACGTTCCGATATTCGACAAAGTCCTCGTGCAGCCTCCACGCTATGGCTCCTCCAACTGCCATCACGCAGAACACCGCAAGGACGAGGAACCAGGGCTCACGACCGTTGGTGCCATTTCCTATGGCATGAAGCACCGACACGGGCCACATCGCGTAGACCAGCCAGTGCACGGCTTTGAACATCCTGGGACCGATCCTGTTGCGCAGCAAAGCGGTGATGGTCACGACAACAAGGAGATCGAAGGCTATCGTCCCAAGTCCGAGCCAGAAGGGCTTGAATGCGCCCAGGAAGGGAATGAAGAAATCGACCAGCCTCAGTTGGGCAAACGGATCAAGGAATAAGGACACAACATGGACCACGACAAACAGGAGCGAAAAGAGTGAGACATTGCGGTGCACCAGCGTGACGGCAAAACGCGGCATCCCGAAGACAGCCCGCCCGGACCGGCCGCCAATTCCCAGCAGGACGGAAAGGGTCAGGAGCACGATGGCCACCACACCGGACCCACGGCCTACCGCCCAAAGAGCCTGATCGAATACCGAGTTCATGATGGACTCGTCATCTCATCCGGAGGCCAGCTACCGAAAGCGGATACTCTGCCTGCACTGTCAACCAGGCGGGCAGGCACACCTAGTTCCCTCAACCACGACGGCGCCCGGCGCCCACGCACCACGCATGCCGTAGAGATAGTATTGGCCTCCACGCAGCTCTTCGCCGCCACCGTGACCGTCCGCCAGACGGCTTCCGCCGGCAATCCGGTGTGCGGGTCGATGATGTGTTGGACTTGCCGGCCGGAATGGTTCCACCGGCGTTTCTGCGTGCTCGACGTCGCCAACGCGTAGCCGGAGCTCAGACGGACGCACCCGGAAGGATCGCCCGGCAAATCCTGGACCAGCACCACCCACCCCTCCGGGGGCGCCTTCCCCGCTGTGGCAATGTCGCCCCCAAGACTCACCATCGAACCGCATCCAAGTGTTGACGAAATCCGGTGCGCGGCCCAGTCGGCCGCCAAAGCTTTGCCGATTGCACCAAAGTCGAGCAAGAGGCTTTTGGGCACTTTCAAGGTGTTTCCGGCGAGTCCTATCCGGGTCCACGCCTCGGCCACTGTTGTCACACCAATCGATCCTTGTGCCTCCGGCCCCGGGCTGTGGGGCACATCGAGAAGAGCGAAATCGCGGTCATACCCGAGGCCAAGCAGCACGCTCCCCAGCGTCGGGTCCACATCCCCGTCGGTCATTTCCGCAGCAGCCAGTGCGCTGCGGACAATGGCCGCGAGCACATCGCTGATCTCCCGGCCGCCGGCTAGTTGACTCCTGAGGATCATGACCTCCGAATCATCGCGGAAACGGCTGCACGCCATCTCAACATCGTGGCATACGGCTTTGCTTAGACTGACGGCTTGGTCGAGCATCGATGGTTCGGTGACGATGACGCCTGCCTCGGTGCTCCATAGCTCCCAGCGTCGCGCCGCCGTTACCATCAGGATCCTGACGTTTGGCCCTGCGGGGCCGTTGATCCCGGCCCGAGGGGTTGCACCGGCGACGTGGATGAGTAGTGGTGGCGCGAGCCATAGTTCGGAGAAGTCGACTGCCCCGTATTGCCGGGAGACGTGTTTCCGGACGACGTGTCACCGGAAGAGGCATTGCCCGCCGCGGCTGGAGCCGAGACTGCCACTCCCACTACCACGGCGCCCGCCGCGCTCGCGGCCCCCACCCACGATGTCACTTGACGGGCGATCCTGTGGCCGCTTTCCCTGGAGTTCATGGCAGCCTCCTTTGCTGGTGCTTGACCGACGTCTCTGGGTTAATTTTAGGACTGCCAGAGTTGGCCCCGGCTAAGCGTTTCCTGTATAGAAGCTGTGTAGAAATACGGAACGCATGAGCACGAACCGCGCTGGTACACAAGGGCCTTTCGGTCATTCAAAAATTTGTGAAAACTACGTATGTTTGTCGTCATGGACACTGTCATCCAGACTGTCGACTTGCACAAGAACTTCGGGCGGGTTAAGGCGCTCGACGGCCTCGACCTTGAGGTCCACGAGGGTGAGATCCACGGCTTCCTCGGGCCAAACGGCGCAGGGAAGACCACCACGCTGCGTATCCTTCTCGGTCTAGCCCGCGCGTCGTCGGGCAGCGCGACGGTCCTAGGCATGCATCCGTGGGCGGACGCCGTCGAACTCCACCGCCGCGTCGCGAGCATCCCGGGCGACGTGAGCCTCTGGCCCAATCTCTCGGGCGGCGAGGCTATCGACTTGCTCTCCCGCCTCCGCGACGGCGGTGTAGACCAAGCCACCTACAAGGAGCGCAAGCATCACCTCTGCGAACTCTTCGACTTCGACCCGAGCAAGAAGGGCCGCGCCTACTCAAAGGGAAACCGCCAGAAGGTGGCGCTCATCTCCGCCCTCGTCATGGACGCCGAGCTGTATCTCCTTGACGAGCCCACCAGCGGCCTTGACCCGCTCATGGAGGCCGTCTTCACGCGCGAGATAAGGCGGATCGCGCACGAGAACGGCGTCACAGTACTGCTCTCGAGCCATATCCTCTCCGAAGTCGAACAGCTCGCCGACCGCGTGAGCATCATCCGCGCCGGCCGGATCGTTGACGGCGGCACGCTCGACGCACTGCGCCACCTCACCCGCACGGAAATCTCGTTCGCCCAGGACAGTGTGGACACCCACGCGCTGGACACGCTGTCGCAGGTCCACGACCTCACCGTGGCCGACGGGCGCGTCAAGTTCGGCGCCGATTCCGATCGCGTCCACGAGGTCCTGCCACTTCTGGGCAGCCTCAGGGTCAAAGGCCTGCTCGTCGCGCCGCCGTCGCTCGAAGAGCTCTTCCTGCGCCACTACGGCGACACAGTCACCCCGCCTGCCCGTCAGGAAGAGGACGACGGCGGCACCCACCATCGGCGCCACCGCGCCGCTCCGGCGGGAGCCTGAGATGGGCGCGCTGTGGATCCTTTACCGGCAGCGGTTGCGCCGGGACCGCTGGCAGGTGACTGTTTGGGTCCTCTCGATCGGAATGCTCGCGTTGTTCGCCGTCGCGGCCATAGCGAAGACCTTCGGCGACGACGCGACGCGCGCCCAGGTGCTGCAGCTCGCGACTGCGGCGCCTGCGATCCTCTTGCTGCGCGGCCTCCCCCGCGGTCCGGGACTCGATTCGTTCACCTTCTTCGAGATCTTCGCGTTCCTGGGCGTCCTTGCCGGACTCATGAACACGTTCTTGGCCGTCCGCCACACCCGGGCGGAAGAGGAGTCGGGCCGGGGCGAGATGATCGCAGCGACGGCCGCCGGGCGCTGGGCTCCGCTCGGGGCGACAGTGCTTCACGGCGCCGTGGTCAACATACTCGTATCCATCGCGACAGCGCTCGGCTTCATGGCCGGAGGGCTTGACCCGGCCGGCTCGCTCGTAGCTGGCTTCGCGACGGGTGCGGTGGGCTTCGCCTTCCTCGGCGTGGGCCTGTTGGCCTCCGAGTTCTTCAGCACCTCGCGCGGGGCCAACGGCATCTCCTCGGCGCTCGTGATGGTCGGGTACCTGCTGCGCGGCTTCGGGGACGCGACCGGACAGGTCGGTCCTGATGGGACGACCATGACGGCCGCATGGCCGAGCTGGATCTCCCCCATCGGCTGGGGCCAGCAGACTTTCGCCTACACGGGCAACCGGTGGTGGCCGCTGCTCCTGCCACTCGCGCTCGGGGTCGCGTGCACCGCCATCGTCGTTGCTATCATGGCGCGCCGGGACGTCGGCGCGAGCGTGTTCGCCGGACGATCCGGACGCGCCGACGCCAGGCCCTGGCTGCGCGGGAGCTTCTCGCTCGCGCTGCGCCTCCAGCAGGGCGCAATCATCGGCTGGTGCATCGGTGGCCTCGCGACGGGACTCCTCACGGGCTCTCTCGGGTCCGCGATACAGTCCTCGATCACCTCCAACCCCCAAATCACGGCCGTGCTCCGCGGCATGATCGAGGCACAGGGCACATCAATGACCCAGCTCCTCGTGGCGGCGCTGTTCGAAGTAGCCGGAATCCTTGCCGCAGCGTGCGGTCTCCAGGCCGTCCTCCGCCTCCGTCAGGAGGAGGTGGCCGGAACCGCCGAGCCCGTCGTGGCCGAGTCGGTGAGCCGGATGCGCTGGCTCGGGAGCTTCATCGGCCTCGGCGCCGTCTCGGTCGTGCTCGTTATGGCGTTCACGGCTCTCGGAGCGTGGCTCTCCCTCGTCGCGTCCGGAGACACCTCAAGCGCCGTCGGCGACGTGTGGCAGACCGCCGTCGACCAGCTCCCCGCCGCACTCATATACCTCGCCCTGCCCGCCGCAGTGTTCGTCGTCTGGCCCCGTGCCACGATCCCTGCAGGGTGGGCGCTCCTGGGCATCGGCGTCGTCCTCGGAATCTACGGCGGCATGCTCGGCCTTGACCAGAAGCTCCGGGACCTCTCGCCGTTCACCCACACCCCGGTCACCACAAGCACCGGGACCGACTGGAGTGGCGGCTTCTGGATGCTCTCCATCGCCGCGGTCCTCACGGCGCTCGCGCTTGCGGCGGTGCGCCGTCGGGAGGTGGGAACAGCATGACAGACCCGGGCACCGCCCGGATGCCCGACGCCGCCGAGACGTCGGCGGCCGTGCTCACGGCCGCCGGCTTCCCCAAGATGCCTGCCCGCGCGCTCATGGCCCTTGTGGTCTCCGACGACGGCTGGCTGACCGCGGCCGAGCTCTCCGAGAGGCTCGGCGCAAGCGCCGCAGCCGTCTCCGGCGCCGTGCGGTACCTGCAGACCGTCGGCTTCGTGCACCGGGTCTCGCAACCGGGCAGCCGACGCGACCGCTACGCCCTCCCCGACAACGCGTGGTATGTCGCCTCCCTACGCCAGAACCCCGTGTACAAGCGCCTCGCAGACCTCGCCGACTCCACTGCTTCAAGCCTCCCGGAGGGGTCAGCGGCGAGGACCAGGGTGAACGAGATGGGCGCCTTCTACCGGTTCCTCATGACCCGGCTGCCGGGACTCCTTGATGAGTGGGAACACACGCGAGCCGAAGTCCAGCCTCCTCTGAGATTGCCTGAGCCTCAAGCCTGAGGCGGATACGGCTGCGGCGGGTTCGGCGGATAAGGCGGCGGATATGCCTGTACCAGTCGGTCGAAGCGCTGACCCCCGGGATTGGCCGGCAGGAGCACAAACACGAGCAGCGCGATCCATCCGAGCACCGGGATCAAGGCGAGCAACAAGAAGAGCGCACTGAGATTCGCATCGTGCAGGCGCCGTGCAGCCAAGGCGAGCGAAGGCACGATCGTTGCCAGGAACCACAGGCCCCCAAGAGCCGTCGAGGTGCTCGTGTTGCCGCTCCCTGTCGCACCGGCCGCATTGATGACCCCTGACACGATGGCTGAGGCGAGGAACCACCACCAATACTCACTGCGGCTCGCCCGCCCTTGGAAAGTTGCGTACTTCTTCCAGAATCGTTTGACGGCCTCGATCGGCGGGGCGCCATAGTAAGGCAGATCAAGCGGAACTCCACCTCGGGGAAGATTCTGAGGCTGATAGCTGGACATCATTCAAGCCCTTCCATGCAGACTATTCGACACCGGCATGCTAGACCCAGTCAGCCTGTCAGAACAGGGCACAAAGCCCTGCATCGGACTAGTGCCGACTACCTAGGATCCGCGAGTCGGTCTGTGTTCCATCCCTGGTGACTTTAGGCGCTTGCAAGAGCTTCGCCGGCGGGACTTCCGGCCCTGCCGGGCGTGGCCAAACGAGCAGACAATGGAGCGCACAGCATCCCGAAAGAGGGAGCCACATTTCATGGAGGCGGACAGAGTCATGAAGAAACCAATCGTTGTCGGCGTCGTCGACACCAAGGCGAGCCGGGCCGCGTTGGCTTGGGCCATGGACCGGGCGGCACGGCGGAAACTCCCGGTGCTGCTCGTTCACGCGGTCGACAGTCGATGGCTCGATGAATCTGTCGGTTCCAGCGAGGTCATCAGGGCCGCAGCAAACGAGCTGTTGGGCAAGACCGCAGCGCATGCTGGCGAATTGGAACCGTCGGTCCAGGTAAAAACTTTGCTGTTCGCCGGGAGCCCCGGGCAGGCGCTCAGGAAGCAGTCCAAAGGAGCCTCGATGGTTGTCATCGGAACCGGGCACAACTGGCCTGGGGGACCGGTAGCTGACAGGGCATTGCAGATCGCTGCCGTCGCACTGTGCCCGGTGGCAGTAGTCGGGGAACAGGACATGACGGAGCGCCGGGGCATCGTGGTCGGAGCTGACGGTTCCGAAGAATCAACGCAGGCAGTTTCCTTTGCGGCCGCCGAAGCTGACAGGGACGGCCAGGAGCTGACTGTGGTTCACGCAGTCCCGGCGCCGCCTCTCATTCAGCGGGCCATGCCGGCGGCCGACGTTGCTGAGACCATCTTGGAGGAAGAACGAATCGTCCTGGCCGAGACCGTCGCCGGTCTGGCTGAAAACTACCCCGACCTGGTTGTCCATCAGGTTCTGGTGTCCAACAACGAACCGGCGGAAGCACTTACGCATGCCGCCGCCAACGCCACGTTGCTGGTGTTGGGAAGCCGTGGAAAGGGCAGCTTCAAACGCCTCCTCATGGGATCGACCGCCCACACGGTACTCAGATCCCTGCCCTGCCCAACCGTCATTACCCGTGTGCGGCGGGCGAAACTTACGAGCTAAGGAAGCTAGCCCAGCCACCACAAATTTTGCCGAGCGGGGTCAACGGACCAGCCAGACAGTTCGGGCTTCGATCCTTCTGGCCCGGTAGGGCCCGAGGTGCCGAGTTGCGCCTACTGCGTGGATGCTCCTGCTCGTGCTGGGCGAAAGGGCGCGTTCGACGGGCACCGGAAGTGCCCGTCCGAGGCTTACCCCGTTTCTAAGGTTCTCAGGCGTCGAAGTCGGTGCCGCGGCTGAATGCCTCCCACTTGGACGTCGAGTCGAGCCGGGCCTGCACGATCTTCTGGTAAGCCTCGAACGCGTCGCTGCCCAGCAGGAGGAAAGCCGGGGTGTCCTCGGCCTCGACAGCATGGATGATCGCCCGCGCGGCCTTGGCCGGATCGCCCTTGGCGGGAGTGTTCACGACGGTTTCGATGCGCCGAGTCCCGGCAGTCGCGGCGTAGTCGGCGATGACCGTCGTCGATTGCGTGAGGGACCGGCCCGCGAAGTCAGTCGCAAAGCCACCCGGTTCGACGACCGTCGCGGAGATGCCCAGTGGCTCCAACTCACCCCGGAGCGAGCCGGTCATACCCTCGATGGCGGCCTTGACGGCCGAGTAATAGCCGGAACCGACCGGCGTGTACGTCGCCGCGATTGAGGAGAAATTCACGATCGCCCCGCTGCGGCGCGCACGCATGCCGGGCAGCACCGCCTTGATCATGGCGACTGGTCCGAAGAAGTGGGTGTCGAACAGCAGACGGATGTCCGCCTCATCGCCCTCCTCGACGGCGGCGCGATAGCCATAGCCGGCATTGTTGATCAGGACGTCGACGCCGCCGAACGTCTTCTCGGCCTCTGCGACTGCTGCCGTCACCTGCGCCGGGTCCGTGACATCAAGCGCCACAGCCAGAACCCGATCGTTGCCCTCCGCGAGGTCCACGACCTTTTCACGGTCACGCGCCGTCGCTACGACGTTATGTCCAGCCGCGATAACAGCCTCCGCCAGAGCGCGGCCAATACCCGTCGAGCATCCCGTAATGAGCCAAGTAGTCATTGTCATGTCCTTTCCGAGGAGTCCGATATCAGTAAATACCTCACCCAAGGAAGCCGGGAGGTACTGACTGAACCCCCCTACGTCCCCGAGCCGGCACGACGCCGAGTAAAGTCCGGAAATCCAGGCGCGTTTGGGGGTGTCTGATGGACACTGCCACCGGCGGCCGGGGCTGCGTAGCGTGGTGGGTGTGGACAGAAGCGACGAAATCCGTGAGTTCCTGATCTCGCGTCGGGCGAAGCTCAGCCCGGAACAGGCCGGCATCCCCACATACGGGGACCTCCGCCGAGTGCCGGGGCTGCGCCGTGAGGAAGTGGCGCATCTCGCCGGGGTGAGCGCGGATTACTACACCCGCCTGGAACGCGGCAGTATCCGCGGCGTCTCTGACGGTGTGCTCGAGGCCGTGGCTGCTGCCCTTCAGTTGGACGAGGCCGAGCGGGCGCACCTGATGGATCTGGCGCGAGCGGCCAACGCCCCGTCGCCCCGGTTGCCGCGCCGGCCACCACAGCAGCGGGTCCGTCCCGGGGTGCTGCGTCTGCCGGACGGGATGACCGGAGCGGTCGCCATCGTCCAGAACGGACGTTCGGACGTGCTGGCCGCGAACCTGCTGGGTCGGGCGCTGTATGGGCCTGTATTCAATTCAGCCGCACAGTCCAGCTCCGCCGCGTCGTCGGGTTCGGACACTTGGAGCCGGACGCCGAACCAGGCGCGCTACATCTTCCTCGATCCGGGCGCGGGTGACTTCTACCCTGACTGGCGTGCGGTCGCGGCGACTACCGTCGCGATGCTGCGCCTGGAAGCGGGGCGGAACCCCGATGACCGGGCGCTGAATGAGCTGGTCGGGGAACTGACCACCCGCAGCGGGCTGTTCTCCGCGTTATGGGCCGGGCACGACGTGCGGATCCACACCGCCGGGACCAAACGCTTCCACCACCCTGTCGCCGGGGACTTGTCCCTGCAGTTCGAGACGCTGGACCTTCCCGGCGATCAGGGGCAGACGCTGTTCACCTTTACCGCGGAACCCGGCTCCGCATCCGGAAACGCGCTGGCGTTCCTCGCCAGCTGGGCGGCAACGCCTCCCGAAACAACCACCGCCGGCCACCCCGCCGGTGGAACCACCACCCCCGGCCTGCGCTCCCCCGCGCAGCCAGGAACACCCAACCCAGGAAAGACAGAACCATGACCGAACAGAAAACCAGCCCAGAACAGGCCAACACAGAACAGCAGGAAGACATGAACGGGAAAAAAGTCTGGTTCATCACCGGAGCGGGCCGGGGCATGGGGACAGACATCGCGAAGGCGGCCCTTGCCGCCGGCCACGCGGTCGTCGCCACCGGCCGCGACCTGGAAAGAGTTGCCCGGGCCGTCGGCGAGAACGAGGACCTGCTGGCCGTGAAGCTGGACGTCACCGACCCCGCCGCGGCGGAAGCGGCCGTGCAGGCCGCCGTCGCCCGCTTCGGCCGGATCGACGTGCTCGTGAACAACGCCGGCAACTTCTACGCCGGATTCTTCGAAGAAATCACCCCGGAAGACTTCCGGGCACAGATCGAAACCACCATGTTCGGGCCCATGAACGTCACCCGCGCGGCCCTGCCGGTCCTGCGCGCCCAGCGCTCGGGCCTGGTCGTCACGATCTCCTCGACCGCCGGCATCGCCGGCGGGGAGTTCCTGAGCGCCTACGCCGCGTCCAAGTTCGGCGTCGAGGGCTGGGCCGAGTCCCTGGCCCCCGAAATCGCTCCGTTCGGGATCCACACCATGCTCGTCGAGCCGGGGTTCTTCCGCACGGAGCTGCTCACCCCGGAATCGACGAGCTACGCCGAATCCACCATCGCCGACTACGCCGAACGCACCGCACAGACGGTCACGGCGTGGAAGGGCATGAACGGGCTGCAGGGCGGGGACCCGGCGAAGCTCGCCGACGCCCTCATCCAACTCGCCCAACTGGAGCAACCACCGCTGCGCTTCGCCGCCGGCGCGGACGCCGTCGGGCTCTTCGACTCCCGCGCCAAGGCGCTCCAGGACCAAGCCGACGCCCACCGCGAACTCTCCAGCAAGCTCGCCCACGACGACGCCTAACACCAACAAACAAGCCCCGCCCGAATCACTCTCGCTACAGATCCGCTGAGCGCCAATGGCTAGCGGCTGCCCAAAACCGGCCCCACTATTTGGAGGAAACACCCCATGACAGCAAAACTGACCGGAACCGTTGCCCTCATCACCGGGGCCAGCAGCGGCATCGGCGCAGCGACCGCACGGGAACTCGCCGCGCTCGGCGCGTCCGTCGCGATCGTTGCCCGACGCCGGGACCGCCTCGAAACCCTCGCCGCCGACATCGAGAACGACGGCGGCACCGCACTCGTCATCGGAGCCGACATCACCGACCGCGCCCAGGCCCAGGCCGCCGTCGAGAAGACCATCGAACGGTTCGGACAACTGGACATCCTGGTCAACAACGCAGGCCTGATGCTCCTGGGCCCGGTCCTCGGGGCAGACCCCGAAGACTGGGACCGCATGATCTCCGTCAACGTCCAGGGCCTGCTGCACACCACCCACGCCGCCCTGCCTCACCTGCTCAAAGCAGCCGAAAACAGCCCGCGGCAGGTCGCCGACATCGTGAACATCAGCTCGATCGCCGGCCGCGTGGCCTGGGGCGGCTACGGCGTCTACAACCTGACCAAGTTCGGCGTCAACGGCTTCACCGAATCCCTCCGCCAGGAAGTCACCCGGCGGCACGTCCGCGTCGGTGTCCTGGAACCGGGCGGCGTCGACACCGAGCTGGCCTCGCACAACACCCCCGAGATCCAGGGCGGAATGACAACCCCCTTCTACGAACAGACCGAAGTCCTCGCCCCTGCGGACATCGCCGACGGCGTCGCCTACATGGTCACCCGCCCCCGCCACGCCTCCATCGCCGAGCTCTGGATCATGCCCACCGACCAAGCCTGACCCCCGCAATCGATTGGATCCTCCCATGGTGACGACCACAGCCACCCCGCCTACGGGCACCCGTTCGTCCCTGCTGCCCCTCGTCGTGCTCAGCCTGTGCGGCTTCACCAGCGTGACCACGGAGCTGTTGCCCTCGGGGCTTTTGACCCGCATCGCCGCGGACCTTGGCACCGGCATCGCCGGGGCCGGGTCCCTGACCTCGGTGTACGCAGCCGCGATCGTCCTGACCGTCCTGCCCCTGACCCGGTTCACGCTCCGCGTCCCGCGCCGGGTGCTGTTCGCGGCGATCCTGTCCGTCTTCGCGGCTGCCAACGTCCTCGTCGCCCTCAGCCCGACCCTTCCGATCGCGATCACCGGGCGTGTCCTGGCAGGGGTTGCGCACGGGCTGCTGTGGGCCACCATGGCCCCCATGGTCGGGAGGATCACCAGCCCGGCACGGGCGCCGCGGGCGATGGCGATCGTCTTTGCCGGCACCAGCCTGGGGCTGGCGGCCGGCACGCCGCTGGGAACCCTGCTCGGCCAGGCACTGGGCTGGCGGGTAGCGTTCCTGATCCTCGGCGGCGTGAGCGCCGTGCTGGCGGTGTTCGCCTTCCTCACGATCCCCAAGGTCAGCCCGGACACCAAACGGCCGCTCTCCCTCGCCCGGGCCGCCCGCCTGCCCGGAGTCGGACTGATTATCGGCGGTTGGGCCGTCATGCTGCTGGCCCACTTCGCCGTCCTGACCTACATCGCCCCGTTCCTGGAACACGCAGGCCTGGGCGACATGGTCGGGGCCGGGCTCGCCATCCTGGGAATTGCCGGGTTGGCAGGAGTCGCCCTGGCCGGACGCGTGCCCCGGCGTGCCCTGTTCGCAGGTCTGCTGGCCGCCCCGACGCTGATCGTCGCAGGCCTCCTGGGCCTGGGGGTGCTGCCCGTGAACCTGACGGCCGCCGTCGTGCTCCTCAGCGTCTGGGGAGCCGGATACGCCGCTGCCGCAGTCTTCGACCAGCAGGTCGTCCTCGTCGTAGGCCACGAGGCCCCCGACACCGTCACGAGCCTCTCGGTCGTCGCCATCCAGCTCGGCATCGCCCTGGGCGCAGCCCTGGGCGGGCTCACCGTCGAGGCCCTTGGCGTGGCCTGGATCCCGGTCACCGGAGCCACCTTCGCCGCCGTGTCAGTGGCCCTGCGCATGCGCCTGCGCCGCTACCTGCCCCGCCACCACACCCCGACAACCCACCGGATCTGAACATCAGGGTGCGAGGCACCGAATCAACCACAGAGGAGAAAAGCACCATGGAATACACACGTCTGGGCTCATCAGGCCTGAAAGTCAGCCGCATCTCCATGGGAACCATGGGCTACGGAGACGGCTCCCGGGAGATATGGGCAATCGACTACGACGCTGCCGCACCCTTCTTCCGGCAGGCCCTCGACCTGGGCATCACCTTCTGGGACACCGCCAACATCTACAGCTTCGGCGGTTCCGAGAAAATCGTCGGCCGCGCGATCAAGGAACTCACCCGCCGTGACGACATCGTCCTGGCCACGAAAGTCCACCAGCACATGCACGAAGGCTCCGGCGGATCCGGGCTCTCCCGCAAGGCCGTCATGGAACAGGCCGACGCCTCCCTCACCCGTCTCGGCACCGACTACATCGACCTCTACCAGATCCACCGCTACGACCCCGAAACCCCGGTCGAAGAAACCATGGAAGCACTCCACGACGTCGTCAAGGCCGGCAAAGCCCGCTACCTGGGCGCATCCAGCATGTTCGCCTGGCAGTTCGCCAAGATGCAGCACGCCGCCGAAGCCCACGGCTTCACGAAATTCGTCTCCATGCAGAACCAATACAGCCCCATCATGCGCGAAGAAGAACGGGAGATGTTCCCCCTGCTCGCGGACCAAGGCGTCGGCAGCAACCCCTGGAGCCCGCTCGCCGGCGGCTTCGTCGCCCGCCCCTGGGGTGAGAAGAACACCGACCGGGCAAAGACCAACGCGGACGTGGACTTCAACGGAAACCCGCTCTGGCTCGACAGCGACCGGGACATCGTCGACGCGATCGAACGCATCGCACAGGCCCGCGGAGTGTCCAAGGCGCAGATCGTCCTGGCCTGGGTGCTCAAGAACCCCGTGGTGAACGCCCCCATCGTCGGGACCACCAAGGAACACCACCTGGCCGACGCCACCGCGGCCCTCGATCTGGACCTCACCGACGACGAAATCACCGCTATCGAAAAGCCCTACGCACGCCGCGAACCCACCTGGTTCTGAATCCACCATCCGTAGCCGGCGCCGCGCCCCGCCGCCCGGCCTTCATCAACTACTTGCGGGAAGGATGGGACGGCCGTGTCGCCCCCGATATCGTTTTGACTTCCGCAGAGTGATCCGTCGCCGTCACGGTCCACGGGCATCTTCGTGCGCGCAGGTTGCCTATCGGGCAATTGCCGATTCTCTGCAGACGAGCGATGCGGCAACGGTGGGGGGATCAGGCAGCGGATGACCCTCCGCGAGGTGCATCGCGAGGCCCGCCATATAGAGAGCCAACCGTTCCATATCCAACGCGATGCTGGTGATCGAGGGCATGTAGCGTGCTGCAAGAGGTGAATTGTCATGTCCCACGACGGAGAGGTCCTCGGGGACCCTGATTCCGCTCCGAACCGCACCGGCGATGACGTCTGCGGCGGTTTCGTCGTTGTATGAGATCACGGCGGTGACTCCGGCCTCTTGCCACGCGGCGGCAGCGGCACGTCCCGAGTCATCCTGATACTGGACCTCCCGAACGATAGGTGGGCGGCCGCCGGCTTCGGCGCAGACTTCGTTCACGAGTTGGAGCCTGGCTTTGATGAATTCCTTGAGCCTGGGGTCTGACGGATGGGCGTAGCCCAGTCGCCGGTGACCCAGACCCAAAAGGTACTCGGTCTGAAGCCGGGGCCCGGATGCGAAATCGGTCGATACCTGGTCTGCCGAAGTGCCCGGCATGGGAATGATGTTGCGGATGCCCAGGGATTTCATATCAGTGATTTGTTCGAGCGAGAAGGGCTCATAACCAATGACCACGGCTGGCTCCAGGATGGCCCAGAGGGGTGTGGCAGCGCTGTCGGGCTGAGGCGTGAAAGTGATCAGGGCATAGCCGTGTGCTGCCAGAGCGTGAGTCAGCACCTCAAGGTTTGTCCGGAGGCTGTGCTCCAGGGGCCAGTCAGGTAGAACCAGAAGGACAATCTTGTTGCGTCCGCTACGGAGAGCTCGCGCGGCCTGGTGCGGCTTGTAGTTCAGCTGCTGGGCTGCCGCCAGGACCCGCGCCCGTGTCCCTTCTGAGATTGTTTGGCCCTTGGTCCGGTTCAGGACGAAACCCACGGTGGCCGGTGACACCCCGGCTTCACGGGCCACATCCGCCGCCGTGGTGCGCCGCCCCATCGTTGTCGTCACTCGCCACTCCTTGAATCGTTACAAATAGTTCTTGCCAGCCCCACTATGCCTTGCTAGCATCTTACCCACGAACTAGTACGTACTAGTGATTTTCCCCACGTATTCTTTTCCGACAATGGAGTCCCCATGATTTCTCCCGAGATGCCGCCCGTGACCGCTTCGTCCGGATCCCCCGTGACGGGAGCAATCGGTACGGAAGAAGAACTACTGGCCGTTGCTCCTCCCCGGGACGATGCTGATCTGCCGAAGGTCTCTTCCAAGTACATCTGGCTGATGGTCCTGGCCCAGCTGGGTGTCTTCATCGCCTTTATCACCCCGATCGCTATCTCCCTTGCGGTCAAGGTCAGTCAGATTTCTCCGGGCCAGGAGCAGAACCTGGGCTACATCCTCGGCGCCGGCTCGCTCGTCGTCATGCTCACCGGGCCAATGCTGGGCACGCTCAGCGACCGGACGCGCACCAGCCTCGGCCGGCGCCGGCCCTTCATCATCGCCGGCACCGGCCTCGGAGTGGTCTCCTTGTTCGTCATGGCCACGTCGGAGAGCATTCCGGTGCTTGCTTTGGGTTGGGTCCTGGCCCAGCTGGGCTGGGGCCAAGCGCTGGCGGGCCTGAACTCCTCCCAGGCCGACCGTCTGCCGGAGTCCCAGCGCGGCAAGGTCTCGGGGCTTGTCGGCTTTGCAAACCAGATCGGGCCTGTCGTCGGCGTCGTATCCGCCGGCTCGTTGATGGGGAACAGCCTGCTGCTTTTCCTGGTCCCGGGCAGCGTGGGCGTCCTCTTCTGTCTGCTTTTTGTCCTCTTCGCCCATGAAGAGTCGAGCAAGGCACTGGTTTTCGAGGACCGTTTGAGCATGAGGCTTATTGCTTCCAAATACCTCTACAACCCCAGGAAGCACAAGGACTTCAGCTGGAACTGGCTCGCGCGGTTCCTGTTCTACTTCGGCCTCACCCTGAACACCACGTTCACCGCGTTCTTCATGGCTTCCCGGCTCGGAGTGTCCTTGCAGGCAATCGCCGGAGTCATCGCCACCATCGGAGGCATCGGCATCCTGGCCACCACGCTCGGCGCGATCGGGGGCGGATTCCTCTCTGACAAGATCCGCCGGAGGAAGCCCATCGTGCTCGCTGCCGCCATCACCTTCGCGGCCGGAATCGTCGTCATGGCTTTCGCGCACGACCTTCCCGTCATCATCGCTGGTTCGGTCCTGACATCGATTGGCATCGGAGGGTTCTCCGCCGTGGACCAGGCGCTGCTGCTGGACGTGCTGCCGGAGAAGAAGACCAATGCCGGTCGATTCCTCGGAATCACAGGCTTCGCCACCTCCATCCCGCAGGCTGCAGCACCACTGATCGCGCCCCTGTTCCTCACCATCGGCGCCACCGCAACTGAGAAGAATTACACCCTGCTCTACCTGCTTGCAGCGGGCATCACGCTCCTTGGAGGGTTCACTGTCCTTCGCATCAAATCCGTCCGCTAAGACCATCTTCGAAAGACTCCCATGACTGCATCCCTCCCCTGGACCGCAAGGTTCATCGCGCCCCTTCCCCATTCCGACGCGACAGACAGGCCTGAGCGGGCGCCCTTGTTCCGCCGCGACTTCAGCGCCTCCGACGTGCAGAAAGCGGTCCTTCACGTAACTGCCCCCGGCTTCGTCGAGGCCTACCTGAACGGGCGCCGCGTAGGCGATGAGGTCCTGGCACCGGGCTGGACCAGCTACCGGCACCGGCTCAACTACAGCACTTACGACGTCACGGAGTTGCTCAACGACGGCGCCAACACCCTCGGTGCCATGGTCGGCGAAGGCTGGGCCCGTGGACGGCTTGGCTGGGAGGGGGCAGGGCCCACGAAGAACATCTTCGCCGACCGGCCCGGACTCTTCATGCAGCTCGAACTCGACTACGCCGACCACAGCGAAACCGTGGTCACCGACACTGATTTCCGGACGGCCCCCGGGCCGGTCCTCTCCGACAGCATCTACGACGGCGAGCAGTACGACGCCCGCCGGGAACAGCCAGGCTGGTCAACCCCGGGGTTCGATGACTCCGCCTGGGCCGGGGTCGAGGTCATCGACTGGGACCTGGGGACATTGGAGGCCCCTACAAAAGAACCGGTGCGGTGTATCGAGGAAATCACCGTCCAGCGGTTGATCACCACGCGGTCCGGCAAAACCGTGGCCGATTTCGGCCAGAACCTGGTCGGCTGGGTCCGGCTCAACGTGGAAGGCGATGCGGGCACGACCGTGACGCTCCGCCACGCCGAGGTTTTGGAGGACGGCGAGCTCGGCACCCGCCCGCTGCGCACGGCGAAAGCAACCGACACCTACACCCTGCGAGGTGGCGGTCTGGAGACCTGGGAACCGCGTTTTACATTCCACGGGTTCCGCTATGTCGAAATCGACGGTTACCCGGGACAGCTGACAGCGGACCGACTGACCGCCGTCGTCATCCACACCGACATGACCCGCACGGGCTGGTTCGAATCCTCCAATCCGCTTCTCAACCAGCTGCACAGCAACACTCTCTGGTCGATGAAAGGAAACTTCGTCAGCCTTCCCACGGACTGCCCGCAACGAGACGAACGGCTCGGATGGACAGGGGACATCAACATCTTCGGCCCCACGGCCGCCTATCTTTACGACGTCCGTGGCATCCTCGGATCCTGGCTGCGGGACCTCGCCCTGGAACAGAGCGAGAAGGGGTATGTGCCCATGGTGGTTCCGGACTTCCAGACCCACGCGGCCCCGATGACCACCGCTGTCTGGTCGGACGCCGCTGTCCTGCTGCCCTGGACCCTCTACCAGGCCTACGGTGAGGAGCGGATCCTCGCCGACGCCTACAACTCCATGAAGGACTTCACCGCCCAGGTCGAGGGGCTGCTGAACCCCGACGGCCTCTGGGACACCGGGTTCCAGTTCGGTGACTGGCTGGATCCGGATGCCCCTCCGGAAAATCCTGGCAAAGGCAAGACCGAACCACATCTGGTCGCCGCCGCCTATTTCTGCCGCGTCACCGACGTCATGGCCCAAACAGCCGGTATCCTCGGGCACCGGGAGGACCAGAGCCGGTTCTCGAAGCTGGCAGAGCGGGTGAAGCAGGCGTTCCTGGACGAATATGTGGCACCGTCCGGCCGGCTCGTCAACGGCACTGCCACCGCCTACTCGCTGGCCATCACCTTCGACATCCTCAGCGAGGCCCAGACGGAACGGGCTGGGGAGATGCTCGCTGGGCTGGTCGGCGAGGCGAAGTACACGATCTCCACCGGGTTCGTCGGCACCCCGGTGCTCTGCGACGCACTGGCCCGGACTGGACACCTGGAGGACGCCTATAGGCTCCTGCTCCAGACAGAGTGCCCTTCATTCCTGTACCCGGTGACCATGGATGCCACCACTATCTGGGAGCGGTGGGATTCCATGAGGCCGGATGGCACCGTCAATCCCGGCGGCATGACTTCCTTCAATCACTACGCCCTCGGCGCCGTAGCCGATTGGATGCACCGCACCGTCGCCGGCCTCGCACCGGCGGAACCCGGCTACAAACGGATCCGCTTCGCTCCCAAACCTGGTGGAGACCTCACCAGCGCCGCCGCACGCCACCTCACCCCCTACGGTGAAGCAGCCATCTCCTGGCAGATCGACGACGGGACCGTTGTCATGGACGTGACGGTCCCTGAAGGCACCCGCGCGGAGGTCGTCCTTCCACTGCACCCGGAGGACCTCGTCACCGAAGTCGGACCCGGAACCCACCACTGGAACTACCAGGTACCCAAGGGTTTCAACGAACGGCCCGCCTACAGCCTGGACACCACCTTCGGCGTCCTCGCCCGAGACCCCGACACCTGGCAAGCCTTCGCCGAGACCTTCGCAAGCTACTTCCCAGGCATCCCGCTGGACGCCAACAGCCCCGAAGCGAAGAACCTCAGCATCAAGGACATGCTCGGCATGATCCCCATGCGACCCGAAGGATTCGCCGAAGCCATCGAAAAAGTCCTGACCGCAGCGAACGAGGTAAGCGCATGAACCCCCTGACCACCGACACCGTCGAAGCCGCGGCCGGGCAGTCCGTCCAGAACCTGAGCATCCAGGAGAAGGCATCCCTGCTCTCCGGCCGCGACTTCTGGTCTACCGCCCCAGTGCCAGGCGTCCCCTCGATCGTGATGGTGGACGGGCCGCACGGCGTCCGCCGCCAGGAAGGAACAGCAGACAACCTCGGGTTCCACGCCAGCCTGCCCTCCACCTGCTTCCCGCCCGGGACCGCTTTGGGTTCCAGCTGGGACCCGGAACTCGTCGAAGAGGTCGGCCGCGCCCTTGGACGCGAAGCACGGGCGTTGTCCGTCAACGTCCTCCTCGGTCCCGCGATCAACATCAAGCGTTCCCCGCTGTGCGGTCGGAATTTCGAATACCTCTCAGAAGACCCGTTGGTCACCGGCATCCTCGGCGCAGCGTATGTCCGCGGGGTGCAGACCCAAGGCGTAGGCACCTCGGTGAAGCACTTCGCGGCCAACAACCAGGAAACGGACCGGATGCGGGTCAGCTCCGATGTTGACGAGCGGACCCTTCGGGAAATCTACTTCCCGGCCTTCGAACGGGTGGTCCGCGACAGTGACCCGGCCACCGTGATGTGCTCCTACAACCGCATCAACGGCACCTACGCCTCGGAAAACCGGTGGCTCCTCACCGACATCCTGCGCACCGAATGGGGATTCGACGGCGCCGTCGTGTCGGACTGGGGAGCAGTCAGCAACCGCGCCGCCGCCCTTGAAGCCGGCCTTGACCTGGAGATGCCCGGCACCGACGGCGCCACCGTCACTGAGGTGATCTCCGCCGTCGAGGACGGTACCCTCGACGCCCGGCTCGTTGACGCCAGCGCCGCACGGATCGCTGCCCTGCAGCGCCGGACAGCCCTCGACGACGGCCCGGCAGTGTTCGACGCCGGCGAACACCACGCACTCGCGCGCCGCGCCGCCGCCGCGTCGATCGTGCTGCTGCGCAACGAGAACAACACTCTGCCGCTCCGGCACGGCATAACCGTGGCGGTCCTCGGAGAGTTCGCCGAACAGCCCCGCTACCAGGGTGGCGGCAGCTCGCACGTCAACGCCACGCATGTCGACGTGCCGCTTGAGGAACTACGGCGTGCGTTGGGCGAAGACCGGGTCCTCTATGCACCAGGCTTTGGCTCCTCACGTGAGGCATCGAGCTCGGCCTTGCTGCGCGCGGAGGCCGTCGACTTGGCCCGCCACGCCGACGTCAGCATCGTCTTCGTCGGACTGGAAGAGAAAGAGGAATCGGAAGGATTCGACCGGGCCCATCTTGACCTTCCCGAGGACCACGTCGCACTCATTCACGCTGTCGCGGAAGTCAGCAACCGCACCGTCGTCGTCCTGTCCAACGGCGGCGTCGTGACCCTGGAACCGTGGCACGACGACGTCGACGCGATCGTCGAAGGGTGGGCCCTCGGCCAGGCAGGCGGCGGGGCCATCGCCGACATCCTCACCGGCCGCACCAACCCCTCGGGCCGGCTCGCCGAGTCGATACCGTTCCGACTCAACGACACCGCCTCCTTCATCAACTTCCCCGGCGAGGCCGGACACGTCCGCTACGGAGAAGGAGTCCTCGTCGGCTACCGGTACCACGAAACCGTGAACGTGCCCGCGAGGTATGCGTTCGGTCACGGACTCAGCTACACCACATTCAGCTACTCCGACCTCACCGCTTTGACCGTGGGCGATGACGAAGCCAGCGTGCAAGTCACTGTCACCAACACCGGGGAACACGCCGGGGCGGACGTCATCCAGATCTACGTCGGTGCCCCCGAAAGGCCGGTCCGGACCCCTGTGCGTGAACTGCGCGCGTTCCGCAAAGTCACCCTCGAGCCCGGTGAATCCCGGACATTGACCCTGGATCTGGACCGCCGGGCCTTCGCCTATTACGACGTCACAGACCACCGCTGGGCCGTCACCCCGGGCCGGTACTCCATTGAACTGGGCCGGTCCTCCCACGACATCGCCGCCCGGACCACTATCAGCATTCACGGCGACGCCGGCCGCCCGTCGCCTCTGAGCCTGACGTCCACCGTCGAGGAATGGTTCACCCACCCCATCGTCGGGCCGCTGCTCATCGAGGGCATCACCGCCTCCCTGACAGAGGAACAGCGGCACGCCGCAGAGGGAATGCAGGACGGGCTCAAGATGGCCTACTCCATGCCGATGAACCAGTTCGCGAAATTCCCCGGCGTGAGCATCCCCCTCGAATCCCTCCACCAGCTGATCGAAGCTAGCAAGGAACCCTCATTCCAGTGAAACCAACACAGAAACAGAAGAAACGGATCTTCCTCACCGGTGCCACCGGAAACTGGGGGCAATACATACTGCGGGAATTCGCCCAACGCGCCGATCGCTTCGACATCCTCGCCCTGGTCCTGCCAACCGAAAAAGACACCGGAATCATCCGCCGGTTCCAAGCCATGGACAACCTCAGCGTCGTCCACGGGGACATCACGGACTACCCCACCGTCCTGTCCTGCGTCACCGGAGCCGACTACGTCCTGCACACCGGGGCTGTCGTGTCACCGTTTGCCGACGACCACCCCGAGCTCACCCACGCAGTGAACGTCGGCGGAGCCCGGAACGTCATCAAGGCCGTAAAAGAACAGCCGGACCCGGACACCGTCCGCCTGGTGACAATCGGCACCGTCGCCCAAAGCGGGGACCGCAACCCACCCCATCACTGGGGCCGCGTCGGAGACCCACTACGCGTCTCGCACTACGACGAATACGGCCAAAGCAAGGTCATCGCCGAACGCGAACTGATCGACTCCGGACTCAAGAACTGGGTTTCGCTGCGCCAGACCGGCATCTTCCACCCCGGAATCCTCGAAACCCGCGATCCGATCATGACTCACTCCACCTTCAGCGGAGTCATGGAATGGGTGTCCGTGGAAGACGCCTCCCGCCTGCTGGCCAACATCTGCGAAGACGGCGTCCCCGGCCACTTCTGGGGCGGCGTCTACAACATCGGCGGCGGGGACGGCTGGCGGCTCACCAACTGGGAGCTGCAGACCCGGATGACGGCCGCCATGGGCGTCAAAGACGTGCGTAAGTGGTACGACCGGAACTGGTTTGCCACCACCAACTTCCACGGCATGTGGTATTCAGATTCGGACGTACTCGAGAATCTCGTTCCCTTCCGGGAAGACTCATTCCCGGAAGCCCTTGGCCGCGCAATAGCCACAGGACCCGCAAGCGTCCGCCTCGCGGGCAAGATCCCCGCCCCGGTCATCAAGCACCTCGTGATGAAACCATTGACACGGAAGCCCCGCGGAACCATGGCATGGATCGCCACCAACGACCACGCCAAGATCAGCGCGTACTTCGGCTCACGCGAGCAATGGGAAAGCATCGGCGACTGGTCCACATTCATCCCACCCCAGCCCGACAAGGAACCCCGGCGTTTGGACCACGGCTACGACGAATCCAAGGACCCCTCCGACTGGTCAACGGCAGACATGACAGGCGTGGCGGAGTTCCGGGGCGGCAAACTAATCTCCCACACCATGGCAAGCGGCGACATCGCAACGCCACTGACCTGGCAATGCGATTCAGGCCATACCTTCCGCGGCAGCCCCCGGCTGATCCTCACAGCCGGCCACTGGTGCCCTAAATGCGTCAAGAACCCGGACGACTACGCCAGGCAGGCAGCATCCAACCGATTCCTAGCCCAACTTGAACCCGCAACGCCCGTCCACGATTGAGATACGACCGGCCAACACGCCGCGCATAGAAGGGACACACACCCGTGCCACCACGCACCGGATCCGCAGGGACTGCACGAGCGGAGCGGATCCTCGAAACGGTCACCGACACAGCCTTCCCGGGTCCCCACGGACCCGTGCCGGCACGTCTTTACGGTTCACCGGACACCGCCACCCCGACGCTCGTATGGCTCCATGGCGGTGCGTTCTCCCACGGGGACCTGAACATGCCCGAGGCCCACGACGTGGGCCTCGGGCTGGCGGCCAGAGGGATCCACGTCATCTCAGTGGACTACCGCCGCGTGCCTCCATGGAGCCCATTTCGCAAAACCCGCCCCGGGAAGCTACCCGGTATCCGGTTCCCGGTACCCCTCGAGGACGTCACGGCCGCCTTCACCGCGGTGGCAAAATCGTTGTCCGATGGCGGTGTGGAAACCACGCGGATTGCACTCGGCGGTGCCAGCGCCGGAGCATGTCTGGCAGCTGGTGCAACCCTTGACCTCGGCACAAGGCAAAACGGGCCGTCCTCGCTGGTCCTCGCCTACCCAACCCTCCACGCGCAACTGCCGCCACTGCAGCAAGAGGTAAAAAGGAAACTCCGGGGACCCCGGGGGCTCTGGCAATTCACCCCGGCAACGGTAGAACGCATGAACCGAAACTACGCCGGATCCCTTCAAAACATGAACGACCCGCGCGCGTTCCCGGGCGGAGCGGACCTTTCGCAATTCCCGGACACCCTGATCCTCAACGCCGAATACGACACACTACGTGCGTCCGGTGACGCGTTCGCATCAGAACTGGCAGCACACCACGTGTCCGTCGAGAACGAATACCAACCAGGAACCCGGCACGGATTCCTGAACCGGCCAGCGACACCTGCAATGACCACCGGCCTTGACCGCATCGCTTCATGGCTCCAGACACGGGCCCGGTCCCGCATGTAGCCCCGAACCCGCACGTGTATTGACGGCATGTACGTCGAAGACTCAGGCGCGGACCGCCATAGGCACTTCACAAAGCAGACGTAAGTGTGGACACTGTCTACGCCCCGTTTGGCAGGATAAGCGGACAGGCACAACTCCCCCTTACGACCAGGAGCAGCTTTCCAACGAACGTCCGCACCAAGTTCGGTTTCATCATGTCGTACCCCGCATCTTGAACCATGAACTGGTGTCGGCCAGACACGACCAACCAGACACAACCCGAACGAGGAACCGAACTACCCAACCCAGGGCAGGCGGAGGCCCAGCCAGCCAGGACCCAACGCCGGAAAACACTGGGAGCTCTCGAAAGTCCGGGCGGTTATTCGGCGCGGGGCCTTGAGGCCGCCAGTCGGCTCGAGTCGGGCAGTGTTGCCACGAAAATATCCGTCGCGCTGACGTCCGCCAGAGCCTTGCGCCGGGTGTCGTCGAGGTATCCGACGTGGCTTTGGAATGCCGCGCGGGCGGCTTCCGGGTCTTGGTCCGCTATGGCCTGGTAGATGACCGTGTGTTGCGCCCAGACGGCTTCGCGGTCCAGCAGATCGACGAAGACGGTGTTGGTGGCCGGCCGCATGAGATGGACGGACATCATGGCGAGTTCGAGAATCTGGTTCTTTGCGGCCCTGGTGATCGCCGTGTGGAACTCGATGTCCAGCTGGAGCCATTCCGCAAGATCGAGGTCGGGGTTCGAAGCGAGGTGTATGGGCTGGTAGATCGCCTCGAGGTCCTCTTCGGTGCGCCGGCGTGCGGCCAGATCGACGCACTGCATTTCCAGCACCCAGCGGGCCTCATCCACGTCGTGCAGGGAGACGTTGCCCGCCCGGTACCACAATCGGATGGCGTCACTGAGCTGTTCGGCGACGGTCTCGGCATCGGGCACGGCGACATAGGTCCCTCCTCTGCTTCCGCGGGATGAAACCACGAGTCCTGTTGCCGCCAGGATCTTCAGTGCTTCCCGGGCGGTTGCGCGTGCCACATCGAATGATTCCGCCAGCTCAACCTCGGAAGGCAGCCGCTCCCCCGGCAGCCATTGGCCGACGCTAATCGCCCTTCGCAGTTGGCGGGCAATTTGCCCGGACGCGTCCTTGCGGCCGAGCTGAACCGGCACGAATTCTTCTGGCATCGCTAAACGCACCCTGCCTTCACATCGGTGGAAACCCCTTTACAAGAAAAGGATACTCCTTGCATAATGTCCAAAGTTAGACATTCACTTCGCCCCAACAATCGTTGCGGGAGCCAACCGATCCAACCCCTGGAGAAACCGATGACTCTGAAGATCAGCACAGCGTTGGGGATCGCTGCACTCGTGTCCGCAATCGCCCTCAGCGCCTGTACCGCACCTCCCAAAGCTGCAAGCGATTCCCCGGCCACCGCCACGACATCCGGGGCCGCGGCCAGCACCGAAGCCATGGGCAACACCCTGAAGTTCGTCGATGCAGGGACCAAGGCGCCCGCGGGCAAGAAGGTGGCCTATCTGGCAGAGTGCGCCGCTGCCAATGCCTACTGCCAGACCCGGCTGAAGGGCGCGCAGGAGACGGCTGCCAAAATGGGTGTCGAGCTGACCGTTTTTGACGCGAACTTCGACACGGCCGCCCAGTTGCAGCAAGTCCAGGACGCCGTGCAGCGCGGGTTCGACGGATACATCTTCTCGCCCGTGGCCGACGCCCCCGGCTGCTCGGACTTCCACCTGCTGCAGGCCAGCGGCAAGCCCGTCAGCACCATCAACAGCCCCATGTGCGGCAACCCCGACTACACACCGGAGACTGCCGGATTCGTCGGCATGCAGACCACCCAGTTCTTCACCGAGCACGTCGAAAACGCCTTCAAGTCCTGCACCGCTTCCTGTAATGCGGTCGCCGTCGGAGGCTTCGTCGGATCCGACCTGTTCACCCGCTGGGAGACCGCCATCAAGACCGCGGCCGCGAAATACCCCAACGTCAAAGTTGTCTCCGACCAGCCAGGGAACTTTGACCCCGCCAAGGCTCTCTCGGTGGTCCAGGACGCGATGAGCGCGAACGGCAAGATCGACCTCGTGATTTCCTCCTGGGATGACATGACCCGCGGTGTGGAGCAGGCCGTTCACGATGCCGGGAAGACCCCGGGGAAGGACGTCCGCATCTACAGCGTGGGTGGCACGACGGCGGGCGTGGCCAAGGTTTCCGCCGGGTCCTGGACCTCGACGTCGGTTTTGCTCCCGTACGAGGAAGCTTCGTACGGGGTCGCCCAGCTGGTCCGTGCCTTGGTCTCCGGCGAAAACACCCCCGGTTTTGCTTACCTGGCCCAGGCCCCGGCCGTTACGCAGGGACCCGGCTCGATCTTCATCACCGCAGCCAATGCAAGCAAATTCCACCCGGAGTACTGACATGCGGACCCACGATCCATCCACCGCTGCCGACGCGCTCGTCGTCCGTGGCATGAATAAGCAGTACGGGGACGTCCCGGTCCTGAGGAACGTTTCCCTCACAGTCAGGGCAGGTGAGGTACATGCTCTCGTCGGCGAAAACGGGGCCGGAAAGTCGACCCTGATCAAAACCGTGGCCGGCGCCGTCGGGCAGGACAGCGGAACGGTCAGCATCTGGGGCCAAGAGCTCGACGGCGGGCAGCCCGGCAAGGCTGCCGCCGCCGGACTGGCGGTGATCTACCAGGAGCTGACCGTCGTTCCGGAAATGACAGCGCTGGCCAACGTGTTGCTCGGCAGGCCACCGCGGCGGTTTGGTTTCATCGACCGCCGGGCTGCCCTCGCCCAATACCGGGAGGCTGCTGCAGCGGCAGGCACCTCCATACCCGCAGGCACCCGGGCCGGGGACCTGTCCACGGCCAACCAGCAGATGCTCGAAATCATGCGCGCCCTGGCCAGCCACCGCCGCCTGATCGTCATGGATGAGCCCACAGCCTCGCTTGGCCCGGAAGACAGCCGTTCCCTCCACAAAGCCATCAAGGAACTCACCTCCGCCGGATGCTCGGTTGTCTACATTTCCCACAATCTCGACGACGTCCTGGACATCGCCGACACGGTCACCGTGCTGCGCGAAGGCGCCGTGATCGACAGCAGACCAACAGCCGATTGGGATAAACCCTCCCTGATCGTCGCGATGCTCGGCGGCACCCCGGCCGAGGTCCAGCCCACCACCCCGGCGCACACCAAGGGCAGGATCGCCCTGAGCGTCCGCGGGCTGACGGCCCCGGGTGTCGATCTTCCGGCACTGGACATCCGCGAAGGCGAGATCATCGGCCTGGCCGGACTCGTCGGTTCGGGACGCACCAGGCTGCTGCGGACCCTGGCCGGCGCGAACCGCCGAACAACCGGAACCCTCACACTCGATGGAAAGCAGGTTCCATGGCCCCGTTCCCCCCGGGACGCCATCCGACGCGGGATCGCACTGGCCCCGGAGGACCGGAAAGACCAGGCCCTGGTTCTGGACCGGAGCGCGGCCTGGAACGTGGCTCTGGGCCAATTCGCGAAGGCATCGGGCCGACGTCCCTTCCGGAACGGCGCGCTGGCCGGATGGGCAAGTCCCGGCGCTGGACGGATGGGGTTCAACCCGAACCGGCTGAACGGGCCCGCAGGGACCCTGTCGGGCGGAAACCAACAGAAACTCGTGCTGGCCCGTTGGCTGGACCGCGGACTCGGTTGCCTGCTCCTGGATGAACCAACACGGGGCATCGACATCGGCGCCAAAGCCCAGATCTTTGCCACGGTCCGCCAGCTCGCCGACGAGGGGCTCTGCGTCATCTGGTGCAGCAGTGACCTGGACGAGGTCACCCGGTACAGCGACCGGATCATCGTCCTGGCCTCCGGCCGGGCAGTTGCCGAACTGCCGGCAGGCTCCACCGTCCAGGACATCCTCACCCACACCTACACCGCAGCTGCGCCCGGAAGCATCGGGCTAACAACAACAGATATGGCAACATCATGAGCTCGACAACCCTTCAAAACACCCGGATGTCCGTGCCCGCGCAGACGCCACGGATGGGTCCAACCCTACGTCGTTTCGGCGTCCTGACGGCCTTGCTGGTCCTGGTCGCCCTCATCAGCATCGCCCAGCCGGGCTTCCTCGCCGGCGGGAACCTGATGAACATCGTCAGCCAATGGGCCCCCGTGGCCATCATGGGAATCGGCATGACGTACGTGGTCATCACCGGCGGTTTCGACCTCTCCGTCGGGGCCATCTACTCCCTTACCGCCGTCATCACGGCAACCGTCGGCCGGACGGAGGCCCCGATCGTCGCGTTCGCCGCGGCGGCCGGAGCCGGTATCGTGGCCGGGCTCGTCAACGGGTGGATCGTCACCGGGCTGAAGGTCAACCCGTTCATCGCCACCCTCGGCAGCTCCCTGATCATCTCAGGAACCACGCTGGTCATCACGGGAAACCGGGCCGTCGTCGTGGGATTCGCCCCCTTCCAGGAACTAGGCAGCGGACGGCTCGCCGGCATACCGTACTCCGGAATGCTTCTGGTCGTCCTGCTTCTGCTGGCAGGCTGCATCCTGGCATTCACGCCCTACGGGCAATCCGTCTACGCGGTCGGAGGGAACCAGGAAGCCAGCCGACTCGCGGGTATCCGAACCCGCGGCGTCGTGGCCAGCACCTACACACTCTCAGGGCTGTGCGCCGGCATCGCCGGTGTCGTCACCGCCTCGCAACTGGGATCGGCACAGCCCAACCTCAATCCGAACCTGGTCTTCGATGTCCTGACCGTTGTCATCGTCGGCGGCACGTCGTTGACTGGAGGAAAAGGCGCCATCTGGCGGACCGCCGTCGGCGTGGCAATCCTGGCCACCCTCCAGAACGGCTTCAACCTCCTAGACATCGATTCGTACTACCAGAACATCATCAAGGGCATCATCATCATCGCCGCCCTAACCCGGCTCCCCGGAATCCGGCCCGCACTCAGACTGCGCCGCCCCAACTCCTCCAAATAAGAACCAGAACCCACCAAGGACTCACCATGACCATCACAACCATCGAAGAACTGACCATCGCCGAGGTCCACGATGCACTCCTCGCAGGAACCTTCACCGTACGGGAACTCGTCGAGGCCTACCTGGAACGCATCCGCACCCTCGACGCCGAGGGGCCGGCACTGAACTCCATCGTCACCGTCTCCGACACCGCCCTCGACGAAGCCGACGCGCAGGACGCCTACCTCGCCGCGAACGGCAAGCTCTCCGGACCGCTCCACGGGGTTCCCGTCGTAGTCAAAGACCAGATCGAAACCGCCGGAATACCCACAAGCTTCGGCAGCGCCGCAACCGGAGCCTACACACCCGCCCAGGACGCGACCGCGATCGCCCAGCTGCGCGCAGCCGGCGCGATCATCCTCGCCAAGACCACCATGCCGGACTTCGCCACATCCTGGTTCTCCACTTCCTCACGCAGCGGGATCACCCGCAACCCCTACGACCTTGCCCGCGACCCGGGCGGATCCAGCAGCGGCTCCGCAGCCGCCGTCGCCGCCAACCTCGCCCTCGTGGGCATCGGCGAAGACACCGGCGGTTCCATCCGGTTGCCTTCTTCCTTCTGCAACGTCGTCGGACTCCGCGTAACGCCGGGCCTGATCAGCCGGACCGGGATGTCCTCCCTCGTCGTGCCGCAGGACACGGCCGGGCCCATCACCCGAACCGTCACGGATGCCGCCGTCGTCTTGGATGCACTTGTCGGCTTCGACCCGAAAGACCCTTACACCGCGGCGTACGCCATTGCCCGCCACTCCGGTACCTACGCCGAAGCCGTGACCAAGAACGGGCTCACCGGCAAACGCATCGGTGTCCTGCGCCAAGCCTTCGGCCCAGATTCGGACGCAGAGTCGGCGGAAGTCAACGACGTCATCCGCCAGGCCCTGGCCGCCGTGGAAGCGGCTGGCGCCCAGCTGGTCGATGTGGAAGTACCGAACCTGAACGACTACGTCGCCGACACTTCGGTGTACTTCTCACGGTCGCGGCAGGACATGAACGCCTTCATCGCCAAACGGCCCGAACTCGGCATCGACTCGATCGAGCAGCTTCACGCGGAGGGCAAGTTCCACGAGAAGCTGGATCTGTTCGTCGGGATTGCGACCGGTCCGGCGACGCCAAAAGACGACCCCACGTATCCGGACAGGGTTGCCCTCCAAGGCGACTTCCAGCGGCTGGTGGCAGGAATCATGGCCGAACAAAAGCTTGACGCCATCTGCTTCCCGGACGTCAAACTCGCAGCCCCGAGCCACGAGGACATCTTCGCCGACCGCTGGACATGCCTGACTTACCCGACCAACACCGTCATCGCCTCCCAGCTATTGTTCCCCGCCATCACCGTTCCCGCCGGATTCACCAGCCGCGGACTGCCCGTCGGGCTGGAAATCATGGCGCTGCCCTACTCTGAACCGCAACTGCTCGGACTGGCACACGGGGTCGAGAAGGCCACGGCGGCACGTAGGGCACCCAGCCTGTCCCAGGTGAAAGCGTGAAAGGCAAGACCTTGATTCCCCAGCTGACACTCAACTCGGACATGGGCGAGTCCTACGGGATCCATTCCTTCGGAAACGACGAAGCACTGCTGCCCCTCGTCGACTCCATCAACGTCGCCTGCGGCATGCATGCAGGGGATCCGAGCACGATGAACCGCATCGTCGCTGCGGCAGCCTCCGCCGGTGTCCGCGTCGGCGCCCACCCCGGCCTGCCGGATCCTGTGGGCTTCGGACGACGCGAAATGGTTTTGCGGAAAGACGAGGTCCGGGACCTGGTCCGATACCAGGTTGGCGCATTATGGGGATTTCTCGACTCCGCAGGCGTGCCCCTGAACCACATCAAACCCCACGGTGCCCTGTTCGCCATGCTCTCCAGAAGCGAGGAACTCATGGATGCCCTCTGCGACGTCGCAGAGCAATTCAATGTGCCGGTCTACGGACTCCCGGGAACCTGCCACGAAACAACCGCGGCACGCCGGGGAATCCCTTTTGTCGGCGAACTGTATGTCGATCTCGACTACAACGCCGACGGCACCGTCATCGTCAACCGCTCGGCAGACGTATCCTGGATAGCACAAGCCGTTCAACGCACCCACAGGTACCTGGAGGAAGGCACCATAGCTTCAGTCACGGGCGAAACCGTCAGAGTCAGGGCGGACACCATCTGTATCCACTCCGACCAGGCAAATTCCGTCGAACTGGCGGCCGCAGTCCGGGACGTCCTCAACATCTGAGAGCGCCCACCAAGCCGACAAAGCCGGGTGCCCGCTCAACACGGGCACCCGGCGAAGCCGCAATGAACGCGTTTCACCCTCGATCAAGTGGAGAATCGAGGACAACCTCCCGTTCACGAGTCGTCAGGACCAGGTCCCGGCCCATGCAGGCCGCCGCTACACGCGTTCCGGGAAGGATTCGACTTTGGCGGGATCCCGCTCAATGACGTCGCCCAGCGCGCCGTCGATCCGGTCGAGAGTCTCCCGGTCCAGGACCAGCTCGGCGGCTTTGACGGTGTCATCGAGCTGCTCGGGCCGGCTCGCGCCCACAATTGCGGCGGAAACGTTGGGGTTGGCAAGGACCCAGGCCACGGCCAGCGTGGCCAGCGGCACGCCGAGGTCTTCGGCTATCGGCTTGAGTTTCTCCACCCGTTCCAGCACTTGCGTCTGCATGAACTTGTGCTCGGTCTTCAGCGCGCCGTCCTCGGAAGTGAAGCGCGACGCTGACGGAACGGAACGGCCGCCGTCGTACTTTCCCGTCAGTACGCCTTGGGCCAAAGGTGACCAGCACACCTGGGTGATCCCTAGTTCCGCGCAGGCGGGAACCACCTCTGCCTCGATGACCCGCCACAGCATGTTGTACTGAGGCTGGCTGGACACCAACTGGATGCCCAGCTCGGACGCCAGCGCTGCCCCGGCCCGGATTTCCTCCACGGTCCACTCGGAGACGCCGATGTAATGGGCCTTTCCGGCATGGACGATGTCCGCGAAGGCACCCATGGTTTCGGTCAGCGGGGTCTCGTAGTCGTAACGGTGCGCCTGGTAGACGTCCACGTAGTCGGTCTGGAGGCGGCGCAGCGAACCGTTGATGGACTCCATGACGTGCTTGCGGGACAGGCCCCGGTCGTTCTTTCCCGTGCCCGTCGGGAAGAACGCCTTGGTCATGATCTCGATACCTTCACGGCGCACACCCGTCAGGGCCTCGCCGAGCATGGTTTCGGCCTTGGTGTTGGCATAGGCATCAGCCGTGTCGAAAGTGGTGATGCCCAGGTCCAAGGCCTTGAGTACGCATGCCGTGGCGACGTCCTGGTCCACGGTTTCGCCATGGGTTGCCCAGTTCCCCAGCGCGATTGCGCTGACGTACATGCCGCTGTTGCCGAGTTTGCGGTATTGCATGGAAGTTCCTTTCAGAAGGTTGCCGGAAGATCCGGCGGAGCGGTGGAATTCTTGCGCAGGCTCCGCGGAGGTGCAGTGCTCTCGCGGACCACAAGCCGCGCAGGCCGGCTGAGGGCCTTGGGTTGTCCGCCGTTCATGGCGTCCAGGAGGAACCGGGCAGCCTCCTGGCCTTGTCCGGCCACGTCGTGGTCCATGGTTGTCAGGCCCACGACCTCGCAGAGTTCGTGATTGTCGAAACCAAGCACAGAGAAATCCCGAGGGACCTCCAGACCCGCCCGACGCAGGACCATAAGCGCACCGAAGGCCATCTCGTCAGAGGCGACGAAAGCCGCGGTCGGGGCGCGGGCCGCAACCAACAGCCGGGACATGGCCGCTGCTCCGCCGGCGACACTGTTCTCATCGAACTGTTCAAGGATGTCCTCCCGAGCCAGCCCCGCCTCTACCAATGCCTCCCGGTAACCGATGAGCCGTTGCCGGGGCGGCACCCCGCCCAGATTGCTGTTTTCCTCATCGCGGATGCCGATGAACGCTACCCGCTCGTGGCCGAGGTTCAGCAGATGCCTCACGGCGTCCCGCCCCGCCCCGACGTTGTCCACGGACACGGATCCGATACCGGGCCCTTCAGCACCGAGCAAGGCCACCGCTTGTCCTTGGGAAGCGAGCGATTCCAGTTCTTTCTTGCCGGGCTGCAGCGCCATGATGATGACGCCGTCCGAGCGGCCGTGCAGGCGCGGGGATCCGAAAAATCTCTCACGCTGCTCGGGAGTGGCGAGTTCGTACAGGAGAACGTCATAACCGGCGTCCCGGAGCTCCTGTGTGGCCGCACCAATGGTCTTGCCAAAGAACCACTTGGCCAGCACCGGCACAACGATGGCCACGGTCATTGTCCGGCCGGTCGCAAGGCGCGACGCGGCCGGGGACGCCGAATAGCCCAACTCCTCCGCCGCTTCCTGCACGCGCTTGCGGGTTTTTGATGAAACACCCGGCACGGAACGCAAGGCCCTGGACACAGTCGAAACGGACACGCCGGCGCGTTCCGCAACTGATTCAACACTAATAACCACAAGGTGAACCCTAGACGCCCAGTCGGAAAGTTCGCAAGCGCTTGCAAAAACTCTCTACATTGTCGGGCTGTCCGGATTCATCGCTCCCCCCGCGTTGACACGACAAGCGGATGAGCCGAAGCGGCACCTTTCATCGCCCACCGAGTCGGGAGCGGCCGGGTCGTCGGAGCAATCGCCAACACGCCCTCCTTCGGCATGGAGATGTTGAGTCTTTTCAGCCACGTGTTGATGCCAATTTCGTTGCGGAACTGGACCAGACCGAGCTCCCCAATCGATGGCTCACTGGTCCTGAAGCGTGGCGGAGACAGTTGCGCCTTTCGTGAACCGAGCGACTGTGGCCCACCAGCCGGGTGCGGTAATGGGTAGGGCCCTTTACCTTCGCGAGTCAGCGATATAGCCCCGCCGGCAACTCAACAATGCGTTCGCGCTCCCGTGGCGGATGCTTCTTCGACCATGCCGCATAGACGGGGACGGGCGGGGCATCACGCACCGGACGGTAGACGAGACCCCGCCGTCGATACTGGTGCACCGTCGACTCGGCCGTGATGCCCCGCGCCGCACCGCTGACGATCAGCGTCAGCCAGTCCTCGACGTCGTGAATGGCGATCACCTCCTGCGGGCGTGCGCGCTCGGGCCAGAGGTCAAGGGTGGTACTGCCCGTACGGAGATCCATCGCCACCGGCCGCTGGGCAATCTGCGCGAGCGTCACCGACCGCCTGGGGATCCTCCGAGGACATGACGCAGTAGTGCTTTTCCGCACCAATGCGGACGTGCTCGACGGCGGCCGCTTCCGGCGGGCGCCGAAGGATGGCGAGGTCGGTGGTCCCGTCGGTGAGTCCCGCCGTCGGGCTGTTGGAGTGGATGAGCTGAAGTCCCGTGTCCGCGAAGGCGGCCGTCCACCGTCGCTGGCGAGGCCAGCAGCCGCTCACCGCCGGGGGTCAGGGCCACGCTCCGAGTGGTGCGGTCAACGAGCCTCGCGCCGAGCGTGTGCTCCAGTGCGGCGATGTTGCGGGGCACAGCCGCCTGGGACATCCGGAGCGTTGGCGAAGCTGCGTTCCTCGGCTACCGCCATCAGGCAGCGCAACTGCCGTAACTCCACGCCCATGGCCCGATCATATTCATGCATTCATCGTATAAATAGTGCGGTCCGCGCATTTAGAGGGCGCGTGCTGCGGGCGCAGAATTCCATCATGAGCGAAAGAAGCACAGCAACGCTTGTGGCCAGTTCGCTGTCCAACCAGCTCGGTGCCGCGACCGGTTCCCTCGCATTCCCCATTATTGGACCCCTGGGGGGGTTGTTGCGGTCCGCCAACTCGTTGCCGCCGCGGTGCTGCTGCCCATCGTTCGTCCTCGGCTAAGCGAACTCAGTTGGCGGAAATGGTGGCATGTGTTGCCCCTTGCCGTGGTGTTTGGAGCCATGAACCTCTCTCGGACTCATCGCCGCCTGCAGTTGGGCTTTCTACATCCTCCTGAACCGAGCGTCGGGCAACGCATCCAAGGCATCCAAGGGACAGCAGCCGCAACCGGGGTGTCGGCAACGCTGTACCTACCGGTCGCCGTCGTGATCTTTGTGACCCGACCGCTGGTGCAGTTGCACCCGGAAGCGTATGGGGCCCTGCAAAAGGCGCTTGTGCCCGATGGCGTCTTCCACGTGACCCTCGTGGGCAAAGTGATGCTCGGTGCTTTGGGATGCCAGCCCTAACTCCGCCACTTATCGCAGCGAATCTGGGGTTCGTCGCTCGTTCCGAAAGGGCAGCCCGTTCAACACCGCATTGCGCATCGTGATGCCCGATCGGGTCTTGGGTACGAGGAGGCGCGATGCGATTCCGGCGCCGCGTTGTAGCGGTCGGACGTGCTTGCGGTGCCTGTGTTCATAGCCGGCGAAAGCGGTGGTGTGGTCATCCGGGTGGGCAGCAATCGCGTCGGCGAGGGTTTTGGCTCCAACGATCGCGCTGCTGGATCCTTCACCGAACAACGAGATGCAACTCGCCGCGTCACCGAGCAGCACCACGCGGCCGGCAGCCCACTGAGGTACGTCGATGCGGGTGACGGCGTCGAAGTACCTTTCGTCGGACGCGCCCCATTCCTCGAGCGCGAGCGGGGTGAGCCAGCCGCCGCCGGCGTAGGTGGACTCGACGAGGCGTCTGCCTTGGTCCGCGTCGCGGTGGTCTAAATCGTGTCGTCCCCGGAAGATGAATGCGAACCCGGGCTTCCCACCCGCCGGATGGATGGTCAAGGAGGTTCCCGGTTCGTTGTACAACAGCACGGTGCGCGGATCTTGGATCGGTGCAGCGGCGCGCACGGTGCCCACGAACATGCCGAATGGGCGGGAAAAACGTTCTTCGGGGCCGAATGCCAAGCGCCGAACGGTGGAGTGGAGTCCGTCGGATCCGACGACCAGGTCGAAGCGACGGGGAGGGGTCCGCTGAAACTCGACGTCGATTCCGCCGCCGTCCTGGTGCAAGGCGGTGATCGAGTCGTCCCGGATGATGAGGCTTGTCTCCTGGGCCTTCTCGAGCAACAGGCCGACGAGTTCATCCCGTGCGACCTCGACCTCCTCGTGGCGGTCGACACGCCGGCGCGTCCGGATCGTGGCCTGTGGCCGTCCGTCGGCGTCGACAAAAGCCAAGCGTTCCACACCGGTGGCAGCCTCCTCCAGGCGCGACCAGATGCCCATTAGCCGCGCAACAGCGACCGCTCCTCCGCGTACGTCGATAGGGTTGCCGCTAGATCGCGC
This sequence comes from Arthrobacter sp. efr-133-TYG-118, assembly GCF_030209755.1. Lineage (GTDB taxonomy): Bacteria > Actinomycetota > Actinomycetes > Actinomycetales > Micrococcaceae > Arthrobacter. The sequence goes on along the minus strand of NZ_JARVRH010000007.1, from coordinate 51,664 downwards.
GCCGGCCGCTCGTTCCACAATGGTGACCGACCAACCGGCCTTCGCCAGCCAGTACGCGGCAGTCGAGCCGGCAATGCCGCCGCCGGAGACCAATACGCTGCGATCCACCATGCCCTCATTCAAGCACGCAACACCAGAGGTAAGTCCGCATCGCTGGGGATTCCGCGACGGGAACCCTAACGGCGTGCCCATGACCCCTAATTGTGCGGTTGGTGCACGCGACTTCAGACAAAACGACGGTTTGTGCAGACGACTTCTGAAACTGACAATGGTGCGCCCGTCAGCTCCCGGCGAATAGCCGCAACATGCCTGGTCCTCGGAATAGAGCCTTCGGTAAATGCCGGCCCGCGCCTTCGGTGACGTTCCGCCCGTTCCTGCTGTCTTTCGATTCCCGTCGCAGCCGTGGACCAGGCCTGCCCCCGACTGCGCCTGCCCACCGTCCGGTGCGGTCCTCGATGAAGCGATCACGGTCGCGGGGAAGGAACAGCTCTCCTACCAGGGCTTTCTGGCCGAGCTGCTGCTGGCCGAGTGCGACGATCAGGACCGGCGCTCCTCGATCCGCCGGGTCAAAGCGGCAGGCTTCCCGCGGGACAAGTGGCTCAAGGATTTCGAGGCGAACCCGAACATCAAAGCGACCACCATCCACACTCTGGCGACCGGGTAGTGAATCCGCAAAGGATCGCCCCTGTGCCTGATCGGAGAATCCGGAACCGGGAAATCCACCTGCTCATCGGGCTCGGCACCGCCGCGGCAGAAAAGGGTTACCGGGTCAAATACACCCTGGCGACCAGGCTCGTGTACGAACTCGAGGAAGCCGCCGATGAGAAGGTTCTCGCCAAAACCATCGCCCGCTACGGCCGCGTCGACCTACTCTTCCAGGTCCTCACCGAAAGAGAAGAGAAGAACTCCATCGCCATCACGTCCAACGAATCCTCCCCCGGCTGGACTAAAACATTCACGGACCCGCGCCTCTGCGCCGCCATCGTTGACCGGTTGACCTTCAATGGCGCCGTCGTCGAAACCGGCACCCACTCCTACCGCCTCGCTCACACCATCGCCCAACAAGCTGCTAGTTAACCCCTGGACCCATGCCCGTTGCCGGTGTCTCCGCTCTCTTGGTGGTCAGTCAGGGCGACGATCAGCCATGCGATACCGAGGGCGAGCCAAGCAAAACCCAGAAGGGCAAACAGCGGCCGCCTCCTTCTCGGAGCATCCTTTTCCGAGGCGCGTGAGCCTGTGTCGTCGGAAAATCGATCCTCTGGCGTGCGTGCAGCCTAACGAGCGCCAGCGCCACAGTCTATGCGTTGGTACATGAAAGGACCCCCGACCGTGAGGTCACTGCATGGACGAAGGCTCGGCTCCGAAATCCGTAGCGGACGATCACCTGCAGCGCATCCTCGATTTCGAGGTACGAACTCATGCATCCTCAAGGCGTTTAAGCAGCTCCGCGTCATGTCTCATCACGAAATCCAGACCCTCGCTGATTTCGCGGGCGCGGCCGTGGCGCTGGAGTACCAGGGCCGCCCGAAGGAGAGTTCATCCGAACTCTGTGTGACTCAAACGAAATCGGAGATCATTTTTGGCTACCGATTGTGGCCAGCCATCAACACTTTCGCCAGGAAAGCGCGTGGCGACGACGGGCGGCAACCTTTCGTCCGCCAGGCACACTCCTCCCACACTCGGGACTGCGATGGTGCCAGCGGGTAGCGACATCCGACCCACCCACTTCCTTGCTAAACCAAACGCGTCGTGATCCGCGAATGCCACCCGGGAGTTTGAGGACAGCACCTATGGCCGCCAAAGCGAGACCTGGAGGGCCTTACGTGAAACTCGGTCGGATGAATCAGGAAGCTCTTGCTGCACATGCCGTGATCCACACGGAGTGTTGGCGACGACGCCGTCTCCGTACGTCCGACAGATCCGGTGCACTAAAATGGAAGAGATGCACCTTTTCAACTGGCATCTAGTCATGAGAGTCACTAAAACCAGATTTTCAAATGACATATCTTGTAGTCTCTTCAGATTTCACGTAACGTGGATCACATGGAACAGGCCACCAAGACACGAGGGCGATACGCCAAGACCGCAGAGAGGCGCGCGGCTGTCGCCCGGGCCGCCCTGGACATCATCAGGGAGAAGGGGCACAGGGCCTTGACCACCGCAGAGGTGGCATCGACGGCGGGCATGAGCGAGACCGCGCTCATGTACCACTTCCCGACTCGCGACCACGTCCTCGTCGCAGCCATGGAGCGCGCCGACGAGGAAATCGGCTCACGCATGACAGCCAAGTCCGTGGCGGCCGAGCTCGTCTCCGGCGACTGGGACCCGGCAGGAACGGCGCGCCTGGTGCTCAAGGAGGAGAGCACCGTCCGTCTCCTCCTCGCCCTCGAGGCGGAAGCCCCGAACCCCGAGCACCCTGCACACCAGTACATGAAGAAGCACAACGAGAACGCCGTCCTCGCCTTCGCTGCAGCCGTCAAGCGACGCCAGAGCGAAGGGCGCGCACGTCCTGGCCTCGACCCGTTGGGCACAGCCCGGCAGATGATGGCGCTCTGGAGCGGGCTGCGGTCGCAGTGGCTCGTGGACCCCTCATTCGACTTCGCCAACGAAGTTGGACAAGCCTTCCGTGCCCTGACCGGCGAGGACGCCATGGACACGAAGAAGAAGATCGAAGAGCTCATCGCCACGATCTGAGCAACCCACTACCCACACCCGTTCCCCGTACCGCGGGGATTCGAACCCGCGATCAACCGCAACGACGCAAAGGAACCAGTATGACAACAGAAGACCGGTTCGCCGGAAAGACCATCATCGTCACCGGGGCCGGCTCGGGCATCGGACGAGCCACCGTGGTCCGCCTCGCCGAAGAGGGTGCCCGGCTCGTCGTCTCCGATGTAGTCGCCGGGCGACTTGACGAAGTCAAGACGTCGCTCACCGGAGCAGATGTCAGGACTAGAAAATCGAAGCGGGCATCCGCAGCGAATTCGCGGCCGGCCGGATCTTCCCTTTGATGCAGGCAATCGGCTCCCCCGTCGCGGAGGCGGAGAGGCTCGCCGAAGCGATTACGTGGCTGTTGAGCGATGACTCGCTCAACGTCAATGGAGCCATCCTGCCCAGCGACGGCGGCTGGTCAGCCGCCTAAGCAGGCATTCAGCTTGCGCAAAAATTGAAAGGATTCAATCCCCTTGGCCTGGAGGCACTCCTCCAGGCGCCGCTGCAGCCCGCCCGAAAATCGCGGGCGGACCAGGGGTCCCGCCGCCGTGCCTGATCCACATCTTCCAAAACGACGAATCCAGAACCACGAATCCGCGGCCTCGCCGCAGAGAGAGACACCACCATGGACAACTTCCCACACGGCTTCCTCTGGGGCGCCTCCACGGCGCCGCACCAGATCGAGGGCAACAACATCAACAGCGACTGGTGGTTCCAGGAGCAGACCGTCCCCGGGATGGAACCCAGCGGCGACGCCATTGACAGCTACCACCGTTACGCCGAGGACATGAGACTGCTCGCCGACGCAGGCCTGACCGCCTACCGCTTCGGCCTCGAGTGGGCCCGGATCGAGCCCCTGCCTGGCCGGTTCTCCCGTGCCGAGCTCGCCCACTACCGCCGGATGATCGACACCGCCCTCGGACTCGGGCTCACACCGGTCGTGACCTTGAACCACTTCACCACCCCGCAGTGGTTCGCCGACGAGGGAGGGTGGCTCGGTGAGAGGGCGATCGAACGGTTCACCTCCTACGTCACCGAGGCAACCACGATCCTGGACGGGGTCCCCTGGGTGGTCACGATGAACGAGCCCAACATGCTCGCCATGATGGCGACCATGCGTCGGATGATGACGGCCGCACCTGATACGCAGCAGGACTGGCAGAGCCCCACGGTCGATCAGGACCCGCGGCCCCAGCTTTCCCCGCCGGACCCGCAGATCGGCGCCCGCCTGGTCGAGGCGCACCGGGCCGCCCGCGACATTGTCCGTGCCCGCACGGACGCCAAGGTTGGCTGGACGATCGCGAACCGGGCATTCGTCGCACGCCCCGGAGCCGAGGAGAAGAAACGGGAACTCGAATATATCTGGGAGGATCTCTACCTCCACGGATCATCGGGCGATGACTTCGTGGGCGTCCAGTCGTACTCGAGCCAACGGGTCAACGAAAAGGGTATCGAACCCCACCCTGCCAGCCCTGAGAACACCCTGGTCGGTACTGCGTATCGACCCGACGCGATCGGCATCGCAATACGGCACACCGCCGAAGTCACCGGCGGGATCCCGATACTCATCACTGAAAACGGCATCGCCACAGTCGACGACGAACGCCGCATCGCATACACCGGCGAGGCGCTCCAGCACGTGTCCGAGGCCATCGCTGACGGCATCGACGTCCGCGGCTATCTGCACTGGACCCTTCTGGACAACTACGAGTGGGGCCACTGGGAGCCCACCTTCGGACTCGTGAGTGTCGACCGGCAGACGTTCGTCCGCACCCCCAAGCCGAGCCTCGCCTGGCTCGGCTCCGTCGCCCGCGCCGGCGCGCTCACCGCCGTCGTCCGCTAATCCTCAAGGAGCTCTTCGATGTTGAAGCCCCTCGCAACTGCCACCCGCGAACTCGTCAACCTGGACGGCCTGTGGCTGTTCGCGCTCGACGACACGCTCGGCCCGGAACCGTGGAAGGCACGGCTCGAAACCCGCTTGGAAGCGGCCGTCCCGGCCAGCTACAACGACCTGTTCGCCGAGCAGAAGATCCGCGACCATGTCGGCCTGGTCTGGTACCAACGCACCGTCCGTGTACCGCGCGGCTGGTCGGATCAGCGCATTGCGCTCCGTTTCGACGCCGCAACCCACGCCGCCGCAGTCTACGTCGACGAAACCCTGGTTGCCGAGCACGTCGGCGGATACACGCCCTTCGAGGCGGACCTGACAGACTTGGTTGCCCCCGGGACGGAATTCCGTCTCACGGTTGCCGTCGACAACCGGCTCACCAACGTCACCATCCCGCCCGGGAAGCTGACCGTCGGCGCCGATGGGCAGGAACGGCAGACGTATTTCCACGACTTCTACAATTACGCCGGCCTTGCCCGCTCCGTCTGGCTCTACAGCACGCCCCGATCCCACCTCACCGATGTAACGGTAACGACGGACGTCGTCGACGGCGGCACCGGGCTGGTGAGCTACCGCCTCGCTACCAGCGACCCGGCTCCCGCAAGTGTGCGGCTCATCGACGAGACAGGAGCCACGGTCGCCACTGGCGAAGGACACTCCGGCACCCTCCGGGTCAATGACGCCGTGCTGTGGAGGCCAAGCGCAGCCTACCTCTACCGCCTGGAGGTCGAGATCCATGACGGGTGGCACGTCGTCGACGCCTACGAACTCCCGGTCGGGATCCGCACCGTCGCCGTCCAGGGCGAGCAGTTCCTCATCAACGGCGAGCCGTTCTACTTCACCGGCTTCGGCAAGCACGAGGACTCCGCAGTCCGGGGCAAAGGACACGACAACGCCTACCTCGTCCACGACTTCCGCCTCCTTGACTGGACGGGAGCGAACTCCTTCCGCACCTCCCACTACCCCTACGCCGAAGAAGTCATCGAGTTCGCAGACCGGCACGGGATCGTCGTCATCGACGAGACCGCCGCCGTCGGACTCAACCTCGCCGTGGAGGCAGGCCTCACGGGGGCGCCTCCGCGCCCCACCTTCTCCCCGGAGACGATCAACGATCAGACACAGGCTGCACACGCCCAGCACCTGCGGGAACTCATCGACCGGGACAAGCACCACCCGAGCGTCGTCATGTGGTGCGTCGCCAACGAGCCCTCCTCCAACGAGGACGGGGCACGGGAGTACTTCGAGCCGCTCATCGAGCTCACCCGCGAGCTCGACCCCACCCGTCCCGTGACGACGACGGCGGTCATCTTCGCGACGTGCGAGAACGACCGCCTCGCGGACCTCGTCGATGTCATCTCGCTCAACCGCTACTACGGCTGGTACGTCGCGACCGGTGACCTTGAGACCGCCGAGCAGCTCCTCGAGGCCGATCTGCGCGGCTGGGCCGCCAAGTACGGCAAGCCCATCATGATGAGCGAATACGGTGCCGACACCATCGTCGGCCTCCACTCCGTCCTCGACACCCCGTGGACGGAGGAATTCCAAGCAGGCTTCCTCGCCATGAACCACCGCGTCTTTGACCGGATCCCGTCATTTGTCGGAGAACACGTCTGGAACTTCGCCGACTTCGGCACCGGCCCCGCGATCCACCGCGTGGACGGCAACAAGAAGGGCGTCTTCACCCGGGACCGCAGGCCCAAGACCGCCGCGTTCGCCCTCCGCCAGCGATGGCAGGGACTCCACGGCCGCAAACCAGGCTCAATCACGGCACTGGACGGGCAGCAGGAGACCGCAGCACCCGGTTTCACCCAGGAACCGGCACTGTCCACGCCCGCAGGCGCCCAGCGCCCCTAGCAGCCGCAACCCACCGTTGGGGGCGGTGGCAACCCTGCCGCCCCACCCCGCCAGTCACCAATCCCCGCCGCACCAAAAAGTCGAGCACATCGCACCCAGACAAAGGAGTCATCATGGTCAAGCCCACCTACGGAGACCTACCACCGAAAGAGGCAGAATCCGCGGTCCTCACGGCCGAAGGTTCCCAGGAAGCGCCCCCGGCCGGAGTCCCCGACGTAGAGGCACCACCGCTGAAGAGGGCAAGCGTCAGCTACCTCGCGCTCATGTCGCTAGCCAATTTCGGGGTCTCGATGGCGTTCATCGTCCCTATGTCGTACTCACTCGCGGTCCGCATCTCCCAGCTCGCCCCGGGCCACGAAGAGGTTCTCGGCTACGTCGCCGGCACGGCACAGTTCATCTCCATCGCCGCCAGCCCGCTGGTCGGAGTCTGGAGCGACCGTTTCCGTTCGCGGTTCGGCCGCCGTTCCCCGTTCATGCTCGGTGGCGCGCTCCTTGGAATCCTTGGACTCATCGGGGTCGCCCTGGCCCCCACCGTCCTTCTCGTGGGCCTCGGCTGGGTCTTCGCGCTCTTTGGCTGGGCAGCGGCTGGACAGGCCATCGTGAACCTGCAGGCCGACCGCATTCCGGAGGAGCAGCGAGGCAAGATTTCCGCACTCAGCGGCCTCTCCGCCCAGATCGCCCCCGTGCTGGGCATCGGCATCGCCTACTCGGTCTCATCCAGCACGTTCCTAGTCTTCGTGGTCCCCGGCATGGTCGGCCTCGCGCTGGTCCTGCTCTTTCCCCTCGTCAAGCGCGAAGGCAGCTCCGTGGGCCTCGTCCACAACAGCACCGTCACCGTCAAGGCCCTCCTGGCCAGCTACACGTTCAGCCCCCGAAAGTACCCGGACTTCGGCTGGAACTGGCTGGGCCGCTTCATCTTCTTCATGGGCCTGTATTTCAACACCACGTTCGGCAGCTTCTTCTATGCCCAGCGCCTGGGGCTTCCCATCAAGGAAGTAGCAGGAACCGTCGCCCTGATCGGTATGCTCGGCATCGTGGCAGCCAGCGCAGGCGCCCTCACCGGCGGCTTCCTCTCGGACCGACTCCGGCGGCGCAAGCTTTTCACCTTCCTCGGCGGCCTGCTCTTCCTCGCCGGCGGCATCACCGAGGCCTACGCCCACTCCTTCATCAGCCTGCTCATCGGGGCACTCATCATGCAGTGCGCGATCGCCCTTTTCAGCGCGGTGGACGGAGCCATCATCTTCGCCGTCCTGCCCGACCGGGCACAGGCCGGACGCTACATGGCCGTCGTCGGATTCGCCCAAAGGATCCCCAGCGCAATAGCACCCCTCCTGGCACCCTTCATCATCGTCCTGGGGGCCGCGGGGGCCGAGAAGAACTACACCGCCCTCTACCTCACCGGTGCCGCCCTGGCCATCCTCGGCAGCTTCATCATCCTCCTGAAGGTCAAGTCCGTGCGCTGACCGGCGCCCAACCAAACACACCAACCAACCAGAAAGTTCACACATCCATGGGCAACATGCTCAAATCCCTGCCCGATCTGGCCCCGACCCCGGCTGTCACAGAGCCCGTCAAATGGACGGCCACCTGGATTTCACCGACAGAGTCCGAGGAAGCCGCCGCCCAGGACGAGCGCGGAGCATACGTCCTCCGCAGGTCATTTGACCTCCCCTCCCGTCCCGCCGCAGCGACGCTCTACGCCACCGCACTTGGCGTCTACGAAGTCTTCCTCAACGGAACCCGGGCGGGAGACATCGAGCTGGCACCCGGTTCGAGCAGCTACGACGAAACCCTGTACGCCCAGCAGTATGACGTCGCGGACCTTCTCACGCCCGGTAGCAACCGGATCGACATCGTCCTCTCCGACGGGTGGTTCCGCGGCAGGAACAGCGGGGCCCAGCGACGGAACGTCTGGGGCAACACCACCGCCGCCCTCGCCCAGCTCGAAATCGACCTCGGCTCCGGCACGTCAATGACCCTGACGACGGACGGCGACTGGACCACGCTGCCCAGCCCGATCGTGCGGGCAGACCTCATGACCGGGCAGACGACGGACTTCCGCATCGACCCGGACCGCGCGGATCCCGCCCCGGTCCGGGTCGGCGTCGTCACGCCACCTATCCCTTCCCAGTCGCCGGCCCCGCCCGTGCGACGCATCGAAGAACGCAAGCCAGCGGCCCTGACCCGGCTCCGGGACGGGGTCTCGATCCTCGACACCGGCCAAAACCTCTCCGGCTGGGTCAGGCTCACCAACTTGGGGCCCGCAGGAACGGAGACGGTGCTCGAATTCGGCGAGCACCTCGACGCCGGCGGTGACCTGACGACCGCCCACCTGGACATGAAAACACCACAAGGCGGGATTCTCGGATTCCACCAGACCGACCGCGTCATCGCCCGGAACAGCCCCGGCATCTTCGAACCAAGGCACACAGTCCACGGCTTCCGTTACGTTCGGATCTCGCACCCCGGCCGCGAGCTTTCCATCGATGACTTCACGGTCATCGTCGTCCATTCGGACCTCGACCGCCGCGGGTGGTTCACCTGCAGCGACCCGGACCTCGAGCGTTTGCACGAAGCCTCGCTCTGGAGTTTCCGCGGCAACATCGTGGACGTCCCGACCGACTGCCCCACCCGCGAACGCTCAGGATGGACCGGCGACTACCAGGTCTTCGCCCCTACCGCCGCCATGCTCTACGACGTCCACGGCTTCTCCCGCAAATGGCTCCAGTCCGTGCGCGACGACCAGTGCGAGGACGGGCTCCCCGCAGCCTTCTCCCCCGATTCCGCTCGGATCAGGCACCATCCCGACAACCCCTCAAGGGTCATGGGCGGATCCGCCGGATGGGGCGATGCCACCGTCCTCGTCCCCCGGGCCATCTACGAAGCGTACGGGGACATGGAGCTTCTGGCTGAAAGCTGGGACTCCATGACCCGATGGGTCGACTACACGCTCCACCTCGCCAAGACGACCCGCCACCCGTCCCGTATAGCCCGCTCGGAAACACCGCTCCCCCACGAGCAGTACATCTGGGATGCCCCCTTCCACTACGGCGAATGGCTCGAACCCAAACGCCGCCGGGCAGACGGGTCCCTCATCGACCCCATGGCCGAGAACCCCTACGCGTACATGAGCGCCGACAGGAGCGAAGTCGGAACCGCGTTCCTGTACCGCACCACCGAGACGCTCAGCCGCATCGCCCAAATCCTCGACCGTCCGGAGGCTGCCGAGCGGTACGGAAGGATCGCAGAACGTGTCAGGTCGGCGTGGCAGACCGAGTTCCTCACTGACGAGGGGCACACCCGCGAGGACACGCAGGGCGCCTACGTCCGGGCCCTGGCCTTCGGTCTCGTCCCCGAACCCCTCAGGCAAGCGGCCACTGAACGCCTGGTCCAGCTCATCCACGACGCCGACGACAGGCTCGGCACCGGATTCCTCTCCAGCGGACTGCTGCTCCCCGTCCTCGCAGAAAACGGCCACACCGACCTCGCCTACCGCCTCCTGCTCCGCCGGGGAACACCGTCCTGGCTCGGCATGCTCGAACGCGGCGCCACCACCGTCTGGGAAGACTGGGAAGGCGTCGACGAGCATGGTATCGCTCACGAATCGCTCAACCACTACAGCAAGGGAGCCGTCATCCGCTTCCTTCACGAATACCTCGTAGGCCTCCGACAAGCCCCCGACTCAGCCTCGTGGGAACGCTTCGACATCGAACCCCGCCCCGGCGGAGGCATCACGTCAGCCGGCCTCCACTTCATCTCCCCCAAGGGCCGCATCGAAGTCGCCTGGGAGATCGCGGACGGGGAGTTCCACGTCGGTTTCACCGTGCCCGAAGGAACCTCAGCAAAGCTCACCCTGCCGGACGGCACAAGCGCCCCGTATACGTCCGGAACGCACTTCGCTTCCTGCCCCGTCCCAATTTTTACCGACGACGTGCGCTCTGCGCGCATGATGTGAACCGCAGCTCTCCCCTCAAAACTCCCGCCCCGTTGCCGCGGGAAAGCCACTAACTGAAAGGATCCACATGGCAATTACCGTCCCCGAGGGTGATCCACCTCACCGCTGATAATGTGTCCGTTCTGCTCACTCAGGCGGCAGGTGCGCTGCTCGTGATTGCGCACTGGGGCCCTAGGATCCACGCGACCGACCAACGTTCGGGTAGGACAACGGCAGAAACGCATTGGCGCCAAGTCCAATGACCGCCGTCGTACCGCCCCCACTGGTGCGGAGTGTGGCAAGTTTCATCCGTCCGATTTCCTTCGGTCCGTGCCAGGTTGCTTGAGATTTTTGATATGTCGAGTTTTTTACGGTCGTCACATATGCTCAAGGTAGCACGACGTAATCGATCCGAACAAGGGTCTTTTTCATCCGCAGGAACCACCACTCACTTTCAGGAGGAGCACCATGAGCAAGAGGACCGCCAACCCCGAAACATTGCCCGCGCCGTCCGGTTACGCCCACGGCATCTTCGCCGGAAACGCGGTTTACCTCGGAGGCCAGCCCGCACTCGATCGCGACATGGAGATCGTCCCCGGCGGCATCGCGGAACAGTTCAGGCAGGCGTTCTCGAACGTCCTGGCCACCCTGGCGGAAGCCGGCGGCCAACCCGAAGATCTGGTCAGCGTCACCATCTACCTGACCGATGTGGACGACTACATTGCCAACGGCAAGAAAATCGGGCGGATCTGGCGCGAAATGGCAGGCGCGGAGTATCCGGCAATGGCAGGAATCGGCGTCACCCGCCTGTGGCAGAAGGAAGCCATGATCGAGATCCAGGGAATCGCCGTCATCCAGGATCGATAAAGGCCGCCTGAGGAATTCCGACGGCGGGGACTCCCCACCCTCGGGACCGGAACCTCCTGTGACGCAGGCCCGTTCGGATTGAGCCTCTGGGATCGCCGGAGGTTCTTTTGCGCCGCAATCCGCCCTGCTTGCGCGGGCCCGCTACTCCGCCTGCTGAGAGGCAACAGCATCCACGACGGCGGCAGGCCAGGGTTGCGCTTTGTCGGACCCCGGCGGGACATGGGCGACCGTCACGGCCCCCAGGGCGGCCAGGCCGCCGGACAGCTCGCCGTGCGGATGACCCCAAACCTCAAAGGCATAGGTCATGGAAGCCCCACCCAGCTTGGAAATTCCCACCGTTGCGGTGATGCGCTGCCCGAACCACAACGATGTATAGAGAAGTATTTACGAACGTCACCATATCGTCATACACTTGGTTCATGCCGCATGTATCGCGGACACAAGAGTGTTCCGTTCTACTTGCACTTCCAAGGAGGCGAAGATGTCTGGTTCACGCTTTGAAGAAGACAAGGAAAATGCCCACGAACTTTCCGTGAAGGCCTTGCTTGAGGAAGAGTTCAGGGCCGTGTTTGGTGGCACCACACCTGTTGCAACTGCCTGGGCCGGCCTGACGTTCATCTGACACCGGGTCATGCCGATGTAGCCTATGACTGTCACTGAAACCCGAACCAATAGAGGTAGTACTGAATGGCCAACGCCGATGCAGTCCCCGACGTTGCCCCGATGCCACGCCATCAACACTTGATCGTTACCGTGTATGGCCTCTACGCCCGCAACCAGGACGGGATATTCGCTGTTGCCGACCTCATACAGCTTCTAGGTGACCTGGGAGTGGAGTCTGCAGGCGTACGGTCTTCCGTGTCGCGGTTGAAGAAACGCGGCGTGCTCGTCAGCTTGAAGCGCGGAGGCTCCGCTGCCTACAAGCTTTCACCCGAACTTGAGGACGTCTTCACGGCAGGCGACGAACGCATTTTCTCTCCGCGCCGCGCCAAGAAGGACGACGCCTGGCTCCTGGCATCGTTCTCCGTCCCCGAAGCCCAGAGGCACCTACGTCACAAGCTGAGGACCATCCTGACCCGTATCGGGTGTGGTCAGGTATCCCCGGGCCTGTGGATCGCACCCGGCAATTTGGCACACGAGGTGGAACAGCAACTTCGACGCGCCGGACTCATGGACTATGTCGACCTGTTCAAGGCAACCCACCTGACGGAAAGACACATCCACGAGAAAGTGGGGCAATGGTGGGACCTGCCCTCGCTTGAAGCCCTCTACACCGACTTCATGGAGCAACACGAGCCTGTCCTCCAGCGTTGGCTGCAGCACGAACAAGAGGATTCCGAGTCTCCCGAGCTGCTGAAGCAGGCCTTCGCCGACTATGTCCCCATGGTCACCCAATGGCGTCGGCTGCCCTACATGGACCCCGGACTTCCCCAAGAGTACCTACCCGATAACTGGCACGGCCTCGCCGCCCAGGAACTCTTCACGAAACTGCACGAACTCCTTGGCCCCAAGGCCCAGCGCTACGCGTTGTCCGTCGTCGGCGCAAATTAGTCCGGACAGCACAGCCGTCCGAAGGGGCCGGGCCCGTTTTTGCCGGACCCGGCCCCTTCGCTGAATGAACACCCCTTCGTTGAGGGCACGGCCTGCGGGTTCCAGTCAGTGGCCTTGGAACGCCTCCGCCAGCCACCAGGATCCACCATCCGAGGCAATCTTTGCATCGATCACGAGTGGACGTTCCTGCTTTCCGTTGCGGTACAAAGCAACCCAGTCACGCACCGGCTGGAGGTCATCCACCGTGCGGACCGTCACGCCGTCGGCGCCGTATCCCTTGGCGATGGCTGCGACGTCGGTATCCGGGAAGCACACGGTGCCCAGCTCTGCGTCCTCGTGCTGTTCGGCGAAGTGGTGGACCTCGGCGCCGTAGGCGGCGTCGTTGTAGATGATGCAGACGAGGGGCAGTTTGAGGCGCACGGCCGTTTCCAGTTCCGTGATGCCCATCAGGAACCCGCCATCGCCCGCGCCGAGGACAGGCAGACGATCCGGGCGAGCGACGGCTGCACCAATGGCCGTGTACAGGCCCAGGCCGATTGCCTGGAAGGCCTGGGTGAAGCAGAAGCCGAACTCGTCCGGCACCTCCAGATATTGACTCGGGTATCCCATGAAGTTGCCCGAGTCGACGGCGACGATCCTGTCAGCCGGGAGGATCGAATCGAGTTCCCGGCTGATCACCCGCGGATCGATGGACGTTGCCGTGGACAGGTCAGGTGTTTCGACGTCCCGCCACCGTGAGCCGTGCTTGATGGTCAACGCGTTCTGCTCGCTTCGGTACTTTTCCGCGGAGGCCGGCTGGATCCTGCGCAAGGCCGCCACAGCATCCTCCGCCACGAGGGCAGAATCGCCCAGCACACCGAGGGTGATCGGCCGGTTGGCGCCCAAGGCGGCGTCCTCGACGTCGATCTGGATCACTTTGGTGCCGGCGGAAATCAGCCTTCCGTGCCGCATGGTCCACATGTTCAGGGCGCAGCCCCAAGCGACGATCAGGTCCGCGCCACTGATGAGCTCCGCAGTAACCGGGGACGAAAAGCCACCGGAAATGCCCAGGTTGTGTGAATCGCCGTTGAACAGCCCGCTTGCGACGGCGGAAGTTGCCACGAGCGCCCCCGCATGCCGGGCCAGTGCCAGGATGGAGTCCCTGGCGCCCCTCCCGCCGCGTCCCGCGACGAAAACCGGACGGCGGGCCGCGGCAATCAGGCCCACAAGTTCTTCCACGGCAGCGGCATCAGGCCTGATCCGGGATGGTTCCCGAATCCCAACATCGCCAACCAGATCCGGCGCCGTTGCGTTTTGCACGTCAAGGGGCAGGTTGAGGACAACGGTGCGACGTTCATTGACGGCGGTCCGGAAGGCCCTCACCGTGTCTGCGATTGCGGTGTCGGCCGTATGGATCCGTTCGGGCACAGCTCCGACGCTTCGGGCAAGCGCGTCCTGGTCAATCTTGAAGTTCGACCGGATCGCGGCGGCCTGGGTGTCGGCGGTGAGCACGATGAGGGGCGTGCGGCTCTTCGCTGCTTCTCCGATTCCCGTGATCGCGTTGCTCAGACCACAACCCTGGTGGGTTGTCACCACGCCCACTTTCCCCGACATCCTGGAGTACGCATCAGCCATGGTGGCCGCCCCTCCCTCGTGCCTGGCCGCCGTATAGGGAACCCCTTCCTTGATGAGCGCATCGGTGACCTCAAAGTTGCCGCTGCCAACCACGCCGAAGACATGTCCGACCCCCAAGCTGGCGAGGGTCCTCCCTACCAGCGCGGACACTTGAACCTTCCCGCTCATGAAGCCTCCACCAGTGCGTAGACACGGCTCGGGCTGCCGGTTCCGCCGACGATCGGCAACGGCGCGACCACCAGGGTCGCGCCGACCACCGGGAGACGGTCAAGCTGCCGGAGCGATGTCACTCCGTATTTGTCCGCGCCGAGGAGGAAGGAGTGGACCGGGAACATGGGGTCCATGGTTGCCGCCTGGCCGGCGTCGATGCCGACGGTTTCCACGCCGAACCCGCTGATTCTGTCGTTGCCGGCAATCCACTTGGCGCCTGCAACAGAGACACCGGGAGTATGTGGGCCGCTTTCGTCAGCATTGACGAAGTCCGACGCATTTCCTCCGCGGGCGGACCAGCCGGTCCTGAAGATCACCCAACAGTTCTCTGGCAGTTGCCCATGCTCTTCTTGCCACTGTTCAAGGTGCTCCGGTTCGAGCAGGAAATCAGGGTCCTGCGCTACCTCGGCCCTCTTGTCGATGACGACGGCGGGGCCCACCAGGCGCCGGGGCTCAATCCGGTCCACTGACTTTCCCTCGCGGCCCGTGATCCAGTGGACAGGTGCATCCAGGTGCGTGCCGGCGTGCTCGCCCACGGTGACGTCGTTCCAGGCCCATGCGGGTCCGGCGTCGTCGAAATTGCTCACCGACGAGAGTGTAAGACCCACGGTGTTGGCGAGCGGCTGTGGCAGGCTCAGTACGGGGGTGTCACCGCTGAGGGGAGTCGTGAGGTCGATGACTTCTATGGAGCCATCGGACAGGGCCGCCGTGAGCCCGCTGAGGACAGACATTTGTTCTCCTATGGTTTGGTTGATTTGTTCAGTCTTTGGGCTACGAGGTGACCCGAGCCGCCGGAAAGCCCCGGACCGGGGTGGGTGGAAGCGCCTATATGCCACAACCCCCTGATTGGGGTCATGTGTCCCGCTGCCTCAGGGAAGGGACGCCACAGCAGATTCTGGAAGAGCTCAGCAGATCCCCCGTAGGGGTCGCCTTTGACGGCGTTGGGGTTCTCCGAGGCCAGGTCAGTGGGTGCCAGGATGTCCCATGCCAGGACCGAGTCGCGCGTACCAGGCGCGAACTGTTCAATTCTGGACAGGACACGTTCCATGTACTGTTCTTTCAGCTCTGCGGACCAGCCGTTGTCCGTGGCAAGCACCCCTGCGGCATCCCCTTTGGGCGCGAAGGGCACTTCCTGCAGTTGCAACCAGAGCGTCGCCTTGCCTCGGGGGGCCCTTGACGGGTCGAGTACGCACTGCTGCCCGACCACCACGGTCGGTTCCGCCGGCAGCAGACCCGCTTCGGCCTGGGCGCACGCTATGCCCGTACTGTCTGAGCCGTTGCTCACGTGCACGAGGGGAACCGTGTTCAGCCTGGCGTCCAGCCATTCCACGGGCTTGTCCAGAGCGAGGTGGATCTGCATTGCGCCGCGGCCGTTCTGGTACCGTACGGCGGCTTTGGCTGCGCCGTCCGGTGCTTGGCTGAGCAGCCGGGTGTATAGGGCTTGCGGAGAGACGTTGGCAAGGACCGCCCTCGTGTCGATGGGGCCGTTGGACGTCTTCAGGCCTACAACCTTGCCGGCTTCCACGAGGACTTCGTCCACATCTGTATCCAACAGAATTCGTACGCCTTTTTCACGCAGCAGGGACTCAAAGGCGGCAACAAAGTGCGAGGCACCACCTTTGACCACGGGAAGGCCGTGGGTGTGCATGCTCATTGCCATGACGGGCAACATGACGCCACCAGTGGCCTGGTCTGGGCCAAGGCCGGCGTGGAGAAGCCACGGGGACCAGAGCTGGTCTGTTTCCCACCCGTCAAACCGGCTCCTGAGGTAGTTGCGTCCGCTCATCACGGAGTCCCGCACGAACGCTTCTGTGCCCTTGAACCGTCCTCGATTCAAGGCGCCGAAGGCGATTTTCAGGACCTGCTTGAAGGATCGAAGTTCAGCCCCGAATGCACCGAAAATGGTGCCGGCATTACGGCCGAGGTCTTCCAGCATCGTGAGGTAAGCGCGTTCATCCTCCGGGGTATGGAGCCCCGCCGCAGTGACACTCGGGTCGCGGTGGGCTATGACAACCCGCTGTGCACCGGTCCGGGGATCGGCAGCCACGCTGGCTGTTACGGCGCCGTCGGTGTTGCAGTATTCCAGCCCCCTGGCATGCAGTTCCCGTCCCAAGGACTGATAGGCGCCTCCCGAGACGAACAAGGGATGCCACGAGGAGAAGGTGTCGTGGACAAAACCTGGCAGCGTCCGTTCCGAGGAGTGGATGAAGCCGCCGAGCCTGTCCTGCCGTTCGATCAGGCACACCTGCTTTCCCGCGAGGGCGAGCTCCGCTGCGGCCACCAGGGAATTGATCCCTGAACCGATGATCGCTATTTCGCTGGAGGTCATGCGGTGCCTCCTCTCAGAAGTCCGGATGGCTGGCGGTGGCGTGGTACTTCCCGCCGTGGAACACCAAGGGCGCCCCGCCCGGGTTTTCGTATTCCTCCACCTCACCCACGTAGATCACATGGTCGCCGGCGTCGTGCCGGGATACGGTCCTGCACTGGAACGTGGCCACCGCCCCATCCAACAGGGGAACTCCAGCAATTCCTTCCGATGTCTCGGCTCCCTCGAATTTGTCGATAGAGGGAGTGGCGAATTGCCGCGACAGCACGTGTTGGTCGCTCGCAAGAATATTGATCGCGAAATGGGTGGATTCCTCAAAGTCGCTGAGGCTTGGAGCCCGCTTGCTGGGGCACCACAGCACCAGAGGGGGTTCCATGGAGACGGAGGTGAAGGAATTGGCGGTCATACCCACCTTTCGTCCGTCCGGCGCAAGGGTGGTGACCACCGTGACGCCGGTGGCAAACTGTCCAAGCGCCCCCCTGAAGTCCCTGAGGTCAAAGGCGGCCAAGTCTTCCGATTTCTTGGACTGCACGAAATCCGCCGCAGCAGCGGGGTCAAACCACCATGGATAGAAGGTTCGGGGATCATCGAATCCGGCCGCAAAGCTTGAGGCCAAAGCGGGGTGCGCCGAAGCATCGCCCAACGCCGCCTTCTGGTGTTCCCTGCGTGGCTTGAGCATGTCATTCGTCCAGGTGACCGCCCATTGACCCCAGCCGCGCCAGAATTCGTCGAAGGTCCGTTCCATCCATTTCCGGTCGAAGGGCTCCTGCCCCCTGCGAATAATGGAGTCCAGATAATACTGGGAAGCCAGGGTGGCATTGTTTGAGCCCTGGCCCGTGAGTGGGTCGTTGAGCAGCACGGCATCTCCGAGGCCGAAAACCAGTCCGCCGTTGCCCAACTCCCCCACTGCGGAACGCACGGTAGGGGTGATGCGCCCCAGGAGAGTCGCACCTTCGTCCGTGAGGACGGCATCCGCAAAGTTTTTTGCTTCATGCGGGAAGTGTTCCTCCAGGATTTCCAGCGAACGCTGCAGCTGCTCATCCGGAGTGCGGACGTCGGTCCAGCGGTCCATGGGACCGCCCACGACTCCCTCGAAGACCATCATTTGGCAGGGTCCGGAGACGGTCAGTCCGGGAAAAGTGAAGAATTCCCCGACGTCGGGGACCATGGACATGCGGATGCTGTCTCCGCGCTGCCCGGGCAGCTCCCCGGCGCCGGGCTCTTCCGCCCCGGGCTGCTCCCGGCCCGGGTTGCCAACGCTGACATAGTTGAGTGCGAGGACCCGCTGCGGACGGTCGAAGGGTGACTTGGCCTTGTCCCGGGGAAAGATCTGGCCGATCTCGCCCTTTCCGGTGCTGACGATGACCAGTTCGTAGTCGCGTGTGAGTTCCTCGAGCATGCGCGGCGTGACTTTCTCGATTCGGAAGTCCCCGCCGGCGGCTACAAACGCCTCGATCCAGGCGGCACTCTTGATCCGTTGGTCGATCGACCGCGCCGGAGCGTCCAGAGGCGCTTCCCAGTCAATCGGATCCGCCGAGCCTTCGAGGTCGACCCGCACTCGGATGGCATTGATCGCGGGCACGGCTCCGCTGTCATAGAGTCCGCTTAGCGCCGGGCCCAGCTGGGCCTCCGCGGCGAGGGCCGTAGCAAACATGCACTGACTGGACATGACTTTGCCCGTCCGGATTTGGGTGGCTGAGCGATCCGAGAAGAGCGTAATCGCGTACCCCTCCCGTTGCAGGCCCAGGGCCAGCTGGGCACCGGATTCACCGGCACCGATAATTGCAATCTTTCGCATTTCCAGACTTCCTTCACACGACGTTGTTCAGCAAATTTCCAGAGGAGCGGCTAGGAGACCCTGGCGGCGTCGACGCTCGCCAAGTAAGCGGCCGCCTTGTCCGGGGACATGAACCACTCCTGGAAGTCCGGCGGATTGTTGAATCCGTTCACGAACCGGTTGGCGATTTCCGCTGACTGGTTCGCTGCCCCAAGGAGCTCCAGGACATGCGGCGGGGGTGGAGCCAGGAGGGCATTTGTCCATTGAGCTACGTGCTTCGCGTAGTTCCAGTAGCTTTCGAAGGTGGCCTGCATAAAGGCACCGTCGAAGACGCCGTCACCGTGTTCCTTGATGCTCTTCAGGTAAGAAGCTGCGCATTTGCTCGCATTGTTGGATCCTTGGCCGGTGATTGGATCGTTGAGGACCACGACGTCGGCCAGGCCCAGCACCTGCCTGCCGCTGGGCAACGTAGCGATGGGGTGGCGGACCGTCGGCGGGAACCGTCCCTGCAGGAAACCGTTCGAATCGGTCAGTTCGACGCCGGAAGCACGGTCTGCTTCCCACGGCAGGAAGGCTTTGAGGATGTTCTTGGAGGTTTCCAGGTGCTCCTGCGGCGTGAGGCCTTTCCAGCAGTCCATCGGGCCGCCTGGAATGCCCTCGAAGACCATGATTTCGCAGGGGCCCGTAGTTGTCAGCGCGGGGAAGGCGAAGTATTCCCCGACCCCGGGGATGAGGTTGAAGGAAACGGCAGAATATTCCTCCCGGGGCGTCATGCCGTTCACGTACGTCAGCGCAAGCGCTCGCTGCGGTGCGTCGTAGGTGCTTCGCTCGGCGTCCCGGGTGAAGAGCTGCGCTATTTCGCCCTTACCCGCAGCGACAATAACGAGATCGGATTCCCGTGCGTACCTTTCGAGTTCCTCCACTCCCGCATCCTCAAATATCAGTTCGCCGCCTCGTTGAACAAAGGCTTCCATGAATCGCGGGAACTTCACTCGCTGGTCAATTGATTTGGCAGGGTTGTCCAGCCGGGAGGCCCAGCCAATGGCCTTTTCTCCCGGAGTTTCAGGATGAGGGATGGTGAACGAGATCCCGTCGACAGTCGGAGCGTCCGGCCAGAAATCGAGTTCGAGGCTGCGTTCATGTTCCAAGGCATCGTGGAAGATGCACTGGCTTGAGGAGACCTTGCCATCGCGGATTTCCTCGGGAGTTCGGTTGGAAACCATCGTTACGGCGAACCCGCCATCCAGCAGCCCGATTCCTAATTGCAGCCCCGACTGCCCTGCTCCAACGATGGTGATATGGCGTTGTGTCATGTTGTTGCCCCTTTGTCCTTAGATTTTCTCGGCATGTCTGAATGAATTGGGTCCCGCCGCCGCGAACACGGTATCGGAATCTAGCCCCACTGGGAGCGGAAAACTAGTTGATGGCCGGCCTTGGCGCCGGTTTGGGCAGGTTTGTTCCCAGCCTTGGCGCGGTTCGTGAACCACCTTGACGTTCTTCACTTGCACTCACCTCTCTTCAGCTGCGAGCAGGGGTATGGTTTCCTCGGCCCGTTCCGGGCCCAACGCCGAGTACCCGCCGTCGACCGCCCAGTCGGCACCGGTGACAAAACTTGCCCGATCACCTGCGAGGAAGGCGACGACCTCGCCGATCTCCTCAGGACGGCCAACCCTCTTCAGCACATGAAACGGCGCGGCGACAGCATCCGTCTTGCCGATGTTTCCGTTGCTGAGGGTATCCATGATGTTGCTCCAGACCCACCCCGGACTCACCGAGTTGACCCTGATGCCGTCCTCGGCGAAATCAACCGCCATGCTTCTGGTCAGTTGAACAAGGGCCGCCTTGCTGGCGGGGTAAAGCCATCTCCCCGTCTGGGCAACGGAACTGGAAATCGAAGTGAAGTTAATAATGGCTCCGTGCCGGGTGGCCTTCAGATGGGGCCGTGCGGCCTTTGCGGCCATCACAGCGCTGACCAGGTTGACGTTCAGTGCCTCAAGCCAGTCGCTCCGGCCGGATTCCGCACCGTCGTCCTTATAAGTGCAGGCCAGGTTCACGAGGATGTCGACGCTGCCGTGCCGTGCGACAGTTTCATCCATGAGGCGGGACAGCGCCGCATCGTCGGTGATGTCGGTCTGCGAAAAGTGGATGCCGCTCCCCAGGGCATCGAGTTGGGCGCCTCCTGCGGCGTCAATATCTGCCACGACGACGGCGGCGCCCGCGTCGCGTAGGGCGGCAGCTACGCCTTGGCCGATCTTTGTCGCGCCTCCGGTTACGATCGCGGTCCTGCCTGAGAGTCCGGACATCGCCAAACCTTTCATGGGTAATCAGTGGGATGGTTCATTGCTTGGGTGGGACGGTCGCCTACTTCGCGGATGGCCTTGGGATTGGCCGTGGGTGGGTCCGTTCCCACTCCACGCGCCGCTCGTGCACGAGCTTGACGTTCTTCACTTCCGCTCACCTCGCTAAGGTGGATTCGTTGTTGCTTTTATATGACCTGCGTCATACTTGTCCTAGAAGTGACTCTATTCACACCCTGAAAACCGGTATATCCACTTGGCGCAGGGCACATCCGAAAAGCGAAACCCTGGGAAAGTCGGGTGCCAGTGGTCAGGATTCTTCCGCGCGACGTCTTGAGGGGCCTCCCCACGGTCGCCACGACCGACGTCGATGACGCACACGAAAAGATCGCTACATTGTTCTGCGGCCACGACCTGGTTCCTCGGACGCGTGGAACGTCCGTGGACATGAAGCTGCGCTCCCTGCACAGAGGCGACGTCGGAATCGAGTACTTGGACTACGGTGCGGACGTCCGGATCGACCCCCAAGGCCTGGAGAGCTTCCATCTGATCCAGATTCCACTGGCGGGGCACGCCCGCATGGACGTGGGCTCAAACACCGTGGATTCCAGCCCCAGAGTTGCGACAGTTCCACCCGTCGATCGCCCCTTTTCAATGGCCTGGGATCAAGGAACCCCACATTTGATCGTCTACGTGCGTCGCTTGGCACTCGCTTCCGTAGCCGAGCAGGTCTATGGCGAGGGCGCTGCGAAAGCCCTGGACCTTGGGTATTCGATGAACCTCGCTACGGCTGCCGGGCGAGCCTTCCTGAGATCCGTCGTCGAACTTCACGATGACATGATCAGCGAGACCCCAGGCGTCGCTCCAGTTTTTGTCCAGAAGCTTCTGGTGGACACCATGCTGTCCCGACTGCTCTTGGCAATGGATGACACGCCTGCGGTAAGCGGGGACCGCGACCGAGATGCCGAGAGCAGACTGGTTCGGCGCTTCAGGGAGCTTTTGGAACGTCACGCAGCGGAGGAACTCGCCATGCCTGACATAGCGGAGAACCTCGGGGTTTCGGTCCGCACCCTTCAACTTGCCCTACGCTCCGAGACCGGGGCAACGCCGTCGGAACTGTTGCGGAGGGTACGGCTGGACCGCGCCCGGGAAATGCTTCTCGAGGCGGAGCCCGGCGAGCAAACCATCATTTCGATAGCGGAACGCTGCGGTTTCTCCCATCAGGGACGCTTCTCGGCTTTGTATCTGGACACCTTTGGGGAACGGCCCTCGGAAAGTCTGCGGCGGTAGCGGAGACCTTCACGGGACCGATGAACAGGCACGGCTCCCGCCAGCACGAGCTCCACACCCGGCCTCGGTGGCTTACTACTTCACGAACGAACACAACACGGCATCCATCAGGATGCAGGAGACTCCCAGCGTCCGGCCGGTCGCCCGATTCTCGCAGATTCGAGGAGTGACAGCGGACGACGGTCGGTCTGAGCTCATTCTCTTCGACGCGTCCCGGAAAGGATCGGCTATGGCACCGTTGTGAAGTGCTCAACGACCGGGAAAGGGTCGTAGAAATGGTGCAGCAGCTCCCTCCACCGCTCATAGTCTGCGGACCCACGGAAGCCGTTAGTATGGGCTTCGACCGAATCCCACTCAACGAGGAGAAGGTACAGGTTTGGGGTCTCGATCGAGCGTGAAATCGAAAGACTGCGGAAACCCGTCTGCTGGCTGATCAGAGGTCGTGCCATCCGGAATGCCTCTTCGAACTCGGACTCGCTGCCGGGACGGACGGGGAGGATCGCGTGCTCCAGAATCATTCGCTCAGTTTCTCACGGTCGTCCGGTTGAGCATCCCTCGCGGGGGCGCCCGCCGAGGCCAGCCCGCTGAGCCACACCTTGGCGCTGTACGCCGACTTCTTCGACTTGTTTGGCGACTTCCGGGGCTACGCCGACTTATTTCTGCTACAGGACCTGGTCACATACGAATACGGCAGCAATCCGGTTCTTCCCGCCATCCGCCGACTTCACGGCTCCTGCGGTACCGACAACGAAGACAAATGCGCCCTATTTCAACGGTCTCCTAGCCCAGCTTGAGGAAGATACCTGCTTCAGTGAGTTCGTCGACGAACGCCTGGACCGTGTCGGTTCGATTCCAGTCGCGTTGCAGCTCGCAGGCCAGTTGGGCAATGCTGACCGGCTGGGCGCCAGCCCGTGTGACACGCGTGATCGCTGTTTCGTGGGCAATGACCGGAGTGCCGCCGACCGCGTCGACGACTGGAAAGACCTCAAAGCCCTCGCGGAGCGCATCGAGGGTGGGGAAGGTGAGGCATGCTTCGGTCCAAAGCGCGGCTATGACCAGCTTCTTTCGCGCGGTCGCGCTGACTGCCGCTCGAAATGCCACATCCTCCCACGCGTTGATTGATGTTCCGTCCAACGAGGGCACGCCGGTCAGTAGCTCGGCGAGGGCTGGGATCGTACCCTTGTTTCGACCAGTGGCCACGTTGACCGTCGATAAGACGATCGGAATATCGAATGTGCGAGCGAGCTTTACCGTCGTCGCGATGTTTCGGATGAGTTGCGCTCTGTCGATCGAGTTGATCGACTGCACTTGTGTTGGCTGGTAGTCGATGAGGAGGAGGGCGGAGTTTTCCGGGGTGAGAAGACCGTCGGTGAGTGGATCTCGGCGAGGCTCGCTAGTCCCGGGGGAGCGCCATTCGTTCAGGAGATGTTGGTGAAGGAATGTCGCGGCGTAGTTGTATACGTCATCCGGAGCCGGGCACCGCGCGGGCTCGCCACTAAAATGCTGGACGAATCAGCGAATGGTCTGTGAAGGAGGACGACGGATGGCTTTGGCATGGACTCTCCCGCAGGCTCGGCCGACGTGGTGCTGGTTCCAAGCCTCTACCCTGGGTTCACTATCGTCAACGTCCCGCACCATGAAGCGCAGCCGTATTTGTCACCCGGAGAATCTTGCACCAAACCGTCAGGTCCGAAGGATGCGACTATCCTGCCGCAGCAGGCGTTTGCTGGCAGAACGGGCTATCGGCGGGCATGTCCCGGTCCTCGTGTCTACGGGGCAGGGAGGCGAATTTCACGGGTGCGCGGGCCATATCGCAACTATGCTGAATCTGCCGTCATCGGTGGGTTACCCCGTGCCCGAACCCAAGGAGAGTTGGTTGTCATGAGTGAACACTTCGACGTCGTGATCCTCGGGGCTGGCCCCGGCGGCTATGTCGCGGCGATTCGTGCCGCGCAGCTTGGCCTGCGGGTGGCGGTGGTCGAGAAGAAGTACTGGGGCGGTGTGTGCCTTAATGTCGGTTGCATCCCATCGAAGGCCCTGCTGCGCAACGCAGAGCTTGCACATATATTCAATACTCAGGGGGAAATGTTCGGGATCACGGGCGACGTGTCCTTTGACTTTGGCGCCGCCTTTGACCGAAGCCGCCAGGTTGCCGACGGACGGGTCCGGGGCGTGCATTTCCTGATGAAGAAGAACGGGATCACCGAATACGACGGCTCCGGAACCTTCAAGGACAGCCACAGGATGGACGTGGACCTGAACGCCGGGGGAACCCAGACCCTCACCTTCGACCACGCCATCATCGCCACCGGATCGACCGTGCGAATGCTGCCCGGGGTCGTGTCAAGCGCGAATGTCTTGACTTATGAGGAGCAGATTCTGGACCGGGAGCTGCCCCGATCCATCGTGATAGTCGGCGCCGGGGCCATTGGCATGGAGTTCGCCTACGTCCTGCGCAACTATGGGGTCGACGTAACGATCATCGAGTTCTTGGACCGAGCGCTCCCAACCGAGGACGCTGATGTTTCCAAGGAAATCTTCAAGCAGTACAAGAAGCTGGGGATCCCGATCCTCACCTCGACGAAGGTGGAAACGGTGCTGGATGAGGGGTCATCAGTCGTTGTCACTTACACCGGCGCCGACGGTGCGGCCGGAAGCCTCCGGACAGACAGGGTGCTGGTCTCGATCGGGTTTGCCGCGAATGTCAGCGGCTTCGGACTGGAAAGCACGGGGGTGGCGCTAACAACCGACCGAAGAGCGATCGCCATTGACGACTACATGCGGACCAATGTTCCACACATCTACGCGATCGGTGATGTGACGGCCAAGCTTCAGCTCGCCCATGTCGCCGAGGCGCAGGGCGTTGTGGCTGCCGAAACCATCGCCGGAGCAGAGACCATGCCCTTGGGCGACTACCGCATGATGCCGCGCGCCACATTCTGCCAGCCGCAGGTCGCCAGCTTCGGCCTTACCGAACAACAGGCCCGCGACGAAGGCCATGACATCAAGGTCAGCACGTTCCCGTTCACGGCCAACGGCAAAGCGCACGGCTTGGGAGGGCCCACGGGCTTCGTCAAGCTGATCGCCGAAACGCAGCACGGTGAACTTCTGGGCGGCCATCTCATAGGGCCGGATGTCTCCGAACTGCTGCCCGAGCTCACGTTGGCCCAGAAATGGGACCTGACCGCCACTGAGCTGGCACGGAACGTCCACACTCATCCGACCCTGAGCGAGGCCCTGCAGGAATCTTTCCACGGGCTCACCGGACACATGATTAATCTTTGACAGTCGCCGCCGTCCCTGCCCAACCTTCCCCGCGGATTGCTCGAAGCGGTGAATATCCTCCCAATTTGGATAGCCTGGCATGTTAGTTCGTATCGGGAGCGGAGCTGAACCTCCCGGGTACGACTCCGACAAAGTAGCAGCATCAACCGTCAACAATCACAATTGACGGCATTTTACTGACCACAAGGATATTGAATGCGTAGAGTCGAGCCGAGCGGAACTGATCTGACGGTACGGCAGGCCGACGTGGCAACCGAGGCAGGTGGGGCCGATGGCTGACCAGGTACGTCAGGGCCCCGAGCCGTCCACCTGGGCGGCCGATGGCCTCGGTGATCTTCCGAGGCCTCTGGTTCGCTCAGCTTGGCTCCAATGTGGGCACCTGGATGCAAACGGTAGGCGCTCAGTGGATGCTAGTCACTGAACCGAATGCGGCCACCCTGGTTTCGCTGGTGCAGGTCGCGACCACGCTGCCGGTGATGCTGCTGTCCCTGCCTTCCGGCGTGCTTGCCGACCTGCTCGATCGGCGTCATTTGCTCATTTCGGTGCAGACGGCGATGGCGTTGACTGCCGGCCTGCTGGCGGTCCTCACCTGGGCCGGTGTGACCACTCCGGTAGTGGTGTTGGTGCTTTTGTTCCTAATGGGATGTGGTCAGGCCCTGACGGCCCCGGCCTGGCAGGCGATCCAGCCGAATCTAGTGCCAAGGGCACAGATTCCAGCGGCTGCAGCGCTCGGCAGCATGAACGTCAATGTCGGGCGCGCCGCGGGGCCGGCAATCGCCGGGGTGCTGGTGTCGATATCGGGTCCGACACTGGTGTTCGGGCTCAACGCGGTCTCGTTCATAGGGGTCGTGGTGGTCCTCATAGCCTGGCGTGAGAAGAAGCAGGCCGCGCAGTCCCTGCCGATGGAGCGCACCGTTGCTGCGTTGGGCACCGGTCTGAGATTTATCCGCAGCGCCCCCGCGGTGCGGCGAATCCTTCTACGGTCGGTGTTGTTCATCGTTCCGGCCAGTGCCCTGTGGGCGTTGCTGCCCGTCGTTGCTCACGGCCCCCTGCGCCTGGAGTCGGCGGGCTACGGTGGTCTCCTAGGTGCGCTCGGGCTGGGTGCCGCGACGGTGGTGCTAGCCATGGTCCCCTCCGTGATCGTGGTCGCGCTCGTCCTTATTCTGGCGGGCACCGCATGGCTGGTGGTGCTCTCCATCTTGAATTCGTCGATGCCGCTGATGCTCCCCAACTGGGTGCGAGCACGGGGCCTTGCCGCATACATGGTGGTCTTCATGGGTGGCCAGGCGGTCGGATCGCTACTTTGGGGCGGCATTGCCGGGCTGACGAACACCGTCTGGGTGTTGATCATGTCCGCCATTCTGTTGGGTGTTTGTGCCATGTCGGTGGCAACGTGGCCGCTGCAGCCGATAATTGGCCAGCTCGACCTCACCCCCTCAGCGCATTGGCCCGAACCCGCACTGGCCTTTGAACCCGACCCCTCAGACGGTCCGGTCATGGTCCTGAAGACCTATCAGGTCGCTGCCGACGATGTTGATTCCTTCACCTCGCTGATGTGCAAGGTCGGCGAAGCACAACAACGCTCCGGCGCGATGCAATGGGGGCTCTTTGCCGATGGCAACGCCCCGGGTCGTTTCGTGGAGAAGTTTCTGGTTCGCTCCTGGGAGGATCACCTGCGCCAACACCAGGAAAGGAATACCGCCGCCGATCAGGCAGTTCAAGCGCAGGCAGAAGCCCTGAGCAAGGAGAGGCCAACCGTCAGGCACCTCATCGCAGCAACGGCCAGCGCACGCCGGAATGGAAAATAGACCCTCAAGTTCGATCAGTGCGGCGGTGCTTCTCCGGCCGCGATCACGCCAAAGTCGGATCCAGGAGGAGCCTTACTTTCCCGCCACCGGTTCCGGACTGCACAGCCCCGGCACGCTGCCGCGTCGTCCAGGTCGAAGGTGCGGCCCGGGCCCCTGAACCTGCGGGGCGGACGTCAGATCCAGCCGTCCGGGACGCCCGGGACCATGCCGTCCCGGTGCACCCCGATCATCTGGGTCGCACTCATCCCCCTCAGATACCCCTCGGCCGCCTGCGGGGCGGTGATCCCCGCGTCGACCAGCCTCATCAGGTCGCGCTCGCCCGGCAGGAGTGACTGCCCTTCCACCCGCGATGCCGCGGCCAAGACCTCAGCCCCGAATAGGATCAGGCGCCGCTCGAAGTCGAGACCGCGCCTCCCGCCGTAGGCGGCACGCGAGAGGCCGCTGGCAAGCCTCATGGTGCGCAGATCCCGCGGGATCCGGGCAGCGAAGTCGCCGCCGTGCCGCACCGCGAGCCGGTAGACGCCCGTCTTGACCTCATTCGGGGTCGCGAGCCCGATCCCGAACCGTTCGATCCAGCCGCTGATCTCCTCGGCCAGGACCGGCTGATCTGCGCCCGACTTCAGGCTGGCCAGCATCCCACAAAGAGTACCGTCGTCGTCCTCGGCGTCAAGGAACCGCGAGATACCGATCTGAAGGATGGCCCGCAGATCGATCCTGCGCTCCTGCACGGCGGCCCAAACCGTCCGGTGCCCCCGAAGCTTGCCGAGCAGGTCCTCCCCCAGCTTCTCCTCGAAGCCCTCCGGATCCTCATAGAAGGACACGGGCGAGTGCTGGAAACGGTCGAGCACCTCCGAAGGCATGGCCGCCCAGCGGAGCGCCGCCTCCGCCGCGTCGTGGTTGTCCTCGACGAGGTCCTCGAGCCCCTGCTCTTCGAGGAACACCACGGCTTCGTCTGCCGAGGTGATCCCCGCGTCTAGCAAGGCCACGGCGGTCTCCGGGGACGCCACGCAGAGGACCTCGCAGAAGTCGTATGGAGTGGACGTGAACTCGAACTCGGCCTTGCGCCCTCCGCGCCTCGTGCGCTTGGCGAGGGCATCCAGCAGGCTGTTGCTATTGGAGAGATCCCGGGCGTACGTCTCCACGACCCGGCGGTGCACATCGTAGGACGGAGTATCCGGGAACCTCCCGCCCGGTACGGAATCGCTGCCCATACCTCCGAGACTAAACCTTTTCCGCGTCGCCGGAGGTCCTCGGGACGGGAACCCCGAAGCCAACTGTGGATGCGTCCCGTATAGCAACAGGGTGAAGGGCACCGGCAACTTGCCGGATAGCATCCGAACCAATAGCCGCCGTCCCAATGTCAAGGCTGGTGACAACTACACGAGAGTATGTCTAAGGGATTTATCGGCAGTTCATGGGCAAGGGCTGGGCTCAGTGAAAGGGAAGCTTCGAGTCTTTGGGGAATGGCAAGACTCCTTGTGCGGGGGTCATTGTGAACCACTCGCCGCCCTGCTTGGTCTCAAAAATGATAACCCTCTGACTGGTGTCGAGCGGATCGCCGTCGAGGTAGGACTCGCTTCCAAAGCAGGTCTGGGGCATGGATGAGATGCGTAGGTTCCCCTCACCGGGATTCCCCTTGAGAACCTGCTCGACTTCAAGAAGGTGGGTTGCGGCCTTGGAGCCGTAAATGGTGGTCAGGCCGACCTCGCCAACAGACTTTCCGATGAGCACCACGGCAGCCTTGTCGTATTGGTCCTGAGGGGTCTCGAACCGGACCCAATCAACGCATGCTATCGGGCCACTGCTTGGAACGACGCTGCTGGCATAACCAGGAGTTGAGCTAGTGGCGTTCGCCGTGGGCTCCGCCGTTCCCGGTCCGCCCGTTACCTTGCCGCCGCACGATGTCAGCAGCATGGTGAGAAGCAGGGACGGAACCAGACATCGCGATAACCTAATGCGTTTCATGGTGTTGCCTCATAACTGGACGCTGATCGGAGGATATCGGGTGCGCATCTGCATTCATAGGATGGCGCTCTCGGATCAGTCCGGGAACAATGCCTCATGCCCCAATTCCCGGATGATGCCGAACGCAGGAGCCTGCAGAACCTTATTCCTGCATGGAAAGGCGGAATCGACACCGTCATCGTCCTTCCTTACCGCGGGTATTTCGCCCACCGACGCAGCTACAAGCACCTCGTTGTGTCCGCGGACACTCGGAACAACGAGGATGACTAGATCCTCAACGAGGGAATGGAATGCGCCCCATCCGGGCTGGCCGCATAGGCCGCCAGCCCGGCGTCGGGCACGGATCCCGCTACGTCACCCTGGTCACAAGATGTCGAAGGCGAATCCGAATTCGGCGGCCCGGGCCTCAAGCCGGTACTTCTCGAGGACTCCCGGACCGCATGCCGCCGTACCAACACCGTGCATCGCGGCATCAAGGTAGACATACGTATCGCCGTCCACCGCCAGGTCCGGCTGGTGTTCGGCGTCAGCCAACGTCCGCAGGCTGTATGGCCGCACCGTGAAGTAGCAGGACTCGGCATGCACGGCAAGGCCACTGGAATCAAAGCGGAGTTCTGCGGTGTCCACGGCCCCGCGGGCACCGGACTCCTGCGGGCGGACATAAGGGACATCAAATTCGTCGACCGAAAGGGAGTACCAACCCGTCCGGGCGCCTTGCCCCGTATCGGGGTAGGACTGGTGCGGCCCGTCGCCGAACCACGTGACGTTGCGGGCAGTTCCCGCCAGGACCAACTCGACGCCAATCCGTCCCCACGGCACTGGCCAGTCACCGTCCGGCATCACCTCCGCATGGACAGCTGCGCGGTTACCTCCTCCTTGCCATCTGAACGTCACGAAAGCACCGAACTTCTTGTCTGCAGCTGCGATCCGTGTCCGGACGACCAACTCCTCCACGCCAGCCTCGGTAATTTCCGCATCCAGTCCGATCAGCCGTGAATGCATCCGATCGAGGCCTGCCTCCCTCCACTGCTCAGCGAGGGGACGCGCATCGGGCTGTTCAAAATCACGGCCGTTGTCGTTGTCGGTGTCCGGACGCCAAAGATTCAGCCGGAATTCCTTGACGGACAGATCGCCCAGGGCAATCAGCCGCCCGCTGGCGCGATCAAAGAGTGCCGGCCCCACAACGATCGCCTGGTCCTGGTCCTCAACCGGGGACGGGGAATCAACCTCGGGCAGCTTCGGTCGGTTGACCACCCCTTGGCCCCAAGCGATCTCGTGCCCGGCCGCGGCCCACCCGGAGTCGCTGGCGAGGACTGCGCTCACGGTAAGCACCGCCGTCGAGCTCCCTGCGGCCGCCAGCAGCCCGGCTGGCAGGGCCACACGCCCTTCCGCGCCCGGCCCCACAGCGTCCGCCCCCGCGACGCCGGACTGGTGGATTTCGCCGTTGATTTCAAGCCGCCAGTGGAATTCCAGGTGGCTTGTATCGACGAAATCGAAGCTGTTCCGCACGGCAAAGAAATTCCAATCCGATGCAACAGTGATTGCTAGGGGTTCGATGACCTTTTTGAAATCCAGGAGGCCGGGCCGGGGATTCAGGTCGGCGTCCACGAGTCCGTCGGTCACGAAATTGCCGTCGTGGATCTCCTCCCCGAAATCGCCACCATAGACGAAGTACTCGCGGCCTTCATGGTCCCGTCGCGAAATCCCGTGCTCGATCCATTCCCAGACGAATCCACCCATGAGCCGCGGATAGCGCTCGAAAAGCTCTTGGTATTCGGACATGCCGCCCGGCCCATTGCCCATTGCGTGCACATACTCACAGAGGATGAACGGCATCGTACGGCGACGGGCGTCAAATTCCGCATTGTCGAGGGCCGGTTCAATTCCCTGGCCAATCAATTCCGTCTCCGCCTGGTTCGCGTACATTCTCGAATAGACGTCCACGTAGGGGCAGGCCCAGTCCCCTTCGTAGTGGATGGGGCGCGAGGGGTCCCGGTCTTTTGCCCAGCGGGACATTGCCTCCAGGTTCTCCCCGGTGTGCGACTCGTTGCCAAGAGACCACATGATGACGCTCGCGTGGTTCTTGTCCCGCTCCACGGTCCGGCGCATGCGGTCCAGGAACGCGTCACGCCAGAGGGGATCGCCGCTGGGGTTCTGGGCCCACTGCGCGCCGTGGAAACCGTGGGTTTCAAGGTCACACTCGAGGATCACGTAGAACCCCAACTCGTCGGCAAGCTCGAGGAAGGACGGGTGTGGCGGATAGTGCGAGGTGCGGACGGCGTTGATGTTGTGCTGCTTCATGAGTCGGAGTTCACCTTCCAGGCGTTCCGGCGTGACCACGCGCCCGAGGCGCGGATCGTGCTCGTGCCGGTTGACGCCTCGGATCAGGATCCGCCGTCCGTTCACCTTGAACTGGGCGTCCTCGATAGTAATCGTCCGGAAGCCGAGCCACACGTTTGCGGTCTCCCCCGGCGCCACGACCTCCGCGGAATACAGTCGCGGAGTTTCAGCCGTCCAGGGCTGGACGTCGGGAATACGGACTTCCGTGCCGGCCGGCACTTCGATCCCCAATTCCGGCACGCGTACGACGGCGTCAATCGCCTCGCCTGCCCGGGTCGCCTCAATCAGGAGCTTGCCTTCTCTCGTGACGTGGTCGTATCCGGCGTGCACGAAGACATCGTCCACGCCTTTGGCGGGGCGGGCCTGCAGGGTTACGTCGCGAAAGATGCCTGGCAGCCACCACATGTCCTGGTCCTCGAGGTAGCTCGCTGCGGAGAACTGCGCCACCCGAACCGCCAGGACGTTTCGGCCCGGCCGCAACACCCCCGAAACGTCGAACTCGTGGGTTAGCCGGCTGCCGCGAGAGGTCCCGAGCAGGGTCCCGTTGAGCCAGAAGGTGCCAGCAGAGTCAACTCCATCGAAGCCCAGGACAGATGCAGGAAAAAACTCGGGGCCGGCGTCGAAATCCAGCAAGTAGTCGCCGATCGGATTCGCGTCGGGAACGTGGGGGGGCTCAACCGCGAAGGGGTATTGGACGTTGGTGTACCACGGTGTGCCGTGGCCATGCATGGGCCAGCTCGAGGGAACCTCAAGTTCCTCCCAGCCCGCAGTCTCGCCGGACGCTCCGAGCTGCCACCCGTCGGCGGGTACCTGCCGCGCGCCATCCCAGACGCGGAAGCGCCACGTGCCGTTAAGCAGCACCCGCGGGGCATCAGTCTTCAGGCGTGCGCGAGCCGGCTTGGTATTCCGCGACGGGCCTCTGTCCTCCAGCTCTCGGACGTAGCTGGAATTCAGGTCCAGCTCACGCTTCGGGGCAAATGCCAGCGTCATTGCAGGTGCCGCGGTGATGGATTCATCGGCCAAAAGGAGTCCTCGATTCGCAAGTTTGTGAGGTGGTCTCCCTGGGTGGGAGCGTACCTACGAAAATTTCGTGAACGTTCACGAAACGTGGCAAGCTTACCGAAATTCCTCGCGGCTGAACAGGGTCCCGGACGCTAGGCGGAGCCGCGCAACAGAAGCTCATGGCGGATAACCCGCCGCACCTCCGGAGTTCCTGGCTGAATTGCACCACTGAGGAGGCCGTCCAGGAGTTCGACGGCGGTCCGGCCGACCTCTCGCAGGTCAAGTCCCAGTGTGGAGAGCTCGGGGGTGAGGAGTTCGCCGAGGGGAATGCCATCCATGCCCAGCACGGCACAATCAACGGGCACGTTTCGCCCGGCCTGGGCCAACGCCTTGAGGGCCCCGGCCGCCATGAGGTCGTTGAAGGCGATGACTGCGTCGGTATCGGGAGACCGTTCGAGCAGGGCTTCCACGGCTTCCTTGGCGGCAGCAGCAGACTCGCCCGCTGCCCTTACGACTGAATGGGGACTCGCGGACTGGGTCGAAGTTCCCGGGGAAGCATCCGACAGCAGCGCGGCGAATGCGCTGCCGCGGACAGATAGGCCTCGGCCAAGCGGATCCAGAGTGCCGGTGCTTGCTCCCGCGCCCGGCCAGTCGATGTAGACAATGCGCTGACGACCCTGCCGGCGAAGATACCCGACGGCGGCTGAGGCCGCGCGGGCGTAATCGAATGCTATGGAGGCACCTGCGAACCCTTCGTCCGCGAAGTCCAGCGCAACCAGTGGCCGGCCAGACATCAGGACTAGCGCACGGTCTGCGTCCGCGCCTAAATACCCTATGACAGCATCCACTTGTGGAGCGAGGCGCTCGACGGCATCAAGAGCGCTGCGTCCACCGTGGCCGAAGTCGTCA
This sequence comes from Arthrobacter sp. efr-133-TYG-118, assembly GCF_030209755.1. Lineage (GTDB taxonomy): Bacteria > Actinomycetota > Actinomycetes > Actinomycetales > Micrococcaceae > Arthrobacter. Next base: position 18,035 of record NZ_JARVRH010000007.1, on the reverse strand, counting down.
ACTACCACGTGCCAGCCCCTTGCGGTTGCTTGTTCGACGACACTGGAGGCGAAAGCCGGATAGTACGGATTACCTAAGTCGGGGATGGCCAGGCCTACCGAAACGTGGGAGCCCTGTACAAGTCCGCGAGCGAAGCGGCTGGGCGTGTAGTTGAGTTCACGGGCGAGCTCAAGGACGCGTTCCCGCGTTGAAGACTTGATGCCCGGCATACCGTTCATGGCCCGCGTAACCGTCTGGCGGGAGACACCGGCGGCAGCCGCAACGTCAAGGATGGTTGCCGGCTTCGCGGCGCGGACGGCGGGCAACGATCGCGACGCCTTCGACCCCATGGGATCGGAACTCACGGGCTTTTGACTCATAGACCGCAATTCTAAGTGCCGGGGCGGGTGCGGTGGAGCCGCGAGTCAAGAGTCGAGGCGGGACGATCGGAACAGGTGCGCGGCGGTACTCGTTTGGAACAGACATCCTCGTAGCGCCGGTTGTCGAGTCCGGAGCGCGTAATCGCCGCCTCCCCCGAGGCACTGGCTACGGGGTGAATCGCAACAATGCCGCGCCATGAGCTGCCAGTGTCACATCAATAGCCATACTCGCCGGGGCGTCCCCCGTGCAGCTTCCGACGGTGCGATCAAGGCGCGTGGCTCTATTGCCTTCTTCGTCCAAAGCTCGTCCACTCGGCCCCCCGGGCGCTAAACAGAAGCCCAGGCTGCCGGAATCGAGCGCAAGGTTCAACGGGGCGTCCCCCACGATAACAACCCAGTTCCAGCGGGGCGTCCTCGTTGTAGCCGTGAGACCGTGCGGTGGCGTCGGCCCAATCGATGTCCACCACCACGGTGTCCCAGCCGTATGGGAGCAAGTGCCCCGCCATGAAGCGCGCGTTTGCCGGCACCTCCGCTTCAGTGACCGTCGTTTCGTAGCAGTTCCAGCTGTTCCAACCCATCGGAGGGAGGGGAGGCGTTAGAGGGGTCATGGATGTTTCCTATCGTCTTGGCTTTATGGATTACTTTTCTCTGTGCCGAAATAGGTCTCGCCCCAGAGGGCCGGCCAGCTCCACCGAGAGCGTCCGGCCCGCGACGACGACTCGACAGAGGGCGTGACCGGTGTACCACCGCTCGCGGTGACATGAGGACGGATGTCGTCGTCGACTTCGATCGTGAGCCCACCGTCCCGGGAAGGAGTGATCGTGGCATCAGCGCGCCGTCCCGCCAGGCGATGTCCAGCAAGGCTCCGCCGCGTGCCGTCGATCTGAAAGAGCGCCCCGCCAGGCCAGTGGGCGTGAGGATGCAGTAGAAGGCCGGCCGCGCGGACGTGCCGCCGTCTTCGGGACCTGCTTGCCTGTCCGCAACGAATCGCGGCCATGGGATTTCAGAGATCGTCTTCGGGTCGGGCGGTGAGGATCCGATTGGCGTTGACCCTCAGGATGCCGAGCGACTCCTGGATCAAGGGCGATGCGATGCTGCCACTGCGCACCGCAGCGACAATGCGGCGCGAGGGCTTCCCCTTGCCAGTAATGCGCAGTCGAACCACGTTTTCGGCGCTATGCAGTGGCGCCAGTCGCGGCAGCAGGCCCACGCCGAGCCCCGCACCAACGAAGGCGATCTGGGTTTCCCATTCCACGGCCTCATGGGCAATCCGCGGCGTCACCCCGACTGCCGTGAACGCCGCGGTGAACAGGGAATGGTAAGTGGATCCGGCGGCCTCGGTGATCCAGGGTTCCGACGCCAGCTCTTCGAGGGTCACTTTTTCCCGCGATGCCAACGGGTGGTCGGAGGGAATGATCACGTCCAGGGGATCGTCGAGCAGAACGGTCTGCTCGAAGCGCTGATCGTCCTCAACGTAGGTGTCGGACTGCATGGCGACGATGACCGCGATGTCGATTCGCTCGGCAACCAACAAGTCGAAGCAGCGGGCCGGGTTGGCCTCGAGTACCTGCACCTCCAGCAAAGGGTGTGTTGAGCGCAGGGTGGCGGCCAGCGGCGCGAGCAACTGGGCGGCCGCGGTGGAGAATCCGCCGAGGCCAAAACGGGAGGGCATCTGGTCGCCGGCCTCCATGGCCGCAGCGCGCAGGCTCTCCCATTCGGCAATGAGGGTGTCCGAACCCGCCACGAGAAAACGGCCTGTGGCGGTCAACCGCACACCCCGGCCGTCCTTCGTCAGCAGCTGCATTCCAAGCACGCGCTGGAACTCCCGCAATTGCGCGGAGACGGCAGAGGGAGAATAACCTGTGAGCTCCGCGGTCGCGCCAATGGTGCCGCACTGGGCAAACACTCGAAGTGTTATGAGGCGTGGATCGATCATGCAACCATTGTGCACTGTTATCTCCTAAATCTTGCGCTTTTGCTGCAGATCGATCGGCCCTAATCTCATGAATAAAACGTTCGACAACGGCGGTTGCACCCACTAGCCCGGGTCTCGATGGATCGCCCCTTACCCAGCCCTCCCGGGAGGAAACACATGCCTGCTCCAGTGAACGCGCCCCTCAATTCACGTCGAAAACTCGCTTCATCATTGCCTGCCGAGCAGCTGGCGGAAATCACCGAGTTGTTCGAGTTCCGGCGCGTGGGGTATTCCCTCAATGCCCCCTTCTACACCGATCCGACGATTTTCAACATCGACATGGAGGCCATTTTTGGCCAGCACTGGATCTTTGCCGCTAGCATCGCCGAACTGCCCGAGCCGGGCGACTACGTCACCGTCGACTACGGGCCCTACTCCCTGATCGTGCTGCGCAACGACGACGGCGGCGTGAACGTCCTGCACAACGTGTGCCGCCACCGCGGCGCCCGCGTCCTGACCGAACCTGCGGGGTCAACGGGAAACCTGGTATGCGGCTATCACTCCTGGACCTACTCCCCCAACGGCGATTTGATCCACGCCTCGGCACCGGGGGAAACGAAGTTCGACAAGGGCTGCTTCGGCCTCAAGCGCGCCCACAGCCGCGTCTTCGCCGGACTCGTCTTCGTCTGCATTGCGGACGAACCGCCGACGGATTTCGACGAAACCGGAAAGATCTTCGAGCCTTACCTCGCGCCCCACGATCTGTCGAAGACGAAAATCGCCTACCAGCAGAACATCATCGAGGAGGGCAACTGGAAGCTCGTCATGGAGAACAACCGTGAGTGCTACCACTGCGACGGCCACCCGGAACTCGCCTGCTCCCTCTTTCCCACCTGGGGCCTGACGGAGGGCCTGATTCCGGCCCATCTCGAAGAAGTGTGGGACCGCAACAAGGAAGCACAGTCCTCGCTCGAGGAGCGTTGCCGACGCTATGGCCTTCCCTATGAGGTCGTCGAGGAGCTTGACACGCGCATCGCGGGAATTCGGATCTCACGGGAATCGCTCGACGGTGAAGGCGAATCGTTCTCGCCCGATGGGCGAAGGCTCTCCAAGAAGTTGCTCGGTGACTTGCGGGACTTCCGCCTTGGTCGCTGCTCGATGCACCTGCAGCCAAACAGCTGGTTCCATTTCCTCGGGGACCACGTCATCACGTTCGCCGTCTTCCCCATCAACGAACACCAGACACTGGTACGCACCACCTGGCTGGTGGCTGACGACGCCGAGGAGGGCGTCGACTACGATCTGGAGAAACTCACCTACACCTGGAAGCAGACCAATCTGCAGGACAAGGCGTTCGTGGAGCTGTGCCAGAAGGGCGCCAGCAGCCCCGCCTACGAGCCCGGCCCGTACATGAAGAGCGAATACCAGGTGGAGGCGTTCATCAACTGGTACGTGCAGCGCGTGCAGGAGCACTTGGCATGATTGAACTCCTCACTGAAACGGCCATTCAGGAACCACAGCGCATTCGCGGTCTTGAGATGCCGTGGAACAGGGTGATGGGCAGCACCGAGGGACCCGCAAGCGCCGCCCGCGCACTGGGCCCCTGGCATCCGCAGGAGTTCATGGCCGAATGTGTCGAGACCGTTCCCGAGGTGGGCGGCATGATGACCTTCGTGTTCCGCCGGTGCGACGGCGCGCCGCTGGCGTTCCGTCCGGGCCAGTACGTGAACGTCGCCTTTCCGGTGAACGGCGAGGGCCAGGACGCGGTGGACCGCAGCTACTCGCTGTCCAGTTCGCCCACCAAGCCCTGGACCTTCGACATCACAGTCAAATGCGATCCCACGGGACAGGTCTCGCCGTGGGTGCACGAGAACGTAAAACCCGGCACCGTTCTCGACATGCTCGGACCGGTCGGGGCATTCCACCTGCCGGATGCCGACCGGCGGGCACGGTACCTGTTCCTGGCCGCCGGCGCCGGCATCACCCCCATCATGTCGATGGTGCGGACCATCCACTCCCTGCCCGGACAGGCCGATGTCGTAGTGCTCTACCACGGAGCGGCGGCCGGAGACTTTGCCTTCCACCAGGAGCTCGCCTACATCGCCTCCGTGGACTCGCGCGTCAAGGTCTTCTACTCCCTGGGCGACCGCAGCAAACCCGAGGGTTGGGAAGGGCTCACCGGAAGGCTGACGGCGGCGATGATCGACGAGGTGGCCCCCGATGCCAACGGCCGCCAGGTCTATGCCTGCGGCCCCGAGGGTTACCTGAACACCGCCACCGAGCTCCTCAAGAAAGTCGGCGTCGACGACACCTCCATCTACATGGAATTCTTCTCGGGAGACCGCCAGACGATCCTTGAATACCAGGCGGAGCTCGCGCTTGCAGTGGACATTGCAGAGGAAATCGCCGAGGAAATCGCCCATTCCGCCGAGGACTACTACGAAAGCCAGCCCACCGCGTTCGGGCTCTACGAGCCGGGCTACGACGCTGAGGGGACCCTGATGGCCACGGGGCTGCCGCTGGAAACCGTCGACCCGGACGTGCCTTGTCCCGAGGCATCCGACGGCAGTCGGGACGTGGGACCGGAGGCCGGGTCCGCCGATGCCTCGACCTTCGACACTGTCGGAACGGGAAGCCTCACCCTGTCCTTCATGCGCACCGGCGTTAACGTGCGCATCGACCCCGCCGAACACATCCTCGGGGTGGCCCAGCGTGCGGGCGTCAGGATCGGCGCGAACTGCAAGGAGGGCATGTGCGGCTCCTGCAAGGTCGTCAAGCTTTCCGGGGAGGTCGAGATGAACCACCAGGGCGGGATCCGGGCACGGGAAATCGATGCAGGCAAGTTCCTCCCCTGCTGCTCCACCGCGCGAACCGACTTGGTGATCGATGCCTAGCCGCCTCCAGCTGCTCTAGGCCAGACAGCATCAGGGACTGTTTTTACGGCAAGAATACCGGGCCTCGTGCCTTCCAGGAGAGCCAGGGTGTGCACACTGTGCACGCCCTGGCTCGGCGAGGGGGAATGCTGCGCCCGAGGTGGGACTCGAACCGCATTCCGGGCCTTGAAAACGGGAACTCCCGAAAACATAGCCAATCCGAGCCAGTCCGGCCGATGTACGACCCGGTCCGAAGGCAAAGGGGTTGACACTGTCAACACACCGGGAATGCCACCTTATGGACGAGGGAGATCCGCACTTCTGCCGGCCGCGCGGCTTATTTCCTGGCCGGACCAGCGGTCATGTATTCGCACAGTCCAGGGATGGCGAAGTCCACGATCCCGTAACCTGCCGGTTCGATCAGACCCGCATCCATCAACCGCGTCCGGTAGTTACCGACGGCATTCGGCCGCATCCCGGTACGCCTGCCAATATCGGTGGTCGATGACGGCCCGGGATCTTCGGCCATGGCCTGCAGGAAATCACGGTCCCGCCCGGACGTCGTGGACAGCGCCGCTTCAATGACCACCCGCTCGTTCCGACGCCGGCCCGCCGTCACCGCCCGGCTGACAGCGGCGCCATCCAGACCGCCCGCGGCCTTTTCTGCTTCCTGCCAAAGGTAATAGCCGATCAACTGGATCAAGAACGGATAACCACCCGTGCCCTCCGCCGTGGCCCTGGCCAGCTCACCGTCCAGGGCCACGCCCGCCGCGGCGAAGGTTTCCGCGAACGAACGCTCCACCTCCGCGATCGAGGCCGCATGCAGATCAATCCGGTCAGCGCGCCAATGCCGCTGTCACCATTCGGTGACATAATGGGAACTCCAAGGGAGGACCCCATGACACCTGAAACCAGCATCGACACGCCAGAGGCCGCCGGCGCCGTCATCCGTGCCCGGCGCCAGGAGCGCGGGCTTTCGCAGCAGTCGCTCGCGGTGGCGGCCGGGGTTTCACGGAAGTTCATCGTTGACCTCGAGGCCGGCCACGAGCGAGCCGAGCTAGGAAAGACCATGGCCGTCCTCCACACCCTTGGGCTGTCGCTGACTGCCACCGACCACTTCCCCCGCGGCAGGGATTACGACCCGGCGCGGCGGGACTACGCCGACACGTTCGCCCAGCTGATCAGCTCACGGGACTTCGAGTTCGCCATCAAGATGCTAGCCGACTACGCCGCCGCATCCCTCAAAGCCGGAAGACCGCTGCTCCGGCGCAGCCCCCGGCTCAAGGACCCGCACTGGTCCGCGGCCCTGGCCGGGATCACCAACTACATCGCGCACCGGCTCGGGCAACCCGCACCGTCCTGGACCAAACGCATCAAAGCCCTCAACCAGGCGTGGATACCGGCCGAGTCCTACCGGAGCGTCAGGGAACCCATGAAACAACTCATCATGTCCGAAACACCAGCAGAACTCGCCGCCCTCAATGTCTTCATCCGCGAACGCAGCCTGGCCACCGCATGAACGGCGGAGAACTCACCGCCGGTCAAATCCGCGCCCTGGGCCCTTCGGCCCGTCGAGCTCGTCAAAGACGGGGACGCCCGGCAGAGTCGCGCGCGGAAGGGGTTCCGTGCTGCCTGGTTTCACCGGGGCCCGACGCTGCGCGTCTGGGCAGAGAACCCGCAACCAATTCAGGTGGAAGTCATTTAGAACGGCACCCGCCCCACCATGAAGAAGCAAGACCGCAAGCCACTCCCCCGACCAGGAAAGCGAGGCGGAGGACCACAAAAAGCCCTGAAGGGGCGCCCGCAAAAAACTGATTTCCGCAGGTCAGAGGGCCAAAGGCCCCCTGACCTGCGGAAACACTGTGCCCGAGGTGGGACTCGAACCGAGCTCCAGGCCTTGAAAACCGGGAACTCCCAAAAACATAGCCAATCCGAGCCAGTCCAACCTCGGTACGGCCCAGTCCGCCGGCCAAGGTGTGCACAGTAATGCACACCCGTTTCCCCCTTTAGCCTCTCCAGTCGGTTTCCAGGACCGCCGAACTCCTGAGTGGCCGAACGGAGATAGCAGAAGTCAAACCGTCCTGGATTCACCTAGATGGCGGAGCGACTGAACGCCCGTTATCGGCGATAGAAGTAAGCGAGTCGGTGCGGATGCGAGAACCCACGGGGATCCGACGTTTCCGCTACGCACCTAGGGAACCAGGCCGTCCCCGATGTCCAGGACTTCGTCGAGGATGGCCAGGCCGGCCTTGAGGTCCTCCTCGCGGATGTTGCACGGCGGAACCACGTGGATCCGATTGAAGTTCGCGAACGGGATGAGCCCGCGGGACTTGCAGGCGGCCACGAGTTGGTTCATTTCCGGGCTTGATGAACCGTAGGCGGCCAGGGGTTCCCGGGTTTCACGGTCGCGGACCAGCTCGATGGCCCAGAAGACGCCCTTGCCGCGGACTTCGCCTACCGATTTGTGCCGTGCAGCGAAGCCGGCCAGGGCCGGTCCGATCACGGTCTCGCCCAACAAGGCGGCGTGTTCCACGATGCCTTCGCGTTCCATGGCGTTGATGGTGGCGACGGCTGCCGCGGTAGCGAGGGGGTGGCCGGAGTAGGTCAGCCCGCCGGGGTAGGCCCGCTTGCCGAAGGTGTCGGCGATTTCAGGGCTGATAGCGACTCCACCGAGTGGTACATACCCGGAGTTGACGCCCTTCGCGAAGGTCAGCAGGTCCGGGACGACGTTGAAGTGCTCGACGGCGAACCACTTGCCCGTGCGGCCGAAGCCGGCCATGACTTCGTCGGCGATGAACACGATGCCGTACTTGGTGCACAGTTCGCGGACGCCCTGCATGTACCCGGCGGGCGGGACGTAGATTCCGGCGGTTCCGGGTATCGATTCCAGGATCAGGGCCGCGATGGTGGATGGCCCCTCGAAGGCGATGAGCAGCTCGAGGTGCTCCAGGGCGCGCCGGCTTTCCTCTTCTTCCGTGGTGGAGTGGAAGGCTGTGCGGTAAAGATACGGCGGGAAGAAGTGGATGGTGCCGGTGGAGCCGTTGTCGTTGGGCCAGCGGCGGGGGTCGCCCGTCAGGTTGATGGCGAGCTGCGTACCGCCGTGGTACGAGCGGTAGGCGGAGAGGACTTTCTGTTTGCCGGTGTGCAGGCGCGCCATGCGGACGGCGTGTTCATTGGCGTCCGCGCCGCCATTGGTGAAGAAGATCCTGTTCAGTTCGCCCGGGGTTCGCTCGGCGATGAGGCGTGCGGCTTCGGAGCGGGCCTCGTTGACGTAGCTGGGTGCGATGGTACACAGTTTCGCAGCCTGGGCTGCGATGGCGGCGACGACGGCGGGGTGCTGGTGTCCGATGTTTGTGTTCACCAGCTGGGAGGAGAAATCGAGGTATCTCTTCCCCTCGCCGTCCCACACGTACGAGCCCTCGGCGGCCGAGATGACCATGGGGTCCAGCAGATCCTGGGCGGACCAGGAGTGGAAGACGTGCTTGCGGTCCAGCTCGTATGCTCGCTTGGCCGCGGCGGCGACCGCGGCGGCGTCGACGGCCGGGCGCGAACCGGTGCCAACGGTGGAGGACAGGCCGTTTTCAATGGTGGAAGTCATGAACGGAAATCCTTTCGGGAGTGCAAGCGTCAGTTGTTCTGGGGGAGGCCGAGGTTGATGCCGCCGTGGCTCGGATCCAGCCAGCGGGTGGTCACGGCCTTGCCACGGGTGAAGAATCCGACGCCTTCCGTGCCGTGCGCGTGGGTGTCGCCGAAAAGTGAGTTCTTCCAGCCGCCGAAGGAGTAGTAGGCCATCGGGACAGGCACGGGCACGTTGACGCCGACCATGCCGACCTCGACTTCGTTCTCGAAGCGGCGGGCCGCGCCGCCGTCGTTTGTGAAGATCGCGGTTCCGTTGCCGTAGGGGTTGGCGTTGATCGTGGCGAGGGCCTCGTCGTAGCTGTCGACGCGGACCACCGAGAGGACCGGGCCGAAGATTTCGTCGCGATAGATGGACATGTCCGTTGTGACGTTGTCGAACAGGGTGGGCCCGACGAAGAAGCCCTCGCCGTCGGCGTCGGGCATGACCGGGCGGCCGTCGACGACGAGCGTGGCACCCGCCGCTTCGCCGGCGTCGACGTAGCCGGCAACCTTGTCCCGGTGCTGGGCGGTGACTAGCGGGCCCATGTCGCAGCCGCGGAGCCCGTCTCCGGTCCGTAGGCCGCGGGCGCGTTCGGCGATCTTTGCCACCAGGGAATCGGCGATGTCGCCCACGGCCAGTAAGGCCGAAATGGCCATGCACCGTTCACCCGCGGAGCCGAAGCCGGCGTTGATCGCGGCGTCTGCGGCGAGGTCCAGATCGGCGTCTGGCAGCACGATCATGTGGTTCTTCGCCCCGCCCAGGGCCTGGACGCGCTTGCCGTTGGAGGTGGCGGTTTCGTAGACGTACTTGGCGATCGGGGTGGAGCCGACGAAGGAGACGGCCTTGACGTCGGGGTGGGTCAGGAGTGTGTCCACGGCAACCTTGTCGCCCTGCAGGACGTTGAAGACTCCGTCCGGCAGGCCGGCTTCCTTCCAGAGTTCGGCCATCCAGACGGCGGCCGTGGGGACCTTTTCGCTTGGTTTGATGATCACCGTGTTTCCGGCGGCGATGGCGATGGGGAAGAACCACATGGGCACCATGGCGGGGAAGTTGAAGGGGCTGATGATGGCCACCGGACCGAGGGCCTGGCGGATGGAGTGGACGTCCACCTTGGTGGAGGCGTTCTCCGTGTAGCTGCCTTTGAGCAGGTGCGGAATGCCGCAGGCGAATTCGACGACTTCCTGGCCGCGTGTGACTTCGCCCAGGGCGTCGTCCAGGACCTTGCCGTGCTCCGAGGTGATGATGGCGGCGAGCTCGCCTTTTCGGGAGTTCAGCAGCTCGCGGAAGGAGAACAGGATCTGGGTTCGCCGGGCGAGGGACGTATCGCGCCATGCCGGGAACGCGGCTTTGGCGGCGGCGACGGCGGCGTTGCCGTCCTCGGTGCTGGCCAAACCCACCTGCGCCGTGACCTTGCCCGTCGCGGGGTTGCTTACGGGGGCGGTGCTTTCCCCTGCGGGGACGTAGCTGCCGTTGATCCAGTGCTCGATGGTCTTCAAAAGTTCTCCTTGAGATTGACGTGAGCCTCCAGTCTGGGGTTGGATCAGCCGCCCGAAAAGGGACAAAATGTATTGAATCCTGCTGTTGGCATTACACTTCGTAAATGCTCCCCACCGTTCGCATGGTTCTTGAACTGCCGATTATTCAAGCCGCGGGCCCGCTCCTGCTCGGTGGCGAGCCTGGGCTCGGACGCCTCATCAGGTGGGTTCACGTCAGCGAGATGAAAGACATGACCGGCCTCTTGACCGGAGGCGAACTGGTGCTCACCACCGGGCTTGAGCTCGAACAGGACCTTTCCGGCACACCGTCGTATCTGAAGGCCCTCGAAGACGCAGGAGTAGCCGGAGTCATCGTTGAGCTGGCAGGCGAAAGGAAGTCGGCCGCCGCAGCCCTCGCGGCCGCGGCCAGTACCGTCGCAATGCCGGTTATCGTCCTGGAGCGGCGTGTCAGGTTCGTTGAAATTACCGAAATCATCCACCGGATAATCGTTGCCGAGCAGCTCGAACTCGTGGAACGGTCCCGCGACATACACGAAGTGTTCACGCTCCTCAGCATGGAAAGCGCCGGCCCCGATCAGATCGTCCAGCACGCGGCCGAACTGATCGGGGCACCGGTCGTGTTGGAGGATCTATCCCACCTGGCCCTGGCCCATTCCGCGGCGGGGATGCCCACAACCGCCCTGCTGGCGGACTGGGAACGGCGATCCCGGACCACGCCAACCCCGCCGCTTACTGCTCGTACGGGCCCTGAAAACTGGTTGCTAACACAGGTGGGACTGCGCCACCAGATGTGGGGCAGGTTGATCCTCCCGGTGCAACTGGACAACGATGACGTGGCCGCCATGGTGCTTGAGCGCGCCGGCCAAGCCTTGGCCATCAACCGGTTGGCCGATCGGGATCAACGCGAGTTGAGCCAGCAGGCGCAGGCTGGGCTGCTCAATACGCTGCGCCAACCACGCGGGCTCAGCGAAGCAGAGGCCCTGACCCGGGCCGCGGCACTGGGGCTCAAGCCCGCGCCCCTGTTCGTTCCCGTGGTTTTCCGAGTCGCCGGGCCCGCCCAGCGCCGGGACCCCTTGGCCGGACAGCAGCAGGAAAGGCTGCTGCTGGACCTGCTGGCCGGCGCCCTCAAATCCACCGCGGCCAGCGCGCTGACGGCCAGCATTCAATCCGGTGCGGTGGGCATGATCCTGGCCATCACGGACAAGGAACTCGAAGAGCCGACTCTGCAGCGGATCGCCGGCGCCCTGCGCGCACCCACAGGCCAACCCATGTTGCCATGGATCATCGGAGTCGGGCGCACCAGAGCCTCCTTGCTGGAAGCAGCAGCAGGCATCGATGAAGCCGGTCATGTCGCCGAAACTGCGGGAACGCTCCGGGACAACGGCAAACAATACTATCGCGCCAGCGATGTCCGGCTCCGCGGACTCCTGGCGCTGCTCCGCAACGACCCACGGGTCCAAAGCTTTGTGGAATACGAACTCGAAGGCGTTTTGCGCGCCGAGGCCCACGGGGATGCGACGTTCCTGGAGTTGCTTCGGCTCTACCTGGAGTCGGGCGGCAACAAGACCGCCATCGCACGGGATGGTTTTCTCAGCCGACCCACCCTGTACTCCAGACTCGTAAAGCTCGAAAACCTGCTTGGAGTCGACATCGAAGATCCCGAATCACGCACTTCTCTGCACGTCGCACTCATGCTGCATCAGCTGCGGGCGCTGTAGGCACACGTGCAACCAACCAGCGCCGGGTTCACGCGCTGGCGTCCAATCCCGCCCGCACGCCAGTTGTTCGGCCCTCGAGTACGGGAAGGGTGCATGAAACGAGCGACTCCGCTGCGCCGCGGACCGCGGCGAGGATGCGGGCCCGGTCGATACTGCCCGCAAGGATTCCCATCACCAGGCCGTCTTCCAGTCCCAGCAATAAGCGGGCAACATCAGCTGTCGGCATCTTGACATCGAAGTCGCCGGCACCGACACCCGCGTCCAGGATTCCCTGGTAGATGGAGATCTGTTTATCGGTGAGCGAGCGCTCTATGACACTCATTTCCGGATCGCGCAGGCTCGTGCTCCAGAACTCGTACAGGATTGTTGAGAGGTCGTTGTCCAATCCCCCGGTGATGCCAGCCTGGATTGCGGCGGAGAGCATTGCCGGTGCTGACGGGGCGTGCTCGTCCACTGCAGCGCCCAGCTGGGCGATGAACTCCTCCGTGACCACCCCGACGACCTCCCGGACCAACGCGCTGAGGCTGTCGAAGTAGTAGAGAGCGGCGTTAGGCTCCATTTTTGCTTCCGCAGCGATCGCCCGCAGCGTCGTTCCAGCTGCCCCATCGCGGACGGCAACCAGCCTCGCTGCGTGGATCAGCCGTTCCCGCCGGAGGGCCTGAGTGTTCGGACGTGGCATGGAACCATTCTGCCCCATCCATTGCCAAGGGTTTCCCACCGACCCTTGACAGTCAGGCATCCAGTTGTTTGAATGTAATTCAAATAACATCCAAACCAACCCAGAAGGCCAATGATCATGGTGAGACAAGAATTCCAAACGTTGTCGAAGGCGACCCCAAATCCGCCGTCCCAGACGAAAGGCCTGCGCGATAATTCGTTGGGGTTGGCACGTTCGATGGCGCTGGGGCTGGCTGCGGTAGCGCCGGCTTACAGCCTGGCAGTGACCCTCGGTTTCGTGGTGGTGGCCGTGGGCCAGCACACCCCGGCTGCGTTCGTGCTCGGTTTCGTGCCGATCCTGTTGACTGCCTTCGCTTTCCGCGACCTGAACAGCGAGATGCCGGATTGCGGCGGAAATTTTGTCTGGACCTCCCGCGTCTTCGGTCCCACGACCGGATGGTTTCTGGGCGGCTGGATCACCCAGATTGCAAGCTTCATCTCCATGGCCGCTTTGGCCCAGGTGGCAACGACCTATCTACTGCAGTTCCTCGGGCTGGATTCACTCGCGGAGAACGCACTCATCACCTCCGCCATCGGTTGCGGGCTGATCATCCTGAGCACGCTGGTCGCCGTTCGGGGCATCGAGATCGCTGCCTGGTTGCAATACGCGCTGATCGCTCTCCAGCTAGTAGCGATCGGCGGCTTCTGCGCGGGTGCATTTGCGCACGCGGCAAGCGGTTCCGCCCTCCCCGGCGCGGAGACTCCCACTCTGGACTGGCTGAATCCCTTCAACTTCGGCGACCTCGGCGGCCTGACCCAAGGCGTGCTGTTGTGCCTGTTCATCTACTGGGGCTGGGATGCGTTGATCTCGGTGAACGAGGAAACGACCGACAGCTCGCGGACGCCTGGCCGCGCCGTTGTCCTCTCAACCATCATCCTGCTGGTCTGTTACGGAACCACCTCATTCGCCGCTCTCACCTACGCGGGGTCCGGGAGCAACGGTATCGGGGATCCGAATGTCGTCGGCGACGTCCTGTCAGCCCTCGGTCCCGGAGCAACGGGGCCGATCTTCGGGAAGGTCATCGTACTGGCCGTCGGCCTCTCGGCTTTGGCCGCCATGTTGACGGTAACTGTGAGCACGCCCCGCATGTGGCTGAGCATGAGCGTATTCAAGGCGCTCCCGGCACGCCTGAGCAGGATCCACCCGGCATGGAAGACCCCCTATATCGCGACCCTCTGGTGTGGAGGCTTGAGCGTCGCCGTCCTGATCGGCCTGACGCTGATTGCCCCGAACTTCATCGGTGACGCGATACTCTCCGTCGGACTTCTCATCGCCGCCTATTACGGGGCGACAGCGGTGGCGTGCGTGATCTACTTCCGCAAGCAGTTCCGCTCCCCCAGGGCACTGCTCGTCAAGGGCATTCTCCCCGGAGCGGGAGCCCTTTTGATGGCTGCCGCGTTCATCATCAGCGCCATCAACATGTTCAGCCCGTCCTACGTCAATTCCTCGTGGCTTGGTATCGGGACGGTCTTCTGGATCGGCGTCGGCGCTCTTGTATCGGGCATCATTATCGTTCTCGTGATTCGTCCCGCGCTACCGGGCTTCTTTCGGCAGAACAGCCTCCCCCGAGGCGACGTAAACAGCCCGCCGCTGCAGCTGACCGTAACCGAGAACCTCGAAATCAAGCTAGCTGAAAGCGAATAGACCTCCATGCGTACTCTCACCGTTGCAGTCCTGCAAACCGCACCCGTCCCACAAGACCTCGAAGGGACATGGGAGAAGTTTGCGCAGCAAGCCACGAATGCGCGGTCCCTTTTCCCCCACGTTGACCTGATCGTTGTACCCGAACTGCTCCTGGCCGCCCCGGACCGGCTCCTGGCCTCCGATCCCGACCACGAGGTCCGCTCGGCCGCGCCGATACCGAGCCCCCTGACGGACCGGATCGGCTCCCTGGCCCGCGAGCTGGGCGTGTGGCTGGTACCGGGTTCCCTTATCGAGATCGGCGAGGACGGGTTGATCTACAACACGGCAATCGCCGTGAGTCCGGAAGGAGACCTTGTCGCCCACTACCGCAAACTCTTCCCGTGGGCGCCCTATGAAACCTCGCATCCGGGATCGGAATTCGTCACCTTCGATATCGAAGGGATCGGCCGTGTGGGATTGGCCATTTGCTATGACGGCAGCTTCCCCGAGGTTGCCAGGCAACTCGCTTGGCTAGGCGCCGAGGTCATCATCCAGCCGACCCTCACTTCGACCCGGGACCGCGAGATGGAAATCGTCATGTCCCGTGCGAACGCGTTCGCCAACCAGGTTTTCATGGTCAACGTCAACGCCTCCGACCCGGTAGGCGTCGGGAACAGCATGATCGCGGACCCGGACGGGACTATCATGCAAATGGCCGGTAGCGGCGAGGAAATCCTCATCGGGGTTCTGGACCTGGATCGGGTCACGCAGGCCCGGACGCTGGGAACACTGGGACTGAACCGCCCATGGGAACTACTTGCCAAAGAAGCGGGTGCGATTCCGTTCCCCATGTTCGGTGGCGCATGCTTCCAGCCTCCGCGCTGGATCCGCGACGGCGTGAACTCCTAAGGAACGCCATGTCCTCCATGTTTGCCGACACCATCATCGTCAACGCCACTGTGCACACTCTCGACCCGGCGCAGCCTAGCTGTGACACGATCGTGATTGCAGGGGGTCGGGTTGCTGCTACCGGCGACGCGACGCTGCTCAAGGACCACAGGGGCTCGGGCACGTCTATCGTCGACGCCCACGGCTACACCGTGACCCCGGGCCTGATCGACGCTCACATTCACCCCGTCGAAGGGATCGAGGCCACTGTCGGTATCGACTTCGGAGGCGTCAGCACGTTCGACGGTTTCCTTGCCGCGCTGCGCGCCGAGACTGACAGGGTTCTGGCCCATGAACCAGGCGGCTGGGTGCGGGGGTGGAACCTCGACTACGCCGTCTTCGAGGGGCGAGCCATCAAGGCTGAGCTGATCGAAGACGCCGTCCGCGGGCTCCCGACGTTCCTTTGGCTTTTCGACTTGCACACCGCGCTGGCAAGCCGGGCAGCGCTGAAGGCAGCAGGCATCACCCGGCCCAGGAAATTCCCCGATTCCTCTGCGATCGTCGTCACCGAAGAGGGTCTGCCTACCGGTGAGCTGCGTGAGGCGACGGCATGTAACCTGGTCGCGGCCGCCGCGCCGGCCCTGACCCGTCCACAGGCAGTGCGGCGCGCCCGTGACATCATGATGAACCTCTCGAAGAGCGGCATCACGGCCGGGTCGATCATGGATGGCGATATCGCCTCACTGGACTTTCTCGACGAAATCGACAGCACCGACATCGGTTTACCCATACGCCTGGTCGCCGCGCTCGGGCACAAACCCGGGCTGGACGCCCACGTGGTCCGCGACTACCTGGCGGCCAAAGACCGTCACGGCCGCCGCTGGCGGGGCGGACTCATCAAGATGTTCCTCGACGGGGTCATCGACACCGGCACCGGCTGGATGTACGAAGCAGACACCTCCGGCGAAGGCCTGCACTCGTTCTGGCCGGACACGAATGAGTTCGCCGCCACGGTCAGGGACTACAGCGACGCGGGCTTCCAAATCGCCACCCATGCTATCGGCGACAAGGCCATCGGAGTGGCCATCGATGCTTACATTGCGGCGGGCGTCCCCTCGGCCCGCAACGCACCACATAGGATCGAGCACCTCGAGTGCCTCGCCAATCAAGATCTCGCCAAGCTGGCCGGCGCAGGCATTACGGCGTCCATGCAGCCGCTGCACATGCAATGGCGCAGTGCTGACGGTTCCGATTCTTGGGCCAGGCGGCTGGGCCCGAACCGGGCAAGCCTCGCTTGGCGGGTGCAGGACGTACTCAAGTCGGGCGCACCGCTCGCGCTCGGATCCGACTGGCCCGTTGCCCAATACGACGTCCGTGTCGGCATGGCGTGGGCACAGCTTCGCCGCACCCCCGGGCAGCCGGACTCGCATGTATTCGAACCGGCGCAACGGCTCTCAGCGACCGAAACGCTGAAAGGGTTCACGTTATGGGCCGCGAAGGCACAGGGCGACCACGACGCCGGTAGCATACGCCCCGGCTACCGGGCCGACCTGACGATGTGGGCAGAGGACCCACTCAAAGTCACCGGCGACCAACTCATCGACGTGCCGATCAAATCGACATGGGTCGACGGCGAGGCAACATTCACCGGCGACGCATAGCCCAAACCGGAACCCCAAACCGCCGGTCTGGACTGCGTCCGCGGAATCCATTCCCGCGAAAATCTCCCGCGGCAGCGTCGCACTCCAAGTCTCGCAACAATGCCTCAGCTCTTGGCGCACCGTCCCTCTGGTGAGACACGCCGATATTAGGTCTGCCCTGGATTCGCGCGATCGCGGGCCATCCACGCAGGGCGTTCGGAATCCGTAAGGGGCAGTCCACTAACAGAACGAGGCCGGAACATACTGACGCGCAGGGTTCGCCCGGACCCGACGTAGCCGTCAAAGCCCCAGCCCGTGTTGCGGTATGCCAACCGCGTCAGGGCAGAGAACCCAATGCCGACAATTCACGCCGAAGGCATGTAGAACGGTCCCCACCCGACCATGCAAAGGCAAGACCACAATCCAATCCCCTAGCGAGGAAAGCGAGGCAGAGGTCCACAAAACGCCCCGAAGGGGCCCATAAAAAGCTGATTTTTGCACAGTCAGAGGGCCAAAGGCCCCCTGACCTGCGGAAACACGTGCCCAAGGTGGGACTCGAACCCATTCCGGACCTTGGAAACGGTAATACTGGAATTGGTCTTGAACCGGTGTGACCCGCTTGAAAACTGACGTGCCTGCGGGTGCTGTCTTCCCTGTGATCTGTCCGCCGGTTCAAGTTCCGCTGTAAGCGCGTTGAGCCAGGCGGACCTGACTTCATAGGAGCCTGATTCGACCAGTCCCATTACCGTTTTGTCTGCCCACCTGGCCCACGTGCCCGTCAACTGATCATTGATATCTCAGGGGCAGTTTCCATTTTGGCAAAAGAACCGCTAAATGTCTTCGTCGGCGTCGACACGCATGCCGATACTCACCACGTCGCCATCATCAGCGAGTACGGCAAACCTCTGGCCGATCAGGAGTTCCTCGCCGCGGGCTCCGGATACCGCAAAATCCTGGACTTCATTGCCAGTCATGGAACGGCTGCCGCGGTGGGGGTCGAAGGAACCGGCTCATACGGTGCCGGGCTGTCCAAGGTGCTCCGCAGCGAAGGGCTCACTGTCCTGGAGGTCAACCGGCCGAACCGGGCTCAGCGTCGCCTGAAAGGCAAATCCGATCCCCTGGATGCCTACCAGGCAGCCCAGTCGGTACTGGCTCAACGAGGCCTCTCGACCCCGAAAGCCAAAGA
>NZ_JARVRH010000044.1 GCF_030209755.1 Arthrobacter sp. efr-133-TYG-118 | reverse complement strand
GTCAAGGGCTACGGACTCGGACCCCACTTCGAGGGCCGCAACGCGACCCACCAAATGAAGAAACTCACCATGGAAGACCTCAAGGCCTTCCGCGACCACCTGCGCATCCCGATCACGGACGAGCAGCTCGACACCGACCTGTACCGGCCCCCGTACTACCACCCCGGCATGGACGCCCCGGAAATCCGGTACATGATGGACCGCCGCGCGGTCCTGGGCGGGTCCGTGCCCGAACGCCGCTCGACGCACACCCCCGTGGTGCTGCCGGACGCGAAGTCCTACGAGGTCGCCAAGCGCGGCTCCGGCAAGCAGCAGGCCGCCACCACCATGGCCTTCGTGAGGCTCCTGAAGGACCTCATGCGGGACAAGAACTTCGGCAAACGCTTCGTCCCGGTCGTGCCGGATGAGTCCCGGACCTTCGGCATGGACGCGTTCTTCCCCACCGCGAAAATCTACAACCCCAAGGGCCAGAACTACCTCTCCGTGGACCGGGACCTCGTCCTGGCCTACAAGGAATCCCCCATGGGCCAGCTCATCCACCCCGGCATCAACGAAGCCGGCGCCGTCGCGGCCTTCACCGCCGCCGGCACCGCCTACGCCACCCACGGCGAACCCCTCGTGCCGATCTACGTGTTCTACTCCATGTTCGGCTTCCAACGCACCGGCGACGCCTTCTGGGCCGCCGCGGACCAAATGACCCGCGGCTTCATCATCGGCGCCACCGCAGGACGGACCACCCTCACCGGCGAAGGACTCCAACACGCCGACGGACACTCCCCCATCCTGGCCTCCACCAACCCCGCCGTGCTCACCTACGACCCCGCCTACGGCTACGAAATCGGCCACATCATCCGCGACGGACTCGAACGCATGTACGGGGAACACTCCGCCGACCGGAACCTGATGTACTACCTCACCGTGTACAACGAACCCATCAGCCAGCCCGCGGAACCGGAGAACCTCGACACCGAGGGCCTCCTGAAGGGCATCTACCTGCTGGCCCCGGCGAAAACCGACGGCCCCCGGGCCCAGCT
>NZ_JARVRH010000002.1 GCF_030209755.1 Arthrobacter sp. efr-133-TYG-118 | reverse complement strand
CCCACCACAACACCCACCAATCACTCAGGTGTTGCAACGACCCCTTGAACCCGCCCCAAACGCCCGCTCACCTTTAACGCCTTAAACCCAAACGCCCGCTCACCTTTATCCCAAGGTGAGCGAGCGTTTGTGGAAGCGGAAGGCTACTTGGCCCGGCCGAGGAATTCCTGGAGGCGTCGAACGCCTTCGGCGAGGTCGTCGTCGCCCAACGCGTAGGAGAGGCGCACGAAACCGGAGGGGCCGAAGGCCTCGCCCGGAACAATCGCGACCTCAACTTCGTCGAGGATCAGTGAGGCAAGCTCAGCGGAGGTTGACGGACGGACGGGACCGTTCGACGTCGGGAATTCCTTGCCCAGCAGTCCTCGGACGTCGGCGTACACGTAGAAGGCGCCGGTCGGCGTCGGGCATTCCACACCCTCGATCGCGTTCAGTCCGGCGACAATCGCCTTGCGGCGGCGGTCGAAGGCGACCTTCATTTCGTCGACGGCGGTCAGCGGGCCCGAGACTGCAGCCAGGGCTGCGATCTGCATGATGTTGGAAACGTTCGACGTCGCGTGCGACTGGAGGTTGGTAGCGGCCTTGATGACGTCGGCCGGGCCGATCATCCATCCGACGCGCCATCCGGTCATGGCGTAGGTCTTGGCGACACCGTTGAGGATGACTACCTTGTCGCCGAGTTCGGGGGCGGCAGTGGCAATTGAGGTGAAGGGGACGCCGTCGTACGTCAGGTGCTCATAGATTTCGTCAGTGACAACCCAGAGGCCCTTGGCCGCCGCCCACTTTCCGATTTCTGCCACCTGTTCGGCGCTGTAGACGGCGCCGGTGGGGTTGGACGGGGAAACGAAAAGCAGGATCTTCGTCCTGTCGGTGACTGCGGCCTCGAGCTGCTCCACGGTGACCAGGTAACCCTGTTCCGGGCCGGCGAAGACCTCAACGGGAACGCCTCCGGCCAAGCGGATTGCCTCCGGGTAGGTGGTCCAGAAAGGCGTGGGGATGATTACTTCGTCGCCCGGATCAACCAGTGTGGCGAAGGTGTTGTAGACAGCCTGCTTGCCGCCATTGGTGACCATCACCTGGGAAGCGTCAACCTTGTAGCCCGAATCGCGGAACGTCTTGTCCGCAATAGCCTGCTTCAGCTCCGGCAGGCCCGCGGCAGGGGAGTATCGGTGGTACTTCGGCTGGGCGGCGGCCTCAACGGCCGCCTTGACGATGTAATCGGGTGTCGGGAAGTCGGGCTCCCCGGCGCCGAAGCCAATCACGGGGCGACCCGCTGCCTTGAGCGCCTTGGCCTTGGCGTCAACGGCAAGGGTGGCGGATTCGGCGATGGCGGAAATTCGCTGTGAAATGCGGGCGGCAGGTATTCCGGCAGACATTAAAGCACCGTTCTTCGCGGGCAGCTCATGAGCTGGATGGTGGGATTCGACGGAATCTACTTTATGCTGTTCTGCGGAGCTATCGGGCTAACGTCGGGAAAGTGACAGTGCAGGTTGAACAACCGAGCGCTGATCACACGAGCGAGAAGGCCTGAACACTCCGGAAATGGCCCGGTTCGACTATCGCGACGTTGTTGCGTAGACTGGTTCACCGGTGTTGAAAAACATCACAATGGTTCGCGCCCCAGATTGGCTCCGGAATCTCGTGTTCTTCTGGATTCCTTGGCTTTGATGGAGTGTGGCCAAAATATGGATTCGTTCCATAGGGTAGTGGCGCAATTGGTAGCGCAGCGGTCTCCAAAACCGCAGGTTGCAGGTTCGAGTCCTGTCTGCCCTGCGCAAGCTGTTCCGGGGTTCTCCTCGGAACAAGCGCAGCAACCATGACTCTGATCAGAGTCGGGTCAACGACGTTTGCATAGATGAGTGAGGATCAGGTGACCGAAACAGCTGCGAGCAGCTCGAAGGGCCGCCCTGCCAAGAAGTCCGATTCCGGCCTCTTCGCTCGAATTGCACTTTTTGTTCGCCAGGTAATTGGCGAGCTCAAGAAGGTAGTTGCCCCCACCCGTAAGGAACTGGTCAACTACACAGTCGTGGTGCTGGTGTTCGTGGCCATCATGATGCTTGTCGTCACCATCCTGGACCTGGCTTTCGGCACGGGAATCAAATGGGTTTTCGGCGCCACTGGCACCACGAACCACTAGGCGGATCGCTCCGCAAACCGCGTGGAATCCCCGGAAAATCAAGGGATTTCGCAGGGTTTGCGGAATTGAGCCATTTAAATAGGCATGTTAGGCAATGAGGAAGCAGGAGACCAAGTGTCTGAGCAGGAGCTCGAGGTAACTGAGACTGAGCTGGATGGGCCCGCTGAAAGCACGGCCCATGCCACGGCTGACGCCGTGGAAGGATCCGAGGTCGATTCTGCTGCGCCCGAAACTGCCGACGTTGACGACGTCGACCAGGATGAGTCCGACGACGCCGAGGACGAAACTGCCGACGACGCCGACGCCCTGGCCGCCGCTGCAGCCGTAGCGCCCGCCGACCCCGCTGAGGAGTTCAAGGCCAAGCTTCGCCGCCAGGAGGGTGACTGGTACGTCATCCACTCCTACGCCGGCTATGAAAACCGCGTCAAGGCGAACCTTGAGACCCGCATCCAGACCCTGGACATGGAAGATTACATCTTCGAGATCCAGGTGCCCATGGAGGAAGTCGTTGAGATCAAGAACGCCCAGCGCAAGATCATCAACCGCGTACGCATTCCGGGTTACGTCCTCGTCCGCATGGACCTGACGGACGCATCCTGGGGCGCAGTCCGCCATACCCCGGGTGTCACCGGCTTCGTTGGCAACGCACACAACCCGGTCCCGCTTCGCCTCGACGAGGTCTTCTCGATGCTGGCGCCGGTCTTCGAAGAGCAGCAGGCCGAAAAGGGCAAGCCGGTCAACAAGCAGCACCAGACGCCCGTCGACATCGACTTCGAGGTCGGAGAGTCCGTCATCGTCAAGGAAGGTCCGTTCGAGACCCTTCCCGCCACGATCTCCGAGATCAAGATGGATTCCCAGACGCTTGTGGTCCTGGTGTCGATCTTCGAACGCGAAACCCCGGTTACGCTCGCATTCAACCAGGTCACCAAGATCTAGTTGATCCAAGAATTTCGCCCCGCGGTTGCCCGCTTAGCAGCCACGGAGCGGTCGGTCGCCTTGCCATGGCGGCCACAAACCTGAGGCACGCTCCTGTGTCCTAGGAAGTTATTGAGAGAAGGACCTACATTGGCTCCCAAGAAGAAGGTCACCGGCCTCATCAAGCTGCAGATCCAGGCAGGTGCCGCCAACCCGGCCCCGCCGATCGGTCCTGCGCTTGGCCAGCACGGTGTCAACATCATGGAATTCTGCAAGGCGTACAACGCTGCAACGGAAGCCCAGCGCGGAAACGTTATCCCGGTTGAAATCACGGTCTACGAAGACCGTTCCTTCACCTTCATCACCAAGACCCCGCCGGCTGCAGAGCTCATCAAGAAGGCTGCAGGCGTTGCCAAGGGTTCGCCCACGCCGCACACCGTCAAGGTTGCCAAGCTGACCCAAGCGCAGGTTAACGAGATCGCCACCACCAAGATGGAAGACCTCAACGCCACCAGCCTTGAGGGCGCTGCCAAGATCATCGCCGGCACCGCACGCTCCATGGGCATCACCGTCGAATAGTCGAGGAATGAACGGACGGTGAGGGCTGAGGAACGAAGCACTCGCCGGAAGTGAGTCCCGGAGACTTTCGACAATTAGATACCGTCGAGGGTTAATTCCCTTACCGCTACGTGGCGCTTGTTTCGGGAAACCGACGACGCCGGATAGCACCGCCGGGAAACCGGCACCATTGAAACATTGAAAATGTTGGAGATCCACGCCGGATTTCCAACTGTGGCAGGGCCCAGCGCGGTCCGCAGACCACAACTGCACAAGGAGAATAAGCAGCATGGCAAAGCGCAGCAAAGCATATGAGGCAGCCGTAGCCAAGATCGAGGCAGACAAGTTCTACGCCCCGTTCGAGGCCATAAAGCTCGCCAAGGACACCAACCCGTCCAAGTTCGACGCCACCGTTGAGGTCGCTTTCCGTTTGGGCGTTGACCCGCGTAAGGCCGACCAGATGGTCCGCGGCACCGTCAACCTGCCGCACGGCACGGGTAAGACTGCCCGCGTCCTGGTTTTCGCAACGGGCGACAAGGCTGAAGCAGCAATCGCTGCAGGCGCCGACTTCGTTGGTTCCGATGACCTGATCGAAAAGATCGCAGCCGGCTGGACCGACTTCGACGCCGCAGTGGCAACCCCTGATCTCATGGGCAAGGTTGGCCGTCTCGGTAAGGTCCTCGGCCCGCGTAACCTCATGCCGAACCCGAAGACCGGTACCGTGACCGCAGACGTCACCAAGGCTGTCAACGACATCAAGGGTGGCAAGATCGACTTCCGCGTCGACAAGCACTCGAACCTGCACTTCATCATCGGCAAGGTTTCCTTCGATGAACTGAAGCTGGCCGAGAACTACGCAGCCGCTCTGGAAGAGGTGCTTCGCCTGAAGCCGTCCGCTTCCAAGGGCCGCTACATCCAGAAGGCTACGGTCGCCACCACGTTCGGCCCGGGCATCTCGGTTGACCCGAACGTCACCAAGGTCCTCACCGAGGCGTAAGGCACCGGGAGCAGCGACTCTGAAAGGACCGTCCGGCAATCGCCGGGCGGTCCTTTCGTTGTAGGCAACCGGCACCTATCGCGGGTGGCGGCCGCTGATTAGGCTGAGGGCATGACAGGCCGGCATCCGGATTTCAGCATCCATGAGCTCCACCTGCCGGAGTCCCCGGATGGGCCGGACGGCAAGGATTTGCGGGAGCTCTTTTCCGTGATGGACATGATGGTGTTGGAAACCTGGGGAAGCCTGGACCGGGCATCGTCGGCACAGGGCCGGCTCGCCGGATGGCGCGATACCCCATACGAGGCCTCAAGGAACTTCTTCGCCCGGGTTGACGGAAGAATCGTCGGGCACGCTTCCTGCCAGGTTCCGCTCAAGGACAACGTCCATACCGCTTGGCTCCAAGTAGATGTTCTGGAGGGGCACCGCCGGCAAGGAATCGGAACCGCATTGCTCCGCACGGTCGAGGGGGTAGCGGTGGCTCAGGGGAGGCATGTCCTTCAGGCGCACACCGAACACCCGATCGGCCCCGCAGGAGCAAGAGCAGGAGCAGGAGCAGGAGCAGGAGCAGGATCCTTGGATCCGGCCGCAGCACCGGGGGGAGTGCCCGACGATGGTCCGGGAGTAGTCTTTTGCCTCAAGAACGGATACGCCTTGGAACAGGCCAGCAGATTCAGCAGCCTGGACATGGACCATGACGCGGAGTGGGCAAGGCTGGAGCTTGCCGCGCATTCCAAAGCCGACGCCGCTTATGCGGTCCTTGCCTGGACGAACCGTTGCCCCGGCGAATACGTGGACCACCTGGCCGGGCTGATGGGCCGGATGAGCACGGATACCCCGGCGGGCGGCCTTGAGATCGAGGCAGAGGCCTGGGACGCCGCCCGCGTCAGGCAACTCGAGGACACCACGCTTGCCGAAGGCCAGACTGCCCTTGTGGCCGCCGCACAACATCGGTCGACGGGGGACCTCGTCGCCTACACGGTGATCTACCTTGATCCCTCGAAGCCTTGGGTGGCCGAGCAGGACGATACTTTGGTGGCGAAGCCGCACCGGGGCCATGGACTGGGAATGCTCGTGAAACTGGCCAATCTGCGCAGGCTGCAAACGGAATATCCAGCAGTCCGGCGCGTCATGACTTTTAACGCCGAGGAAAACGAACATATGCTGTCCATCAACGTACAGCTCGGCTTCAAACCGGCGGGATACGACGGCGAATGGCAAAAGAGGATCAAATGACGAGCACGGTGGAGATCGGCCAACTCTGGATCCCGGATTCCCTTGACGCCGATGACGCAAAGGACTTCCTGGCCGCCGTCGAAGTCAGCCGCAGGGTCCGCATGCAGATCTGGGGCACGGACGATCTCGCCTACACTCCGTTGGAGAAACTGCTCGAACTCGGCGACCCTTACGAACGCCAGGTCATTCTCGTTGCCCGCGTTGACGGCCGCATTGTGGGTACGGTGGACATCGCGCTGCCCCTTGCCGATAACATGGACCTGGCCGAGTTCACCCTCGACATCCTTCCTGAGTTCCAGCGCAGGGGCGTCGGCCGGCAGCTTCTGGAAGCCGCCGAACATTTCGCCAAAAGCGAGGGCCGGACGATGATCATGGTGGACACCAACCACCCTGCCGAGTCGTTGCGGGGTGGTGCCGAGGGCCAGCTCGTACCTGGCAGCGGCCTGGGCTTCGTTCCCTTGGCCAGCCGCGAAGTCGATTTTGCCCGTCGCACGGGCTACACCCTCCAGCACATAGAGCAGTTCAGTTCCTGTGCGCTTCCACTGGATTCAAAACTCGTCGCCGAGCTTGAGGCCGAAGCGGAAGTCGCGAACGCCGGCCGCTATCGGGTCCACCACTGGACCGACCGTTGCCCGCAACAGTGGCTCGAAGCTGTGGCCGCGCTGGAGAACGCGGCCGGGGAAGTAGTGTCCGAGGGCAGTGAGACCGCGGAAGCCGAACAGCAGCAGTTAGTGTTCGACGCCGGTGTGTTGCGCCAGGCGGAAGACGCCGCCGTCGCGCAGGGGCGCCGAACGGTGGTCACCGCCGTCGAGCATGTCGCCAGCGGGCGGATCGTCGGGCTCACCACGATCGGCGTCCTGGCGCAACGCCAGGATGTCGTCTTCCAGGACGACACGATCGTGCTGCAGGAACACCGGGGAAACAAACTCGGGCTCCTCATCAAGGTCGCCAATATGCAACGGCTCAGCGAACAGTTTCCCGACGCCCGGGTGATCTACACCTGGAATGCCCCGGAGAACCGGTACCTGCTGACGGTGAACAAGCAATTGGGGTTCACCACGGCCGGGGTCACCGGTCTGTGGCAGAAGGAACTGCCGAACATGGGCCCGAGGGTCACCTCCTCCGAGTGAGGCGGCGCGATTTGGCGATGCACTTGCCCGTCCCGTAAGCTTGAACTACCAAAGACCGTCGGTTGATGGGAATCCACTCCTCCGGGCGCAGCTCAACTCTGCAGCTACGCGCGGAAGAACCAAGTGGTTTCCTTGACGAAGGACCCTGACAAAGGGCGGCCGGCGCAGGTGAACGAAGCAAATCTCCGCGATCACTGGATCGTGTCGAGCCAAGCCCCGTGCATCTGCGCGGGGCGTTTTTTAGTTGCAGCTCTTTTGAGCGGGGACCCGGAAAACCGGCTTTATTCCCCGGAAGGAGGGTTATGGCAACGCCTAGCAAGATCTCTGCAGTAGCTGAGATCACCAACGATTTCAAGGAATCGAACGCCGCTGTCCTGACCGAATACCGCGGGCTCTCTGTTGCACAGCTCAAGCAGCTGCGTGTTTCTCTCGGCCTGGACACCAAGTTCTCGGTCGTCAAGAACACCCTGACCGCCATTGCAGCCAAGGAAGCTGGTGTCGAAGCATTCGACGGTCAGCTCGCCGGCCCCACTGCAATTGCATTCATCAAGGGTGACGCGGTTGCTGCCGCCAAGAGCCTGACGGACTTTGCCAAGGTCAACAAGCAGCTGGTCATCAAGACCGGCTACTTCGAAGGCAAGGCACTGAACGCAGCAGAGGTTGCCGCACTGGCAGCCCTCGAGTCCCGTGAGCTGCAGCTCGCCAAGGTTGCAGGCATCCTCAAGGCACCTGCTGCCGCTGCTGCACGCATCATTGACGCTCTGCGCCTCAAGCTTGAAGAAGAGGGCGGCGCTGTAGCACCGGCCGCTGAAGAAGCACCGGCTGCCGAAGAGGCTCCCGCCGAGGCTGCTGCAGAAGAGGCTGCCGCTCCGGCGGAAGCCGCTGAAGCAGCAACCGAAGAGAACTAAGTTCTCCCCCATTCAAACTGCGGTGCAGTAACGGACGACGTCCGTGGCAGCACCACCTAAAGGAAGGACGCCAAACATGGCGAAGCTCAGCAACGAAGAGCTCATTGAAGCTTTCAAGGAACTGACCATCATCGAGCTCTCCGAGTTCGTCAAGCTCTTCGAAGAGACCTTCGAAGTTACTGCTGCTGCTGTTGCAGTTGCAGGCCCGGCTGGCGCCGGCGCTGGCGAAGAAGTTGAAGAGAAGACCGAATTCGATGTCATCCTCGAAGCTGCCGGTGAAAAGAAGATCGCAGTGATCAAGGAAGTTCGCGCCATCACCTCCCTCGGCCTCAAGGAAGCCAAGGACCTGGTTGACGGTGCACCGAAGGCTGTTCTCGAAGGCGCCACCAAGGAAGCCGCTGAGAAGGCCAAGGACCAGCTCGAAGCTGCAGGCGCCACGGTTACTGTCAAGTAACTCGCGTTTTCAGGTAATTCGCTTTACCCAGGAAGCCCCGTCCGGATTCGTCCGGGCGGGCTTCCTGCATTTAAGAGCAACGCGGGGTCACTTACGGCCCACTGCGCGCTGCTGGATGGGCCGTAAGTGACCCCGCGTTGCGTTTGGAAGGGTCAGATGGGATCGCTGATGTCGGCTACTACCGCCTGCAGCGCGGCCGCCAGCTCATCGGCCTTCACGAAAGCGCTGAATCCGTGTTCGCCTGCGCCCATGGAGATCCTGCGTCCCGCGATGCTGGCATCCGCATAGACAGGCCAGGGCTTCGAACTTCCCAGCGGCGTGATGGTGCCGCGCTCATAGCCGGTTGCCTCGAAAGCGATGTCGGCGGAGGGCATGGACAGCTTGTTGACGCCCAGAAGGGCGCGCAGCTTGGGCCAGGAGATCTGCCGGTCACCCGGAACCAGCGCAAACAGGAACGTACCATCCCGGTGCTTGACCACAAGGGACTTCACGATATCTGCCGGTGTGATCCCCATGATGCGCGCCGCTTCGTCAAGGCTGCTTGCCGCCGCCCGCTCCACGAGTTGGACGTCGAGTCCGCGGGCTGCCGCGTCGGCGAGGAATCGCTCAGTGCCCCGCATTCATGCTCCATTTCCAGTCATGGCCGCTCTCCTGCCGAATACGCCGAATACCTAGTCGCGGTAGAGAAGCAGTGCTTCGCCCTGGCCGCCGCCACCACAGAGGGCGACCGCCGCTTTGCCCTTACCGCGACGCTTCAGCTCGTGGGCGGCGTGGAGGGCAAGCCGCGCTCCTGAAGCGCCGATCGGGTGTCCAATCGCAATTGCTCCGCCATGGACGTTGCACTTCTCCAAGGGATAGTCCAGGTCCTTCAAGGACTGCACCGCAACCGAGCCGAAGGCTTCGTTGATCTCGATGAAGTCCAGATCGGCCGTTGTCCACCCAGCGCGGTCCAGCGCGTGCCGTATCGCGTTGGAAGGCTGCGAATGCAGGCTGTTGTCGGGTCCCGCTACCTGGCCGGGCTTGCCGACGACGGCAAGGTAGTCAAGGCCGTTTTCCTCGGCAAAGCGACGGCTCGTGAGCACGAGTGCGGAGGCGCCGTCGGACAGGGGAGAGGAGTTGCCGGCGGTGATGGTTCCGTCGGTGGCAAAGGCGCCCTTCAGTGGGGCCAACGTCTCAAGCGTTGTCTGGGGGCGCACGCCTTCGTCACTTGTCAGCACCAAGGGTTCTCCCTTGCGCTGTTTGACGCTGATGGGTGTGATCTCGCCGTCGAACACTCCTTGCGCGGCGGCCGCAGCCGCGCGCTGGTGCGAAGCGGCGGCCACTTCATCCTGGGACCGGCGGTCGATTCCTAGAGAGAGGTTCTTGATCTCGGTGGACAGGCCCATTGACTGGCCATCAAACGCATCGGTGAGGCCGTCATGGGCCGCGACGTCGAGGGCCTGGATCGCCCCATAGCTCCACCCTTGCCTCGAACCGGGCAGCAAGTGGGGAGCACGGCTCATCGATTCCTGGCCGCCGGCAACCACGACGACGGCGTCGCCGCTGCGGATCATTCGCGCGGCATCGATCACGGCAGTCAGTCCGGAGAGGCAGACCTTGTTGATGGTGACGGCCGGGATGTTCCAGCCGATTCCGGCGGCGATGGCGCTTTGCCGGGCCGGATTCTGGCCGGCGCCTGCCTGCAGGACCTGTCCCATAATCACTGCGTCCACTTTGTCCGAGGTGAGTCCGCTCGCCGCAATGGCGCCCGAAATGGCGTGAGCACCGAGCTCGACGGCGGTGAGCCCGGCCAGTTGCCCGTTCAACCGTCCCTGTGGGGTACGGCTGGCGGAAAGGATGACAACGTCGTTGTTGTTGTCCGTTGTGTCTGAGGGGGTGCTCATTGTCTCTCTTCCGATCAAGGGTGGTGAGCCTAGGTTACCGTGGCGTACATCACCTCTCCATTCAACAATGGAGCCTGGATCAACATTCCGCCCACGGCAGTATGGGGCCGGGCCCCATAGGTGCCTGCGGCAACTGTGCTTGCATTCAGGCCGGATGTGGGGTAGACAGGTGGGTTGATTTGCCGTATTGTGGATATTTGCGTCTTCCCTGTTAACCTTCAGCCTTCATATAGCGGTGGGCTTTACCTCTCAGCTGCGCCATCGACGTGCCGTTAGAACGAGCATGGTCTTGGTCAGCCGGGGTCCCGGGTCATATAGCGGAACCGGAAAGGTACACTGCGGATTCAATCTGCAGGGTGCAAGCGGGGGAGATCTGAAAACGCCTGAAGGTCTGTGGAAGGATCCCTCTTGGTCGCCTCGAGCACCTCTAATAACGAAACCGCTAATACGGCAAGCACCGATGGTGCAACTCGCCGGCTCTCATTCGCAAAGATTCACGAACCGCTGGACGTTCCGAATCTGCTCGCACTGCAGACAGACAGCTTCGACTGGCTGGTCGGAAACGAACGCTGGCAGTCGCGGGTAGCGAAGGCCGTCGAGGAGGGCGACCTGAGCGTCGCCACCACCTCTGGACTTGCTGACATCTTCGAAGAGATCTCCCCCATCGAGGACTTCCAGGGCACTATGTCCCTGAGCTTCTCCGAGCCGGAGTTCGCTGATCCGAAGTACACCATGGCCGAATGCAAAGACCGTGACGCCACTTACTCGGCACCGCTGTATGTCAAGGCCGAGTTCATGAACAACAACACGGGTGAAATCAAGCAGCAGACCGTGTTCATGGGCGATTTCCCTCTCATGACCGAGAAGGGAACGTTCGTCGTCAACGGCACCGAGCGTGTCGTCGTCTCCCAGCTGGTCCGTTCGCCGGGCGCCTACTTTGAGCGCACCGCTGACAAGACCAGCGACAAGGACATCTTCACTGCAAAGATCATCCCGTCCCGCGGTGCATGGTTCGAGCTCGAAATCGACAAGCGCGACCAGGTCGGCGTGCGCCTCGACCGCAAGCGCAAGCAGTCGGTCACCGTTCTGCTGAAGGCCCTTGGTTGGACCGAAGGCCAGATCCTCGAAGAGTTCGGCCAGTACGACTCCATGCGCGCAACGCTGGAGAAGGACGCCACCGAAACCCGCGAAGACGCCCTGCTGGACATCTACCGCAAGCTGCGTCCGGGCGAGCCGCCCACCGTCGAGGCTGCCCAGTCCCTGCTGGACAACCTGTACTTCAACGCCAAGCGCTACGATCTGGCGAAGGTTGGCCGTTACAAGATCAACCGCAAGCTCGGCATCGACCGCTCCCTTGGCGACAAGGAAGCTTCGGTCCTGCACGTTGAAGACATCGTGGCCATGATCAAGTTCCTCGTCGCGCTTCACGCCGGCGAGAAGACCCTCATGGGCAAGCGCGATGGCGAAGACCACGAGCTCCGCGTCGAGATCGATGACATCGACCACTTCGGCAACCGCCGCATCCGCGCCGTCGGCGAACTGATCGAAAACCAGGTCCGCACCGGCCTGTCCCGCATGGAACGCGTCGTCCGCGAACGCATGACCACGCAGGACGTCGAAGCGATCACCCCGCAGACCCTGATTAACATCCGCCCGGTTGTGGCAGCCATCAAGGAGTTCTTCGGAACGTCCCAGCTGTCGCAGTTCATGGACCAGAACAACCCGTTGTCGGGTCTGACCCACAAGCGCCGCCTGTCGGCTCTTGGCCCGGGTGGTCTGTCCCGTGACCGCGCAGGCATGGAAGTCCGAGACGTTCACCCGTCCCACTACGGACGTATGTGCCCTATCGAAACTCCTGAAGGCCCGAACATCGGTCTGATCGGTTCGCTGGCTTCCTACGGCCGCATCAACCCGTTCGGTTTCATCGAGACTCCGTACCGCCTGGTGTCCGAAGGCGTCGTTTCCGACGAGGTCCAGTACCTCACCGCCGACGACGAAGCCGAAGTCCTGATTGCACAGGCCAACGCACCGCTGGATGCCGACAAGAAGTTCGCGGAAGAAACCGTGCTTGTCCGTGCCCGTGGTGGTGGAGGCGAGCCCGTTCTGGTTCCGGCCGGCGAAGTTCAGTTCATGGACGTTTCCCCTCGCCAGATGGTGTCCGTGGCTACCGCCCTGATTCCGTTCCTCGAGCATGACGATGCAAACCGCGCACTCATGGGTGCCAACATGCAGCGCCAGGCCGTGCCGCTGGTCCGTTCCGAGGCCCCGTTCGTGGGTACCGGCATGGAGCGCGCTGCAGCCGTCGACGCCGGTGACGTCGTCATCGCGAAGAAGGCCGGTGTCGTCAACGAAGTTTCCGCTGACCTCGTCACCATGCTCAACGACGACGGCACGGAAACCAGCTACCGCATCAACAAGTTCGCCCGTTCCAACCAGGGCAACTGCTACAACCACCGTGTCTTGGTCAACGAAGGCCAGCGCCTCGAACTCGGCGGCATCATCGCTGACGGCCCGGCAACGGACCAGGGTGAACTCGCCCTCGGCAAGAACCTTCTCGTGGCATTCATGTCCTGGGAAGGCCACAACTTCGAGGACGCCATCATCCTGTCGCAGCGCATCGTCGCTGAGGACGTTCTTTCCTCCATCCACATCGAGGAGCACGAGATCGATGCCCGCGACACCAAGCTTGGTGCCGAGGAAATCACCCGTGACATCCCCAACGTGTCTGAGGAAGTCCTCGCAGGACTGGACGAGCGCGGCATCATCCACATCGGTGCCGAGGTTGAAGCGGGCGACATCCTGGTCGGCAAGGTCACCCCGAAGGGTGAAACCGAACTGACTCCGGAAGAGCGCCTCCTCCGTGCGATCTTCGGCGAAAAGTCTCGCGAAGTGCGTGACACCTCCCTGAAGGTTCCCCACGGTGAGTCCGGCACGGTTATCGGCGTGCGCGTCTTCGACCGCGACAACGACGACGAGCTGCCCCCGGGTGTCAACCAGCTGGTCCGCGTCTACGTTGCTGCCAAGCGCAAGATCACCGACGGCGACAAGCTCGCCGGCCGCCACGGTAACAAGGGCGTCATCTCCAAGATCCTGCCGATCGAAGACATGCCGTTCCTTGCCGACGGTACGCCGGTGGACATCGTCCTGAACCCCCTGGGTGTTCCGGGTCGTATGAACGTCGGCCAGGTGCTTGAAACGCACCTCGGCTGGGTTGCCAAGACCGGTTGGAAGATTGAAGGCGAGCCGGAGTGGGTCAAGAACCTCCCGAACCTGCCTCGTGAATCCGGCCAGACCACTGTCGCCACCCCGGTGTTCGACGGTGCACGCGAAGAGGAAATCACAGGTCTGCTGGATTCCACCAACGTGACCCGCGACGGTGACCGTCTGATCGATTCCTCCGGTAAGACCCGTCTGTTCGACGGCCGCTCCGGCGAGCCGTTCCCGGACCCGATCTCCGTGGGCTACATGTACATCCTGAAGCTCCACCACCTGGTGGACGACAAGATCCACGCGCGCTCCACCGGCCCGTACTCCATGATCACGCAGCAGCCGCTGGGTGGTAAGGCACAGTTCGGTGGCCAGCGCTTCGGTGAAATGGAAGTGTGGGCGCTCGAAGCATACGGCGCTGCCTACACCCTCCAGGAACTGCTGACGATCAAGTCGGACGATATCCACGGCCGCGTGAAGGTCTACGAAGCCATCGTCAAGGGCGAGAACATCCCCGAGCCTGGCGTTCCGGAATCCTTCAAGGTCTTGATCAAGGAAATGCAGTCGCTGTGCCTGAACGTGGAAGTTCTTTCCACGGACGGTACGACGATCGAAATGCGTGACTCTGATGACGCAGTCTTTACGGCTGCGGAAGAACTGGGCATTGATCTGTCTCGCGCAGAGCCCAGCTCCGTAGAAGAGGTCTAAACAGCCGCTCTGGCTGGCGGTGCAGACCGCCAGCCAAGGCAGCTGCCTCTTTCCGTAAACCCAAGACTTCAGAATTTAGAGAACAAGAGAGAACAGGGACCATATGTCCAGCGAATCCTCCTTCGGCCTCATGCAGATCGGCCTCGCCACCGCGGAAGACATCCGCGGCTGGTCTTACGGTGAGGTCAAGAAGCCGGAAACAATCAACTACCGCACGCTCAAGCCCGAGAAGGACGGCCTCTTCTGCGAGAAGATCTTCGGCCCGTCCCGGGACTGGGAATGCTACTGCGGCAAGTACAAGCGCGTGCGCTTCAAGGGCATCATCTGCGAGCGTTGTGGCGTTGAAGTCACCCGCGCCAAGGTGCGCCGCGAGCGCATGGGCCACATTGAGCTGGCCGCTCCCGTCACGCACATCTGGTACTTCAAGGGTGTTCCCTCCCGCTTGGGCTACCTCCTTGACCTGGCACCGAAGGACCTTGAAAAGGTCATCTACTTCGCTGCCTACATGATCACCAGCGTCGACACCGAGAGCCGTCACGCGGAATTGCCGAACCTTCAGGTGGAGCACGACCTCGAGAAGAAGCAGCTCGTCGACAACCGCGACAGCGACATCGCCACGATCGCCCGCGACCTTGAGGACGAGCTTGCCCGCCTCGAAGGTGAAGGCGCCAAGGCTGCAGACAAGAAGAAGGCCCGCGACTCTGCGGACCGTCAGATGGCCAACGTCCGCAAGCGCGCGGATGCTGAGATCGAGCGCCTCGAGCAGGTCTGGGACCGCTTCAAGAACCTCAAGGTCGCCGACCTCGAAGGTGACGAAGGCCTGTACCGCGAACTGCGCGACCGCTACGGCATGTACTTCGAAGGCTCCATGGGTGCCGAAGCCATCAAGAAGCGTCTTGAGAACTTCGACATGCAGGCAGAGTCGGAGTCCCTGCGCGACACCATCCAGAACGGCAAGGGCCAGCGCAAGACCCGTGCCCTCAAGCGCCTGAAGGTTGTCAATGCATTCCTGACCACCAACAACAGCCCGCTTGGTATGGTGCTGGACGCCGTCCCGGTGATCCCGCCGGAACTGCGCCCGATGGTCCAGCTGGACGGTGGCCGCTTCGCGACCTCCGACCTCAACGACCTCTACCGCCGTGTGATCAACCGCAACAACCGACTCAAGCGACTGCTTGACCTCGGTGCTCCGGAGATCATCGTCAACAACGAGAAGCGCATGCTTCAGGAAGCTGTTGACAGCCTCTTCGACAACGGCCGTCGCGGCCGTCCGGTCACGGGTCCGGGCAACCGTCCGCTGAAGTCCCTGAGTGACATGCTCAAGGGCAAGCAGGGTCGTTTCCGCCAGAACCTGCTCGGCAAGCGCGTCGACTACTCCGGCCGTTCGGTCATCGTCGTCGGCCCGCAGCTGAAGCTGCACCAGTGTGGTCTGCCCAAGCAGATGGCCCTGGAGCTCTTCAAGCCGTTCGTGATGAAGCGACTGGTTGACCTCAACCACGCCCAGAACATCAAGTCGGCAAAGCGCATGGTCGAGCGTTACCGCCCGCAGGTCTGGGACGTGCTGGAAGAGATCATCACCGAACACCCGGTGCTGCTCAACCGTGCACCTACCCTGCACCGCCTCGGCATCCAGGCATTCGAGCCGCAGCTTGTTGAAGGCAAGGCCATCCAGCTTCACCCGCTGGTTTGTGGCGCCTTCAACGCCGACTTCGACGGCGACCAGATGGCAGTCCACCTGCCGCTGAGCCCCGAAGCGCAGGCTGAAGCCCGCATCCTGATGCTGTCCTCCAACAACATCTTGAAGCCGTCTGATGGCCGTCCGGTGACCCTGCCTTCGCAGGACATGATCATCGGTCTGTACCACCTGACCACCAAGCGCGTTGGTTCCGCAGGCGAAGGCCGCATCTTCTCCTCGGTTGCGGAAGCCATCATGGCCTACGATGCCCGCGAGCTGCACCTGAACTCCCAGGTCAAGATCCGCCTTGAGGGCTTTGTCCCTTACGCCGGCTGGGAAGCTCCGGAAGGTTGGGAGCCGGGTCAGACCGCACTGGTCCAGACCTCCCTCGGCCAGGTTCTCTTCAACGAGACCCTGCCGGATGACTACCCGTGGGTTGAGGCTGTTGCCGACAAGGGCGAGCTGTCCCGGATCGTCAACGACCTCGCAGAGCGCTACCCGAAGGTTGTCACGGCTGCAACGCTGGACAACCTGAAGGACGCCGGTTTCTACTGGGCAACCCGCTCGGGCGTGACCGTGGCAATCTCCGACATCGAGGTGCCCACCTCGAAGCCGGCCATCCTGGCCGGCTACGAGACCATGGCTGCCAAGATCCAGGGCCAGTACGACAAGGGCCTGATCGACGACGACGAGCGTCGCCAGGAACTGATCGAGATCTGGAACAAGGCCACCAACGAAATCGCCCAGGCGATGCGTGACAGCCTGTCCCCGATGAACACGATCAACCGCATGGTGTCCTCCGGTGCACGTGGTAACTGGATGCAGGTCCGCCAGATCGCGGGTATCCGTGGTCTTGTGGCCAACCCGAAGGGTGAGATCATCCCGCGTCCGATCAAGTCCTCGTACCGCGAGGGCCTGTCGGTGCTGGAATACTTCATCGCCACGCACGGTGCCCGTAAGGGTCTGGCCGACACCGCGCTGCGTACTGCCAACTCGGGTTACCTGACCCGTCGTCTGGTGGACGTTTCGCAGGACGTCATCGTCCGTGAAGAGGACTGTGGCACCGAGCGTGGTCTTATGACCGCAATCGCGGTGCCGGACTCCAACGGTGAGCTGGTCCTTGACGAGAACGTCGAGAACAGCGCCTACGCACGTACCCTCGCCGTCGACGTCGTCGACTCCAAGGGCGCGGTGCTGGCAGCTGCCGGCACTGACTGCGGCGACGTCGTCATTGCCGAGCTGCTCGCAGCCGGAATCACCGAGGTCAAGGTCCGTTCCGTGCTCACGTGTGAGTCCAAGGTCGGTACCTGTGCTCTCTGCTACGGCCGTTCGCTGGCCACCGGCAAGACCGTGGACATCGGAGAGGCCGTCGGCATCATCGCCGCTCAGTCCATCGGTGAACCCGGTACTCAGCTGACCATGCGTACGTTCCACACCGGTGGTGCTGTTTCGGCCAGCGGTGGCGACGACATCACCCAGGGTCTGCCCCGTATCCAGGAGCTCTTCGAAGCCCGTACTCCGAAGGGTGTTGCACCGATTGCTGAAGCAGCCGGCCGCATCGCCATCGAAGAGTCCGAGCGCCAGATGCGCCTCATCATCACCCCGGACGATGGTTCCGAGGAGATCGCCTACCCGGTGCTGCGCCGTTCCCGCCTCCTCATCGAGGATGGCGAGCACGTCAGCGTCGGCCAGAAGCTGATCAACGGTCCTGTGGACCCGAAGCAGGTTCTGCGCATCATGGGTCCGCGTGCCGCCCAGAAGTTCCTGGTGGACGAGGTCCAGGGCGTTTACCGCAGCCAGGGCATTGGCATCCACGACAAGCACGTGGAAGTCATCGTCCGTCAGATGCTGCGCCGCGTGACCGTCATCGAATCCGGCGACTCCGATCTGCTTCCGGGCGAGCTCGCTGAGCGCAGCCGCTTCGAAGACGAGAACCGTCGCGTGGTGTCCGAAGGCCGTACCCCGGCTTCCGGTCGTCCGGAACTGATGGGTATCACGAAGGCATCTCTGGCAACCGAGTCCTGGCTGTCGGCCGCTTCCTTCCAGGAGACCACCCGCGTTCTGACGCAGGCGGCCATGGAAGGCAAGAGCGACCCGCTGCTTGGGCTCAAGGAGAACGTCATCATCGGTAAGCTCATCCCGGCCGGTACGGGCCTGCCCCGTTACACCGAGGTCACCGTGGAGCCGACTGAAGAAGCAAAGGCAAGCCTGTTCACGGGCCCCAGCGCCTTCACCGACTTCTCGTATGACGCCCTGGGAGGCGACGGAGCTCCCGAGTTCCACGCCATCCCGCTGGATGACTACGATCTCGGCAACGACTTCCGCTAACGGGCACGGCGGGCCCTTTCGTGTCGCGTTCCGCGCCACGTAGGGACCCTGCCGCCCTGCCCTTAGTCTTCAAGTCAAGGTAAGGACCCCGTACTCGGCGAGTGCGGGGTCCTTCCCGTTTTGGGGCCTTGCGCCCAGCGCTGGTGCCCGACGACGGCGGACCGCACCCGCCGTCGTCGTTCGCCCCCTTACACCCGATTAAGGCCTCAGATCAAGCCATGCTAGAATTTTGGTAATTGTTCTGTGTGGCAGTGGATGAAGGCCGCCGCAGCATCATTTCGGTTTTGTTCTCATGATGCTTCGGTGGAGCCTGTTTCCGGGTTGCGGGCTACGTGCGCAACGAATGCCGCACTTTTGCACGCCCATCGGGTCTTCGGACCTGGGCCGCATGGACAACGCCAAAGCTCTCACGCAAACACAGGCCAACGCCTGGGCGCGGAGCAGAGATCAACCAACGGAGAACACGAAAGTGCCTACGATTAACCAGCTGGTCCGCAAGGGCCGCACGCCGAAGGTCTCCAAGACCAAGGCTCCCGCGCTTAAGGGCAGCCCGATGCGCCGCGGTGTTTGCACCCGCGTTTACACGACCACCCCGAAGAAGCCGAACTCGGCTCTCCGTAAGGTTGCACGTGTGCGCCTCAACGGTGGCGTTGAAGTTACCGCCTACATCCCCGGTGTTGGCCACAACCTCCAGGAGCACTCCATCGTGCTGGTCCGTGGTGGTCGTGTGAAGGACCTTCCGGGTGTCCGTTACAAGATCGTCCGTGGTGCCCTCGATACCCAGGGTGTCAAGAACCGCAAGCAGGCCCGCAGCCGCTACGGCGCAAAGATGGAGAAGAAGTAATATGCCTCGCAAGGGTCCGGCCCCGAAGCGGCCGCTAGTTTCCGATCCCGTTTACGGTTCCCCGTTGGTCACCCAGCTGATCAACAAGGTTCTGATCGACGGCAAGAAGTCCACCGCAGAGCGCATCGTTTACGGCGCACTCGAAGGTGCACGCGCCAAGTCCGGTGGCGACCCCGTCGCCGCCCTCAAGAAGGCCATGGACAACGTCAAGCCTTCCCTTGAGGTCCGCTCCCGCCGTGTCGGTGGCGCAACCTACCAGGTTCCCGTTGAGGTCAAGCCGGGCCGTTCCACCGCTCTCGCTCTCCGCTGGCTGGTTGGCTACTCCAAGGCCCGCCGCGAGAAGACGATGACCGAGCGCCTCCAGAACGAAATCCTGGATGCGTCCAACGGTCTCGGTGCCGCTGTGAAGCGTCGCGAAGACACCCACAAGATGGCCGAGTCGAACAAGGCCTTCGCACACTACCGCTGGTAAAACTTCCCGTACGCCGCCGGCTCCCTGAGCTGGCGGCGAACGTGTAGTCCATCCGAAAGGGAGACACCGTGGCACAGGACGTGCTTACCGACCTTAGCAAGGTCCGCAACATCGGCATCATGGCCCACATCGATGCCGGCAAGACCACCACCACCGAGCGCATCCTGTTCTACACGGGTGTGAACCACAAGATCGGCGAAACGCACGACGGCGCTTCGACGACCGACTGGATGGAACAGGAAAAGGAACGCGGCATCACCATCACGTCTGCCGCCGTGACCTGCTTCTGGGACAAGAACCAGATCAACATCATTGACACCCCGGGCCACGTGGACTTCACGGTTGAGGTCGAGCGCTCGCTGCGCGTCCTCGACGGCGCCGTTGCTGTCTTCGATGGCAAGGAAGGCGTTGAGCCGCAGTCCGAGACTGTTTGGCGCCAGGCCGACAAGTACAACGTGCCGCGTATCTGCTTCGTCAACAAGATGGACAAGCTCGGCGCTGACTTCTACTTCACCGTAGACACCATCATCAGCCGCCTCGGCGCCAAGCCGCTGGTTCTCCAGCTGCCAATCGGTGCAGAGAACGACTTCATCGGCGTCGTGGATCTCCTTGAGATGCGCGCCCTGGTGTGGCCGGGCGATGCCAAGGGTGACGTCACCATGGGTGCCAAGTACGAGGTCCAGGAGATCCCCGCCGATCTCCAGGCCAAGGCTGAGGAATACCGTGCACAGCTCGTTGAGACTGTTGCCGAGGCTTCCGAAGAACTCATGGAGAAGTACCTCGAAGGTGAAGAACTCACTGTCGAGGAGCTCAAGGCCGGCATCCGCAAGATGACAATCAACTCCGAGCTCTACCCGGTTCTCTGTGGTTCTGCCTTCAAGAACCGCGGCGTACAGCCGATGCTGGATGCTGTTGTTGACTTCCTGCCGAACCCGCTCGACGTCCCGCCCATGGTCGGCCACGACCCGCGCGACGAAGAGAAGGAGCTCACCCGCAAGCCTTCTGCCGAAGAGCCGTTCTCGGCCCTGGCGTTCAAGATTGCTGCGCACCCGTTCTTCGGCCAGCTCACCTTCATCCGCGTGTACTCCGGTCACGTGGAAGCAGGTGCCCAGGTGGTCAACTCCACCAAGGGCAAGAAGGAGCGCATCGGCAAGCTGTTCCAGATGCACGCCAACAAGGAAATGCCTGTTGAAGGCGCTACCGCGGGCCACATCTACGCAGCAATCGGTCTGAAGGACACGACGACGGGCGACACCCTGTGCGACGCGAACAACCAGATCGTCCTTGAGTCCATGAGCTTCCCGGAGCCCGTGATCTCCGTTGCCATCGAGCCGAACACCAAGGGTGACCAGGAGAAGCTCTCCACGGCCATCCAGAAGCTCTCCGCTGAGGACCCGACCTTCCAGGTCTCCCTCAACGAGGACACCGGTCAGACCATCATCGCCGGCATGGGCGAGCTCCACCTGGACATCCTTGTGGACCGCATGCGCCGCGAATTCAAGGTCGAGGCAAACGTCGGCAAGCCGCAGGTTGCTTACCGCGAAACCATCAAGCGCGCTGTAGAGCGTCACGACTACACGCACAAGAAGCAGACCGGTGGTTCGGGTCAGTTCGCTAAGATCCAGATCGCCATCGAGCCGATGGACACCGCCGACGGCGAGCTCTACGCGTTCGAGAACAAGGTCACCGGTGGCCGCGTGCCCCGCGAGTACATCCCGTCCGTTGACGCGGGCATCCAGGATGCACTCAACGACGGCGTTCTGGCCGGCTACCCGGTTGTCGGCATCAAGGCCACGCTGATTGACGGCGCGTACCACGATGTTGACTCCTCGGAAATGGCGTTCAAGATCGCCGGCCGTATGGCTTTCAAGGAAGCCGCACGCAAGGCGAACCCGGTTCTGCTCGAACCGCTGATGGATGTTGAGGTCCGCACCCCTGAGGAATACATGGGTGAAGTAATCGGTGACCTGAACTCCCGCCGTGGCCAGATGCAGTCCATGGAAGATGCCGCTGGCGTCAAGGTGATCCGTGCGCACGTTCCGCTGTCCGGCATGTTCGGCTACATCGGTGACCTGCGTTCGAAGACCCAGGGCCGTGCTGTGTACTCCATGACGTTCAACAGCTACGCCGAGGTCCCGAAGGCAGTTGCCGACGAGATCATCCAGAAGAACCGCGGCGAGTAATCACCGACGGATAAACCAGGATGCTGGCCCGTTCCGGGAAAGCATTCAGTGCAGGCGCCGGGCTGTGGCCCAGGCCGCAGTCCGGTCCCTGCACGAACAGACTCCAGGCACCAGCATTGGTCCCTGAATCTGCAATTTCACCAAATCCAAAGCCCCCAAGTAGACTTGCTGGAGTTTCTGCCGCGAAAAGCGCGGCCGAGGAGCAACTCACTTGAAATCGTTCTAGGAGGAACCTGTGGCAAAGGCAAAGTTCGAGCGGACTAAGCCGCACGTCAACATCGGCACCATTGGTCACGTTGACCACGGTAAGACGACGCTGACTGCCGCCATTTCCAAGGTGCTGTACGACAAGTACCCCACTCTCAACGAGCAGCGCGACTTCGCGTCGATTGACTCTGCTCCGGAAGAGCGCCAGCGTGGTATTACCATCAACATCTCCCACGTTGAGTACCAGACCGAGAAGCGCCACTACGCACACGTAGACGCTCCGGGTCACGCTGACTACATCAAGAACATGATCACCGGTGCTGCCCAGATGGACGGTGCGATCCTCGTGGTTGCCGCCACTGACGGCCCGATGGCTCAGACCCGCGAGCACGTTCTGCTCGCCCGCCAGGTTGGCGTTCCCTACCTGCTGGTCGCGCTGAACAA
This sequence comes from Arthrobacter sp. efr-133-TYG-118, assembly GCF_030209755.1. Classification (GTDB taxonomy): domain Bacteria; phylum Actinomycetota; class Actinomycetes; order Actinomycetales; family Micrococcaceae; genus Arthrobacter. The sequence goes on along the minus strand of NZ_JARVRH010000002.1, from coordinate 211,657 downwards.
GTCCGACATGGTCGACGACGAAGAGCTTCTCGACCTCGTTGAAATGGAAGTTCGTGAGCTGCTCAGCGCTCAGGGCTTCGATGGCGACGACGCTCCGGTTGTGCGTGTTTCCGGCCTCAAGGCACTCGAAGGCGACCCGGTTTGGGTCAAGTCCGTCGAGGACCTCATGGAAGCTGTCGACAACTCGGTTCCGGACCCCGTTCGTGACCGCGACAAGCCGTTCCTGATGCCGATCGAAGACGTCTTCACGATCACCGGTCGTGGCACCGTTGTTACGGGTCGCGCCGAGCGCGGTACCCTCGCGATCAACTCTGAAGTTGAAATCGTTGGTATCCGTCCGGTCCAGAAGACCACCGTTACCGGTATCGAGATGTTCCACAAGCAGCTCGACGAAGCATGGGCCGGCGAGAACTGTGGCCTCCTGCTCCGCGGTCTGAAGCGCGATGACGTCGAGCGTGGCCAGGTTGTCGTCAAGCCGGGTTCCATCACCCCGCACACCGACTTCGAGGCCAACGTCTACATCCTTTCCAAGGACGAAGGCGGACGTCACAACCCGTTCTACTCGAACTACCGCCCGCAGTTCTACTTCCGTACCACGGACGTAACCGGCGTTATCACCCTGCCGGAAGGCACGGAAATGGTTATGCCTGGCGACAACACTGAGATGACCGTTGAGCTCATCCAGCCGATCGCTATGGAAGAAGGCCTCGGCTTCGCAATCCGTGAAGGTGGCCGCACCGTTGGTTCGGGACGTGTCACCAAGATCCTCAAGTAGTTTCTACTTGTAGATCGGTGAAGGACCGGCCGCTTGGCGACTGGTAGTAAACCAAAGAAGAACCCCGTCACTATCGTGGCGGGGTTCTTCTTTGCTAAGGTTTATCTATCGAATGGATTAATGGCGATTGTGAATCCATAATTTTACGATTCCTTAGTTTGTGCGGCTTCGCCGCCCCGGGGAGAGGAGAGAAGGAATGTCTGGTTTCCTAGGCACCATCCTCGTACTGCTTGTCGTCGTCGTCACCGCTTCGGTGGCCCACTCTGCCGGGAAATCGAAGGGTCGTCGGCTTGCCGAAAGGGCTGCCCAATGGTCTGCTGACTATTCCCTCCGGCAGTATCGCTCAGGATACCTGGCCGGCCACTTGGCAGGGTGGCGCGACGCCGAGGCTCACCGCGCGGCTGCTCCCGCGGGGGAACGGGACTCCCGCCCGCCGGGCCCGGAGCGCAGTCAAAGCTTTGTGCCTGTTCCCGTCCAGACGGTCCCAGCCCAAACCACCCCAGAACGGGCCGCCCCGATCCTGCCGGTTCCGGTTGAACCCTGGCCGCTCCCGATTCATTCGCCGGCAGCCTATTCGCAAGCAGCCCAGATCTCGCCAGAGGCCCTGCGCGACGAGCAAACGGCCCGGCAACAGAGGCGGGATCGGCAGAACATCAACATCACGCTGTACGTGGCAAGCCTCCTGCTGGTCGCCGCTTCGGCCCTGTTCATCGGCACCAGCCTCCCGTCCGTCCTCCGCTTTGCCGGCGTCTGGACCATCACGGCGGTCTTCTACGCGGCGGGCTTCATCCTCCACGCGAGGGCGCCCAGGCTGCGGCCCGCCGCGATCGCCTTCGCGGGAACGGGGCTTGCGTTGATCCCTGTGACGGGTTTGGCCATGTACAACTTCGCGTTGCACAACGTCCCGGCCGCTTGGCTGGTCACGTCCATCGTCGGGACGGTGGCCTATGTTGTCGCAGCAGTGCGGCTCGACAACAGGGTTCTCGCTTTCCTGTCGTTGAGCTTCGTGGTCTCCGCGGCGTGGTCCGGCGTGTCCATGCTGGGCGGCGCCCTTGTCTGGTATTTCGCTTGCCTGATCGGGTTCGCGGTGTGCCTGACCCTGACGGCCATGCGCAATCCCCGCTGGCTTCCGCCGGTCTATGTCCGGCCGTTGATGTCCCTTCACCCTTATGTCGTGCCGTTCGTTGCGCTTGCCGCCAGCTTCGTGTCCCAACATCTGGGGAAGGGTGAATACGCCATCATCATGATGGCGTGTGGACTGTATTTCGCAGTGATCGCGGCCCTTCCGCAGGGCGTGTTCCGGCTCCCGCAGTTCTATGCGGCGAGGCTCTCATTCACCGTCGCCTTCCTCGTGGCCCTGTCCGACGCCGAGCTTGGGCTGCCGGAGGTTCTGCTGGCCGCCGTCGTTCTCTTTGCACTGCAGTCGCTGTGGTCGGCATTCGACAGCAGCAGGCTCGCCCGTTGGTTCCCGGGACCGGGCACACCCCAAGCGATCCGGCGCTGCTGGATAGATGCCGTGGTGTGCTTTGGCTTTCAATTGGCCGCCGCCTTCACGGCGGCCTTCGCCATCCTGGTCCGGCACTCCGAGACGCCCGTGGGGATCCCGTTGTTCGCGACCCTCCTGTCCGCTTTGGTGCTGGCGTGGAAGCTGGGCGGGCAGGCCGAGTGGCTCCCTGTGACAGCCATTGTGGTGGCTGCCCCGTTTGCCGATGAGCTGGGTGGTTGGTTGACGGCGGCATTGCTGGCTATCGCGGGCGCGTTCTGGCTGCTGCGGGCAAAGAGGCCTATGGAGCCCAAGCGCGGGGTCTTTGTCCTGGCGGGGCGCATGGCGCTCACGCTCGGCGTCCCGGCTATGACAGCGGGGATATTGCCGGAGAATCCTGACCGCCTTGCTGCCGTCGTCCTCGCGTTCCTTGCCGCAGTGACGTTCCAGTTGCTGCTGGAAGCCGCGCTGATCCGTTCGGGTGTCCGGACCTTCGCGCCGACCGTCTGCCTCGTGGCGTTTGCAGGTGCCGGCATGGCAGCGATGCCTTTGCTCCTTTTGCTCGAGCAAGCACCCCGGCAGCCGCTGACAGTATCGGCCGTCGTGATTCAGGTCCTCGCTGCCGCGTTGCTCGGCTGGACGCTGTTCCCGAAAGCCGTGAGAGTCACCCTGCGCGGAGGAGTCGTTGAGTTCCTTCCCCCGGCAGCCCTTGCCTGGACAGGGGCGCTGTCCTTCGGGGCGGTGTCGGTGGCGTTGGGAAATGTTGTGTTGCTCGTTGGCGTGCTGTACTTCACCGTTCAGGCGCTCCGTCTTCCGGGCACCCTGCACCGCCGCGGCTATTGGTGGGCCGTCCGGGCGCTCGTCACCCTGCTCGCAGGCACAGGCTATCTGCAGTTGCTTCGGGACGGAGGAGGCCTCGTGGTGGCTGGGGAGAGGCTTCAGCTTCCCACCGTGGTCTTCGTCGCCCTGGCCCTCCAAATGATTCCACCGCTTGCGGAGGCGTTGCGCGGACCTGATCGAGGCCTCGCGCTACTTGACGCTGCCGTGGTGCTGCCCTTCATGGCCGGCGCCGCCGCCGTTGCGAGCATCTTCGGGAGCTACTTCGACAGCTCCGCGGCTGGAAGCCGGCAGGCGGTGGCGATCTCAATCATCATGGCGGCGTCGGCTGTGGCGGCCGGGTTCATGCTTCGCACGGAAGGCGCTTCCGCAGTCTTCGCGCCGGCGACGTTGGCGCTCTTGCTATTGCTTCGCGGTGGGCACATTCACGAGGTGGAGGCGTTGCTTGCCATCTTCGCCGCGTTCAGCGCCGTCATGGTGGCTGCGGCTCCCGGGCGAACGGCGAAGGGCGTCTACTTCATCGCCGCCAGGATTCTCACGGCCGCCGTTGCCGGGGTTTTTGCGCACGACCTATCAGCGTCCGTCACGGCGGTGTCGCTCACTTTCGCGGGCGTCCTGGTGCTGCAGCACATCATCCGCTGGCTCATGCGGAACCGATTGCGGCAGATTCCCTTCCAACAGGCGGCAGTGTGGGTGACCCTCGGCGCGCAGGCCGTGCTGCCGGCGACATACCTTTCGTCCGTGGTTCAGCCGGAAGCCCACGACGGCGGCCGCTGGGTCCTGTTGCTTGAGCTGGCCGTGTTGTTGGTTTCCGCCGTCGTCGCGAATCGGATCTTCACCGCCCGGGGCGCTGGGTATTTCACCATTCCGGCGGCGATCGCGGCGGTGGTGGCAGCCGGACCCGAGGTGTCCTTCCCTTCCGGGACGTGGCTCGCGACACCCCTGCTCGGCCAGTTGGCGGTGCCCCTTGTGCTGCTCGCGATGTCACTCCTGGTGACTGTTGTGAGGCTGCTGGTCCATCCGGGAAGCGGCGTCCCTGAACGTTGGCTCTGGCTGGCGGCGGCGCTGGCTTTCGCCGGTGCCGGAGGGGCGCTGTCAGTGGACGTATCGGACACCGCCACGGGAACGGCGGGCCTGGCCTTGGCGGTAGTGTGCTTCGTGGCGTCCCACGTCGAGGGAATGCCGGGCTTCTACCCGCTCGCCTCCACCGCGAGCCTAGTCGGTGCGACGGCCCTGGCCGCTTCGGTGCTGGATGGGGCTCCGATCCTGGGGCAGACCGCGGCCCAATGGGAGGCTTTCATGCCCTGGCTTTTGGGCTGCGCAGGATCTGCCGCTGTGCTCTACGCGGCTCGCTGGTCCGGGATCCCGGGCGTAGGGTCGCAGCCCGTGCGCAGGTTGTCGCTCACGGTCGCGGCCGGAGGGGGATTTGCCCTGGCAGCAGGTGCGGGTTTACTGCACGATGACACTGCGCTGGCCGGAACTTGCCTGCTCGGCGCTGCCCTGGCCGTGGCTTTCCTCGAGGTACCCCGGGCCATCAGATTTGCTGTCGCGGAGCTCGGTGCGGTTCTTTTGCTTGCCGCCGCCCAGCGGGCGGTCCTTTTCGTCCATGGATCCAGGCCCGAACTCTTTTGGATGGTGCAATGGTTCGCTGTCCTCGGCGCCGTTTTGTCAGGAGTGCGCTATTACGTGGGGAACAAGCTCGAGGGGCGTATCAGGTTGGGCCTCGCCTCAGGCTTGTTGTCCCTCGGCGGCTTCCTCTCGATAGTCCCAGGCAGTGTCTTCCCAGGCGCCGTGCCACAGCAACTATGGGTCCTCATCGGATACGCGGTGCTACTGCTTGCCGGACTGGTCCTCGCCGAGCGCATGTTTGTGTGGTGGGGTGCCGCGGGCGTTGCCCTGAGCGTCATGTGGGCCCTTCGTTCCTATGCCTTCGCGATGCTCGCCGTGATCGCCTTGGCATTGATCGTCCTTGCCGTCTGGCGCCTCAACAGGACCGCGCCCTGATAGCGTTGCCTCAAAGGAGGAATGCGGAATGGGATGGCTCGTTTTTCTGGTCGTGGTGGTTGTGGTGGTAGCTGGCGTGATGTGGGGAAGGAAATACTTCCGCCGCGAGATCGAGCGCGCAAAGCGCATCAATCGGTCGAACAGGAAAGATTGATTTAGCACGATCGGTCCACAAACACGATCGGTCCACAAAAGGGACTTCGAATCAGTTTCGGCGCGCCTTGCTCAAGGACTGGTACCAGTAGTACGAGTCCTTGGGGGTTCTTTCAAGCGTGTCGAAATCAACGTGCACCAACCCGAATCGCTGTGAATATCCGGCGGCCCATTCGAAGTTGTCCAGCAGCGTCCAGACGTAGTAACCCAGAAGTTCGACGTCGTGGGCGATCCCGCCAGGGGCCGTGGCCCTCAAGGCCTGGCCAAGATGCGAAGCAAGGTAGCTGATGCGGTCGGCGTCGTGCACTGGACCCCGGGTGTGGTCCGGTTCCGGGAAGCTCGCGCCGCTCTCCGTGATGAACAGGGGAGGCAATGCTGCTCCGTAGCGGTCTTTCAGCTCCCGCAACAGGATTCCGAGGTGTTCGGGAGCCACCGGCCAACCAAATCCCGTTGTTTCGTATTCGGGGAAGGCCGCAAGGTGGAACGGCAGCTTGGCCATCATCTCCGGGTTGCTGACGGGGGTGCTTCCGTCGCCGCGGCCCGAGGCTACCTTGACGGGGTAGTAATAGTTCAAGCCGTAGAAATCCAACGGCTGGTGAATGGTCTTGAGATCCTCATCCCGGACCTTGCCCAAGGCCCGGAACCAAGGCCTCACCTGTAGCGGAGGTTTCGGGTACCGGCCCAGGAGGATGGGATCGGCATAGACCCGGTTGAAGATGAGGTCGAAGGCCTTGGCCATGAGAACGTCGGCCAAGCGTTTAGTTGCGGGCCGGACTGGCGAATGAACATTGGCTACGCCAATAGTTCCCGCCACGCCGGCAGCGCGCAGGGCCTGGACGGCCAGGCCGTGCCCCAACAACTGGTGGTGGGCAGCCGGCAAGGCATCGAAAAGCAGCCGCCTGCCGGGAGCGTGGACACCGAGCGCATATCCTTGCAATGCGACCGAGACGGGTTCGTTGAGGGTGACCCATTGCGCCACTCGGTCACCGAAGCGGTGTGCGGCCGCAGCGGAGTATTCGGCGAACCGTTCCGCCGTCGTCCGGTTCAGCCAGCCGCCGTCGTGCTCCAACGGCAGGGGGGTATCCCAATGGAACAGGGTCACCATGGGGGAGACCCCGGCGTCCAGGAGCTTGTCGATCAATCGGTCGTAGAAGTCCAGGCCCTGTTGGTTGATGGGTCCCTTGCCGCCGGGTTGAATCCGCGGCCAGGAGAGGGAGAACCGGTAGGAATCCACGCCCAGGTCCTGTATGAGGGCAATGTCCTCATCCGTCCGGTTGTAGTGGTCGCACGCGACTGCGGGGGAGTGGCCGTCGACGATCGCGCCTGGTTTCTCGGCAAATGCATCCCAGCTTGACGGTCCGCGTCCGTCCGCCGTGAGCGAGCCCTCGATCTGAAAGGCCGCAGCAGCGACGCCCAAGGTGAAGTCCGGACGGATGCGGCCTGAAAGATCCCCCACCGTGGCAGAATCTTGGACAGTCATGACCCCATCATCCCGAGCGCAGGAGCCGATGGCAATGGTCCGCGGTGGTCCGATTGGCTTATGCCGGGGAATTCCGGCATACTAGGTGAGTTGTTCAAGCGCTTCTTCGCGTCCCGATCCGGATAATGCCGGGTGTCAGGGTCCAAGCTGGAGCCCAAACATAACCCAGATCCCCAAAGGAAGCCGGACGCGTTTGCGTGGAAATCGCGACACGCCCGACCGCGGGGGTCGGTTACACCGGCAAGTTGAGGAACCCGGATCCCTCCGGATTCAGCTTGTGCGGCGGGTGGTAGTACTACTTCAAATGCTTCGGCAGCCACATACAACACGTAAGTGAACAGGGCAGCCTTTATTCGAGGGCAGCACAGACTGAAAGAGAGTCAGGCGACATGGCGGGACAAAAAATCCGCATCCGGCTGAAGTCATATGACCACGAGGTCATTGATGTTTCAGCGCGGAAGATCGTTGAGACGGTCACGCGCGCAGGCGCAACGGTAGTAGGCCCCGTGCCGCTGCCGACGGAGAAGAACGTGTACTGCGTTATCCGCTCTCCCCACAAGTACAAGGACAGCCGTGAGCACTTTGAAATGCGTACTCACAAGCGTCTGATCGACATCATCGACCCCACGCCGAAGGCTGTTGACTCGCTTATGCGTCTCGACCTGCCGGCCGACGTGAACATCGAAATCAAGTTGTAGGGAGGTGCTGAGAAAACTATGACCGCAACCCGTAATGTAAAGGGCCTGCTGGGCACGAAGCTCGGCATGACCCAGGTCTGGGACGAGAACAACAAGCTCATCCCGGTAACTGTCGTCCAGGCTGACTCCAACGTCATCACCCAGCTGCGCAATGCAGAGACTGATGGCTATGTCGCCGTTCAGATCGGCTACGGCCAGATCGATCCCCGCAAGGTCACCAAGCCGCTGGCTGGTCACTTTGAAAAGGCTGGCGTAACTCCTCGCCGCCACGTCGTCGAACTGCGCACTGCAGACGCCGCGTCTTACGAACTGGGCCAGGAGCTTTCTGTTGAGCTCTTCGAAGCCGGTCAGAAGATCGACGTCGTCGGCACCAGCAAGGGTAAGGGCTTCGCCGGTGTTATGAAGCGTCACGGCTTCCACGGTGTTGGAGCCTCCCACGGTGCGCACAAGAACCACCGCAAGCCCGGTTCCATCGGTGGCGCATCCACCCCGAGCCGCGTCTTCAAGGGTCTGAAAATGGCCGGTCGCATGGGCGCAGAACGTCACACCACGCTGAACCTCACGGTTCACGCTGTTGACGCCGAGAAGTCGCTGCTCCTTATCAAGGGTGCCGTCCCCGGCGCCCGCGGCCAGGTCGTCCTCGTACGCACCGCCGTGAAGGGAGCCTAGTTAGATGACTAGCACTGTCAAGGTAGACCTGCCTGCAGAGATCTTCGACGTCCAGACCAACGTGCCGCTGCTGCACCAGGTCGTCGTCGCACAGCTCGCTGCTGCTCGCCAGGGTACCCACAAGACCAAGACCCGCGCCGAAGTTTCCGGTGCAGGCCGCAAGCCGTTCAAGCAGAAGGGCACCGGCCGCGCCCGTCAGGGTTCCATCCGTGCTCCTCACATGACCGGTGGTGGCGTTGTCCACGGACCGACGCCGCGTGACTACAGCCAGCGGACCCCCAAGAAGATGAAGGCTGCCGCACTGCGTGGCGCCCTGTCGGACCGCGCCCGTAACGGCCGCATCCACGTCGTTGCTGAACTGGTCGCCGGCCCCAAGCCGTCCTCCAAGGAAGCACTGGCCGCGTTGCGTGCAGTCTCCGAGCGTAGGAACCTGCTCGTTGTTATCGAGCGCGCCAACGACGTTGCCGCACTGTCCGTGCGCAACCTCGCAGATGTTCACGTTCTGTACGCAGACCAGCTGAACACCTACGACGTGCTGGTTTCCGACGACGTTGTCTTCACCAAGGCTGCGTTCGAGGCTTTCATCGCTGACAAGGCAAAGAACGAGGAGGATGCCAAGTGAGTGCAGCCACCATCAAAGACCCGCGCGACGTCGTCATTGCACCCGTCGTTTCGGAAAAGAGCTACGGCCTGATCGATGAGGGCAAGTACACCTTCCTGGTGGACCCCCGCTCGAACAAGACCGAGATCAAGCTGGCCGTGGAGAAGATTTTCTCCGTCAAGGTCGAATCGATCAACACCATCAACCGTGCCGGTAAGCGCAAGCGCACCAAATTCGGCTGGGGACAGCGCAAGAGCACCAAGCGTGCAATTGTCACCCTCAAAGAAGGCACAATCGACATCTTCGGCGGTCCGCTCGCGTAGCGGAGACCACTTTAACGAGGAAATGAATTATGGGAATCCGTAAATACAAGCCGACTACCCCGGGCCGTCGCGGCTCGAGCGTAGCCGACTTCTCCGAAATCACGCGATCGACTCCGGAAAAGTCGTTGCTGCGTCCGCTGCACAAGACTGGCGGCCGTAACAACACCGGTAAGATCACTACCCGTCACAAGGGTGGTGGCCACAAGCGCCAGTACCGTCTGATCGACTTCCGTCGTCACGACAAGGACGGCGTCAACGCCCGCGTTGCCGAAATCGAGTACGATCCGAACCGTACGGCTCGCATCGCCCTCCTGCACTACGTTGATGGCACCAAGCGTTACATCATCGCTCCGAACAAGCTGTCCCAGGGTGACTTCGTCGAGGCTGGCCCCGACGCTGACATCAAGCCGGGCAACAACTTGCCGCTGCGCAACATCCCGGTTGGTACCACCATCCACGCGGTTGAACTGCGTCCGGGTGGCGGCGCCAAGATGGCCCGTTCCGCAGGTGCTTCGGTTCAGCTCGTCGCCAAGGAAGGCCGTTTCGCCCAGCTGCGTCTGCCCTCCGGTGAAATCCGCAACGTTGACGTGCGCTGCCGCGCAACCGTCGGCGAGGTCGGCAACGCCGAGCAGTCGAACATCAACTGGGGCAAGGCCGGCCGCATGCGCTGGAAGGGCGTTCGCCCGACCGTCCGTGGTGTCGCGATGAACCCGGTTGACCACCCGCACGGTGGTGGCGAGGGTAAGACGTCCGGTGGACGTCACCCCGTCAACCCGAACGGTAAGCGTGAAGGCCGCACCCGCCGCCCCAACAAAGAGAGCGACAAGCTTATTGTTCGTCGCCGTCGTACTGGCAAGAACAAGCGATAGGAGCCTGGACACATGCCACGCAGCCTGAAAAAAGGTCCTTTCGTTGACCAGCACCTCTTTGTAAAGGTAGCCAGGGAAAACGAAAAGGGCACCAAGAACGTCATCAAGACCTGGTCCCGCCGTTCGATGATCGTCCCCGACATGCTCGGCCACACGATCGCCGTGCACGACGGACGCAAGCACATTCCGGTGTTTGTCACCGAGTCGATGGTCGGGCACAAGCTCGGCGAATTCGCTCCCACGCGGACATTCCGCGGCCATGTCAAGGACGACCGTAAGGGCAAGCGCCGCTAGGCGCCTGCACTTACGTCAAAGACGAGAGAAGGAAAGCAATGGAAGCCAAGGCTATTGCGCGTCACATCCGCGTAACGCCTATGAAGGCCCGGCGCGTCGTCAACCTTGTTCGTGGTAAGCAAGCGAATGAGGCTCTGGCAATTCTGAAGTTCGCCGAACAGGCAGCTTCGGAGCCGGTATTCAAGGTAGTTCAGTCGGCAATGGCAAACGCACGGGTCCTCGCGGACCGCGACGGCGTTGCCTTTGACGAAGGAGACCTCTACATCAGCGAAGCGTTTGTTGATGAAGGCCCGACCATGAAGCGGTTCCAGCCGCGTGCTCAGGGTCGCGCATTTCAGATCAAGAAGCGCACGAGCCACATCACCGTGGTAGTCGCTACCCCGGAGAAAGAGGAGGCTCGCTAAGTGGGACAGAAAGTAAACCCGCACGGGTTCCGACTCGGCATCACCACCGATCACGTATCGCACTGGTTTGCTGACAGCACCAAGGCTGGCCAGCGGTACAAGGACTTCGTTCGCGAAGACATCCGCATCCGCCAGCTCATGTCCACGGGCATGGAGCGCGCTGGTATCGCCAAGGTCGAAATCGAGCGCACCCGTGACCGTGTCCGCGTGGACATCCACACGGCTCGCCCGGGTATCGTCATCGGCCGCCGCGGTGCAGAAGCGGACCGCATTCGCGGCGAGCTCGAAAAGCTCACCGGCAAGCAGGTACAGCTGAACATCCTCGAGGTCAAGAACCCCGAGATGGAAGCCCAGCTTGTTGCCCAGGGCGTTGCTGAGCAGCTGACTTCCCGCGTGGCTTTCCGCCGTGCGATGAAGAAGGCCATGCAGTCCGCACAGCGTGCGGGTGCCAAGGGTATCCGTATTGCTTGCTCCGGTCGACTGGGTGGCGCAGAAATGTCCCGCTCGGAGTTCTACCGCGAAGGCCGTGTGCCCCTGCACACCCTGCGTGCGAACATCGACTACGGCTTCTACGAGGCCAAGACCACCTTCGGCCGCATCGGCGTGAAGGTCTGGATCTACAAGGGCGACGTCACCGCCAAGGAACTGGCTCAGCAGGCAGCTGCTGCTCCGTCCCGCGGCCGTGGTCCCAGCGACCGCCCGGGCCGCCCGGGTGGCGCCGACCGTGGTGACCGCCGTCGTCGTACCGACCGTCCGGCAGCTGACGCAGCACCTGTTGCTGCAGAGGCTCCGGCAGCTGAAGCTGCTGCTCCCGCAGCAGAAGGAGGACAGGCTTAAATGCTTATCCCACGTCGAGTCAAGCACCGTAAGCAGCACCACCCGGGTCGTTCCGGCGCTGCTACGGGCGGCACCAAGGTCACTTTCGGTGAGTACGGCATTCAGGCGCTGAGCCCGGCCTACGTCACGAACCGTCAGATCGAGTCTGCCCGTATCGCGATGACCCGCCACATCAAGCGTGGCGGCAAGGTCTGGATCAACATCTATCCGGACCGTCCGCTGACGAAGAAGCCGGCCGAAACCCGTATGGGTTCCGGTAAGGGTTCTCCGGAATGGTGGGTCGCAAACGTCAAGCCGGGCCGCGTTCTCTTCGAGCTCGCCGGTGTCAATGAAGAGGTAGCTCGCGAGGCACTGCGCCTGGCAATCCACAAGCTGCCGTTGAAGGCACGCATTGTGCGTCGCGAAGGTGGTGAATAGAAATGGCAGTAGGGTCGAAGGATCTCGCACCCGCACAGCTGGACGGTTTCGACAACGAGCGTCTCGTTGAAGAACTCCGCAAGTCCAAGGAAGAGCTGTTCAACCTGCGTTTCCAGTCCGCCACCGGACAGCTGGAGAACCACGGTCGTCTGCGCGCGGTAAAGAAGGACATCGCACGCATCTACACCGTTCTCCGTGAGCGCGAGCTGGGCATTCGTGCCGAGGTTGCCGCACCGGTTGTGGAAGCCAAGGAAGAAAAGAAGTCCAAGAAGGCAGAAGCCAAGGCTGAAAAGGCCGAAGCCGAGGCTGGAGAGGACGCCAAGTGAGCGAACAGAAGGAAACTGTGACGGAAGCAGCAGCCAGCGCTGAACAGCGCGGTTACCGTAAGACGCGTCGCGGCTACGTTGTCTCTGACAAGATGGAAAAGACCATCGTTGTTCAGGTTGAAGACCGCGTGAAGCACGCTCTGTACGGCAAGGTCATTCGCCGCACCTCGAAGATCAAGGCTCACGACGAGCAGAACACCGCCGGCATCGGCGACCTCGTTCTGATCTCTGAGACCCGCCCGCTGTCCGCTACAAAGCGGTGGCGCCTGGTCGAGATCCTCGAAAAGGCTAAGTAATCCCGCGCCGGGCCTTGTCCGGCAGCGATATGGATTGGTGGGAAGGCCCGTATTCCGGAAGGAATGCGGGTCTTTCCGCGTTTCGGTCCTTAGCATAAAACGTGCTAGGATATTGAGTTTGTATGGCGCCAGTTGTGCGTCAACAACCACCTCGTAAACAATCGTGCCGCGGCATACTGCCCCGCGCAGTTATTTCCGCAAGGGAAGCTGATGCTGGCGGCACGGGAGTTTAGGCCTGCTCTGGCAAAATCCAGGCAGGTCAAGAGACACCCCGATCAACCGTTCCGCAAGGCTCATTCCGTATGCTCCATTTCGGTCTGAGAACCGGCGCGACGCAAGGAGTAAAAATTGATTCAGCAGGAGTCGCGACTGAAGGTCGCCGACAACACGGGTGCTAAGGAAATCCTTACCATTCGCGTTCTCGGTGGATCCGGCCGTCGCTACGCAGGCATTGGCGACGTCATTGTCGCAACCGTCAAGGACGCTATCCCGGGCGGCAACGTAAAGAAGGGTGACGTCGTCAAGGCTGTCATCGTTCGTACCAAGAAGGAACGCCGCCGTGCGGATGGTTCCTACATCAAGTTTGACGAGAACGCAGCTGTGATTCTGAAGAACGACGGCGACCCCCGCGGTACCCGTATCTTCGGCCCGGTTGGTCGTGAACTCCGTGACAAGAAGTTCATGAAGATCGTCTCCCTGGCCCCGGAGGTGCTTTAGTCCATGGCTAAAATCAAGAAGGGTGACCTCGTTCAGGTCATCACCGGAGCCAAGCAGGAGCGCGGCGGCGACCGCGGCAAGCAGGGTAAGGTTTTGCGCGTTTACCCGGATGCCAACCGCGTTCTGGTAGAAGGCATCAACCGAGTCACCAAGCACACCAAGGTCGGTCAGTCGCAGCGCGGCACCAAGACCGGTGGCATCGAGGTCGTTGAGGCCCCGATCCACGTCTCCAACGTTGCTCTTGTTGACCCCTCGACCAAGAAGCCGACCCGCGTTGGTTTCCGTCTCGAGACCGTTGACAAGGACGGCGTCTCCAAGACCGTCCGTGTCCGCGTGTCCAAGGCATCCGGGAAGGACATCTAATGACTGAGACTCTCGAGACTCCAGCGAAGATCGTTCCGCGTCTGAAGACGAAGTACGCCGATTCCATCAAGCAGACCCTGGTTGAGGAATTCAAGTACGAGAACGTGAACCAGGTTCCCCGCCTGGTGAAGGTTGTAGTGAACATGGGTGTTGGAGATGCCGCCAAGGACTCCAAGCTGATCGACGGCGCTGTCCGCGACCTCACCCTGATCACCGGCCAGAAGCCGCAGGTAACCAAGGCCCGCAAGTCCATCGCCCAGTTCAAGCTGCGCGAAGGCATGCCCATCGGTGCACACGCAACTCTGCGTGGGGACCGTATGTGGGAATTCGTGGACCGCCTCGTGACCCTCGCCCTGCCCCGTATCCGCGACTTCCGCGGCCTCAACGGCAAGCAGTTCGACGGCAACGGCAACTACACCTTCGGTCTGACCGAACAGGTTATGTTCCACGAAATCGACCAGGACTCCATCGACCGCGTTCGCGGTATGGACATCACGGTTGTCACCACTGCAAAGACCGATGACGAAGGCCGTGCGCTGCTCAAGGCACTTGGCTTCCCGTTCAAATCCGAAGACTAACAACTACGTAGTAGGTCCGGCCGCGGCTGCTTTGTAGCCAACGCGGAAACCATTACGAGGAAGGGCAAGAGCCCACAATGACTATGACAGATCCTGTCGCAGACATGCTTACGCGTCTGCGCAACGCCAACTCGGCATACCACGACACCGTGAGCATGCCGTACAGCAAGCTCAAGGCACGCGTTGCCGACATCCTGAAGGCAGAAGGCTACATTGCTGCCTGGAAGGAAGAGGAAGCCGAAGTCGGCAAGAAGCTGACCATCGACCTCAAGTTCGGTCCGAACCGCGAGCGTTCGATCGCTGGTGTCCGCCGCATTTCCAAGCCTGGTCTCCGCGTTTACGCGAAGTCCACCAACCTGCCTCACGTGCTGGGTGGCCTGGGTATCGCAATCCTGTCCACCTCTTCCGGCCTCCTGACTGACAAGCAGGCCGGCAAGAAGGGCGTGGGCGGCGAAGTCCTCGCGTACGTCTGGTAACGGGAAAGGAAGAGAATAATGTCACGTATTGGACGTCTCCCCATCACCGTTCCTGCCGGCGTTGAAGTTAAGGTTGATGGCTCTGTCATCAACGTCAAGGGCACCAAAGGCGAGCTGAGCCACACTGTAGCCAGCCCGATCGAGGTCACCCTGGACGAAAGCACCTTGACTGTCACCCGCCCGAACGACGAGCGCGCTTCGCGTTCCCTGCACGGCCTGACCCGCACCCTGATCGCCAACATGATCGAGGGCGTCACCAAGGGCTACGAAAAGAAGCTTGAAATCGTTGGTACCGGTTACCGCGTTCAGGCCAAGGGTTCTGACCTTGAGTTCGCTCTCGGCTTCAGCCACCCGGTCAATGTCTCCGCTCCCGAAGGCATCACCTTCACGGTGGAGGGGCCGACCAAGCTCTCCGTCGCTGGTATCTCCAAGCAGCAGGTCGGCGAGGTTGCTGCCAACATTCGCAAGCTGCGCAAGCCCGACCCCTACAAGGGCAAGGGTGTCCGTTACGCCGGCGAAGTTATCCGCCGCAAGGTCGGAAAGGCTGGTAAGTAAACCATGGCCATCGCAATTAACAAGAAGCGTACGAACAAGAGCAAGTCTGCTGCACGCAGCCGTCGCCAGCTTCGTATCCGCAAGCGCATCACCGGCACGGCTGCTCGTCCTCGTCTGGTCGTCAACCGCTCCGCACGCCACATCTTCGTCCAGGTTGTCGATGACAGCAAGGGTGTAACCGTGGCTTACGCTTCCACTTTGGAAGCTGACCTTCGTGCATTCGACGGCGACAAGACTGCCAAGGCCAAGCGCGTCGGCGAGCTCGTTGCCGGGCGTGCCAAGGCTGCTGGCGTCGAAGCGGTTGTCTTCGACCGCGGTGGTAACAAGTACCACGGCCGGATCGCCGCCGTCGCTGACGGCGCACGTGAAGGTGGGCTGGCACTGTGACCGTTGAGAATAACGAAAAGGACATTCAGGTGACTGAAGCTGCAGCTGCTGAGGCAACTGAGACTGCTGCTGCCACCGACGACCGCCGCGGCGGCCGTCGTGGCGAGCGTGGTGACCGTGGCCAGGGCCGCGGCGACCGTGGTGGCCGTGGTGGCCGCGACGGCGGTCGCGAGGCCGAGAAGAGCCAGTTCGTAGAGCGCGTTGTAACCATCAACCGTGTTGCCAAGGTCGTCAAGGGTGGTCGTCGCTTCAGCTTCACCGCACTCGTCGTCGTCGGTGACGGCAACGGCCTGGTTGGCGTTGGCTACGGCAAGGCCAAGGAAGTTCCGGCAGCTATTGCAAAGGGCGTTGAAGAGGCTAAGAAGTCCTTCTTCCGCGTTCCCCGCGTTGGCAGCACCATCCCGCACCGCGTGCAGGGTGAAGCCGCAGCAGGCGTTGTCATGCTGCGTCCGGCTTCCCCGGGTACCGGTGTTATCGCCGGTGGTCCGGTCCGCGCGGTACTGGAATGCGTCGGTATCCACGACGTTCTCTCCAAGTCGCTCGGTTCCTCGAACGCCATCAACATCGTTCACGCGACTGTTGACGCCCTGAAGCGATTGGAAGAGCCCGCTTCCGTGGCAGCCCGCCGTGGCCTGCCGCTGGACGAGGTCGCTCCTGCTGCTCTGGTGCGCGCACTCCAGAACCAGAAGGCAGGTGTCTAGTCATGGCTAAGAACCTGACTCCCTCCGACGCTCAGTTGGAGATCACCCAGATCAAGGGCGTCATCGGCGCCAAGCAGAACCAGCGTGAGACCCTGCGGTCCCTCGGCCTCAAGCGCATCGGACACACTGTTGTCCGTACCGCTGATGCCGTAACCGTTGGAATGCTCAACACGGTTCCGCACCTCGTGAATGTAGAGGAGGCGAAGTAATGGCTGAGAACAAAACCGCCGCAGAGGCTGCCGACAAGCAGAACACTCTGAAGGTCCACCACCTGCGTCCCGCCCCCGGTGCCAAGACTGCCAAGACCCGTGTTGGTCGTGGTGAAGGCTCCAAGGGTAAGACCGCCGGTCGCGGTACCAAGGGTACGAAGGCCCGCTACCAGGTCAAGGCTGGCTTTGCCGGCGGCCAGTTGCCGCTGCACATGCGCCTGCCGAAGCTTCGCGGCTTCAAGAACCCGTTCCGGGTCGAGTTCCAGGTTGTAAACCTGGACAAGCTCAACGAGCTGTTCCCGGAAGGTGGCGCTGTCACCGTCG
Source organism: Arthrobacter sp. efr-133-TYG-118 (assembly GCF_030209755.1). Classification (GTDB taxonomy): domain Bacteria; phylum Actinomycetota; class Actinomycetes; order Actinomycetales; family Micrococcaceae; genus Arthrobacter. The sequence continues at coordinate 194,881 of NZ_JARVRH010000002.1, read as the reverse complement.
AGTCCCTGGTTGAGAAGGGTGCCGTTCGCAAGAACCAGCCCGTCAAGGTGCTGGGCACCGGCGACATCACCGTCAAGGTTGACGTCACTGCCCACGCTTTCTCCTCCAGCGCAGCTGAGAAGATCGCAGCAGCAGGCGGAACCACCACTGCCCTCTAAAGGGCTCTGGGGCTATCGCCCGCTGTGAAAAGACTCCCGGTGTGGAGGGCTTCGGCCCCTCGCACCGGGAGTTTTTTCATATGGCGTGCACCCCTCGATTGTTCGCATGGCGCATCAAACCGTTAGACTCGGGTGTTGGGTTTCAATGACCCCTTTCGACACCCTTGGACTTTTAACTCAGGAGGACGCTTGCTAAGCGCATTCGGCCGGGCATTTCGTACGCCTGATCTGCGACGCAAGTTGTTGTTCACGCTGGGAATCATCACAATCTTCCGCTTGGGAGCTTTTATCCCCTCGCCTGGTGTGAGCTACCAAAATGTTCAGCAATGTTTGTCAAGCAATCAGGACCAGGGCGGCCTCTACCAGCTCGTCAACCTGTTCAGCGGTGGTGCGCTGCTGCAGGTTTCGATCTTTGCCCTGGGGATCATGCCGTACATCACGGCCAGCATCATCGTGCAGCTCCTCCGCGTGGTCATTCCGCGGTTCCAGGAGCTGTATGACGAAGGCGCCTCGGGCCAGTCGAAGCTGACGCAGTACACGCGTTATCTGACCATTGCGCTGGGCCTGCTGAACGCCACCACATTGGTGTCCCTGGCGCGCTCCGGGCAGCTGCTGCCCAACTGCCAGCTGCCGATCATCCCCGACACGAGCATCATCGCCACGATCCTTGTGGTCATCACCTTGACGGCCGGTACAGGCCTCATCATGTGGATGGGCGAACTGGTTACCGAGAAGGGCGTGGGCAACGGCATGTCGCTGCTCATCTTCACCTCCATCGCTGCGGGCTTCCCGACCTCCCTTGGTGCCATCTGGAACTCCAAGGGTCCGGGCACCTTTTTCACGGTGTTGGCGATCGGCCTCGTGACGGTCGCACTCGTAGTCTTCGTGGAGCAGTCCCAGCGGCGCATTCCGGTCCAGTACGCCAAGCGTATGATCGGCCGGCGCACCGTGGGCGGCACCAGCACCTACATCCCCATCAAGGTGAACATGGCCGGCGTCGTGCCCGTCATCTTTGCTTCCTCCATGCTCTACCTGCCGGGGCTGATTGCGCAGTTCAACCAGCCGAAGGCCGGAGAGTCCATCGCCCCCTGGGTTGAGTGGATCAACAACAACCTCACCAAGGGCGACCACCCCATCTACATGGCGTTGTACTTCGTCATGATTGTGTTCTTCACCTACTTCTACGTCGCGATCACCTTCAACCCTGAAGAGGTCTCGGACAACATGAAGAAGTACGGCGGGTTCATTCCGGGCATCCGGGCGGGTAAACCGACCGCGGACTACCTGCAGTACGTGCTTTCCAGGATCACCCTCCCCGGCGCCTTTTACCTGGGCTTCGTGGCGTTGATTCCGCTGGTCGCACTCGTCCTGATCGGCGCCAACCAGAACTTCCCGTTCGGTGGCACGTCAATTCTGATCATGGTGGGTGTTGGCCTGGAAACCGTCAAGCAGATTGATGCGCAGCTACAACAACGTCACTACGAAGGGCTTTTGCGATGACGAGAATGCTGATCATTGGACCCCCGGGTTCGGGCAAGGGAACCCAGGCTGAGCGGATTTCCGGGCGCTTGGGCGTAGTCGCCATCTCCACCGGCGACATCTTCCGTGCAAACGTCAAGGGCGAAACGCCCCTGGGTATCGAAGCCAAGAAGTACATGGACGCGGGCGATTTCGTTCCGGACAGTGTCACCAACAAGATGGTCCGTGACCGCCTGAGCGAGAGCGACGTCGAGAACGGCTTCCTGCTCGACGGATACCCGCGCACCACCGCCCAGGTGGAATACCTGGACCAGATCCTCGCCAACACGGAAGAGAAGCTCGACGTCGTGCTTCAGCTGACGGCCGACGACGAGGAACTTGTTACGCGTTTGCTGGGCCGTGCCAAGGAGACCGGGCGCTCGGATGACAACGAAGGTGTCATCCGCCACCGCCTGGACCTCTACCACGAGCAGACCGAGGCCGTCGTGGCCAAGTATGCCGAACGCGGCATCCTGACCCAGGTCGATGGCATTGGCGGCATCGACGAGGTCACGGATCGCGTCCTGTTGGCCATCGAGGCGGCCAAGGCGGTCTAGTCGCCGCACGACTGTTGAAAGGGTGTGTCCCGCGCCGGAGTGAACTGCTCCCACGCGGGACACGCCCTTTTCTGTTCCCCCTTCTGTCGGCCCGGGACCTTGGACAGCTGCCGGGACCGTTTCGGGGTGTTCGCGGCTCCGGTTTCGGGCAGGACCGCGGATGCGGGAAAATAGAGGATCAGAGGGTGATCTGGTTCCGCAGCCCACCACAAGCAGCACACGACAAGAGGAGACCATGGCGTTCGGCCAGCCCCGCATCGAATACAAGACCAATGAGCAAATGCGCAAGATGCACGAGGCCGGATTGGTCCTCAGCAGAGCGCTCGACGCGGCCGTGGAAGCTGCGAAGCCGGGCGTGACCACGCGTGAGATCGACGCCGTGTTCGCGGCGGTCCTCATCGACGCCGGAGCGAAGTCGAATTTCCTCGGGTACCACGGCTTTCCGGCCACCATCTGCACGTCCGTCAACGAGGAAGTGGTCCACGGCATCCCCGGTGACCGGGTCCTCCAGGACGGGGACATCATTTCGATTGATGGGGGAGCTATCGTTGACGGTTGGCACTCCGACTCCGCGCGCACAGTGATAGTCGGTGCGGCTGATCCTGAGGACCAGCGGCTCTCCGATGTCACCCGGGCCGCCATGTGGCGTGGAATTGCCGCTTTGGCCAAGGGCAAGTTTGTGGGCGACATCGGCAACGCCGTGGATGACTACGTCTCGTCCGTACCGGGAAAGCCGCTGGGCATCCTGGAAGACTATGTAGGCCACGGCATCGGTTCCGAGATGCACATGGCCCCTGATGTGTTGAACTATCGCACCACGCACCGCGGCCCGAAGATCAGGCCGGGACTGTGCCTTGCGATTGAACCCATGCTCGTCCGCGGCGGCATCGAAACAGCAACCCTCGACGACGACTGGACCGTGGTGACCACCGATGGTAAGCGTTCGTGCCAGTGGGAGCATTCGGTTGCCGTCCACGAAAAGGGCATCTGGGTCCTTTCCGCGCCCGACGGCGGTGCAGAGCAGCTGGTGCCGCTCGGCGTCGTGCCCGTTCCGATTCCCTGACGCCCCGGCCGGGAGCCGATACAGAAAATCCCTGGCGACGCCCGTATTCGGGTGTCGCCAGGGATTCTGCGTATCGGGGGAGTTTAGCTAGCTCTTGAGCTTGGGCTTCACGTCTTTGGTATAAATGCCATCGAGGGTTGCCTTGAGGTCCGTCATGGTGGCCTTCACGTCGCCCTGCTGAGTGAGGATCTTCGCTGCAGCCTTGGCCATCTCCTGATCGGCACCGGGCAGGAATACGCGGGCATTGTCCTGCACCTTGGTCACGGCGAGCTGGTCCATGGCCGTCTTGATCTGGGGAGTCTTGGCGAGGACTGCCGTCATGTCCGCCGAGACGCGCGTGGGCATGTAGCCGGTCGCAGCGGAGAATGCCGCGGTGTTCTCCGGTTCGGTCATGAACTTCAGGAAGGTGGCGGCCGCGAGCTGGACTTCCTTGCTGACGCCGCTGGGAATCCCGAGTCCGGCGCCGCCGGTGGGGCAGACGTTGGTCTCGGCCTTGGGCCCGCCCGGCAGGAAGCCGACGCCGACGTTGAACTTGGCGGACTTCAGTACGCCGAGCAGGTCCCCGGTGGAGGAGATCGTCGTGGACGTGATGCCTGCGGAGAAGTCGTCCGCGGCGTTCTTGGAGGAGACGCCGGCCCACTTGTCTTTGTAGATGGAGTCCTGGGCCCACTGCAGGGCCGTGACGGACTCGGTGGAATCGCAGTTGAAGGTCCAGCCATTGGACCAGCTGCCGCCCCAGCCCCACAGGTTGTTCTGCAGGGTCCAGCCGGCGTATCCGGCAAGGGCCGGGTAGATGTAGGCGTACTTCGCGCCCGAGCTGGCCTGGAGCTTGGGGGCCCACTCGGCGAACTCCTGCCAGGTCTTGGGAGCCCGGTCCGGAAGGCCGGCGGCCTTGAAATGGTCCTTGTTGTAGTAGAAGAGCGGGGTGGAGCGGCCGTAGGGGAGGGCCCACTGCTTGTTGGCGTATTGGTAGTCCGCTACGAGGGACTTCTGGAAGTCGTCGATTTTGACGTCCAACTGCTTGATGAGTCCGTCCAACGGAATGATGTTGCCGTTGGTGTAGTAGCGGAACCACCAGACGTCGGAGAGCACTACGAGGCCGGGGAGGGCCGACTTTGCAGCCTGCGAGGTTTGGAACTTCTGGGCGATTTCCTCATAGTTGGCGCCGGCCGTCACGAGGTTGACCTTGATGTCCGGGAACTTCGCCTGGAACTTGTCGATGATGGATTGCTCGACGGCCTGGGACTGTCCGGGGTGGCTGGTCCAAAAGTCGAACGAGCCGGCCGGCTTGACGCCCGTGAAGTCGATGTCTGAAGGGCTGCTGCTCGCTGCGCTGCCGCTGGTCGACGGACCGCCGCACGCTGCCAGGGCGGCGGCGCCGACTCCAAGTCCGGCGAGCCCCAGGAAGTTTCTACGATCAAGATTCATTGCCATGGTTGGTCCTCTCAAGGATGCAAAAGTGGTGAAGGGGTGTGTGGAAGGTGCGGCGTTGCTAGCCGGTGACGCTGCCCTGGGTGAGCCCGGCAACGATGTAGCGTTGCAGCGCTGCGAAGACCAGGAGGATGGGGATGATCACCAGGACGGCCCCGGCCATCAGGATTCCCCAGCCGGCGCCGTTTCCTTCAGAGTTCTGGAGCAAGGTCAGGCCGACCGGGAGGGTCATGGTTTCCGGCCGGTCGGTGATGATCAGCGGCCAGATGTAGTCGTTCCACTCGCTGACCACGGTGACGAGGGCAACGGTGGCGATGGAGGGGAGGGACACGGGGACAACTACTTGCCACAACCTGCGCCAATGGCCCGCGCCGTCGATTTCCGCGGCTTCGAGGATGGACCCCGGGAGCGTCTTGAAGTGCTGGCGAAGGAGGAAGGTTCCAAAGGCCGTGCCGAGTCCCGGAAGAATGATTCCCCACAGGGTGTTCTTCCCGCCGATTCCAGCGATCAGGATGTAGTTGGGGAGGATCGACACCTGCGGCGGCACCATCAGGGCCACGAGGATCACGACGAAGATGATGTTCTTGAACGGGAAACGGACAAAAACCAGGGCGTATGCCGTCAGGATGGCCAGGATCACCTTGACCGTGGAACCGACCACGGTGACGATCAGGCTGTTCAGGAAGAACCGCGCGAACGGCACCGTGGTCATGGCCGTGTGGTAGTTCTCCAGGTTCAGGCCCTGCGGCAGGATCTTGAGATCCGTGGTGACGATCTCGCCGGGCTGTTTGAAGGAACTCAGCAACATCCACAACAGGGGCAGGACCACCACGAGCGTGGCCACGATCAGCGGGATGTAGCCTCCGGCCAGTGTCTGGACGAGGTTTGCGCGGGAGAACGGCTTGTCGCGCCGCGCTGGGAGCTCCGGACCGCCGTCGGGAGTTTTCAGGGTCCCGACGCCGCTTGCGGGGTTGGGGCTGACGGGAGAGAGCGTGCTCATGAGTAGTGCACCTTCCGTTCGACGAACCGCAACTGGAGCACGGTGATGATGAGCAGGATGGCGAAGAGCACCACTGAGATGGCGGCAGAGTAGCCGGCGCGGTTGTAGGCGCCGAAGGCCTGGAGATAGGCCTCGTAGATCAGCGTGCTGGTGCCGTTGCCCAGCGGGGTCATGATGCGGATCAGGTCAAAGGCCTGCAGCGAGCTGATCATCGTGGTGATCAGCAGGAAGAACGTGGTGGGCGAGAGCAGGGGAACGGAGATGCTCATGAAGCGGCGGAAGCCGTTGGCGCCGTCCAGGGAAGCTGCCTCCATGACGTCCTTCGGGAGCGACTGGAGCCCGGCGAGGTAGACGACGGCGCAGTAGCCCAGGTTCTTCCAGACGTAGACGATGATGACCATCACGAGGGAGAGCTGCGGATCGTTGATCCATTGGGGGCTTTGCTGGCCGATGCCCCGGAGCAGCCATGACAGCACGCCGTATCCGGGGTCGAAGATGAACAGCCACACGAGGCCAACGCCTACGCCGCTGAGGACGTAGGGGGCGAAGACGGCAGACCGAGCAAAGGTGGTGCCGCGGACTTTCGCGTTCAAGGCCAGGGCCACCAAGAGGCCCAGCGCCATGGAACCGCCGACAGTGACGACGGTGAAGATGAGGGTGGTGCCAAGTACTTGCGGGGCATCGGAGCTGGTGAAGAAGGTGACGTAGTTGTCGATGCCCACGACGGTGGCTGAGGTGGAGCCCAAGGTCCAGTCAAGGGTCGAGTAATACATGTTGTTGATCAACGGCAGGTACGTGAACACCGCGATCAGCGCCAAGTTCGGCAAGGCCAGTGCCAGGAACACAAAGAAGTCTCGTCGGGTTCGGCCGGACCAGCGTCCCCGGCGCTGAGGGGCCGGGACAGCCTGCGCGGTGGCCGCGGGGCTGCCTGTGAGTTGTCTTGTCATGGGAGGTCTCTAACGGTTCGCAGATATCGGGGCGCGCCGGACCCGAACTATTGGGTCAAAGGGGGCGGCTAGTTTTACCTCACCACACGGGAACACCTGTCAAGTCAAAAAGAGGGCTGTTCGCGGGATTGTTGGACAAGCCTTCTGCGCGTGTTTACTCGATGTTTCGTGGCGGATGGGCCCGTGTTTACATTCGAGGCACGACTACCGTTTGTGGTCGAGGAGCAGAATAGGCACATGACTTCGAAGATCACTGATGTGCCAGGAATCCGGGTGGGACATGTCCAGCGGGCCGGCGAGGGCTGGCTGAGCGGGGTGACCGTTGTCCTTCCGCCGCCGGGGACGGTGGGATCGGTGGACGTCCGAGGCGGCGGACCGGGCACGCACGAGACGGACGCGCTCGATCCCACCACCTTGGTGCCCACGGTCGACGCCGTAGTGCTCACCGGCGGGAGCGCCTTCGGTTTGATCACGGCTCACGGTGCCCAGCGATGGTGCGAGGAGCAGGGGCGCGGTTTCGCCGTGCCCGGGGGCGTGGTGCCGATCGTTCCAGCCGCCGCGATCTTCGATTTGGGTCGCGGCGGTGACTTCGCCGCCCGCCCCGACGAAGCAATGGGATACGAAGCGGCCGCTGCGGCTGCGGCCTCAAGCGAGCATGCCGACGTCGGGCGTGGAAACATCGGTGGCGGTACCGGTGCCGTGATTGGGCGCGGCGCGTTCAAAGGGGGAGTAGGCACCTCGTCCATCACCCTGGACGGCGGCGTGGTGGTGGGCGCGCTCGCAGTGGTCAACGCGCTCGGGATGCCTTTCGGCACATCGTCCCGGCGGGCGGAATCCGGCAGCTCCGAACCGGCGGGGCCCCCGGCGCTGAACACCACTCTCGTCGTCGTCGCCACCAACGCGGTCCTCGACCCCGCCGAATGCAAACGCACCGCCGGTGCGGCACACGCCGGCCTTGCCCGGGCGCTGAATCCTTCCCATACGCTCGCCGACGGCGACACCGTGTTCGCGCTGGCGACCGGCGCCGTCGGGCTTGACCGGAGTTCGGAACAAGCAAGGCAGGTTTCGCTCATTACCCTGCAAAGTGCGGCGGCAGACGCTGTCCGCCTGGCTGTCCTCGATGGTGTCGAGGCCGCCGAATCGATCACGACGGCGGCAGGCACCTTCGCTGCCTACGGCGCGGTTTAGCGGGATCCAAGGGGGTTCTCCAGCACGGGAAAGGGTGACACCGTGCCAGTGTCTGCGCTAGCATGGGCGGATTTAACTTTCGCGCCGACTTGGCGTAGAGTTGTCTGTTGGTTGTCTGCACAGCCACGCCCATTTAACAGGTCGCGAGTCCTGCTTCGTGGAGTGGCAGGAGCCGGACGGCCAAACAAACAAAAAACGTCCGCAGATTTTCCGGTGCCTAACCGGAGGGCTGCGGCAAACAACAGTTAGCGGAGGATATGGCCAAGAAGGACGGGGTCATTGAGATCGAGGGCGTTGTGACTGAGGCGCTGCCCAATGCGATGTTTCGCGTTGAGCTCACCAACAAGCACATCGTTCTTGCACACATCTCGGGGAAGATGCGACAGCACTACATCAGGATTCTCCCTGAGGACCGTGTAGTGGTGGAGCTAAGCCCTTACGACCTCACACGTGGTCGCATCGTCTACCGCTACAAGTAATTGCTGGGCGGCAGCCTTGGGAAACCTAGGTAAAGCCGCTTCAGCTGACCAACTGCAACACGCAAAGGAACGCCATGAAGGTCAAGCCGAGCGTTAAGCAGATCTGCGACAAGTGCAAAGTGATCCGCCGTAATGGCCGGGTCATGGTGATCTGCGAGAACCCGCGCCACAAGCAGCGCCAGGGCTAATTCCCCGCAAGGGAACTAGCGCCCGCGAGGGCAACCTGGGTTGCTAACCCACGCAAGTAAATAAAGGCAGCACAAGCTGAATTGGGACGTATGGGCCCGGACAGCTAACCCCCGGTCGGAGGCTGGGGCCGCACTGAAAGTGCGGGTGTACTGCCTACGACCTCCGGTTTATACAAGGAGTACTGCCACTATGGCTCGTCTCGCTGGCGTAGACATTCCCCGCGAAAAGCGGTTGGAAATTGCGCTTACTTACATCTACGGCGTGGGCAAGACCCGTGCACACGAAACCCTGGCTGCCACCGGCATCAGCGCTGACGTTCGCGTCAAGGACCTGACTGACGCCGAGCTGGTCCAGCTGCGTGACTACATTGAAGGCAACTACAAGGTTGAGGGTGACCTTCGCCGCGAAGTAGCAGCAGATATCCGCCGCAAGGTTGAAATCGGCAGCTACGAAGGCCTGCGTCACCGCAAGGGCCTGCCCGTACGCGGTCAGCGTACGAAGACCAACGCTCGTACCCGCAAGGGCCCGAAGCGTACCGTCGCCGGCAAGAAGAAAGCCGGCCGCTAGTCCCCATTCGCCCCCTAAAATCGCTGCGCGATTTTAGGGAACCCGGCAAATGTGGGCCCAAGCAGCTGACTTTCCCCCAATAAACTTTCTGTAGGAGAAATAATGCCCCCGAAGACTCGTGGCGCGGTTCGCAAGCCGCGTAAGAAGGACAAGAAGAATATCGCGCTTGGCCAGGCGCACATCAAGAGCACCTTTAACAACACCATCGTGTCCATCACGGACCCGAACGGTGCTGTAATCTCCTGGGCTTCCGCCGGTGAGGTTGGATTCAAGGGCTCCCGCAAGTCCACCCCGTTCGCCGCCCAGATGGCTGCCGAGGCTGCTGCAAAGCGCGCCCAGGAGCACGGTCTGCGCAAGGTCGACGTGTTCGTCAAGGGACCGGGATCCGGACGCGAGACCGCAATCCGTTCGCTGCAGGCCGCTGGTCTCGAGGTTGGCTCCATCCAGGACGTCACCCCCAGCGCCCACAACGGTTGCCGCCCGCCGAAGCGCCGCCGCGTCTAATTGGATTCTTGGCCTTGCCGGCCGGGTCCGCCACGGAACAGCCTGACTGCTCCGTGGCGCCCGGCCGGCAAAGCCGGAACCAAGCCGATTTCCACCACCTGTGTTGCGTCATATAGCGGATGCTCGCCGAAAGGAAACCTAAGTGCTTATTGCACAGCGCCCCACTCTGTCTGAAGAAGTAGTCTCCGAGAACCGCTCGCGTTTCATCATTGAACCGCTGGAACCGGGCTTCGGTTACACCCTCGGAAACTCCCTCCGCCGTACCCTGCTCTCCTCCATCCCCGGTGCTGCTGTAACCAGCATCCGGATCGATGGCGTGCTGCACGAGTTCACCACGGTTCCGGGTGTCAAGGAAGATGTCACTGAGATCATCCTGAACATCAAGAGCCTGTCCGTGTCCTCCGAGCACGATGAGCCGGTTGTTGCATACCTGCGCAAGCAGGGCCCCGGAGTCGTCACCGCCGCGGACATCGCTCCGCCGGCCGGCGTCGAATTCCACAACCCGGATCTGCACATTGCCACGCTGAACTCGAAGGGCAAGTTCGAACTCGAACTGACCATCGAACGCGGCCGCGGCTACGTTTCGGCAGCTCAGAACAAGTCCGGCGACTCCGAGATCGGCCGTATTCCGGTCGACTCGATCTACTCGCCGGTCTTGAAGGTTACCTTCCGCGTGGAAGCTACCCGTGTTGAGCAGCGCACTGACTTCGACAAGCTGATTGTCGACGTCGAGACCAAGCAAGCTATCGCCCCGCGCGACGCCGTTGCCTCGGCAGGCACCACCCTGGTGGAGCTGTTCGGTCTTGCACGTGAGCTGAACACCGCAGCTGAAGGTATCGAGATCGGCCCGTCGCCGACGGATGCTGCCCTGGCAGCTGACATGGCACTGCCGATCGAGGATCTGGACCTTACCGTCCGTTCCTACAACTGCCTCAAGCGTGAGGGCATCCACACCGTGGGTGAACTCGTTGCCCGCTCCGAGGCTGACCTGATGGACATCCGTAACTTCGGTGCGAAGTCCATCGATGAGGTCAAGGCAAAGCTGGTTGAACTGGGCCTGTCCCTCAAGGACTCGCCTCCCGGTTTCGATCTTGCAGCCCGCGCCGCAGCCATCGAAGAGGACGACGCCGCGTTCAGCGACGACGAGCTCTAACAAGCAGATCTTGGCCACCGAGTCCACGTTCGGACCCGGCCGGCCTTCATTACAGGAGAAATTACTATGCCTACCCCCACTAAGGGTCCGCGCCTCGGAGGCGGTCCGGCTCACGAGCGCCTGATGCTCGCGAACCTGGCAGCAGCCTTGTTCGAGCACAAGCGCATCACCACTACGGTCACCAAGGCCAAGCGCCTTAAGCCGTACGCAGAGCGCCTCGTGACCTTCGCCAAGCGCGGCGACCTGTCCTCCCGCCGTCGCGTGCTCGGCCTGATCAGCGACAAGGGCATCGTCCACGAGCTGTTCACCGACATCGCCGGCGCCGTTGCCAACCGCGATGGTGGCTACACCCGCATCACCAAGATCGGCAACCGCAAGGGCGACAACGCTCCCATGGCTGTCATCGAGCTGGTTCTTGAACCGGTTTCCCCGAAGCAGGCTGTAGTTGCCGAGGCAACTAAGGCTGCTGAGAAGGCTGCTCCGGTTGCCGAAGAAGCCGCTCCGGTTGTCGAGGAAGAGGTCGTTGAGGCTGAAGCTGCGGCTGAAGCCCCGGAGACCGAAGCCGAGGCGCCTGAAGCTGAAGCTGCTGAAACCGAAGAGGCTCCGGCCGCTGAGGAAAAGAAGTAATTCACTGAATTCTTCACAGTAGACTTAAGTCTATGAACGAACGAAAACCCGCTGCCCCCGTTTTGGGGGGCGGCGGGTTTTTGCGTGTCCGGATGGATCTTTCGTACGACGGCGGCCCTTTCAATGGGTGGGCGCTTCAACCTGGTCTCCGGACCGTGCAGGGATCGTTGGAAGAGGGGTTGGCGCTGATCGTGCGGCGCCCCGTACGGGTCACCGTGGCGGGACGTACCGACGCCGGTGTCCATGCCCGAGGACAAGTGGCGCACATTGACCTGTCCGAGGCCGAGTGGGGCGGACTGCCGAGGGGCCACGAGATCGACCCCGCGGCCGCGCTGCTGCGGAGGCTTCGCGGAGCCTTGAGCCGGGTCCTGCAGGACGAAACCGGCGCCATTGAGGTGCACGACGTCGGACTGGCGCCTGACGGTTTTGACGCTCGCTTCTCAGCGTTGTGGCGCCGCTACAGTTACCGGATCGCCGACGGCCCGGAACGCTGGGACCCCGTCCTGCGCCGGCTGACCCTTTGGCACAAGGCTTCCTTGGACGAGGGCGCGATGAACAAGGGAGCCGTGGCACTGCTGGGGCTCCAGGATTTCCGCGCGTACTGCAAGCCCCGTGAGGGGGCCACCACCATTCGAGAACTGCAGCGGCTTGAGTTCGTCCGCGGCAGCGACGGCGTACTGCTCGCCAACGTCCAGGCCGATGCATTCTGCCACAACATGGTGCGTGCCCTTGTGGGATCCGCATTGCGCGTGGGGGAGGGCCTGGAAAGTCCGGAGTGGCTGTATGAGCGCCTGCTTGCGGGGGTCAGGGACGCCAAGTCGGTGCTTGCCGCGCCTCACCCCTTGGTGCTGGAGGAAGTGGCCTATCCCTCTGACGATGAACTGTTTGCCCGGGCTGAGCTGACGCGGGCCCGGCGGGAGTAGGTTTGGGGCCGTCCAGACGATCCGTTCCAGATTGGGCCCGGCGTTGGACGGCCCCCTCCCGGCTCTGGGTACCGTGGAGGGGGCCTGCGAAGACCACCCGCGGTTCTGGGTTCGCGGGTGGCCGGTCGGTAGCGCCCCAGATGCGCTTGGTCCTAGGTGGTCAGAACGCACCGATGAAGTTGTTCATGACGTTGATGACTGCTGGCCCCATGATGACAATGAAGAGCACGGGGAGTATGCACAACATGAGGGGGAACAAAACCTTGATCGGAAGCTTCATTGCCTTCTCTTCGGCCCGCTGACGACGCTTGACGCGCATCTGCGAGGCCTGTGTCCGAAGGACCTTGGCTATGGCGATTCCGTAGGTGTCAGCCTGAACGACTGCCCGCACAAAGCTTCGTAGTTCTGGAACGTCCGCACGGTTGGCGAGAGCCAGGTATGCTTCTTTGCGGCTGCGCCCAGCCTGCATGTCCTGCAATGTACGCAGGATTTCTGAGGCAAGGGGGCCGGAACCATTCTGACCGGCCCTTGACATCGCTGCCTCGAATCCCAGGCCGGCCTCCACCGAAATCAGCATCTGGTCGAGGGTGTTCGGAAGTTCCAATTGAATGGCTTCCTGGCGCTTCGCTCCACGGCTGTGGATCATGACATCCGGCACCAGGTAGCACAGCGCAACGACGAATAGGTACAGCAGGAGGCCCGGTCCGCTCGGTGCGCGGAGGAAGAAGTAGAGGCCCAGAAGCCCGGCAACGAGCGCAAGTGCCGGTTTGGCAATGAGGAGCCGCTCCAACGGCATTCCCGCGGGACGACCGGCCCGGGCGAGGAGCTTGTCCAGCCAACCGACGTATCCCTTGGGCGTGAAACGAACGCCAAGTTCCTTGAAAGGGATCCGCTGGGCCTCAGGCCCCGCTTGTTGAAGCCGTCCTGAACTTCGTCTCAAATTCGCTCGGACGGTGGCCAGCCCGGCGCGGTCGACAGAAATGAAGGACCAGGCCATTCCTGCGATGGGAACGACAATCAGTGCTACGAAAAGCCATGCAATAGGACTCATAGCGACCCCTTAGAACTTGATCTTGACGACGCGGCTGAGCCAGAAGGCCCCAAGCCCCAGCAAGATGACGGCAGTGACGACCATGATCCAACCGAGAAGATTGGAGTACAGCAGCCCGATGTACTGAGGATTTGTCAGGCTGAGGTATAAAAACATTCCGACGGGTAAAGCAATGAGGATATAGGCGGAGAGGCGTCCTTCGGCGCTCAGGGCGCGAACCTGGCCTTTGACCTGTGCCCGCTCACGAATGGTTTCACCGACGTGGTCCAGAACGTCTGCCAAGTCGCCACCTACCTCCCGGTGGATCTCGATGGCCTGGGCCGTCCAGACGAAGTCTTCGCTGTCGAGGCGATCAGCAGCATCGCTCATCGAATCTTTCAAATCGCGGCCGAGCCGTGTTTCCGCGACTATGCGAGCAAACTCGTCGCGGGTAGGAGATTCGGCCTCTTGGGCCACGGCATCTATTGAGCGGAGCAGGCTATGCCCCGCCCGCATGCCGCCCGAGAGCATCTGAATGGTGTCACCGAGTTGGAGCTCAAATTTCGCCCTGCGACGGGCCGTCCGCACACTCACGATGAGCTTTGCAACGAAAGGTGCTGTGATCAGCAAAAGCAAGCCGAAAACGAAGCCGCTGATGATGAAACCGACTATTCCGGCAACGAAGGCCGAGCAAGTAATCAGCAAAATATAGTCTGCGGGCTTCATTTTGATGCCCGCCTTTTCCAACGTCGCTCGGGTTCCTGATGAGCGGGTTTTCCCGACGGCGTTGTCAACGAAGGCGACTGCAGATGTCGTCACCTTGGTAAGCGCAGAAGTTTGGACTGCCCCGCCGGGACGACGCCTGGACAGGGCTATGTCCGAATTCCGTGAACCAAGGAACACGAACACCACGACGCACAACGCCAAGAACGCGAAGAGAACTCCGAGCGCGAGAAATACGGGATTCGTGGGATTCACCTTAGTCCACCCCCCATAGGCAAGGAGCCAAAAACGGCGGGCGAAATCTGTATTCCCAGATCGGCGAAATGGTCAACGAAACGTGGCCGTACCCCGGTGGGTACTGGCCGTCCGAGGAAGCGGCCATTCGCGTCGACTCCCGCTGAGTAGTCGAAAGTGAAAGCGTCCTGCAGAGTCACAATGTCGCCTTCCATGCCTTGGACCTCGGTGACGTGGGTGACGCGCCGTGTTCCGTCGCGAAGGCGGGAGATGTGCACGATCAGGTTGACGGCAGACGCGATTTGTTCCCGGATGGCCCTTAGGGGCAGATCCATGCCGGCCATCAGTACGAGTGTTTCCAAGCGTGCTACGGCGTCCCGCGGAGAGTTTGCGTGCACAGTGGATATTGAACCGTCGTGGCCCGTGTTCATTGCCTGGAGCATGTCCAAGGATTCGCCACCGCGCACCTCCCCGACAACAATCCTGTCGGGCCTCATTCGCAGAGAGTTCCGCACGAGGTCACGAATGGAGATTTCACCTTTGCCTTCGATGTTGCGTGGCCGGCTCTCCAAACGGACAACATGCTCTTGCTGTAGTTGGAGCTCCACAGCATCCTCAATAGTGACGATGCGTTCGTCGGCGGGGAGGAATGACGAGAGAACATTGAGCAGTGTCGTCTTGCCCGTACCGGTACCGCCCGAGACGATGATGTTCAGACGGGCTTGGACACAGGCATGCAATAATTCCGCCATCTCAGGGTTCAGGGTGCCCAGCCCAATGAGATTTTGGACAGTAAGAGGCACCCGAGCAAATTTACGAATGGTTAGCGACGACCCATTCACCGCTAGGGGCGGGATGATGGCATTCACGCGTGAGCCGTCGGCAAGGCGTGCGTCGACCAACGGCGAAGATTCGTCGATTCGACGACCCACCTTTGACACGATCCGTTCGATGATCTTGCGAAGATGCTCTTCGGACGTGAAACGGGCACTCGTCAAGTAGAGCTTTCCAGCACTCTCCACGTAGATACGCTCGGCACTGTTGACCATGATCTCAGTGATGTCCTGATCATCAAGGAAGCGCTGAAGCGGTCCCAGTCCTAGAACGTCGTCGGCGATCTCCTGGACAAGCCTTTGACGCTCCGCCGAACTCAGGGGAATTTCGTCCTCGTCGATGACCGCGCGGAGTTCGTCCTTGACGAACTGATGAAGTTCGGCTTCGTCCATGTTCGTGTCCGAGATCCGTGCTCCCATGCGCTCGTAGAGCGCTTCGCTGGTGCGTTCCTTGATTGCCGCGAGTGCTTGGCTGGTCTCCGCGGAACCGGGTAGGGAATCAGTCAGGAAGGGAACTTGGTCCGGGCCGGTGTTTCTCGAAGCGGACCAAGGATCGTCCGGAGGATTTGCCGCAGTGGCGACTGGTTCGATTCCCCGTGCTGAGTCGAGGCGCTTGGAGAGGTTCATTGGACTACCGCCCTTCGGTGCAATTGTTTGTGAGGTCGGACTTCCCAGTCCGGTTTGAACCGGTCGACCAACTTTCGGAGGCCTTTCGCCGCGGCATCCTTGGAACCGTCTTGCAGCAGCGGAATACCCTTGTTGGTCGAAAACGGGAGTGCCCTGGAGCGAGGTAGGGTGACGTCGACCGGACAGCCGATTGTCGCTTCAACATCAGCCAACGAGAGCCCGCTCCGCCTGTCAGCGAAGTTCAACACCACATGGCGATGCCGTGGTAGCAACCCAATCTCGTCGAGGATGTCCAACCCTGTCCGCAAACCCTTGATGCTGGGGATGTCCATTCCGCATACCCAGACAACGTCGGTAGCACGCTCGAGAGTTGCCAGCACATGCTCGCCAAGTCCGGGGGCGGTGTCCACCACGACGTATTGGAATTCGTTCGCAAGCTGCTCCAGGAGATGTCCAACTTGGTCGGCCGAGATGTGTTCAATCTGGGTCGGATTGTGAGGGGCGCAGAGTGCGTAAATGCCTGCCGGGTGGACGGAGAGGTATGACTTCAAGACCATGCTGTCCTGAACGGCGGCTCCGGTCACGGCGTCAGCGATCGTCTTTTGCGGTTCGAGGAGAAGGCCGGACGCGACGTCGCCGAATTGTAGATCAAGGTCGGCCACCACCACACCCATTCCGGCGAGCTTGCCAAGACCCACGGCAAGGTTGGTGGAAATCGTCGTTTTCCCGACTCCACCCTTGGGCGACATCACAGCGATAATCCGTCCGCCAGGCCGTTCTCCTTCGACTGTCGCGCCCAATCCACGTCGGCGGCCAGCAGCCGCCAGGCTCGCACGCTCAAGCAGAATACGGATCGTATCCACTCCCGAGTCCGGGGGAAGCAAGTCCCTGATTCCCGCCCGCATGGCCGGCAACGCCGCTTGCGCCTGGTCGTCGGCGGCCAGGACAACACTGATCTCCGGATACTGCAGATCAAAGAGGCTCGCCAATCTGAAAGCGTCGTCAAGAGCTAGGCCGGGACCGAGGATCAACACTTCCAACAACTCGCCGGACAGGACACGCAACACGTCGTCGGGGCTTGGCGGTAGAAAGTCGGCCGGGATGGACTGAACTTCACCATGCATTCCGTCGGTGGCTTGCCGGACCCGGCGTTCAAAGTCCGCGTTCGGAGTGATAACTAGGAAGCGGCTCATTGGAGGACCTCTGCCCGCTTGATTGTGACATTGGGACTCACGCTCGCCGTAGACGGTTCCTTGGTCAACCAGATGTCGCCATACTTGGCCCCGAAAGCGATCTTCGTGGCGTCAACGTCATTTCGGGCGAGGGTCACAATGAAGGCACCGTCCGGCAGTTGGGTATTGGCTTGTTCTTGGCCGGACTGAGTCTGGCTGCTGGTGGACTTCGACTGCGATGCCGCCCGCTGAACGCTGGTGACAAGTACCTTGTGGAAGACCATCTGCGCACTGCCGCCAGCGCTGCCCTGTGCTGCGGAATCGTCGAGCAGCACCACGACACCAACGGTGTCGCCGGCCGCGATTCGCCCGCCGACTACCCGTTGGGCATCGAGATGGACTGAAATCTCCTGGAGACCTGCCGGGACTGGCACGGAGCCTGGGGCCGCCAGGCTCTCTGGATCGACGAGCCGGGCCCCAAGAAGGGCCTCTCCTGGAAGCAAGTCGACGCCGGAGACTTTTCCGTCAAGCCCATCGAGGCTCTTGAGGGCTCCGTTGGGTACCGAGGCCGCAGGTAGTGACGCGAGCTTGACTGCCGACTTGACCGTCTGGAGGTCGGAGCCTGCGGGAATTTTGCTTTGAACTACTAGAACGTCCACGGGCTGGAGGTCTTTTTGGGCCCGTGCTTCCGATCCTTGTACATACGTAACCAGCAGCAACGTGCCGGCGATTGCCAGGACGATTGCGACTATGCCTCCCAGTAGGCGAGTTTTCAATTTGTTTTCCCCTTAGTTTGACTATGGAGTTGTGCTCCCAGTTTGGGTTTCTATTTGGTGAGGTGGATATTGAGGGTCCCGAGGTCTTCCCCGGTTCCTCCGCCCCCGCCACCAGCGGTGCCAATTGATTGGTATTTGATGAACTGTCCGATGATGCAGCGATCGTTTCCGCCGGCGCAGGCCAAATTGGAGTTACCGAGCGCGGCGCTTGTGTTGTGATAGGAATAGGGGCTGCCATTACTACCAAATTTCCAGCCCACAATGTTGAACGTGGCGTAGCCAATAATGTGGAACGACCCCGTATTGCCACTCCCGGTTGCTGTGTCGAAGACCGGAAATAGCACTTTCACCGTGCCGCCGCCGTCGAGGGTGTCGACCCAGCCCTGAAGTAGCGTCTGGCAAGCGGCTGGGTAATTGTTGCCTGGGTCCGACCCGATGCTGGTGCTTCCGGCCTGTGTGGTGGAGTAGCATGGCGAGCTTTGGGTCAACCATCCCCAACCTCCAGGAATGGTGTGGCCCGAGGCGTTGGTGCAGGTGATTCCCGGTTTCCAGGAAATCTTCTGAAGATCGCCTGTCGGGGTGGATCCGCTCAAATCCCAGCACTGGTCGGAGAATGCAAGCGGGAAAGCGCCTCCGCTGCCCGGTGGACCCCACGTGGCCTGGGCCGAAGCTTCGATGTCGGTAGTTTGAATGCCGAGCACCCGTGCGAATACAAGGGAGAAATGATTGTTTCCGGAGGTATCGCGCGACTGGGTGGTGATGTCCACCGTTGAAGCTCCCAGATTGACGGTTGCGTTAGGCACATTGGTGACGCCGTCCAAAGCGTTGTTCCCGGCAATCGTGGTGGCAGCGGCCACCGGTCCAGCGCAGTCTGAGGAATTCGGATCTTTGGCGCAGGCTTGCGCGATGGCAAGTGCGGCGGCGTCCGCGCCGTTTTGAAGTTGGGCATGTTCCGAATACATGGATCCGACGTCGATGGCGAAGGCTGCCATGCCAAGTAGCACAACCATGAGGAGAGCGGTGAGTGGGGCCACCACGCCACGCTCAGGGTCGTCTCGCCTTAGCCGCCACATCGCATTACCCCTTTGCCTTGCAGGTTGAGTTGCGAAGGCATCCCGGGAACCAGACCGGGAAACCCCGTCATCCAGGCTGTGCTGTAGGCCACTGTGACGACGACATTGCAGGGGCTTGAGCCCACAGACTGGACGCTGATATTCGACTCAGATAACGGGACCGATGGAGCGGCGGCAACTCCTGCGTCTTGGGCGGCAGTCACGCTATAGCCGGGATCCGTTTGGTGGATGGATGCATAGCGGGCCGCTTCCCGGGCGGCTTCGGTCAAGGAGACCTGGATGTTGAAGCCCCGCCCAAATTCGCAGATGCCAAGCACGAGCACTAGGAAAATTGGAAGTATCAAGGCAAATTCGACTGCGACGGCTCCAGCCTCGGATCCTGATTTCTTTTCGGAGTGCATAGCCGGCGCCTTTAGAGGTTATCGACGACAGTTTGGAATCCGGCTTGAACTTCCGGTCCAAGGAGCGCCACGGTTGCGATGATGGCTGCCGCGATCAATGCGACGAGGAGGCCATATTCGACTGCGGTTGCTCCGGTTTCAGAAACCCGGAGCCTGTGGAAAAACTTGTTCATTGTGTTTCCCCCTGTAAAAGGTCCGGGCCGGCCTCGCCTTGAGGAGTTCCTCGGCGTGACCGGCCCGGGTCGGAGATCGTTGGGTGTATTCAGAGCGCCGTGTTGATTTTGGTAAAAGCCGTGTTGATCTGGCCGCCAAGCGCGGCAACTACGGTAACGATCACAGCGGCGATCAAGGCGACAAGCATGCCGTATTCAACAGCTGTTGCGCCCTTCTCGGAGGACAAGATGCGATCCTTCACGCCGGCGACGAAAGCGATGACAGAAACCATGAGAGATGACATTGGAAAACCTTTCCCAGATAAGTGAATTTGTCTACGAATCCTTGCCGAGTACATATCCCTTTTGGCGGTTCGGATTTCGATAGGACAAGAATTGCCCCTGGGAGGGTTAACAAACAATGCGTAGTGGTACTCGTCTTTTCTAGTGCGAGTGCTATGGACTACTCGAAGAGCCCCCGCGTGGTACTCGGTTTTTCTGCCTAAGTACTACCTAGCTGCTGACACGGATGGGACTCTTGGGGACTGAGGGGAACCCGGGAGGCATGCCGTGAGATCACGCGACGAGAAGGACCACTCCAATTACGGCGGCGAACATTGCCGGTCCGTGAGCCACTTCAGTGGGCTTGATTCCGCGCTTCAGGCGCAACATCAGTACCGTCATCACCCCGCCCACCACGAATCCCAACAGCCCCCCGTAGAACAGTTGCGTCCAGCCCAAGTAGCCCAAATACATTCCGAGTGGTGCCGCGAGCTTCACATCGCCCATTCCGAGGCCTCCGGGAGAAGTTAATCCGAGAATTAAGTACCCGAGGAACAAAATGACGGCGCCGGCAGCCGCGCGCAGCAGTCCAGACCAGTCCGGAACGAGTGCAGCCGACATAGTTAACAGACCGAGGCCGGCGGCAAGCAGCAACAGAACTAGCGGGTTTGGAAGCAAATGGTGCACCAGGTCCACGCGTGACAGCTGCACTGCCATCACCGCTAAGAGCAGGTAGGCAGCGAGCATCGGGGAGAATCCGAGCCGGAGCGTCAGGAGGGCAAACAACGCTGCGGTGGCAAGCGCCGTTGTGATCCGGACAGCGGGGGAGGCGAGCCCGCCAACCCCCGGCAGGAATCTGGCTATCAGAAGCTCTGCCAAAGGGCTCGTGAGCAGCCCCAGGAGCCCGAAGGCGGCCACAAACAAGGGCTGGGCGGCAGTTGCTGTCATGGCATCTCCTAGGAGCTCAGAGTGGGCCTCAGTTGCTCACGCTGCTTGCCAGCCTATTTTGACCCTGACGCTCGTTGCCGCTATTGTTGATAGTCGTTGTGCGTGTCCTTTCTCGATGACACATGCCCGCTTGGGGATCCAGTTGCAGGATCGTTAACTCGACAGGCATATCGGGACTTCGGGATGACTGGTACATAGAGCCCTCACCTCTGCTCCGGTAACGCATACCTAGTAGGCACACGCTTCAAGCGTGCCGCCTAAAACATGAACGCCAGAACAAGAACGAGGCAAAACCGTGCGTACGTACACCCCGAAGCCCGGCGATATCAACCGCCAGTGGCACGTCATCGATGCCACCGACGTTGTCCTTGGTCGTCTTGCCAGCCAGACCGCAACACTGCTGCGCGGAAAGCACAAGCCGACCTTTGCGTCCCACATGGACATGGGCGACTTCGTCATCATCATCAACGCTGAAAAGGTCGCTCTGACCGGCGCCAAGCTGGAGCAGAAGCGCGCATACCGCCACTCCGGCTACCCGGGCGGCCTGACCTCCGTCAACTACGCGGAACTGCTGGAATCCAACCCGGTCCGCGCTGTGGAGAAGGCCATCAAGGGCATGCTCCCGAAGAACTCCCTCGCTGCGCAGCAGCTGGGCAAGCTCAAGGTTTACCGTGGTGCAGAGCACCCCCACGCAGCCCAGCAGCCCAAGACTTTCGAAATCACCCAGGTCGCCCAGTAGTCCTGGCCACCAAACAACTTTTAATCAAGGAGAATCGTGGCTCAGAACGAAGAACTGACCACCGAGGCCGTTGTGGCTGAGGAAAACCTGACCAGCTACACCTCGGAGAGCGGTCCTGCGGAAGCAGAAGCGCCGAAGAAGGAGCGCCCGGCACTGACCGTTTCCGGCGCAGCAGTTGGCCGTCGTAAAGAAGCCGTTGCACGTGTTCGCATCGTGCCCGGTACCGGCAAGTGGATCATCAACGGCCGGGAGCTGGCCAACTACTTCCCGAACAAGCTGCACCAGCAGGACGTCAACGAGCCCTTCAAGATCCTCGATCTTGACGGCGCCTACGACGTCTTCGCACGAATCCACGGCGGCGGCATTTCCGGTCAGGCCGGCGCACTGCGTCTCGGTATCGCCCGTTCACTGAACGAGATCGACACCGAGAACAACCGCGCCACCCTGAAGAAGGCCGGCTTCCTGCGTCGTGACGCCCGCGTCATCGAGCGTAAGAAGGCTGGTCTCAAGAAGGCACGCAAGGCTCAGCAGTACTCCAAGCGCTAAAACCGCTTTTGGGCGCTTCCAGCGCTCCGTAGAGGCCCGTTCCGCCGTTTGGCGGGGCGGGCCTCTCTTGCGTAGATGGAGAGGCGTAGGCTCGAACTATTGGGTGAGGCGGTAGATGGACGCTCCGTCGATCATCTCAGGCTGGAAGTTGTTCTCGACCCATTGAACAATGCGCGCAGATTCCCCTCTCCCCTCAACTGTCAGAGGTGGAAGGTTCTGGATCACAAACAATCCGACACTACCTTGGCGGGCCATCGTCTGGAATTGTTCCAGCGTCGGGAAGGGATCTGTGCCGTCGAAACCACCCACTGCCAGGATCGCCCTGGAGCTGTCCAGTTGATAGTTGGCGGCGGTCTCCGAGCCAACAACGGCAGCCGCCCATCGCACGGAGGGAGGGCTCGCCGTGATCCTCTCAAGGACTTTTGGGGACGGCACGTCGCCGAACATGACCGCGGTGAAGGTCGGGGGCGTCCCCGGCGGCAGTTGAGTTCGATCAGGATGATCTGATCGAATGCCCAAGGTGCTGGGTCCGGCGACAACACCTGCTCCGACGTGCGGACTCAGTACCGTGTTTACGGACCAGATCGTGGGACCCAACAAAATTGAGGCTCCTATTAATAGAACGGGTACCGTTTGACGTTGCCTTTTGACGGGTGGAAGCAACGCGATGGCGACTGCCAAGCTTCCTGCGGCCAACAAAACCGGGGGCACCCAAGGGAACTCCGAGACGGACCGGGATACCGTAATGAACCCCAGGATCAGGCAGGTAGCCAACACGAGACCAGACGCCAGGCGGACTAATCCGCTTGCTAAGCGGCGCGCAAGATGGGTTGCCGTCAACGCGGCAAGGCAACTGAGCGACGGTACGGTTGAGATCGCGTAATAGGGATGGACGATGCCTGTCATCATGGCCAGAACCGTGGCCGAACAAACAAACCACGCGGCGCAGAGGACCAAAAAAGAGCGCTGTTGTGACGTGCCATGTCGACGAATAACGAACCATATGGTGATACCGACTCCAGCAATCGCGAGCGGGAGAAACCACGCGAACTGGGCCGAGAACTGCGGTTGTAGGAAGCGAGTGATCCCCGGGTCAAGCTTCTGGTAGAGATCCGCACTAGGGCTAGATAGCGTGTGACTGGCATCCTCGCCGGTCAGCCGATCCAGCCCGTTGTATCCCAGCGTTAACTCCCAGATATTGTTGGATCGGGAACCGCCTATGAAAGGCCTCCGGGCAGGATCGGCCGTCTGCGCGATGATGAACCACCAGCCCGATGCGACCACGGCGGCGATCAACCCGGTCCCTAGATGGACCAATCTGCGATACACAGGCAATCGGGCGAAAACAACGTATGCCAGTGCGATCGCCGGCAGGATCAGGGCAACCTGTAGCTGCTTCGTGAGGAACCCGGCGCCGACCAGGGCTCCCGCGACGAGCAGCCAGCGCAGCTTCCCCTGGTCGATTGACTCGAGGGTCGCGAAGGCGGCCCCGATCATGAGCAGGGTCAGCAGCGCATCCGGGTTGTTGTACCTGAACATCACAGTCGCCACGGGGGTAACCGCAAAGAAGAGCCCCGCAAGCAAACCAGTTGCCGGGTCGGTCCGCTTCGTCACCATCCGATACAGCAAATAGACGCTGAGTACTCCCATCAGAGCTTGTGGCAGGAGGATGCTCCATGAGTTGAGGCCGAAAATCCGCACGGAGAGGGACATGATCCACAGTGACAGTGGAGGCTTGTCAACGGTTATTGCATTTCCCGGGTCCGAGGAACCGTAGAAGAATGCAGTCCAATCTTCCGAACCGGCCATGGCGGCGGCAGAGTAGTAAGAGTTTGCCCAACCGTTTTGGTCGAGTCCCCACATATATAGGAGTGACGCCAAAGCAAGAAGGCTCAGTAGAGCCGGCCGCTGCCAGGCCGGACTCAGGGGATTCCCACGAAACCACTTCCGAATGACCTGGGAACGGCCTCCGATGACGGCGCCCGGGGCTGCTTGTCCGGGAAGTCGGCTGGTTTTGTTGCTCACATTGCCAGCTGCTTGATGGTGGCCACGCCGCGGCGTTCCTCCGTCCGCCGTACCCGGAAGACCCAGATACGGAGCAAGACGAAGCGCACCAGAGTGGCGAAGATGTTTGCGCAGGTCAGGACAAACAGCTCAGTACTGGGCGATGCGTCCGGGTGAATGGCATGTAGCAGTAGAAGGGAGGAAGAAGTGATGCCCCAGGCGACCAAGAAAACCACAAGGCCTTGAAACTGTTGTGTGAACTGCCGCTCGGGGCCATGGATCCTGAAGGTGAAGCGACGGTTGGCAGCCGTGTTCGCGATGGCCGTGATTAATAAGGCCAGGAAGTTTCCCTGCTGTGGCCCAAACGGGCCCTGGAATAGCAGATACAGCAAAGCAAAAGCGAGAGTGGAGAACGCGCCGACGATTCCAAAACGTATCACTTGGCCGAAGAAACTCGGACGCGTTGGCGCGGCGATAGGTCCTCGCCCCAGCTCCGCGTATATCGCCTGCAAAGGGATATTTCCCTTCATCATCGAACCGGCGACGCGTACGAGGCCCCTGATATCGTCGACGGCCGTTTGGCGGATATCCACCCTGCTGTCTGGATCGTCAATCCAGTCGACTGGAATCTCGTGGATTCGAAGCCCTGCCCGCTCCGCCAAGATCAACAGCTCGGTGTCGAAGAACCAGCAGTTGTCCTCCACATAAGGAAGCAGCCGATGAGCGACTTCCGCCCTGACAGCCTTAAAACCGCACTGCGCATCGGAAAACTGTACCTGCATGGTCCGTTTAAGAATAAGGTTGTAGCTCCGGGAGATGAATTCCCGTTTCGGACCCCTGACTACCCTGGAGGTGCGGCCAAGCCGGGTGCCGATGCTGACGTCCGAGTGTCCGGAAAGCAGGGGGGCGATGAGCGGCGGCAAAGCCGCCAAATCGGTCGAGAGGTCTACGTCTACATATGCCAGAACTTTGGCTTCTGACGATGTCCAGGCGTCGCGGAGCGCGAACCCTCGCCCTTTAGTCTCGAGGCGCCGATAGCTGACATTTGGAACCTCGTCAGCGAGCTTTCGCGAAATGGCGCCGGTCGCGTCCGTGCTCGCGTTGTCGGCAATCGTGATTTTCCAGCTATACAACAATTCCCGAGAAAGGTAGTCGGCAAGCCGGTAAATGCTTCTTTCGAGTATGGCGGACTCGTTGAAAACGGGGACGATTATTTCGAGCGCCAAGCCCCCAGAGCTAGGTGTCATGCGGTAATCGTAGATACTTGTTAAGGGCCATTACTAGAGTGGAGCGGAAAACGCAAGTCAAGTAGTTCCACTCTTGCGGTCGCGCGGCTGAAGGGGTATGTGCAGGCCCTGCGGCACCCTTTCCTCCACCCCTACCCCCGTCGTCTAGACTGGGACGCGATGGCTAGATTATTTGGAACAGATGGCGTGCGTGGTCTCGCCAATGGATTGCTCACCGCGGAGCTCGCTCTTCAGTTGGCCCAAGCAGCTGCGGTGGTCCTTGGCCACGAACGTGCAGCCGACGGAAAGCGGCCCCGCGCCGTGGTCGCCCGGGATCCCCGCGCCAGCGGCGAGTTTATCGCTGCGGCGGTGGAAGCCGGACTTTCCAGCTCCGGCATCGACGTGTACGACGCCGGTGTCCTGCCGACGCCCGCAGCGGCCTATCTCATAGCCGACCTCGATGCCGATTTCGGCGTCATGATCTCCGCCTCGCACAACCCTGCACCGGACAACGGCATCAAGTTTTTTGCCCGCGGCGGCCAGAAGCTCCCGGACGAGGTTGAGGACGCAATCGAGGCCCAACTCGGCAAGGAACCTTCACGCCCTGTGGCCGGCGACGTCGGCCGCATCCAGCGCTTCTCGGACGCCGAGGATCGCTACATCGTCCACCTGCTCGGCACTCTGCCCCACCGACTCGAAGGTCTCAAGGTTGTGCTGGACTGCGCCCACGGTGCGGCCAGTGGCTGTTCCCCCCAGGTCTTCGCCAGCGCCGGCGCCGAAGTTGTGGTGATTGGTGCGGAACCCGACGGTCTGAACATCAACGACGGCGTCGGTTCCACCCACCTTGGCCAGCTCAAGGAAGCTGTCGTCAAGCACGGTGCGGACTTCGGCATAGCGCACGACGGCGACGCCGACCGCTGCCTGGCCGTGGACCACGAAGGCAACGAAGTTGACGGTGACCAGATCATGGCGATTCTGGCCCTCGCGCTGAAGAAGTCCGGAAAACTGAAGGACGACGTCCTGGTAGCCACCGTGATGAGCAACCTCGGACTCAAGATCGCATTGCGTGAAGCGGGAATCACCCTCCGTGAGACCGCGGTGGGGGACCGGTACGTCCTGGAGGCAATGCGCGAAGGCGGCTTCAGTCTTGGGGGAGAGCAGTCGGGCCACGTGATCTTCTCCGATTACGCCACTACTGGCGACGGCGTCCTGACCGGTCTGCAGATTGCCGCCCAGGTGGCCGGAACCGGTCGAACCCTCCAAGACCTTGCCCGCGCCATGACCAAGCTGCCGCAGCTCATGATCAACGTGAAGGGCGTGGACAAATCGCGCGCCGCCACGGATGAAGGCGTCGCCGCTGCGGTGGCTGCCGCCGAACTCGAACTGGGTGACACCGGCCGGGTGCTTCTGCGGCCATCGGGCACCGAAGCGCTGGTGCGCGTGATGGTGGAGGCCGCGGACATGGAAACCGCCACCCGCATATGCACTGAACTGGCCGGCGTCGTCGAAGACCGCCTCGCTATTCCACGCGAACTGGCGCTCTAGGCCAGAACACAGCCAAAAAGACAAAACAATTGTGGCCCGTCTCCGTGAGGAGGCGGGCCACAGTTATTTCGAATGCTTACCGATGGACCCTGTTGATGGTTAATCAACCGCTAGGGGTAGCCCGGCGCCGCTTCGAGCCCAAAGTACTCCTCGAGGGTGCCGATGCCCCGGTTGGCCATATCCGTTGCAGCCTCAACCCCGATAAACCGCAAATGCCACGGCTCGTAGTAATAGCCGGTGATTTCATTGAGCATCCACGGGTACCTGACAACAAATCCGTACTTGTACGCGTTCGCCTTGGCCCAAACGGCGGCCGGCTGATCAGCGAAGCAGGGCTCGAAGCTGCACGCCCCGCCGCCGTCGCCGATATCGAATGCCCATCCAGTCTGGTGCTCCGAGAAGCCGGGACGGGCGGATGCCGTGTCCGCCGAGGCTTGGCCGCGGGTACTCACGTAGCCGTTGTACGTGGCGGTTTGGGTCTGAAAGGAACGGTATCCGGAGGCCAAGGTCATGGTCGCGCCGGCCGAGGCGGCTGCCGCAAAGAGCTTTTCTGCTGCTCCGGCGGTGGTGCTGTTGAGCAGGGACGCCTCTCCGCTGACTGCGAGTTGCACGCGGGGTTGTGCCAAGTCGGCAGGGACAAACTGCAAGGGAGTCAGGGGCCGGTGCTTGTTGACGATGACCCACTGGCTCGCGGGATCGCTCAGGGAAAACTGTTGGGACAGCACCCCTGAGGGCGGAGCCTTCGACGGCGGTGCGCCCGACGGCGGCTCGCTCGCCGCTCCGGAGGGAACCGCCGTCGTGGTCGCTGCTGTCGGCGTCGGCGTTGCGGCTTGGGGACCTGAAGGGGACGGTGCGGACGTGGGCGGGGCGACCCGGGTATCGGGGCTGCAGGACGCCAAGGCAGCCATTCCCGCACCTGCGGCAAGTAGCGTCGTGAAGGACCTTCGGCTGGGGCCGCAGTTGTAGCACATCCGTGCTAGACCTTTCGGAGCAGCATGCGGCGGATGGAATGGTCCGCATCCTTGGTGAGGACAAGTTGCGCCCGGCCGCGGGTAGGGAGCACGTTCTCCTCAAGGTTGGGCTCGTTGATGCGCTTCCAAATGCCGCGTGCGGTGGCTTCCGCCTCGGCGTCGGAGAGCGTCGCGTAACGGTGGAAGTAGGATTCGGGCTGGGCGAACGCCGTGGTTCGAAGCTTGCGGAAACGGTCCACGTACCAGTCTTCGATGTACGACGTCTTGGCGTCAACGTAAATGGAGAAATCAAAGAAGTCGCTCAGGGCCAAGCCTTGCCGGCCGTCCTGGCGCGGACGGGCGGGTGCCAACACGTTGAGGCCCTCGACGATGAGGACGTCAGGCCGTCGGACCACCACTTCCTTGTCCGGGACGATGTCGTAGGTGACGTGCGAATACCAAGGAGCGCGGACCTCTTCGGCGCCTCCCTTGATCGCACTCACGAAACGAAGCAAGGCCCGGCGGTCGTAGGACTCCGGAAAGCCCTTGCGTTCAAGCAAATGCCGGCGTTTCAACTCAGCGAGAGGGTACAAGAACCCGTCCGTGGTGATGAGTTCTACGTTTGGAGTGCCAGGCCAACGGCGGAGCATCTCGCGCAGCACGCGGGCAATAGTGGACTTGCCGACCGCCACCGAACCTGCGACGCCGATCACGAAGGGCGTGCGCTGGGTCTGCTCGCCAAGGAAGGTGGTTGTGGCTGCATGAAGCTGCTGTGATGCCTGGACATAGAGGTGCAACAAGCGGGAGAGCGGAAGGTAGACCTCTCGGATTTCCTTCATGTCCAGGGGATCACCGAGGCCGCGAAGCCGGATGATGTCCTCTTCGTTAAGCGGCTGCTCCATCTGTGCCGCCAGCCGGGACCACGTCTGCCTGTCCAGCTCCACGAACGGAGAGGAGCTGTCGCCGTTCGCTTCATTGCGTTGCAAAGTCACTATAGAGATTCTGCCCCTCTGTTGGCTGATCCGGAAATACAGCATGAACGGCGGGCAGATTTTGTGTGAGCATGCTCGCCCGGAAAAGGTACGCGATCCGGCATATTCCGCGGCCTGGACTGTCTTTGGGCCCGGATATCCTACGTCCATTTCGCGGGGCAGCCGCTAGTCTTGTAGGCATGTGTGGAATCGTAGGTTACGTTGGCAATTCATCCCGCCGGGCAGAAGCCGGGCACTCGGCCCTCGACGTCGTGCTTGAAGGACTCCGGAGGCTTGAATACCGGGGCTATGATTCAGCCGGAGTTGCAGTGGTGGCTAATGGAACCATCACAGCCCGGAAGAAGTCCGGAAAACTGAGCAATCTACTGAACGAGCTCGAGAGCAATCCGCTCCCGGACTCGCTGACCGGCATCGGCCACACCCGTTGGGCCACCCACGGCGGACCCACCGACCAGAACGCTCATCCGCATCTGGCCGATGGCGGACGCTTGGCCATGATCCACAACGGAATCATCGAAAACTTCGCCGAGCTCAAGCAGGAGCTCGTCGCCAAGGGTGTCACTTTCGAGTCGGAGACGGACACCGAGGTAGCGGCAGCACTTCTGGGCGATATTTTCCGTAACCAGCTCAACGGTGACTCGTCCAACGGCAAGCTCACCAAAGCGATGCAGCTCGCCTGCCAGCGGCTCGAAGGCGCGTTCACGCTCCTCGCCGTGCACGCCGAGCGGCCGGACGTCGTCGTCGCCGCCCGTCGCAACTCCCCACTTGTCGTAGGACTGGGGGAAGGCGAGAACTTCCTTGGCTCCGACGTCTCCGGTTTCATCGATCACACGCGCCGCGCCGTCGAGCTTGGCCAGGACCAGGTCGTCACCATCACCGCCGACACCGTGGAGATCACAGACTTCTTCGGGGCCCCCGCCGAGGGCAAGGAATACCACGTTGACTGGGACCCGGCTTCTGCGGAAAAGGGCGGCTTCAGCTCTTTCATGGAGAAGGAAATCCACGACCAGCCCGACGCAGTCACCCAGACCCTCCTCGGCCGCTCGGACATTAACGGCCAGCTGACCTTGAGCGAGCTTCGGATCGACCCCGAGCTGCTGAAGCAGGTCAACAAGATCATCGTCCTGGCTTGTGGCACGGCCGCATACGCCGGGATGGTCGCTAAGTACGCCATCGAGAACTGGTGCCGCATCCCCACCGAGGTGGAGCTCGCGCATGAATTCCGCTACCGCGACCCGATCGTTGACGCGAACACGCTGGTGGTGTCCATCAGCCAGTCCGGCGAGACCATGGACACGCTGATGGCCGTCCGTTACGCCCGCGAGCAGGGCGCCAAGACGATCTCCATCTGCAACACCAACGGATCCACCATCCCGCGCGAATCCGATGCCGTTCTCTACACCCACGCCGGTCCGGAGATCGCCGTCGCCTCCACCAAGGCGTTCCTGGCCCAGATCACCGCCGCTTATCTCCTTGGTCTCTACCTCGCCCAGCTGCGCGGGAACATTTTCTCCGGCCAGATCAAGGACGTCTTGGCGGACCTTGGCAAAATACCCGCCCACATCCAGAAGATCCTCGACAACGCGGGTCCCCTCCGCGAGCTCGCCCGCAGCATGAAGGACGAGAAGTCGGTGCTGTTCCTGGGCCGCCATGTGGGCTTCCCTGTGGCGCTCGAGGGCGCGTTGAAGCTCAAGGAAATCGCCTACATCCACGCTGAGGGATTCGCTGCCGGCGAGCTCAAGCACGGTCCGATTGCGCTGATCGATGAAGGCCAGCCGGTCTTTGTGGTGGTCCCGTCGCCGCGGGGCCGCGATTCCCTCCACGCCAAGGTTGTCAGCAATATCCAGGAAATCCGCGCCCGCGGTGCGCGAACCCTGGTGATCGCCGAGGAAGGTGACGAAACCGTGCGGGCCTACGCCGAGCACGTTTTCTACGTCCCGCAGACGCCACCTCTCCTGATGCCGCTTCTCACCACTGTCCCGCTGCAGATTTTTGCCGCAGAGCTGGCCAAGGCCAAGGGGTACGACGTGGACCAGCCGCGTAACCTCGCCAAGAGCGTGACCGTAGAATAGCCGCATGATTGTTGGCATAGGCGTAGACGTCGTAGACATAGAGCGCTTCGGGCGCCAACTTGAGCGGACCCCGGGCCTCCGTGACCGTTTGTTCGTTCCCGCGGAGCGCGAACTCAACACGCGGTCCCTGGCAGCGCGTTTCGCGGCCAAGGAAGCAGTGGCCAAGGTCCTGGGAGCCCCAGCGGGCATGAACTGGCAGGACTGCTGGATCGGCTTGGACCAGAACGGCCCCACCATCAAGGTGAAGGGCACCGTACTGGCAGTTGCCGAGTCCATAGGCGTGAAGCGCTGGCACGTGTCCATGAGTCACGATGGCGGAATCGCCACTGCCATGGTCATCGCCGAAGCCTAGCAGCGCAAGCAACCATGATCAGCGCCTTCACCGGAACACAGATCAGGGCAGCGGAACAACCGCTCCTTGATACCGGCGAAGGCGCTGTTCTCATGCAGCGCGCAGCACACGGACTCGCAAACGCGGTCGTGCGTGAACTCCGCTCGGCAGGCCGCAGCCTTTACGGCTCGAGGGTTACGGTGCTGGCGGGCAAAGGCAACAACGGTGGGGACGGCCTCTACGCGGCGGCAACGCTCGCGAGGCGTGGCATGCGCACGACGGCGGTACTCACCGCCGGTTCCGCCCATCCTGACGCCCTCGCGGCTTTCGGGGCTGCCGGCGGACGCGTCCATGTTTTGGACGAGGACAACGCCGAAGAACTAGCCGTGCTGACTGCCGGCGACGACGTGGTCATTGACGCCATCTTGGGCACCGGTGCCCGGGGCGGCCTTGGCGGTTCGGCCGCGGAATTGATTGCTGCCTTGGAGGAGCTAAGGCCCGATTTGGTTGTGGCCTGCGATACTCCCAGCGGAGTGGACGCCGACACAGGCGAGGTCCACTGGCCCGTATTGACGGCGCGGCTGACCGTGGCATTCGGGGGAATCAAAGCTGGACTGATGGCCGATCCGGGTGAGGGCTGTGCCGGCCGCGTGATGCTCGTACCTATCGGCATCGAGAAGTATCTTCCGGCACCTGCGCTACGCCGCTTCTCCACCCTTGACCTGGCCGCCGTCCTGCCCGACCCGGGGCGTCGGGCCCAAAAGTACACCAGGGGAGTCCTGGGCGTCGTGGCAGGTTCCGAGCGCTACACCGGGGCCGCGGCGCTCTGTGTCGAGGCCGCCTCCGCAGCCGGTGCGGGAATGGTGCGGTACCTCGGCCCGGAAGTCGTGGCGCGGCAGGTCCTGGCACGAACCCCCGAAGCCATCTGGGAGCCGGCCGAGCCCGGCCGGGTCCAGGCGTGGTTGCTCGGTCCTGGCCTGGACGGAGCCGAGCAACTCGACCGTGCCCGTGACGTATTGGCCGCGGCGGCCGGCGCCAGCCAGCCTGCCGTCGTCGATGCCGGAGCCCTGGAGCTCCTGCCGGAACGCTGCCCGCCGAACTGGATTCTCACCCCGCACGCCGGGGAGCTCGCGGCCCTCCTTGGCCGAGGCGAAGTGCGCGTCACGCGTGAGGACGTGGAATCGCGGACCGTGCACTTTGCCCGGCTTGCGGCAGAGCACACCGGTGCGGTCGTCCTGCTCAAAGGTGCCACAACGGTGGTTGCTTCGCCCTCCGGGGCGGTCTTCAGCCAGTCGGACGGATGCCCGTGGATGTCAACGGCAGGGAGCGGGGACGTCCTTGGCGGGATAGTCGGCGCGCTGGCTGCAGCGTACGCGGAATCCGGGCTGGACGACGACGGACCGTTCGCCGCGCTGGGGATCGCCCCTGATGAGCGCTGGGCTGCGGTAGCCGCCGTCGGCGCAAGCGTCCACGGAATGGCGGGCAGCGCAGCCTCGGCGGGTGGGCCATTGACCGCTTCCGATATCGCACGGGCGGTCCCGGACGTCTTCCGATTTCTCGGTGAACATCGCGCCGGATGATCCAGGATGTTCCTTGAAAGTCACATAGTCTCGCTAGGCTTGCAGAAAGTTATCCGGCAAGTGAAGGAGAACACATGGACGTTTGGCCAGGAACCGCATACCCGTTGGGGGCCACTTTCGATGGCACGGGAACCAACTTCGCGCTGTTCAGCGAGAAGGCGGAAAAGGTGGAATTGTGTCTCTTTGACGACGACGGGGACGAAATTTCCTACACCGTCAACGAGGTGGACGGTTATGTATGGCATTGCTACCTGCCGCACGTCCAGCCGGGCCAGAAGTACGGCTACCGCGTGCACGGTCCGTATGACCCTGCCGCCGGGCAGCGCTTCAATCCGAACAAGCTCCTCCTGGACCCGTACGCCAAGGCCGTCCACCGGCAGATCGACTGGGACCCGGCGCTCTTCTCTTACAACATGGGGGATCCGGACTCCCGCAACGACAAGGACTCCGCGGCCCACATGATGATGGGCGTGGTCATCAACCCGTTCTTCGACTGGGCCGGTGACCAGCAGCTGCGCATCCCCTACCACCGTTCCGTGATCTACGAGGCGCACGTGAAGGGCCTGACCCAGCTCCACCCCGAGGTTCCGGAGGAGCAGCGCGGCACGTACGCCGGTGTGGCCCACCCGGCCGTGATTTCCCATCTGCAGAAGCTCGGGGTGACAGCGATCGAGCTCATGCCCGTGCACCAGTTCACGAACGACGGCATCTTGCAGGACAGGGGGCTGAACAACTACTGGGGCTATAACACGATCGGGTTCTTTGCCCCGCACAACAGCTACAGCTCCAAGGGGGATACCGGCCAGCAGGTCCAGGACTTCAAGGCCATGGTCAGGGCGTTGCACACGGCAGGCATCGAGGTCATTCTCGACGTCGTGTACAACCACACGGCCGAAGGCAACCACCTCGGCCCGACGCTGTCCTTCAAGGGCATCGACAACTCCGCCTATTACCGTCTGATGGAGGGCGATCTCAAGCACTACATGGACTACACGGGTACCGGGAACTCGCTGAACGTGCGCAGCCCGCATTCGTTGCAGCTGCTGATGGATTCCCTGCGCTACTGGGTCACCGAAATGCATGTGGACGGCTTCCGGTTCGATCTGGCGTCCACCCTGGCCCGTGAGTTCTATGACGTGGACAAGCTGTCGACCTTCTTCGAACTTATCCAGCAGGATCCGGTGGTCTCGCAGGTCAAGCTGATCGCCGAGCCGTGGGACGTCGGCCCGGGCGGCTACCAGGTGGGCAATTTCCCGCCGCAGTGGACGGAATGGAACGGCCAGTACCGGGACACGGTCCGCGATTTCTGGCGCGGCGAGCCGTCCACCCTGGGCGAGTTCGCCTCCCGGTTGACCGGATCGGCGGACCTTTACGAGCACTCCGGCCGCCGCCCGGTGGCCTCCATCAACTTCGTCACCGCCCACGACGGCTTCACACTGTCCGATCTGGTGTCCTACAACGAGAAGCACAACGAGGCGAACGGCGAGGGCAACAACGACGGCGAATCCCACAACCGTTCCTGGAACTGCGGCGTCGAGGGGCCCACGGAGGATCCGAAGGTCCTGGGCCTTCGTGCCCGCCAGCAGCGGAACTTCATCGCCTCCATGCTCCTGTCCCAGGGTGTCCCGATGCTGCTGCACGGTGACGAGCTCGGGCGCACGCAGCGGGGGAACAACAACGGCTACTGCCAGGACTCCGAGCTGACGTGGATCAACTGGGACAGCGTGGACCAGCCCCTCGTGGAGTTCACGGCCGCGGTCAGTGCCCTGCGGGCCAAGCATCCCACCTTCCGACGCAGCCGCTTCTTCGACGGCCGCCCGGTGCTGCGAGGCGAAGGCGAGCGGCTTCCGGACATCGTCTGGCTGGACCTCGATGGAAGCACCATGACGCCGTCGGACTGGGACAGCGGCTTCGGCCGCTCCGTGGGCGTGTTCCTCAACGGCGACGGCATCCGCGGCCGGGACAACCAGGGACGGCGCATCACGGACGTCAATTTCCTGCTCTACTTCAACGCCCACGACGAAGAAGTCGGTTTCAAGGTGCCCTCGGACGAATACGCGCCGGCCTGGGACATCATCATCGACACCGCAGGCGGCGGTGCCAACACCGAACTCGTGCCGGCGGAGGCAGTCCTCGGTGTTGAGGCCAAGTCGCTCGTCGTGTTGCGGGCACACAGCCTCCCGGACACGGAACCGGATCACTCGGTGGCCGCCTCCCTTGCCGCGTTGTCGCAGACAACCACCACCGAAACGGCTTCCCTGACTGCACCAGCCACACCGGCACCCTCCACCCGGAAGCTCCACGTTGTGCCGGAACCCGCGCCTGAACCGAAAAAGCACCATTCCCCGGAGACGAAGGCTGCCCCCGAAACCAAACCTGCCGCTGCGCCGAAGAAGCCCAGAAAGCCGCGCGCCCACAAGAACGGAGGATCATGAGGACGCCCGTCTCCACATACAGGCTCCAGATCAGGCCTTCGTTCACGCTCCAGGACGCGGCTTCCCTCACGGGTTATCTGCGCGAGCTCGGGGTGGATTGGGTGTACCTGTCGCCCATCCTGACGGCGGAGGAGGGCTCGGACCACGGTTACGACGTCACCGACCCCTCCACCGTCGATGCTTCGCGCGGCGGCGCCGAAGGGCTCGCCGCGCTCTCCAAGGCAGCACGGGAGGCCGGCCTCGGGGTCCTGGTCGATATCGTCCCGAATCACATGGGCGTTGCGTCGCCCCCGCAAAATGCCTGGTGGTGGTCCCTCCTCAAAGAGGGCAAGGCCTCCCGTTATGCGGAAGCGTTCGACGTCGACTGGGACTTCGGCGGCGGAAAGCTCCGGCTCCCGGTCCTCGGCAGTGACGCGGACGTCGACAAACTGGAAGTGGCCGACGGCGAATTGCGCTACTTCGAACACCGCTTCCCGCTGGCCGAAGGCAGCTACACCACGGGTGACAACGCCAGGGACGTCCATGCGCGCCAGCACTACGAGCTAGTTGGCTGGCGCAGGGCTGACGACGAGCTGAATTACCGCCGGTTCTTCGCGGTCAGCACGCTGGCCGGGATCCGAGTCGAAATCCCGTGGGTCTTCCAGGAAGCCCACGCGGAGATCGCCGGATGGTTCCGTGACGGACTTGTGGACGGACTGAGGATCGATCACCCGGACGGGCTCGCGGACCCCGCCGGGTACCTGGAACGCCTGAAGGAAACCACGTGTGGCTCCTATCTGCTTGTCGAGAAGATCCTGGAGCCGGGGGAGGAGCTTCCGGAGAACTTCGATTGTGAGGGGACCACAGGCTACGACGCCCTCGCCGATGTCGACCGCCTTTTCGTGGATCCCGACGCCGAGGTGCCGCTCGACGCTTTGGATGCCAGGCTCCGGGGCACCGGCCTAACCGCCGATTACCAAGCGATGATCCACGGCACCAAGCGGCGCATCACGGACGGCATCCTGCATTCGGAAGTCCTGCGGCTCGCGCGGCTCGTCCCGGAGTCTCCGGAGCTGCCCAATCCAGAGGTGGCCGACGCCCTCGCTGAAATCATCGCTTCGTTTCACGTCTACCGGAGCTATCTCCCCTATGGCGAAGACACCTTGGCAGATGCCGTTGAACGGGCGGCCCGGACCCGGCCGGAGCTGGCACAGGTCCTCAAGGCGCTGCTTCCGCTGTTGCTCGACGCGGGCAGTGAACTGGGGTGCCGCTTCCAGCAGACCTCCGGCATGGTCATGGCCAAGGGCGTGGAAGACACCGCGTTCTTCCGCTACACGCGCCTTGGCACGCTGACTGAAGTGGGAGCAGATCCCACCGAATTCTCCTTGTCCACGGCTGGATTCCACGAGCGCATGGCACGTCGCCAGGCACTGCTGCCGCTGTCCATGACCACCCTCACCACGCACGACACCAAGCGCAGCGAAGACACCAGGGCCAGGATCTCCGTTATCTCCGAGGCGGTGCCCGAATGGGAAGCGTTCGTAGACCGCATGCAGGACCTGGCGCCGATTCCCGACGGGCCACTCGCTGTCCTCGTATGGCAAGCCATCGCGGGTGCCTGGCCGGCCAGCCGTGAACGCCTCCATGGCTACGTCGTCAAAGCGGCACGAGAAGCCGGCAACTCCACCAACTGGACCGAGCCGAACGAAGCCTTCGAAGCGAAGCTCGCCTCCGCCGTCGACGCCGTCTTCGACGTGCCGGAGGTGACGTCTGCCCTGGAGGAGTTCGTTGCCCTTGTAGACCCTTATGGGACGTCCAACTCACTGTCGGCAAAGATTGTCCAGCTGACCATGCCGGGCGTACCGGACGTCTACCAGGGCACCGAGTTTTGGGACCGTTCACTCACTGATCCCGACAACCGGCGCGCCGTCGACTTCGAACGGCGCAGGGCCGCTCTCGCAGCCCTCGACGCCGGTTTCCAGACTGAGGCGCGGGACGAATTGGCCAAGCTGCTGCTGACTTCCCGTGCATTGCGCCTGCGCCGGGACCGGCCGGAGCTTTTCGGTGGCTACGGTCCGATCGATGCCCAGGGTCCCGCGGCCGAACATCTGATCGCCTTCGACCGTGGCGCCCTTGCCGCCGGTGGCGGTGCCATCACTTTGGCCACCAGGCTCCCGCGGAAGCTTGAGCGAAACGGCGGGTGGCAGGACACCTTCATTCGTCTTGGGAGCGCGGTCCAGGATGAGCTCACAGGCAACAGCTATCCTCCTGGCGTGGTTGAGGTCGCAAGGCTTCTGCAGAGATACCCGGTGGCCTTGCTCGTACCCATTAGTTAGCCAGAGCACCAACAACGGCGGGCAAACGAAGCCCGGACGAGACGATTGAGGGGGAGCGATGGCTGAGAAGACCAGCGTGGGGAAACGGTTCGACGTGTGGGCCCCGTTTGCAGAGTCTGTGACCCTGCTTGCGGAGGGTCAGCAGTACGAAATGCGGGCGCACGACGACGGCGCGGCGGGCTGGTGGACGGCGGACGTACCTCGGCGGGCCGGGACTGATTACGGCTATCTGGTGAACGGGGAGGGTCCCTTCCCGGATCCGAGGTCGCAGCGGCAGCCGGGCGGGGTCCATGCTCTTTCCCGCACCTTCGACGCCTCGTCCTATGCGTGGAACGACTCGGATTGGGCGGGGCGCGGGCTCGGCGGCGCCGTCATCTATGAGCTTCACCTTGGTACCTTCACTCCGGAAGGCACACTGGACGCGGCCGTGGAGAAACTGGACTACCTTGTTGAACTGGGAATCGACTTCGTCGAGCTTCTGCCGGTCAATGCCTTCAACGGTCCCCACAACTGGGGGTACGACGGCGTGCTGTGGTTCGCCGTTCACGAGGCCTACGGGGGACCGGAGGCCTATCAGCGATTTGTGGACGCCGCGCATGCTGCCGGACTAGGTGTGATCCAGGATGTGGTCTACAACCATCTGGGGCCGAGCGGGAACTACCTGCCGAAATTCGGCCCTTACCTGAAGTCCGGCGAAGGCAACACCTGGGGCGACTCGGTGAATCTGGACGGCCCCGGCTCCGACGACGTCCGTCAGTACATCCTGGACAACGCCGCTATGTGGTTGAGTGACTTCCACGTGGACGGGCTGCGCCTCGACGCCGTGCACGCCCTCCGCGATGAGCGGGCCGTCCACATTCTGGAAGACCTGGCCAGCCTCGCGGATGGCATCGAAGCCGAAACAGGCGTCCCCAAGACCTTGATTGCGGAATCGGACCTGAATAATCCGCGCCTCATCTACCGCCGGGACACCAATGGCTACGGTCTGGAAGGGCAGTGGAGCGACGACTTCCACCACGCCGTGCACGTGAACCTCACCGGGGAGACCGCCGGCTACTATGCGGATTTCGATTCCTTGGGCGCACTGGCAAAGGTCCTTGAACACGGTTTCTTCCACGACGGGAGCTACTCAAGCTTCCGCGGCAGGCATCATGGCCGCCCCATTCGACCAGGGCTGGTCCATCCTGCCGCTTTGGTGGTCTGCAACCAAAACCACGATCAAATCGGCAACCGCGCCGCAGGCGACCGCCTGAGTGCGAACCTGTCTTACGGAAGACTGGCGCTTGCCGCCGTACTGACCATGACGTCGCCGTTCACCCCGATGCTCTTCATGGGCGAAGAATTCGGGGCGTCCACGCCGTGGCAGTTTTTCACATCGCATCCCGAGGAATGGCTCGCTGAGGCCACAGCGGAGGGCCGGCTCAAGGAATTCGAACGGATGGGCTGGGACCCCGCATTGGTGCCCAACCCCCAAGACCCGGAGACGTTTGAACGCTCCAAGCTCAAGTGGGAGGAGGCGCACGACGGCGATCACGCCCGATTGCTGGACCTTTACCGGGCGCTGGCGAACCTCAGGCGCTCGACGCCGGAGCTT
This sequence comes from Arthrobacter sp. efr-133-TYG-118, assembly GCF_030209755.1. Taxonomy (GTDB): domain Bacteria; phylum Actinomycetota; class Actinomycetes; order Actinomycetales; family Micrococcaceae; genus Arthrobacter. Next base: position 155,997 of record NZ_JARVRH010000002.1, on the reverse strand, counting down.
GCGGGCGGCGGATTCACTGACACCCACGTCGACTTCAGCGAAGAGGACAAATGGCTGGTTCTCGGCAGGGGCGCCGTGAGGGTTGCCTGCAACTTCGGGGACCGGACCCTGACGAAGGCCATGGATGGCGAAGTCTTGCTCGGCACGGACTCCGCAGCCGCCGTCGGGAACGGAAAGCTGACACTCCCGGGGGAGAGCGCCGCCGTCGTGCGCCTTAAGTGATCGTGCGCCTTAAATGATCGCGCGCCTGAAGTGACCGCGCCCACATGACGGACATCGGCCTTCGAGGCTCGAAGGCGGTGGCAGGATGGTAGGTATGACTTATTCGGCTGCGGAAAACCGCTATGAAACCATGCCCTACCGCCGCGTCGGACGCAGCGGCCTCAAACTTCCCGCGATCTCGTTGGGACTATGGCACAACTTCGGCGACGACAAGCGTTTCGAAGAGCAGCGCGCCATCCTGCGGCGGGCCTTTGACCTGGGAGTCAACCACTTCGACCTTGCCAACAACTATGGCCCGCCGGACGGATCGGCCGAGACGAACTTCGGGCGCCACCTGAAGGATGACTTCAAGCCGTACCGCGACGAGCTCGTCATTTCGACCAAGGCCGGTTACTACATGTGGCCCGGCCCCTATGGAGAATGGGGCTCCCGCAAGTACCTGCTCTCCAGCCTGGACCAGTCGCTTCAGCGCATGGGACTGGACTACGTGGACATCTTCTACAGTCACCGTCCGGATCCCGAAACCCCGCTGGAAGAGACCATGGGCGCCCTGGACCACGCAGTCCGTTCCGGCAAGGCTCTCTATGCAGGAATCTCTTCCTACACTCCGGAGCAGACCCTCGAGGCCGCCCGGATTCTCAAGGAGATGGGCACGCCGCTACTCATCCACCAGCCCAGCTATTCCATGCTCAACCGCTGGACCGAGAACGGTTCGCCCAACCTCTACGAAACGCTTGACATGGTTGGCGCAGGATCCATCGCCTTCTCCCCGCTGGCGCAAGGGATGCTCACCAACCGGTACCTGAACGGCATCCCCGCGGACTCGCGCGCCGCCAAGGAACGGTTCTTGTCCGAATCAGCGCTGACCGAGGAAAAGCTGGGCCGGGTGCGTGGTTTGAACGCCATTGCCGAAGGACGCGGCCAGACCCTCGCCCAGATGGCTATCGCCTGGATCCTTCGCGAGCAGCCCAAGGGTTCGCCTGTGACCTCGGCCTTGGTGGGCGCGTCGAGCGTCACGCAGCTGGAGGACACCGTGTCCGCGATCAACAATCTCGACTTCACGTCAGAGGAACTGACTGCGATCGACGAGTTTGCCGTCGAATCCGACATCAATCTGTGGGCGCAGAAGTAGATTCGGAAACTTAATACACTTGTAGGGCCGGCTGGGAACAAAGCCGGCCCCGTTCGGGTTGGCTACAATGCAAGGAGCGCCGAATGGCGCTGTGCCTTTAAGACGCCGTCGTACATACAGGTACGGACGCGCTCGGCACCTGAGGTTAGTTCTCAAAGGAGTTCCGTGTCTTCACATCCGATTCGTGTCGCCATTGTCGGCGTAGGTAACTGCGCCGCTTCGCTGGTCCAAGGTGTCCACTACTATCGCGATGCCGACCCCCAGGCCACGATTCCGGGTCTGATGCATGTTGAGTTCGGCAAGTACCACGTCAACGACGTCCAGTTCGTCGCTGCCTTCGACGTCGACAGCAAGAAGGTCGGACTCGACCTCGCTGACGCCATCGGCGCCAGCGAGAACAACACCATCAAGATCGCCGATGTCCCATCCACCGGTGTGACCGTGCAGCGCGGCCACACCCTGGACGGCCTGGGCAAGTACTACCGCGAGACTATCGTCGAGGCTGCGGAGGAGGCAGTGGACATCGTCGCCGCACTGCGCGAAGCCAAGGCCGACGTCATGGTCTGCTACCTGCCGGTCGGTTCCGAGGACGCCGCGCACTTCTACGCGCAGTGCGCCATCGACGCCGGTGTTGCCTTCGTCAACGCCCTGCCGGTCTTCATTGCGGGCACCAAGGAATGGGCCGACAAGTTCACCGCGGCCGGCGTGCCGATCGTCGGCGATGACATCAAGAGCCAGATCGGTGCCACCATCACGCACCGCGTCATGGCCAAGCTCTTCGAAGACCGCGGCGTCACGCTTGACCGCACGTACCAGCTCAACGTCGGCGGCAACATGGACTTCAAGAACATGCTGGAGCGCGACCGCCTGGAATCCAAGAAGATCTCCAAGACCCAGGCCGTGACCTCCAACGTCGAAGCCAAGCTCCACGCCGACGACGTCCACATCGGCCCCTCGGACTACGTCGCCTGGCTGGATGACCGCAAGTGGGCGTTCGTGCGCCTCGAGGGCCGCAACTTCGGCGATGCCCCGGTGTCGCTTGAGTACAAGCTCGAGGTCTGGGACTCCCCGAACTCCGCCGGCGTGATCATCGACGCCATCCGCGCCGCCAAGATCGGCCTGGACCGTGGCATCGGCGGCCCGCTGCTCTCCGCTTCCAGCTACTTCATGAAGTCCCCGCCGGAGCAGTTCAACGACGACCTCGCCCGCGAAAAGGTCGAGGCCTTCATCCGAGGCGACGTCGAGCGCTAACCCCGATCCCTCCCAAGCTGCCTGTCCACCCGGACGCTCGCTCGCTTGTGTGGGGGTTTGGGCGGACGCCCGCTCACTTACAAGTGAGCGGGCGTCTGTCGTTTAACGCTCGCGCTCTACACGGCGCTTGCAAAGCCGGATGCGACGGCGGGATCGACCCATGCTGATCGCAGTGCCTTCTTGATCTTTTTGGTTGCCAGCTCGAAACCATCTGCCAAATCGTCCTTGCGGAAGACGAGGACCGTCCATCCGGCTGCTTCGAAGGCTTTGTTCCGGCGTCGATCACTGAGTGTCTGGGCCTCCGCGAGGTGATGGCCGCCGTCGTACTGAATGGCGACCCGCCTTTGGCGGAACCCCAAATCCGCCGACGGCGAGAACGGATCGTCACTTCGCAACTTGAGTTGAAGTTCGGGTTCGGGGATTCCAGCGTCCAGCATAGCCAAGCGAAGCAAGGACTCAGGCGCGGAATCCGCGCCCACGCGCATCAATTCGAGCGCCTGCCGGGCACGCACGACGCCTTGTAAATTTGGATGCCGCTCCACCAGGGCACGCAGTTCTTCAAGGGTCGCGAACGGTGTGTCTCGTCCTTCCAGCGCCTGGCGGGGTACGCGAATCAGCTCGTCGCCCATACAGACGAGGTCGTTCAAAGGAAGCAGCCGGGCCATGTCCAGCCAAGTACGGGAGCGCGTGCTGATCCATATTCCATCAACGGATTCGACCTCGTTCACGGCCGTGATCACCCTATGCGCGATCACGCCTTTGCGGCGGGTTCCAGGCAACGATCGCGGCTTGCTGAGGTGCAGCTCCGTCGAATCGGCAAGCCACGGCGGAAGGCAGGAGCAGCGAAGGCGCGCTGCCGTCACATGGGAGATCCAGGCCCCGGGAGTAGCTGCCGACAGCGCACGGGCGGCGGACTCAAGATCGAAGTCCCAGCCGATCGGACGGTAGAGGCTACGGCTGACGCGTTCGACGTCGGCACGAAGCAGCCGGCTGCGCGGCACACCATGGGCTTGGGCCTCGGCAAGCGTGAACGGTCCTGAAAGCAGTTCAGTGGGAAGGGCAAACTCGTTTCGCATACCCGCATTGTTGCGCAAATGGGCGGGTGCCTGCAGAAGTTATCCACAGGCTCGGGATTCGGCTGTAGATCTTGTCGTCCTCGGGGGCCGTAGGTGAGCGAGCGTTTCCTGAAAGTGCCGTATACGTGAGCGAGCGGTCTGCGAAAGTGCCACATACGTGAGCGAGGGTTTCGTAAATATGGCACATAGGTGAGCGAGCGTCAGAAGAGGCCCACCGGATTTCCGTGCTCATCGACGTCCATTCGCATCGCGGCGGGCTCCTTGGGCAATCCGGGCATGGTCATGACTGCACCTGTCAATGCGACGATGAAGCCCGCACCGGTCTTGGGAATCAGCTCGCGCACGTGCACCGTGAATCCCTTGGGGGCACCCAGCTGGGAGGCGTCGTCGGTGAATGAATACTGCGTCTTGGCCATGCAAACCGGCATTCCGCTCCAGCCGTTTCTCCGGATGTCCGCGAGGCGCCTGAGCGCGGGGACGGAAAATTCCACGCCGTCGGCGCCGTAGATTTCCTGCGCGATCGTGCGGATCTTGTCCTCCACAGACAGGCTCAGAGGATACAAATGTCGGAAGTCCGACGGCGCTGCTGCCGCCACCGCCGCGGCGACCTTCGCCGCGAGCTCATCACCGCCGTCGCCCCCTCCACCGCGGCCCCAGACATCCGCGACCGCCGCCTGCACTCCCTCCTGGGCGCACCAAGCCAGCAGCCATTCGAGCTCTTCTGTTGTGTCCGACGCGAATCTATTGACTGCAACAACCGGTGTGACGCCAAACTTCTCGACGTTGTGCACATGCCGTTTCAAGTTCTCGACGCCGGCAGCGAGTGCCTCAACGTTTGGCTCCTTGAGAAGCTCCTTGGGGACGCCGCCCTGCATCTTCAGCGCCCTGATAGTCGCGACCACGACGACGGCGGACGGCGCCACGTCCGCGATGCGTGACTTGATGTCCATGTACTTTTCGGCCCCGAGATCGGCGCCGAATCCCGCTTCCGTGACCACAATGTCCGCGAGCTGTTGGGCGGTTCGCGTGGCGATGAGCGAGTTACAGCCGTGCGCGATATTGGCGAACGGGCCGCCATGCACCAGGGCCGGGGTTCCCGCGATGGTCTGCACGAGATTCGGTTTGATGGCATCCTTCAGCAACATGGTCAGCGCACCTTGGACACCGAGATCGGCCACGGTAACCGGCCGCCGGTCATAGGTGTAGCCGAAAGTGATGCGGCCGAGGCGCTCGCGGAGATCATCCAAGTCCGTCGCGAGGCAGAAGACGGCCATGATTTCGGAAGCCACGGTTATGTCGAAACCGTCCTGCCGTGGCACTCCTTGGGCAGGGCCGCCCAGGCCGATGATGACCTCGCGCAGCGAGCGGTCGTTCATATCGAGGACCCGTTTGAACGTCATGCGGCGCGGATCAATGTTGAGCTCGTTGCCTTGGAAGATGTGGTTGTCCACGAGGGCCATGAGGGCGTTATTGGCTGAGGTGATTGCGTGGAAGTCGCCGGTGAAGTGCAGGTTGATCTCGTCCATGGGGAGAACCTGGGAGAAGCCGCCACCGGTCGCTCCTCCTTTCATGCCCAGGATCGGTCCGAGGGACGGTTCGCGCAACGCGATCATCACGCGGTGGCCCGCCCGCGCCAAGGAATCGGCGAGCCCTACCGTGGTTGTCGATTTTCCCTCACCCGCCGGCGTCGGGGACATAGCCGAGACGAGGACTATCTTGCCCGCGCGTTTGACGCCCGGGAGACGGAGCTTGGCGGGATCGATTTTCGCCTTGAACCGGCCGTACAGTTCCAATGCATCGACGTTGATCCCGGCACGCTCCGCGATTTCCTCGATGGGACGTATCGCTGCATTCTGGGCAATTTCAAGGTCGCTCAAGATCTCGTTTTCAGACATCCTCGTCCTCAACTCCGCGGGAACACTGTCCGCGACAATCTACCAGTCACGCCTCCGTTGGTGAGCGGGCGTCGTCGGGAGGGGACTCGTAGGTGAGCGAGCGTCGTCGGGAGGGGACTGATAGGTGAGCGAGGGTTTAGCTTGGGCGGACGAGGACAGCACCGATGGCTGCGTGGTAGCTCTCGAGCGCGAACGCTGCTGTCCTCTGCCAGCCGAAGGCCTCCGCGTGCACGGCTGCGGCACGGCCCATGTCTTCGCGGGTCCGGGGATCGTCGTACAGGGCTTCGATGACGTCGGCCCAGCGGGAGGGATCGTGGCCGTCAACCAAAATACCAGTCCGTCCGTCGGCAACGGCGCGGGACAGGCCGCCCACGTTGGTGGCCACCACCGGAGTGCCGCAGGCCTGCGCCTCAAGGGCAACAAGCCCGAACGATTCGCTGAAGGACGGCATCACCACGACGTCGGCTGAACGGAACCAGCCCGCCAGCTTCGGCGCCTTGACCGGCGCACGGTGCGTTACGACGTCGTCGAGCCCAGCGGCCGTGATGAAAGACTGCAGGTTGAAGTCCTTGGCGCCGCTCAAGGCGCCAAGGATGGTCAGCTCGAGATCGATGTCGGGCCGCCTCTTGCGGAGGATGCCAACAGCTTCGATGAAAACCTGCGGGCCCTTGAGCCGCTGGATGCGTCCGGCGAAGAGCAGATGGAAACTGCCGGGCCTCACGCCAAGCTCGGCGCGGGACCGGGCCCGGAACGCCGGAGTGAACACGGTGAGGTCAACTCCGGGGGGAGCGATGTCGATGTGGTCGAAATCGGCGTTGTAGTGCGATACGAGCTCTTGGGCTTCGGCGGGAGTGTTGGCCACGAGGCGAGTGGCTCTATCCACGATCCTCTGTTCGCCGTCTTCACGCAGTCGCGGTTCGGGCCGCTCGCCGGATTCGAGCACCAGGTTTTTGACCTTCGCCATCGTGTGCATCGTGTGGATCAGCGGCACATTCCACAAGGCGGAGAGTTCAAGTCCGGCCACACCGGACACCCAGTAGTGCGAATGGATGGCGTCGTAACGGCCGTGCGGTTGCCGTTGCCGGATCCTCTCGATTTCGGCAACCATGGTGTGGAGGAGCTCGGGAAGTTCCTCCTTGGGCAGTTTCCGGGGCGGGCCTGCCAGGACGTTATGGACGCAGACGCCGGGACCGGGATGTTCGACGGCGGGCTGCCCGGCCGACGTCGAACGCGTGAAGATCTCTACCTCCACGCCAAGATCCGCCAACGCCATGGCCAGTGCCCGGACGTAGACATTCATGCCGCCGGCATCCCCCGAACCCGGCTGTTCCATGGGGGAAGTGTGGAGTGACAGGAAGGCCACGCGACGGATCAACGACACCGCTACCTCCTGTATCCAAGCCGATTCAACAAGTCCCGCAAGGTGAAAGTCCTCTGCGTCCCAGCGAAAACACTACTCCTGACCTCCCTGGCATTGCAGCGGGCTCAACAGGGCCATCAGTGCAGGGCGTGCTGATACCGTAACGGACGTGAGCCACTCAAACAGCGAAGCAGGAACGTCGGCGGCCGTTAGCTACGAGATCCGGCCCGCCCGGGCAAGCGACTGGCCCGGGATCTGGGCCGTCCTGGAACCGGTGATCCGGGCAGGGGAGACCTTTACCTGGGACCGCGACACTTCCGAAGAAGCTGCCCGGAGCAAATGGTTCAAGGAAGCGCCCGGCCTGACCTTTGTGGCGGTGCGCGACGGCGAAGTGCTGGGTACCGGAGAACTGCACGCCAACCAGGGCGGCGGCGGAAGCCATGTGGCGAACGCCGGCTACATGGTCCATGCCGATCACGGCGGGCAGGGAATCGCTCGAGCACTTTGTGCCTATTCCTTGGTTGCCGCCCGGGACGCCGGGTTCAAGGCGATGCAGTTCAACGCCGTCGTCGAAAGCAACGTCCGCGCGGTGGGCCTGTGGCAGTCCATGGGCTTCCGCATCCTGGCGACCATCCCCGAGGCCTTCCAGCATCCGACCCTTGGCTACGTGGGGCTGCACGTCATGTATCAGGAGCTCTAGCCGCTCCCGGGACTCCCGCGGTCCGCGGCGAAGGTCCGCTGCAGGCGAAGGTCCGCGGCAGAGGGCCCCCGGGACCAGTTCAGAAGGAAGGCCCTGGGGAAAGTAGGCCCCGGCGCCGGAAGAAAGCTATGCACAATCGTGGCCGCGGCGTAGTCTGCCGTGCATGGACGCAACGCCCAGGGCACGATTCGACCCCCTTGCTGCTATCCGAGGGGATGTGCTGGTGGAAGGGTCCGATTCAGGCTGCGATCTCCTGCTGACAGGCACCGTGTTCCAGGACATTATCTTTACCGGACTGGACCGCAGCCCGGAACCGGGTACCGAAGTGTGGAGCCAAGGCATGGGGACCTGCCCCGGCGGCGTGGCCAACCAAGCTATCGCGGCTGCCCGGCTTGGGCTGCGGACCAGCCTCGCCGCGGCGTTCGGCGATGACGGGTATGGGGACTTCAACTGGCGGATCCTGGAAAGCCAGGAGCACGTGGACCTCTCCCTGTCCAGGCGTTTCCAGGGCTGGCATTCTCCGGTCACCGTCTCCTTGTGCGTCGATCAGGATCGTTCCATGGTCACTCACGGACATCCCTCGCCCATGAGCGCTTCCGAACTGATTGGCGATCCGCCCAAGGCGCTCGCAGCAGTCGCGGATCTCGGCGAGGAGCCGGAGCCCTGGATGCTGGCGGCGAGGAAAGCCGGCGTCAAACTCTTCGGCGACGCCGGATGGGATCCGACCGGAGAGTGGTCGTCGAAGCGGCTGGACCAGCTCAGCAATTTCCACGCCTTCATGCCGAACCAACGGGAGGCGATGGCCTTCACAGGCAAGGACAACCCCTGGTCTGCGCTCTACACGCTCGCCGACCGCGTTCCGGTAGCTGTAGTGACGCTGGGAGCGCAGGGAGCCATGGCCGTGGATTCCGAAACCGGCGAGGAGGAGTGGGTGCCGTCGCTTCCCGTGACGGCGTACGACCCCACGGGAGCGGGCGACTGCTTCGGCGCGGCGTTTGTTGTGGGCTGCCTGGCCGGATGGCCTTTGGGAGACCGGCTCCGTTTTGCCAATCTTTGCGCCTCGCTGGCGGTCCAGGAAGTGGGTGGCTCGCTGGCTGCGCCTGGCTGGGGAGACATCGCCGATTGGTGGCAGCGAGCGAACGCCCGGAGGGAGCGGCAGTCCAGCCAGTGGCTCAAACGGTTCGCTTTCCTCGAGGACATTGTGGCGGATGTCCCGCCCGGGGCCCAACGTCGTGCGACGGCCACTATCGCCCACAACTCGGACGCCTGAGCAGGGCTCACCCCAGTCAGCCCCCTCACCCCCAGTCAACCCGCACGCCTTCGCGGCACTAGAATCGTGAGAGTGACTTACGAAGCAGCTGCCAGTTTCGAACCCTCGACGAAATCGGGTTCGGCAACGGTCCTCGAACGATCAGCCGTCATCGACTTGGATGCCATCCGGCACAACGTACGCCAATTCGTGGCTATCGCCTCACCCGCAAACGTCATGGCCGTGGTCAAGGCCGACGCATATGGGCACGGCGCGGTGCAGGTAGCGCGGGCGGCACTTGAAGCCGGCGCCCGATGGCTCGGTGTTGCCCATATTTCGGAAGCTTTGGCGCTGCGCGCTGCTGGAATTGACGCCCCCATGCTCGCCTGGCTGCACACCACCCAAAGCAACTTCCAGGCGGCCGTCGCCGCCGGCGTCGACGTCGGGATATCCGGCTGGGAGCTGGACGCGGTAGTCGCCGCGGCACGCGAACAGGAACGACCGGCCCGCATCCACCTCAAGGTGGACACCGGCCTGGGGCGCAACGGCTCCACCATCGCCCAATGGGACAAATTGGTGGGCCAGGCCATGGAGTACCAGGACGAGGGCCTCCTGCGCGTGGTCGGCATCTTCTCGCACTTGGCCGTCGCCGATGAACCGCACCGTCCCGAGACCGATGAGCAGTTGGCAGCTTTCCGGGAAGCAATTGCCGTGGCCGAGGACGCCGGAGTGGACACCGAAGTCCGGCATCTGGCCAACACTCCCGCCACGCTTTCGCGCCCGGATGCCCATTTCGACCTCGTCCGCGTGGGGCTCGGGCTTTACGGGCTGTCCCCTTTCGAAGGACAAAACTCCGCGGAACTTGGTCTCCGCCCCGCCATGACAGTGCGCACCCTCGTTTCCAATTGCAAGCGGGTGCCCGAAGGCCAGGGGGTGTCCTATGGACTCAACTACCGGACGTCCAGCGAGAGCGCCTTGGGCCTGATCCCGCTCGGATACGCCGACGGCGTGCCGCGGGTCGCCACCGGCGGCCCGGTGCGGGTCAACGGAGTCAACTACCCCGTTGTGGGCCGGATCGCCATGGACCAGATGGTCATCGACCTTGGGAACGCTGTGACGGACGAAGCCGGCTGGCTGGGTGCCGAAGCTGTCATGTTTGGTGACGGCGCCGACGGCGGCCCGACGGCGGACGACTGGGCCGCCGCCGCGGGGACCAACAACTATGAGATTGTCACCCGCGTCAGCCCGCGCGTCCCGCGTATCTACATCAACGAGACCCCGGGGGCGGATGCCCGGTGAGCGGGGCCCCGATTGACAAGACCCCGTTGAAGGAGGCGTTGTGGGAACGGACCGTCAAGGTCGCGACGGCGGAGCAGACGCACGCTTTGGGCTCGGCGCTCGCCGGGGTCCTTGAGCCGGGTGACCTGCTGGTCCTGACAGGCGAACTCGGTGCCGGCAAGACTACTTTCACCCAGGGACTCGGCGAAGGACTTGGCGTCCGTGCCGGCGTCATCTCGCCCACGTTTGTCCTGGTGCGCATCCATCCCAACCTGCCGGACGGGCCGCGCCCCGGCGGCCCCGACCTGGTCCACGTTGATGCTTACCGGCTGGCGTCCGCTGCCGAAATCGACGACATCGACCTCGAAAACACCATGGACAACTCCGTGACTGTGGTCGAGTGGGGGCGTGAGCGCGTGGAACGCCTTTCGGATAGTCGCCTGGACATCGAGATGCACCGGACGGTGGGCGGCGCCGAGAGGGCGGCAACCCGCCCGGAAGCTGGCCAGGATGCCGTGTTGGATTTCGACCCGGAGGACGACGACGAACCCCGCAGCATCGTTTTCCGCGGCTTTGGCCCTCGTTGGAGGGCCGTGCCCGAAATACTGGAGGAGAACGCCTGATGCTGATCTTGGCCATTGATACTTCGGCCGTGGCGAGTGCGGCACTCATTTCGGACGTTGCCATGGAGGGTGTGGTGGAGTCCTTCGCTACGGAGGACACCCGCAGCCATGCCGAGGTCCTGGCGCCCGGAATTGAGAAGCTTCTGGCCGACGCCGGAGTAGGCGGCGCGGACATCGACCTCATCGTCGCAGGTGTTGGCCCTGGGCCGTTCACGGGCCTCCGTTCAGGGATTGCAACTGCCCGCACTTTGGCATTTGCCTGGAACAAACCTCTTTTCGGTCTCATGAGCCTGGATGCGATCGCTTTGGAAGTGGCCGGGTCCACGGAGGCGCAGGCCGAGTTCCTGGTGGCCACGGACGCCCGTCGCAAGGAGGTCTACTGGGCGCGCTACACACTCAATGATGGCCAGCTACCGCAACTCGTGGACGGTCCGCATGTCGGGTTCGCCTCGGAGTTGCCCGATCTCCCGGTCTTCGGTGCCGGCGGCGGCATCTACGCGGACGTCGTCAACGCGAACGGGGAATTCAGCACCACCCAGCCCGACGCGGCCTCGCTGGGCCAGTTCGCCATGGCCCTCCTGGCGGCCGGTGCGGAACTGCCGGATTCCACTCCCTTGTATTTGCGGGAATCCGACGCGCAAGTGCCGGGCCCTAGAAAGCGTGCCCTGTGAACCCTTCGTACCAGTTCAAGCTCGACGGCGTGACCTTGCGCGACATGACCGCCGACGACGTCACCGTCGTCGAGGTACTCGAACGTCGGCTCTTCCCGGTGGACGCGTGGCCGATGCAGATGTTCTTCGATGAACTTGCCCAGGTTGATACCCGCCGCTATGTGGTGGCCGAAGCCGACGGGCAGATTGTGGCCTACGCCGGGCTCATGTGCATCGAGCCGATCGCGGACGTGCAGACGATCGCCGTTGTGCCCGAATTCGAAGGCCGGGGAATCGGCTCCGCCATCCTCACGGAACTGATTGAAGAGGCCCGGCGGCGCGGCGCGGTGGAAGTGCTCCTGGAGGTCCGTGCCGACAATCCACGAGCGCAGGCACTCTACGTGCGGTTCGGCTTCGAGCAGATCCACGTCCGTCGGCGGTACTATCGCGACGGCACGGACGCCCTCATCATGAGGCTGACATTGACTGAAGGAATACCGGCATGAACCAGCCCGGCCCCATCCAGCCCGCCATCGCCCAGCCGCTCGTGCTGGGGATCGAGTCCTCCTGCGACGAAACCGGCGTCGGGATTGTCCGGGGCACCACCCTGCTGACCAACACGGTGTCCTCTTCGATGGATGAGCATGTCCGTTTTGGCGGCGTCATTCCGGAGATCGCTTCCCGTGCGCACTTGGACGCTTTTGTTCCCACGCTGCAGGAGGCCCTGCACGAGGCCGGAGTGACACTGGAAGACATCGACGCCATCGCCGTGACCTCCGGACCTGGCTTGGCCGGCGCGCTCATGGTGGGTGTCTGTGCGGCCAAGGCCCTCTCTGTTGCCACGGGCAAGCCGCTCTACGCGATCAACCACTTGGTAGCGCATGTCGGCGTCGGGCTCCTTGACGGCGCCGCCGCCGGCACCCGGGGGCTCGGTCCGGGCGGTCGGCTGCCGGAAAATCTCGGTGCGTTGCTGGTTTCCGGCGGGCACACGGAAATCCTGCGCATCCGCAGCATCACCGACGACGTCGAGATGCTCGGCTCCACGATCGACGACGCCGCAGGGGAGGCCTACGACAAAGTGGCGAGGCTCCTGGGCCTTGGCTACCCGGGCGGACCGGCCATCGACAAACTCGCCAAGCAAGGCAACGCCAAGGCCATCCGCTTTCCGCGCGGCTTGACGCAACCCAAGTACATGGGAACCGCGGAGGAGCCGGGACCGCATCGTTACGATTGGTCCTTCAGCGGGCTCAAGACCGCCGTCGCGCGCTGCGTTGAACAATTCGAAGCCCGCGGCGAGGACGTCCCCGTTGCCGATATCGCCGCCGCATTCCAGGAAGCGGTAGTGGACGTCATCACGTCCAAGGCTGTGCTGGCCTGCAGGGAGAACGGGATCACGGATCTTCTGCTGGGCGGCGGAGTTGCAGCCAACTCCCGGCTCCGTGAGCTCACGGGGCAACGCTGCGACGCGGCGGGGATCACCCTGCATGTGCCGCCGCTGTCACTGTGCACCGACAACGGTGCCATGGTCGCTGCCTTGGGCTCGCAGCTCATCATGGCGGGGATCGGTCCCAGCGGCGTCGCGTTCGCTCCGGATTCCTCCCTGCCGGTGACCACGGTTTCGGTGTAGGCGAGGGAACCCGGCCGGAGGCTAGGCGGTCGGAACGGACCGCATTTGCTGCACGAGATCCTGGACGACGGCGTGAAGATCGCCGTCGTGCTGGGCGGCGACGCGGCGCTGGCGCTGGTAGCCTGCTCCGCGGGCGATGATCTTTTCGACGTCGGCAAGTTCCTCCGAGCAACCCAGCTTCTCCGCGACGGGCGCCAGGCGCAGCAGCGTTTCCTTCAAGTGCTCAGTGACGAGCTGCTCATTGCCCTCGGCGTCGAGAATAATGATCGCTTCCATCCCGTAACGGGCGGCGCGCCACTTGTTTTCCTGGATATGCCATGGCGGCATGGTCGGAATGCTGCCGCCGTTGTCCAGGATCGTGGAGAACTCGTCCACGAGGCATTGGGTCAGGGCTGCAACGGCACCGACTTCCTCAAGGGTGGCCAGGCCGTCGCAAATGCGCATCTCGATGGTGCCCAAGTTCGGCACGGGCCGGATGTCCCAGCGAATTTCAGACAGGGTGTCGATCACTCCAGTTGTGAACATGTCCTGGACATAGGACTCGTATTCGGCCCAGCTGGGGAACTGGAAAGGCAATCCGGCCGTGGGCAGCTGCTGGAACATGAGGGCACGTTGTGACGCATAGCCAGTGTCTTCGCCGCCCCAGAACGGGCTCGAAGCGGACAACGCCTGGAAATGGGGGAAGTAGTTGACGAGCCCATCGAGGATGGGGAGCGCCTTGTCCCTGCGGTCCAGGCCGACGTGGACGTGTACTCCATAGATGACCATTTGCCGTCCCCACCATTGGGTGCGGTCGATCAGCTTGGCATAGCGTTCTTTGTCCGAGACCGGCTGAAGCTGCGGCGGGCTGAAAGGATGGCTTCCGGCGCAGAAAAGCTCCACACCCATAGGGTCGGTGACTTCCCTGACAGCCTGAAGCGAGCGGGCCAGGTCTTCCTTGGCTTCCTTGACGGTGTTGCACACGCCCGTGACAAGCTCCACGGTGTTCAAGAGCAATTCCCGCTTGATGTGCGGATGCTCGTCGTCTTCGTTCAAATCGGGATGCCGCGATGCCACGCCCCGCAGGACCTCATTCGCCACCGAGACCAATTCGCCGGTGCGTGCGTTGACGAGCGCAAGCTCCCATTCCACCCCCAGGGTCGACTGCCTGGATGAAGCGAAATCAATCTGCACGTGGGTCCCCTCGGTATTTGCCAAAAACGCCCTGAGCAACGCCCGCCGTGGGGCCGTCAGCGGTTGGCTCAAGTCTAATGCAGGGGCGGTACGGTACCGCATGGGAGGAATCCTGAGGAAAAACGAATCCGTTTGCTAATGAGAATGATTTGCATCTATACTGAATGACGAAACCCGAGAAGGAGAACCCCATGAAAGTCAGGAATTCGCTGCGTGCCCTCAAGAAGATCCCCGGCGCTCAAGTTGTCCGCAGGCGCGGCCGCACCTTTGTCATCAACAAGCTGAATCCCCGCTTCAAGGCGCGCCAAGGCTAGCTCCCCGTCTAGGCTGGGCAGAGAACCCGCTACGCGAAGGAAACCCCGTTATGCCGATCCTCAATAAAGACATGACGCTTTGTATTTCTCTCTCTGCCCGGCCGAGCAACAACGGAACGCGTTTCCACAACTTCCTCTACGAGGCGCTCGGCCTGAACTGGATCTACAAGGCCTTCGCTCCCACCGACCTCCCGAACGCGATCGCCGGTGTTCGCGGTCTGGGCATTCGCGGCTGCGCCGTCTCGATGCCGTACAAGGAGGACGTCATCGCCCTCGTTGACCGCATGGACGCTTCGGCGGCCGCTATCGACTCGGTCAACACGATCGTGAACGACGCTGGCGTACTGACGGCGTACAACACGGACTACACCGCGATCGCCCAGTTGATCGAGCGCAACGCGATCGACTCGGCGTCGTCGGTGCTGCTCCTCGGTTCCGGCGGCATGGCCAAGGCCACCGCGGCTGCCTTCCGCGACGCCGGTTTCTCCCGCGTCACCGTGGTTGCCCGGAACGAAAAGCTCGGGCAGTCCCTTGCCGGGCTCTATGGCTTCGGCTGGCAGGCTGAAGTAGGGGAGTCGACGGCGGACGTGCTCGTCAACGTCACACCGATCGGCATGGCCGGCGGACCTGACTCCGGCTCACTGTCCTTCCCCGAAGCGGCGGTGGCGGCCGCGCGCGTGGTGTTCGATGTCGTCGCCCTCCCTGCAGAGACGCCGCTCATCAAGGCCGGCCGTGCGGCCGGAAAGACCGTGATCAGCGGCGCTGAAGTGGCCACCATCCAGGCACTCGAACAGTTCGTGCTCTACACGGGCATCACGCCGACACCGGAGCAAGTGGCCGCGGCGGAGGAGTTCACGCGCGCCCAATAGGGCGCCACGGTTCAGGGACCAGCTCAGGCAGCCGCTACCGGCTCCACCACAACAGCCACCTTTTCATCGCCGATCCTCGTGAGGACTAGGGTGGCTGTTTTGCTGCCGCGGGATTTTGCCGTGCCCTTTCCGGCCGGCAGCAATTGTTTCCGCAGCTCTTCGGGGGTAACGGAGGTGCCGCGCTTCTTGATGTCGAGGACGCCGACGCCGTTGGCCTTCACCCAGGCCTTGAGGGCCTTGACGTTCAGCGGCATGACTTCCAGGACTTTGTAGGCGCGGGCGAACGGGGTCTCCATCAGTTCCGGAGCGCAGATATAGGCAATGTGTTGGTCCACCAGGTGGCCGCCCAGCCGGAGCGCGACGTCGGCCACGAGGCCCGCGCGGATCACCGCGCCGTCCGGTTCGTAAAGGTATCCCTCCACGGGCCCGACGTCGGGCACCGGGCCGCCGTCGAAATCTTCGCCGCTGGTGATCTCTGCCGCGCCCTGCGGCCCGAGCACAAGGGCAGCTCGGCGGATGCCCGGGCGGGAGACGTCATTGAACCACAGCGTTACTTCCGTGACGTCCCCTCCCACCGAAACCCACTGTGCCTCGCAGCCGGCCGGAACCGAATCATGTGGCATCCCCGGGCCCATCTTGACCCCGACGGACCTGCCGGTAGCGGCCAATGATTCAACGAAGGACAACGGCGGCGAGAACGCCTCCGGGTCCCAGATCCTTTTGGTTCCCGACGACGACGTCGTGCGGCGCGCCGGATCGAGCCACACGCCGTCGACCTCGTCGAGGGGCACCGACGTGGCGTCGGAGTGCACCACCGTTGCGTGCGGGAAAGACATGAGGTTGATCGTGGCGCACGCGGCGGTGGTCTCGTCGAGTTCCACGGCGGTGACCTTGATGTCCATGGAGGCCATGGCCATGGAGTCGGCTCCAAGCCCGCAACCCAGGTCCGCGACGTGCTGCGTGCCCGCCTTGGCGAAGCGCTCGGCATGCCTGGCTGCAACATTGAGCCGGGTGGCCTGTTCCAGGCCGGCCTGGGTGAAGAGCATCTGCCGGGCGAATTCGCCGAACTTGGCCTCGGCCCGGGTGCGGAGCCTGGACTGGGTGAGGACGGCCGCCACGAGTGCGGGGGAGTGGCCGTCCTTGCGCAGGCGCGCATTCAGGGCGAAGGCTTCGCCATCGCTGTACGGTCCCAAGGACGCCAGCAGTTCCCAACCTTCCGTTGTCAGCAAGGGGGCAATCTGGTCCGGGGATGTGTCAGCCATGGGAACTAGCCTAGTGCTCGCCCGTCATACGGGGTCGGGAGGGATCCGGGACCACTCGGGCCGATAGGGTTGATGCCATGGAAGACAACCCAGTACGCCAGCCTGACGACGCCAATGGTTCTCCCTCTGCCCCCGATAAACGTCCCTTCGCCGGAAATCTCTCCAAATATGCCCGCCCCGCGCTCATCGTGGGTGCTTTGATTGCCATTGTCTGCATCGCGCTGTTGATCATTATTTTCTTCCTAGACTCTTTCAACGCGGCCACCTACTCGATGACCGGAAATAGCGTCCAGGACGCCACGGATGAGGCCCGGGACATCCGTGACACCTACACCGGTGCCCGCATCGGAGCGATCGTCGGGCTGGTGGTGTTCGGCGTCGTCGCGCTCGCCAGCGGCGTCGTGCTCTACCTGAACCGCGGAACCGCACCGAAGGAAGAGTACGACGACGGCGAGGACGTTGACTTCGACGACCTCGCCGGGCAGTGAGCTACTTGAGCCGGAAGCGCCCTTTCGACGTTCACCCATGACGGAATTCTGGCACTCGCCTTGACCGAGTGCTAATGCTTACATAGAGTCTTGATTAGCACTCTCCCTAGGCGGGTGCTAATCATGCCGCCAGGCACTTACCGGCACCGCGACGACGGTAAGCCCGCCACGGCACCCCTGGTTTGATAGTCCATGTACTACCTCACGTAAAGGAGAGATCCGAGTGTCGGTCTCCATTAAGCCTCTCGAGGATCGCATTGTTGTCCGCCCGCTCGAAGCAGAGCAGACCACGGCTTCCGGCCTGGTCATCCCGGACACTGCACAGGAAAAGCCGCAGGAAGGCGAAGTTGTTGCAGTTGGCCCCGGCCGCTTCGATGACAACGGCAACCGCGTGCCCGTCGATGTAACCGTTGGCGACGTCGTCATCTACTCCAAGTACGGCGGAACTGAAGTCAAGACCGGCGGCAACGAATACCTCGTTCTGTCCGCCCGCGACGTTCTGGCAATCGTCGTTAAGTAATTCCCTGGATCCCGCATCGCAGATCGAGTCGGACTTCTTCCGGTCGGATCAGCGGTGCGGGTTTTCCGTCTTGAAAGGACACAACCATGGCAAAGCAGCTTGCGTTTAACGACGCTGCCCGTCGCTCGCTCGAAGCAGGCATTGACAAGCTGGCCAACACCGTCAAGGTCACCCTTGGCCCGCGTGGCCGCAACGTCGTTCTGGACAAGAAGTGGGGAGCTCCCACCATCACCAACGACGGCGTGACGATCGCCCGCGAAGTCGAACTCGACGACCCGTATGAGAACCTTGGTGCGCAGCTGGCCAAGGAAGTCGCCACCAAGACCAATGATGTCGCAGGCGACGGCACCACCACGGCTACCGTGCTGGCACAGGCCCTCGTCAAGGAAGGCCTGCGCAACGTTGCCGCCGGAGCCGCCCCTGGCGAAATCAAACGCGGCATCGAGGTTTCCGTCCAGGCCGTGGCTGCCCGCCTCCTGGAGAACGCCCGCGAAGTAGAAGGCACCCAGGTTGCCAGCGTTGCCGCGATCTCCGCCCAGAGCGATGAGGTTGGCGAGCTCCTCGCCGAGGCTTTCGGCAAGGTCGGCAAGGATGGTGTCATCACCATCGAAGAGTCCTCCACCACGCAGACCGAACTGGTCCTCACCGAGGGCATGCAGTTCGACAAGGGCTACCTGTCCCCGTACTTCGTCACTGACGCGGAACGCCAGGAAGCTGTTCTGGAAGACGCGCTCATCCTGATCAACCAAGGCAAGATCTCCGCGCTGCAGGAATTCCTGCCGCTCCTCGAGAAGGCCCTGCAGGCTGCCAAGCCGCTCTTCATCATTGCCGAGGACATCGACGGCGAGGCACTGTCCACGCTGATCGTGAACCGTATCCGTGGCACCCTGAACGTCGTTGCCGTCAAGGCTCCGGGCTTCGGCGACCGCCGCAAGGCCATGCTGCAGGACATTGCCACACTGACCGGCGCGCAGGTTGTCTCCCCGGAGCTCGGCCTGTCCCTTGACCAGGTTGGCCTCGAGGTCCTCGGCAGTGCCCGCCGGATCACCGTCACCAAGGACAACACCACCATCGTTGACGGCGCTGGCACGGCTGACGACGTCGCAGCACGCGTCGCCCAGATCCGTGCCGAGCTGACCCGCACCGACTCCGACTGGGACCGGGAAAAGCTGCAGGAACGGCTCGCAAAGCTGGCAGGCGGCATCGGCGTCATCAAGGTCGGCGCAGCCACCGAGGTCGAGCTCAAGGAAAAGAAGCACCGTATCGAGGACGCTGTGTCCTCCACGCGTGCTGCCCTTGAAGAAGGCATCGTATCCGGCGGTGGATCCGCCCTCATCCACGCCCTCAAGGCACTGGACGAGGACGCAGCCGTCAAGGCACTGGAAGGCGACGCGGCTGCCGCCGTCGGCATCGTCCGCCGCGCCCTGACCCAGCCCCTTCGCTGGATCGCCCAGAACGCCGGCTTTGACGGCTACGTCGTCGTCGCCAAGGTTGCCGAGCTGGAAGACAACCACGGCTTCAACGCGAAGTCCGGTGTGTACGAGGACCTGATCGCCGCAGGCGTGATCGACCCCGTCAAGGTCACCCGCTCCGCGCTCCAGAACGCCGCGTCCATCGCAGCCCTGGTTCTCACCACCGAGACCCTGGTTGTCGAGAAGCCGGCCGAGGAAGACGAGCACGCAGGCCACAGCCACTAATACTGGTTGATCGATGCAGGAGGCCCGGTCCCCTTTGGGGGGCCGGGCCTCCTGCATTTGCGGTGGGGCGGGATGACGACCGGACGCCGGCAAAACGGCATGGAGGATTGACCCAGACAACGTTCCGGAAGCTCCCAGCCGCTTCTGTCCTAATGGATCGTATGAAGTTGGTTGAACGCGGTCTCAATTGACGACGATCATTTCGAATCAGTAGGGTAGACGGTTTGAGTAGCACCCTGGAGGCAAGACTTTGACAACCACGCGCCCGATTGCGCTACGGCGAACCAGCGGCGAGATGCAGAATTCGGCACCCAAATCGACGTTCCGTCCTGAAATCCAGGGGCTTCGATCTGTTGCCGTCCTCATGGTTGTCACGTACCACATCTGGTTTGGCCGGGTCTCCGGCGGGGTGGATGTCTTCCTCCTGGTCTCGGCATTTCTCATGACTGCGCAGTTCACGAGACGGTATGCCGGCGGCCGGCAAACAGAACTGATCAAGCACTTTCTTCATCACTTCCGGAGGCTCTTGCCCGCAGCCGTCACCGTGATCGTTGGAACGCTGGCCGCCACCTACCTCTTCATGCCGGCCACCCGCTGGGTCGATACCATCAAGCAGGGTTGGGCTTCACTCTTCTACGTCGAGAACTTCCTGTTGCAGTCCCAGGCCGTCAACTACTACGCCGTGGATCACAGCCTGGCCAGTCCGTTCCAGCATTTCTGGTCGCTGTCCATCCAAGGACAGGTCTTCATTGTCTGGCCAATCATCTTTGTGGGAGCAGGCTGGCTGGCGAGAAGGTTCAGGCTCGCGTACGTTCCCCTCCTCCGTTACATCTTCGGATTAATCTTCCTGGTTTCCCTGGTGTACTCGGTCGTCTACACAGCTACGGACCAATCGGCGGCGTACTTCTCGACCGCGGCCAGGCTTTGGGAATTTGCCCTTGGAACTCTTCTGGCCCTCTTCCTGCCTTCGCTGAAAATACCCAGGTCAGCCAGGATCGTCCTTGGCTGGCTCGGCATCCTGGCGATGCTTAGCTGCGGGCTCATTCTCGACGTCGAGGGCGTCTTTCCCGGGTGGTTGGCTTTGTGGCCCACGCTTGCCGCCGCCTGTGTGCTCGCAGCGGGCCAGACCCAGAGTCGATTCGGAATCGACCGAATCCTCAGTTCCAAGCCACTGGTGCGGATGGGGAACAATTCGTACGCCCTCTACCTTTGGCACTGGCCCATGTTGGTCATCTATTTGGCTTGGTCCGGCAAGACCCACGCTGGCTGGTTGTCCGGCACAGTGATTATTGCTGGTGCTTTCCTCTTGGCTGTCCTGACCACCAGATTCATCGAGAAGCCGTTGCGGGAGTGGAGGTGGCCCGAGGCCAACCGGCGCGGAAGCGTGATTTCGCTGGTTGCGGTGGGGACCGTGGCTATTCTGCCGTTGGCCGGTTGGCCCCTGCAGATAGAGCAGACAAACCGCGCGCTGGTTGCAAACATGGATGCCCGCAACCCCGGAGCGGCAGCCGTGGGCGGAGACTTCGTATACACCCCCGATCCGGGGGTGCCTTTGGTTCCAAGCATGACCGCAGTCGATGGTGACTGGCCGGTTTTCCCGACCCCCTGCACGGGGACGACGGACTCGCAGGAATTCGTCAACCGCTGCACCAACGGGATCAAGAACGGGACGAAAAGCGTGGTGGTCATCGGCAGTTCGCACGCCCATGTGCTGAACACGCCGCTGCTTACGATGGCCGCAAAGAACAATTGGAGCCTGACGTCCATCACCAAGGGATATTGCCCGCTTGGCGAGGACACTGCGGCAGACATTACGCAGTCCTGCGTTGACTTCAACAAGGCCACGCTCGCAGAGGTCCTGAAGATGAAGCCGGATGTTGTGGTGACGACGAGTACGCGCACCAATGCGCAGAGCAACGTCCCGGAGCGGCTCGATGCTTCTTGGGTCACGGAGGTAAAGACGCTTAACGACGCCGGAATCCAAGTTGTTGCCTTCCGAGACACTCCACGCGCAGCGCAACCAGTTCCGGCCTGCCTGGAAAAGAACCCCGGCGCATATGTTGCGTGCGGTTCCCAGCGTGCCGAAATCTACTCCGAAGATTCCCCGACGGGAGCGGTGGCCGCGGGAATGCCTGACACGAAATTCCTGGACCTCTCGAAGTACTTCTGCCCCGATACGAATTGTCCGGCGGTCATCGGCAACGTGATGGTCTACAAGGACGACAACCATGTGACCGCCACATACATGAAGACCTTGACCCCATACTTTGAGAAGGCGTTCATGGCCGCGACCGGGTGGAGCTAGGCGGCCGGACGGATCGAGGGCGACCGGGCGGCTCCATGGCGGGCCCCGGGTGCTGTTGCTCACATTGCCCTCGCGGAATATGGGGATCGGCGGCGAGGTTCTACTATTTATTCAGAACCTTTCTGCACAGGCCAGTCCCGTAATGACGGGCTGGTCATCAGCTGCAACCCCTACCAGAGCAACCCCCAAGAACCAAGGTAAGAGGCGCACTCATGACCCAGCCCGAACACGATCCCTTTGGCTTTGTTGGCCTGACGTATGACGACGTCCTGCTGCTGCCGGGCCATACCAACGTCATTCCGTCCGAGGCTGATACTTCCTCCCGGATCTCCAAGCGAATTTCGGTCCAGACCCCGCTGTTGTCCGCCGCCATGGACACGGTCACCGAGTCCCGCATGGCCATCGCCATGGCCCGCCAGGGCGGCCTTGGCGTCATCCACCGCAACTTGTCCATTGAAGACCAGGCCGACCACGTCGACCGCGTCAAGCGCTCCGAGTCCGGGATGATCACCAACCCCCTGACCATTCACCCGGAAGCCACCCTTCAGGAACTCGACGAACTGTGTTCGCGTTACCGGGTTTCGGGCCTCCCTGTCATCGACCCGGACGGCCGCCTGCTGGGTATTGTCACCAACCGCGACACCCGCTTCGTGCCGGAGTCCGACTTCCCGCTGCGGCTTGTCAGCGACGTCATGACCAAGATGCCCCTCATCACGGGCCACGTCGGCATCAGCCGCGAAGAGGCCTCGCACAAGCTGGCCACCAACAAGATCGAGAAGCTGCCCCTCGTTGACGAGCAGGGACGCCTCAAGGGCCTTATCACCACCAAGGACTTCACCAAAGCCGAGCAGTACCCGCTCGCGACGAAGGATGAGGAAGGCCGTCTCCGCGTCGGCGCCGCCATCGGGTTCTTCGGCGATGGCTGGGAACGGGCCATGACCCTGATCGACGCCGGTGTCGACGCGCTGTTCGTGGACACCGCCAACGGCCACTCGCAGGGCGTCCTGGACATGATCACGCGCCTGAAGTCCGACCCCGTTGCTGCGCACGTTGACATCATCGGCGGCCAGGCCGCCACCCGTGAAGGCGCCCAGGCACTGATCGACGCCGGTGCCGACGGCATCAAGGTGGGCGTGGGCCCGGGCTCCATTTGCACCACCCGCGTTGTTGCCGGTGTAGGCGTCCCCCAGATCACGGCCATCTACGAGTCCTCGAAGGCTGCCATCCCTGCCGGTGTTCCGCTGATCGCCGACGGCGGCCTGCAGTACTCGGGCGATATCGGCAAGGCCCTCGTGGCCGGTGCAGACACGGTCATGCTCGGCTCTTTGCTGGCTGGCTGCGATGAGTCGCCGGGTGAGCTGATCTTCGTGAACGGCAAGCAGTTCAAGAGCTACCGCGGCATGGGTTCCCTGGGTGCCATGCAGTCCCGCGGCAAGAACACGTCCTACTCGAAGGACCGCTATTTCCAGGCGGACGTTTCCGGTGACGACAAGCTCATCCCGGAGGGCATCGAAGGCCGCGTCGCCTACCGCGGCCCGCTCTCCTCGGTGGCATACCAGCTGGTCGGCGGCCTGCGCCAGACCATGTTCTACACGGGTGCTCCGACCATCGCCGAGCTCAAAGCACGCGGCAAGTTTGTGCGCATCACTGCGGCCGGACTGAAGGAGTCCCACCCGCATGACATCCAGATGACCGTCGAGGCTCCGAACTACGGTTCCCGCTAGGCGTTGTTCCTGTCCTAGGCAGTTCAGGCGAGCCCGCCACCTCCCTCATGGAGGTGGCGGGCTCGCCTATTTACGAGGCATGGCCTGTCGTCATGCTGTATGTCACCCTGCCGGTACATCACGCCGCACTGGGATAACCTAGAGCAGTGACTTACGAGATTGAGATTGGCCGTGGCAAGCGTGGGCGTCGTGCCTACTCCCTGGATGACATCGCGATCGTCCCCAACCGCCGGACGCGCGACCCCAAGGACGTTTCCGTCTCATGGCAGATTGATGCCTACAAGTTTGAGATGCCAGTGATCGCCGCACCCATGGACTCCGCAATGTCGCCTGAAACGGCCATCGCCCTTGGCCGGCTGGGCGGTCTGGGCGTTCTGGACCTCGAGGGCTTGTGGACGCGGTACGAGGACCCCCAGTCCGTGCTGGACGAGATCTCTGCCCTTGCGGATGAAACGGCCAGCCCGACGGTCACGCGGCGCATGCAAGAGCTCTACAAGGCCCCGATCCAGCCCGAATTGATCACCACCAGGCTCGCGGAAATCCGTGCTTCCGGCGTGACCGTGGCCGGCTCGTTGACGCCGCAGCGTACGCAGGAGCACTACAAGACCGTGGTGGCCGCCGGCGTCGACATTTTTGTCATTCGGGGCACCACCGTCTCGGCCGAACACGTCTCAAAGAACCATGAACCGCTGAACCTCAAGCAGTTCATCTACGAACTCGACGTCCCGGTGATCGTCGGCGGGGCCGCCGGCTATACCCCGGCCTTGCACCTCATGCGTACCGGAGCGGCCGGCGTCCTGGTGGGCTTCGGCGGCGGCGCAACGACCACCACGCGCCGTGCGCTCGGCATCCATTCACCCATGGCTTCCGCCATTTCCGATGTCGCGGCCGCCCGCCGCGACTACATGGATGAGTCCGGTGGACGGTACGTGCACGTGATCGCTGACGGCGGCATGGGTTCTTCGGGTGACATCGTCAAAGCCATCGCCATGGGCGCCGATGCAGTCATGCTCGGCAGCGCTTTGGCCCGTGCCGAAGAAGCCCCAGGCAAGGGCTGGCACTGGGGCCAGGAAGCCCACCACCTTGAACTGCCCCGCGGCGACAGGGTCAACGTCGGCACTGTCGGTCCGCTCGAGGAAGTGCTCTTCGGGCCGGGCCACCACACCAACGGCACGTCCAACCTGATCGGCGCGCTTCGCCGTTCCATGGCGACCACCGGTTATTCGGACCTGAAGGAGTTCCAACGAGTCGACGTCGTCGTCTCGCCTTACTCGGGCCGCTAGCGTACGCTCGGGCCGCTTTAGCGGGCCCGCGAAAACCCTGCCCAAGCCGCTGGACAAGAAGTAGTGTGGGGAACTACGGGCTTTGTGCGATGGGAGGCGTCCAATGAGCAGTGTTGCAGATGGTTCGCAAAGGGATGATGCATCAACAGGTGCATTGAGTCCGCAGGCACGGGCCAGATCCATCGAAGTTCTCAAGGGGACCACTGAGCCTGGCAAGGAACTCGACATCCTGATTGTCGGGGGAGGCGTGGTCGGGGCTGGTGCGGCTTTGGACGCGGTGACACGCGGCTTGTCCGTCGGTATTGTCGAGGCCCGGGACTGGGCTTCGGGAACGTCGTCAAGGTCCTCGAAGCTGATTCACGGGGGGTTGCGATACCTGGAAATGCTGGACTTCGCGCTGGTCCAGGAGGCTCTCCAGGAACGCGGATTGTTGATCCAACTGATCGCACCCCACCTTGTCCGGCCGGTTCCGTTCCTGTACCCGCTGACCCGGCGTTTTTGGGAGCGGCCCTACGTTGGTGCCGGGATCTTCCTCTATGACACGCTTGGCCTCACCTCCGGCCACAGCCGCGGCGTGCCGATGCACAAACACCTCTTCCGGCGCGGAACACTGAGGGCAGCACCCAGCCTCAAGAGCGATGCCTTCGTCGGCTCCATCCGCTACTACGATGCACAGGTCGACGACGCCAGGTTGGTGGTCAACGTCGTCCGCACCGCGGCACATTACGGGGCGCATGCCGTGAACAGGATGCGCGTGGTGTCGTTCGTCCGCGAGGGCGAACGCGTAGTGGGCGCGAAGGTGGAAAACCAGGAGGACGGCAGCATCATCGAAGTCCGCGCCAAGCAAGTGGTGAATGCCACGGGAGTCTGGACGGACGAGACCCAGGCCATGGTGACGGATCGCGGCCAGCTCAAAGTCCGCGCTTCCAAAGGCATCCACCTTGTGGTCCCGCGCGACCGCTTCCAGTCCACGGTGGGATTGATCCTAAGGACCGAAAAATCCGTACTGTTCGTCATCCCCTGGGGGCGGCACTGGATCATCGGCACGACGGACACCGACTGGAAGCTCGACAAGGCGCATCCTGCCGCTTCCACGAAGGACATCGACTATGTTCTTGAACACGTCAACCGGGTCTTGAAGCGGCCCTTGACCCGTGAGGATGTTGAGGGCGTGTACGCGGGCCTCCGTCCGCTGCTAGCGGGGGAGAGTGACTCCACGGCCAAACTTTCACGTGAGCATGTGGTGGCGCACCCCGTTCCGGGCCTGGTGGTGGTTGCGGGCGGAAAGTTCACCACGTACCGGGTCATGGCGAAGGACGCGGTGGACGAAGCTACCCGGGCCATGGACGAGCGCGTACCCGCGAGCTGCACCGATACCATCCCGCTCCTCGGCGCCGAGGGGTTCAAAGCCGCATGGAACCGGCGGGCAAGAACCGCTGATGAGGCCGGGGTCCACGTCGCAAGGGTGGAACATTTGCTCAACCGCTACGGCTCCATGACCCCGGAAGTCCTGGCGATCATCAAGGACAACCCTGCCATGGCCGAGCCCCTGCCGGGGGCAGACGACTATCTTTCAGCAGAGGTCGTGTATGCCGCGACCCATGAGGGTGCCCGGCATGTCCATGATGTCCTGACCCGACGCACCCGTATCTCGATCGAGTCGTGGGACAGAGGTGTTTCCGCGGTCCCTGTTGTCGCTAAGCTGATGGGAGAAATTCTTGGCTGGAGCGACGCGCAGCGGGAAAGCGAAATCAAGCACTACCTGGCCCGGGTGGAAGCTGAACGGCTCAGCCAACAGCAGCCCGACGACGAATCGGCCGATGCTGCGCGCATGGGTGTCGATGACATCGTCCCCCTCCGCTAAGCGGCCCGGGTTGGCTGGGCACACTGGAGGGAAACGACTTGGCGGAACCACTGGACCCGTATGATGCCGAACTGACGACGCCCGAGACCGTCATCCTGGAGATGGAAGCGGTCGACAAAACAGATGCCGCGGGGCAGCTCGCGGAAAGGCTGTACGCCGCCGGGCGCATCACGGACCTTGAAGGCTTCCTCGAAGTCGTCAACTCCCGTGAACACCAACTTGCCACCGGGCTGCCGGGCGGCATTGGCCTTCCGCATGCCCGCAGCGAGTTTGTCTCCCGGGTCTCCATCGCTGTTGGTGTCACGAAGTTCGGACACTCCTTGGACTTCGGCGCAAGCGACGGACCGGCAACCCTGGTCCTGCTCATCGCCACCCCCGCCAGTTCATTCTCGGACCACTTGGAAGTCCTCGCGACCTTAGCCCGCTCTCTGTCCAAGGAATCGTTCAGGGAATCCCTCCGGCGCGCCCACGATCCCGAAGTCATCGCCGAACTGATCAACTCCAGCCTGGTGTTCTTCGACCACTAGGAGGGGCAGGCCCTTTCGTTTAGCTGTTCTACAGCTTGACGAAGTACGGTTAAGGGGTGTTGAAAACCGCTCTGAAGCCCCGCTGGATCGCAGGACTTGTCTTCGCGCTCCTGCTCTCCGGGGTGTTTGTGCTGCTCAGCCAGTGGCAGTTCGGCAGATCCACCCAGAGCGACGTCCCGGTTGACGACCCCGCGGTGGAGCAAGTCAAGCCGCTTACCGGGGAATTGCAGCCCGGAACGTTCTTCCCAGGTTCGGCATCAGACCAAATGGTCAGCGCCAAAGGTAGTTACGATCCAGCCAAGCAGGTCCTTGTGGAGGGCCGGTTGCTCGCCGGGCAAAAAGGGTACTGGGTAGTGACCGCGTTTGCTGTCGACGGCGCCCCCGTCCTCCACGGCGTCGGCGCATCCGCGAAGACCTGGATCCCCGTGGCCCGCGGCTGGGTCGCCGATCCCGCACAAGCCGGGCCGCCGCCGTCGGGCACCATTGAACTGACCGGACGGCTCCTGCCGTCCGAGGCACCAGTGCCAAACGTCGACGCCGGAGCGGGCCGCGCGTCTGCGGTTTCCGTCGCGGAACTCATCAACACGTGGGAAGTCTCAAGCTATCCCGGCTTCGTCGCCGCTACCTCGGAAGTATCGGCGGGCAAGACCCTCGCACTTCCTTCGCAGCTGAAGCCTTTGAATATCCCGGCCCAGCCCCCCAACCAACAGATCAACTGGCTCAACCTTTTCTACTCCGTGGAATGGGTGGTCTTTGCAGGATTCGCCCTCTACATTTGGTGGCGCATGGTGGCCGATGACTACCGGCGCACCCTCGAAGAAGACGAGGAAGAACCCGACGACGATTTCCCGTCAGACGATTTGCCAGCAATTACCAAGCCAGAACAGGTAAAGCCATGATTGAGCCCAAACCGGCCATCCAGCCCGAACAGTCCGGAGAATCTGCCGCAAAGCCAAGCGCGGCCAAGAAACGCCGCTTCGGCGGAACGACGGCCCAGATCCGCTCGGCCCTGAAGTTCTATAAAGTCATGGCCTACCTCACCGGCACCATGCTGCTGCTCCTGTGCGCCGAGCTCGTTGCGCGCTATGTGTTCGGTGTGTATCTCTTCGCCGGCGGGACCAACGCAATCACTGGCCAGCCGTTCGGTTTCGGATTCGCCGATGCTGAGTCCAAGGCGGTCCTTGGCGGCGTCAATGTCTCCGTGGGCGTCCTGATCGTCCATGGCTGGATGTACGTGCTGTACCTCATCTCGGACTTCCGCTTGTGGTCGCTCATGCGCTGGCCCTTCACGAAGCTCATCCTGCTCGCCTTGGGCGGCGTTGTCCCTCTCATGTCCTTCATCGTGGAGAAGAAGTTCCACTCGGAGGTAGAGATGGAGCTCGCCGCGAATCCGCAGGCTTCCAAGCGCTACTGACGGGCGCGCCCCGGCGGGCATTGTGAGATCGCTAACGTCCGACAGTTTTCGGGCTGGTTTCCGAGCTTCACGACCGGTTTCAAGGTGCACCGGGGCATCCCGGCAAAGTACGCTGTTACGGTGACTACTCCCACCGCACCCTTCAGTTCTGAAGCTCAGACTTCCCAGAAGCCGGTGCTGGTTGTTGACTACGGTGCCCAGTACGCGCAGCTGATTGCCCGCCGCGTCCGTGAAGCGAATGTGTACTCGGAAATTGTTCCGCACACGTTCACCACCGAGCAGCTTCTGGCCAAGAACCCGGCAGCGATCATCCTCTCCGGCGGACCTTCAAGCGTTTATGCCGAGGGTGCCCCGAGGGTTGGCGCGGACCTTTTCGAGGCCGGCGTCCCGGTCTTCGGTATTTGCTACGGCTTCCAGGCCATGGCGAACGCGCTCGGCGGCAAGGTCGCGCAGACCGGTTTGCGGGAGTATGGCGCCACCGAGGCCACCACAGTTGGCGAGGCGCGCTCCATCCTTGCGGGTCTTCCGGACTCCCAGAACACCTGGATGAGCCACGGAGACTCCGTTCATGAGGCTCCTGAAGGCTTCGAGGTCCTGGCGACCACTGCGGGCGCACCTGTGGCTGCTTTCGCGAACGAAGAGAAGCATCTCTACGGCGTGCAGTGGCACCCGGAAGTAAAGCACTCTGTCCACGGACAGCAGGTTCTGGAGAACTTCCTGTTCAACGGAGCCGGCCTGAAGCCGAACTGGACCACCGGCAACATCCTCGAAGAGCAGGTGGACCGGATCCGCCGGCAGATCGGCGACTCCAAGGTCATCTGCGGCCTCTCCGGCGGCGTCGACTCGGCCGTGGCCGCAGCCCTCGTGCAGCGCGCCGTGGGCGATCAACTGACCTGTGTATTCGTGGACCACGGCTTGCTGCGCGAAGGCGAAGCCGAACAGGTCGAGCGTGACTTCGTTGCCGCAACCGGAGTCAAACTCTATGTCGCCAACGAGCAGGAGCGATTCCTGTCCGCCCTGGCCGGGGTCAGCGATCCCGAGACCAAGCGTAAGATCATCGGCCGCGAGTTCATTCGTGCGTTCGAGGAAGCAGAGCGGGCCATCATCGCCGCAGCTGCGTCCGAAGGCGAGAGCATCAAGTTCCTCGTGCAGGGCACCCTGTACCCGGACGTCGTCGAATCCGGCGGCGGCGAAGGTGCCGCGAACATCAAGAGCCACCACAACGTGGGCGGCCTGCCCGAGGACCTGCAGTTCGAACTCGTTGAACCGCTCCGCGCCCTGTTCAAGGACGAGGTTCGTGCCGTGGGCGCGCAGCTCGGCTTGCCGCAGGAAATCGTCGGACGCCAGCCGTTCCCCGGACCCGGCCTGGGTATCCGCATTGTCGGGGAAGTGAACAAGGAACGACTCGACCTGCTTCGCAAGGCAGACGCCATCGCACGGGCCGAACTCACTGCAGCCGGACTCGACAACGAGGTCTGGCAGATGCCTGTCGTACTGCTGGCCGACGTTCGCAGCGTAGGCGTGCAGGGCGACGGCCGCACCTACGGGCACCCGATCGTACTGCGTCCCGTTTCCTCCGAGGACGCCATGACCGCCGACTGGTCGAGGCTCCCGTATGACCTCCTCGCCCGGATCTCCAACAGGATCACCAACGAGGTTGACGGGGTCAACCGCGTGGTACTGGATGTCACCAGCAAGCCGCCGGGAACCATCGAGTGGGAATAGCATTCTGAGTGACCGGCCCCTGTTCGAAGGGCCGGTCACTTTGTATTTCCCCTGAAATCAGGGGCAATTTGCCTTTCCACCAGTGTTGCGGTGCGGACTGCCGGTCGATTCCCGCTACCCTCGAAAGTATGCCGATTTGGTCCAAGTCGTCTCGAGCTATAACAGAAAAGAAGGCAGCGGTGTCAGTAGGTCAAAGCCACGAAGAGAGCTCAGTAGAGCTCCGGAAATGGCTGTCCGGGCTCAAGCCCGTGACTGGCGCAGACACCATGCTGCGCTTCGTCAAGACGCCGGAAGGGTCGATCGACCTTAGCAACGGCCACCCCTCAGGCCTGGCACAGCTCCTCGCCGGGCGTCGAACCCGGCTTTCCACCCTGATCCGGGATCGCCAGCAGTATCTTGTTGCCGCGCGCGCCGCCAGGAACCTTCGCTCCAAGATTTTCGAACTAGGAAACGACCGGGGGATCGACGCCGGTTATCTGTCCTGCGGCACGGTCGTGTGGACGTCGGCGGTCGGAGGAAAACCCCAACGAGTTTCCGCCCCTGTTATGTTGGCCGCCATCTCACTCACGGCGCGGCCGGGCGAAGATGACTACGAGCTGCAACTCACTGAGCAGGCGGGCATCAACCCCGCGTTGGTCCGGCATTTGAAGACCGTCCATGGAATTGTCTTTGATGTCAACGCAGTGAGCCGTATGGCGTACAACACCGCGCGCCTTGATCCACAGCCGGTCCTTGAGCGACTGGCGACGCTGGTGCAACCGATCCACGGTGCCGAAGTAACCCCCAATCTCCTCATAACGACGTTGGCGGATCTGTCCGGGAACTTGGAAGATCCCTGGATCAACGAGAACAGCAGCATCGTGGCTTCCCTGTTTGAAGCGGCCAACGGCGGGGACGTGGAACCCGAACCGATCAAGTCCGGACGGTTCCCGAACCTCGACGAGCGCGACCCCGCCGAAGAATCGCTGCTCCTGGATGCGGACTCAGATCAGCAGTACGTCGTGGATGCCGTGCGGGCAGGCGATTCGCTGGTGGTGAGCACCCCGCCAGGCAGCGGCCAGACCCAGACGGCCATCAATGCCATCGGTGCCCTCGTCAATGAGGGAAAATCGGTGCTTGTCGTCGGCGACCGGCGGGCGAGCCTCAACGGTCTGGCGGCCCATTTTGAAGCCCTGGGCCTTGAATCGATGCTGTTCAGGCCGGGCAATGGTGCCACGCCTCAGCAGCTCAAGGGGCAGCTGGTCAGCGCGATCATCCGCAACGAAAAGTCGCTGGAGCCGCAACTTGCGAATCTCCACAAGACTCTGACCGAGCACCGCCATGCCCTCATGGACCATGTCGCGTCTTTGCACAATGTACGCCAGCGCTGGGGATGCTCGCCCTATCAGGCAATGCAGTCGCTCGCGGAGCTGACCTCGATCCAGCCTGCCCCTGCAACGACGGTGCGCTTGAAGCGCAGCGTGCTGGACAATATCAAAGACCGGGCTGAGCTGGCTGAAAGACTCCGACGCGCTGCCGAGCTTGGCAGCTTCAGCCGTGCATCGACGTCGAGCCCCTGGTACGGGGCACGCCTGGTCACCCGCAAGGAGACCGAGGAAGCCCAGCAACTGGCCAGTAGTGCCGCCGAACAGCTTCCTCGGTTGCGGGAGCGTATGAACCAGGTTGCGGAGCACTCCGAAATCCGGCTTGGGGCGAACTTCGCCGAATGGGGCGCGCAGCTTGAGCTCTTGATGGCGGTACGGGAAAGCCTGGACAAATTCACCCCGGATATTTTTGACCGGCCAGTCCACGATCTGATTTCGGCTACCGCTACCTCCACTTGGCGTCGTGAGCGGGGAGTCGAGATGCCTTCGATGCAGCGCTCCCGCTTGCGTCGCGTGGCAAAGGAGTATGTCCGGCCCGGTGTCCACATTGCGGATCTGCACAGCTCCTTGGCGCTCGTTCAGGAACAGCGGGCACTGTGGGCCCAGTACGCGACCACACAGCGCCATCCGGCAGTGCCCTCCGGACTGGCGGACCTGGGCGCCAGCTACCGCGAACTGGACCGGGATCTCCGCCGTCTGGGCGATTGCCTCAAACACACTGCCGGCGGCGGCGACCTCCACGCGACCCGTTACGAAGATCTCATGCAGCGTCTTGAGAGCCTTGTGGCCGACACGGGAACCCTGGAAACGCTCCCGGAGCGCACGCTTCTGGTCGAGAATATGCGCGAGCATGGACTCGCCGAGCTTCTCGCTGACTTGGCTGAACGCGAAGTGCCTGCCGAATGCGTTGCCGCAGAACTGGACCTTGCCTGGTGGCAGTCCGCCCTGGAGGCGATGATCAGTGGTGACGACTACCTCGCCATGTCCGACGGCGATTCCCTCCGCCGTCTCGAAGCGGAGTATCGCCTGGCAGACCACGCGCACATTGCCAGCGGAGCCGCCCGGCTGCGATGGAGACTCGCCGAAATGTGGCGGGCTGGAATCGCTGAACATCCTCGCCAATCGGAGCTCCTGCGGAACCTGATCAAGGATGGCCGCGTTACCCTCTCGGCGCTCAGCGCCCAGGCGCCTGCCCTTGTCTCCCGCTTGGTTCCCGTGTGGTCCATCAGTCCGTACCTGCTGACCAGCCTCTTGCCTGCAGAGCAGAAGTTCGATGCGGTGGTGATTCTCGATGCCGAGAGTACATCCTTGCAGGCCGTGCTGCCGGCCATCGCCCGAGCCCAGCAAGTGGTTGCCTTTGGTGACGCAAAGATCGCCAATGCCCGCACCTTCAGCGTTGCCGTGGAGCCTCCCATGGCCGGTGCCGCGAGCCAAGACACAGTAGACAGTGCATTCAGCGCCTTGGCCCGGGTCCTGCCCGCGTGGCAGTTGAACTGGGTGTATCGCGCGGTTGACGAAGATCTCGTGCTCCAGCTGAGCAAGAACTACTACAACGGCGGCCTGCGCCGGCTGCCGGACGGCCAATCTGTAACAGGGCTGGACCGCTCGGTAGTAGTTGAATACATCCCGGATGGTACCGGCCTGCCGGGGGCGGATCACGAAGGTGTTGAATCGGTCGCCGCCGAAGTGAACCGCGTTGTTGACCTGGTGTTTCAACACGCCAGCCTTAGGCCGCGTACGTCGCTCGCCGTGGTCACCGCAAGCCTGCGCCATGCCGCTAGGATCGGCGAAGCCATCAGGCTCCAGCTTCCTAACTATCCGCTGTTGTCGGGTTTCTTCAACGCCGGTGCGGAGTCCTTCCGCGTGGTGGATTTGGAGCGCGCGCAAGGACTGGTCCGCGACCACATCATCTTCTCCCTGGGCTTCGGACGCACTCCGCACGGCCGGGCGCTGCACAGTTTCGGGCCCCTGTCCGTCGAAGGCGGCCGAAACAAATTTGCCTTGGCAATGACCCGCTCCCGGAGATCGTTGCACGTCCTGAGCTGCTTCCGTCCGGAGGACCTCGATCTGGACAGGTTGGCTCACGGCGCCGTTGATTTCCATGAACTCCTTGACCGTGAACTGTCCGGGAATTCGGATCTGGGAACACCAGCCACCAGGGCCGCGGCCAGCGAGCAAGCGCTCGGTGAAGATCCCTTGGTAGCGGATCTGGGCGAGCGACTCCGTGCCCGTGGAGCTCGGGTGTGGCACCACTATGACGGAGCCTTGGACATCGCCGCGGCGGCCGATCCCGTGCACACCATAGGCCGTGATGACACCGAAATGCCCACCCCTGTGGCCATTGAGTCGGATGGCACGGAACGATACCGCCGCATGAGCGTCAGGGAGCGCAGCAGGCTCCGGCCCCAGCTCCTGGAACGCCTTGGCTGGCGTTACATGTCCCTGTGGACCATCGAAGTATTCACGGATCCCTCGTCCTGCGCTGATCGCATCGGATCCTATCTGGGACTGGAGAAGCCGGTAGCACCCTCGTATGGTGCCGTCCAGGATGGATTCCTGGACATCGATGTTGAACAATTGGAACTGAACAGTCAGGCGGACCCGGCCGCGGCCCGGCCCGGCGGTACGCAAGGCCTTGGCTCGGGGCCGGCCATCCCCTAAGGAAGCGCAATGGCGGAAAGCAAAAGCACTCAATCCAAGCACCCCGCGGACACCGGTGCCGATGAGGTAGGCGTTGACACCGGGTTGGACGAGCAGGAGAAAACAAAAGTGAAGCCCGCGCCGGAGCGGAAGCAGGCGGGAGAAAGCATTCTGCCCAAGAAAGCCTCCGAAGATGATCCACGCCGTTGGGGTGATGAGCCTGGCTACGACCACGATGCCTGGCTGAAGGAGCAAAGGCCCCCGCACTGGGGCTGAACGTTCCATCATGGTCGTGACTATCCGGCCGGGGTCTGGATCTGCCGCTTGTCAGAGGGATTGACGAGTACAAAGAACAGTTTCCCACGGGTCGAAGCTCCGGCGAGAATTTCGGCCTGTTGCGGAGTGGCAGCGACAACAACGAGGCCGTC
Organism: Arthrobacter sp. efr-133-TYG-118; assembly: GCF_030209755.1. Taxonomy (GTDB): domain Bacteria; phylum Actinomycetota; class Actinomycetes; order Actinomycetales; family Micrococcaceae; genus Arthrobacter. The sequence continues at coordinate 121,337 of NZ_JARVRH010000002.1, read as the reverse complement.
CGCCTCGTTCGTGCCCAACCATTGGCTTGCCGTGCCTCCTTGGGCGGACGTCCACAAAACCGGGACCGCAGCTGCCAGCAGCTCGGATTTCTTGCCGGGCCCGTCAAGTCCATCTGCGGCGGTGAGCACCACGTTGACCAACTGGCCCGGCGAGATGAGCTGAATTGAAGCGGGATCGGCCATGCGAAGTGGAACGGCCGCCGTCGAGGGTGCGGTGCCGGTCAGCAGGCCCGGTCCCAGGAGTTGGGCGTCTGTGGGGATCTGCCCCCTCTGCAGGGGCGAGGCAAGCTGCTTTCCGCCATATCCAGCCCCGGAGGTGAGCGCGCCGGCTGGAACTCCGTCAGGAAGGACTTCGAGGGGTTTGAGGTCGGAATCCGTCAAAGTGGACCCGGCAGGAAGATCCCGCGCGGCGGCCAGGACCGTGGCTCGCTGCTCCGAAGCCGGAGTCAGTTGATGGACGATGATCCCGACGGCCACGCATAGCAGGAGTGCCACTGCGAGGCGGCGGTTGCGGTTTAGCCAGTTACCGAAGCTGCGGTGCCTGGATTGTCCCGCGGGAGCGCCCAGGCGTCCGCCAGCCTTGAAGGGGCCGGGCTGAAGACGGGCGGTGCGGACCCTGTTGATCGGCGCGAGGAGTCTATCGCGCGGAATCGACGAAGGTCCGGCGGACGTGGAGCCTTTGGATACGCTCGGGGTTGCTGGCATGGTGCCACGCTAACCGGGCACGCAGGCCCGCGGCAGGGCCCGGTCGAGCTATGTGGAAAACGGTGAGCTATGTGGAAAACCGAGGGCAGTTGGAAGCGGCAGTCAGCTCGCGGCAGCCGCCGGAACCGATGCTGGAGCCGGAGACGCAGCCGGTGCGGCGGGAGCGGCCGAAACGGTGCTTCCCTTGGAGTCCCGGGAGTCGGTGCGGTAGAAGCCCGATCCCTTGAAGACGACGCCCACGCTGTTGAACTTCTTGCGCAACGACCCTTGGCATTCAGGGCAGTCGGACAGGGAGCTGTCCGTGAAAGCCTGAACGATGTCAAAGGCATGTCCGCAGTCTTTGCAGGCATAGGCATATGTGGGCACTGGTGATCCTCCTCCGGGACGAGCTACAGGTCCTGTGGTGCTAAGGCGGATTGTTCCGACCATTAGCAGTCCCAGGGCCTGAGTGCCAATTCTATCATCCGGAGTCGGGGCCGCTACCACAGAATGTGCCAGAGTAAACAGGTCGGAAACCCCGGTCAATCGACCGGAACCAGCCGGACGATCCGATATGGGGTAAGTGCCTCCGCAACGGGCCTGTCGAACGGTTCGGCCGGGATCGTCCCCGCGGGCAGCACTTCGCGGTCATATACAACGGCGACAGCCGGCGGACGCTGCCCGTCGGCGTCGAGCTTGTCGAGGAGCCGGTCGTAGTAACCGCCCCCTTGGCCGATACGGTTTCCGCCTTCATCGACGGCGGTGGCCGGGAGGAAGATTCCAGCCGCATCCTTGATGACGTCGCTGTCGAATCGTTCGCCCAGGGGCTCGTCAATCGGGGCGTACAACGAGCGGACAAATGTTGTCTCTGGTGTCCAATAGACCCAGCTCAGACGCCGTTCCGGTTCACAGACGGGAAGAAGGATCCTGTGCCCGGCGGCATGGAGCGCCGCAAGCAAGGGCAGTGTAGGCGGCTCTGCAGCCACTCCGACATAGGCCGCAAAAGTCGAGGGTTTCCCCTGGGCAACCGCATCCGCCCACGAGAGGCCATGGAGGGCAATCCCCGTTCCAGCGTCAGCGCGCTGTTGTCCGGTCAGGGTGAGCCGGCGCTTCCGGTTGTCCCGTCGGATATCGTCTTTCAAAGTCACTTTTGCTCCAGTTCTCGCTGCTGTGCGGCTCCGAAGATGGGGAAGGAGCGGTGGATTCTCTCCAGTCCAGCACGTTCCCTTTTGCCCATTGTCCAGTTCCTTCCGTTAGATTAGTCCGGTGACTTCCAATAACTGCGCCGTCCGCAAGGCCGTTATCCCTGTTGCCGGGCTCGGCACCCGGTTTCTGCCTGCTACAAAAGCCATGCCCAAAGAGATGCTCCCGGTAGTCGACAAGCCGGCCATCCAATATGTTGTCGAAGAAGCCGTGAGCGTGGGACTCAATGACATCCTCATGATCACAGGCCGCAACAAGCGTGCGTTGGAAGATCACTTCGACCGGGTTCCGGCTTTGGAAGCGACTCTGGAGGCCAAGGGAGACACCACCAAGCTGGACTCGGTGCAGGCTACCAGCAACCTCGGCGACATTCACTACGTCCGCCAGGGCGACCCCAAGGGGCTGGGGCACGCAGTGTTGCGTGCAAAGCAGCACGTCGGGTACGAACCATTCGCCGTTCTTCTCGGTGACGACCTCATCGACGCCCGGGACACGCTCCTCAGCGACATGATCGAGGTCCAGCACAAAACCGGTGGATCCGTTGTAGCCCTCATCGAAGTCGAGCCCTCCCAGATCAGCGCCTACGGCTGCGCGGACATCGAGGATATCGGCGAGGACGGCTACGTCCGCATCAAGCAACTTGTGGAAAAGCCAGCTGTCGATGAGGCTCCGTCCAACTTGGCCGTGATTGGCCGTTACGTGCTTCACCCCTCGGTTTTCGACGTTCTCGAGAAAACCGAGCCGGGCCGCGGAGGCGAGATCCAACTGACGGATGCGCTTCAGGTACTCGCTGCCGGACAGGGCGAAGGCAGCGGCGTCTACGGAGTCGTCTTCCGCGGTCGCCGGTACGACACCGGGGACAAGCTCAGCTACCTCAAAGCCTGCGTCCAGCTTGCGTGCGACAGCGAAGACCTCGGACCCGGCCTGCGAGAGTGGCTTCCGGGCTTTGCCGCCGGCCTCAGCAAGTAGGTCTTGTGTGGGGGTCGGCCATTTGGCCGGTGACGCTGGAGAGTGGGGACCTCATCTTGCGTCCCATTCACTACCGGGACAAGAAGGAATGGACCGAGGTCCGGTCACGCAATAGTGATTGGCTGGCGCCCTGGGAAGCCTCCAACCCGGCCCCTGGTGGCCGCCTGCCGAACTACCGGCAGATGGTGGCTTCCCTTAACGCGCAGGCACGGCAAGCGAGTGCCCTTCCATTTGTGATCACGGAGCGTATTCCCGGGTTCCTGGAGCCCAGGATCGTCGGGCAGCTCACGGTCTCCTCGATTATGTGGGGGTCGGCTATGACGGCCACGCTTGGCTATTGGGTCGACCAGGCTCGGGCCGGTCGCGGAATAGCTCCCACTGCGGTTGCAATGGCGACCGACCATTGCTTTGAGGCCCTTGGACTGCACCGGATGGAAATCAACATCAGGCCCGAGAACGGGCCGAGCCTACGGGTGGTTGAGAAGCTGGGATTCCGCGACGAAGGGCGCCGTGAGCGTTTCCTTCACATCAACGGCGAGTGGGCTGACCATCGAAGCTTTGCCTTGACCTCGGAGGAGGTCCCCGGGGGCTTGCTGGCTGCTTGGCTGGGACGCGGAGCCAACTAGTCCGTTTGGGTGAACGGGAGCCGGTAAATCCATTGATTTGCCGACTCTCCGACGACACACCGCGGGCAATGCGGTGGCCTCTGCGTATTTGCTTCTACGGTTTTGATTGTGGACTTCCCTCTCAGCAGCTCGGTGATATTGGTCATTGCTGTCGCGCTGTGGATTGTTTGGGTTGCGCCATACATACTGCGGAATCGTCGCCACCACGTCCAAGTGGCCGGTGACATTCCAGCGGATGTTATCGATGAAGACGCTCATGAACTGCAAGCCGGGGTGGTTCTGTCAATCACCCCTCGGCAGGAGAAAGCAATGGAAACCATGCAGAGCACCGCAACCGCATTGCCCGAGGTATCGGCCGACGCCGGCGAACGGCGTGATGCTGCATCGGATACAGCGGTCTTCAAAGTCAGATACGGGCGGTGCGCTCTTGCTCTCGCCGGTCTCCTCCTACTGCTCACGGCAGCCGTTTCCGGCGTGCTGCGCATTCTTGGCCTCGTTTCGGGTTGGCTGCCAGTGGTGTCCATCGTCGGCGTGGTCGGGACCGTCTTCCTGCTTCGCCAGCTGGCCATCAGGGACCGCCGGGCGAAGATGAACAGGGCCTTCCGCAGCGCAATGGGTCCCACAGCCGAGAGTCCCCGCGTGAGTCCTCCGGCATCGGACCGCCCGGCTACCAAGATCTTCGACGCGGAAGCCCACGCCCATGAGGCGACGCGCCTGACCGCCGTCGAACTTCGGCAGGCGGCCCTCAACGTTGCCGTCGCCGCTGGCGACAACACGGTCCGGTTTACGGCGGAATCCAAGGAATCTGAATGGGAGCCGGTGGACGTTCCCAAACCAGCATACGTCGACGCCGCCAAGGCGCCCCGGCCGGCACCCGAACCCCTCGACCTGCCTGAGGCTCCCAAGCCCCTCGGCAAGCCGACATTGAAGCCGGCCAGCGCGCCTTCCACGGGCCCGTCGGTCCAGGCACAGCACGGCAAACCTCAGAGCGCCCTTAGCAACCTCGACGACGTTTTGCAGCGCCGCCGGGCATAGCCTCCCTTGACTACGGTCTGCGTCGCAGGGGGCACGGGACAGGTGGGCCGTGAAGTCGTCCGTTTGGCGCTCGACGCCGGACTGGACGTGACGGTCCTGAGCCGCCACCCGCCGTCGGGCACGTCACCAGTCCATCACGACGGCGCCCGCTACTTTCAGGCTGATGTCACCACAGGCGGCGGGCTGGCGGAAGCCCTGCAGGGGGCCGACGTCGTGATTGATTGCTTGGAAGGGCAGTTCGGGAAGGCCCGCAAGAATTTTGCCGACGGCGGCGCGCGCCTGCTCGGCGCGGCGGCCGGTGCCGGAGTCCGCAAGGCGGTTCTCCTCTCGATCATCAACTGCGACAAGAGTGATGCGGCATTCTATGTCTCCAAAGCCCGGAAAGAGCGGGTCTACGCGAGTTCGGCGCTTGAGACGGTGGTTGTGCGGGCTACCCAGTTCCACAGCCTCGTGACGGCGGTGTTCGAGGCCGCGGCGAAGGTTCGCCTCATCCCGGTCTTCAAGGGCGCACGCTTTCAAACGATTTCACCGTCGGATGTGGCGTCCGAGTTGCTTTCGGAGGTACTCGGGGCGCCGTCTCCAGAGCGACACCGGACACGAACCATCGGCGGACCGGACATCCGGACCATGCGTGAACTCGCTGAGATCTGGCGAAAAGCTACGGGAGATGCCGGGCGGATCGTGGAGGTGCCGTTGCCGGGAGCGATGGGCAAATATCTTCGGAACGGACTGAATGTGGTGCCGGGCGAGCGGACGGGAACAGACACGTTCGAGTCTTGGTTGGCAAAGCGCGAAGATAGTTTGTAGCCTAGGGACACTGGCAACGCACGTTTGACCAGGGGCTATAGCTCAGTTGGTAGAGCGCTTCGTTCGCATCGAAGAGGTCAGGAGTTCGAATCTCCTTAGCTCCACAGTTTAGCGATACAGTGAAGGCCCTCCGACCTGCGGAAACGTGGGGATGGAGGGCTTTTCGTTTCACTGTTTTTGGACCAAATCGACGCTTACCCGACGTTTTGCCAGAGCCGCACGATGGCCGGATACCGCTGACCCCGCTCGGCCGTGAACTCGGCGAACCGGTCTTTCGCGGCTTGCTCGGACGGGGCGGTGTAGACCGGATTGAGGGCCTTGACGATGCCGTCGCGGTGCTGGCGTCCGGCGTAGCGGCAGCTGTTGCGGATCAGGTACACGATGCACTGCTGCACCACCGTTCGCCCCCACGTGGTCGTGGTCGCCTCCTGCAGGCCCTTGAGCCCGTTGCAAACGGCGATCAACACATGGTCCACGCCCCGGTTCTTCAGCTCGGAGAAGACCTGCAGCCAGAACCGGGCACCCTCGCCGCCGTCGCCGGCCCAGATGCCCAGGATCTCCCGCTCCCCGTTCACGGTGACGCCCATGACGACATAGAACGGGGTGTTGCGCACCTGCCCGTCACGGACCTTGACGACGACCGCGTCCACGAAGAGCACCGGATAGACCGGATCCAACGGTCGGGCAGACCACTCCGCGAGTTCGCCCACAACCTTCTCCGTGATGCGGCTGATGGCGTCTTTGGAGACCCTGGCCCCGTAGACCTCCTCGAAGTGCGCGGCGATTTCCCCGGTGGTCAGCCCCCGGGCGGACAGCGAGAGCACGATCCGGTCGATCCCGTCCAAACGCCGCTTCCGCTTGGGCACGATCATGCCTCGAAAGACCCGTCCCGGTCCCGGGCACGTCAATCTCGACCAGGCCGATCTCGGTCAACACGGTCTTGGACCTGGTGCCGTTGCGCATGTTGGCTGCGATCGGCGTCTGGCCATGCTCGTGCCCGAGGTGCTCGGTCAGTTCCGCTTCCAGCGCGGTCTCCAGCACATTCCTCGTAAGCTGGTTCAGCAGCCCGCCCGGGCCCACCAGGCTCACGCCCTGCTCCTTGGCCTGCGCGAGCAACCGCTCCGCAAGCTCCTTCTGATCGATGATCTCTCCCGTCACAGGATCGATCATCACCCCTGTCATCTCGGTCGTGGACTCTGACACGGCCGTCTCCTTTCGGATCAGGCCAGACCCCACACACCGTTATTCAGACAGTTCCACAATCATTCAGGATTAGACCGGCTGTAACGGTCAGAGCTATTTATGAGAGACTTCACGGCACTGAGCGTTTCCCTTCGCTCGTTCCAGGTATGTCCCAGGAACGTGTTGCCTTGGCGTATTGTCCGGTAGTCGAGGACCTGGTTGACCCTTCACCGACGACGCGTTGCGCGACCATCCATTCCCAGTCGTTCCGCTGACCTTCGCCAGGTTCCAGTGAGTCTTTCGCATCGAATGCGGTCTCTTGGTTGGGGTGCAGTGAGAGGTGCTGGATTGTTCCGTGCTCGTCGATGACGGTGAGGACCCAAATCAGGGCCGCTGCTTTGTCTCTCGCCAGCCGGGCGTTTACGTCGAGGGCGCTTCCTGGCGTGCATCCGAGACGGTCGACGACCGAGTACCTATTCGGGGCGTAGCCATGTGTCAGGAGTCTCCGGGCGATGGACTCTTCGTCTATCTCAAGGGCTTTGGAGAGCGCGGGAAGCATCGGTGCCCCGGTTTCCCAAGCAGTACGAAGCGCGTGGTCCGCTGCGGGGTCCCAGAGAGCTTTCTGATTGCCGATATGGGATTCGCGTACGTGGGTCTGCCAGTCGAAGGATTCTTCGGCGGCGGCTTCACGGAGCTTCTCGAGTGCATCTTTCCGGCTGCTGACTTCCGTTCCCTCTGGAAGGAGCCATGGCGCGCGTGCCCGGATTCCTCCAATGCTTCGCCGAACGTGGATCGCGAGTTCGTCGTCGCTGTAGCCATATCGGATACCGGTGATGAGGGCTTCGTAGTCGGAGTGTTCCCATTCCTTCCCATGTCGATCCGGACCCTCAGCTGGTTCGCGTTCAGGGTCCCAGAGTTCTTTCTCAATTGAGCCGCCCAAGGGCTCCACGGCTAGATCGTCGTATTCGATCGTTTGCGCCGGATAGGGAGTCGGGTAGTTGGTGGGTTCCAATGCCATGTCTTCCGGAGCCTCACCATGTTCAGCCGTGCCATCTTCTAAGGGCCTGAAGAGGTCCGAAGGTGCTTGCTCTTGGTGGTGGACTTGCACCCGTGGAGCGAGAGCTTTGAAGTATGGCAGCTCGGTCCAGTGTCGGTGGTCGCCGATGATGTAGAGGCGTCGTTTGGCGCGGCTGACGACGACGTTGAAGAGGTTAGGTGTTCCGACGGCCCAGTTGCGTGCGCCTCGGGTTTTGCCGCCGAGGACGACGATGACGATGCTGGCTTCCTTCCCCTGTGCACGGTGGACCGTGCCGGACCGTGTGCTGGTGTCAATCCCGTACTGCTTGGCGACCCCGACGATGCCGTTTGCTGTGTCGCGGAAGGGCGAGACGATGAGGATGTCGTCCATGTTGTAGCCGGCCCGCTGCATGGCAGCGAGGAGCTCGTCCAGTCTGGTGAGTTCTTGGGGTGAAGCGTGCCCGTTCCATTGGCCGGTCTGCACGTCGAACCAGGCAGAGCCCGGTGCCTGGACTGGGCTGTCTTTAGGGAATGCCTTGTGTGGTTCTTTTTCGCCGTGGATCATGAGTCCGCCGTAGACTTCCTCGTTTACGACGTCGAACATCGGGTTGTCGCAGCGCCTGTGTACCCGCAGCGGGGCCCCAACCCACAGCTCATCACCGCCTGGGGGCTGGATGGTTGTCCCGTACCTTGTGTGGCGGTCGGCAAGCATCTGGGCCGGATTATGGGCCGGCAGCCATTGCTGGCTGGTCCCGGTGATTTCCAGCAACCGCGTCTGGTACTTTTCCGGCAAGGTCACCACCGGGGTGAGCTGCAGGGGATCACCTACCAGGACTGCACGGCGGACACGTGCGATACCGCAGAGTGCGTGCTGTGGCGCGGCTTGGCCAGCTTCGTCCACGAAGAGCCAGCCAAGCTGTTCATCCTTAAGCGAGGCAAATAGGCGTGGAACGGATGCGAAGGTTGTTGTGATCGTTGGTACGACCATGAACAAGGCTTCCCACGCATGCCTGACCACCTTTGCCGCTGCTTCGGCGGGCACATCGCTTTTGAGCACGTCTTGAACTGCGAGGAGGTTTTGGCGCATGGCCGTTCGCTGGTCGTAGATGAACGCTTCATGCAATTTCAGTGCGTGCAAGAACAACTTCGAGCGTGCCCGGTTGAATTCTTCATCCAGCCAGGGTGATGACTTCTCCCGTGACGAGCTTGCCGAGTCGAACCAGTCATCCACAGGCTGCGATCCGCCTGTCTGCGCTTGATACTCTTTGTCCTGCTCTTGGCGGTGGCTCAGTTTCGTCTGGGTTTGCTGATAGCGCCCCCGCAGCCCTTCGCACGCGGTACGCGAGTTGGCAAAGATCATCTTCAGACCCGCGATGGAACGGCGGATATGGTCAATCTCGGCGCTGAGCCGGTCGTGTCTGTCCCTCCACTGCGTCATGACATCACCGGAAGTACGGATCTGTTCCAGCAGTCCGGGCTTGGCTGCGGTATGGACCTCAAGTTCGGTCTGCCTCGTTGCCTCCAGCCGGTGGAGCTCCGCAAGCTCCTGGGCCTGCCCGATGATGAGTTCTTCCTGAGCGGTGAGCATTTCCTTGTCGGAAGTGAGGACCTGTTCCAACTCCGCTATCTCCGCACGCAGCGCCGGTACGTCCCGGAAGCCCTCATGGCATGTCTGCCGAGCCGCCCTGAGCCGGTCAACCTTGGCCTTGGCCGCCAGGAACGATGCCCTGGCCTCGGCCCAACTAGAGACGTGTGGTCCGGGTGGGTTCTCCAAAAGCTGTACGAGCCCCGGGACAGCGTCACCGTCTGCGCGTGGTTCTCTGTCACCGTGCAAGGCGGTCGAAATGAAGGCTGTCCTGTTCTTGGAATTCCCGAGTTTCGCGGAGACTAGCCCCCATGCTTGCTTCTTGGGCTCATCCTTCTGCTGGTCCTTGCGGGTCCCGTCATTCAGCAGTTCGGTGGCGATGCGTGCGAAGTACGCCGTGTTGTCCTGGAACTCCTCGGCAATGACGTCGCCGTCTTTCCAGGGAATCTCCAAGCTGATGTTCTCAACTGCACCGTTGTTGGACGAGGCAATCACCATCTCGAATCCGCGCAAGCTCGGATGCAGTTCGTGGACCGTGCGCGAGTACTTTGTGTTTGATTTCAGCTGATGCCGGGCCACGAACGCCCCTGCTGGGTCGGTGAAGGCGGCCAACGTGACAGCACGACGGGTCACCAATCCCGCGATCATGTCCCGCAACATCGTAGTTTTCCCGGTCCCGGGTGGCCCATTGACAGAGAAGACGCCTTCCCCGCCGTCGAGATCCGCCAGCGCACGGTTCACCGCAAACTGCTGCGATAAGGCCAACGAATGCTCTGGGTTGCTTGGCCACCGCCCATCAGGAACCATGCATGGGGCCACCGATTCATAGACCGTGGCCAGCTCCTGGCGCACATCGGTCTTCCGCGCTCCACCATGCCGACCCAGGTACTGGACCGTGGCACCGGAAAGCCTCAACTGGCGGGACAATCGGTAAAGGTCGGCCGAGAAGAGACTGTTCAGAAACCCCGGTTCCGCCTCCAGCTCGCGCTTCTTCAACAAGATCTGCTCGCTCTGAACCCGGATCACGCCAACAGGATCCCCATCCAAGGTGAGCAGCCCCGCTGTCCCTGTCGTCTCCAAGGACAAGCCAAGAACAACCCGAAGATCGTCAAGAGAAACCGGGCGGCTGGCAAAGCCCTCAGCCGAATCCGCACCAACTCCGATACCCCGGGCAAGAACCAGATCGTCTAGGCCCTCAAGCCACCTGGCCTCATCAGTGGCGAAATCAGCAAACACATCATCAAGGCGACTGCGCTTGCGATGACGGCCTGCCGCCCAAACACACTGCGACAAGACTGCGCTGCCCTGGATCAGGGTGCCGTCCGCGTCCACATTGACCATCGCCACCGCGCTCCGGGGCGCCGGGCGAGCATCGAAATCCTCAACCGGTACAGGTTCAAGAACATCCCACGCTGACTCCAGATCAAAAACACCGAGATACACCACGTGCTGCCACACATACCCCTTGCGGGCCGCAGGCCACTCCGCCTCGAGGCTCCACGGCAAGACCATCCCAGCGCCGTAATCAGCAACAAACGGCACCTCGTTGCGTGAACGAGACCTCGCCGGAACAGCCTGGGGCGAGAACGCCTCAACTCCCAACCAGAAATTCAACGGATCGCCGGACCCCGCCTGATCCGTACCTCGCGCCCTGAACATACCGGATTCACTCATTGACATCGTCCCCTTCGAAGTTGTCGGTCATACTACAAAGCCTTCTTCCACCGCCGAAAGTCACATCCGAGGTGTGAACCCCAGGGTTGCGTCCCCAAGCTCGGAAATCAGCCAAGAGATTCGCCGTTGAAACTCACCAGCTCAATCTGACGGCGCCCGCGAAATGTTCCGCGCAACAGATTCGAGCCCGAATGGCGCAGGCATACCTTGGAACGCCCAATCAAGAGCAGCCGGATAGACATCAAACCCATGCTGGTAGGTACAAATCCCACGCCATAAAAGGGCATGCGCTCCTTCGCAAAGATGCCCTGCAAGGATGGGTCGTAACTGAGATGACCAGCGGGAGCCTACGATCAGCAACCCGGCATCGATCATTGCGCCTGGGCTTTTGCAGATCTCCGTTGTGGTGGTGGCCGTCAAGGACGGTTACCGACCACCGACGCGACAGAATCGCCTTCCAGGTCCTCCGAGCCACATTCCGCCATCGATAAGTCGATGACCCTTAATCAGGAGTATCGCGGCCTCCCGATGCTTTCAGAGGCAGGGTGCGATTGACTTTTGGTGGTCACCCAACATGGAACTCCTTCGTCTGCTCCTGACCGTCCTCAGTCCACAAAACGCGGACAGAGGGCTGTCCCTCACCGCCCAACATCATTACGGGCACCGTCCGCATCTGCCCTCGGTGGATGGTTGTCGGTCCGTCATTCCGCCCAGGATCATGCCAGCGTCCTGGTTTGCTCACTGACATTGCAGATTTCGACGCCGTTGGCGCCGTCCACGGTGAAATCTTCGGCGACATCCGTCCCGTGACCGCCGTCGTCGAGGTCGGCGCCCTGGCAGCAGACGACCTTCTGGTCGAAGTCGAAGCCGACGCGATCCTGCCGTAGCACTCGGCGCCGCGTCACGCCACGCACCTTTTTGGCGCCCACACTGCTCCGAAACCCCGGAATCCCGGGCTCGCAGTCCGTTGGGGGCGCCGAAAACCTGCTCGGCGTGACGCGGCGACGCGACTACAAGCCGCCGTGTCAGTTGATCCGCTCGGCCAGGGCGACGATGATTCCCTCTGGACCTCGCACGTAGGCCATGCGCCAGGCTCCCTCATACTGGCCGATGCCACCGACCAACCCGTATCCCTCCGCGGCCAGCCTGTCGACGTGCGCCTGAAGATCGTCAACTTCGAAGGACAGGCTGCGCAGCCCGAGTTCGTTGGCCATCGCGGCGGGTGATCCCGGCTCGGGGTCCGGCCTGACGAAGCTGGATAGCTCCACCCCTGTTCCTCCGTCAGGTGTCCGCAGCATGACGATCTCCGTACGGGAATCTGGGATGGCTATGACGGTGTCGATGAACTCGCCCTCCACGAACGTCCGGCCCTCGACCTCGAGCCCGAGTCCAACGAAGAACGCCGTCACGTGGTCGAGGTCCTGAACGGTGACACCGACGTGGTCGAACCGCATGATTCGCGACATGGGAAAAGCCTCCAAGTGTTCATTTACACGGCCAAGACGGAGCCTACCGCGGACTTTACGGCGAATCCACGTCGGGAGAAAGGCTCCTGCCGCGCGCGGCAGACTCCGTGCGGGGTACGGATTCCATTCGGGCCGGCGGCCCGGCTGGGTGCCGGCAAGCCTGCCGGTTGGCGCACGGCCTGTGAGTAGGCGTGGAGAGTGACCATGTAAGACTGGACGCATGTGTCCCCTCCCTGTGAAGCCGCGCGCCCTGTCCGACAGCGTTGACAGCGGGAGCCCGACGCTGCCGAGCCGTGCGCGCCGCCATCTCGCCCTGAGACTCGACGATGCCTGGCTCAGGTTCCAGACGCGACTCGCTATCCAGCGCGGTCGGGTGGAGACCGTCATCCCTTACACCGGTTACGGCACCACTTCCTGGGTCCGGGTGTTGGCGCGCGTTGTCCGCAGTGACGCGCGGGACACCGGGACTGGCGCTCAGGCAAGTGCACTCAGACCATTGCAGGATGGAATGCGCGGCTGGCGCAATTTCACGAGTGCGCCCGTGGCACACGCCGCCGTGCGCGTGACAGTCGCAGGCACTGTCCATGACGTCGAAGCGGACCGCGGAGGCGTGGTCGACGCGCATATCCCCGTAGCCCTCGACGCCGGCTGGCATACGATCACCCTGCAATCCGGGGGATCCAGCATCGTGGAGGCTCCAGTGCGGATCGTCGCTGACGATGCAGACTTCGGTGTCGTCTCCGACATCGACGACACCGTGATGGTCACCACGCTGCCCCGTCCGTTCCTAGCCGCCTGGAACACTTTCGTCCTCGACGAACACGCGAGGACCCCGACGCCGGGCATGGCTGTGTTGTACGAGCGGATCGTAAGGACGGCGCCCTCGGCTCCCGTGGTGTATCTGTCGACCGGAGCCTGGAATGTCGCACCGACCCTATCGCGGTTCCTGTCCCGCAATTTGTATCCCGCCGGTCCCAAGCTCCTGACCGACTGGGGTCCCACGCCTGACCGCTGGTTCCGCAGCGGCAAGGAGCACAAGAGGACATCTCTGGAACGCCTCGCGGCTGAGTTCCCCGGCGTTAAGTGGCTACTGGTTGGTGATGACGGACAGCACGACGAGGCCATCTACGCCGAGTTCGCCCAACGCCATCCGCAGAACGTCAGGGCCATCGCGATCCGCCAGCTTTCCGTCGGCGAGGCGGTGCTCGCCGGCGGGCGATCGAAGTCCCCGGCTCAGCCCACCCCGGGGGTCCCGTGGATCTACTCTCCAGACGGTGCAGGGATGTCGGCCCAGCTCGAGCAAATGGGCATCATCCGGCGCGGCGACCGGTCCGCAGACGTTCCTGAGGAATCCGACTGAGAAGCAGTTCCATCGGGCTGTGTCAGGAATCCGCCCCAGCTCTGACGCCCAACTCCGCCTATGATTGAGATGAAGGCGCGCACGGAGGTTGACGTGACAACTGCAATTATTGGAATCGGCAACATCGGGTCCCGGGTCGCCCGCCATCTTGTTCAGGGCGGCGAGTCGGTCGTCTTGGCGGCCCGCGATCAATCCCATGCTGAATCGTTGGCCGCTGAGCTGGGTGCGTTGGCGAGTTCGGCAAGCGTCGCCGATGCCGTGGCACAAGCTGACGCTGTCCTGATGGCCGTGTGGCTGGACACTGAGAAGGAACTCATCTCCCAATTGTCCGAGGCGCTGGTCGGCAAGGTGGTAATCGACCCGACCAACCCGATCGGGCCTGATGGCCGCGGCGGCTACACCACTACGCTGCCGGAGGGCCAATCGGCAGCCTCGATCGTGGCAAATCTGCTCCCTGACGGCGCGCATTTCGTGAAGGCTTTCGGCACCTTGGGCGCCGACGCGCTGGGTTCGGCAGCAAACCGGCCATCCAGGCGGGCAGTCCTGTTTTACGCAACCGACGACGACGCGGCGGCTGAAACGGTGGAGAGGCTCATTGGGGCCGCTGGCTTTGATCCGGTCAAGGCCGGAGGAATCGAGGCGGCCGGCAGGCTGGAGCTGATGCGAGGCGACCTCCACCAGAATGGTGGGCTCGGTGGAAGGCTTTTGAACGCCGACGAGGCGCGTGCCGCACTCTAGGCCCCGTCCTGGCTAGACGAAAACGGATAGCAGCAGTGTGAATCCGAATCCCACGAGGGAAATTATCGTTTCCATGACCGACCAGGTCTTGATCGTTTGCCCTACTGTCAGCCCGAAGTATTCCTTGACCAGCCAGAAGCCGGCATCGTTGACATGGGAGAAGAACAGCGATCCGGCACCGATGGCGAGTACAACCAGCGCTAGCTGAGCCGGCGACAAGCCGGTCGCCAGGGGTGCGATGATGCCGGCCGCCGTCACCGTAGCAACAGTCGCCGAACCGGTGGCGAGGCGAATCAGCACTGCGATGATCCACCCCAGCACCAGGGCCGACAGGCTGGCAGCTACCGCGATCTTGGCGATCGCGGTTCCAGTACCGCCGTCGACGAGCACCTGCTTGAAGCCGCCGCCCGCGCCGACGATGAGCATGACCCCGACAATCGGCAACAGGCTCTCGCCGATCTTCTTCGTCAGGGTCGAGGCGGAGAAGCCTACCCTCGTACCAAAAGTCACCATGGCCAGAAGCACCGCGACGAGCAGCGCAAAGACCGGATCGCCGATGAAGTCCAACAAGGGCCGGAGCGCGGCGCTCTTGTCCATCCAAATGTCCGCCCCGGCTTTGATCAGCATGAGCACCAACGGCGACAGCAGGGTCACCAGGGTCCAGGCAAAGGACGGGCTGCGCGTTGCCTGTGGATCCTGTGCCTTGCCAACCGGCGCTTCGCCGCGCGAACCGGCGGCTTTTGCGCCGGGGCCTTGGGAACTAGCCGACTGGGCGTTCTCACCGGCTCCGACGGTGACGGCCAGGCCAGCGCCTGCAGCTCCTATCGGTACGATCCGGGCGGCGAGACGGCCAAAGAGGGGACCCGCGATGATGACGGTTGGAATCGCTATCAGCAGGCCAAAGGCAAGAGTCACACCGACATTGGCGTGGAGGATGCCGATCGCGGCCAACGGGCCCGGGTGCGGTGGGATGAAACCGTGGAGTACCGACAAGCCCGCCAGGGCCGGAATGCCAAGACGCATCGCCGGGCCCTTGGAACGGTGCACGGCGAGCATCACGACGGGTATGAGAAGCACGAGCCCGATCTCGAAAAACATGGGAATACCGATAATGCCGGCGATCAGCGCCATCTTCCACGGCAGCGTTGCAGGCCGGCCGTGGAGAAGTGTGTCCACGATCTTGTCCGCACCGCCGGAATCGGCCAAGAGTTTGCCAAGCATCGCTCCCAACGCGATGAGCACGCCGACGTAGCCCAGCACGCCGCCGACGCCGTTTTCGTAGGACGTGGTCACCTTGTCCAAGGCGATTCCCGAGGCAATGCCAACGAAGAGGGCGCCGATGCTCAAGGCCAGGAAAGCATGCATCTTTACCCAGACGATCAGCAAGACTACTATCGCGATGCCGATGGCCGCCACCACAAGGACTTGGGTGTCGTGGCCGGTCCACGGTTGATGCATCGCGTCCGTGGTGGCGTCGGTGGCGACCCCGGCGAAGGTCCTGTCGAGGATGGAGATTCCGTTCATGGTTCTCGTCCTGTTCCGCTCGGCCGCAGGCCGAACTTGTCCATGATTTCTTGGGCAATCACTCCCGGCCCCGGACCAACGTCGATCCGGATTCCGGGCTCACCCGGGGACAGCTCCTCAAGGTCCGCGAACTGACTCCCCAACATACTGGCGGGCATGAAATGGCCGTGGCGTTCGGCCAACCGTGCGCTGATGGTCTCGGGGGTCCCGGAAAGAAAAACGAAGACAACGCCCGAACCTCGGCGATTGATGATGTCCCGGTAAGACCGTTTGAGCGCCGAACAAGTAATGACGCCGTTTTCCCCCTGATCCAGCCTCCGGTCGACCCACTCGGCGACCTTCTCCAGCCAGGGATATCTGTCCTCATCCGTGAGCGGATGTCCCGCTGCCATCTTGTCGATGTTTGTTTGGGGATGCAAGGCGTCGCCTTCTTCGAAGGCCCAGCCAAGCCGCCCCGCGAGGAGCGCGGCAACCGTGGACTTGCCGGAGCCCGAAACGCCCATGACAACCAGCACAACCGGTTCGGCCAAAGGGAGTGGCGCCATGTCCAGAGGGTCCATGGAGCCCATCTTGGCAGCACGTGGGCCTCTGTGCCATAGCTAATCGCAGCCGGACTCCCCGGGAATTTGCAGCGCCGATGCTGCCGTGACCAGTGACGGCCCCACGGACCCAGGTTGCGATCGCCGTTGGAAATTTCCCTGCCCGGACGGGGGCCTGACGGCGCTTATTCGGGGCGCGGTTCGATCTCGGACAGGAGGGGCAATTCTCGAACGGCACCGGAGGCGGCAATCCAGCAAGCCGAAATCACGACGCCGGAGCTCGCCGCGGCGAGTACGGCACCGGTCGGAAGGAACAGGGCCAGAACACCGGCCAGAGCGGCGCCGATCGGGTCGATACCCCACGTGAGGACCCTGCTGGCGGATGAGAATCTTCCGAGGGCTTCGTGGGGAATAAGAAGCTGTTTGAGTGTTTCGGTTCCGGTGATGTTGACCATCACGCAAGACGCCCAGAAACCGAGCGAAAGCCCGAGGAGAAGTACGTTCGCGACGTCTTGTCCAGGCGTGAGCAAAAGCATGCCGAGGCCTGCGAGAGCTGGGAGCATGAAAGTTGCCATGAGTGCCCGGACAGGCCGAAACCTGTCCCAGACCCAGGGTGCAGCCATCATGGAGAGCAGGCTGATGATTCCACCGACTGCTCCAGCGATTCCGATCTCGGCTGGTGTCATGGATCCAGTCCGCAGTGCATGTGTCGTCAGCTTGGAACGATGGGCGACGCTCGGGAGAAGGGCTGCGAAGGCGCTGTCGTAGAGCCCGGTCAAGCCCGACACCAGGAAAGCCGCAATCACGAGGGCAAGCAGTGAAAGGTTTCCCATGAGAAACAGAACTGCCATCGTGCTGAGGACCAGTGCTCGAAGTCCCGACATCAGGGACATGAACCGCGTCCTGCGCACCTTGTCTGTCCAGGGCCCCAGCAGCCCGAGAAAGACCACGGTTCCCAGTCCTGCTGCCATGTTGATCCACGCGACGTCCGAGGCGGAAGAGTCAAGGATCTGGAGCGCCACGATGGGAATCGCGAATAGGGTGAGCTGGCTTCCGAAGAACGATACGGCTTCGCTCCACCACAGTGTGCTGAAGTCGCGATTCCAGAGCTTTGTCTGGCTGCGCGCTATTTGATCAGTCATGATAGGTCCCCTGTCCGTGTTTGAGGCTACGGACACCGCTCTTGCGAAACAAACCAGTCGACCCGATTTTAGCCTCATTGCCACTCCGACAAGTTGCCAATATTTGGCAATCGGTTGTCAATGAAAGCCAAGCTGGTTAGACTCGAGGCGAACGCATGCCCGTGAACGACCACTTGGCGCCATATGCCGCCGTGCGGGCGAACGGATCCAAAGGAGATTTCCGTGACTGAAACCAATGCCGTGTGGAGCCTGTCCGGTTTCGGCGACGAAGTAGATCCCGATCCCGCGGTCCAGGCCGCCGTACTGCAAGCCCTCGGTGCCAGCCATATCGAAGTGCGCAGCGCATGGGGCACCAACGTTTCGGAACTCGAGCCGGAAAAAGTCGAGCGGCTCAAGGCCATCCTGGACGAGAAGGGCCTGAAGGTTTCCGCGGTCGCGAGCCCCATCGGCAAGATCGACGTCAGCGTTCCCGTGGAACATGAGCTCGCCCGGCTGCGGCAAATCATTTCGGTGGCCAAGGGCCTCGATACCAAATACATCCGCATCTTCTCCTTCTACCGGGCCGAAGGGCAGAGCCACGAAGACATCCGCGACTCAGTGATGGAGCGCCTGACCGCACTCACGAACGAGGCGGCCGCGTCCGGCGTCGTGCTCCTGCACGAAAACGAAAAGGGCATCTACGGCGACACGCCCGAGCGAGTCCTGGACATCATGGAGGCCGTCGGTTCACCCTCGCTCCGCGTTGCCTGGGACAGCGCCAACTTTGTCCAGGTGGGGGTGAAGCCGTACACGGAGGCTTATGCCGTGCTGCGCCCCTACCTGGAGTACTTCCAGGTCAAGGATGCAGTCGCCGGTACAGGTGAAGTGGTGCCTGCCGGTGAAGGCGACGGCGAACTGGACGCCACCATCGCCGCGCTCAAGGGCGACGGCTTTGCCGGCTTCGCATCGCTGGAACCGCACCTTGCAAGCACCCACGAACTGGGCGGATTCTCCGGACCCGTCGCCTTCGGCGCTGCGGCGCGCGCGTTTGCGGCACTCGCAGCCAAGAACGGTGTTGCCCTCGCCTGAGGGCCTGTAGGTTCAAAGGAAAACATCTTTTGAGGGAGAAGAATGCCTACAGCAGCAGTCATCGGTTGCGGCGATGTATCGAGCGTGCACTTCGGAGCGATCGCCAAAATGGACGACGTTGAACTGGTGGCCGTCTGTGACACCGACGCCGGACGCCTCCAGACGGCAACGGCCGCCTACGGCGTGGCGGGGTACGCGGACTACCTGGAGATGCTCGATGCGGTGAGGCCCGACGTCGTGCATGTCTGCACCCCGCACCATCTGCATGCCTCGCTGGCCACGGACTGCCTTGAGCGCGGGGTCAGTGTGATTGTCGAGAAGCCGCTCGCCCACACTCTTGAAGACGGGCGTCGGCTGGTCGAGGCGGCTGAACGGAGCACGGCGAAGATTGCCGTATGTTTCCAGAACCGCTACAACGCGACGTCGCAGGCTATGCGGAGACTGCTCGACGACGGCAGGCTGGGTCAGGTTCTGGGCGCCTCGGCAACCGTGATGTGGCACCGGACGGCCGAGTACTACCGGGACAGGCCGTGGCGCGGGACCTGGGCTGAAGGAGGCGGCGGCCTCATGATGAACCAAGCCATCCACACGGTGGACCTGCTCCAGTGGCTGGTAGGTGACGTGACCAAGGTGGAAGGCCACGCCTCCACGCGCTCGCTCCGCGGCGTGATCGAGGTGGAAGATACGGCGGAATTCATTGCCGGGCACGCCAATGGTGCCACCAGCGTCTTCTATGCGACCCTGGCCAACGCAACCAACGCACCGGTGACGCTCGACATCGTGACCGAAAAGGCCACGCTCAGCCTCCGGGGCGACCTTAGTGTCAGCTACGCCGACGGCACCGTGGAAACTATCCCGGAACGTGCCTTGGAATCGGGTGGGCGTGCGTACTGGGGCGTATCCCACGAACTCCTGATCAAGGACTTCTACGCCAAGCTCGGGGATCCTGCTCCGTTCTGGATCAGCCCCGCGGAAGCCGAAAAGTCACTCAGGATCGTCAAAGACATCTATGCCCAGAGCTACCCGGAGATCTCCGGGCAGGTGGGCTAACCACGCGGCCCATGAGGGCCCGGAACCAACGGAGGACAAAGTGGCCAAAATTGGCGTGCAGGCAATGATGCTGAAGGGCAGCTTTGCCGAAGCAGGGGCGTTTGAAACGCTCCGCAAGGTCAGCGCGATCGGGTACAACGCCGTCGAGATCTCCCAGATCCCGATGACCCCCGAAAACGTTGCCGAACTGGACCGTTCGCGCAGCGAACTGGGCATGGACATCGCGGCCCTTTCGGTCGCCATGGAGACGCCGAAGGGAATGCCTGGCGACTCCCTCAAGGACCATTTCGACAAGATCGTTGACGACGCAAAACGACTGGACACCCACCTCCTGCGGATTGGCATGATGCCGTTCCCGGCCATGAAGTCGATCGACGCAGTGGTGGACTTCGCGAAGCAAGCCAACGAATACGCCGAAAACCTCCGGGAACACGGCATCGGCCTGTACTACCACAACCACCACATCGAGTTCGCGAAGTTCGACGGCAAGTACATGCTCGACATCATTGCCGAAAACTCTCCGGCCATGGGCATGGAGATCGACGTGCACTGGGTGCAGCGCGGCGGACTGGACCCTGTCCGGACCCTGGCCAAATACGCCGGACGCACTGCCATGGTGCACCTGAAGGACTACCGGATCGGCGAGCTGCCGGAGCAAGCCTTCGGGCTCCTGGAAACGGGGGACTTCGGGGGCTTCATGGCCGAGTTCAAGAACGTGGTCCAATTCGCCGAAGTGGGGGAAGGCAACCTGGACTTCCCGTCCATCATTCCCGCGGCCCAGGCTGCCGGCGCGGAGTACTTGCTCGTGGAGCAGGACGAGCTCTACGGCCGCACCGTGTGGGAAGCACTGCAGACTTCCTACGACAACCTGGTGGCCATGGGCCACGCAGACCTCTTCTAATCCCACAACAACGGAGATCCACTCATGAGCAAGAAAGTACGCCTTGGCATCATCGGCCTGGGCCAGCAGGGCGGCACGTACGCCAAGTTCATCACTGACGGAATGGTTCCGAACATGGTGATCGGCGCTATCTGCGACACCGATCCGGTAAAGAAGGAACTGGCGGCCTCCCGGTACCCTGATGCGCCTTTCTACGACGACTACATCGCCATGCTTGAAAGCGGCGACGTCGATGCGATCGTCACCTGCGTGCCCCACTACCTGCACCCGGAAATGGGCATCGAATCGCTCAAGCGCAATATCCACGCCCTCGTGGAGAAGCCCGCAGGTGTCTACACCAAGCAGGTCAAGGAGCTCAATGAGTTCGCGGCCTCCAAGCCCGAGCTTTCCTTCGGCATCATGTTCAACCAGCGCAACAACCCGCTCTACAAAAAGCTCAAGGAGATCGTCGACAACGGCGAGATCGGCGCCATCCGCCGCACCAACTGGATCATCACCAACTGGTGGCGTCCCCAGGGCTACTACAACTCCAGCGAATGGCGCGCCACGTGGGGCGGCGAAGGCGGCGGTGTCCTGGTCAACCAGGCACCCCACCAGCTCGACCTGTGGCAATGGATCTGCGGCGTGCCGAAGTCCGTCTACTCCAAGGTGGCGTACGGATTCCGCCGGGACATCGCCGTCGAAGACGAGGTCACGGCCGTCGTGGACTACGGCAACGGCGCCACCGGCGTCTTCGTGACGGCCACGCACGACCTCGTGGGCACGGACCGCTTCGAGATCCTGGGCGACCAGGGCAAGATCGTGGTGGAAAACAGCAAGACCGCCACGGTCACCCGACTGGTCAAGCCCGAGCGGGAGCTCAGCGACGGCATGGACATGGACGATGTCCGCAAGCTCTTCATGGGCGAATTGAAGGCCGAGGACTACTACACCACCGAGGTCATCGAGTTCGAGTCGGCCTGGGGCGGACAGCACGCAGGCGTCCTGGAGAACTTCGCGGCCAACATCCTGGACGGCACTCCGTTGTTGGCACCGGGCTCGGACGGGATCAAAGGCGTCCGGCTGGCCAACGCCATCCACCTGTCGAGCTGGACCGGCAGGGAGGTCTCCCTCGACTTCGACGAGGAGGAGTACATGCGCGAGCTCAACAAGCGCATCAGCGAAGAAGGCAAGTTCGCCGAGCGCTCGTAAATTATCAGCGCCTCGGCAGCGCACCTCAGCAGGGCACTCAAGCAGGGCACTTAAGCAGGGCGGTCGCCGGCCGAATGGTCTGGCAACCGTCCTGCTTTTTGTTGCCATGCCAGATTACGATGGAGCGGTGACTGAAGCGACGAATTCCGGAGCAGCAACTTTCCCCGCCAAACGTGGACGCGGGGAGAGATCCTCGCCCACCATCTACGACATCGCGAAGCTCGCGGGAGTCAACCCGTCCACGGTTTCGCGCGCGCTGAGCAAGCCGGGAAGGGTCAGTGCCAAGACCCAGAAGATCATCGAGGATGCCGCCGAGCAGCTGAACTACCAGGTGAACCCCTTCGCCCGGGCACTTCCCACCGGCCGCACCCAGACGATCGGACTGATCGTCGCGGATATCACCAACCCGACATTCTTCGACATTATCCGCGGTGCGGAAACCACGGGGTCCGCCCGGGACTACACCCTGGTGCTGGCCGAGTCTGCGGAGTCGCCTGAAACCGAACTCATTGCGGCCCGCAGGATGTTGAGTACGGTGGACGGCCTCATTTTGGCGAGCCCGCGCATGGACGACGACAAGATCCGGGCCTTGGCCGCGGACAAGCCGGTGGCTGTGATCAATCGAGAAATAGAGGGAGTGCCGTGCGTGGTCCCCGACGTCAACAAAGGGATCAGCCAGGCCGTGCGGAGCCTTGCTGCCAACGGCCACCAGCAGCTCGCTTATGTTGCGGGGCCGCCGCAGTCCTGGATGTCGCGGCGCCGCTGGGAAGGCGTCCAAGCTGCCTGCGATTGGTACAAGTTGGCGGCGGTCCGCTTGGAATCGTCAAAGCCAACCGTCGACGGCGGCCGCCAGGTAGCGCGCGACGTCCTGGCGAGCGGTGCGACGGCGGTGATCACCTACAACGATCTCCTCGCCATAGGCCTCATGCAGGAGCTTCAGGCCGCCGGCATTCACGTTCCCGACCAGATCAGCATTGTGGGCTTCGACGACATCTTCGGGGCAGACTTCACGACGCCGCCGCTCACTACGGTGAGGTCGCCGTTGGGGGAGTGCGGTTCCCGCGCTGCCACCCTTCTGCTGGACATGTTGCTAGGCCACGATGGGCCCGCGGGAGCAGTCCGGGTAGACACGGAGCTCGTGGTGCGCGGCTCCAGCGGACGGCTGATCGCCTAGGTTCAAACGATCCCGGGAGGAGATGCAACGACATGGCAATAGTTGGCAACCGGTTGACAGATTGATTCTTCCGGCCGAAAATTGAGCTATGTCACAGTCGATCGCAGCCAATCCTGACCGGCTCCTGCCCGCGGATCCCGGGACGCGCCGCATTGCGCGCTCCCTGCTGGAGCGCGTCCAGGACCTGCCCATCATCTCTCCGCACGGCCACGTTGACGCCGCCGTCATCGAGCACAACACCCCGTTCCCTGATCCGGCCGCGCTTCTGGTCAGCCCGGACCACTACGTCACCCGGCTGATCCACGCCAGCGGAGTCCCCATGGACAAGCTGCTCTCCGGAGGCGCCAATCCCTCCGAATCGCGGGAAATCTGGCGGACTTTCGTCCAGGCCTGGCCACTCTTCGAAGGCACCGCGTCCGGGTACTGGCTGCGCACGCAGTTCGAAAGCGTGTTCAAGCTCGGCGCAGACCTTGGCGAGATGACTGCCGACGCAAGCTACGACGCCATTGCCGCCAAGCTCGTCGAGCCCGATTTCCGTCCCCGCCAGCTTTTCAAGGACTTCAACATCGAGGTCCTGGCCACCACTGACGATCCCCTGGACAGCCTGGCCAGCCACAAGGCCATCGCCGAGGACCCCTCCTTCAACGGCCGGGTGCTGCCGACCTTCCGTCCGGATGCCTACCTGAACATCGCGCACCCGGCGTGGAGCGCCAACGTCGAGCGGCTTGTGGATTCCGCCGGCGACGGCGCTACCGGCTACACCGGCTACATCAAGGCCCTGGAAAACCGCCGTCGTTATTTCGTGGACCATGGCGCGGTGTCCGCGGACCACGGTGTCCTCACCCCGGCAACGCTCAAGCTGGACCGGAGCGAAGCCGAGCGGATCTTCGAGCTTGCGCGTGCCGGCAAGGCCACGGCCGGGGACCGCAACACCTTCGAAGCCCACATGATGTACCAGATGGCCAGGATGTCCGTCGAAGACGGCCTGGTCATGACCATCCACCCGGGTTCCTTCCGCAACCACCACCAGCCCACCTTCGAGGCCTACGGCGCGGACACCGGACACGACATCCCGTTCGCCACCAACTACACCGAAGCCATCCGGCCCCTGCTCCAGGACTTCGGCACGGCCAAGGACTTCCACTTGGTGCTGTTCACCCTGGACGAGACGGTGTTCTCCCGCGAACTGGCGCCCCTGGCAGGGTTTTACCCCTCCGTGTACCTCGGCGCGCCGTGGTGGTTCCTCGACGCGCCGGATGCCATGCTCCGCTTCCGCTCCGCCGTCACCGAGACCACCGGCTTCTCCCGGTCTTCGGGCTTCATCGACGACACCCGCGCGTTCTGCTCCATCCCGGCCCGGCACGACGCCTCCCGCCGGATCGAAGCATCCTTCCTCGCCCGCCTCGTGGCCGAGCATCGTGTCAGCGAAGACCGCGCCCACGAAATCATCGTCGACGTCGTCGACTCCTCACCCCGAAGGGTCTTCAAGCTGTGAGCAACGAACCCGAGCAAACCGCGGATGTTCCCCGCCTGAGCCGTGCCATCAGGCCCATCGGCAAAGCCCCGGTGCGCATTGTGCACATGGGACTGGGTGCCTTCCACCGATCCCACCAGTCGTGGTACACCCAGCATGCCGGCGACGCGGCGGAGTGGGGCATCGCCTCCTTCACGGGCCGCCGCCCGGACGCCGCAGAAGTCCTGGCCGCCCAGGACGGCCTGTACACCCTGGTGGAGCGTTCGGACACGGGTGATTCTTTCGAAGTCATTGGCAGCATTGTCGAGGCTGATGACGGTGCCGACGTCGGGCGATTTGTCGAGCTTGTCGCCGCCCCGCTGACTTCGCTCATTACGCTCACGATCACTGAGGCCGCCTACCGCCTGGGGGCCGACGGCAAGTTGGACAACCAAGCGCCGGACGTCGTCGCGGACCTCGCCGTGCTCGCTGACGGTTCTTCTTCGGGCAAGCCGACGACGCCGCTCGGACGCCTCGTGCTCGGCCTCGCCGCGCGCCGGGACGCCGACGCCGGTCCACTCGCCGTGGTTTGCTGCGACAACCTCTCCAACAACGGAACCGTAGCCAGAAGCGCCGTGATGGGGATGGCCAAGGCGTTCGACGCCGGACTCGCCGCCTGGATCGACGCCAACGTCAGTTTTGTCAGTACTTCCGTTGACCGCATCACCCCGCGGACGACGGACGCCGATGTCGACGCCGTCGCTGCGGCCTGCGGATATCGCGACGAATCGCCCGTGGTCGCCGAGCCCTTCCGCAACTGGGTCCTCAGCGGGGACTTCCCGGCTGGACGCCCGCATTGGGAAGACGCGGGCGCCGTTTTCGTGGACGAGATCGAGCCGTACGAGAACCGCAAGCTGTGGCTTCTCAACGGCGCCCATTCGCTCCTCGCCTATGCCGGCCAGCTTCGCGGACACAAGACCGTGGCCGAAGCCCTCGTTGACGATTTCTGCCGACAGGCGGTGGAGGACTTCTGGGACGAGGCCGCTGCCAACCTGCGCGGTGAGGACTTGCGCCTCCCGGAGTACCGGACCGCCCTCCTGGAACGCTTCGGGAATTCCCGGATCGCCCACCATCTGGCCCAGATAGCCATGGATGGCAGTGCCAAGCTGCGCATGCGGGCGCTACCCGTCCTCCGCGCCGAGCGCGCCGCCGGCCGCAGCGGCCAAGCGGCTGCGCGGATGATCGCGGCCTGGTCTGCCTACACCGCCACGGTTACCGGTCTCCAGGACCCGCAGGCGGCAGACATCGCCGCCGCGAACCTCCTCACGGGCCGCGCCCGGCTCGAGGCCCTGCTCGGCCTCGTTGATCCGGACTTGGTTGCCGACGCGGCGATCGTGGACCTCATCGAGGGCTTGGCCGAGACCTTCGCGGCCGCCGGCAACCTCAGCTAATCCACCAGGCACGTTCGACGGCGCCCGTTGCCTTCCACGTGAAGGTGACGGGCGCCGTCGTGTGGGCCCGTATATGTGAGCGAGCGTTTGGTGGACACGCGATATATGTGAGCGAGCGTTTGGCAGGACCAACGCTCGCTCACCTTTAAGGCACTTTCCTCCGACGCTCGCTCACGTTTAAGGCACTTTCCTCCGACGCTCGCTCCCCTTTGACGAATCCGCCCTGAAGGCAAAAGGTTTATGGAAACATTTGGCAACCGCTTGCCGAATGATTGCCAAGGTGATTAGAATTACATCAAGCTTCAACAATTTCAGGCCTGGTCGGCCGAAGCCTTTCCATCATCGCAAGCCGGAACATGGGGTACCGGCAAGGGTAAAGGAGCCCGCAATGAACAAGCTCAGCAAACTCAGCATCCTAGGCTATGGGGCTGGCGACGCCGCCAACAACCTTGCCTTCACTACTGCCACCATGTTCCTGCTCGTCTACTACACCGACGTCGCGGGCATATCTGCGGCGGCCGCCGGGACCCTGTTGCTCACTGTCAGGATCTTCGACGCTTTTGCCGATGTCTTTGCCGGACGATTGGTTGACCGCGCCTACAGCAAGCGCTTCGGAAAATTCCGCCCATTCATCATGTTCGGCTCCATCCCGTTGCTGCTCCTGAGTGTCGCGGCCTTCTCCATTCCGCAGATCGGCGAAACGGGGATGTTGCTCTACGCCTACGTGACATACGCGGCCCTGGGCCTGGCCTACTCGCTGGTCAATATCCCGTACGGCTCGCTGGCCGGCGCGATGACCCAGGAACCGGGGGAGCGGGCAAAGCTGGGCTCTGCCCGCATGGTGGGCGCCCTCTTGGTAAGTTCCGCGTTGGGCATTTTCGTAGCTCCGCTGATCAAGCCCGGCGCCAACCTGCAGTCCACGTTCACCATCATCACCCTGGTCTTCGTCGTGATTGGCGCAGTCCTGTACTTCTTCACCTTCCTGACCGCCAAAGAGCGGGTCCACCGGGCGGTGCCCAAGGTTTCGTTCAAGCAAAGCATGGCGACACTCAAGACCAACCGTCCCTTGCTCATGCTGTGCCTGAGCTCCTTCCTCTTTTTGACCGGCTACATGGCCCTGTCTTCGGTGCAGCTGTACTACTTGCGTGACGTCCTCGGCCGGCTGGATCTCTACGCAGTCCTCTCCGTCGTTCAATTGGCGGTGACCTTTGCCCTCGCTCCGCTCATGCCGAGATTGGTCCGAAACTTCGGCAAGAAGACCATCTACGTGGCCGCCGGGTTCCTCGCCATCATCGGTGGCGCAATCGTCTTTTTCGCTCCGGCCTCCATGGTCTGGATCGGGTTCTCCGGTCTGCTCCTGAGCATGCTTGGCGTCATGGCTGTCAACATCGTGGTGTGGGCCCTGGAGGCAGACACCGTGGAATACGGCGAATGGAAGACCGGTGTCCGGACTGAAGGCATCACGTACGCCCTGTTCTCCTTCACCCGCAAGACGGGCCAGGCCGTCGGCGGCGCCCTTGCCGCATACGCACTCGCGGCCGGCGGCTACAA
The DNA here is from genome assembly GCF_030209755.1 of Arthrobacter sp. efr-133-TYG-118. Taxonomy (GTDB): domain Bacteria; phylum Actinomycetota; class Actinomycetes; order Actinomycetales; family Micrococcaceae; genus Arthrobacter. The sequence continues at coordinate 93,947 of NZ_JARVRH010000002.1, read as the reverse complement.
GTCCGGCACGACGCACACCGCCGAATCGCTGCAGGCTATCCAGTTTGCCGCAGGTGCGCTGCCCGCCATCATGACCATCCTCGCAATTGTTGTCATGGCCAAGTACAAGCTGACCGACGCGTTCCATGCCCAGATCCTGGGCGAAATCAAGACCCGTCGAGCCCTGGAAACATCCGACGCGGAGCCATTGGTCGGGGAACGCGCCGTCTCGACTCCCACTGTGAGGGCCACCTCGGAAACCGTCTTGGAAACCACGGCGGAAACCGCCGGACCAGAAAAAATCTCCGCGAAATAGTACTGCAACCGGTTGCCAATAATTGTCATCCATCCTAAGATCGTCTTTACCTGCTCTGTGGTGCACGCCGCATCCGGGCCAGGCCAGCCCTCGATCAGCAACCCTGAAAGGACCAGCTGTGAAAATCATTGCCGCTGAAGTCTTCGTGACCAGCCCCACCCGGAACTTCGTGACTTTGCGGATCACCACCGAGGACGGCGTGACCGGCATCGGCGACGCGACCCTGAACGGCCGTGAACTCGCCGTGGCCGCGTACCTGAAGGAGCACGTTGCGCAGCTGCTGATCGGCAAGGACCCGCACCGCATCGAGGACACGTGGCAGTTCCTGTACCGCAGCTCGTACTGGCGCCGCGGCCCGGTCACGATGGCCGCGATCGCCGCCGTCGACATGGCCCTGTGGGACATCAAGGGCAAGGTGGCCGGGCTGCCGGTCTACCAGCTCCTGGGCGGCGCCTCCCGCAACGGGCTCCGCGCGTACGGCCACGCCTCGGGCGCGGACATCCCGTCCTTGTTCGACTCGGTCCGGGAGCACCTGGAACTGGGTTACAAGTCCATTCGCATCCAGACCGCCATCCCGGGCATCAAGGCCGTCTACGGCGTCGCCGCCCAGGCGCAGGCCTCTGGGGAACGCTACGACTACGAACCCGCCGGCCGCGGCGCGTTCCCGCAGGAAGAGGACTGGGACACGCGCGCCTACCTGCGCCACCTGCCCACAGTCTTCGAGGCCGTGCGCAACGAATTCGGCCCGGAAATCCCGCTGCTGCACGACGGCCACCACCGCATGACCCCCATCCAGGCAGCCAAGCTCGGCAAAGCGCTGGAACCGTACGACCTGTTCTGGCTCGAAGACTGCACCCCGGCCGAAAACCAGGAAGGGCTGCGCCTGGTCCGCCAGCACACCACCACGCCACTGGCGATCGGTGAAATTTTCAACACGGTCTATGACTTCCAGACCCTCATCAAGGAACAGCTCATCGACTACGTCCGGGCCGCGTCCACGCACTTCGGCGGGATCTCGCCGCTGAAGAAGGTCATGGACTTCGCCGCCCAGTACCAGATCAAGTCCGGCTTCCACGGCCCCACCGATATTTCCCCTGTCGGTTTCGCCGCGCAGCTGCACGTGGGCCTGGCCATCCACAACTACGGCATCCAGGAGTACATGCAGCACTCGGACAAGACCAACACGGTCTTCGAGCAGTCCATGACCTTCACCGACGGCTACCTGCACCCGGGGGACAAGCCGGGCCTCGGCGTCGAATTCAACGAAGAAGCCGCCAACTCCTTCCCGTACCAGCAGGCCTACCTTCCGTACAACCGCCTCGTGGACGGCACCGTTCATGACTGGTAGGAACATGGGCATGGCCGGCGACCTGGGCGCAGCCGCGGAAAAGCCGCGGCGCATTGTGGTCATGGGCGTCTCCGGTTGCGGCAAGACAACCATCGGAGACCTCGTGGCGCGAGCGCTGGGAGTTCCGTTCCTCGACGGCGATTCGCTCCACCCGGTGGAAAACGTCGCCAAAATGGCTGCCGGAACCCCGCTGACTGACCAAGACCGGTGGCCGTGGCTTGCGACGGTCGGCGCTGAACTCGCCAACGCCGGGGACGGCGGGCTGGTTCTCGCCTGCTCCGCCCTCCGGCGCAGCTACCGTGACGCCATTCGTGAGAAAGCCCCGGACACCGTCTTCCTGCACCTGCACGGCAGCAAAGAGGTGCTGAGGGAAAGGACAGAAGGGCGTTCCGGCCACTTCATGCCGCCTGCCCTCCTTGATTCGCAGCTCGCCACCTTGGAACCGCTCGACGCCGACGAGGCCGGGTTCGTCGTGGACATCGCCGTCCCGGTAAGCGAGGTGGTCGCGGAAGCGCTGGCCGGGATTGCCGCCGTCGCAGGTTCCAAAGCTCCGGCGGGCAGCCGCCCCGCGGGTGCCGTGGGCACCCAAGCGCGCCAGTTCGACGTCGACCTCCGGTCGGCGCCGTTCAACCTCGACGACGACGCCGTTGCGTGGGTGGACTCCACTATCCGCGGCATGAGCCTCGAGGAAAAAATCGGGCAGCTCTTCATCAACCACAACAACGATTACTCGCCCGAGTACCTCGACGGCGTGCTGGAGAAATATCACGTTGGGGGGATGCGGTACAGGCCGGGTCCGTCCGCGGCTGTCCAGCAACACATCCGTTATGCCCAGTCCAAAACGCGCATCCCGCTTTTGGTAGCCTCCAACCCGGAAATGGGAGGAGCCGGAAGCTGCGACGACGGAACTTTTGTGTCGACCCACCTGCAGGCCGGTTCCCACCCGGATAAGTCCATCGCCAGGAAAATGGGCCAGGTGGCCGGTGTTGAAACCGCGGCATTGGGCTGCAACTGGGCCTTCGCGCCGATCGTGGACATCCACTACAACTGGCGCAACACGGTCATTTCCACCCGGGCCTTCGGCAACGCACCGGAAATCGTCGTGGAGCGCGCCAAGGAGTACTTCGACGGCATCAGTGAATCGCCCACTGTCTGCGCCATCAAGCATTTCCCGGGTGACGGCGTGGACGAACGGGACCAGCACGTCGTTACTTCGTACAACACGCTCGGGTACGCGGAATGGAATTCCAGCTACGGGCACGTGTACCGGGAAATGATCGGCCACGGGGTCCAATCCATCATGGTCGGACATATCGGGGCGCCTGAGCTCACACGGCATTTCCGTCCGGGGACGGAGGACAGGGACATCCTGCCCGCCACCCTCGCTCCGGAGCTTCTCCAGGACTTGCTCCGTGGCGAGCTCGCCTTCAACGGCCTTATCCTCACTGATGCATCGCAAATGGTCGGCCTTACCCAGGCCAAGAAGCGCAAAGACCTCGTTCCAGCCACTATCGCCGCCGGCTGCGACATGTTCCTGTTCTTCCGCAACCCGGCGGAGGACTTCCAGTACATGATGGACGGCTACAAATCCGGCGTTATCACCGATCAGCGCCTGCATGACGCACTGCGCCGGATTCTGGGGTTGAAGGCCAGCCTGGGGCTGCACAAGAAACTGCCGGAAGAATTGACGCCGTCGCCTGAGGCGCTGCGGCTGATCGGCAGCGAAGCGCACCTCGCCGTCGCCGCCGAAATCGCCGACAAGACCGTCACCCTGATCAAGGACACCGCCGGCAATCTGCCCATCACGCCGGAAACCCACAAGCGGATTCGCCTGTATGGCATCTCCGGCGGTTCCGATTTCACCAGGGCGGATCCGCTGGCCTATCTGGATACGGTCAAGGAAGAACTTGAGATCGCCGGTTTCGAGGTCCACCTCTTCAAGACGGCGGAACAGCGCGAAGCTGCGGGGGAGTCGGGCGTGAACTTCATGAGCGTCATCTCCGACGAAGCCACCGGCGATTATGCGGACAAGTATGATGCCGCGTTTGTCTTCGCTTGCGTGTTGGGCTTCGCCCAAGAGGCTGCGATCCGCATCAAGTGGTCCAGCCCTATGGCGGCGGAAATCCCTTGGTACGTCACGGAAGTCCCCACGGTGTTCGTCTCGCTGAACCGCCGAACCACTTGATCGATGTGCCGATGGTCAAGACGGCCATCAACGCCCATGCAGGGACTCGCGAGGCCATTCGGGCTACCATCCAGAAAATCCAGGGCAAGTCCGGGTTCCACGGAACGTTCAACGAGAACGTGTTCTGCGATTCGTTCGACACCCGGCTTTAGGCTGTGGCGGCCACTTCCCAGCGGCATGGGAAGTGGCCGCCGCACGCCCGGTGCCCTGAAATGACGGGGTTAAGGAGTTCGAATCTCCTGACCTCCATATTGTCGATGCCTCGCAGTAGTATTCGGGCATGCCTGACCAGCCCGAATATCCCGCGCCGTTGAATTCAGTCGGTGCCCCGCCTCCGCGTCAAACGGAACCGCTGTCAACCGTTTCAAGGGTGCCCGTCATCGCCAAGCTCGTTTGGCCGAAGTACCTTCAATATGTTCCGGCCATGGTCACCCGGACCTCGGAGGGCAAGGTCCTGGTGCAGTGGTGGCCGAATCCCTTTGGATCGGCCACCAGATTGACGTGGCTAAAGGATACGGACGTGAGGGCCGAGCTGCGATACGAACGTTGAGTCAGGCGGCCGGATTCGCGACGTCCACCAACTTGGTGTTGTCCTCCACGAGTTCCACGGGCCTCATCGTCCATGACGACGCCAGGCCATACGCATCGCCCAGCACGGCGTCCAGCAGGGCCTGGCCCCTGGTTTCCTTGGGGTCGATCCAATCGTCGATCATGTCTGCAGAGATCGGAACCGGGATCCGGTCATGCAAATTGTGGAGTCTCTTGTGTACGCCTTCCGGAGGGGAATCCATGGTCAGGATCGAGCAGGACAAACGCCAGGCGCCGGGTGCGGACTTGTCCTCGATGCTTTCGTCGCGCCATGGCGCAAACAACCCGGCGAAGGTAATCAGCTCATCCTGAGGTTCGACGATGTAGCGCTGCTTGGGATCCTTGCGGCCAGGCCCCGATTTCTTCCACTCGTAGTAGGCAGAGGCCGGAACGACAGCCCGCCATTTGGGCAGGGACGCCCTGAACACCGGGATTGCCCCGGCGGTTTCCGAACGCGCATTCCAGGTGGGCACCTTCGAATCGAAGGACTTGGAGAATGTTGGAACCAAGCCCCACCGTCCGGCCGCGAGCTCCCGTCCGACTGAACCGTCTCCAGCCCGTCCCCGCAGAAAGACCACGGGGTCGGTTGGGTTGATCTGGAGCGTTGGCGAAGGGTAGTCGGTATCACCGCGCAGCACGGCACCGAGCTTCCTCGAGAGATAGCCCGCTTCGAACCCGACACTGAACCGACCGCACATATCGACATTCTCGCTTAGCTCTTGGGACAACGCCAGCCGTAGAAGCCCATACTGGAGCAAGATGGAAGAACCCGCATCCTGACAATCCGGACAATTGGAGGGCCCCATGAGCAACCCCCGTGGCGAGGAAACGCCGCCGGCCAAGGGCGGCCCCGCCCGATTGACCGGGCCGGTGCTGGCAGGGGTGCTCCCGCACCAGCCTGTCACGGTGGTTGAGAAGGCCGGCGAAGTTGCGCTCAGCGCCGGATTGGAACTGGTCCTGGCGTTCGCTGACGTCACGAGCTTCCCGGCTGCAGGGGACCGGGATGGGCATCTGGCGGCCCAGCCGATCGACCCAGACGGAATCGACGACGACGCAGCGGCCATCTCGGAGTCGCTCCGATCCCGCATCGCGGATCAACTTGACGGAACGGGCGTGCGGTGGACCTTTGTGACGCTCGCCGGTGAGCCTGCCCGTTCGCTGGGCCGTTATGCGGCGAGCATCAACGCTTCCATGATCGTCGTGGGAACAAAGGAACATGGCCTCGGCCCGAAGTTTGAAGGACTGGTCACCGGATCGGTAGCCTTGCATCTGGCACATCGCCAAAACTGCCCCGTGCTCATGGTTCCCTTGGGCCGTCACGACCCAAGCAGGGATCAATGAAGGAAAGCAGCACCGCCCCGCCGGGAGCCAAATCCCAGACGACACCCCCGGACCGGCACCCGCACCGCCCGCTTCATTTGCACGGGCGGTTCGTTCTGCTCGTCGCCGCCGGCGGAATCCTGGGGGCTTTGAGCCGCTACGGGTTTGGCATGGCCCTTCCGGCGCCAAACGCGTGGCCGCTGCCCACCCTGCTCATCAATCTGTCCGGCGCGCTCGCGCTTGGCTGGCTCCTCGAAGCACTCTCCCGGAGCGGGCCCGACGCCGGTCTCCGCCGGATTGCCCGCTTGGGCCTTGGAAGTGGCTTCCTTGGGGCATACACCACCTACAGCACCCTGGCGCTGGACTCTGTGCATCTCATCGGAGCAGGACGCGGGATGGACGCTATCTGGTACCTGGTAGCCAGCCTCCTAGGCGGTGTCGCGGCCACGACCCTGGGGATTTGGCTTGGGGCGCTCCGCCACAAGTCCGCCCAAAAGGGGCAGAAGGCTCAGCCATGACCCTCCTTCTGATAGCGCTCGCGGGCGGCGCAGGTGCGGCTGCCCGTTTCATAGTGGATGGAGTGGTCCGTTCCTGGGCCCGGACGGCGCTGCCGCTGGGCACTATCTTCATCAACGTCTCCGGGTCGCTGCTCATGGGGATCCTGGCGGGACTGGTCATGGCACATCAGGCTCCCGAATCCCTTCAGCTGATTCTCGGCACAGGATTCCTCGGCGGGTACACGACCTTTAGTACGGCAAGCTTGGAAACCGTCCGGCTTGTCCAGAGCGGCCGGACCGGACTGGCCCTCCTCAACGGAGTGGGCACTATGGCGGCATGCGTCGGGGCCTCGGCGGCCGGCGTCGGGCTGGTCCTGTTGTTCTGAGGCGCTGTCCGCAGCCAAAGGCCGAAGGTAGGATCGGGCGCATGGCAAAGAAGACATTCAATGAGCTCCTGTCCGCCCAGGTTGGAAACGAGTTCGCTGCGTCCCAGCAGTACGTCGCGGTGGCGGTGTACTTTGATGGCCAGGATCTACCGCAGCTTGCAGCACACTTCTACCGGCAGTCATTGGAAGAACGCAACCACGCCATGATGATGGTCCAGTACATGTTGGACCGCAATCAGCCGGTCGAGATTCCGGGAGTTCCGGCCGTCCGAAACGACTTTGCCGACGTGCGGGAACCGATTGCCTTGGCGCTGGCCCAGGAAAAAGAAGTCACCCGCAACATTGAGGAACTCTTCCGGGCAGCGAGGGAACAGAATGATCCCCTCGGCGAGCAATTCATGTTGTGGTTCCTGAAGGAGCAGGTCGAAGAAGTGGCCTCGATGACTACTTTGCTGAATATCGCGGAGCGCGCGGACAACCTCTTCGACCTCGAGAATTATGTCGCCCGGGAACAAGTCGGCGATAGCGGGAACGACACCGGCGCGCCGCCCACCGCAGGTGGGTCGATCTAGGGTGTCCGGTTTCGGAAACGGACATGATGGCTTTCCTTATTCTTGAACAGGAGGAAATCACGCCAAAGTTCCAGTTACCAGACGGATCCCGCGCCCATTAAACGTGCACGCGCTCTTCGTTGCGGAGTTCGTCGGCATCCGTCGAGCATGACGGGGGCCTTGCTCTTCCGCAGGATGCCACGGGGACCTACCATGACTCTGGTAAGGGGGCCCCGATGCATCGCTTCGGTCCGGTAGGTCGCGTCTGTTGGGTTCTTGGCGTACTCGCCGTCGGGGCGCCGCTCTTCCTGTCATGTGGATCCCCCAGCGTGTGCCCGGCTGTCGGCTACGGCTCGTTGGTGACTTTGCATGTCACCGCAGAGCGCGCCGCGACCCTCGCAACGCTCGGCATCGAGATGTGCCAGGACGGCACGTGCCACAGCTTCTCCATCAACGCCTTGACGCCGCTTACACCCGGTCCCATTCCCCTGCCGACCCCGCCCGGTGCGCCCCGAGCGGTGCCCTTGCGCATGGCGGACGGAAGCATCGACGTCCGTATCGAGGCCAGCATCAACGACCACCCGCTCGATCTCACGACATCGGGCACCAACACCTCTGGCTCATCGATCGGCATGAGCCATGCGAGGCTCAAGCCAACGACTACCTACCCGGACGGCCGAGACTGTGGCGGCCCGACGACGGCCGTTGCCACTCTCGACGCGCGCGGCCTCCGTGCCGGCTAGCCTTTGGCTCCGACCCACCGCAGATGTGCCGCTCAGTGTTTGGGATTGGTTTTCTCGCCGACGAGGGCGGCTGCGAGTCCGGCGAGCAGGATGCTGATGCCATGGTTCAGTTCGGCCGCGCCGTCGTAGTCCGCGAGCACCGGGCCAAGGGCGCGGAGGCGGGGAAATTCCTTCGCGGGCAGGCGGTGCAGGCCAAGGCGTAGCAGCGCTTCGTTTTCGTCCGGATCCACGATGAATTCCTGCAGTTCATTGAGGGTGTGGCCGTACAGGAACCCGTAGTAAGCCCGGTAGACGTGCAGCGCATCGGCCGGGGCGAACCCGGCGTCGATCAGCAACGAGAGGATCTGCTCAAGCGGGCGCAGCGTGCCCAGCGGGCGCAGGCCCAAGGGGGTCGACAGCGGGCGGGTCACGAGCAGTGGCACCACGTTTGGGTGCCGGAGCGCCAACAGGCGCAGGTCATGGGCTATCTGCCGCAGCTGTGCCTGCCAATCCGGGCGGTCCGGGAAGATGGAAAGCTCCTTCAGGACCAGCTCCGTCACTCCGTCCAGGAGCGCGGCCCGATTGGCGGCGTACCGGTAGAGACTCATCGGATCCCGGCCCAGTTCCTGCCCCAGACGCCGCATGGTGGCTTCCAAATGGAAAAACCGCACTGACTGACCCACTTACCTTCATTAGTAAGTATACTTACTAATGAATGCCCTAGGCCACCGGCCGGGGCACGCAAACAAACAAGGAGACTCACATGTTGCTTTGGATAGCCATCATTATCGCCGTTCTCTGGCTTCTCGGCTTTATCGGCGGCATCGGCGGCGGGCTCATTCACCTGCTTCTGGTTATTGCCGTCGTCGTTCTGATTTTCCACTTCATCCGTGGCAGGTCACGCGTCTAGGTCCAACTGCCGCGCCGCCCCCTCCTGGGCTTAGGTTCCGGAGGGGGCGGATTCCAGGGCCTACCTTTCGCCGGAACCGGCGATCAGCTGCCCCCGGCCTCTACTTCTTCAAAAGGCTCCGGGGCTTCCACCCGGCCCAGGAGCGACAGGCGGCCTGCGATTCGGCCCAGATCAACGCGCTGGGCGCCGATCCGGTGGGCCGGGTCCAGGGCCGGAACACCGGCCAGGTCCCAGTCCAAGGGGCCTTGGCCCACCAGGAACAGCGTGATGCCCTGGTCGTACAAGACATCCATCACATTGCTGAACCGTTGCCAGGCCGGTGCGGACCCGGCAGTCGACTCGATCGTTGGCGAGGGTACGCCGTCGATCACCCAGGTTCCGTAGTCCTCGGCCAAAGCCGCGTAGTCCGCCGTCGACATGAGGCCGCCGCACAGTTCCGCGAAACTGACCCAGAGCATGTCGTCAGCCATTTTGACGGTGAGCCGTTGCGTTGTGGGGGTGAGGATCCGCTCTTGTGACTTCACCGGCTGGAACAAACCGAAGGCTCCGAGTTGCGCCGGCGTTCCTGGAGTGATGATCTTGCCCCTGCTGAAGCCCTCCTGTCCGGGAGCCATTAGAGCCAGTTCTTCCGCTTGAAGATGACATACATGATAAAGCCCGCGGCAACCATCATTCCCAGCGCCATGGGATAGCCGAATGGCCAATGGAGCTCAGGCATGACGTCGAAGTTCATGCCGTAGAGCCCGGTAACGAATGCGGGTGCAAAGAAGATCGCGGCCCACGAGGAGATCTTCTTGGTTTGTTCGTTTTGTGCCGCGCTCGCCTCGTTTTGCCGGTTCGCGGTCAGGGTCCCGTCGAGGGTCAGGGCGTTTTGGAGCAGGTCGCGGAACCCATTGGCGCGGGAGATTACTTGTTCGACGTGGTCCTCCACATCCCGGAGTTTGCGCTGCAGCTCGATGTCGACTCCGTATTTCACGAACCCGCGCTTCAGGGAGGCCATCATGTCCGGGAGCGGGTTGATTGCGCGCTGGAACTGGATGACCTCGCGGGCAAGTTCATAAATGCGCCGCGAAACCAGGGGATCGCCGCCGAAGAGCTGGTCCTCGATCTCGTCGATGTCGTTTTCCAGCCCCGAGATCACAGGGCCGTAGTCGTCCACCACCCGGTCCAACAATGCGTACAGGACAGCTTCTGGACCATGGCGCAGCAGTTCCGGTTGTTTTTCCAGATCGCGACGGACCTGGGCCACCCCGGGAGTTTCCGCGTGCCGGACCGTGACGACGAAGTTCTTCCCCGTGAAGATGTGAAGCTCACCGAACTCCACGGTCTCTGTAGCGTCGACGTATCGCGCAGGCCGGAGGACTGTGAAGAGGTTGTTGTCGTAGCGTTCCAGCTTGGGCCGCTGGTGGGCGTTGACGGCGTCCTCGACTGCTAGCAAGTGGAGGCCGAACTCGGCAGCAACTGCCGCCATTTCCGTCTCGTCCGGCCGGTACAGTCCAATCCACACCATCCCGCCGTGGGCGGCCAGCGTTTCGACGCTTTGCTCGAGGCTTCCCGGAGTGGCGGTCCGGATACCGTTCACATAGACGGCATTGTCAATGATGGTCACGAGGCTATTCTCCTCCCGTTACTGCAACGCCCCGATGATTGACCCGGCGATAGTCAGGGCCACGATGTCATGGCCGGAGTCGATGAGGGTCACGGCGGACGGCCTGCCCGCAAAACCGTTGTGGATGACGTGGCCGCCGACGCGGAAGACGGCCGCAATCACTAGCGCAAAGAAACCGGCGGCAAGGCTTCCCTGCACGCCCAGCTTCCCGATGAGGACGGCCAGCAGGATGCTCGTGAGTGCTGCGGCCACCATCATGGGGATCCAGATTCCTGCGCCGCCGTCGATCTTCTTGAGGTCTTCCTCCGTCTTGCCAATAGCCTGCATCCACCGTCTCCCGAGGACCGCCGGCATGTACCAGACAAATCCGATGACCATGCTGGAAACGAAGGCCAGGAGTATCGCCAGCCAGTTGAGGTGCTGAAGAGAAGAGAGCCAATCCATTCTGGAATCCTAGTCGGCTTCCCTGACCGGCGAATCGGTGGAAACCTGCGTTTTGACCCGTTTCGTGGCGCCGGCGGTCCCGGCCGCGTCCACGAGCCTGCCTATGAGCGGCTCTGTCCGGTAGGGGATATGGGTGTGCAGGGCAAGGACCGTCTCGGTGCGGATGACGCCTTTGGTTCTGAGGATGGAGCGAAGCGCGGTTTGCAGGTTGTGCGTGTCGGTGGCCACCACCCGGCATAAGAGATCTCCCCGCCCTGAAATTTCATGCACCTCAAGGACCTGGGGGATGCGGCGCAGTGCTCCGATCACGCCGTCGAGTTCCCGGTGGGTCACCTCCAACGTCACGAAGCCGACGACGTCGTAACCCACCTTTTCGAGGTCGACCTCGCGACCGCCGTCGTTCAGTACGCCCGAGCGGACCAGGCGCCGCATCCTCGATTGGGCGGTGTTGCGCGCAATCCCCAGGGACTCGCTGAGTTCGCCGATCTGAACCCTGGGATCACGGATCAACCCGAGCAGGATCTTCAGGTCCGTCGGATCGAGGGTATTCAAATCATCACTCCGGCTCATTTGTGGTCATCAGTGGACGTCAATCTTGACTATTCTGATCAATTCTTTCATGGACATCTGATCTATCTGGCTGGCTTGCGGCATCCTATTGCCATCAATATTTTGGGCCGTCCAGTCCCGGCCCACAAGGCCAGGTTCCGTGATGGCCGCTGAGGCGAAGGCACGGAAATGACTGTCTTTAGCGAACTGCGCATGCGCCAGGCCACGGCCGGGCGCTGGGGCTGGGATGCTTCCACCACGGCACGGCTGGTCCTGGCCGGCGCCGTCATGTTCACACTGCTGGTCGGTGCCAACTTGGCGAGTCCGCTGTATCCGCTGCTTCAGGCAGAACTGGGAATCACTTCACTGGGCGTGACAGTTGCCTTTGCAAGCTACGTCCTGGCACTCGTGGCTGTGCTGATGCTCGCCGGCCACTGGTCGGACCATATCGGCAGGCGTGCGGCACTGGTGCTGGCTGTCCTCGTGGGCTTGGTCGGTGGCCTGGTTTTCGCCAACGCTGACAACCTCTTGATGCTCTCGGCCGGCCGGATGCTCCAGGGCGTTGCCGTGGGCCTTGCCACCGGAGCGAGCTCGGCGGCGCTGCGTGAATTGCTTCCGTCCCGGCCCGAGTGGGCTTCCCGTTTCACTTTGCTGTCTTCCTCCGGAGGGGTGGCCGCCGGTCCCGCCATCGGTGGACTGCTTTCGCTGCTCCCGGGTGCCACGTCAACGCCGTTCTTCATTCACGCGGCCGTCCTGCTCCTATTGCTGGTCCCGCTGTGGCTTCTCAAAGCACGCCCGGCGATCCGGCCTGCCGAAGGCCCGCGCCCCTACACGGTGCTCGCGCCGCGACGTCCCTCCGTATCGCGGGAAGCCAGGGGAGCGTTTTGGCTCGCCTCAAGCGTGGGATTCCTCAGCTTTGCCGTGTTCGGATTCTGCCTTTCGCTCGCGCCCGGCTACTTCGCCGTCGTCGTGCACGCCGAATCCCGCCCCATGACCGGTCTGCTCGCCGGACTGACGCTCGGAGCGTCCGCGCTCAGCCAATTGCTGACCGTCCGCGGCCGTTTCGCCGTGCCCGCCGGATTGGCGGTCTTGGGAGTTTCCATTGTGCTGGTCGGCGCGGCGGCATCCCTGTCCAGTCCGGTGCTGCTGGTGGCAGCGAGCCTGTGCGCAGGGGTAGGGCAGGGGATCGCCTTCCGGCTGGTGTTCAATGACGTTGCCAGCAAGGTTGAAGCGTCCCGGCATGCCCAGATCATCAGCACCGTCTACGTCATCACCTACCTTGGCAGCGCTGTGCCGGTCATCGGGTTGGGCCTGGCTGCCTCGGTCATCGGGCTGGGCGCCGCTGCCAGCTATTTCACTGTGGTGTGCGGGCTGGCAGCCACGGTGCTCGCTGTCGTATCCCTCCGCAGGGTGCTCCGCAAGGGCTGACCAGTGGTTCCCCTGACGAGCCCAAGTTCGCAAAGATTGATTTGCAAAGAAAGTCTTGCAAAGGTTTCTTTGCAAGAGTAGCGTTTCCGGCATGGACAAGGTTCAAGAGCCTGAATTCCCCGTCCGCAAGGTCGATACGGCATCCCTCAAAGCGCTCGCACACCCCCTGCGCGTCCAGATCCTCGAGATGCTGTCGCGTTACGGGCCGCAGACCGCCTGCAGCCTGGCCGAACTGCTCGATGAATCCAGCGGCGCCACGAGCTACCACCTGCGGCAACTTGCCAAGTTCGACTTCGTCCAGGAGGTCCAAGGCAAGGGGACAGCACGGGAGCGGTGGTGGGAGCGGCCCAGGGGAGCAATCCAGATCACTTCGCCCGAGTTGGCACATTCACCGGCAACGCAGGAGGCATCGCGGCTGGTAACCCGCGAGTTCGAACGCAGCAGGCAGGCCGTTCTCGCGGACTTCATGGCACACGGCATGGACTCCTTGGACGAAGACTGGCTCGACGCAGCCATCGTCAACACGGCCAACGCCCGGATGTCGGCCGAGCAGCTCGGCCGCTACGCCCGCTCCATGGAAGCCTTCGCCCGCAATCTTCTGGAGGAGATCCGGAGCGAACCCGAGGCGGACGATGCCCGCCCCGTGCAGATCCATTTCAACGCATTCCCGATCCTGGGCGTCCCGGCGTGGGCCGGAGACAAGAAATCCCGCGACGCCAAGTCGCACGCAGCAGCCACCGAAGGGAAAAAGTCATGAGCACTGCCACCGCACCATGCAGCACCTACCGCCGGCCCTCCATGCTGGAGTCGGCAGCCGCCGGAATCGGAACCAGCCTGGTTTCGTGGGCCGAGCGCAGGCGCTACATTCCTCCGGCCGACCTGGCCATGCAGCGGGCCGCACTCGCGCGCCGGCAGGAACTCGGTGATTTCCGCCAGGACGCCATTGGGGCCGCACACTCCGGCCTCGAGCCGCGCCACTGAGCTAAGTCGAATCACCCGCCAGGTCAACCGCTATTCCGGCAGCGGCCCGTGGTTGCCCTGGATGTGGGCGAAGACCAAAGTGGTCTCAGTGTGGCCCACTACGGGGTCCGTGGCGAGGTTGTCCAGGACCCAGTCGCGGAGGTCGTCGGTGTTGGCGACGGCGATGTGCAGCAGGTAGTCCACGGAGCCCGAAGTGTGGAACGTGGAGATGACTGCAGGGAGGGCGGGAACCCGGGCCGTGAAGCGGTCGATCTGGTCGCGGTCATGGGCGCGCAGGCGCACGGCGATCAGGGCCTGGACCGATCGGCCGATTGCCGGGAGGCTGAGGACGGCTTCAAAACCCTCGATAATGCCGCGTTCGGAAAGTGACCGCGTCCGCATGAGCGCCGTTGACGGAGCAATTCCGACGAGTTCGGCCAGCTGCTTGTTGGAGATCCGGGCATCGTCAACCAAAGCCGCGAGGATGCGTTCGTCGATCGCATCCAGGGGCTCGCTGATGCCGACGGGCCGAACGTTCTTCGGGGTGGTGGTCACGGATCCTCCTGAAAGTGCTGTCTGTTCATCATAGGTGCCAGTTTCCGCTCAATCCATTCATTTGCACTGTCAATCTCCGAATTATTGCCAGATACTGACCAAATTCAACGGTGAATAATTCAAGGAGAGCAGTGACAGCCATAGACACACTCGCAGTCCACGCCGGCCGGACAGGACTCACGGAGCAAGGCGTGCACGCCGTTCCCATCGACCTTTCAACCACCGCGCCGCTGCCCTCTGTTCACGATGGCGGCCTCGCCTACGAGCAGATGGCCACGGGCGGCGTGCCCCTCGACGGTCAGAGCACGGTGTACCAGCGTCTCTGGAATCCTACGGTAGCCAGGTTCGAAGACGGCGTAGCTGCGCTCGAAGGTGCAGCGCAAGCCGTCGGTTTTGCCTCAGGGATGGCAGCCTTCAGCGCCGTGCTGCTCGCCGCCCAATCAGAAGGGAAGACGCACGTGGTCGCGGTGCGGCCACTCTACGGCGGCACCGACCACGTTCTGGCCAGCGGCCTGCTTGGCAACCAAGTCACCTTCGTCAAGGCCGACGGCGTCCGGGATGCCCTTCGTCCGGACACCGGCCTGGTGGTGCTCGAAACCCCCGCGAACCCGAGCCTTGACCTTGTGGACCTTAACCGCCTGGTGGCCGACGCCGGAGACGTTCCGGTTCTCGTGGACAACACTTTTGCCACGCCGATCCTCCAGCAGCCACTCAAGCACGGCGTCGCGATGGTGCTCCACAGCGCCACGAAATTCCTGGGCGGCCACGGCGATGCCATGGGCGGCGTGGTGGCAACAAGCGCGGAGTGGGCCACGCGGCTGCGCCGGGTCCGTGCCGTGACCGGGGGCATCCTGACTCCGTGGCCCGCCTACCTGTTGCACCGGGGCCTGGCCACCCTCCCGATCCGGGTACGGGCCCAACAGGACCACGCCCACAAGATCGCGGCAGCCCTCGCAGGCCACGAACTCGTCGCCAAGGTGTACTACCCGGGGCTTCCCGAGTGCGATCCTTTGCACTTGGTAGGTACGCAGATGAGCGGTCCGGGCTCGTTGGTCTCTTTCGAGCTTGAATCGGCCGAGCATGCGGAGCGCATTCCCGGCGCAGTCCGCCTCATCACGCACGCAGTGTCTCTGGGCGGAATCGACACACTGATCCAACACCCGGCCGGATTGACCCACCGCCCGGTGGCCCCGGAGGCCAAGCCCCAGGCGCGCATGCTCAGGCTTTCCATCGGCTTGGAAGATCCGGCCGATATCATCGATGACCTGGTCCAGGCTATCGAGTCCACCCGGTAGCGACTGCTACTTTCCCTGTCCGGCTGGTTCCAAGGAGCCGACGACGGCGACCTGGCGCACCGGGGATCGGTGCACGACGGCGGTGATCACCGCCGTCGTGCACCCAAGTCCGATGACCGTCCAGGCGAGTGCGCTCCAGCCGAAAGCCTGGAAGGCGAGTCCGCCGGCCCAGCCAATAATGCTGGAACCCAGGTAGTAGGACAGGTTGTACAACGACGCTGCTTGCGCGCGGCCGCTCGTCGCGATGGTCCCGGTCCAGCCTGCTCCGATGCTGTGCGCGGCGAAGAAGCCGCCGGTGAAGACAACCAAGCCCGCCAGAACCGCGGCGATGTTGTCCCACAAGGTGAGTCCCAGGCCGGCGGTCATGGTCGCGATTCCGGCGAGCATGACCGTGCGGCGGCCGAAGCGCATGGACAATCCGGCTCCCCAGCGGGAACTCACGGTTCCGGACAAATAGGCCAGGAAAATCAGGCTGACCACGGTGGCGGGCAGTCCGAAGGGCGCGGCATGGAGGCGGAATCCGAGGTAGTTGTAGACGGCCACGAAACCACCCATCAACAGGAACGCTTGAACATAGAGGGCCAGCAGCCGAGGATTCGAAGAATGGCCCGCCAACGTCTTCATTGCCCCGCGGAAACCTCCAGCGGAACTGGGTGTGAACCGGCGCGGCTTCGGGACCAGCAGCAGGAACAGGGCTGCCGATGCTGTCGCAAGGATCGAAACGGCGAAGGCCGCGGCCCGCCAACCCCACACTTCACCGATGGGTCCGGCGAGCAAACGGCCGGCGAGTCCGCCGAGGGTCGTGCCTGCTACGTAGCTGCCGGCGGCCAGCGCGGCGTGTACTTTGTTGACTTCTTCATTCAAGTACGCGATGGCGATCGCCGGAATACCGCCCAGGGCCATGCCCTCCAGTGCCCTCAGAGCGAGAACAAGCGGAAAGGTGGGGGCCAGGGGGACGAGCAGGCCCAGGACCGTGGCTGCCGCGATTCCGATGGCCATCGCACGCACGCGGCCGATCTTGTCGGCGACGAAGGACCAGGGCAACACTGTTGCCGCGAGGCCTACCGTGGCCAAGGAAATAGTGAGCGCTGCCTCTGACGCCGTGATGTGCAGCTCGTTCGCCATGAGTGGCAAGACGGCTTGGGTGGAGTACAGCTGCGCGAAGGTGGCCACTCCAGCGAGGGCCAGGCCGGCCAGGATCCGCCGGTAGGCAGCGGAGCCCTTCAGATGGCCTTCCCAATCGGACTCTGCGGGGCTCGTGGATGCTGCGCTTCTACTCACCTTTCCACAGTAGGGCGACCCGAAGTGATGATTCCAATGCATGATTCACTTAAGATTGATAGCCAAAATGGATGATATTGAAATGGTCGATCTGAGGACGGACAGGCATGGACATCGAACACAAGCAACTGGTCCAGCTACTGCCGTTGCTGCCACTGCTGGCTGAGCTTGGCCGGACAGAACATGTCACCGAGACGGCCGAGCTGCTCGGAGTACCCCAATCGACGGTGAGCCGGGCGCTGGCCCGGGCAAGCGCCGTCGTCGGGACCGAACTCCTTATCCGTGAAGGCCGCGGAGTCCGCCTGACCCCGGCCGCCAAGACCCTGCTTCCCTACATCGAAGCGGCGCTCGCGGAATTCCAGGCGGGACTGGACGTGGTCCGCCACGAATCCGATGTTGTCCGCGGCCGAATCGGGGTGACCTTCCAGCACACTTTCGGCGAGGCCACGTTGCCGCTGCTCATGAGCGCGTTCCGGAGCCGGCACCCCTCCACGGCCTTCGAGCTCAGCCAAGGAGCGCGTGCCGCCTGCCTTGATTCGCTCATCGCCGGTGACGCCGACTTCGCCTTGACGGCACCCGTGGCGGCTCCGGGCAGGAACATCGGCTCGGCCGCGCTGTACCGCGAGCCGCTGCGGCTGGTGCTCCATCACCGCCATCCGGTGGCCCGGCGGGCCAGCGTGCGGCTCGACGAGCTCAAGCATGAGCCGTTCGTTTCCATGGGGCCCGGCTTCGGCTTGCGTTCGCTGACCGACGCGATCTTCCGGGACGCGGGCTTTCGCCCGAGGGTCGCTTTCGAGAGCCAGGACTCGCACACCATCCGCGGGCTCGTGTCCGCTGGACTGGGCTACAGCATCCTGCCGCCGGGAGGACTAGGGCCGGGACCCCAAGGGGTCCTGGATTCCACGGACCTGGGGTGGGTGGAAGTATCACTCGACTCGGAACTCGCATACCGGGAGATAGGGATTGCCTGGCGTGAACGGCGCAAGGAACCGGACCCCGTAAGGCTTTTCCGCGAACTCGTGCTTTCCGAAGGGCCGGGGCTGCTCGCAGGACTTGTCAAAGCGCGATCCGGAACCCAATAGATCCACCCGGTGCGCCCGCGCTAGGCTTTTGGACGTGGAGACTGCAGAAAACACGACCCCCGGGCCCGACGACGGATTGGTATCGGGCGCCGCCGAGGGCACTGCCCGCGGACTTGTGCAGGGTAACGGCTCCGTCGCGGCAACGGTCATCGGGCTCGACATCGGTGGCACGAAGACCCACGGTGTCCGCTTCGAGGACGGCAAGCCGGTCCGCGACGAAAGCACGGGCAGCTCCAACGTCCAGAACGTGAGCCGGGAGACGGCGGCGAAGAATCTTGCCGAGCTCTTCGCCATGATCGGTGGCGGCGACGTGGACCGCGTCCTCGCCGGCGCAGGCGGAATCGACACTGACGCCGATGCCCGCGCCCTGGCCGAACTGATCGAACCCCATGTCCCGGGCGCACAGGTCACGGTGGTCCACGATTCCCGCCTGCTACTGGCGGCAGGCCGGGCCAGCACGGGAGTGGCTGTCATCGCCGGGACTGGATCCGCGGCCTGGGGAAAGAACGCCGAGGGGGAGGAAGCCCGTGCCGGCGGCTGGGGCTTTCTCCTGGGCGATGAGGGCAGCGGTTACTGGCTGGGCCGGGAGGCAGTGCGTCACAGCCTCCGCCGGATGAACAAAGGGCTGGAACCGGACGGCCTCACAGCGGCCCTCCTGGAATCCTGCGGGGTGGACGATCCCAACAAACTCATCGCACTGTTCCATTCGGAGGACACCGACCGTAGGTACTGGGCCCAGCGCGCAAGCGCCGTAGTGGAGACCGCCCTCGAAGGGCTCGAGATCAGCCGCCAACTGCTGGACCAGGCAGGGCGGGATCTCGCGGAGCTGGCGGCGCAGGCCGTTCGCCAGCTTGGCCTCCCCGGACCGGTGATTCTGGGCGGCGGGCTCGGCATGAACGTCGAGCCCTTGCAGTCCGCTTTCCGGGCGGGACTGGCCGCACACGGGATCACCGATGTCCGGGTCCTGGACCAGGAACCGGTTTTCGGTGTGCTGCGGATTGTCGCGGAGCTTCCGTAGCCGGACACTGGCTCATAGGCGACGCGCAAATGGCCGACGGACTCGGAGAAAGACTGGCGACGCGGGAATTCCTGTGTCGCCAGTCCTGATGTGTATCGCCAGGCTGTGGGTTCTACTCCACAGCCCTGTTCCGGGACCTCGGCTTGAGCTGGACGCCCGGCATGGGCGGTGCGGGGATGCGCCCGGCTTCAACTCCGGCATCGGGCCCGTGGCCATGGATCCAGCCGAACCGCGAAGCGCGGGCGTCGTCGTCACTCAGGAGCGCCTGGGCTTCCCAGTCTTCGCGGGCCTGCTCCACTTCCTCATGCGTACGGCCCACGAAGTTCCACCACATCAGGATGTCCTCTTCGAAGGGTTCACCGCCTAGAAGCATGAAGCGTGTTCCGCGAGCCGCCTCAAGGCGGAGCGTTTCCCGGCCCATGCCGAGGAAGGCCAAGGGACCGGGGTCGACTTCCTGGCCGTCGATCACCGCAGAGCCGTCCAGGACCAGGACCGCATGCTCGAATTCGGGGTTCAGCGGCAGCTCGATCGGGCCCGAGGCTGAGATTTCGACGCCGACAATCGGGCTGTACATGATGGCAGGGGAGCGCTGTCCGGCGAATTCGCCCACGAGCACCGTGGCCCTGAAACTGTCCGTGGCGACCACCGGCAGGTCGACGATCTGCTCGAACGACGGCGCCCGGTGCCTTACGCCGTCGGGCAAAGCAACCCATAACTGGAGGCCCCGGGACAGCGGCAGGAGGGTGCCGGCGTCGGGCGCGTCCGGGTGAAGTCCTGCTGGCAGCACGCCGAACTCGGAATGCGAAATGCCGCGGCCGGCCGTCATGATGTTCAACTGTCCGGGACGGACCACGACGTCGCTGCCTACGCTGTCGCGGTGCCGCACCTCGCCCTGGAGCGGCCACGTGACCGTCTGCAGTCCCATATGCGGATGGGGAAGAACGCTCATAGCGACGCGGTCCGGGCCGAAGCTGTCCAGGAAGCACCAGGCTCCTACCGTCGGCATACCGCGCTGGGGGAGGGTGCGGGAAACATTCATGGCCCGTACGCCGCCCAAGGGAACCTCGCGGGCCGGCCAGAGCTGAACAAAGGGTCCTTGCCCGGGATGTCCGGCGGGGCAGACTTCCTGTGACGGGGCCGTTTCCAAGTTGGTCACAATACAACTCCATGTGCTGAACAGTGTTCCCTCCAGCTTAGGCCTAGGCTGGCTCCATGAGCATCCAGTTCGACACCCGCCCGGCCGCGTACGGAGTGGTCATCCGCGACGGAGCAATCCTTTTGGCCTATTGGAAGCAAGACGGCAAAGAGGGCTGGACCCTTCCGGGCGGAGGCCTGGACCTGGGGGAGCATCCCGTGGACGGCTGCCGCCGCGAGATCCAGGAGGAAACCGGGTACGACGCCGACATCGGAGCGATGCTCGGCATCGACGTCGGCCACTGGCCGGGTGAGGAGCGGTTGGACGGATCCGGCCGTGATTTCCAGGCAATCCGGCTGGTCTACGAGGCAAGCATCACGGGCGGCGAATTGACCCACGAGATAGACGGCAGCACTACCCACGCCGCTTGGGTCCCGCTGGGCAAGGTTCCCGGACTGAACCGGGTGTCCCTGGTCGATATCGGCCTCCGCCTGCACAGTGAGCGGCCCCTCAACGGAAAACTGCCCACGCCCTGAGCATTGCCGAATCATTACGGTCTTCGCGCCTGCGCTGACATCGTCGGTGGTGCTGGTTAGGCTGTAGAACATCAGTTCGCTGTTGATTGATTTCCATCGTTGATATTTGCGGCCCGAAAAGTTAGGTAAGCCCCGGAATGGCTGAAGCCATGATTGAGTTCCAGAGCGTCACCAAGCAGTATCAGGGCGGACAACCCGCTGTTGATGGATTGAGCATGTCCATCGACAAAGGTGCCATCACCGTATTCGTCGGACCCTCGGGCTGCGGAAAGACCACGTCCCTGCGGATGATCAACCGTATGGTAGAGCCCACCTCGGGCACCATCACCGTGGCAGGCAAGGATGTTTCGAACGAGCCGGCCGCCCAGTTGCGCCGATCCATGGGTTACGTCATGCAGTCTTCGGGACTCATGCCGCACCGTTCGGTACTGGACAACATTGCCACCGTTCCGCGGCTCAACGGCGTTTCCAGGGCGGCAGCCCGCAAACGCGCGGAAGAGCTGCTCGACGTCGTCGGGCTGGCGTCGGTGCTCGGCAAACGGTACCCATCCCAATTGTCCGGCGGCCAGCAGCAGCGCGTCGGGGTAGCCCGCGCGCTCGCAGCGGACCCGCCCGTACTGCTCATGGATGAGCCCTTCAGCGCGGTGGACCCGGTTGTCCGTGACGAACTCCAGCAGGAACTCCTCCGGCTCCAGCGCGAACTGGCCAAGACGATTGTCTTCGTCACCCATGACATCGATGAAGCCACCGTGCTCGGCGACAAAGTGGCCGTTTTTGCCGTCGGCGGCAAACTGGCGCAATACGCGGCACCCGAAGAGATCCTCCGGGCGCCCGCCAATGACTTCGTAGCCTCGTTCGTGGGCCGTGACAGGGGATTCAGGCACCTTTCTTTCAACGGCGCCGACGCTGTTCCGGTGCATCCGGTCAAGACGGTGGAGGCCCCGCACGTTGCCGAGGGCAGCGGCGAATGGGCCTTGGTGCTCGACGGCGGCTCCCGGCCCATGGGATGGGCCTCGCCGCGCGACGGTGCCGGCCTGATTCCCGGAGGCTCCTTGTTCCGGCGCGGGGATACGCTCCGCCGGGCGCTGGACGCCGCTTTGTCCTCACCTTCGGGCCTTGGCGTGGTGGTGGACGACGCCGGCAAGCTCGCCGGCGTGCTCAAAGCCGATGAAGTGCTGGCGCTCATCGAGAAGACCCGGCACAACAGGGAGGACGCCCCCTGATGGAATGGTTCCTGGCGAACAGCGGCATCGTCTTCGAGCGGGCCGGCGAGCACCTTGTCCTGGCTTTGATTCCCATGGTTTTGGGTCTGCTCATTGCGGTGCCTTTGGGGCAACTGGCCCGGCGGAACCGTACCCTCAGGGCCGTGGTCACCACGGGAAGTTCCCTGCTGTACACCATTCCTTCCCTGGCGCTTTTCATCATCCTGCCGCCGATCTTGGGAACCCGGATCCTGGATCCGCTCAATGTCGTGGTTGCCCTCACGATGTATGCCGTCGCCTTGCTGGTGCGGGCTGCCATGGACGCCTTCGATTCCGTGGACGACGACCTCCGCATGGCGGCAGTCTCGATGGGGTTCAAACCGACCGCACGGTTCCTGCAAATCGACCTTCCGCTTTCCCTGCCCGTGCTTTTTGCGGGCCTGCGCGTGGTGTCCGTCAGCAATATCTCCCTCGTGAGCGTCGCCGCACTCCTGGGGGTCGGGAACTTGGGAATGCTGTTCACCGATGGACTGCAGCGCTCGTTCGTCACTGAGGTGGTGGTCGGCATCATCGCGATTCTCCTCCTGGCCCTCATCATGGACACGTTCCTGGTCCTGTTGGAGAAGCTGCTGACGCCCTGGACTCGGGCCGGTGCGGTCACCGCCAAGCAAGATGCCAAAGCAGGGGAGTTCATCGCAGATGCCCGGATGCACGCGGAGGCAAGCCGATGAGCAATATCTTCGTTGACACCCTTGCATGGCTCACGGATCCGGCTCACTGGTCAGGAAGCGGCGGAATCGCCACGAGGCTCCTGGAACACTTGCAGTACTCCGGGCTGGTCTTGGTGATTGCCGCGGCCATCGCGGTGCCGGTGGGCCTCTTCATCGGCCACACGGGACACGGACGCGTCGTGGCCGTGGCGTTCGCCGGCGCCTTGCGGGCCCTCCCCACCCTCGGCCTGCTTGTCCTCTTTGCGCTGTTGGCTGGAAGCGGACTCATGCCTCCCGTCTGGGCCCTGGTCATCTTGACGGTGCCGCCTCTCCTGGCCGGGACCTACGCCGGGATTTCGAGCGTCGATCCAACGGTGGTTGATGGAGCCCGGGCCATGGGCATGACAGAACTCCAGATCTTGTTCCGCGTGGAGCTGCCCAACGGACTCCAGGTCATGTTCGGCGGCATCCGCACGGCGGTCCTCCAGGTCATCGCAACGGTTTCCGTGGTGGCGTACCTTCCGCTGGGAGGCTTGGGGCGTTATCTTTTTGACGGATTGGTCCTTCAGGACTTCCCCCGCATGCTCGGCGGGTCACTGCTCATCGCGGCGTTGGCAATCGCCGTCGACCTCATTCTGGCCATGGCGCAGAGGATCCTCCTCCCGCCCGGACTTTCCACCGATTCCAACGGCGGCCACAAGGCCGCCGGAGATCTCGCAGCCGCCGCACCAGCAGGGGCTGCCGTTCAAGGAGGTACCGCATGAAGCAACCCGTCACCCTGACCCGCCGCGGGCTCGGCGGCCTAGCGGCCGGAGTCGGCATTGCGCTTGCTCTGAGCGCATGTGGCGGCAGCCCGCTGTCCACCCCGTCCACCAGCGCCCCCTCCGGGGCCGGCGGCTCGCTCACCGTGGGCTCGGCAGATTTCCCCGAGAGCCAGGTCATCGCCGAAATCTACGCCGGAGCACTGAACGCCGCCGGCGTCACCGCTACCACGAAGCCCAATATCGGATCCCGCGAAATCTACTTCAAGGCCGTGCAAGACGGTTCGATCGACCTCGCCCCCGACTATTCCGGCAACCTGCTGTCCTACCTGGATGCCAACGCCACGCAAGTCTCGGCTGATGACGTCTACAAGGCGCTGCCCGGAAAGCTTCCACAGGGCCTGGGAGTGCTCGACCCCGCCAAGGCTGAAGACAAGGACGCCATGGTTGTCACGAAGGCCACGGCGGAGAAGTACCAGCTCAAGTCCATCGAAGACCTGGCCAAGGTCTGTGGGGACTTCACGATGGCGGCACCGGCAACCTTTGAGACCCGCGCCTATGGGTTCCCGGGCCTCAAAGCCAACTACAACTGCGTGCTCAAGGGCCTGAAGCCGTTTAGCGACGGCGGCGGTAACCTCACGCTGCAGGCCCTGCTTTCCAACGACGTCCAGGTTGCCGACATCTACACCACCACGCCGTCCATCCAGGACAACGCCCTGGTGGTACTGGATGATCCCAAGAACAACTTCAAGGCCCAGCAGGTCCTCCCGCTGTACAACATGGCCAAGATGACGGACAAGGCGAAGGCAGCCCTCAACAACGTATCCAAGATCCTCACTACGGACGACCTCATCAACCTCAACCGGGCAGTCAGCGGCAACCAAAAGCAGAACCCCAAGGACGCTGCGGCCGCTTGGCTCAAGGACAAAGGGATCGTGAAGTAAGTCCCCACCGCCTCCCTCGCCTCGCTCCGCTCGTCCAGGGAACCCTCGGCGGCGGAGGCCCCTGCAAAGGACGACGGCGGCAAGGAACCCTTTTGGGGGCCTCGCCGCCGTCGTCGTGAATGTGAGTGATGTCTCAACTGAAGTACATCCCCGGTATGGCATATTTGATGAATGGCAGAATTCAAGCAGTCCACCAAGCTTCATAATGTCCTTTACGACATCCGTGGACCGATTCTTCAGGCCGCCCAGCAGATGGAGGCAGAGGGTCACCGCATCCTCAAACTGAATATCGGAAACCCGGCACCGTTCGGATTCGAAGCGCCGGACGCGATATTGGTGGACATGATCCGCCATCTGCCCCATGCCCAGGGATACAGCGATTCACGCGGAATTTTCTCTGCCCGCACCGCCGTCTCGCAGTACTACCAGACCCGCGGCATCCAAAATATCCACGTTGACGACATCTACCTTGGCAACGGCGTCAGCGAGCTCATCACCATGTCGCTCATGGCCTTGCTCGAAGTGGGAGATGAGATCCTTATCCCCACTCCCGACTACCCGCTTTGGACCGCCTCGGTGGCACTGGCCGGCGGACGTCCGGTCCACTATCTGTGCGACGAGGAATCAGGCTGGCAGCCCGACCTTGAGGACATGGAATCGAAGATCACGCCTCAAACCAAGGGCATCGTGGTCATCAACCCCAACAACCCCACGGGTGCCGTGTACCCGGAGGAGACCCTCAAGAAGATCGTGGCCCTCGCCGAAAAGCATGGCCTTGTGGTGTTCGCCGATGAGATCTACGAGAAGATCCTTTACGAAGACGCGGTCCACGTGAATCTTGCCGGACTCACCGGCGACGACGTGCTCTGCCTGACGTTCAGTGGATTGTCCAAGGCCTACCGGGTGTGTGGCTACCGCGCCGGGTGGATGGCCATCTCCGGACCCAAGAAGGACGCCGCGGACTACCTTGAGGGCATCAACCTGCTGGCCAACATGCGTCTGTGCGCCAACGTGCCCGCGCAGCATGCCATCCAGACCGCCCTCGGTGGCCATCAGAGCATCAACGATCTCATCCTGCCCGGCGGCAGGCTCCTTGAACAGCGGAACAAGGCCTACGATCTTCTCAACGCCATACCCGGCGTCAGCACACAACAGGCCAGGGGTGCCCTCTATCTGTTCCCGAAGTTGGACCCCGAGGTCTATCACATCCGCGACGACGAGAAATTCGTGCTCGACCTTCTCAAGGAGCAAAAGATCCTCGTCTCACACGGACGGGCCTTCAACTGGGTGCGTCCTGACCACTTCCGCATGGTGACCCTGCCGAACGTGAAGGATATTGAAGAAGCGATTGGCCGCATGGCGGACTTCCTTGGGCGGTACCAAGGCAACTAGCCTGTTGTGCAAGCCGCGACGAATGCGGCCGGACCAGAGGGGACGTCGACATGGCCGGGATCAAGGAGTTTACCAAGCAGGTATCCACGATCTTGAAGGCCGGGCCAGGATTCTCGCTGGACGCAGTAGACCCCGGATCGACGCCCGGCTACAAGGGCAAGAAGCCTGACGGCGTCGCCTTGCTGGAAGCGCAGGACGGTCGTTTGGACGTGCTGCAGGAGATGCTCTTTGCCGAGGGAAAATTTGGCAGCTCCAAACGTGTGCTGTTGATCCTCCAAGCCATGGATACCGCAGGCAAAGGCGGGATCGTTGAGCACGTCGTCGGATCAATGGATCCCCAAGGTGTCAAGGTTGCTCCGTTCAAGGCTCCAACGGACGAGGAGAAAGCCCACGATTTCCTCTGGCGGGTCGAGAGGGCCTTGCCCGACGCCGGATTCGTCGGCGTTTTTGACCGATCCCACTACGAGGACGTGCTGATACACCGAGTGCACGGTTGGGCCAATCACGCTGAACTGGAACGGCGCTACGCGGCCATCAACGAGTTCGAGGCACGCCTCGCCGGACAAGGCACGGCGATCGTCAAGGTCATGCTTAACATCAGCCGCGATGAACAAAAAACGCGCCTGCTGGCGCGATTGGATGACCCGTCCAAGCACTGGAAGTACAGCACGGACGATCTCAAGGAACGCGCGTTTTGGGATTCCTATATGGACGCCTATCAACGGGTCTTCGAGAAAACATCAACAGATGTGGCGCCCTGGTATGTGGTTCCAGCAAACAAGAAGTGGTTTGCGAGAATCGCGGTCCAGGAGCTTCTCCTCGAGGCCCTCGGGAAGCTGGACCTGAGCTGGCCGAAAGCCGATTTTGACGTGTCGGCGGAACGGGCGATGGCCGTCCAATCCTAAGGGGCCTTTGCAAATCCTCGCTATTGCTCGTTCTCGCTCCGGGCGGCGGCCAGCCTCCTGCGGGCACCCTCCAACCACTCTTCGCAGCGCTTTGCCAAAGCCTCGCCGCGTTCCCAGAGGGCGAGTGATTCCTCAAGGCTTGCTCCGCCGGCTTCAAGGCGGCCAACCACAGCCATGAGCTGCTCACGGGCTTCCTCGTAACTGAGAGCGTCCAGGTCCTCAGCGGATGCCTCGGCCGCAGGGGATGTGTTTTCTGCTGTCATTTCTTAGTCCTCATTTTGCTGGTGCTTGCTAGGTTGTCCGGCAGCTGCGGCGGCTCCGGAAGACACGGCGGCAAGGCGGCCTTCCGCCAACCGGAGGGTCAACTCCGTACCGTCAGGGGCTTGGTCCGGGCTCCGGACGACATCGTGGCCGACCCCGTCCGCTCCCGTAACCTGGACCACGGCGTAGCCGCGGTCCAGTGTTTTTTGGGGAGACAATGCCCTTACCTGTGCACGGAGGTGGTGCACCTGGTCAAGTGCACGGATAACTGCGGAACTTACCGCGGTGTGGGCATGTCTCCGGAGCCGTTCGACGTCCTCTTCCCGTGCGGTGACCATTCCCTCGGGGGACGCCAGCACAGGGCGTGATCTCAGCGCGTGGAGTCGGTCCGTTTCGCGGTCCACGAGGCGTCCCACGCCGCGGCGTAGCTGCTCGCGGGCCTGACGTACCCTTGCAAGTTCCTCGACGACGTCTGGGACGATCCTC
The DNA here is from genome assembly GCF_030209755.1 of Arthrobacter sp. efr-133-TYG-118. Lineage (GTDB taxonomy): Bacteria > Actinomycetota > Actinomycetes > Actinomycetales > Micrococcaceae > Arthrobacter. The sequence goes on along the minus strand of NZ_JARVRH010000002.1, from coordinate 66,592 downwards.
TTCGCGGCGTCGGTGGGCGTGGAGGCGCGAAGGTCGGCGACATCGTCCAGGATGGGATGGTCGGCTTCATGGCCGATCGCACTGACTACCGGAGTGGCCGCTGCGGATACTGCCCGGACCAGATCTTCGTTGCTGAATGGAAGCAGATCTTCCAAGGCTCCGCCACCGCGGGCGATCACGATTACATCCACGTGCGGATCGGCGTCGAGTTCCTTAAGTGCAGCCAGGATCTGACCGACTGCGGTGACACCTTGGACGGCGACCTCCCGGACGGCGAATTCGACGGCGGGCCAGCGAAGGGCCGCGTTGCGCAGGACGTCTTTCTTGGCGTCCGAATCGCGGCCGGTGATGAGCCCGATCCTGTGGGGGAGCAGGGGCAGCCGCCTCTTCCTAGAGTCTGAAAACAGCCCCTCGGCGCCAAGGGCCTGGCGCAAGCGCTCGATTCTCGCGAGGAGATCGCCGAGGCCGACGGGACGGATGTCCTTGATCGACATGTTGAGCCGACCGGTCTTGAGCCAGAATTCAGGTTTCACCAAGGCCACGACGCGTGAGCCACGCTCGAGCGGCATCTTCTGGCGGTCCAGGACGTTGGACCACAGCGACGCGGGCAAGGAGATTTCGGCGTCGGTGTCCCGCAGCGTCACGAAAGCGCTGCCGCCGCGACGGTTGAGTTCGATGACCTGGCCCTCGATCCACGCGGCCGGGGCCCGTTCTATGTGGGTCTTGAGCTTGCGGGATAGCAGCTGCAGCGGCCAAGGATTGTCGGGACTTGTCTCCGACGCCGTCGCGGGCAGGGTCGACTCTGCCTTCGTGGATTCTCCTCCGGCGGGCTCTTCTTCCTGGGCTTCCCGGTTTGGGAATCCAGAAATCGGCAACGCCCGTGGCGCGCCGCCCGGTACAGCATCATGGGACACGCGGGTAGCCTCCTGCTGGTGGCTGGTGCATGGTTCCGTCCTCGCTGGTACTTTGCTAAGGGGTGCAGGAAGCACTGCTGCTGTCAGTGCTACTGAAATTTTGCTACCGAAAAGATTTTGCTATCGAAAAGACGGTGGCAGGCTTCCAACTCTATCCATACCTTGTAGCATGCATGACCGACATTTACTCGTCGTCGCCCCGCCTGGTATTGCGGTACTTCAAACTTGAGGAATCCATTGCGTACGTTCATTTCTGCAATCGCAGTGATCTTTGCCCTTCTGCTCACAGGAATCGCTGTCCCTATGGCCTGGACGGAGGCCAATATCGTCAGGGAAGACGGATTTGTGGCGCTCACCTCTTCGATCGGGAAGGACCAAGCATTCCAGTCGCGCCTGGCGGCCACCGCCGTCGCAAGCCTGGAATCCAAAATCAATCTGCCGGCGCAGGTGGAGCAACTTGGCGCCACTTTCCTCAAGGATGCGGCCACCGCAATGTCCACGTGGCCCGAATACCCGCAAGCGTGGAATGAAACCGTACGCCGGAGCCACCAACTGAATTTCGCAGGCAATGCGGGCCCCGGGAACTCGACCGCGGGAACGTCCTTGGTGCTCGACGTCGGGCCCTTGGTCAAGCTGGCTGCTGACCGGCTGCACGCGGCAACCGGCCTCCCCATCGCGACGCCGGACTCCACGCTGATCAACATCGGAGGCCCTGCCCAGCGCCAGCAGGTAGACGCGATCGCCGCGTACGCGCCGATGTGGTGGATTCCAGGCCTTGGCGCCGTCCTGCTGTTTGTCCTGGGGCTGCTTGCCGCGAAACGCAGGGGCGTGCTTGTCTTGTTCGCCGGACTGGGCTTGGCCGCAGTCGCAGCGCTGTGGCAAGTGGCTACGACGGTGCTGAAGGGCGCAGGAGATGCGGGCTTGGGCGGAACCGCCACAGGCGGCCTTTTCGCGCGGGAGTTGGTGGCGGCATCGGTCGACAATTTCACCCGCTGGATCACCATCGCGTGGATTGCCGCGGGAGTGCTTGCGCTTCTTGGCCTGCTCGGTGCGATCTTCTCACGCAAGGCCGGGCCGAGCGTGCGTGCGAACGCTGCCGGTAGCATGGAGGGATGACCAGCTCAGCAGTTTCCATTCCGATGCCCTCTGTCCCGCGTAGGCGCCGGACGCCGGGGGAGGTGCTGGCCGCCGCTCCGGTCTCCGGCCCCAAGCGAGTCTTGCTCGCGGCTCCCCGCGGATACTGCGCAGGTGTCGACCGCGCGGTCATCGCAGTGGAGAAGGCACTGGAACACTATGGGCCACCCGTATACGTTCGCAAGCAGATCGTACATAACGTACACGTGGTCACCTCGCTGGAGGAGAAGGGTGCCATCTTCGTCGAAGAGACGGACGAGGTACCCGAAGGCGCCCTCGTGATCTTCTCAGCCCATGGCGTGTCCCCGGCTGTCGTGCAGTCGGCCGAAGACCGCGGCCTGCGCACCATCGATGCCACCTGCCCCCTCGTCACCAAGGTGCACCGCGAAGCCGTCCGCTTCGCCAAGGAAGACTACGACATTCTCCTCATCGGCCATGACGGTCACGAGGAAGTGGAAGGAACGGCGGGCGAAGCCCCGGACCACATCCAGATCATCAATGGTCCGCACGAAGTGGACAAGGTCACGGTGCGCAATCCGGAGAAGACCATCTGGCTTTCACAGACCACCCTGAGCGTCGACGAGACCATGGAGACCGTCCGGATGCTCAAGGAGCGGTTCCCCACATTGCAGGATCCGCCCAGCGACGACATTTGCTATGCCACCACCAACCGGCAAGTGGCCATCAAGAAGATTGCCCCGCAGGCTGACCTCGTGATCGTGGTGGGATCTGCGAATTCTTCCAACTCCGTACGGCTCGTCGAAGTGGCGCTCGAGTATGGCGCCAAGGCCTCCTACCGGGTCGATTTCGCGAACGAGGTCGACGAGAGCTGGTTCGAAGGCGTCGCCACCGTGGGCGTCACCTCCGGCGCTTCCGTCCCCGAAGTCCTGGTCCAGGACGTTCTCCGCTTACTGGCCGACTACGGCTACGGTGCGGTTGAAGAGGTGGTGACGGCGGAAGAAGACCTGCTGTTCTCCCTGCCGAAGGAACTGCGCGCCACCCTCAAGGAAGCCGGAGACGTCACACGCGCCTTGGGCGGACGCGGGAGCCGCCCAACGTCGTAGTCCCGGTCCGGGCGCGGCACCCTGTGCCCGGCCCGGACCCCTACTAGGCCGGTCTTAGGCCGCGGATTCGCCTTCGATCAGTTCGGGTGCGGCAAGCGCCCGCGGCACTGCTTCCACTGCGGACGGTGACACCAGACCGTCGGTGTCCATTGAATTGAGTTTCCGTGCCGTCGGCAAGACGCGTGCTTCCAGGGTTCCGACGAGTGCGTTGTAGCGATCCACCGAGGTCTTCAACGATGAACCCAGCTTGCCCACGTTGTCGCCGAGAGTGCCCATCCGTTCGTACAGCTGCCGGGCGAGCTCGAAGAGTTCCCGGGCGTTGTCCGTCAAGACGTCCTGGCGCCAGGTGAAGGCGACGGACTTAAGAACTGCCAGCAAGGTGCCGGGGGACGCGAGCACTACGTTCCGGGACAAGGCGTGGTCCAAGAGGGCGGGGTCCGCTTCGAGTGCGGCGGCCAGGATGGATTCCGCGGGCAGGAAGCAGATCACCAGTTCGGGGGAGTTGCCGGGGATGTCCCAGTACTTCTTGGACCCCAGGGCATCCACGTGGGACTTGAGGGCCTTCGCGTGCGCGAGGAGCAAAGCATCCGCGGCGTTGCCCACAGACTGCTCGCCGTTCCCTGCCAGGTGCCTCGTGTTGCCCTGTTCCTGGGCGGCGAGGTAGGACGCCAACGGAACCTTTGCGTCCACCACCAGCTGCTTTCCACCCGGTAACTGGACCACGAGGTCCGGCCGGATGGCGTTGTCGGCGGACGCGGAATGCACCTGCTCGTGAAAATCGACGTGACGCAGCATGCCGGCGGCCTCCACCACACGGCGCAGCTGGACTTCACCCCACTGGCCCCTTGCGCTGTTCGACCGAAGGGCCGAGGCCAGGGCGTGGGTGGAGCGCAGGAGCTGTTCATCGGACAGTCGGGCTTCCTGGAGCTGCTGGGCAAGCTGGCCGTACTGCTCCAAACGATCCCGCTCCAGAAGCGAGACCTGCTGCTGGACGGCCGTTAGCTTCTCGGCAACAGGGGCAAGGGCGCGCAACACACTGCCATCCTGGTTCCTGGACTCGTTCAGTTCACGGTTCTGTGACAACAGAAGCCGGCGTTCGGCGTCGGCGGCGGCAAACTGGGCGTTTACCGCGGCAAGCCGGGCGGAGACGCCGTCGAAATCTTCTTCAAGCGCGGCAGTGCGGCGCCTAAACAGGAGGAAGCCAGCCACCACCCCGGCGGCCGCTCCGAGAAGAAGCATGAACAAAGCGAGTATTACTGCAAAACCATCCATGTCTCCAACCTTGGCATAGGGGTCGGACAATATAGCGAAGCCGGCTCACGGCACCCGGGCGTCCGGTCCTGGGTTCCCCCCGCAAAGCGGAGAAGGGCACACAACGGGTAGAATCAATGCTCGTGGCTCTTACTATTGGCATCGTCGGACTGCCCAACGTCGGCAAATCAACTCTTTTCAACGCACTGACCCGCAACCAGGTGCTGGCCGCGAACTACCCGTTCGCCACCATCGAGCCAAACGTCGGCGTCGTCAACCTCCCGGACCCGCGCCTGCAGAAGTTGGCGGAGGTCTTCGGATCGCAGCGCCTCCTGCCCGCCGTCGTCTCGTTCGTTGACATCGCAGGAATCGTCAAGGGCGCCTCTGAAGGCGAAGGCCTGGGCAACAAGTTCCTTGCGAACATCCGCGAAGCCGAAGCCATCGCCCAAGTCATCCGCGTCTTCGATGACCCCGACGTTGTCCACGTCGACGGCAAAGTCGATCCACGCTCGGACATTGAGACGATCAACACCGAACTGATCCTGGCCGATCTCCAGACGATCGAAAAGGCCATTCCCCGGATCGAAAAAGAAGTCAAGATCAAGAAGCGGGAAGCCGCGGAACTCGCAGCAATCCTGGCCGCCCAGGTCGTGCTGGAACGTGGCGACACGATCTTCTCCTCAGTCAAGAGCGACAAGCTCGAGATGGAGCACCTCAAGGAACTCAGCCTCCTCACGGCCAAGCCCTTCATCTACGTCTTCAACTCGGACGAAGGCATCCTGGGCAACCCCGAAAAGCAAGAGGAACTGCGTGCCATGGTGGCGCCGGCCGACTGCATTTTCCTTGACGCCAAGCTGGAATCCGACCTCGTCGAACTCGACGAGGAAGAAGCCCGCGAAATGCTCGAGATGAATGGCCAGGACGAATCCGGCCTCGATCAGCTTGCACGCGTCGGTTTCCACACGCTCGGACTACAGACCTACCTCACAGCGGGTCCCAAGGAAGCCCGTGCCTGGACCATCCACCGAGGCGACACCGCGCCCCTGGCTGCAGGAGTTATCCACACGGATTTCCAGCGCGGATTCATCAAGGCCGAAGTTGTCTCCTTCGATGACCTTATCGACGCCGGATCCATGGCCGAGGCCAAGTCCCGCGGCAAGGTCCGTATTGAAGGCAAGGAATACGTCATGGCCGACGGCGACGTGGTGGAGTTCCGCTTCAACGTCTAACCTCTGCGGCCCGGGCAAGAAGTAGTCGGTCCTGGAGTGTCCCGAGGAGTGCAGTCGTGCTTAGAACAGCGGCCAGGGCACTGCCGACGCCGCACCGCTCGGAGCCGGAAACCGTCCTGCCAGGCGTAACCGTGCGCAGCGCGCGGCGAGCGATGCGATTTCTTCGGCGCTGAGCAATTCCGCCAGGGTTCGGCCCAGCTCACCGTGGAGTCCTTTGCTGACACGATCGATGCCGTCGCGTTCCTCGGGGGTTAGAGGGTCTCCCAGCCATCCCCACAGCACTGTGCGCAGCTTGTGGCCACGGTGAAAGGTGAGCCCGTGGTCCACGCCGTGACGGTGTCCGTCCGTCATGGCAAGAATGTGGTCGCCTTTGCGGTCGGCGTTGTTGACGACCGCGTCGAACACCGCCATGCGTCTGAGCGCTGGCGAGTCTTCGTGAACGAGGGTGACCATCCGTCCGTTCTCATCTTGTCCCTCGAGAACGTGTTTCCAGCCCGTCTTCGGCACGTGGTCTGTCGCGACCAGGTTCACGGCGATTTGGGCGGGGTCTTGCTCCTGCCAGAGCTGCACCATTCCTTTGCCCATTGGACCATCGCGCAGCCAGGTGTGTGGCACGATGTCCCAGCCGAAGACCTGCGAGACAAGGTAGGCGGCCACCTCACGGTGCGCCAGGGTGCCGTGGGGAAAGTCCCACAGCGGAGTTTCGCCTGCTATCGGCTTATAGACGACCACCACGTCGCCGATGCGGCCAAGAAATGTAGCGTTTGAAGCCGTCGTGATACGGCCGGTGAGCGTCAGCTCGGCGGTCACTAGGTCCGGCGTCGGCATCAGGCCTCGGGAAGGGTGCAGATGTGCCCGTCGGCGTCTATGGGGTAACCGCAGAGCGGGCACGTCGGACGCCCGGCGCCCACGATCTCGCGGGTGCGCTTGGCGAATGCGCGGGCGGTGCCGACCGGCATTCGCACCAGCAGCATTTCGGGCACGTTGGCGCCGTCCTCATCAAGCGGTGCGTCGTTGTCATCAGCATCGACATCGGTGATGGGGTAGGCCTCTAGTACGAGCTGTGCCGTGGTTGGGTCCCAAGCCAAGCTCATGGCGCCGGTGCGAAACTGCTCCTGAACGGTATCGAGTTGGTCATTGTCGACAAGTTCAACGGGAGTGCCCGTGGGGACGCTGAAGGGGTTGCCTTCGAGGGTGATGAGCTGGTCGAGAATTTCGTCGATCTTCTCCGCGAGCAGGGCCGACTGCTGTTTCTCCATGGCAATGCTCACGATCTGCGTCCCTGCGCGCACCTGCAGGTAGAACGTTCGGGCCCCCGGAAGGCCGATGGTGCCCACGACGACCCGGTCAGGCCAGGCAAACTCGTGAACACGTGTAGGCATGTCAGTATTCTAGGCACATGAGGCTTATGGTGCGTTTTGCCCTGCACCGCCGCCGACCGGCGCATCGCCAGAATGGATGCCGTTTGACAGCCACGACAAATCACCCGCGTCGGTGTTGGTCGCGTGGACGCTGGGCCCACTAGCGCCGTAGCGCACGATCGATACGGAGCCGGGGCCCACGGTAATACGCTGGAACAGGTCAAGGTGCATGCCGAGCGCTTCGGCAAGGATTGACTTGATGATGTCACCGTGGCTCACTGCCACCCACACGGCTCCTGGCCCGCACTCGGCTTCGAAGGCTGCATCGTGGCGTCGAATCGCTGCCACCGACCGAGCCTGCATGGCGGCCATGGATTCACCGCCGGGAAAGACGACGGCGGACGGTTGGGACTGCACAACCGGCCACAGATCCTCCGACGCGAGATCGCTCAGCGTGCGGCCCTGCCACTGGCCGTAATCGCACTCGATGAGATCGGGCTCGACCGGCGCGTACGGCGTGCCCGTCTGGCGATCGAGGATGAGTTGGGCGGTCTGCTGACAACGCTCAAGCGGGCTCGACACCACCGCGATCAAGGGCACGGCCGCGAGCCGGTCTCCGGTCAGAGCCGCCTGGTCGCGCCCGATTTGGTCCAGGTTGACGCCGGCGGCCCGACCGGCCAGCAGCCCAGTGGCATTGGCTGTGGTGCGGCCGTGCCGCACGAGGATAACTGTCGCCATCCACCCAGCCTAACCACCCGCCCGATCGCGGTGTGAACCGTAGCGGGTCTCGTTCCGCTTAACTGTGAGCAAGTATTCGAGCGAATCGTCGCTTAGCCCCGACGGGCGACATCCTGGCTCAGAATATTGGGCCAGGTTTCGACGTCTTCCGGGCTGTGGGCGACGGTCAGCGTTGCCTGGGGGAGCAGTGCGGCAAGGGATTCCGCGGTTGACAGCGGGTGGCCCGGATCATCGACCCACGCCAAGATTGTCGTCGGTATGTCGATTCGCGCGACGGCTTCCCGAGCAGGCAGATCGCTGAGTGCCGCGCCTCGAAACAACGATGGCAAGAGGGCGTCGGCGACGTCGGGCACCGTCTCCGGCGCACCGACCGTGGCCGGCGGCGGTGTTGCTCCGCGAGTGGTGGCGAGGAATGCCCCGACACCTACAGACTCGATCAACGCCGCGGCAACCCGGTAGTTTGCAGCCTGTGCAGCCCGGGTTTCCCACGCGGTGGGTGGCACCATAAGCGTGAGCCCAGTAAAGCGGTCTGGCTCGCGGGAAGCGGCATGCAGGAGTGTGCCGGTACCCATGGAGGGACCAACTCCGTGGACACGTTCGCCCGGGAACCAGTGATCGAGCAGTCGCAGGAGGTCATCGGCGAGGGTTTGCCATTGATATTCCTCGGGAACCTTCCGCCCCGTCGACCGGCCATGGCCGCGTGCGTCGTACCGCAGAAGTCGAGTTCCACTAAGCCCTCGACCGAGGTCGAGGTTGAGCACCCGATCGCGCGCGCGGCTTGAGGTAAGGCCATGCAGTTGGACAACCGGATGTCCACCTTCGTCGCTCAAAGCAACCGCAAGCTCGGCTCCGGGAACCTCGAAAGTGGGCATCAGGCTCCTCGTTTCGTGACTGACCGCGTCACGTCGAGTGGCCGCGTTGAACATTCAGGCTATCCGGGGCGATAGGATACTGCCATGCGGCTGACCAACGTCACGCACCTGCGCCTCCCGTTTGGACGACTTTGGGGCTACGACGTCAGTGTGTCTGCGCTCGACCGACGTCTTCCAGTGTCCTTTGACCAGCGGCTCCATGTGGGGGCAGGCGACCGCCCCGGCTCCTGGATGGCATTGTCTTTTCGGTTGCCTTCACCCACCCGTCGTGAGTCAATCGCCGATGCCTGGCTCGCTGTCGTCGCCCGTCATGGCACACTGCGAACGGCATTCGTGCCCGGTGCGGATGGTGATCCGGAGCTTTACGAAATTGAAATTGGTCCGGGAACCTGGGTGGAGCATCAGGTATCTCCCGGCCAGGCAGTCAATGACGCGGTGCGGGACATTCTCGATGCCGCATGTTCGCCATACCAACAGCCCTCACACCGGCTGTGCGTATTGGAGACTGCTGCTGGACTCACCGTCGTGATTGCGGCCGACCACGCCCACGTCGATATGTGGTCCATGCTGGTGCTCGCGCGAGACCTGCTGTCCGCGCTCGATGCCGGGAGGGCCGGCCGTGAACTGTTGCCTGGGGCAGCGCCGGCATTTGTTGAACACACCCAAGCACTGTTGGATCGGAATGCGGCGCCGGACCATGTGCGTCACCGATGGGAAGAAATCATCGGTGAAAGCGGCGGCGTCATGCCGCAATTCCCACTGCCCCTGGGTGCGCCCGATCCGCAGCGCGAGCGTGTAGAAGTTCGCGATGTCTTCGATCTCGATGACGGTGCCGCATTTGCTGCCCAGGCCCGCAACGACGGTGTCTCGACGCTCGCGCTCGCTGTTGTTGCGATGACAGCGGTGACCCACGAGTTGGCAGGATCCCCGCTGCGGGCCGTTTTTCCCGTGCACAGCCGCTTCGACGACAACTGGCATGACTCAGTGGGCTGGTTCATTACTAATTCGGTACTTGAGTCGGCAGTCGCCGAGCCGCGCGCCGCGGCGGCCGCGGTAAAAGAGGCTGTGCAGCTTGGCTCGTGGCCGCTCGCGGACGTCCTGGCTCCATGGGGCGGCATGCCCGTAGCTCCTGGTATGTTCGCGATCTCCTGGCTGGACCTGCGCAGACTGCCGGTGCGAATCGACTCTGTCGGACTCGATGCCCATTATGTGAGCGCGACAATCGACACCGACGGCGTCATGCTTTGGTTCATCCTGGACGAGTCAGGTCTGCACTTGAGATGCCGCTATCCCGACACCATTGAGGCTCGAGCCAACGTCGGCGGATGGCTTGATCTGCTGGTCGCTCGTTTGCAGGCAGATGCGCGATCGTCGGTTCAAGGACTGCTGCAGGTGGCGGGCCGGACCTTCAGGCTGGAACGCGCGAGTCGCGACGATGTCGAAGCCATCGCCGCGCTGTTGTCTGATGATCAGTTCGGTCCCGATCGTGAGTGCGTCGAGCTCGAACGATACGAGGCGGCCTACAACCTGGTTGTTCGCGACAGTTCCAACTATCTGGGGGTTGTCCGCGATGATGCCGATCGCATCGTTGCCACGATGCAATTGACCGTCATTCCAGGTCTTTCCCGGGGTGGTTCTTCCCGACTACAGATCGAGGGACTTCGAGTTGCGGCCGCGGAGCGCTCACATGGCTTGGGCACCGCGATGCTCGAGTGGGCACACAATTTTGGGCGTGCGCGTGGGGCGCAACTGGCACAGGTGACCACGGACGAGGCACGGGAGCGGGCTCGAGCCTTCTACGCCCGACTCGGATATCGGACTGCCCACGTTGGACTGAAACGGCGCATATAGAAGTCCACACAGATCGGGCTAGTCGGTTTCGGGTACCAGACTACGGTCGCGGACTCGCCGTCGTCGGACTCACGAGCGGGTTCGTCGGCTAGAGGCTGGCCGTGTGCCAAACCAGACCATTGGTACTCTCCGCCCGGCTGAATCTCCGGGAAGTCCGATACCTCGCCCTCGCTGCGTCCTTTATCACGGGGACCGGCCTCATAAGTGAATTTCTCGCTCATACGCCTCAACCTAAACCCAAGACGAGGCCTGAATACCCCCTGCACCCTGCCAGCGGCGCACGCGGTCTCTCCCGGCCTGGAGGGTTCAGTGATGGGGAATTAACTGACATAGGCCCCTGTTCGCCTTGAATCGTGGCTTATGTCATGTTGGCGTGGATTACGGAACCACTAGGACGTCCTTCAATGATTGCATCTCGATAACAAACTTTACCGGCGGGAAACTTTGGACCCAAACATCCGTTCCGGGCGCTAGGCTACTGCTCATGTGAGACCAGCCACAAGCCTGCTGAGGGGGTTGTGGCAGTCTGCCGGAGTCAACAGCGCCGGCTTTTTCCACTCAAAAAATAGGAGGCGGAATGCGTTTCGGACGTACTTCCAAAGCAGTGGGTATCGCGGCAATCGCCGCGATCGCACTGAGCGCCTGTGCCGGCAATTCCGGTGGCAATACCCCATCCACCGGAGCCGCCAAGACGGGTGGCACGGCCACTGTGGTCGAGGTCAACGCTTTCAACACGTTCAATCCCAACACAGCCGACGGCAATACTGACATCAACTCCAAGGTCAGCTACGCAACGCACTCGGGCTTCTACTACATCGACAACAAGCTGAACGTCGTTCACAACGACAAGTTCGGCAAGATGGAGAAGGTCTCGGACAACCCGCTGACCGTCAAGTACACCATCAACGACGGTGTGAAGTGGTCTGACGGCACCCCGGTCTCCGCAGCTGACCTCCTCCTGCAGTGGGCGGCCTTCTCCGGTTACTACGATGACGCTGATTCCAAGGCCAAGACGGGTACGTCCTACTTCTCGTACGCTGGCGACAACACGGGCCTCAGCCTGACGGACTTTCCGGAGATCAGCAACAACAACAAGACCCTCACGCTCAAGTACTCCAAGCCTTTCGCCGACTGGGAGATCGTGCTTGGTGGTCCCGGCATTGACGTTCCTGCCCACGTCCTCGCCCAGAAGGCCGGCCTGAAGGACACCCAGGCCCTGATTGACTTCTTCAAGAGCAAGCCGCGCGGAGATTCCAAGGCACCACTTCCCGCGGATCCGAAGCTGAAGGCAATGTCGGACATGTGGAACACCGGCTTCGATACGAAGACGCTTCCCGCCGACCCGACCCTGTTCCTCTCGAACGGTCCTTACATCGTCAAGAGCATGAACCAGGACCAGTCCCTCACCATGGTCCGCAACAAGGACTACAACTGGGGACCGACTCCAAACCTTGACGAAATCACCGTCCGGTACATCGGCTCGGCGCCGGCCCAGGTCCAGGCCCTCAAGAACGGCGAGGCGGACATCATTGCCCCGCAGGCTTCTGCGGACACCCTCGACCAGTTGAAGGCACTCTCCAGCCAGGGCGTTACCGTCGACCAGGGCAACCAGCTGGCCTTCGACCACTTGGACCTGAACTTCTCGGGTCCGCTGGCCGACCAGAACGTACGTACCGCCTTCATGAAGACGGTGCCCCGCAAGGACATCGTCAACAAGATCATCGGCAAGCTTGATCCGAATGCGAAGCCGCTGGACTCCCAGATCTTCGTTCCCCAGCAGGCCGCGTACGCTGATTCCGCCAAGAACAATGGCTCCTCGGCCTTCCAGGACGTGGACATTGATGGTGCCAAGAAGCTCCTGAACGGTGCGACTCCGGAAATCCGCATCATGTACAACAAGGACAACCCGAACCGTGTTGACGCTTTCTCGCTGATCCGCGAATCCGCCACCAAGGCTGGCTTCAAGATCGTCGACGGCGGCTTGGGCGCCTCTGACTGGGGCAAGGCCTTGGGCAAGGGCGGCTATGACGCAACCATCTTCGGGTGGATCAACCCGGGTGTCGGAGTCTCCGGTGTTCCGCAGATCTTCAAGACCGCTGGTGGCAACAACTTCAACCAGTTCAGCAACACCGATGCGGACAAGCTGATGGAGGAGCTCGTGGTCACCACCGACCGCAGCAAGCAGGACGATCTCCAGAAGCAGATCGACAAGAAGATCTGGGACAGCTCTTACGGTGTTCCGCTCTTCCAGTCAGTGAACGTGGACGCATACAGCGACCGCATCACCGGCGTGAAGCTCATGCCGAACCAGACTGGTGTTTGGTGGAACTTCTGGGAGTGGGCTCAGAAGTAAACCTTGCTCGCTGAGCTAAATTACCTGCCAAGGCGCCGGGACCGACGTATCATGGTCCCGGCGCTTTGGTTGGTGCACCGGCATATTGTCCGCTTCCCACAACCTCATCCAAGGAACGGGCACGATTCTGCGATGGGCGCCGGCGAACCCGGGCCTGGATTTCGAGGTTCCTCACCATGTTGACCTATATTGTCCGGCGGTTGGTTACCGCCGCATTCATTCTTCTCGGAGCATCGTTCCTGGTGTATCTCCTGACAGCGTCGTCCGGAGATCCCCTGGCAGAATTCCGAGCCAGCAGCGCGCCGAACCGGCAAGCGCTGATGGATGCCCGCATCAATCTGCTTGATCTCAACACTCCGCCGCCGTTGCGCTATTTCAAATGGCTTGGCGGTGCGGCCCAATGTGTTGTGCCGTTTGGAAACGCCTGCAACCTTGGCAAGAACATCGCCGGACAACCAATTACGGAGGCTCTCGGCTTTGCCTTGGTTCAAACGCTCACGCTCGTCACGGGCGCCACAGTCCTGGCCATCCTGATCGGCATCTCCCTCGGCATCGTCACCGCCCTCCGTCAGTACAGCGCCTTGGACTACGGCGTGACGTTCATGGCGTTCCTGTTCTTCTCGCTGCCGATCTTCTGGGTGGCCGTCCTCCTCAAGGAATTCGGTGCCATCGGCTTCAACGACTTCCTTCGAAATCCGGAAATACCGCCTGCCGTGGCCTTGGGGATCGGTGCCGTTCTCGGCGTCATCGCCGCAGTAGTCGTCGGTGGAGCGGCCAAACGCCGACTGATCGTCGGCGGCTCGGTCTTCGCGGCTGTCTCCCTTATCCTTTTCTACTTCTCCCTGACTCAGTGGTTCCGCAATCCAGGTTTGGGTCCCGTCATCATCGCCATTCTTGGAGTGGGAATTGCCTTCGGAGTCACGGTATTGGTTTCAGGGCTCAAGAACCGCAAGGCCCTGCAATCGAGCCTGATTGTTGTGGGCATCGGCGTGATCGCCTACTTCGCTGTCCAGCCGTTGCTCAATGACGCGACCGGGCTCATGATATTCCTCCTTGGCATCGCCACCGTCCTTGTTGGCGTGGCCGTCGGGTACTTCATGGGCGGTTTCGACCGTGGACAGTCAATGCGTGCCGCCGCTATCACGGCGTTCCTGGTCGGAGCGCTCGTGGTCCTGGACCGCTTCATGCAGGCATGGCCGTCGTACTTCAACAACAGCCGGGTTCGTGGGCGTCCCATCGCCACCATCGGGGCGGGAACCCCGAACATCCAGGGTGACTTCTGGATCATGTCCACCGATACGCTCACCCACCTCGTATTGCCCACGATCGCCCTGATCCTGGTCTCCCTGGCCAGCTACACACGGTTCACGCGCTCATCGATGCTGGAAATCATGAACATGGACTACATCCGGACAGCACGGGCGAAGGGCTTGAGCGAACGGTCCGTGATCATGGGCCACGCGTTCCGGAACGCCCTGATACCCATCGCGACGATCGTCGCGTTCGACATCGGCGCATTGATAGGTGGTGCGGTCATCACGGAATCGGTGTTTTCCGTCCGCGGCATGGGCTTCCTTTTCATTGACGGACTGCAACGCTCCGACGTGAACCCGGTGATGGGCGTCTTCCTGTGCGTCGCCATCACCGCAATGGTCTTCAACCTCGTAGCGGACCTCGCTTACTCCGCTCTCGACCCACGCGTAAGGATCAAAGCATGAGCCAGCCAACCCAAGAGGAAGAAATTCTGGCACAACAGGCGCTTGCCGAAGCAGCACGGGCCGAGGCCGGCATCGAAGTTACCGGTGGCCTCAGCCAAGGCCAGATTGTCCGTAAACGGTTCTTTGGCCACACCGGTGCCTTGATCGGGCTCGCAGTATTCGCTGCGATCTTCCTGCTCGCTTTCACTTCAGTGGGTGCTTTTGGCATCCCTGGGTGGTGGAAGTACAACCACGTGGATGTTTCGCCCCTCGTCAACGATGGTGTCCCGACGTCGTCGTTGTGGCCGCTTGCCTGGGGAGAGCACCCGTTCGGCCAGGACAGGATTGGACGCGATCTGTTTGCCATGACCATGCGCGGTGCCCAACAGTCCATCACTGTCATGGTCCTGATCGGCGCCATCGCGGGTGCGGTCGGCGCAATCGTCGGCGGCCTTGCCGGTTATTTCCGCGGCTGGGTGGAAGCCGTCCTCATGCGCCTCACCGACGTCATCATCATCATCCCCGTGCTGCTCCTTGCGGCCGTGGTTGGCCAGATTGCCAACCGCAGGGATGAAGGCAGTTGGATTGCAGGATTCGCTTCCAACAACGGCGTCGTCATTCTTGGCGTCTTCCTTGGCTTCGTCCTCTGGGTGGGCCTCGCCCGCCTGGTCCGCGGTGAGTTCCTGACCCTGCGCGAGCGGGAGTTCGTAGACGCAGCCAGGATCTCCGGAGCCTCCAACGCAAGGATCATCTTCAAGCACATCCTCCCGAACGCCGTCGGTGTGTTGATCGTCAACGTGACGCTGACCATGTCCGCAGCGATCCTGCTGGAGACCGCCCTCAGCTACCTGGGCCTCGGCGTGAAGGCTCCCGATACCTCGCTCGGCCTGTTGGTTGCGCAAAACCAAGAAGCTTTCGCCACAAGGCCGTGGTTGTTCTGGTTCCCCGGCCTGTTCATCATCCTCATCTGCTTGAGCATCAACTTCATCGGCGACGGACTGCGGGACGCGTTCGATCCGCGGCAGAAGAAGTTCAAAGCCAAGACCGCCGTCGAAACAGCGCGCCACTCCAGCACGACGGCGCCGGTTGCCGATGCCTCGAAAGGCAGCTGAGTGCTACCCGTGCAGGGAAACCTCCTAAAGGAAGACCGCCCAGTAGCTGGCCGCGGCCAGGGCCACGGTTGCCGCTATCCGGAACCATCCGACGGCGACCGTCACCAAAGCGTCCTCAGCCCGGCCGGGTTCTACGCGTCCGGCTTCTACGAGGTCCTGCCAGCGGGTGCGGACGAGGACCGCTGCGGCACCCGAATCGGTGTTCTTGAGGTCTCCGGGGCGAACCGAGCTGCCGGGGCCGTAGGTGGTGCCCGGGAGTCCCTTGAGGTGCTCGGGGCGGGCATTGCGCCCGCCCCAGATTCCCGGCGCGGGAGCAGCCCAGGCCGGGTACCTCTTGTGAGGCGTCACGAGGGTGAGGGCGAAGCGGGTATCAACCTGCACCAGGGCGTCCCACGGAACATCGATGGTCCGGTAGGGATTCTCCAGCGCGACGCCGGAATCCCTGACCACCACTACCGGGCGCCAGAAAAGCAACCAGCCAAGGAACGCTATGAAGAGCAGGGGAGTGGTGCCCGGAAGGGCGCGCGGCCCGGCTGCCACGAGCGTAACGACAACTCCGAAAACGGCAACTGCCCAGCAGATCCAAGCAAACATCTTGCTGGTGCGGGCCTTGAAGATTTCGACATTTCCGGCATACGGCGCTCTGCTCATGCCCCTAATAATTCAGGATTCCGGGCTACTTCACTAATCACCCCTTGGAGGGTGGCCCGGGTGGAAGGGAAGACCCAACATGACTGACAACGCCAGCCCCGAACCGGAGGCTACCCACCTCGAGACCGAGTCGGACAAGAGCGCGCGCGGGGCCATGGTCCTGGAAGTACGCGATCTCAGCGTCGACTTCGGTGTCGACAAGAAATGGGTCCCTGCCGCCATCGGACTGAACTACGAGGTCAGGGCCGGCGAGGTCCTCGCGATCGTCGGCGAGTCTGGTTCCGGCAAGAGTGCTAGTTCCATGGCCCTGCTCGGCTTGCTGCCCAGCAACAGCCGGGTTCGGGGGAGTGTCAAGCTCTCGGGCAAGGAGTTACTGGGTGACAAGTCAGGCAATATCCGGGAAGTCCGGGGCAAGGACGTCGCGGTCATCTTCCAGGAGCCCATGACCGCACTCAACCCCGTGTACACCGTGGGTGCGCAGATAGTGGAGACGATCCGGCTGCACAACTCGATCTCCCCTGATGAAGCCAGGCAGCGGGCCGTGCGCATGCTCGACCTGGTGGAGCTGCCAGACCCCGAGAAGGCCTTCAAGTCCTATCCTCACCAGCTCTCCGGCGGCCAGCGGCAGCGAGCCATGATCGCGCAGTCATTGTCCTGTGATCCTAAACTCCTGATCGCAGACGAACCCACTACTGCCTTGGACGTGACTGTCCAGGCCGAAATCCTGGACCTGATGCGCAACCTGCGCAACAAGCTGGACAGTGCCATCGTCCTGATCACCCACGACATGGGCGTGGTGGCCGACCTCGCCGATCGCATTGCGGTGATGCGCAAGGGCGTCATCGTAGAGAGCGGTACTGCGCAACAGATCTTCTCCAACCCGCAGCACGAATACACACAAGCTCTGCTAGCCGCTGTTCCCCATCTGGGGCAGGGCGCGGACACGGCCGACGTCGACGTGACCGCAGCATTGGCTGCGGCAACTAATACGGAGCTGGAATCGGTCGATCACGATGAGCTGGTCCGGAGGGAACTCGAGAACCAGGCTGCTTTGAAGACAGCGGCAGAAGAAGCTGCCAAGCCCAAGGGTGAGCCCGTGCTTGAGCTGATCGACGTGGCTATCGAGTACCCCAAACAGGGCCGGGTTCCCGCATTCCGCGCCGTCGAGGAAGCCAACCTCGTGATCTACCCCGGTCAAGTGGTAGGCCTTGTTGGGGAGTCCGGATCGGGCAAAACGACCATTGGACGCGCCGCCGTCGGACTCTTGCCGGTAGCCGCAGGCAGCATGCGTGTTGTGGGTCAGGACATTTCCGCTGCAAAGCGGAATGGAAAGCAATTGCACGAAGTGCGGCGGGACATCGGCATGGTGTTCCAGGATCCGTCGTCGTCGTTGAACCCGCGGCTGCCCATCGGCGAAAGTATCGGCGAGCCGATGTACCTCGCCGGGGTCGCGAAGGGCGTCGATCTGCAGAAACGGATTGAGACCCTCCTGGACCAGGTGGAACTGCCGCGCGGCTACCGCAACCGGTATCCGCATGAATTGTCAGGCGGCCAGAAGCAGCGCGTCGGCATTGCCCGGGCGCTGTCGCTGCAGCCCAAGCTCATGGTCGCTGATGAGCCGACGTCGGCGCTCGACGTTTCGGTACAGGCAAAGGTCCTGGAACTCTTCCAGAACCTGCAGAGGGAGCTGGGATTCGCGTGCCTGTTCGTCACGCACGACCTCGCCGTGGTTGATGTGCTCGCAGACCGGATCTGCGTGATGCAGCGCGGCAGGATCGTGGAGCAGGGCACCCGGGAACAGATCCTTCGCAATCCGCAGGAGCCTTACACGCAGAGGCTGCTGGCTGCGGTACCCCTTCCGGACCCTGAGAAGCAGCGCGAGCGCCGGGAACTGCGCGCCCAGCTCATGGCCGCCGGGATCGAGTAGCAACCCGGGAGGCATTCCCGGCGGCACGTACTCGCTGTCGCAACCGCAAAGGAGTCCCCGTGGCCATTGGCCGGCGGGGGCTCTTTTCGTGTTTTTTGAGGCGCTGGGTGTCTCCGTTGTCCCTCTTCGGGGTGCCTGAAAAAGCCCTACATTCCGGGGAAAAACAAGGGTCAGGCATGTCGAGTGTAGCAATGAAACACCCATTACGTGAAATGACCGCTTCATTTACTTGAAATGACTGCTTCATTACTAAAACTGTCAAGAGCACACTTCGTTGTTCATGCCAATGGGATTCCATATTTCGGACAAGGTGTGGTTAGGATTACACATCCATGTAGGCCGCGTCACAGGATAATTCTGTGCCTGGCCCCGGGGGCAGCTATGAGTTGCCCCGACCCATCCCCCTGAATCCTTAGGAGGCGGAATGCGTTTTTCGCGCACTTCCAAAGCTCTTGGCTTGCTGGCAGTCGCCGCACTTGCCCTCACCGGATGCGGCAGCTCTGGCTCCGGAAGCAGTGGCCAGACCGCTGCCGGCGATCCGAACAAAATCATCACCGCATACAGCAATGAACCCCAGCACCCCCTGATCCCTTCCAACACCAACGAGGTGTACGGCGGCCGCGTTGTCGACCTCCTGTTCGAAGGCCTGACCAGCTACGACGCCAGGGGCAAGTCCGTGAACGCACTCGCGGAATCCATTGACACGAGCGACGGCCAGAACTACACCATCAAGGTCAAGAAGGGCGCCAAGTTCACCAACGGCGAGGCAGTCACTGCCAAGAGCTTCGTTGATGCTTGGAACTTCGCCGCACTGAGCACCAACGCCCAGTCCAGCAGCAGCTTCTTCGAATCCATCGAAGGCTACGACGCAGTCAGCGCCGTCACGAAGACCAAGGGCGCGGACGGCAAGTCAAAGTCGACTCCCGCACCGACCGCCCAGACGATGTCCGGCCTGGTGCTGAAGGACGATTCGACCATCACGGTCAAGCTGGCACAGCCGGAGGCCGACTGGCCGCAGCGCCTCGGCTACTCCGCCTTCATGCCGCTCCCGGCCGACGCCCTCAAGGACCCGAAGGCCTTCGGCGAAAACCCCATCGGCAACGGCCCGTACAAGATGGCCGCCAAGGGTGCCTGGCAGCACGACAGCCAGATCGCCCTCGTCAAGAACCCGGACTACCAGGGCACCCGTATGGCCAAGAACGGCGGCGTGACCTTCAAGTTCTACACCGACCCGGCTCCGGCTTACACGGACGTCCAGGCCAACAACCTTGACGTTACCGACGTCCTGCCGACGAACGCCCTGAAGACCTACACCACGGACTTCCCGGACCACAGCCTGAACAAGGCTTACGCCGGCAACGCAACCTTGAACATCCCGAACTACCTGCCTGAGTTCCAGGGAGACGCCGGTAAGCTCCGCCGCCAGGCCATCTCGATGGCCATCAACCGCGACGAAATCACCAAGGTTGTCTACAGCGGCACCCGTATTCCGGCAAAGGACTTCACGTCTCCGTCCATTGACGGCTACAACGCCAACGTGACCGGCTCCGACGTTCTGAAGTTCGACGCCGCGAAGGCCAAGGACCTCTGGGCAAAGGCAAACGCCATGAGCCCGTGGCCCGCGGACAAGGTTCTTCAGCTCGCGTACAACACCGATGGTGGCAACAAGGAATGGATTGACGCCGTTGCCAACAACCTGAAGAACAACCTCGGCATCAAGGCAGAAGGCCAGCCGTTCGCCAAGTTCGCCGAGATCCTGAACCTCCGCACGGCCAAGACCCTCCCGGGCTTCACCCGCGCCGGTTGGCAGGCAGACTACCCGTCGCTGTTCAACTTCCTCGGCCCGCTGCTGAAGACCGGTGCCAGTGCCAACTACGAGGGTTACAGCAACCCCGAGTTCGACAAGCTGCTCACCGAGGGCCTGGCGTCCAAGTCCACGGACGACGCCAACAAGAAGTTCACCCAGGCACAGGAAATCCTCTTCAAGGACCTCCCGAACCTGCCCCTGTGGTACCAGGCACGCCAGGCTGTATGGAGCCAGAACGTCAGCAACGTCGACTCCGGCTGGAACGGCGTCCTGCTGTACTACAACATCACCGCAAAGTAGTCCTACTGGACTCGTTCCAAGCTCGTTAGCGTATGGGGGTCCGGCCACAAACCGGGCCCCCATGCCTTGATTCGGCACGAAAGCTGTCCCTAATGAATCCCCACATTTTCAAGAGCGCCCAGGAACCGTTGCTGTGACCCAGTACATCCTCCGGCGTTTGCTGCAGGTCATTCCCGTATTCCTGGGAACCACCCTGCTCGTGTACTTCATGGTCTTTGCCCTCCCGGGCGACCCCATCCGCGCCCTATTCGGCGACCGGCCGCCCAGCGAGTCGGTCATTGCCGCGCTGCGCCAGCAATACAACCTCGACCAGCCGTTCTGGGTCCAGTACGGCCTGTTCCTCAAGAACCTCTTCACGTTCAACCTCGGGGTGGACTTCACCGGCCAGCCAATCGCCGCCACCCTTGGCCGCGTTTTCCCGGTCACCGCGATGCTCGCCGTCGAGGCCCTTGCCATCCAGGCTGTCTTCGGT
Source organism: Arthrobacter sp. efr-133-TYG-118 (assembly GCF_030209755.1). GTDB lineage: Bacteria > Actinomycetota > Actinomycetes > Actinomycetales > Micrococcaceae > Arthrobacter. The sequence goes on along the minus strand of NZ_JARVRH010000002.1, from coordinate 45,859 downwards.
GTGGCCTTCGGCCTGATTGCCGGCCTGCGCAAGGGGAAGATCTTCGACTCCACCGTGCTGGTCGCCTCCCTCGTGGTCATCGCCGTCCCGACGTTCGTCCTGGGCTTCGTGCTTCAGCTCGTCGTTGGCGTGCAGCTCGGCTGGGCCAAGCCGACCGTTGGATCCAACGCGGATTGGGGCACCCTGATCCTTCCGGCCGCAGTCCTTGGCCTCGTGTCCTTTGCCTACGTGTTGCGCCTCACCCGGGCCTCGGTCATTGAAAACATGAACGCCGACTACGTCCGCACCGCAACCGCGAAAGGCCTCTCCCGCCCCCGCGTGGTGCTGGCCCACATCCTGCGAAACTCCATGATTCCCGTGGTCACCTACCTGGGCGCGAACCTGGGTGGCTTGATGGGCGGTGCGATCGTCACCGAAGGCATTTTCAACGTGCCCGGCGTCGGCCAGAAGCTCTACCAGGCCGTGATCCGCAGCGAAGGCCCCACCGTCGTCGCCATCGTGAGCGTGCTGGTACTGGTCTTCGTTGCCGCCAACCTGTTGGTGGACCTCCTTTACGCCTGGCTTGACCCCAGGATTCGCTATGAAAAGTAGATCCGTTATGAAAAGTAACCGTCAGATCGAGCACTACGTTGCCCCTATCGACGAGACACCGCTGCTCGCGACAGATACCCTCAAGGTCGACGCAGCACCCCTGAGCCTGTGGGCGGATGCCTGGCGGAAGCTCCGCCGTCGGCCGCTCTTCATCATCTCGGCGCTCATGATTGTGCTGCTCCTGGTCGTCGCGTTCTTCCCGGGCCTGTTCACCCAGACAGCCCCGAACGACAACTGCCAGCTGGGCGACTCCCTGGCGGGCCCCTCGGCCGGCCACCCCCTGGGATTCACCTTCCAGGGCTGCGACATCTACTCCCGCGTCATCCACGGCACGCAGGCATCCCTGACCGTCGGCGTCGTCTCCGTCATCTTCGTCCTGATCATCGGAGTTACGCTCGGCGCGCTGGCAGGCTTCTTCGGCGGCTGGGTTGACACCATCATTGCCCGCATCGGCGACATCTTCTTTGCGTTGCCTTTGGTCCTCGGTGCGCTGGTAGTTACCCAGCTCCCCTTCTTCCGCGAGAACAAGAGCGTCTTCACGGTGGTCGTGGTCATCGTGATGCTCGGCTGGCCGCAAATGGCCCGTATCACCCGCGGTGCCGTGATCGAGGTCCGCAACGCGGATTTCGTCACTGCCGCACGCTCGCTCGGTGTCTCCAAGATCGGTACGCTGGTCCGGCACGTCGTTCCGAACGCTCTCGCGCCGATCATCGTCCTGGCCACCATGGAGCTTGGCGTCTTCATCGTGACGGAAGCAACGCTGTCCTTCCTTGGCATTGGCCTGCCCGGCAGCATCATGTCCTGGGGTAACGACATTTCCGCGGCGAAGGACACGTTGCGCACCAACCCCGAGGTGCTGATGTTCCCCGCAACCGCACTGTCCATCACGGTCCTGAGCTTCATCATGCTTGGCGACGCGCTGCGTGACGCCCTTGATCCCAAGAGCCGCAAGCGATGAAGGAGGCAATCATGACAACGTCCAACATCACCATCGACGAAGCCGGAACCGAAGAGCGTCCGCTCCTGGAAATCCGGGACCTCGCCATCTCCTTCCAGACGGCGAGCGGCGAATTCCAGGCCGTCAAGAACGCCCACCTGACCATCATGCCCGGCGAGACCGTCGCCATTGTGGGGGAGTCCGGTTCGGGAAAGTCGACGACGGCGCTTGCCGCTATTGGCCTCCTGCCGGAGAACGGCCGGGTTTCCGGCGGGCAGATCCTGCTCGACGGCGAGGACATCTCCGATGCTCCGGAACGGCGCATGATCGAGCTGCGCGGCAACACGATCGGCATGGTTCCGCAGGATCCGATGTCCAACCTCAACCCGGTCTGGAAAATCGGCTACCAGGTCCGCGAGACACTGCGCGCCAACGGCAAGCCCAGCGGTCCTGCCGACGTCGCCCGCGTCCTGGGCGAAGCCGGGCTGCCGGACTCCGCACGCCGCGCCAAGCAGTACCCGCACGAATTCTCGGGCGGCATGCGCCAGCGGGCCCTGATCGCCATCGGCCTGTCCTGCCAGCCGCGGCTCCTGATCGCGGATGAGCCGACGTCGGCCCTGGACGTCACGGTGCAGCGGCAGATCCTGGACCACCTCGAAACCATGACGGCGGAGCTCGGCACGGCGGTCTTGCTCATCACCCACGATCTTGGCCTGGCTGCCGAGCGTGCGGACAAAGTGGTGGTCATGTACCGCGGCAACGTGGTGGAGGCCGGTCCTTCGCTCGAATTGCTTCGTAACCCGCAGCACCCCTACACCCAGCGGTTGGTGGCCTCGGCGCCGTCGCTGGCTTCCCGGAGGATCCAGGCCGCCAAGGCCGAAGGAATCCAGACGGAAGAACTCCTCGCGCCCACCGAAGCTGTGGTCGAAAAGGCGTTGTCAGACGACGTCCTGAAGGTCGAAAGCCTCAGCAAGGTCTTCAAGCTGCGCTCCGGAGTGGGCAAGGCAACGGACTTCAAAGCGGTGGACAACGTCTCGTTCAACGTCAAACGCGGGACGACGACGGCGATCGTGGGGGAGTCGGGTTCCGGCAAGTCCACGGTGGCCCAGATGGTCCTCAACCTGCTCGCACCGACGTCGGGGCGGATCGTATTCGACGGCGTGGACACCTCCACCCTGAACAGCCGGGAGATCTTCAAGTTCCGGCGCCGCGTCCAGCCGATTTTCCAGGACCCGTACGGTTCACTCGACCCGATGTACAACATCTTCAGGACCATCGAGGAACCGCTCCGGACCCACAAGATCGGTGACAAGGTCAGCCGGGAGAAGAAGGTCCGGGAGCTCCTGGACCAGGTGGCGCTGCCGCAGTCCACCATGCAGCGGTACCCGAACGAGCTGTCCGGCGGGCAAAGGCAGCGTGTCGCGATCGCGCGGGCCCTGGCCCTCGACCCCGAAGTGATCATCTGTGACGAGGCGGTCTCCGCCCTGGACGTTTTGGTGCAGGCCCAGGTACTGAACCTTCTGGCCGAGCTGCAGTCCAATCTCGGACTGACGTACCTCTTCATCACGCACGACCTCGCGGTCGTGCGGCAGATCGCCGATCATGTCTGCGTGATGCAGAAGGGCAAGCTCGTGGAGACCGGCAGCACCGACGACGTCTTCGATTCGCCGCAGCAGGACTACACCAAGGCCCTGCTTCACGCGATCCCGGGTGCCAGCCTGATGCTGCCGCCCGTTGTGGCCTGACGGGCCTGCCGCCCGTCGGCTGAGTGCCACAGAGGCGGGAAGAAGAGCCGGTACCACTTCCGTGGGGGGAAGTGGTCCCGGCTCTTTTGCTGTTCCGGCTTGTCCCGGATCCCGCGGCCGATTGTGATGAAGGGCACAATTCGGCAGCCTTGGGGGTGATTTTTAGGCCAATAAATACCACAGCGTTTAGACTCTATGAAGGTGCCCTGTGTCAAAGGGTCTAATCCGTCGTGCGTTCCGGTTGGAAATGTCGCGATACAACAGCTGACTTCACCACTGAATCGAGCCATTACGCATGTCTGAAACCACCACCAACACCGCCGCGGCCACTGCATCGCGCAGTGATCTGCGCAACGTCGCGATTGTGGCCCACGTTGACCACGGCAAGACCACCCTGGTCGACGCCATGCTCAAGCAGACCAACTCCTTCGCCGAGCACAACCACCTGGAAGACCGCGTCATGGACTCCGGTGACCTGGAGCGCGAAAAGGGCATCACCATCCTCGCCAAGAACACCACGGTTGCCTACAACGGCCCGTCGTCCAATGGCGAGACCATCACCATCAACGTGATCGACACCCCCGGCCACGCTGACTTCGGTGGCGAGGTGGAGCGCGGCCTGTCCATGGTGGACGGCGTGGTTCTCCTGGTCGACGCTTCCGAAGGTCCGCTGCCGCAGACCCGCTTCGTGCTCCGCAAGGCCCTTGCCGCGCACCTGCCCGTCATCCTGCTGGTCAACAAGACCGACCGCCCCGACGCCCGCATCGAAGAGGTTGTCCACGAGTCCATGGACCTGCTCCTTGGCCTGGCCTCCGACCTCGCGGACGAGGTTCCGGACCTGGACCTGGACAAGATCCTGGAAGTACCCGTGGTCTACGCCGCAGCCAAGGTCGGCCGCGCCTCCCTGGACCAGCCGGCTGACGGCTCGGCACCGGACAACGAGGATCTCGAACCTCTCTTCAAGACGATCATCGAGCACATCCCGGCGCCGACCTACAACCCGAACGGTGTCCTGCAGGCGCACGTCACCAACCTGGACGCTTCCCCGTTCCTCGGCCGCCTCGCACTCCTGCGCATCTACAACGGCACCCTCCGCAAGGGCCAGACCGTCGCTTGGGCGCGCGCCAACGGCGAACTGAAGAACGTCAAGATCACCGAGCTCCTGGCCACCAAAGCCCTCGACCGCGTTCCGACCGACTCGGCCGGCCCCGGCGAGATCGTGGCTGTTGCCGGTATCGAGGAAATCACCATCGGTGAGACCCTGACCGACGCCGAGAACCCGCAGCCGCTGCCGCTCATCACGGTGGATGACCCCGCGATCTCTATGACCATCGGTATCAACACCTCCCCGCTGGCCGGCAAGGTCAAGGGCGCCAAGGTTACCGCCCGCCAGGTGAAGGATCGCCTGGACAAGGAACTGATCGGTAACGTCTCGATCAAGGTTCTGCCCACCGAGCGTCCGGATGCCTGGGAAGTCCAAGGCCGTGGCGAGCTTGCGCTGGCCATCCTCGTGGAGCAGATGCGACGTGAAGGCTTCGAACTGACTGTCGGCAAGCCGCAGGTTGTCACCCGGACCATCGACGGCAAGATCCACGAGCCGATGGAACACATGACCATCGACGTTCCCGAAGAGTACCTCGGTGCGGTCACGCAGCTCATGGCCGCCCGCAAGGGCCGCATGACCAACATGGCCAACCACGGCACGGGCTGGTGCCGCATGGAATTCATCGTTCCGGCACGTGGCCTCATCGGCTTCCGCACCAAGTTCCTCACGGACACCCGTGGCGCCGGCATCGCCTCCTCGATCTCCGAAGGCTACGAGCCGTGGGCGGGCCCCATCGAATACCGCACCAACGGTTCGATGGTTGCCGACCGCGCCGGCGTCGTCACCCCCTTCGCCATGATCAACCTGCAGGAACGCGGCTCCTTCTTCGTGAAGCCCACGTCCGAGGTCTACGAGGGCATGATCGTCGGGGAGAACTCCCGCGCCGACGACATGGACGTCAACATCACCAAGGAAAAGAAGCTCACCAACATGCGTGCCGCTTCCTCCGACACCTTCGAGAACCTGACGCCGCCGCGCGACCTCACCCTCGAAGAGTCCCTCGAATTCGCCCGCGAAGACGAGTGCGTTGAGGTGACCCCGGAATCCATCCGTATCCGCAAGCTGATCCTGGACGCCAACGAGCGCGCCAAAGCTACCCGCGCCCGCGCCAAGGTCTGATGCTGCACTGACTGCGTACTGAACGGACTGACGCATTGAATAAGGGAGCCACCGGAACAGCACGCGGCATTGCCGCGGCTGTTCCGGTGGCTCTTTTTGCTGCCCTTGGAGGCACCGCACTGCACCGACAGACGCTCCTCCTTGCCGGCGTCGACGTCTATTGGGGCACCGTAGCGGCATTGCTCCTGGTTGCATCGCTCCAGCTCCTGCTGGGTGCGTGGTCGCGGTCTTTGCTCCCGACGGCGGTAGTGGGCATTGTTTGTTACGCGACCGTTGGCCTGCTGTCCATGGGTGGAACGGGCAAGCAGCTGATCGTCGCGGATGTGCCCGGAAATGTGTGGGTCTACGGGAGTGCGGGCATCACTTTTGTGATGCTCTTGTGGTGCCGGCGCTACACGCGTCCATCCCGCGGTTAGCTTAGTCTGCGCTCGGGTCCCGGTGGTGGGCGATCAAGAGCGAGGTGGCCTCGCCGTCGTCGTCTGCCGGAAGGCGCATGTATTCTTCGACGACCGCCCGCAGCTTGCCCATCATTTCCTGCTGCCGTGCGGCGTTGAACTTCACGCCAAGCCGCCAGACGTCGATGTCCTCTGGTGCGAGCCCGCGGGTTTCCTGGACGAATGTTTCGATCAGGACCGGGGAAATGTCGTTCACGGGAGTGCTCCACGAGGTGCGGGTTGCGATGTACGGCACTTCCTTGGCGCCCCTCTTTCCCTTCCGACCTTCCTGCGGCACGAGAAAACCGGTGCGCACCAGGGTCCGGACATGGTGCAGGCTCGACGCCGGGTTGATGTCCAACAGCCCGGCAATCTCCTTGTTGGTGCGCGCGTGGTGCAGGCACAGCCGGAGAATCCTCAGGCGCAGGGGCGAGCTCAAGGCGCGGCCCTTGGCCACCAGGTCACTGTCCTCCCGCTCGTGTTCCGTCATGGTGGCCAGTGTAGCCATCCCAGAGTGATTGACATATACCAATCACTGCAGGAAACTGGGCGGGTGAATGCCGGGACCACTGACGATGCTCTGCAAGCTGACACAGCCCAGCACGCCGCCTCGCTCTGGCGGGACCGGAACTTTATTACCTTCTGGTCGGGGCAGGCCGTCAGCCAGCTCGGGGCGCAGCTGGGGCAATTGGCGTTTCCCGTCCTCGCAGTGACTTTGCTCGGCGCCAGTGAGTTCGAGGTCGGGGCACTCAATGCCGCCGGTCTTGCGGCCTTCCTGCTGATCGGTTTGCCGGCGGGAGCCTGGGTGGACCGCTGGCTCAAGCGTCGCACCATGATTGTGGCGGACCTGGTCCGGACCGCGGCGATGGCGACCGTGCCAATGCTCTGGTGGGCCGGCACCCTGCAGATCTGGCACCTGTATGCCGTAGCCGCCGTCGTCGGGGCCGCAACGGTCTTCTTCGACGTTTCCTATCAGAGCTACGTTCCTGTTCTCGTGGATGCAGCGAAAGTGCCGCAGGCCAACTCCAAGCTGGAAGCCACCTCCCAGATCGCGCGGATCGGGGGTCCCGCGGCGGGCGGTGCGTTGCTGGCGATCGTGTCCGCCCCGGTGTTGTTCATCGGGGAGGCAATGGGGTATCTGCTGTCGGCCGTCTTCCTGCTCAGGACGCGCGATGCGGAACGGCCCGTGCCCTCGAAGGATCGGCAGCCACTGGCAAGCGAAATCAACGAAGGCCTGGTCTTTGTAGTCAGGCATCCGTTGATCAGCAGGATTGTGGCCTGCACTGGCGGGGTCAACTTCTTCACCACGATCGCGTTCACCTTGATGCCTGTACTGGTCCTTCGTGAGCTGGAACTCGGTCCGGAGGGCATGGGCCTCATCATGGCGGTCGGGGCGGTCGGCGGACTCATCGGCGCGGTTGCCGCGCCCAGGTTCGCCGCCCGGATCGGCGAGGGGACCGTTATTCCCGTGGCGTCGATGATTAGTTCGGTCTTCCTTCTCCTGGTTCCGCTGTGCGTGCTTGCCCCCGAACGATGGATGTCCCTGGTGATGCTCATCGTCTCCGAGTTCGGGTTCGCTTTCGGAGTCCTGGTGTACAACATCATGCAGTTGAGCATGAGGCAGCGGGTGTGTCCTCCCCGGCTCCTGGGGCGCATGAATGCCTCCATTCGCTTCGTGGTGTGGGGATTCATGCCGATCGCAGCCCTTGCCTCAGGCCTCCTGGCCGAGAACCTTGGCCTCGTCCCGACGTTGTGGATCGGCTTGGCCGGAAGCGTTGTTTTTGTTGCGCCTGTGCTGTTCTCTCCGCTGTGGGGAATGCGCAGGCTGCCGGACGGGGTGCGCGGGGCCTGACCCTCCTCGGGACATGCCCCTCCTTGGCCCGCAGCACTGGACATAATGGCAACATGCGCATTCCTTGGTCCCAACGTGGCGCATGCTCTGCGGTGACGTGGGCGCACATCCAACGTTTGACCGCATGAATGGACTGGATGTTTTCCACATAGCCAATGTTGGGCCTTACGCACCTACCGCTTTCGCCGGAACGATGGGGCGCATGGTGAACATCAGTGACGTCATTTCAGACTACGACGGCGTGGCGCGGGCTAAGCATCTCGCTGCGGCCGGGGTGTCGCATTTCCAGCTGAAATCCGCCTTGGCGAGCGGGCGGATTCTCCGCGTGGCGCGAGGGGTCTATGCGGTGCCGGGTGCCGATCCCGGCTTGCAGGCCATCCGGTCCCTTCCCGCGGAACCGGCCTGCATCTCCACGGCCGAGCTGTCCGGGTTATGGGTCATGGATGCCCCTCGATTTCCCCACGTGGCGGTCCCGCACAGTCGAAAGTACGAGGGTTTTGTCTGCCATAGATCCGCGGCCCCGCCCACCTTGATGGACTCAGTCGTGCAGGCCCTGCGTTGCTTGCCGGATCTGGATGGCCTGGTCATTGCCGAATCTGCCGTGGCCCTTGGCAGGCTACCGCTCACGGCGATCAGGACGAGGCTCGGCGGGCGGAACGACGCACGTGAGCGGAGGCTCGTGTCGCGGATCGTTCCCCAGTCACAGTCGATTATCGAATGCATCGCCAGGTACCTCCTGCGCGAAGCGGGGTTCCACGTTGAGTCGCAAGTGAACATACCGGGCATGGGTCATCTGGACCTGATGGTCGACGGAAGACTGGGGATTGAAACCGACGGAGCAGGTTTCCACATGGATATGCCGAGCTTCGAAGAGGACCGCCGTCGGTGGAATGTCACCACCCGGTTGGGCGTCCCTACCTTGGTTGTGAGCTATTCGATGGTGAAGAACCGGCCTCGGGAATTTGTGGCGATGGTGCGAGACACTCTGAGGTCTCTCGACCGAGCCGCGTGAGCTTCCGCATAGGCCAACTTTCACCCGTGTCCGAAGGGACATGCCCATCGCTGCTCATCAGGAACGGACATGTCCCTCGCCCGGGCCTGCGCTGCCGCAGGACATGCTCTGCCCTGAGAGCCAAGAATGGGCATATTGGCGCTATGTCCAGTGGTTCGAGCGGGCAGGGGGCATGTCCAGTGGTTCGAGCGGGCAGGGGGCATGTCCAGTGGGTGGGGGCGGGCAGGGGAGCGCGGGATTACTCGCGGGCTGTTCGTGCACCCCGGCGGGGCGGCGGAGGGGGGACCTCCTTTGCCGCCACTACAAGGGCCATCGGGATCTCGACGTCGGACCGCCGGGTACGGATGGTGCACGCACCCTCGGTGACGGAGAGCAGGTAGCCGAGGGCGTCGGTGAAGCCGTTGTCCAGCCGGTATCGGACAACTACCCGTGTTCCGGATACGGTATTGAGCAGGAAATCCTGGGGCCGGGGCAGATTCACCAGTTCATAGTAAGACGCCCGGCTAGGTTGCTGAGTTCCGGCTGGGGGATAATAGGCTCAGAATTCGATGTACCGGCCATACGGTCGGTGGTACTACCCGGAAATTGTCCGGGACAACTGTGGAGAGGCAAGGGACGTGACCTACGTAATCGCGCAGCCGTGTGTGGACGTCAAGGACAAGGCGTGTATTGAAGAATGCCCTGTTGACTGCATCTACGAAGGCGAACGTTCCCTCTATATCCACCCGGATGAGTGCGTGGACTGCGGAGCTTGCGAACCCGTATGCCCGGTGGAAGCCATCTACTACGAGGACGACACCCCGGAGGAATGGGCCGACTACTACAAGGCCAACGTCGAGTTCTTCGATGACCTCGGTTCCCCTGGCGGAGCTGCCAAGATCGGCAACACCGGCAAGGACCACCCCTTCATCGCCGCGCTGCCTCCACAGAACCAAGACCACTAAGAACGGTTGCTTCCTTTGATTTCTGCGGCACCCGCTTTCGGCCTCAACCTGCCCGACTACCCTTGGGAAGCGATGGCGCCGTACGTGGCCAAGGCTTCGGAACACCCGGGCGGGGCAGTCAATCTCTCCATCGGCACCCCTGTGGATCCCACGCCGCAGCTGGTCCGCGAGGCACTTGCCGGGGCAGCCGACGCCCACGGTTACCCAACGGTTCACGGCACGCAGGCTCTTCGCGAGGCCGTGTCCCACTGGTTTGCCAGCCGCCGCGGGGTCCCCGGGATCGATCCGCGGGACGTCCTGCCAACCGTCGGCTCCAAGGAATTGGTGGCCTGGCTGCCGTTCCTGCTGGGACTCAGCGCAGGCGACGTCGTGGTCCGCCCCACTGTGGCTTACCCGACCTACGACATCGGCGCCATGCTCGCAGGGGCTACTGCGATCGCCGCGGACAGCCTGGACGAACTGGTCCCGGCCACCCGCTCCAGGGTCCGGCTCATCTGGATCAATTCCCCGGGCAATCCCACAGGCAGTGTCCGCGACATCGAATCACTCAGGCAGATCGTGGCCCAGGCGCGCGAGATCGGCGCAGTCGTGGCGTCGGACGAATGCTATGCCGAGCTCGGCTGGGGCGAATGGGATGCCCAGCGTGGCGGCGAGGCAGTGCCGAGTGTCCTTGACCCGCGCGTCACGGGAGGGTCAACGGACGGCCTGTTGTGCGTCTACTCCCTCAGCAAGCAGTCGAACCTGGCCGGCTACCGCGCCGCTTTCGTGGCCGGCGACTCGTCGATCGTGGCGAATCTGGTCAACAGCCGCAAGCACGCCGGCATGATCGTGCCGTACCCGGTCCAGGAAGCGATGCGCATCGCGCTCGGCGATGCCGGCCACGTGCTCGCCCAAAAGGATCTCTACCGCGGCCGCCGCGAACGCCTCCTTCCAGCACTGCAGAACTTCGGCCTGGAGATCCACGAGTCCAAAGCAGGCCTGTACTTGTGGTCCACCGCGGGCGAGGCGACGTGGGACACAGTTCAGCGTTTCGCTGACCTGGGGATCGTCGTCGGGCCCGGAGTGTTCTATGGTGACGCCGGGAATGGTTTCATCCGGGTGGCGCTCACGGGCACGGACGAACGCATCGATGCGGCCGTGGAGCGTTTGAACACCGCTCGGTAACAATCCTGTGACTTGCCGCACAGGCCGCGTCATTCCGCCAGTAACCGTAGCTTGTGGATTAGTTTGTCCCGCTTACTGGCGGTAGCTTTTAACTGACTATCAATGGTGGCTTTCTCCACGAAGGCAGTTCGGCCGATGGTGTCTGTACCTGCAGACTCCTGGCTGGAGTCACCAGATGTTGGTTGGATCAAGCTTTCGACCGAGGCCAAGAGCCTCATGAAGGGGACTCCATGACTGAGACCACCAGCGCTACCCTGCGCCATGCCGGCGGAGAGCTCGAGCTCCCGCGGATCAAGGTTGTAGAAGGGAACGAAGGATACGACGTTTCCAAGCTGCTGAAGCAGACGGGCGCCGTCGCCTATGACCCCGGCTTCATGAACACCGCCGCCACCACGTCGGCAATCACCTACATCGACGGCGACGCCGGTATCCTGCGGTACCGCGGCTACCCGATCGAGCAGCTTGCCCAGCACTCCAGCTTCCTGGAAGTTTCCTACCTGCTGATCTACGGCAACCTTCCCACCCCCACCGAGCTGGACGCGTTTGACCAGCGGATCCGCCACCACACGTTGCTCCACGAAGAGCTCAAGGGCTTCTTCGGCGGTTTCCCGCGTGACGCGCACCCGATGCCGGTGCTTTCTTCGGCCGTCTCCGCGCTGTCCACGTTCTACCAGGACTCCTTGGATCCGTTCAACGCGGAGCACGTGGAAGTTTCCACTATCCGCCTTATGGCGAAGCTCCCGGTCATTGCGGCCTACGCCCACAAGAAGTCCATCGGCCAGCCCATGCTGTACCCGGACAACTCCATGAACCTCGTGGAGAACTTCCTGCGCCTGAGCTTCGGCCTGCCGGCAGAGCAGTATGAGCTGGACCCCGTCGTCGTCAAGGCGCTGGACTTGCTGCTCATCCTGCACGCCGACCATGAGCAGAACTGCTCGACGTCGACCGTCCGCCTTGTGGGCTCGTCGAACGCGAACCTGTTCGCTTCCGTTTCCGCAGGCATCAACGCTCTCTTCGGTCCCGCCCACGGTGGGGCCAACGAAGCGGTGCTGAAGATGCTGCGCCAGATCCAGGCCGACGGCGTCAAGCCCGAGGAATACATGGAGAAGGTCAAGAACAAGGAGGACGGCGTCCGCCTCATGGGCTTCGGACACCGGGTCTACAAGAACTACGACCCCCGCGCGAAGATCATCAAGGCGACGGCACACGAGATCCTGGGCAAGCTCGGCGGCAACGACGAGCTCCTGGACATCGCGATGCGCCTCGAAGAGAAGGCCCTGGCCGATGACTACTTCATCCAGCGCAAGCTCTACCCGAACGTCGACTTCTACACCGGCCTGATCTACAAGGCCATGGGCTTCCCCGAGAAGATGTTCACTGTGCTGTTCGCGATCGGCCGACTCCCCGGCTGGATCGCCCAGTGGCGCGAAATGATCAATGATCCCCAGACGAAGATCGGCCGTCCGCGGCAGCTATACACAGGAGAGCCGGAGCGCGACTACCCGGCGATCTAACTCAACGCGGGGTCACTTACGGTCCGTCCCAAGGGACATTATCGGCCGTAAGTGACCCCGCGTTGCTTTAAGAGCTGTAGCCGAGCGGGTTGTTCTTCTGCCAGCGCCAGTGGTCTTCGCACATTTGGTCCACGGTCTTCGTGGTGGACCAGCTCAGGTCCGCCAAGGCTGAGGAGGCATCGGCCCAGAACGCGGGCAGGTCTCCGGCGCGGCGTCCCGTGATCTCGTATGGCAGCGGGTGGCCCACGGCCTGTTCGAAGGCGTGGAGCATCTCCAGAACGGACGTGCCCTTCCCGGAGCCGAGGTTCCAGCGGTGCACCCCGGGGCGCTCCGCAACGTAGTCCAGGGCGGCGACGTGGCCATCGGCGAGGTCGACGACGTGGATGTAGTCCCGCAGGCAGGTGCCGTCCGGGGTGTCGTAGTCTCCGCCGAAGACCATGAGCTTTTCGCGGCGGCCGACGGCAACCTGGGCGATGTACGGAACCAGGTTGTTCGGGATGCCCTGCGGGTCCTCGCCGATCCTGCCCGAGGGGTGTGCGCCCACCGGGTTGAAGTAGCGCAACAAGGCGATGTGCCAGCGCTCGTCCGCGGCGCCGAGGTCCGTGAGGATGTCCTCGATCTGCTCCTTGGTGCGGCCGTAGGGGTTGTTCGCCCCGATCTCCATCTTCTCGATGTAGGGGATGGGGTTGTGCTCGCCGTACACCGTTGCCGAGGAACTGAACACGATCGAGCGGACCCCGTGCTTGTCCATGGCGCGGAGCAGGTTCAACGTCCCCACGATGTTGTTGTAGTAGTAGTTCAGGGGTTCCTGCACGGATTCGCCAACCGCCTTGAGCCCGGCGAAGTGGATGACGGCGTCGATGCTGTGCTGGTCGAACACAGCCTCAAGGGCGGCCTCGTCCACCAGATCCACTTTATGGAACGCCGCTGTTTTTCCCGCCAGTTCACCAACGCGGCGCAGGGATTCTTCGCTTGAGTTCACGAGATTGTCCACCACGACTACTTCGTGTCCGGTTTCCAGCAGGGACAGGACAGTGTGCGATCCGATGTAGCCGGTGCCACCTGTGACAAGAATTCTCATGCAAGCAACGCTAGCCGAACTTGGCGTGGCTCGCGCAGTGTTGCGTAGGCCACAGTCCCGCGGTTCGCGTGCGCCGGACGGCACGGTTCAAGCACGTTCGTGCTAAAAAGATTTGTGCCCAAGATTGTTGATGCCGAAGCCCGGCGCCAGGAAGTAGTCGAAGCCGTCTTCAGGATCATTGCCTCGGATGGCCTTGAGCGTGCCTCCTTGCGGGAGGTGGCCGACGAAGCCGGACTTGCCGTTGGCTCCGTCCGGCACTACTTTGCCAGCAGCGATGAACTGCTGGTCCATTCCTTTGCGGTGGTCGTCGACAGGATTGCCGGGCGGCTTGAGGAAGCGTTCGCCGTCGTCGAATCCTTGGAGACGGGCTCGACGGAACACGACGCCGCCGTGTTAACCCTGCTGGGTCAATTCCTTCCGCTCGACGAGGAACTGGCCGTCGACGCCTGCGTCTGGATGGCATTCCGGCACGCGGCCCGGATCCGGCCCGTACTCGAACAAGTTGCCGCACGCAGTCACCGAGCCGTGGCCGCCGTGGTCGGCCGCTTGGTGATGCAGCTGATGCCCGACGGCGGATCCGTCCAGGAGCGTCTGGTGACCGAGGCCGAGCGACTCCTGGCGACCCTCGACGGACTGTGCATGCATGCCCTGCTGCAGCCTGAGTGGATGACAGCCGAGGTCTGCCGCGACGTTCTGACCGCGCATCTGGACACTCTTGTTGCACTCCCGTCCAACCGTTAACGTCAAGGCTCATCGGGAATAGACTGGAACTCTGAGCGGGCACCTGCCAAGGGAGGCAATCGGATGCATGACACAGGCGGTCAGGGGTGGCGGATCACAATGGACACCTCCGGGCCGATGCTCATTGCCCTGTATCTGAGAGACGTTGCTGGATTGGACGGAGCTGGTACGCCGACGTTGTCGCACGCCACACCCAAAGTCAGACAGGCGGACCACACGCACCTCACCGCCGAGGTAGGCGGGGTGCCGGCCCTGAAGACAGAGTGGGAGGCCTGGTGGGAGCAGCTGTTGAGGGCATATCCGGATGCCGCTCCGGAGCTTTCACCCCCGGGATTCAGTGCCTTCGGCAACTCGCCCGCCCTCCGGCGGGTTCTGCAGGCCCACTTCGGGGCCGCCCTTACATGGGCCCGTGAACGTCTTGAAGAGTACGAAAAGCTGGAAGCTGAACGCGAAGCGAGCGGCGCCACGTTGCTTCTGGGGGACATGGTGGAGGACCGGCTGCTCGAAGTCGGACGGAGCTCCCGGGACTTCCAGTTGACCATCATCGAACTGCCGCTCAACGAGCCACGGGCCTGGTACCTTGAGCCGGACAAAATGATCATGAGCCACAGGCTCTTGTCCGAGCCGGAGATATTCCGCAGCTACGTCCAGCCGGTGGTTGAACTACTGGTCTGACGCCCGCGGCCTGCCGCCCGCGGTGTGGCCCCTGCCAGGCTTTACGTCTTCGGAGCTGAAACCGTGATGGTCACGGTTCCCGATGCTGCCGCTGAATCTTGCCAGCCCTTGTGGTCCTGCCGGTTCCAGCTGGCTCCGGCCACGTCCACCTGCGTCACGGAGAGGTCCTTGGCATTAGCCACTGCCCATTGGGCCACAGCCCACGCCTGCGCACCGGTAATGTTCAACTGGACCCTGCGGCCCTGTGCCACGGCCGGCAGGGCGCCGAACGCCGTCGTCATGGCCGCCACAGCGGCGCTCGGGTCACCGGAAGTGTCCGCGGCGCGGAGCGTGCAGTCCAGGGCCTTTTCGGAATGTCCCGTCAGCGCCGACGCATACGCCCGGCCCATCGCTTCCTGCTGCGCGTATGCCTGGGGGTACGCGGAATGCTGGACCGCTTGCGCCGCATCAGTGATCGCCATGGTTTCGTAGCCGGGCACTTTCACCAAGTGGTCATAGAAGGCATTTGTCGCGTAGACAGGGTCCATGACTTCGGCCTCGGTGCCCCACCCTTGGGAGGGGCGCTGCTGGAATAGTCCCCTCGAGTCGGGACCCACCTCGTCACCGTGGCCGATGTTGCGAAGCTTGGATTCCTGCATGGCGGTGGCCACAGCGATCGTGGCCGCGCGCGGAGGCAGCCCCCGCTGCACCGCAATGGCGGTGATGAGGGCGGCATTCGCGGCTTGGTCCGTCGCCAATTCGTATGAGTCCGAGCCGACGACGGCGACGCAGCGCTCCGTAACCAAGGTTTCGGAGCGCTGCAGCACAGTCACCACGGCATAGATGGCACCAGCCACCAAGGCAAGAGCCAGTAACAAGATGATGGTGCGTCGGAGACGGCGCATCCAGATATCAGCTAGTTGGCGTGGAGGGCTTCGTTGAGTTCCACCGTCTGGCCCTTGCGGGGGAGTACCTCGACTTCACCAGTGGTCGAGTTGCGGCGGAACAACAGGTTCGGCACGCCGGAGAGCTCAACAGCCTTGATGATGCTGCTCGTGTCCTCGCCGTTGGCGTCCTTCGGGCCGGGGATGCGCACGCGGGTTCCAGCCGTGACATAGAGGCCGGCTTCAACCACGGAGTCATCGCCGATGCTGATGCCCACGCCGGAGTTGGCGCCCAGGAGCACGCGTTCACCCAGGGAGATCTTTTCCTTGCCGCCACCGGAGAGGGTTCCCATGATGGAGGCGCCGCCACCGACGTCGGTGCCGTCACCGGCAACAACGCCTGCCGAGATGCGGCCTTCCACCATGGAGGTGCCGAGCGTGCCGGCGTTGAAGTTCACGAAGCCCTCGTGCATGACCGTGGTGCCTTCGGAGAGGTAGGCGCCCAGGCGGACCCGGTCGGCGTCGGCGATCCTGACGCCGGTGGGAATGACGTAGTCCACCATGCGGGGGAACTTGTCCACTCCGTAGACCGTGACGGCGCCGCGCTTTCGCAGGCGGGCACGGGTCACTTCGAAGCCGTCCACCGCGGCCGGACCGAAGTTCGTCCACACAACGTTGGGGAGCTTGCCGAAGATGCCATCCAGGTTGATGCTGTTGGGCTTGACCAAGCGGTGCGAAAGCAAGTGGAGGCGCAGGTAGGCGTCAACGGTGTCCGCGGGGGCCTCGTCGAGGTTGATCTGGGCGAAGACCACCTTCTGTTCGGTCCGGCGGTCGGCGTCGTGGCTTTCGGCCGCGAGTGCGGTCAGCGACTCGTCGGCGTGCTCCACGGCCCGTAGGGATGCGGCCGCTTCGCCCAGTGCCGGCGCCGGAAACCATACGTCCAGCACTGTCGCTTCTCCGGCGTCGGAGGCGGCGATGGTTGCCAGGCCAAAGCCATAGGCGGAACGATCGTTGTCAGAAGCGCTATCGAGAGCGGCAGAGGCAGCGGTTTCAGTCATGGCGCAAGTCTATCGAGAGCCACTGCTTCCCTTGAAACCGTGTGTGGACCGAAGGGGTCGCAATTGGCTCGGATACAGTGGAGAGGTGACTGTTGAAACTACCCCAATCCTTCTTGACATCAGGCAAGACGTTGCGCTGCTGACCGCCGCGCTGATGGACATCAACAGCGTGTCCGGCAACGAAGCCGCGCTTGCAGACGCCGTTGAATCCGCCCTCCGGACAATCCCGGGCCTGCAGCTTGTGCGGGATGGCGACGCCATCATTGCCCGGACCGAGCTGGGACGCCCGGAGCGGGTGATCCTGGCCGGCCACCTCGATACTGTGCCGTTGCCCACGGTGGAAGGTTCGCTCGGCACTGTGCCCGCCACATGGGAGTCCGGTGTCCCCGGGACGGGAAACTTGTATGGACGCGGAGCCACTGACATGAAGGGCGGGGTCGCGGTGCAGCTTGCGCTCGCCGCAACAATGTTCGACGGCGGCGCCGAGCCAGGCAAAGACGTCACCTTCGTCTTCTACGACCATGAGGAAGTTGAAGCGGTCAAGAGCGGCCTCGGCCGGTTGGTCCGGAACCATGGCGATCTCCTGGAGGGGGACTTCGCGATCCTGCTCGAACCCACCGACGGCACGGTGGAAGGCGGCTGCAACGGCACGAGCCGCTTCGAGGCCACCACAACCGGCGAAGCGGCGCACTCCGCCCGGGCATGGATGGGCAGCAACGCCATCCACGCTGCCGCGCCCATCCTGAGCCGCCTGGCAGCCTACGAACCGCGCACAGTCAACGTGGACGGGCTGGACTACCGGGAAAGCCTCAATGCCGTGAAGATCAACGGCGGCACCGCGGGCAACGTGATCCCGGACCGCTGCGTCGTGGAGATCAACTACCGCTTCGCGCCGGACAAGACCCCGGACCAGGCCGAAGCCCATGTCCGCGAACTACTGGAGGGCTTCGACGTCGTCCGCACCGACGCCGCCGCTGGAGCGCGGCCCGGCCTCAACCACCCGGCCGCCGCGTCCTTCGTTGCTGCCGTCGGAGCCGAGCCCAAACCCAAATACGGTTGGACCGACGTCGCGCGCTTCAGCGAGCTGGGCGTTCCGGCGGTCAACTTCGGGCCGGGCGATCCGCTTCTGGCGCACAAAGACAACGAACACGTCGACGCCGACGCCATCCGTGAGTGCCTCCGTGCACTGCGGTCGTGGCTGGCTGACTAGGTATTGAGACGTCCCTCTTGCTTCAAATCGTGGGTGTGGCCTGTGGGCTTGGTTCCGGAACCAAGCCCACAGGCCACACCCACGATGTCGGGAAGTCGGTGCTATTCAGCCCTCGATTGCCACAATTTCCGACTTGACCACCTTCGCCACTTTGACGTTGCGGCGCATCCGGCTTTCAAGCCATTTGGCGATTCCAGCCAGGATCAGGCACATTCCGACGTACAGGACACCGGCGATGATCGCGGAAGGAATGATGGGCGAACCGTACTGGGCCTGACTTCCGAAGTACTTCGCTTGGAAGAGGATCTCGTTGTAGGTCACGATGAAGCCCAATGCGGTGTCCTTGAGGATGACCACGAGCTGGGAGATGATCACCGGGAGCATTGAGCGGACTGCCTGCGGAAGCAGGATGTTTGTCATGACCGCGCTCTTCGGCAATCCGATGGCATAGCCAGCCTCGCTCTGGCCGCGGGGGAGCGATTCGATGCCGGCACGGAAGACTTCAGCGAGCACTGATCCGTTGTAGAGGACCAGGCCTGCAACGACTGCCGTGAAGGGCGTGATCCCCTGGACGCCGAGCGGAGGAAGCCCGTAGTAGAAGATCATCATGAGGATCAGCAAAGGAATGGCACGGAAGAGTTCCGTGAACCCATAGCAGGGCAAGCTGATCCACTTACGGTCGGACAGCCTGCCGAAGGCCAGGAAGACACCCAGCACCAGGCTGAACACGGCCGCCGTGGCAAACGCGGAAAGCGTGGCACCCACCGATTGGATGATGGTCTGCTGAACCAGCGGGAACGTGAACAAGTGCCATTTCTTCTCATCGAACTGGCCGCTTTGGGCGAAGCGAAGGACGATGAATCCGACGATGGCGATAATGACCAAAGCGGTCACGACGCCGAGAATCCGGTAGCGTGCGCGGGCCTTTGGGCCCGGCGCGTCAAAAAGGACCGAGCTCATCGGGCCACCTTCCATTTCTTTTCAAGCTTCCGCTGGACAAAGGAAAGAATGAAAACGATCAGAACGAAGATGAGTGCGACCCAGAGCAGCCCGGCCATGGCAGGCTCACCGCGCTCGGAAAGATTCGATCGGATGGCTCCCGCTTCGGCGACCGAGAAGCCCGCAGCCACGGTGGTGTTCTTGAGCAATGCAATGAACACGCTGAACATGGGCGGGATGACGGCGCGGAAAGCCTGGGGGAGGATCACCAGCGTCAGGGTTTGCGTAAACGGCAAGCCGATGGCCCGCGCGGCCTCGGCCTGACCGACAGGCACCGTGTTGATGCCGGAGCGCACAGCCTCCGCCACATAAGTGGCGGTGTACAGGCTCAGGCCGACGGTTGCGGCGGTCATGAAATCAATTTCCACGAGGCCGAGCTTCGGGTAGCCCAAGGCAAAAAAGAACAAGACCAACGTCAACGGGGTGTTGCGCACAACGTTGATATACAACGTGGCCGCGGCGCGCATCGCAGGGATCGGAGAAACACGCAGCGCCGCCACGATGGTGCCCAGGATCAGCGCAAAGATGCCTGCAACGATGAAAAGTATGAGGGTGTTCCGGAACCCTGTGATGAAAAGGTCCGAATTATTCAGCAGCGTATTCACAGAATGGTCGCTTTCAGCCGATATTCGAGGGGGCGGACAATGGCCGCCCCCTCGACATGGGTTTAGTAGTTGTCCACTGCGGGCTGGGTGACCTTGGTGCCGGACTGTCCCAGCGTGGAGTCGTAGATCTTCTGCCACACGGAGCCGCCATCGGTGAACATCTTGTTCACGAACTTGCGGAAGGCGGTGTCGCCCTTCTTCAAGCCCACACCATACTTCTCAACGGTGAACGGCTGGCCGACGACCTTGAGGTTATCGGTGTCCTGGGAGGCATAGCCGATCAGGATTGCCTGGTCAGTAGTCACAGCATCGACCTGGCCACTCTTGAGCGCCTCGACACACTGCGAGTACGTGTCGAACTCGGTGGTCTTGGTGCCTGGGAAGTTTGCCTTGATGTTCTGGATGGGAGTTGAGCCCGTGGCTGAACAGACGTTCTTGCCGGACAGGTCCTTCTCGCTGTTGATCGTCGTGTTGTCCTTCTTGACCAACAGGCCTTGACCTGTCACGAAGTAGGGACCGGCGAAATCAATCAGTTGCTTGCGCTTGTCAGTAATGGAGTATGTGCCGACGTAGTAGTCGATGTCGCCGTTCGTGATGGCGGACTCGCGGTTGGCCGAAGGAATTGGCTTGTACTCGATCTTGTCCTTGGAGAAACCGAGCGATGCCGCAATCCACTGGGCAATCTGGATGTCAAAACCGCTGTACTCGCCGGTCGCGGCGTCCTTGAAGCCCAGGCCAGGCTGGTCCTGTTTGACGCCGATCCTGATTTTTCCGTTCGATTTAATCGTGTCGAACGTTGGGCTGCCCGTAACGGACACGTTCTGGGCCACCGTGAACGGCGCGGACTCGCTGCTTGGCGCAGTGGTGGAACCCCCACCCCCACCGCCACCGCATGCGCTCAGGGAAAGAGCGAGCGCCGCGCTTGCAGCGACCAGGAGGGTTGTCCTCCGGGTGATAAAAGCCTTCATGATATTCCTTTCATTGTGCGGCCACCCCCGCGGCCTGGGTGCGGTGAGTGTCAGTGAGTCAGGAGTTTGGAGAGGAAATCCTTGGCACGGTTGCTCTTGGGATTAGTGAAGAATTCCTCTGGCTTGGCGTCTTCCACAATCTGGCCGTCGGCCATGAAGACAACGCGGTCGGCAGCTTTGCGCGCAAAGCCCATCTCGTGGGTGACCACGATCATGGTCATGCCTTCCTTGGCCAGCTGGACCATGACGTCCAGGACCTCGTTGATCATTTCCGGATCAAGTGCCGAGGTCGGCTCGTCGAACAGCATGACCTTCGGCTTCATGGCGAGAGCCCGGGCAATTGCCACGCGCTGTTGTTGGCCACCGGACAGCTGTGCTGGCATCTTGGGTGCCTGTTGCCCGACGCCAACCCGCTCCAACAACGCCATGGCGTCTTTGTCCGCGGTTGCTTTGTCCAGTTTCTTGACCTTGATCGGTCCCAGCGTGACGTTCTCGAGGATCGTCTTGTGGGCGAAAAGGTTGAAGGATTGGAAGACCATCCCGACGTCGGCCCGGAGGAGGGCAAGTTCCTTGCCTTCCTCGGGCAGCTTCTTGCCATCGATCGAAATCTCGCCTGTATCGATGGTCTCCAAGCGGTTGATGGCCCGGCACAGCGTGGACTTGCCCGAGCCCGACGGCCCGATGACAACCACAACCTCACCCTTTTTCACCTGGAGGTTGATGTCCTTCAGGACATGCAGTTGACCAAAGTGCTTGTTAACGCCATTCAGAGAGACGAGGGCATCGCTGGCGGCTTGAATAGTCATGGGACGAATCTAGCGAAGAAATGATTCAAGATGAGCCAGCTCACAGCAACTTCCGCAGATCGTGATTCAACAGATACCTGCTTTGCAGGTATCTGACAGCAAATGGTGGGCAGGACACCCAACACCCCAAACAACAGGGCCACGCCGGAACGGCAGCAGCCGCCATCCGCGCTAGCCTAGGTCAATGAGTACCAGCCAGCCCCAAGTTCCTAGTCCAGACGCCAATGGCAAGGCGATGAGCAACGGATCGGCAGCGTCAGCTCCGGCCGTAGCCGCAGAGCCGCCCGCCAAGCACAAAGGACCCTTGGAGCTTCGGCGCAAACAGGCCGCCATGCCGATGTCGGACCAGCGACTCCTGGACACGAGGGGAGCCGACCACTTCATTCACACCGACCCGTGGCGGGTCCTGCGGATCCAGAGCGAATTCGTTGAAGGATTCGGTGCGCTCGCTGAGCTCGGCCCCGCTGTCAGTGTCTTTGGTTCGGCCCGCACCAAGCCGGGCACCGGCTATTACGACATGGGCGTGCAGGTCGGCCGCCACCTGGCCGAAGCCGGCGTCGCCGTAATCACAGGCGGTGGCCCGGGATCCATGGAAGCCGCCAACAGGGGAGCGGTCGAAGGCAACGGCGTTTCCGTTGGACTGGGAATCGAGCTGCCCTTCGAACAAGGCCTGAACCGCTGGGTGGATCTTGGCATCAACTTCAGGTACTTCTTCGCCCGAAAGACCATGTTCGTCAAGTACGCGCAAGGGTTCATCGTCCTGCCGGGCGGCCTGGGAACCCTGGACGAACTGTTTGAAGCCATGGTCCTGGTGCAGACCCGCAAGGTGACATCGTTCCCGATCGTCCTTCTGGGGGTCGACTTCTGGAGCCCGATGATCGAATGGATCAAGGGGACCCTGGTGGCGGAAGGCATGGTCTCCGCAAAGGACCTGGACCTTATCCAGCTTGTGGACGATCCCGCGGACGCCGTTCACCGTGTGCTGCACGGAATCCCGCGCCCGCCCTCGACCAACGGCGACCAGCGCCCGGAGTAGCCTTGCCGGCGCTGAGCTCTCAGCTGAGTCTGGCACGATGGTTGTTGTGAGCTTTTTTCTGGTCTTTCTCGCGATTGTCGTCATCGGTGCCGTGTTGTTCCTCGGTGCCGGAATGGCGAGGTCCAGCCGCGACACCGGCGCCGGTTTGGATGAACCCGTTCCGAACCTGCCGCCGGTTCTGTTACCGGCCGGAGCCAAGGCGTCCGACGTCGACCGCGTGCGCTTTGCCCTTGGTCTGAGGGGTTACCGGATGGACCAAGTGGATGAGGTGCTCGATGAACTGCGGGATCAGCTGACCTCCCAAGAGAGGGAAATCGAACGGCTGAAACAGGCCCTTGAAGCAGCCGGGAACCAGGAAGAACCAAAAGAGTGACCCCGTCAGTCGAAACGCGGTCCCCGAAGGGGTCCCTGGCCCGAAGGCTGCGCCGCGTCGGAGCCCACGCCGCGAGTTGGCCGTGGTGGGTCCAGGTCGCCCTTGTTTACATCGCCTCGAGACTTGTCAGCGCTTGTATCTTCATGGCTGCAGCATTGCAGCAAGGCGTCAATCCGTGGTTTCCGCCAGCACCGGACTACTGGAACTTCATCACGATATGGGACGGGCGCTGGTACGCCGAAGCAGCAAACAACGGTTATCCGTCTGTTTTGCCGGTCGATGCGAACGGCGGTGTCGCCGAGAATTCCTGGGCGTTCTATCCGCTCTTCCCTTACCTTGCCAGGGCCCTCGGTGCTCTCACTGGACTGGCGACTCTGCCGGCCCTGACAGTCATTGCCGTGGTGGCCGGGCTCGGGGCGGCCATGGTGGTCTACAAACTGTTCCGGGAATTCGCCGGGCGCAGCACGGCGCTGTGGGCACTGACTTTCTTCTCGATGTTCCCGGTCTCGGCCATCCTGCAGGTCCCCTATGCGGAATCGCTCAATACCTTGCTGCTGGCGGGTTCGCTTCTGCTAGTGGTGCGACGCAAGTATCTCGGCGCGATGCCGGTGGTCTTGCTCATGTGCCTGTCGCGGCCCACAGGCGTGCCCTTCGCGGCCATGGCGGGGCTGCTCCTGCTCCACCACCTGTGGAAGAGGTTCGGTCGCCGCCCAGGGCCGGACGCCGTGCCGACAGACGCCGTGCCGACAGACGCCGTGCCGACAGACGCCGTGCCGACAGACGCCGCACCGACGCTCCGTGACATTGGATCGCTGGCCGCGCTTGTGGTGGTCAGCGTCGCGGGCGCTCTCGCGTGGCCGGCCATTGCCTGGGCGGTCACGAGGGATCCGCTGGCCTACACCAAGACAGAGACTGTTTGGCGCGGGGCCGACCTCATTCCGTTCAAGCCATGGTTCGAGACTGGTCAGATGCTCTTCGGACCAGTGCTCGGTATTCTGGCGCCGTTTGTCTTCGTGGCGCTCTTTGCCCTGCTGATGTTGAGCAAACCAGTCCGGGCCCTGGGCACCGAACTGAGGCTGTGGTGCACGTGCTACATGGGCTACCTTCTGGTCTTCCTGCACCCCCAGACGAGCACGTTCCGGATGCTCTTGCCCTTGTTCCCCCTGGCGCTCAGCGCGGCCTGGTTGTCCCGCTCGAAGGCCTACCGCGGCACCGTGGTGGTCATGTTCTTCCTCCTCCAGATCGTATGGATCGTCTGGCTGTGGGCGTGGGCGCAGTTGCCGGGCGGCGGCGACTACCCGCCGTGATGTCGCGCGTCCTTTCGCCTGTTCAGGCGCGATCGCGGCCCGCCGGGAAAAGTCCATCAATTAGCTACGGGCGGGTAATTACGAGATAATGGACACAAGCAAGGACAAAGGCACTCTCGGGTGCCCGGCGACGACGACTGAACTGCCATGACTGTCGACGCCGTATATTCCACGCGGAGCCAGCCCGGCCGGGTTGGCGGGATTTGGGACAACTGGAGGGGATTTTCCTAATGGCGGCTATGAAACCACGTACTGGCGACGGCCCTATGGAAGTAACCAAAGAGGGCCGCAGCCTGATCATGCGTGTGCCGCTCGAAGGCGGAGGACGGCTGGTGGTCGAGCTCAACGCAGCAGAGGCGGCGAACCTCAAGGAATGCCTCGTAGGCGTTACCGAATAGATTCACTGGGCAGGGCCCGGCAGAAGAGCCGGCGCCCTGCTTTCATGTTTAAGCCTGAAAGCGATGGCTGGCCGACTACTTCTTTACCGCCACCAGCAAGCCGTCACCGGTGGGAAGCATCGCCGAAGAGAGCCGCTCGTCGTCGCGGATGGCCTTGCCGATCTGTCGCAACACGACGGTGGTGCTGTCCCTAGCAGCCGGGTTGGAAACCTTGTCCTTGTCCAGGGCGTCATTGATGACCAGTGTTCCACCCGACTTGAGCAGCCGGATGGCTTGCTCAACGTAACCGGGAAAGTTGGGTTTGTCGGCGTCGATGAACACGAGATCGTAAGCGGAGTCGGTGAGGCGCGGCAAGACATCGGCTGCACGGCCTGAGATGGTCCGGGTCCGGTTTGCCGGACTGCCGGATTCCAGGAAGGCCTCTCGGGCGGCCTTGAGGTGCTCGACGTCTACGTCGATAGTGGTCAGGACAGCCTGGGGACTGAGGCCGCGCAGCAGGCACACGCCTGAGACGCCTGCCCCGGAGCCGACCTCTACAACAGTCTGTGCCTTCGACGCCGCGGCCAGGACTGTCAGGACGGCGCCGACGCCGGGGCTCACAGGAGTAACGCCCAGCTCGAAGGAGCGTTCACGGGCGCGAAGCAACACGTCGTCCTCGGCAGGCAGATCTTCTGCATAGGACCAGCTGGTTGACTTGTCGGCACTCATGGGGGTTCGCTTTCCAGGCAGAGGGGTATTGCTTCCAGACTACTGGCTACGGGCCGCCCGGCCCGGACGCCTGCGGCCCGCAATTCTGTGTCTTCCCGCGTGTCCTCGGCACGATGTTCGCTCTGCGGGAAAAGCCTGCCTGTGATCAGCAAAATCTCAGGCAAGACTGGGATGATATATATCCAGCCATCCAAGCGAGGGCCGGCAACGAACTCCTGAGTGACCGGCAGGATGACAAACAGTTTGAGGGGAGCGGACGATGCGGGCATCAAGTGCTGCGCCAGTCCAGACAACGGCAGCAGTCCTGGGTTCCACAGACACGGCCCCTCCGGCCGAGGAATGGGTCAGGCCAAGCTGGGAGGAAGTGGTGGAGAATCACTCCGCCAAGGTCTTCCGCCTTGCCTACCGGCTCACTGGAAACAAGTTCGACGCCGAGGACCTCACCCAGGAAGTCTTCGTCAGGGTCTTCCGTTCGCTCGAAAACTTCAAGCCAGGCACACTCGACGGCTGGTTGCACCGCATCACCACCAACCTCTTCCTTGACCAGGCCCGTCGGAAGAGCCGCATACGCTTCGATGCCTTGGCCGAAGACGCCGAATCCCGGCTGCCCGGGCATGAACCCGGTCCCGAGCAGAGCTTCGAGCTGAACAACCTCGATCTCGACGTCCAGCGCGCCTTGGAGGAACTCCCCCCGGACTTTCGCGCCGCCGTCGTGCTTTGCGATCTTGAAGGCCTCTCCTACGACGAAGTTGCCGAAGCACTTGACGTAAAACTGGGGACCGTCAGGTCCCGCATCCACCGCGGACGGACAATGCTCCGTGAAAAGCTGGCGCACCGGGATCCGCGTCCAGTCCAAGCCCGCAAGCCCCGGCTCAAGATGCCGCGCATCGCCGGTCTCCTTTAGTCGCCGATGGGTTTGCTGAAAGGACGACGCGGTGCTTTGACTCGGGGAAATATCCGGCACAGCCGCGCCCCGGGCCACCTGCAGGAATGCTCTGAATGCCACGCCGCGGTACTGCGGGAACGCCAATACCTTGAACGGCTTCGCAGTGCCGCCGTACCCGAGGCCAGCCAGGATTTCACCAACAGGCTGATCGAACACACCCAGCGGTTGGCGCAATCCGATTTTCCGGAGCGCCCTGCGCCTCAGCGAAGCGTGTGGCACGGCATCCGGCTTGCCAGCGCCGCGGCCGGCGGACTCGCCGTGAGTGCCGGAATCCTGGCGGTTGCAGCCTATGCGGTCGGCGGTGAAGTTGCGCCGCAGGCATCCAACCGCGGAGAGCAGGAAGTCCGGACCCTGGTCAGTTCAACCGTGCCCGGAAAAGCCGGAGAGCAACTCCCCGTGACAGGTTCGCAGTTGAGCCTGCCCGTCAGCGTAGCCGGGACGGTGAGCCTGAGCGAGCAGCAGTTGTCCGAACTGCGGAGAGACGGCTGGGCATGTCCCGAGATGGCAAGCATGGGATACCACGTGGTTTCCGCCCGGGCATTGATGCAGGACGGGCACCCCGCCGTCGAGCTGCACCTCAGCGACGGTGACCACCACGCCACCCTGGTGGAGCAGCACTTGGAGGGCAGCGGCGCTTCGGGGACCCAACTCTCCATCACCCAGGGGGCCCCATGGCAAGCCGTCTACTCCTCGCCGGTGGCCGTGCTGCGTTATTCCTCCGACATGCCTGCCAACCAGGCTGCGGGGGCAGTTCCTGAGCTCGTGCAGGCGGGCGATTCGCTGGTGGTTGCCCGGCCCGCCGAAATCAGTGCGGAGACCTGGAATGAACGGCTGCAACGGGGACTCCATGCCCTGGCGGGCCTTGCGGGTTTCTGAGCGGACCAACGGACAAGGTAATCTTCGATACGTGTTTGGAATCAATGGCTCGGAGTTTCTCATCCTGCTGATCATCGGCGTCATCGTGATCGGTCCCAGCCGTTTGCCTGAATACACGCGGAAGCTGACGAATCTGGTCAAGGAACTGCGGCGCATGGCGTCCGGTGCCCGTGAACAGATCAAGGAAGAAGTCGGCATCGACATCGATGAAGTCGACTGGAAGAAGTATGACCCGCGCCAGTACGATCCGCGCCGGATCATCAAGGAAGCGCTGCTCGACGACGACACGAAGCCCGTCAGCGATGGTGCGCCTGTCGCTGTTGCTGCCGTGGACACCCCGACGAAAGCTCCCGAGCGGGTTGTTGAACGGCTTTCCGTCGGTGAAAAGGCGCCCTTCGACGCTGAGGCCACCTAAGAGCTATTTCGGCTGGATCCCGAGGGACATTCCGGCCAGGCCGCGCGGCTTGGCGTTGAGTTTGTCCGCGATGCCTTGAAGTGCCTGTGCGGCGGCCGTCTCCGGAGCCGTCAACACTACGGGCCGGCCAGCGTCTCCGCCTTCGCGCAGACGGATGTCCAAGGGGATCTGTCCCAACAGCGGAACGTCGGTTCCGACGGCGGCGCTCAACCGCTCAGCCAGCACCCGCCCGCCGCCGCTTCCGAACAATTCCATCCTGCCGCCGTCGGGCATCTCCAGGAAGGACATGTTCTCCACGACTCCCGCAAGCTTCTGGCCGGTCTGCGTTGCGATGGTTCCGGCCCTCTCGGCAACATCCGCTGCCGCGGCCTGCGGGGTGGTCACCACGAGGATTTCAGCGTTGGGAAGCAACTGCGCCACTGAGATGGCGATGTCGCCGGTGCCTGGCGGAAGATCCAGGAACAGGGCATCCAGATCGCCGAAATAGACGTCCGTAAGGAATTGTTCCAGTGCACGATGGAGCATGGGGCCCCGCCAGGCCACCGCCTTGTTTCCGGAAACAAACATTCCAATGGAGATCACCTTCACGCCGAAGGCCACGGGCGGAAGGATCATGTCGTCCACCCGTGTGGGCTGCTGCGTGATTCCCATGAGCGCCGGGACGGAGAAACCGTGGACATCAGCGTCGACGATTCCCACGCGCAGGCCCTGCGCAGCAAGGGCACACGCAAGGTTGACGGTGACCGAGGACTTTCCTACACCGCCCTTGCCGCTGGCCACTGCGAAGACCTTGGTCAGGGAGCCGGGCTCGTTGAAGGGGATTCCGCGTTGTCCGCTGGCACCCCGCAGCCGTTCCTTGAGGGCGTCGCGTTGCGGCTGCGTCATCACCTTGAGCTCGACCTCGACGCCCGTCACGCCCGGAACCCTCGCAAGGGCAGCGGTGGCGTCGGCCGTGATCGTCTCACGCAGGGGGCAGCCGGCGATGGTCAGCAGCACCGCAACCCGGACGGTTCCGTCCGGACTGGCCTCTACCGAATCCAGCATCCCCAACTCCGTGATGGGACGGCGGAGTTCGGGATCGATGACGGTTGCCAAGGCAGCGTTGAGGGCCTCGACAGATGGTGTGCTCATGGCTTGGATGTTCAGCTTTCAGGCTGGGCGGGGGAACCGGGGCTCGGCGAGGTGCCGACTGTTGAGAGTCCGGATTCTGCTTGGGTGGCGCTGGAATGCGCAGGGTGGATTTTCGGGATCTGCTGTGTACGGGGACTACGCTGTTTGTCGCGCTTGTCCTTGGCTTTGTCTTTGGCTTTCTCGCCATTGTTCGAGCCATCGCGATTGTTCGTGCCCATCTCTTCCTGAGCTTCGAGCAGATCCGACAGCAGCGAGCGGAGTTCGGCACGCACGTAGTCCCTGGTAGCGACCTCGCGCAGGACGATACGAAGAGCCGCGACCTCACGGGTCAGGTATTCGGTGTCCGCCAGATTGCGCTCGTCACGGGCGCGGTCCTGCTCGATTGTCACGCGGTCCCGGTCGTCCTGGCGGTTCTGGGCCAACAGGATCAGGGGCGCAGCGTAGGAGGCCTGCGTGGAGAAGAAAAGATTGAGGAGGATGAACGGGTAGGGATCCCATTGGAAGCCGAACAAGCCAACAACATTGAACGCGATCCAGACGATCACGAAGATCGTCATGTAGAACAGGAAATTCGCCGTACCCATGTAGCGGGCGAAGCGTTCGGCAAATCGGCCGAAGGCATCGGGATCGCTGCCGAAATTCGGCAACATGCGGGAACGCAGCTCGAGCGGGGTGTCCAGCCCCCCGCTGGTGGGCTTCTCAGCCAATTCGGCCTCCTAGTTTCCTGATCGGGGCTCCGTCTTCGTGGGTTCGCCAGTCGTCCGGGAGCAAATGGTCTAGGAGGTCGTCAACAGTCACCGCCCCTACCAGGCGACCGGCGCTATTCACGACCGGGAGGGAGTTGAGGTTGTAGGAGGCCATGGTGTGGCTGACCTCGCTGACGCTGGCGTGGTCGGAGACCGGCTCGAGGTTCTTGTCCACGATGCTGCCCAGCTGTTCGGGCGGGGCGCTGCGGAGCAATTGCTGGATATGCACGACGCCGAGGAAACGTCCCGTGGGGGTCTCCAGCGGCGGGCGGCAGATAAAGATGGCCGAGGCCAGGGCGGGGGAGAGCTCCTCGCTGCGCACATGGGCAAGCGCTTCAGCGACCGTAGCTTCCGGGGGCAGGATGACGGGGACCGGGGTCATGAGGCCGCCGGCAGTGTCTTCGTCGTACTGCAGAAGCCTGCGGACGTCGTCAGCCTCGTCTGGCTCCATCAGGAGCAGCAGTTCCTCGGCCTTCGCGGAAGGCAGGTCTGCCAACAGGTCTGCGGCGTCGTCCGGGTCCATCTCTTCCAGTACGTCGGCTGCGCGTTCGTTGTCCAAGGCGGACAGGAGGGTTACCTGGTCCTCTTCCGGCAATTCCTGGAGCACGTCGGCGAGGCGTTCGTCCTGGAGCTCGCTGGCCACTTCGATCCGTCGCTTGTCCGACATCTCCTGGAGTGCGTCCGCAAAGTCGGCCGGTTTGAGGTCCTCGTGCGTGGCAACGAAGTGGCTTGCGCCCTGGGGATCGTTCTCGGAGCCCTGCAGTGTCTCCGCCCAGTCCACCAGCAGGGTGTGACCGCGGCGCAGCCCCCGAAGCCTGGAGGTAGACGTGCCGCGTCGAATGAAAAGTTTGGACACCAGCCAGTCACCGTTGCGCTGCTGATCCATGGCGATGTCTTCGATGATGGCGTCGCCGCTGCCGTCCTTGAGTGTCACCTTGCGGTCAAACAGCTCGCCGACCACCAGCTGCTCGGCACCGCGTTGCTGGAAGCGACGCAGATTGACCAGGCCGGTGCAGATGATCTGGCTCTGGTCCATGGACGTCAGCCTCGTCATGGGAACGAAGACGCGCTTCTTGCCCGGAACTTCGACGACGATACCCACTGCGTGCGGGGCCCCGCGCAAGCCGCGGGAGAGCACCACGACGTCGCGCAGCCGGCCCAGGCGATCGCCCAGGGGGTCGAAAACGTCGAGGCCGAGCAAGCGCGCAACAAAGATGCGTGAAGGATTTGTGCTCACCCTTACAGGCTACCGAGTCTGCTCTCTTTTAGCTGAATTTCAGCCGGTTCACATGTGTATGGGACAGAATGGGGGTATGGCGAACATTTTCGGTGCCCCTAAGGCCACGGAGGAATCCCGCAGCGTCCCCAAGGGCGACACCGTGGGCTCTTACACTTCCTATCTCGATGCCCAGAAGGCGGTGGATTATCTTGCCGACCAGCAGTTCCCCGTCCAGCATGTCTCCATTGTCGGAAACGACCTCAAAATGGTGGAGCGGGTAACGGGACGGCTCAGTTACCCTCGGGTCGCTTTGTCCGGCGCTCTGAGCGGTATGTGGTTCGGACTGTTCGTGGGCGTCATGCTTTCGTTCTTTACCCCGGCCGGTGGCCCCTTCTCGATCGTGACGTCGGTTCTCATGGGTGCGGCATTCTTCATGCTCTTCGGGATCGTCACCTACGCTGCTCAGCGCGGGAAGCGGGACTTCACCTCCACCAGCCAGGTAGTGGCAACGAACTATGACGTCATTGTCGCGCTTGAGGCATCCCACGAAGCCCGCCGTCTCCTTCACCAGTTGCCGATGAATCCTTCCGAGGCAGCCTTCGGCCGGCCGCCGCAGGCATACACGCCGCAGGACTACCGGAACCCGCCGGTCCATCCGAATGCACCACAGGGCCCGGCTCCGGAACGTCCAGCGTCCTGGCAGGACCCCTATGGCCAGCGTGGACCCGAAGCCGGACAAGGAACGGCCGGCGAGCCCGCCCAGCCTGTTGCGGACGCCCCGGCCCCAGCCGCGACCGCAACCCCGGCCGCGGCCGCGCGGCCGACCGCCGGCGTTCGCTACCCGGATCTTCCGGACGGACGGCCGCAGTACGGTGTGCGAGTGAACGAACCCGGAACCGGCGAGCAAGCAGCCAACGGTGAGGATCCGGCCAAGCAGTAAAAGTTCCTATCGCCGGGAATGAGCAAAAGAGGAGGGCTACCGGATCAACATTCCGGTAGCCCTCCTCTTGCGATTGGCTCAGTGGTTACGCTTCGGCGTCCTGGTAGATGCCCGCCATCCAGGACTCGACGTCGTCGGCCTTGCGGGGGAGAGCGGCGCTGAGGTTGACCGGACCGTCTGTCGTCATCAGGATGTCGTCCTCGATCCGGACGCCGATTCCGCGGTATGCCTCCGGAATGGCGAGGTCCTCGTTCTTGAAGTAGAGCCCGGGTTCGATGGTGAACACCATGCCCTCGGTGAGTACGCCGTCCAGGTAGAGATCACGCTTGGCCTGGGCACAGTCGTGGACGTCCAGGCCAAGGTGGTGGCTGGTACCGTGCGGCATCCAGCGGCGGTGCTGCTGGCCTTCGGCACTGATGGCTTCCTCCACGGAGACCGGCAGCAGTCCCCACTCGGCAAGCCGTTCGGCGAGGACGGTGGTGGCGGCGGTGTGGATGTCGCGGAACTTCGCGCCCGGCCGGGCTGCCGCGAATCCGGCGTCCGCGGCGTCAAGGACGGCTTCATAGACCTTGCGCTGGACGTCCGAGAACTTTCCGTTGGCGGGAATGGTGCGCGTGACGTCGGCGGTGTAGAGGGAATCGGCCTCCACACCGGCGTCGAGCAGCACGAGTTCCCCGGCGTTGACCTTGCCCGTGTTCCGGGTCCAGTGGAGCACCGTGGCGTTGTTTCCGGCAGCCGCGATGGTGTCGTAGCCGAGCTCGTTCCCTTCTTCACGGGCACGCGCGAAGAAGGCGCCTTCGATGACGCGTTCGCCGCGGTGGTGGGTCATGGCGCGCGGGAGGGCGCGGACGACGTCGGCGAAACCCTCCACGGTCGCGGACACGGCGATCTTCATTTGCTCGATCTCCCAGGCGTCCTTGAGCAAGCGCAGCTCGGAGAGCGCCTCGCTGAGCAGTTCGTCGAGGGCATCGAGTTCGCCGAGGTCGAGGTTTTCCGGATCCTTGGCTGTGTTGTAGCGGGCGGTGTCCACGAGGGCATCGATGTTTTCGTCGACCTTACGGACGAGGCGGATGGAGATGCCACCGATTTCCGGGGCACCTACGTTCTTCGTGATGGCCATCTCGAGTTCGTCGAGGTGCGCCGTCCTGAGCCCGAGGCGCGCTTCGAATTCGGCGAGCGTCGGGCGCGCGCCGATCCAGAACTCACCGGAACGCGAGTCGGCGTAGAACTGT
Source organism: Arthrobacter sp. efr-133-TYG-118 (assembly GCF_030209755.1). Classification (GTDB taxonomy): domain Bacteria; phylum Actinomycetota; class Actinomycetes; order Actinomycetales; family Micrococcaceae; genus Arthrobacter. The sequence continues at coordinate 13,109 of NZ_JARVRH010000002.1, read as the reverse complement.
TCCGTGTCCCGGCCGGCCAGCGGACGGAAGTAGAGCGTCGCGAGGTGGTTGCCGCCGTCGTCGCCGGTTCCTTCCTCGACAGGTTCCAGGACCAGCACGGCATCGGGCTCGTGGTCCAGGCCCAAGCCCGTGAGGTGGGCAAAGCCGGAGTGGGGGCGGAAGCGGTAGTCGCAATCGTTCGAGCGGACCTTGAGCGGGCCTGCCGGTAGGACGAGGCGTAGGCCCGCGAACTTGTCGGAGATGGCCCGACGACGCGTGGCGGCATGGTCTGCGACGGCGTCACGCGCAGGGGTCACCTGCGGCGCTGGCGCCCAATTGCTGGCCATGAACGCCTTGAAGGCATCGGATGTGGGCCGCTGGGAGCGGTTGTTGACGCGCTCCTCCAGGGGCTGGGAGGCTGTGGCTTCACCGTTTTGGGTGTTATCTGCATCGTTCACCGTCCAATAGTCCCATCAAGGCCGATACTAGGCCAGCGGCGCAACGGTCCAAGCCGTCCCTCATCAAATACGCTTGGAAAGTGAAGATCGACCTGCACGCGCACTCCAATGTTTCCGACGGGACCGAGGCTCCCGCGGGAGTGATCGCTTCCGCATCTGCTGCGGGTCTGGATGTGGTGGCCTTGACCGACCACGACTCCACTGACGGATGGGAGCAGGCCTCCGTCGCCGCCTTGGAATTCGGGGTGGCTTTCGTGCCGGGGATGGAGATTTCGTGCCGGACCCGGGAGGGGATCAGCGTCCATCTGCTGAGCTACCTCCATGATCCCGGACACCCAGGCCTGCTCGAGGAAATCACCAAAGCGAAAGACGCGAGGCTCACCCGCGCAAAAAGGATGGTCACGCTCTTGGCCGAGGATTACCCCTTGAGCTGGGACGATGTGATCCATCATGTGGCTCCCGGTGCCACTGTGGGCCGGCCCCACATCGCCGACGCCCTCGTGGCGGCCGGTGCGGTGGCGAGCCGCTCCGAGGCGTTCACGGCGATCCTGACTTCGCACTCGCGCTATTTCGTGCAGCACTACGCCCCGGACCCGGCGCTCGCCGTCGAGCTCGTCCGGTCCGCCGGCGGTGTCCCGGTCTTCGCACATCCGGTGGCCTCGGCCCGCGGCCGGGTGGTCGGCGAACGGACCTACCGGGAAATGATTGACGCCGGCCTCCTGGGGCTGGAAGTGGAGCACCGCGACAACCCGGAGGAAGGCCGTGTGTTCTTGCGCCGCCTGGCTGCCGAACACGGTTTGTTCATGACCGGTTCGTCCGACTATCACGGAACCGGCAAGCCCAATCTGCTCGGGGAGAACCTGACGGCCCCCGATGTCCTGGCCCGCATCGAGGAGCTGGGCACGGGGAGTGCAGTGGTCCGCTAGTTGGGGTAGAAAGCGGCCTTGCCGTCCAGGCGCTTCCGCATCACTTCGATGGCCGGGGCGTTCTGGTCCACGCACACGAACTTGCGCTCGAGTTTCGCCGCGACTGAACCGAGCGTTCCAGAGCCTGCGAAGAAGTCGAGGCACCAGTCTCCTGGCCGGCTCGACGCGGTGACGATCCGCCGGACCAGGCCTTCCGGCTTTTGCGTCGGGTAGCCGGTTTTTTCCCGGCCGGTCGGGGAAACGATGGTGTGCCACCAAACGTCCGTGGGAAGCTTCCCAAGTTCCCTCTTGGCCGGCGTCACGAGGCCCGGTGCCATGTACGGCTCACGGTCAACCTCGGCGTTGTCGAAGTGGTACTTCGCGGGGTTCTTGACGTACACAAGGATGTTGTCGTGTTTGGTGGGCCAGCGGTTCTTGGCACGTGCGCCGTAGTCGTAGGCCCAGATGATCTCGTTCAGGAAACACTCCCGGCCGAAGATCGAGTCCAGCATGACCTTGGCGTAGTGCACCTCGCGGTAGTCCAGATGCAGGTACAGGGTGCCGTCGTCGGCGAGCAGTCGCCAGGCCTCCACGAGCCGGGGTTCCAGGAAAGACCAGTAGTCGCTGAAAGCGTCGTCGTAGCTGTGCAGGGCGCCCTTGATGGTGTCATAGGAGCGTCCCTTGAAGCCGACGCGGTCGCCGTCGCCGTCGGCGTTGCGGACCATGCGCGTTTCCTGGCGGCTCTGGACCCGGCCCGTGTTAAAGGGCGGGTCCACGTAAATCAGTGTGAAGGCGCCGTCCGGCAGCGTCGGGAGGAAATCCGCGTTGTCCGCGTGAACCACCAAATTGCTGCCGTCCGGCGCCCAAACAGTGTCAGTCATTGAGGCCGTTAAGCCTCGGTGCTCTCGCCGGATGCACCGGAAGCGGACACCACTTCGCCGTTGCGGCGGCGGGTGCGGGATCGGCGTGCGCGGGACGGCTTGTCCGCGCCCTCGCCGGACTGTGCCTGCCCGGATTGGGGCTCGGCAGACTGAACTGAACCTTCAGCGGGGGCTGCGTCGCCTTCGGAAGGACGACGGCGGCGGGTGCGGCTGCGTCCGCCCTCACCGTCTCCTTCGCGGGACGGAGCGTCGCCTGACTTGGGACCGCGGCGTGCCCCTTCACGGCCACCATCACGCCCGCCGTCGCGGCCCGTGCGTCCACGCCCGGAATCGCCGCCGGAGCGGGAGTTCTTCTTGCCGGTCTCGCCCAGGTCTTCCAGGACCTCAGCGTCGACGCCCGCGAGGGTGCGCTTGTCGCGGGGCAGGCGGCCCTTGGTGCCCGCGGGGATGTCGAGTTCCTCGAAAAGGTGCGGCGATGAGGAGTAGGTTTCGACGGGCTCCGGGTAGCTCAGGCCCAGCGCCTTGTTGATCAGGCCCCAGCGCGGCATGTCGTCCCAATCGACGAACGTCACGGCCGTGCCCTTGTTGCCTGCGCGGCCGGTGCGGCCAACGCGGTGCAAGTAGATCTTTTCGTCTTCGACGCACTGGTAGTTGATCACGTGCGTGACGTCATCGACGTCGATGCCGCGGGCCGCGACGTCGGTCGCCACGAGGACGTCCACCTTGTTGTTGCGGAAGGCACGGAGTGCCTGCTCGCGGGCGCCCTGGCCCAGGTCACCGTGGATGGCGGCGGCCGCGAAGCCGCGGTCCACGAGTTCCTCGGCAACCTTGGCTGCGGTGCGCTTGGTCTTGGTGAAGATGATGGTCCGGCCGCGGCCGCGGGCCTGCAGGATGCGGGCGACGACCTCGACCTTGTCCATGCTGTGGGCCCGGTAGATGAGCTGCCGGATGTCGCGCTTGGTCAGGCCTTCGTCGTCCGGGTCGGCGGCACGGATGTGCGTGGGCTGCGTCATGTAGCGGCGAGCCATGGCGATGACCGGGCCAGGCATGGTGGCGGAGAAGAGCAGGGTCTGGCGGACGGCGGGTGTGCCGGCAATCAGGGTCTCGACGTCCGGAAGGAAACCGAGGTCAAGCATCTCGTCTGCTTCGTCGAGAATCACCATGCGAACGTTCTTGAGGTTCAGGTGCTTCTGCTTATAGAGGTCGATCAAACGGCCGGGCGTACCGACAACAACCTCGACGCCCTTTTGCAGGGCTTCGATCTGGGGCTCGTAGGCGCGGCCGCCATAGATGGTGGCAATGCGGGCGTTACGCTTCCGGGATGCCGTCTGCAGGTCGTTGGCAACCTGAACAGCGAGTTCGCGGGTCGGAACAATCACGAGGGCCTGGGGTGCACCCGGGACAGCGAGCTTGTCGTGGCCGGCGTCGTCCGGTCCGACGACGCGCTGCAGCGCCGGAATGCCGAAGCCGAGGGTCTTTCCGGTACCGGTCTTGGCCTGGCCGATGATGTCGTGACCGCCCAGGGCGACCGGGAGGGTCATGGCCTGGATGGGAAACGGGTGGGTGATTCCGGCGTCGGCGAGGGATTCAACGATGTCGGCGCGGACGTTGTAGTCGGCGAAGGTCTTTTCTGCGATCTCGTGGGGTGTTTCGTCCGAGGAAATGGTCTCCTCGGGTTCGATCGTTTCGGTTCCGTCTGTCAGAACTTCATGGGTGTGCAATTCACTCACAGTGGAGTTTTCCTTATTCATTTGGGCTGCGCTGCGTGCTCAACGGTTGTGGCAGGGCCGTTCCGGAGCACGGATGGGCGCAAGCAAATCCAGTGGAAGCCGATCGCGGGCTATCTAAATACTGGCACTGGGGACCAGCTGGTGTATCTCAAGATCGCGTAGGGGCGGGCTTGTTGATGTCAAAAAATTAACTGAATCAACGACCGGGCATCCATTACTACTCACCCAGTCTAGCGTCTGGGGGCGATAATCCCCGGATCGCGGCCCCGGGCCTGCGGATGGAGTCCGCTACGGGAGCAGTTCGAAGGTGATTTGGCGGGTGGCAATGTCCGTGTCGAGCAGTTTCACGCGCACCTTCGTGCCCGACTCCATTTCGCCGTCGCAACGGGCGGTGACCGCGGGCTCGGCGATCTGGACGATGCCGTAAGGGCCGTGCGGGGCTCCGTTCCCATTCCCATTGCCGTTGTTGCCGTTGGTGCTGTTGCCGTTGCCGTTTCCGTTGTTCTTGGCGGGTTTCGATCCGGAAATCACGACGGCGTCGAATTCCTGTCCGATGTGGTTGACAAGGAGCGCTGCCTCCACGGTGTCCAGGGCCAGGCGCTCCATTTTGGCGGCAAGCTGGTCGGATGACGCCATGATCTCGGGCAGGCTCGGCAAAGCATGCCGGGCCCATGCAGGGATCTCTGTTCCAGTGCTCAGTGCTTCGCAGATGACCAGCACAAAACGATCGACAAGCCGGCGCAACGGCGCGGTGGTGTGGGCATACGGTGCCCCGATGGCTGACTGCATGACGCTGCCCGGCACCTCGCCGTCGAACGGCGTATAGCCGGCACCACGGAAAAGCAGCCCAGCTGAATGGAGGATGGCGAGTTGCCGGGGGTCCTTTGCGTCGAGGGTCCGCAGGTACTCTCCATAGCTGGTCCCCTCGGTCCAGGGCTTCCCGAGTGCCCCCGTTTGCCGTTTGAAATGGAGCAGCGAGCGCTCGTCGGGGGCGGGCATGGTACGCAGGATTCCCACTTTGCCGTCGAGCATCAACTGGGCGGCGGCCATCCCGGTCATGAGCGAAATCTGGGCGTTCCAATCCTCCACCGGCAGCGAGGGTGCCGCGACGATCCTGTACCCCTCGCCGTCGGGCAGTTGGACGATTTCCTGCTCAGGCATGTTCAGGCTTGCCCCGCCGCGGCGGCGTTCGAGTTCCACCCGTTTGAGCCCGACTTCCTTGAGCAGCTGGAGGACGGGATCTGCCGTTCCGGAATCGATTTCCCCCTGCACGCCCTTGTAGTTGAGCTTGGCGCGGCTCCGTACGCTTGCCCGACGCACGGAGACGGTGCGGAACTCCGCCTCGGCATCGAGTTCGAAGTCCCACACGAACGCGCCGCACGTCTGGCCGGCCAGCAAGCTCCCGGCATGCTCGCTGATGATCTCGGGGTGCAGCGGTATGCGGCCGTCCGGGGCATAGTACGTTTGCCCGCGGTGGCGGGTCTCGGCGTCGAGCGCGCCTCCCGGGGGCACAAAGGAGGGCACATCGGAGATGGCGTAGAGAACCCTGTAACCATCGCCGGACCGGTCAATGAAGAGGGCCTGGTCGAGATCCGTGGAAGAGGCGGGGTCGATCGTGATGAACGGAACGTCCGTGAAGTCCTGCGCCGGCAGGGTGTGTCCGGAAACCGCGGCTTCGGCGTCCCGCAGCGCTTCAGCGGGATAACCTGCGGGCAGCTCGAGTTCAGTCCGAAGCGCCGCCAGCGCTTCCGCGAGCTGGTTCGACGTTTCACTGACATTCGGGGCTAACCGCTGATGTGACACGAAAGTCAGGGTAACTCCAAAATCTTCCGGCGTCTCGCTAGGCCGCCGCTGCGTCCAAGGCAGCCAGGAGTGCCCGGGCTGCCGCCGTCGGATCCTCCGCCTCAGTGATTGCGCGGACCACCACGATGCGGCTGGCGCCGGCCTGCACTACTGCTTCCACGTTGCTGAGATCGATGCCGCCGATCCCAAACCAGGGGAGCACAACCCCGCCGACGGTCTCTTCGTCTGCCTGCTTCACCGCGTTGGCGGCGTACTTCACTAGATCGAGCCCGACGGCGGAACGTCCCGGCTTGGTGGGCGTGGCCCACACGGGCCCGACGCAGAAGTAGTCCAGGCCGCTGCGGCCAGGCGACGCCGCGATGGCTGCGTCAATCTGATCCGGCGTGTGCGTGGAGAGGCCGATGATGGTGCGGTCGTGGAGCAGCTTCCGGGCCGAGCGCAGCGGAATGTCCTTTTGGCCGATATGGAACACCGGTGCGCTGGAGAGGGACGCCACGTCCGCGCGGTCGTTGACTGCCCAGAGACGGCCGTGACGGTGCGCCACGGATTGCAGGATCTCCAGGAGCTCCAGTTCCTCGGCCGCCTCAATCGTCTTGTCACGCAGCTGGATGATGTCCACGCCGCCCTCGAATGCGGCATCGACAAACTGCTCAAAATCACCCTGTTGCTTCCGGGCGTCGGTGCAGAGGTACAGGCGGGCGGTGGTGTGGACATCGTGCGGGGTCATGGAAACAGAGTAGTTCCTCTAAACTGGGCTGGTACCGCGGGAGCCGCGGCGGCAGTCACAATCGCCGCGCGGCTGAGAGGGCTTCAGCGCCGACCGCTTGACCTGATCCGGCTAGTACCGGCGTAGGGAAGGACTCCATGGACGAAGTAAATACCCAACACGGACCCCTGCACGCAGATGTGGCGGTGGTCGGAGGCGGTGTCATTGGCCTCGGCATCGCGTGGGAAGCCCGCCGGGCCGGCCGCTCGGTTGCCTTGATAGATCCCGCACCGGCCAGCGGCGCCACCTTCGCGGCGGCGGGCATGTTGGCGCCCGTCAGCGAACTGCATTACCAGGAAGAGGACCTCCTGGAGCTCATGCTCGAATCGTCGGCATTGTGGCCGGACTTCGAACGCAATGTGACCGGCTCAAGCACCGGACGCAGCACGGGTTACCGTACGACGCCGACCCTCGCCGTCGGCGCGGACGCTGCGGACCGCCGGGCGCTCGCCGACCTCCGGGATGTCCAGCTGGCCAACGGCCTGGCGGTGGAATCCGTGCCGCTGCGCGAGGCCCGGGAGCGTGAGCCGCTGTTGAGCCCGCAGATTTCGTGTGCCTTCGACATCCCCGGCGACCACCAAGTGGATCCGCGCCGGCTTTCCGCTGCGATTCTAGGCGCGCTCGCAGACCACCAGCCCGGCGATTCCAGCTGGATTGCGGGGGCCGAGGGCGGTTTTGCGGTCCAGGATACCGCGGCAGGCCTCCTGTGGGAGGACGGGCGCGTCGTCGGGGTTCTGCTGGACTCTGGCATCGAAGTGCTCGCCACCGAAACAGTGGTTGCCAACGGACTGGATGCCGCCCGCTTGAACGGCCTGCCGGATGGATTGTCGCTCCCGTTGCGTCCGGTGTACGGAGACATACTGCGGCTGCGCGTCCCGGAGCACCTGCGACCCCTTGTCACCGCCACGGTCCGCGGAATGGTGCGCGGAGTGCCCGTCTACATCGTCCCCCGCGACGACGGGACCGTGGTGATCGGCGCGACGCAACGCGAAGACGGCTTGTCGGCGTCCGGGGGATCGGCCAACCCGGTGTCAGCCGGCGGGGTGTACCAGTTGCTCCGCGACGCCCAGGTACTTGTCCCGGCTGTGGCCGAACTGGAACTCCTGGAAACGACTGCGCGGGCGCGTCCGGGCACACCGGACAACGCACCGCTGCTGGGCCGGGTGAAAGGTGACGAAAGGGAAGGAACCGTGCCCGGCCTCATCGTAGCCAGCGGCTTCTTCCGCCATGGCGTGCTCCTCACCCCGGCAGCGGCGAAAATCTGCGTCGGACTCATGGATGGCACCGTCGATCCCCGGTGGAACAAATTCCGTCCGGACCGCTTCTCCCGCCCGCATGCAGCGGCACGGGCCTCAACAGGCGGCCCATCTGCCGATTCCTCAAATCCCCTTCCGAAGGACCACGCATGAACATCAAATTGAACGGCGCAGACCACACACTGAGTGACGACGCGTCCGTCACCACCCTCGTCAGCCACATCACCGGACGGGTTGTGGACTCCAGCGGCCAGGCGGCCGACGGACGCAAGATCGGCGTCGCCGTCGCACGCAATTCCGAAGTGGTGCCGCGCAGCCAGTGGGCTGCCACCGCGCTCGCAGAGGGCGACGAACTCGAAATCGTTACCGCAGTACAAGGAGGCTGAACGATGACCACAGCAAGCACCCAAGCAGCAAGCACCCGAACCGACGCGCTGGTGATCGACGGTGTCGAGTTCGGCTCGCGCCTCATCATGGGGACCGGCGGAGCCCCGAGCCTGGACGGCCTGGGGGCAGCCTTGCTGGCTTCCGGCACCGAACTCACCACCGTTGCCATGCGGAGGTACTCCCCGACGGAAACAGGTTCGTTGTTCCAGTTGCTCGTGGACCATGGCATCCGTGTCCTGCCCAACACCGCCGGCTGTTTTACTGCCAAGGACGCTGTCATGACAGCCGAGCTTGCCCGGGAGGCCTTGGAAACGGATTGGGTGAAGCTCGAAGTCATTGCCGACGAACAGACCCTGCTGCCTGATGCCGTGGAGCTCGTGGATGCAACGGAGAAACTCGTCGACCGCGGCTTCAAGGTCTTCGCCTACACCAACGACGACCCCGTGCTGGCGCTTCGCCTGGAAAACCTCGGAGCCACAGCGGTGATGCCCCTGGGCGCGCCTATCGGCACCGGCCTGGGCATCCTGAATCCGCACAACATCGAGCTGATTGTGTCCCGCGCTTCGGTGCCGGTAGTACTCGACGCCGGCATCGGCACCGCGTCCGACGCCGCACTCGCCATGGAGCTCGGCTGCGACGCCGTGCTTCTGGCCACCGCGGTGACCCGCGCGCAGAACCCGGTGCAGATGGGCGAGGCCTTCAAACATGCGGTCATCGCCGGTAGGCTGGCGAAGCAGGCAGGCCGCATCCCGCGCCGGGAACACGCACTGGCCTCCTCGGCGATGGAAGGCCGGGCCGAGTTCCTTTAGCGGCCAACGCCGGCCGCTTCGGGGATTCCTGCGAATTCCACGTCAGCGAAGGAGCGCCCCATGGCCGGCAAAGATGACATCCTCACCAGGTCCGCGATCGACGACGCGCTGGCGGCGTTGCCGGACTGGCGGTACCGCCTGGGCGGCCTCGTCACCGTCTACAAATGCCCGACGTCGGCCGCCGCACTGGAGCTGATCGCCGCCGTCGGGCGCATCGCCGAGCAGCAGAACCACCACCCGGACCTGGACTGGCGGTACAACCGGGTGTTCATCCGCTACACCTCCCATGACGCCGGGAGCGAGGTGACCCCTCGAGACATCCGGGCGGCCACGAGCGCCAGCGAAGCAGCCGCGGAAGCCGGGGCAGTGGCCGAACCCGAAGCCACGCCATGAGCCGGATTTGTAGCTAGAGCCGCAAGGCTCGCTAGAGTCGCAGCTCCAGCTAGAGTCGCAGGGCCGCAGTCAGCTGGGCGGTGTTGTGCCGGGTCCGATGGCGGCCCAGGAAGAAGGAGGCCACCGCGGCAGCCAAGGTACCCAGAATGATGGGCAGCACCCACGGGATCCACGTCACGCCAGGCTGGTAGCCAAAGCCAAGTTGGATGAAGATCATCCAACTCAGCATGGCGACGGCCACTGAAACGCCGGCGGGCAGGGTGATTCCGTACGTGCCACGGTGTTTGTCAGTTCCCCAGACGATGAAGCCTGAGGCGATGGTGGCTAGCGCCACGATGACAAGTGAGAGCATGCGGACTCCTGGCTCGCTGGTGTTCTTGCGTCTTGCTTAGAGGGCGCCGAAGCCGACCCGGCGAACTTCCTCGGCGCCGATCTCCACGTATCCGAGGACGTTGCCGGGAACGATGACCTGGCGGCCCTTTTCGTCGGTCAGGCGCAGGTCCGTGCCATTGGCGATGGCCTCGCTCACGATCTTGGCAACAGCCTCGGCATCGAGAGCGGACTCAAGCGCGATCTCACGGCCAACATTCTGAATGCCGATCTTTACTTCCACAGCGGGGCCTCCCAGCCAATCAAGAAATTACTCAGTCCTCTATTTGTAGTCTAGGACTCTTTCGGGAAGCGACTGATTCCGCGCCAAGCTAAACGGTAGATCAGGTCGCTGGCAACATCGAGGTCCAAATCGCCGTCGGTTTCGAGCCAATACCGGGCGCTGACCTGCGCCATTCCGGCCAGGCCGCGGCCCAGCAGTTGGGCCTCCAGCGGGGGCAGCTTGGTGTCTTCGGCGATGACCTTGGCGACGGCGTCGGCGAAGGTGCGGTTGAAAGTCTCCAGTCGGGAGCTGACGTCGGGGTCATTGATGAGATCGGATTCGAAGACGAGCCGGTGCGCTTGGTCATCGCCCGCGATGAAACGGTAGTAGGCACGCATGACGGCCTGGACGCGTTCCTTGTTGTCCGATGTCGAGTTCAGCGCCGTGAGCATCTGGTCCGTGAGCATGGCCAGGTGGCTGTCGAGGAGGGCCATGTAAAGCTCCCGCTTGGACGGGAAGTGTTGGTACAGCACCGGCTTGCTGACATGGGCGGTCTCGGCGATTTCGTCCATCGCTGCACCATGGAAGCCGTTGGCAACGAAGACTTCCAAGGCAGCGTTCAGGAGCTGGGCCCGGCGCTCATCGCGTGGCAGCCTCGCCGATCGCGGGGAACCGGTCCGATCTTGCCTGACCTGCGCCTCCTGTTTGGTACGTGCACTCTCAGCCACTTGTCTGCCGCCTTTCCTTTGCAGTTATGACCACAATACTGCGCAGTAATATGACCGGGCGGCAGCGGCAGGCATACTTTGGAGTATGGCCACTATTTTTGCTGCCCAAACGTTGCCGTCTTCTCCTTCTTCCGCACTGCCGCCACTCGTGGAACCGGCCGCGGAACTGACCACCGAAGAGGTGGAACGGTACTCGCGCCACCTCATTATTCCCGAAATCGGAGCGGCCGGTCAGCGCCGGCTCAAGAACGCAAAAGTCCTCGTGATCGGGGCCGGCGGACTGGGCTCTCCCGCCCTGCTGTACCTCGCTGCCGCCGGGGTGGGGACGCTCGGAATTGTGGATGACGACGACGTCGACCTCAGCAACCTGCAACGCCAGATCATCCACGGCGTGGGCGATGTCGGACGGCCGAAGATCGAATCGGCCCGTGACGCCATCCAGGAACTCAATCCGCTGGTCAACGTGCAACTGCACAACGTCCGCCTGGACTCCTCCAATGCATTGGAGATTTTCTCCGGCTACGACCTCATCCTGGATGGCGCAGACAATTTCGCCACCCGTTACCTAGTCAACGATGCTGCCGCGATTCTCGGCAAACCGTACGTGTGGGGATCCATTTTCCGCTTCGACGGCCAGGTCAGCGTGTTCTGGGAGAAGCATGGCCCCAGCTACCGCGATCTCTATCCCGAGGCCCCACCTGCCGGCTCGGTCCCGTCCTGCGGCGAGGGCGGCGTGTTCGGCATGCTGTGCGCCGCTGTCGGCTCGCTCATGGTGACGGAGGCAGTCAAGCTGATCACCGGCGTCGGGCGCTCCATGCTGGGACGCGTGGCGCTCTTCGACGCGCTCGGCGGAAGCTGGCGCGAAATCAAGGTTTCGAAAGACCCTGAGGCCGAGCCGATCACCGAATTGACCGACTACGAAGCTTTCTGTGGCATCACCCCGGCGCCTGCAGGCGATTCGGTTCCGACCGTCACGGCCACCGAACTTTCCGGGATGCTAGAGGCCCGCGCGGCGGGGGAACGCGACTTTGAACTGGTGGACGTCCGCGAGATCGGTGAACACGAGATTGTGAACATCGACGGTTCGGTGCTGATCCCGCAGGGACGCATCCTGGCGGGAGAGGCCTGGACGGAATTGCCGCAGGACAAGGAGATCGTGTTCCACTGCAAGGGCGGCACCCGGTCCGCTGCGGTGCTCGCCGCCGCGCAGCGCGCCGGTTACACCCGGGTCAGCCACCTCGACGGCGGGATCCTGGCGTGGGTGCGCGACGTCGAGCCCGGCAAACCGGTCTACTGAACCCACTGTGCTTTTGAAACTGTGCTGGTGAACACGAAAGGTCCCGATATGAGCGAGGAATCCATGGCCACACCGCAACACCCCATCGGATCCGGTTTCGGCCACGGATCCACGGCATCGGACGTTGTGGCGGGAGTGGATCTCCGCGGTAAGACGGCAATTGTCACGGGTGGCTATTCCGGGCTTGGTTTGGAAACGGTGAGGGCCTTGTCCTCCGCGGGAGCCGCAGTCACGGTTCCCGCCCGGCGTCCCGAACACGCCAAGGAAGTCCTCGCCGCGGCAGGCCTGGCACCGGAGCAAGTGACCGTGGAAACCTTGGATCTGGCCGACCAGGAAGCAGTGAAGGATTTCGCGGCACGCTTCCTGGCATCGAACCCCACGCTGGACATACTGATCAACAACGCGGCCATCATGGCCAGCCCGGAACAACGCGTGGGTCCGGGCTGGGAATCCCAATTCGCCACCAACCACCTGGGACACTTCACGCTTCTCAACACGTTGTGGCCCGCGCTGGCAGCTTCCGGTTCGGCCCGCGTCGTGTCCTTGTCCTCCACCGGGCACAAACTCTCGCCCATCCGTTTCGAGGACATCAATTTCGAGAACGGTTACGACAAATGGAAGGCCTACGGCCAGGCAAAGACGGCCAACGCGCTGTTCGCCGTCGAGCTGGACCGCCTCGGCCGCTCCTCTGGGGTACGGGCCTTCGCAGTTCACCCTGGTGGCATCATGACCGAGCTCCAGCGCTACCTGCCCCGCGAAGAGATGGTCGCCGCGGGTTGGATGGACGACGCGGGCAATGTCCGGGAGGGTTTCAAGACTCCGGAGCAGGGTGCCGCCACCTCCACGTGGGCAGCCACGTCCCTTGCCCTGGCCGGCATGGGCGGGGTGTATTGCGAAGACTGCGACATCGCCAAGCCCACGGACCCGGCCTCGCCGCTCGCCCGGTACCAGGGAGTGGATGCGCACGCAGTGGATCCGGAAGCCGCAATAAGGCTGTGGGCTGTGTCTGCCGAAATGACGGGCGTCAACGCCTTCGCCTAGGATTCGCGAGTCACCACAGAGGGACATGCTCATTCTTGGTCATTGCCGCTGGACATAATCCTGTTATGTCCAGTCCTGGTGATC
>NZ_JARVRH010000048.1 GCF_030209755.1 Arthrobacter sp. efr-133-TYG-118 | reverse complement strand
GCTCGGGCGCGCATCCCCATCACGACGCGGACGATCACCAAAAGGCTTACGATCACGATCGCCAAAAGGTTTGCGGTCACGATCGCCCTCACGGCTCGGACGATCGCCGAACGGCTTACGGTCACGATCGCCAAAGCTCGGGCGCGCATCCCCATCACGACGCGGACGATCACCAAAAGGCTTACGGTCACGATCGCCAAAGCTCGGGCGCGCATCCCCATCACGACGCGGACGATCACCAAAAGGCTTACGATCACGATCACCAAAGCTCGGGCGCGCATCCCCATCACGACGCGGACGCTCACCAAAAGGCTTACGATCACGATCACCAAAAGGTTTGCGGTCACGATCCCCCTCACGGCTCGGACGGTCGCCGAACGGCTTACGATCACGATCACCAAAGCTCGGGCGCGCATCCCCCCCACGACGCGGACGCTCACCAAAAGGCTTACGATCACGATCACCGCCGGCAGCGCCGTCACGGTTGTCCCTCGAACGGAATCCTCGCGGCTCGCCCCCGGAATTGTTGTTGGCGCGGAACGGACCGCGGTCGCCACGGCCACCGCCGAAGTTGCCGCGGTTGCCGCCGTTGTGCTCAGCCATGATGGATTCCTCCTGTTGTGAGCTGACCACTGGCGCATGCGCAGCCGCTCTTATCCGTATTTTGTTCTCACGCCGCCGGGATCCGGCTCGTATCTCTTATGTAATTCTAGGTGAACAGCCATCCGCGAACGCATTCGAAGGCCGTCTATTCAGCTTCCCGTGGGAATCATCACAACCCCAGGTATGACTGAGTCCGCTTCGGCAGGCTTGCAGATGCAAGTCCACGGGGCGGCGTGTCGGCCCTTGGGCTGCCAAATCGTCTGAAGCCTCAACAACGCCCGCCCACCTATACCCGATCCCGGCCCGACGCCCGCTCACCTATACCGGGTCCCGGCCCGACGCCCGCTCACCTATACCGGGTCCCGGCCCGACGCCCGCTCAGCTATACCGGGTCCCGGCCCGACGCCCGCTGTCCGCTGCTGACGGGGGACTGTCCGTTTAGGGGTCGATTCGAGATTGGCATTTAGTTGA
>NZ_JARVRH010000050.1 GCF_030209755.1 Arthrobacter sp. efr-133-TYG-118 | reverse complement strand
GGGGCTAGGCCGTCAGGGCCACGGGCTGTGCGACGTCGATGTCGGCGACGGCGAGTTGGCGGGCCGCCCTGTGGAGGGCGACCTCGCTGACGTAACCGTTGTCGTCGCTGACGACCTCGGTGGTGATGACACCGGCAGGGGTTCCGATGCGCAGAAGCCGGCGCCCTTGGTGAGCGCTGTCTGCCGGGCGCAGCGCTTTGGCCACCACCGATCCGGGCAGGGCAGCAGCGAAGGAGACCGCAACGGCTGAGGTAAGGCCGATGGCGGGGTGGGGCGCGAGCATCGAGAGCATCCGCACCCGCAGATCGTGGGTATCCGCCGCGATCCTCGTTCCGTCGGCCGCGGTGTAGTCGCCCGGCGCTGCCACGACGCCGACCTTCGGCACGGCATTCTGCGGAGGATCCTCAGGCTTCCTCAACCCCATCAGCAGACCGGCCGAGGCGCGGGCAGCCACAAGCGTGGGTAGGTGCTCAGACAGATTGCCGGTCATCGAGGACAGGTCGATGCCTGCCTCGTCAGCCGGAATCAGCACCGCCGGTGCCCCCGCGTCAACCAGGGTCGCCGTAAGAATAAGCCCGTCAGCAGCGATTTTGTCGGCCGCGCTTCCCGTCGGCAGAACCGCGCCCGTGGTCCGCCCCCACGGGGCGTGGAACGAGAGGCCCACGGGAACGCCCGGCGCGCTGCTGCCCGGAACCTTCGCCAGGCCCGACGTCGGGATGCTGCCGCCCGGGGTCGCGATCGTGCCGCTCAGCACCGCGCCTGTGTTGAGGTTGCGCATCCGGACCCGTGTTGTTCCCGCCCCGGGGGGAACGACACCCGACTGGACGGCGTACAGGGCGATCGCGGTGGCACAGTTGCCGCAGTTGGAACCGAGTTCCACGGTAGGGTCACCGATCCCGACCTGGGCAAAGAGGTAGTCCAGGTCGGCCGGGCCGTCGGGGGTGGCCCGGACGACGGCTGCTTTGGACGTCGTTGAGGTGCCGCCGCCGACGCCGTCGAGCTGGCGGGCATCAGCGGCACCGAAAGCATCCGCCAGCAGGCCGCGGATCTCCTCGCGGCTGGTCGCATGGCGGGCCACGTCTTCGGCGTCGAAAAGCCAGCACTTGCTCGTGCCGCCCCGGTACCAATGACCGCGGAGTTGCATGGTCTTCTTCCTTCACGTGGCGTAGTGTCGCGCCTTTCGGCGTCTGCTCCTTCTACGATCCACGCACCGAGAGTTCAGCACAATCACAGGATTCTCCACAGGCCTTCACTTTTGCTAAACTCGGTGCATGGCCGACCTTGACCTGCACCGGCTCCATCTGCTCCGCGAGGTAAGCCGTTCCGGCTCCTTGACGTCGGCCGCGGCGGCCCTCTCCTTCACGACCTCGGCCGTCTCCCAGCAGATCGCGAAGCTCGAACA
>NZ_JARVRH010000046.1 GCF_030209755.1 Arthrobacter sp. efr-133-TYG-118 | reverse complement strand
CACGAGCGTCCCGATCGCCCCGGTGCCGGGGGTTCCGATGATCAGGTCGCCTTCCTTACGTTTTTGTTGTGGGTGATTTCGGAGCTGTCGTAGTGTTTCGATCACCCTCGGGCGGCGGGCATGGCAGAGATCTCCTTGCCGCTTGGACGGCTCACTGGGAATGGCCGCCCGCTGCCCGCCGATGACCCGACCGCTGATTGAGAATTACGACATTGATCGTTGGGTAAGGACGTGCCGGCGTGGTTATCGACAGGGCCAACCGAAAACTTGGAGCTGATCGAAGGGACTTAAGGTATGCCAGCATTCTGGGTAGGAATCGACTCGGGCAAAAGGGCCCATCACTGCGTCGTAATCGATCAGGCTGGGACCGTTTTGCTCTCGAGACGTGTCGAAAACGACGAAAACGCCCTGCTCGACCTCATGGCCACGGTCGCGGAGATCTCTGCCGGCGGCGAGGCCTGTTGGGCCACGGATCTGAACGCCGGCGGTGCGGCACTGCTAATCGAGCTGTTGGCCGCGCACGCCCAGCAGCTGCTCTATATCCCGGGACGGATCGTGCATCACGCCGCAGCGACCTACCGCGGGGACGGCAAGACCGACGCGAAGGATGCCAGGATCATCGCCGACCAGGCACGGATGCGCACCGACCTCCAACCAGTCCGCGGCGCGGACCAGATCAGCGTGGACCTGCGGCTCCTGACCGCCCGCCGCACCGATCTGATCTGCGACCGTGTTCGGGCGATCAACAGGCTCCGTGCCACTCTGTTGGAGTACTTCCCGGCGCTCGAGCGGGCGTTCGATTACTCGAAGAAGGCGCCCCTCATCCTTCTCGGCGGCTACCGGACCCCCGAGGGCATCCGGCGGACAGGACTGACCCGGCTCACAAGCTGGCTCAGGAAACACGGCTGCAGGAACAGCGCCAAGATGGCCGAGAAAGCACTGCAAGCCGCGAACTCCCAGCACACCATCCTGCCAACCCAGACCACAGGCTCCGCCCTGGTCGCCCGCCTGGCCGAGCAAATCAGCACTCTCGATGCAGAAATCGCCGACGTCGACGCCCAGATCACCGACCTGTTCCGCCAGCACGATGCCGCCGATGTCCTGCTCAGCATGCCTGGATTCGGACCCATACTTGCAGCAACTTTCCTGGCGAACATCGGCGGCAACCTGGACGCGTTCGACTCAGTCGACCGGCTCGCCAGCGTCGCGGGCCTGGCCCCCGTCCCGCGTGATTCCGGACGAATCAGCGGAAACCTTCACCGACCGCGCCGCTTCAACCGCAGACTCCTGCGCACCTGTTACCTCGCCGCCCTCTCCAGCCTCAAGAACAGCCCGGCCTCAAGAATCTACTATGACCGGAAGCGCGGAGAAGGAAAATCCCATAAACAGGCCCTCATCGCCCTCGCCAGACGCCGCATCAACGTCCTCTGGGCCATGCTCCGCGACCACACCGCCTACCAGGAACCAATCCCAAGAATCAAAGCTCAGGCGGCTTGACAGAAACATTGAGATTCCCAGTGGCCGGGGACCGCACGGTCATCTGCTTCGGCCGGGCGTTCGCTGATCAGCAGCTCTTTCGGGACCCGGGGCCGGCGCA
>NZ_JARVRH010000024.1 GCF_030209755.1 Arthrobacter sp. efr-133-TYG-118 | reverse complement strand
CCCACCACAACACCCACCAATCACTCAGGTGTTGCAACGACCCCTTGAACCCGCCGGGGGATTGGGGTGCATATCTGAGCGTGCGTCCGGTCAAGGGTGATAGTTCGGTCACGGAAACGCCGCTTTGGCACCCCGGCCTCTGCGGACCCGACTACCATGGATCAGTGCATTCGCAGATTACCGTCCGTCCCGCCCAGCCAGAAGACTACGACGCCGTAGCCCGAGTCACGATGGCGTCTTACGTGACCGCTGGCTACTACGGCAGCCCGGATCACCCGTACTTGCAGAAGCTGCGCGATGTGGCCGGTCGCGCCCGGTACGCCGACGTTTTCGTCGCCGAGCGCGATGGCCAGGTCATCGGCTCCGTCACGTCAGCCAAGGCTGGAGGCGACTTTTCGGACATTGGCCTTCCGGACGAACTCGAAATGCGCACCTTGGTAGTTGATCCGGAGGTTCAGCGCTCGGGCGCGGGACGAGCCCTCGTTCAGGCGGTAGTCGACCAAGCCCGCTCGATGGATGGCATCAACGCCGTTTCCCTCACTACCGGCGCCACGTGGGAAAGCGCCAATGCCCTGTACACCAAGACCGGATTCGAGAGAGAGCCCGGGCGCGACTGGTTCGTACCCGGCACCGACATAAAGCTGTTCGTTTACCGGCAGGATGTCCGTCAGCCTTAAAGTTTCCTCGTAAACTCCCGGCTGTAGTGCCGGGTGCGGAAAACTGAGAAAGGCGCGGCATGCGCAAGACATTCGGCACGGGTTCGGTCTGGGAACAGACCCTTGGATACTCCCGTGCGGTCCAGGTGGACAACACACTCTTCATTTCGGCCACGGCGGCGTCCGGGCCTGATGGCATCGTGGGCGACGACTTCTACTCGCAGACCAAGTACATCCTCGAAAAACTGGGTGCGGTCCTTGCCGACGCCGGGTTCGCCTACGAGGACGTCGTGCAGTCCAAGCTCTACCTGACCGACATCAGCAAGTGGGAAGACGCCGGCCGCGCGCACGGCGAGGTCTTCGGCGAGATCCGTCCCACCCTTTCCCTGGTCCATGTCCTGCCGTTCCTCGATCCGGAAATGCTGGTCGAAATCGAACTGGTAGCCCAGAAGAGCGCCTAGCCATCCCAACTGACTCGCATTAGGTGTCGTTTTGACGCCTCATAATGGCATCTACTGCGAGTCAGTTGGGTGGGCTGCTACTTGGGGGAGAGCCGCGCGGGGACGCCGTAGCGGTGTTCCGGGCGGCCCGTGGTGCCGTAACGCAGTTGGATCTCGACGGCGCCATCGTCGGCGAGCGAGGACAGGTACCGTTGCGCCGTGGCGCGCGAGACGCCCACCCGTTCCGCTACTTCCGTGGCCGAGTATTGTTCCCCTGGTGCCAAGGAGTCCAGCACCGATGCTTCGGTCGCCGAACGCGGCTTTCCCGACGGCGCCACGTCACCGGCGACGAGCGCCCGCTTGGCCCGTTCAATCGTGTCCTGGTCCACGGCATGCTGCCGGCCGAGGATCCGCCGGTATCTGGCATAGGAGCGCAGTTGCTGGGACAGCGATTCGGCGGTGAACGGTTTCAGCAGATACGCCAAAGCCCCGCGGCGCAGGGCTGTCCTGATGGACACGGCGTCGGAAGCGGCGGTCAGCATCATCGCATCCACATCGAGTTGCCCCAGCAGATCCAGCCCCGAACCGTCCGGCAGATAAACGTCCAGCAACACGAGGTCCGGCCGAAGGCTGTGTACGGACTGCAGCGCCTGCGCCGTGGATCCCACCGGGGCCAAGGCAAGGAAACCGGCCACGGAGTCCACGTAGGCGGCATGGAGCTTGGCGACGTGGAAATCGTCATCCACAATCAACACCCTGAAGTCTTCGCTCACCGGTGTCCTTCCTTGCGCACGGTTGCTGCGGGTGGTTCGGTGGCTGCGGAGGGTTCCGCTCGCGGGGCTTCTTCCGGTGTGCCGGTCACCTTCGGCATCGTGGCCATGAAGACGGCGCCTGGACCGCCCGGCGAGCCCGGTTCCAGGACGCGCACGTCGCCACCGCGGCGGCGGGCGAGTTGCCGGACCAGCGCGAGGCCGAGTCCCTGCCCGCCTGCCCTGGCGATCCCGCCGTCGGCGGCCTCCGCCGTCGTGAATCCTTCCACGAAAACCCTTTCGGGCTCGATGCCGCCGAGGCCGTCGCCGGAGTCCGCGACGACGATGTGCAGCGTGCCGCCGTCGGGCCCCGGTTCGTCGAGCAGCTCAAGCTCCACCCAGCGTTGCGTCGAAGAGCCGGCGACGGCGGCGTTGACGGCGTTGTCGATCAGGTTGCCGAGCACTGTGGTGACGTCCTGCGGCTCGGTGACGTGCTCCCGCACCAGCGTCTCCGGGCCGATCCGCAACGCCACCCCTCGCTCGTCCGCTTCAACGCTCTTCGCGCCGACGAACGCCTGCAGATAAGGATCCTGGAGGAGCTCGGCTTGCTGCACGGGAAACTTCAGCGGCCCGGTGGCGGAGATCCTGGCGAGATAGTCCTTGGCCTGGCCATGTTGGCCGATGCTCATGAAACCGGCGATCGTATGGAGCTGGTTCGCGAATTCGTGGCGCTGGGCCCGGAGCGCGGCGGACATGGTGCCCACGGCGTCGAGCTGGCGTGTCAGCTGCTGCAGCTCGGTCCGGTCCCTGAGCATGACCACCCAGCCGAGATCTTCCTTGCGGTGCAGCGCCTTGCGGGCGTTGGCAACCAAGACCCGGCCGCCCGCAACGATTTCCGCGGCTTCGGCGTCGTGCGCTGAGGGTTGAGTGAGGGCTTTCAGCTGCGCCGGGACGGCAGCCCTTTCCCAGTCGGTGCCGGTCAAGTCCGAGCCTGCCCAGTCGGGGCCGGCCGTGGCGGGAGAGCCGGGAGTCTCCGAGCCTTCCGGCATGCCCAGCAACCGCCTCGCCGCGGCATTGAAGACCGTGATGCGGCCATCGGCGGAAATGCCGATCACGCCGTCGTCCACGCCTTGAAGCACGGCCACCTGGTCGTGTACGAGGGTGCTGATTTCTTCGGGTTCGAGGCCCAGGGTCAGGCGTTGCAATCGACGACGCAGGAGGAACGACGCCAGGACGCCTGCAATCAGGGAGCCCGCCGCGGTCAGGGCAATCGGGACGATGTCCTCGGCAAGGCTTTGGCCGAGCGACTCCATGGAGTAGCCGACGCTGATTTCGCCCACCACCGTCGCCGAAGAACCTGGCGCGTACACCGGAACCTTGGCACCCGCGGACGGCCCCAAGGTTCCGGTGTTCCGGGTGGTGACTTCCTTCCCGGAGAGGGCATCCGAGGGGTCAGTGCTGACCCGTTCGCCGAGCCGGGCCCGGTCGGGGTGTGCCAGCCGCAGGCCGGTCTCGTCCGTGACCACCACGAACAAAGCACCAGTGCGGCTCCGGGCAGCCTCGGCAGCGGCTTGGATGGGGCCGGCCGCGAGAACGGTAGCGGGCGGGGTTCCCGACTCTTTGCTGATGGCTCCGACCTGGGAACGGATGACCGGATCCGAGGCCACCGTTCGCGCCAAAGTCAGCGCCTGGTTCTCCGCCTCTGTGCCGATACGCCCATAGACGAGCCACGCATGGACGGTGCCGCTGAGCAGCACCACCAAGAGGACGACGCCGAGCTGGAGGAGCAGGGTCTGCGTCGAGAACCGCAGGGCAAGCCTGGGCATCCTGCCTCCTTCCGATGGGGAACGGCCGGCTGGAGCGGGGCAGCAGCGGCGCTGTAGTTCTTCGTCTACCTCTCCATTGAAGCATTGAGCACAATGAGCAAAATGCTCTCAATCAGCAGTATGTCCATCAAATCCCACAAACGCCCCGCCGTGAGCGTCGCCACTATACGTTCTGTATCGCGCATCACATCGACGTGATGCCGTTCACTGTAGTAAGGAGCCGGCTGTGCTGGTATTGCTTGGATTCGCAATGATTGCGGTGTTCATGGTCCTGATCATGACAAAGAAGTTGACGCCCGTTCTGGCGCTGATCATCGTTCCCACTATCTTCGGTTTGTTCGCCGGCGCCGGTCTTGGCATCGGAAGCATGGTGATGGACTCGATGAAGTCCATGACGTCCACGGCCGCCCTCCTGATGTTCGCGATCGTGTATTTCGGACTCATGATCGACGTCGGCCTGTTTGACCCACTGGTGAAGTTCATCCTCCGCAAGCTGGGCAACGACCCCGCCAAGGTCGTCCTGGGCACCGCCATCCTCGCGGCCGCAGTATCGCTCGATGGCGACGGCTCCACCACCTTCATCCTCACCACCGCGGCGATGCTGCCCGTCTACCTCCGCTTGAAGATGAGCCCCGTAGTCCTGACCTGCGTTGCCGGCCTGGCGAACGGCACTATGAACATCCTGCCTTGGGGTGGCCCCACAGCCCGTGCGGCCACCGCCCTCAAGATCGATGTCAACGACGTGTTTGTTCCGATGGTGCCGTCCCTCATTGCGGGCCTCGTCGTCGTGTTCGTGTTCTCCTGGCTCTTGGGCCTGCAGGAACGCAACCGCCTCCGTGCCACGGCCCCCGAGATCTGGGGTGACGTCGCCGACGCCGGTGACGTGTTCGACGGCGGCACGCACCGCAGCGGTGCCGGTGCCGGATCCCCGGGCCGCAGTTTCGGCCCGGGCCGTGCCGCCGGTAGGCCTGGCGCCGGCGGAGGCGCCGGCGTCGGACTCCTGGAAAGCACCGAAACCCTCGTGGACCTCGCCGACACCGGTTTGACCGCCACCGCGCTCGATCCCAACCGCAAGACCCTGCGCCCGAAGCTCTTCTGGTTCAACCTCGGCCTGACCGTCGCCGTGATGGTCATGCTCGTGGCCAACCTTGTGCCGCTGCCCTACGTCTTCATGGTGGGTTCCGCGATTGCCCTCTTGGTGAACTTCCCCAAGGTCAAGGAGCAAGGCGCGCAGCTGGTGGCCCACGCACCGTCCATCGTGGCCGTGGTCAGCATGGTCATGGCTGCAGCTGTTCTCACGGGTGTCCTCAACGGCACCGGCATGGTCAAGGAAATGTCCGCGTGGCTGGTCCACATCATCCCCGCCGAGATGGGTCCGTTCATGGCCGTCATCACCGGCCTGCTCAGCATCCCGATGACGTTCTTCATGAGCAACGATGCCTTCTACTTCGGTGTCCTGCCGGTCCTGAGCGAAACCGCCGCGCACTACGGCATCAGCGGAGCGGAAATGGCCCGCGCCTCCATCACCGGCCAGCCCTTCCACCTCCAGAGCCCCCTGGTCCCCGCGATCCTGCTCCTCGTCTCCCTGGCCAAGGTGGAACTGGGAGACCACCATAAGAAGGTCCTGTGGCGCACGGCGGTCATCTCCGTCGTCATGCTCGCAGTAGGCATGCTGACGGGAGCCATCGGCATCGGGTAACAAACCAATTACCCGCACCAAGCAACGCGGGGTCACTTACGGCCCATTCCGGACCTCCGGATGGACCGTAAGTGACCCCGCGTTGTTCGTCGTCCAACCAACGTAGACTAGTCCGGAAAACCATTTGAACTTTGCAGGGGAGATCCATGGCTGCGATCAACCGTGACGACGTCGCGCATCTTGCGCGTCTGGCTCACATTGAAATGAGTGCCGAAGAGCTGGACAGGATGGCCGGCGAGCTTGCCGTCATCGTGGACTCGGTGAAGTCCGTCAGCGAAGCTGCCGGGGACGATGTCCCGGCTACGTCCCACCCGATTCCGTTGAGCAACGTGTTCCGTGAAGACGTCGTGGGCCACACGTTCACGGCTGAGCAGGCCTTGTCCGGGGCTCCGGATTCCTTCGAGGGCCGCTTCAAGGTTCCGGCAATCCTGGATGAGGACTAAGCGAATGACTGAATTGAACAACTCCGAACTCATCCGCCTGTCCGCAGCACAGTTGGCCGCCAAGCTGGCCGCGCGCGAGGTCACGTCCGTCGAGGTCACCCAGGCGTACCTGGACCGCATCGCACTTGTAGACGGCGGGGCTGATGGCATCCACGCTTTTTTGCACGTCAACGCTGAAGAGGCGCTCGCCGTCGCCGCCGAGGTGGACGCAATCCGCGCCGCCGGCGGTGCCGAAGCTGAAGCGCTGCACGAACTCGCCGGCGTGCCCATCGCCGTCAAGGACCTCATCGTCACCATTGGCCAGCCCACCACGGCCGGCTCCAAGATCCTCGAGGGCTGGCACAGCCCGTATGACGCCACCGTCATCAAGAGGCTGCGCGCAGCGAAGATGCCCATCCTTGGCAAGACCAACCTGGACGAATTCGCCATGGGGTCCTCCACGGAACACTCGGCTTACGGCCCCACCCGCAACCCGTGGGACCTGGACCGCATTCCCGGCGGCTCCGGCGGTGGCTCTGCGGCCGCCGTCGCAGCTTTCGAAGCGCCGCTGGCCCTCGGCACGGACACCGGCGGATCCATCCGCCAGCCCGGCGCCGTCACCGGTACGGTCGGCATGAAGCCAACGTACGGCGCTGTATCGCGCTACGGTGCCATTGCCATGGCGTCTTCGCTGGACCAGATCGGCCCGGTTTCGAGGACCGTGCTGGACTCGGCCCTGCTGCAGGAAGTCATCGGCGGCCACGACCCCTTCGACTCCACCTCGCTCACCGACCCCTTCGACACCCTCGTTGCGGCAGCCAAGACGGGCAACGTCACGGGCATGAAGATCGGCATCATCAAGGAACTCCACGGCGAGGGCTACCAGGCCGGCGTCGAGAACCGTTTCAACGAGTCCCTTGAGCTGCTCAAGGAGGCCGGCGCGGAAATCGTCGAGGTTTCCTGCCCCAACTTCAAGTACGCGCTGGGCGCCTACTACCTGATCATGCCGTCCGAGGTTTCCAGCAACCTGGCCAAGTTCGACGGCGTGCGCTACGGTCTGCGGGTTCTGCCCGAGGACGGCCCCATGACAATCGAACGCGTCATGGCCGCTACCCGCGCCGCCGGTTTCGGCGATGAGGTCAAGCGCCGCATCATCCTGGGCACCTACGCCCTGAGCGCCGGTTATTACGACGCCTACTACGGTTCGGCGCAGAAGGTCCGGACGCTCATCCAGCGTGACTTCGACGCCGCGTTCGCGCAGGCCGACGTCCTGATTTCGCCGACGGCTCCCACCACCGCCTTCAAGCTGGGGGAGAAGCTCGACGATCCGCTGGCCATGTACCTCAACGACGTCGCCACCATCCCGGCGAACATGGCCGGTATCCCGGGCTTGTCCCTGCCTGGCGGCCTGGCCGACGAAGACGGCCTGCCCGTCGGCATCCAACTGCTGGCGCCTGCCCGCGAGGACGCCCGACTCTACCGTGTGGGCGCTGTCCTTGAATCCTTGCTCGAAGAGAAGTGGGGCGGCCCCTTGCTGGACCGTGCCCCTGTTCTCGGTTCCAGCTCCACCATCGCCGGAGGTTCCAACTGATGTCTACCGACGCCATCCTCAGCTTCGAAGAGGCCATGGAGAAGTACGATCCCGTCCTTGGCTTCGAGGTCCACGTGGAGCTCAACACCAAGACCAAGATGTTCTCCTCCGCCCCGAACGTCTTCGGCGACGAGCCGAACACCAACGTCAACGAGGTTGACCTTGGCATGCCCGGCGTCCTGCCCGTGGTGAACAAGACGGCAGTGGAGTCCTCCATCAAGATCGGCCTTGCCCTGAACTGCAAGATCGCCGAGTACTGCCGCTTCGCCCGGAAGAACTACTTCTACCCGGACACCCCGAAGAACTTCCAGACGTCCCAGTACGACGAGCCCATCGCGTACGACGGCTACCTGGACATCGAACTCTCGGACGGCACGGTATTCCGCGTCGAGATCGAGCGCGCACACATGGAAGAGGACGCCGGAAAGCTCACCCACATGGGTGGCGCCACGGGACGCATCCAAGGCGCCGACTACTCGCTGGTAGACTACAACCGTTCCGGCGTTCCGCTCGTGGAAATCGTCACTAAACCGATCGAGGGCGCAGGCAGCCGGGCACCCGAGCTCGCCAAGGCCTACGTTGCCGCAGTGCGCGAAATCGTCAAGAACCTCGGCGTTTCCGACGCCAAGATGGAACGCGGCAACGTCCGTTGCGATGCGAACGTCTCCCTGCGCCCGCACGGCCGCGAGCGCTTCGGCATCCGTTCCGAGACGAAGAACGTGAACTCGCTGCGCGCCGTCGAGCACGCCGTCCGTTACGAAATCCAGCGCCACGCCGCCGTTTTGGACTCCGGTGAGCCGGTCATCCAGGAAACGCGCCACTGGCACGAGGACACGCGCACGACGACGTCGGGCCGGGCAAAGTCCGACGCCGACGACTACCGCTACTTCCCGGAGCCGGACCTCGTTCCGGTCCTCGCCTCCCGTGAATGGGTTGAAGAACTCCGCGCCACGCTGCCCGAGCCGCCCGCGGCCCGCCGCAAGCGGCTCCAGGCCGACTGGGGCTATTCGGACCTCGAGTTCCGCGACGTCGTGAACGCCGGCGTCATGGACTCCGTCGAGGAGACCATCGCCGCCGGTGCCAGTGCCTCCGTGGCCCGCAAGTGGTGGATGGGCGAGATCGTCGGACGCGCCAAGACGGCCGACGTCGATCCCTCCGAACTCGGCGTCACGCCGGAAACCATCGTGGAGCTCAACAAGCTCGTCGAGGGCGGCAAGATCAACAACAAGATGGCTTCCCAGGTGCTCGACGGCGTCCTCGCGGGCGAGGGCACCCCGGCGGAGATCGTCGAGAAGCGCGGCCTCGCCGTCGTGTCCGACGACGGCCCCCTGCTGGAAGCGATCGACGCCGCACTTGCGGCCCAGCCCGACGTCGCGGAGAAGATCCGCAGCGGCAAGCTTCAGGCCATCGGTGCGATCGTCGGCGGAGTCATGAAAGCCACCCGCGGGCAGGCCGACGCCGGCCGCGTCAAGGAGCTGATCCTGGAGAGGCTCGGCGTCGAAGGCTGAGTTCACCCTGACCCAACTAGTCCCCACCGCCCGGGTTCCCTGGCCGAGCGAAGCGAGGTTAGGGAGGCGGTGGGGACTAGTTGTGTCTGGATCCACAGGCGTCACACAGCTTCAAGGATCATTATGGAGTCATCAGTTCTTTGCTGCCCGCCCCTTACCGGCTCGGGGAGGAGCGGAGAAAGGATTCGGTCATGTCCACGATGACTCCGGGGCTTCGCAAGACCCTCATCGCCGGCGGTATCGCCGTCGTGTTGAGCGGCGGTGGTGTGGCCGCAGTGTGGGCTGCGGGCCAGATCATCCCCTCGTACGTGGTGAGCGCGACGCCTACAAGTACGGCATCGCCTGCCACTCCGTCGCCTGGGGCTACTTCGCCAGCTACCCCGTCGCCCGGCAAGGCCAGGCCGTTCCCGGTACTTCCACGCGGCTTCGCAGGCCCGGGGATCCACGGTGAGTTCACGGTCAAGAACAAGGACGGCAGCTACACGACCCTGGTGACACAGCGTGGCACCGTGCAGTCCGTCAGCGATTCGAGCATTTCCGTGAAGAGCGATGACGGTTTCACGCAGAGCTACTCGGTCACGTCGTCGACAACCATCGTGAAGCTCCCTGCCACCGGAACTGGCATGCAAGGCCGGCGGCCATCGCCCCAAACCATCAAGGCCACCGACCTGAAGGCAGGCGACACCGTCGCAGTCTCCGGTACGAAGAGTGGCACCACGGTCACGGCCACACGCATTATCGGGGGTACCCTGCCCGCGGCGCCCAATGATGGCGGACGGCGGCTGGGCTACGGGAGCGTTTCTTCCTGACCCTGTTTGATTGCGGAAGCCGGGCGACGCGCCGAAGCTTCCAGCGTGTCGACACTTTTGGACAAGCAAAGAAGGTCAGGATGGCGTCCGCTCGTCTGGCTATGATGCTACTACCGCCGAACCACGCCCGTGGTTCGGCGGCTTAGCCAAGAAGGAGACGAATGCGCCCCACGATCAAGTCCGTGGCGGCGGCAGCCGGGGTTTCGACGGCGACTGTGTCCTACGTGCTTTCAGGCAGGAGCGGCAAAGACGGCAGCAGGAGCGGGTCCGGCGTGGCCCCCGCTACCGTGCTGCGGGTTCAAGAGGCTGCCCTCGCCCTCGGATATCGCCCCAACCAATCGGCAAGGGCGATCCGCACTGGACGAACGAACCTGCTCATGTTGTCGCTGACCATGATCTCGGATCCGTGGGCACTGGATGTGAGCCGCGCCGTCGGTGCGGCTGCTGCCCAACGCGGCATTACGCCCATGATCCTGGCCGATACCGACTGGCGGGTCGCCCTGAAACGGCAAAACGCAGACGTGACATTCATCGACGGCGCCGAAGAGCCCGGGGATGTCGAACTGCTGGCGCAGGCGGCGAGATTGCAGCGCTTGGTGGTTTTCAGCGACACCATGGAACCTGAGGGATTCGACGTCGTGCGGCCCTTGGCCGGTTCGTCTTGCGAACAGGCGGTGGCTCACCTCACCGGGCGGCACCGCCGGGTAGCCTGCCTGATCTCCTCAAGGCATTCGATGAGCACCCTGGACATCCGATTGGGCGCCTACACCCGCGGCCTGGCCAAGGCTGGTTTGGATTACCGCGACGACTACGTCGAGACGTATGACCGCGACGGACTCAGCGCCTTCGATGCAGCGCTGCGGCTCCTGCAGCGGGCGGACCGTCCGACGGCCATCTATGCGACCACCGACTTCGCCGCGATCGCAGCCATCCACGCGGCCCAACGGCTGCAACTCCGCATTCCCGAAGACGTCGAAGTCCTCGGTATCGGCAACACCACTGAAGGCGAGCGCATGACGCCCTCGTTGACCACCGTTGGTCCCGAGGGCTTTTTCGATGGCCTGGCCGCATTTTTGCTCGATCGGGCAGAGAATCCCGATGAACCCGCCAGCATTCTGGAATTCCCTTGGAAGCTCATCGTGAGGGAATCAGCGCCCTCGGTGTGAACCACTGCGCACTCCATGTGAACCTGGCGATGTCCCCGCGGCGTGCCGAGGCACGTGCCCGATGATCGTCCGGCCCGCCCTTGATGCACTTTGATGACGTTTTCTGCCCGTAAAAGTTAAAGAAAGATCATTCTGCATCTTGCCTTTAAACGATTAACATGATGTGATCAACTGCACAACACCAGTTGGGTTGGCTGTTCGCCGAATGCGGGCCCGCCCCCGAAGGACCGTCGGTCTTCTGACCAAGACATCGGAGAATTCTTATGAACCACAACGTGACCCGCAGGTCATTCCTTTCCTTTGCGGCTGCCGGTGCCGCCGTCGTTTCGCTTGCCGCCTGCGGCGGGAACAGTGCCGCCGGGGGTAGCGCAGCCAAGGCCGCCTACGCTGCTCCCGCCAAGGACCTGAGCGCCGAGCTGAGTTACGCCATCTGGGACGCGGCGCAAAAGCCCGCGATGCAGAAGATCGTGACCGAGTTCAACAAGCAATACCCGAACATCAAAGTCACCATCGACGTCACGCCGTCGAAGGGTTCGGCCTACTGGACGAAGATCCAAACCCAGGCAAGCAGCAACACCCTGCCGGACGTTTTCTGGATGAACGGCCCGCACATCAAGCTTTACGCGCAAAACAACCAGCTGATGCCCTTGGACGGCCTGGTGTCCGGCAAGGCGGTGGATACGGCCAATTACCCCAAGGCGTTGGTCGATCTGTACACCGTCAACGGGGCGTTCTATGGGGTTCCCAAGGACTTCGATACCAGCGCGCTCTTCTACAACAAGGCCCTCTTCAAGGAAGCCGGGGTGTCCGAGCCGACGTCCAACTGGACGTGGGACGACGTGAAATCCGCCGGCGCCAAGCTGTCCAAGTTCTATCAGGGCAAGGGCGTCTACGGGTATGCCGGTGACCTCACAGGCGGCCAGACCAGCTACTACAACACGATGATCGAAGCCGGCGGGACCGTCATCTCGACTGACGGCAAGAAGTCCGGATACGACTCCGCGGGCTCAATCGCCGGCCTCCAGTTCTGGCGCGACCTGATCGAATCCGGCGTATCTCCTTCGATGCAGCAATTGACGGATACCGCCTCGAGCGACATGTTCACGTCCAGGAAATTGGCCATGACCATGGACGGATCCTGGACCGTCGGGCCGGCCCAGAAAGCCCTTGGTGACGATCTGGGCATTGCCAGCCTCCCGAAGGGGCCGAAGAGCAACCAGAGCGTGATCCACGGACTTGCCAACGTGATTCCCGCCAATGCGAAGAACCCGGCCGCTGCGCAGGCGTTCGTGGCCTTCCTGGGAACCCAGGATGCCGCCAAGGTCCAGGCAGAAACCGGAACCGTCATCCCGGCCTTCAACGGCACGCAGGATGCCTGGGTCAAGTCTGTTCCCTCTGTTGACCTCAGCGTCTTCCTTGATCTGGCCAAGGATGCTTCGCCCTACCCGGCCTCGGCAAACACGGCCGCCTGGAACGAACTCGAGAACACCTTGCTGCCGCAGGCGTTCGCCGGGACCAAGCCGGTTGCCGACGTCGCCAAGGACCTTGCCAGCCAGATGAATGCCGCGCTGGCCAAAGAATCATGAAAGCCCAGACCCTGACGCCGGCCTCTAAAAGCGGCCGTGCCGCCCAAGCAACAGGGGAGCGCCGCAAAGGAAAATCCAAGTCGGTTGGCTGGTGGCCATGGTTGTTCGTGGTGCCTACCGTTGCGGGCATCGGCGTGTTCTATCTTTGGCCGATCGTCCAGACGTTCTACTACAGCTTCACCAAGTGGGGAGTCTTCGGTGGAACCAAGTTCATCGGCCTGGACAACTACGTTCGGATGTTCGCGGATTCCACTATTCCGCAGTCGATCCTCAATACGCTGATCTATACGGTCGTCGTGCTGCTGGGGATTCCCATCGCGGTCATTCTCGCGTCCTTGATCGAGCGTCCCGGCCTCCGCTTCGCAGCCCTGTACCGGACGCTGTACTTCATTCCCTACATCACGATGCCGGCCGCCGTCGGGATCGTGTGGAGGCTGATCTACAACGGTGACTTCGGACCCATCAACTGGTTCTTGGGCTTGTTCGGGATCCAGGGCCCCTATTGGACATCCACGCCGGGGTTCGCATTGCTCGCCGTGGCTACCGTGGGGCTTTGGATGTCGTTGGGGTTCAACCTCATCATCATCAGCGCGGGACTGCGCGAGATCCCGCGGGAGCTCTTCGAAGCCGCGGAAATGGACGGGGCCAGCCGGGTCCGTCAATTCTTCAGCATTACCGTTCCGTTGTTGACGCCCAGCATCTTCTTCGTCACGATCGTCACCGTGATCAGCGGCTTCCAGCTGTTCGATCTCTTGTACGTGATGATGGGCAAAGCCAACCTGGCCATGCCGCAGACGCAAAGCCTCGTGTACATCTTCTACAACCAGGCCTTCCTGCAGAACGACAAGGGCTATGCCGCAGCCATCGGCATCCTGATCCTCGTCATCATCGCTCTTCTGACCGCTTTCCAATTCCGTATCCAGAAGAGGTGGGTCAACTATGTCTGAATCGATGCTTTCAACAAAGAGCGGCGTCGACTCCCGACGGAGCGGAGCGGCTGTAACCAGCCCGTCTCAAGCAGGAGGCAAACCCTCGGGGCCCGCGGGACGCGACCGCAAGAGCCGCGGCGCCGAAGGCGCCAGACGCCACGGCACCAAGGGTGGCAAGCAGGGCTCGAACGTCCTGGCACACTGTGTACTGAGCATCGGCGGGTTGGCCATGATCTCACCGCTTCTGTACCAGATCGTCATGTCGCTTTCGACGAACGCCGAAGTCCAAAGCACACCGCCCACCCTGTGGCCCGGCGTCGTTCAATGGAGTAACTTCGCGGACGTCTTCACCTCCATGAATTTCGGTTCACAGCTCTGGGTGACGGTAGCAATCACTGTCGTCAGGGTGATTGGCCAGGTGCTCCTATGTTCGATGGCGGGCTACGCCTTCGCGCGGATGCAATTCCGGTTCAAAGGGCCCATCCTGGCCATTGTCTTGTCGATCATCATGGTGCCGTCGCAATTGTTCCTGATCCCGCAGTACCAGATCATCCAAAACCTGGGTTGGCTGAACAGCATCGCCGGCATTGTGGCTCCGGGCATCTTCAGCGCCTTCGGCCTGTTCCTGATGCGCCAGTTCTTCATGGGGCTCCCGGACGAACTCGAAGACGCGGCACGGCTCGACGGTGCCAATCCGTTCCAGATCTTCTTCCGGGTCATGCTGCCCCTCGCGGCAAACGGCCTGTGGGCCCTGGTCATCATTACCGTGCTGTGGTCCTGGAATGACCTCCTGTGGCCCTTGGTGGTGACGTCGACGGCGAACGCCGCGCCGTTGAGTGTCGGGCTTTCGAACCTCCAAGGTGAGCACGCCAACAATTACCCCATCCTCATGGCCGCATCCCTGATGGCCATGGCGCCGATCCTGATCATGTTCCTGCTCATGCAGAAGCGTGTCATGGCGGGCATCGGCCGCTCCGGACTCAAGTAGAGACCTAAGTCGAGACCCTCGTAGAGACTCACACAGGAAAGGATCGCAGCCTTGACGGAACAGGACCCGGTCCCTCAGGACGGCTGGTCGTTCGTGGTGGTGGACTCCTTGGAAAAGGTCTACCCGGACGCTCCACCACGGCCGTTCGACAGGACCATCCCGATGTCCGTTTTTCCCGGCGAGACCGCGTCGGTCCAGGTGGCCCTCAGGCCGCCCATGAAACACGATTTTCGGCTGTCGGGGCCGTTGGAAGTTGTAATCGATAGTCCGGCGGCAGGGTTTGCCTCCATTTCACAGGTTGAG
The DNA here is from genome assembly GCF_030209755.1 of Arthrobacter sp. efr-133-TYG-118. GTDB lineage: Bacteria > Actinomycetota > Actinomycetes > Actinomycetales > Micrococcaceae > Arthrobacter. Next base: position 220,058 of record NZ_JARVRH010000024.1, on the reverse strand, counting down.
CTGGTGCCTTGTTCATTGGCGGCATTCCCGCAGCATGATGGCGGCTATGACCGGGACACTCCCGGTTTGTATCCCGACCTTTTGCGGCCTGCCCCGGATGGTCTGGTCAAGCCTCTCTACGGGCAATGGACTGCTGCGTGGATCGACCTCATGATGCCTTCCGTGGAGCATGCGGGCGACCACGAACTCGGGATCTCGGTGCGGAACATGGAAGGCAACACGCTCTTCACCACCACCATCGACGTCACGGTCCTGGCGACTCCAGCCCCGGAACTGGAGATCGTGAGCGCGCACTGGTTCCACTGCGACGGCTTGGCGAGCCATTACGGCGTCGGCGTTTTCAGCGAGGAGCATTGGTCGATCATCGATGCCTTCATGGGTTCTGCGGCAAGGATGGGAGCCAATTCGCTCCTGACACCGACGTGGACTCCTCCGCTGGACACAGCCGTCGGGGGAACGCGGCTGCCCACCCAGCTGATTGGGATCCGCGAAGACTCCGGCTACCACCTCGATTTCAGCAAGCTGCTGCGCTGGGTAGGCCTTTGTGCCAAACACGGCATCCAGTACTTGGAAATCGCCCACTTGTTTACACAATGGGGTGCCAGGGCGACGCCGGCGATCTACGTCGAGACCACGCAAGGCCTGGAACGGCGCTTTGGCTGGGACGTGCCGTCGACGTCGCCGTCCTACCGGGAGCTGATGGCGGAGCTGCTGCCGGCCCTGCGTTCATTCCTGGCAGAGCACTGGTCCCTTGACCGGGTCGTTTTCCACATTTCCGATGAACCCGAGGGGGCCGAAGCCTTGGCGGGGTACCAGCAGGCAAAGGACGTCGTCGCGGATCTCCTGGACGGTCTGATGGTGGTTGACGCCCTGAGCGACTTTGAGTTCTACAACAGCGGCGCAGTGCCGACACCAGTGGTGGCAAGCGATGCCGTGGCACCGTTCCTGGCGGCCGGGGTGAAGGACTTGTGGGTCTATTACTGCGTCGCGCAGGACACCGGCGTTGCCAACCGGTTCATTTCCATGCCTTCAGTGCGAAACCGGGTGTTGGGCCACCAGCTCTTCGCCCTGGCGTGTGCTGGCTTCCTGCATTGGGGATTCAACTTCTACAACACAGCCCACTCGCTGGCGCCCGTAGACCCCTTCAAGGACACCTGTGCCGGAGGAGCTTTTCCGGGCGGCGACGCCTTCATGGTCTACCCGGGACCGGATGGGGTGCCGTGGGAGTCGATCCGTTACAAAGTGTTCGCCCAGGCCATGTGGGACCACCGGGCACTCTCCCTCCTGGCCAAGCTGGCCGGTCGCGAGGAGGTGCTGGCGCTCATCGATTCGAACGGTTCGGGCGGGTGCCTCGCCATGGACAGCTTCAGCTACGACCCCCTTCATTACCGAAGGGTCCGCGAGCTGGTCAACCAAGGAATCGCGCGGCGCGTGGGTCAAACACGCCGGCGCATCAACGTATCTAGTTAGGAAAGTACTTATGGACCTCAAAGTAGGCATCGTCGGATTCGGCTTGCGGTCGTCACTGTGGCGCCACGCGCACAAGCCCGGCCACGGCTCGGAAGTCACCGTCGTGTGCGATCTGGGCGAGCGCGGCAGGGCGGATGCGGCCGAGAAGATCCCGACGGCGGTCATCACCGACGACTTGGACGCCTTGTTGACCTCCGGCCTGGACGCGGTCCTGGTCCTGACGCCGGACAACCAGCACGCCGCCGTCGCCGTCCGGACGCTCAAGGCGGGCATTCCCACCTTCTGCGAGAAACCGCTTGACGTCACGCTGGAGGCAGCCGACCTTATCCTCCAGACAGCCTTCGACACCGGAACGCGACTCTATGTGGGCCACAACATGCGGCACATGCCGGTGGTGGTGCAGATGCGCGAAATCATCCAGGCCGGGACCATCGGAGACGTCAAGGCAGTATGGTGCCGGCACTTCGTGGGGAACGGAGGGGACTACTATTTCAAGGACTGGCACGCCCAGCGTGCCAACACCACAGGGCTGCTGCTGCAAAAGGGCGCGCACGATATCGACGTCATCCACTGGCTCGCCGGCGGGTACAGCACCAAGGTGCAGGCGATCGGCGAGTTGGCCGTCTACGGGGACGTCGCTTCCCGCCGCGACAACACGGCGCGCCGCATGCGGGATTGGTTCTCCGTGAATAATTGGCCCCCCACCGAACAGACGGACCTCGCCGAGACGATCGACGTCGAGGACATCTCGATGATGAACATGGTCCTGGATAACGGCGTGCTCGCCTCGTACCAGCAGTGCCATTTCACCCCGGACTATTGGCGGAACTACACGGTGATCGGCACCAAGGGAAGGCTCGAGAACTTCGGCGACGGGGCCGGCGACCAGATCTACGTGTGGACCACCAGGACCACCTCCGGTTTCGCCGAGCCCGACCAGAAGGTCTTGGTCCGTGACGGAGAAGGCGGCCATGGCGGTGCGGACCCCCTGCTCATAGCTGAGTTCCTGCGGTTCGCCAAGGACGGGGGCGCCACTGCGACTTCGCCGATCGCGGCCCGCGAGGCCGTGGCCGCGGGAGTGCTCGCCACCGAGTCCCTCCGGGGCGACGGTTGCACCCGCGAGGTTCCGGCGTTGCCCGAAGAGCTCGTGGAGTATTTCAACGCGGGCCAGCCGGCCCGGGTCCGGGAACATTAGCGTCCCGAGCCGCCTGCGAGTTCGGTCATGACGGTCTGCAGGGCTTCGCAGACCGTCATGACCGATTTCCGTTTCAGGGTTTCCGGCCTCGCCAGGATGTCGATCTTGCGCACGGAATTCACCCCCGCGAGCGGACGCAGCACCACGCCGGCGTCCAGTACCCGCTGGGCGGTGAACCGCGGGAGGAGACCAATCGCTCCACCGTCCGCTACGAGCGATGCCACGGTGGAGTAGTCGTTGATGCGGTGCAGGACATCCGCCGGACGACCACTGACGGCGACGACGGCGGCCAGCACGTCCGCGGGGGAGTAGCCGGCGCGGCTGGTCACCCAGGGCTGCCCGACGACGTCGGCCGGCCTGAGTTCGCGGCGCGCCGCGAGCGGGTGCCCGGAAGGCAACGCGACGTCGAGCGGTTCGTCGGCGAGCGGGATCACGGCTACTTTGTCGGTGGGCCACCCGGGGCTGTGCTCCATCCGGTGCGCCAGCACGAGGTCATAACGCGCGGCGAGGCCAGGAAAGTCCTCCTGCGCTACGTCTTCGTCGGCGAGCTTCACGCGGGGAACACTGTTTTCCGGACCCGCATTGCGCGCGGTGGTCAGAAAAGCCGCGAGCGGAGCGAACAAAGCCTGGCCTGCACTGTGGAATGCGCTCACGGTCACGGTGGAGCCCGGTGAGTCGTGGTACGCGCCGATGGCTGCCCGGGCATCGGCCATGGCGCTCACGACGGCGGCTCCGGCGTCGGCGAGGACCCGGCCCGCATCGGTGAGCACCAGGGCGCGGCCTTCCTTGCGGGTCAGCGGCACGTCCACCGACTTCTGGAGGAGTGCGAGCTGCTGGGAGACGGCCGACGGGGTGACCATGAGCGTCTCGGCTACGGCCTTGACACTGCCGAGATCTCCTAGTTCCCTGAGCATTTGGAGCTGATGAACTTCCATTTAGCAAATGCTAAATCGTTGATTGAGAAAAACCTAGTTGTGCTAAACCGTCCGTGGGGCTTCAATGAAGTGAAACGGCACACAAACGGCCCAGTCCCTTGAGTTAGGAAGACCCATGAAGGCTCTCTACAAGTCCGGTCCCCACGCTGGTTTTGAACTCGTCGAACGCCCCGAGCCGGAGGCAGGTCCCAGCGATGTCAAGATCCGCGTCATGACCACGGGCATCTGCGGAACGGACCTGCACATCCAGTCCTGGGACGCGTGGGCGGAGGGCATCATCGAGACTCCGTTGATCGCCGGACACGAGTTCTACGGCGAAGTGGTCTCCGTGGGCGAGGACGTCCGCGACGTCAAGGTCGGCGACCGTGTCTCCGGTGAAGGCCACGTGGTCTGCGGAATCTGCCGCAATTGCCGTGCAGGCCGCCGCCAGATGTGCATCCACACGGTGTCGGTGGGCGTGCAGCGCGATGGTGCTTTTGCCGAGTACGTCGTCATCCCGGAGACCAACGTCTGGGTCCACCAGGATCCCTCCATCACTCCTGAGCTCGGCGCCATCTTCGACCCCTTCGGCAACGCCGTCCACACCGCACTGAGCTTCCCCTTGGTCGGCGAGGATGTGCTCATCACAGGTGCCGGGCCCATCGGACTCATGGCAATCGCCGTCGCGCGCCACGCAGGTGCCCGCAAGATTGCCATCACGGACGTCTCCGCTCCCCGCCTCGAACTCGCCCGGAACATGGGCGTGGACCTCGCAGTCGATGTGTCGAAGATGCGCGTCAAGGATGCCCAGCGCGAGCTTGGCATGCGCGAAGGATTCGACATCGGCCTGGAAATGTCCGGACATCCCACGGCCCTGCCTGAGATGATCAACAACATGAACCACGGCGGACGCATCGCCATGCTTGGCTTGCCCAGCCAGTCCATTGACATCGACTGGGGCAAAGTGGTCACCCACATGCTGACCCTCAAGGGCATCTACGGCCGCGAAATGTACGAAACCTGGTACGCCATGAGCGCCATGCTGTCCTCCAACCCCGTACTGCACAGCCACATTTCCGCCGTCGTCACGGACAAGCTGTCCGCCACCGATTGGGAAAAGGGCTTCGAAATCGCCCGGGCCGGCACGGGCGGCAAGGTTGTCCTCGACTGGACCGAAATCTAAGACACCGTAAAGTCCTCTCCAAGACCCCAGTACCAGAGACCCCCAGTACCAGGAGCCACCAATGTACTCGAGCATCAAAGACCAGCTGCAGGGCGAGCTTGAAGAGATCCGCACCGCGGGCCTCTTCAAGACCGAACGCCACATTGACTCGCCCCAGGCCAGCCACATCTCCGCAGGCCAGCTCGGCCAGCCGGCGAACACCGTCCTGAATTTCTGCGCCAACAACTACCTGGGCCTCGCGGACCACCCGGATATCATCGCTGCCGCCAAGTCCGCCATGGACGAGCGCGGCTTCGGCATGGCATCCGTCCGATTCATCTGCGGTACCCAGGACCTGCACCTTGAGCTCGAGGCCCGGGTCTCACAGTTCCTCGGAACCGAGGACACCATCCTGTTCTCCAGCTGCTTCGACGCCAACGGAGGCGTCTTCGAGTCGCTGTTCGGGGCCGAGGACGCCATCATCTCCGATTCCCTGAACCACGCCTCCATCATCGACGGCATCCGGCTCAGCAAGGCCAAGCGCTTCCGCTACGCCAACCAGGACATGGCTGACCTCGAAGCCAAGCTGATCGAGGCCTCAACCGGCGAGGCGCCGGCCCGGCGCAAGATCATCGTGACGGACGGCGTGTTCTCCATGGACGGCTACCTCGCTCCGCTCGAGGCCATCTGCGATCTCGCGGAAGAGCACGACGCGCTGGTCATGGTGGACGATTCCCACGCCGTCGGCTTCATGGGAGCCACGGGCGCCGGAACCCCGGAACACGCCGGTGTTTCAAACAGGATCGACATCTACACCGGTACGTTCGGCAAGGCCCTTGGCGGCGCCTCCGGCGGCTACGTCTCCGGCCGCAGCGAAATCATCGCCATGCTGCGCCAGAAGGCCCGCCCGTACCTGTTCTCCAACTCCTTGGCTCCGGCAATCGTTGCAGCCACCATCAAAGCCATTGAGCTGGTCCAGGGTTCGGGCGAGCTCCGCTCGAGGCTCTTCGAGAACGCCGCCCTGTTCCGCCGCCGCATGAGCGAGGAAGGCTTCGAGCTGCTCGACGGCGAGCACGCCATCATTCCGGTGATGTTCGGCGACGCCGTGGCGGCCGCGAAGGTCGCCGACGAGATGCTCCACCACGGAGTGTTCGTCACGGCGTTCAGCTACCCCGTGGTGCCCAAGGGAGCCGCCCGGATCCGGGTTCAGCTCTCGGCGGCGCACAGCACCGAGGACGTTGAGGCCTGTGTCCAGGCCTTTGTAAAGAGCCGTGCCGCCGCGGGGCTCTGAGTTCCCATGATCCTCACCATCCTGGGCGGCGGGGGATTCCGGGTTCCCCTGGTCTATTCGGCTCTGCTGTCGGACCACGGGCCCGGCCGGGTCACCGAACTCAGGCTGTTCGACGCCGACCCCGCGCGCCTGGGCGTGGTGGCCAGGGTCCTCGCCGACATGGCCGAAGGGGTGCCCGATGCACCCGCAGTGCGGATGTTCACGGAGCTGTCAGAGGCGTTGCCGGGCACCGACTTCATCTTCTCTGCCATCCGGGTGGGCGGGCTGGAGGGGCGCGCCGCAGATGAACGGATCGCCCTGGAGCACGGAGTCATCGGGCAGGAGACCGTAGGCGCCGGGGGGATTTCGTATGCTTTGCGGACCATTCCCGTGGTCCTGGACATCGCCGAGTCCGTGAAGAAGCATGCTCCGGAAGCCTGGTTCATCAACTTCACCAACCCGGCCGGCGTCATCACCGAAGTCATGACGCGGGTCCTTGGCAACAAGGTGGTGGGGATCTGCGATTCGCCGGTGGGGCTGGCCAGGAGATGCCTGCTCGCAGCCGGAATCCACCGCGGAGCGGCAGCCTTCCGGGACGGTTCCGTGGAAATCGACTACATCGGCCTCAACCACCTGGGCTGGCTGCGTGGACTGGTGGTCGACGGTGAGGATGTCCTGCTGCGGCTCCTGGCCGACGACGGCGCCATCGAGTCCTTTGAAGAAGGCCGGCTGTTCGGCGCTTCATGGATCAAAGCCATGGGCGCGGTTCCCAACGAGTATCTGCATTACTACTACTTCAGGCGGGAAGCGCTCGACGCCGACCGGCGCGCCGAAACCACCCGCGGCGCCTACTTGGCGAGGCAGCAGTCGACCTTCTACAGCGGGCTGGCGGAAGCGAACGACGGCGGTGCGGGGCCCGCCCCGGGGGTCCCGTCGTCGAAATCAGCCCTCAGGCTCTGGGAAAAGACCAAGCTCGACCGCGAAGAGACGTACATGCAGAGCAACAGGGACGCAGCCGGTACGTTCGAACGCGACGCCGAGGACCTGGTGTCCGGCGGCTACGAGGCCGTGGCCTTGGCGATCATGCGCGCCATCAGCCAGGGGGAAACGGCCCGCCTGATCCTGAATGTGCCCAATGGGGGCACCCTGGCTGAGCTCGACGCCGACGCCGTCATCGAGGCGCCCTGCCTCGTGGATGCCGGCGGAGTCCGCTTGCTCCCGGCCAAGGCTCTTCCGGACTACGCGCGCGGACTCGTCATCAACGCCAAAGCAGTGGAACGGGCCACGATCGACGCTGCGCTCACCGGTTCCCGCCGCTCCGCCTACAAGGCGATGGCCATGAACCCGCTCGTGGACTCGGTCAGGGTGGCAGAAGCCCTCCTGGATGACTACATCAACCATTTCAAGGAGCTCCAGTACCTCCGCTGAGTCCCCTTCCTGGCAGCACTGTCCCAAGGGGGATCGGAGGCCTAGTATCTGCAGCATGGACAAAGATGCAGCACAACGTGTAACCGAGGTGTTGGATTCGCAGCAATGCTGGAATCTCCTGAGGGGCGTGTCTGTCGGCAGGCTGGCCGTGTGGCTCGGAGACCACCCTGACATTTTTCCGATCAACTACACCGTGGACCAGGGGACCGTTGTCTTCAGGACCGGAGCGGGCACAAAGCTCGCCGCGGCTCTGGGCGAATTCCCGGTGGCCATGGAGGTGGACGGCGTCGACGCGGACACCGGAGTCGCGTGGAGTGTTGTGCTCCATGGCAAAGCAGCTCCCGTCAAACAGATCGACGACGTGGTCAACTCGTTCTCGCTGCCCCTGTTTCCTTGGGAAGCCGGCAAGAAGGACCATTTCGTGCGGGTTCCCGCGGATTCGATCTCGGGGCGGCGCTTCACCGTCACGGAGCCGCTCACATGGTGGACCCCCTACAGCGGCATCAAGCCGTCCGCGGTGGAATAGCACCCTCGCATCTGGGCCTATCCGCTGACAGGATGGTGGGATGGCTGCAAATTATGATGTGGTAATTGTCGGTGGAGGCATCGCCGGGTTGTCGCTGGCTTCAGCGCTGGCCGGCCGGTGCTCGGTGGCCCTCGTAGAAGCCGAACAGACACTGGCCTACCACACGTCCTCCCGCTCGGCCCGGCAGTTGATCCCGAGCTTCGGCCCAGCCGTCGTGCAGGAACTGACCGTCCGCACCCTGGAATTGATGGCGGCCCGCGACGCCGCGTTGCCGGTACCGGTGCTGGAGCCGCGCTCGTTCATGTTGGTGGGCGACGAAGCAACGGTCAAGGCAGAATCCAGCGGGCATATGCACCCCATCACGCACGCCGAAGCCCTTGAGCTGTGCCCGGCACTGAATCCCGGGGCTTTCACGGCCGCTGGCCTCGATACAGAGTCATTCGCCTGCAATACGCCCGTGCTATTGGAGGACCACCGGCAACGTGCCGAGGCCGGGGGAGTGGACATCATCACCGGCGCCAGGGTCCATTCGGCCCAACGCCTCGGTTCGGGCTGGCAATTGGGCGCCGGGCTGGAAGGCTTCCAGTCCGTCGTCGTCGTCAACGCAGCAGGTGCCTGGGCGGATGAACTCGCGGTGCTCAGCGGGGTGGAAAAGCTGGGCTTGCAGCCGTTCCGGCGCACGGCGGCAATCGTCGACGTCGAACGCCCGCTTCCGCTCGGAAGCCCCATGGTGTGCGCCGCGGATGACACCTACTACTTCCGTCGCGAGGGCGAACAGGTGCTCATTTCGCCGTCGGAGACGGTGCCGAGCGGCCCCGAAGACGCGCAGCCGCGGCCCGGCGACGTGGAAGAGCTCGTGGCCCGGTTGAATTCGATCACCTCGTTGGGCATCCGCTCAGTGGCCAATGCGTGGACCGGGTTGCGCACCGAAGCGGCCGACGGCGTTCCGGTGGTGGGTTTCGACGCCGAGGCTCCCGGCTTCTTCTGGCTTGCGGGCCAAGGCGGCTACGGTTTCCAGACCTCTTCCGCCATCGCCGAACTCGCGGCCGCGGAGATCCTGGGTTCGGCGTTCCCTGGCTCCGGATCCGGGCTTAGTCCGGTATCCCGGACACCTAGGGAGCTCGCCGCCGCGCGTTGGTCCATCCGCCGTTGAACAATAGGTTCATGAGCGGGCAGACGAGCACACTGATCAGCAACATCGGCGAACTGATGACCCAGGATACGGAGCATCGTGTCCTCAAGGACGCCGCCGTGGTGATCGAAGGTGAGCGGATTTCCTGGATCGGTCCGGCGTCGAAGGCTCCCTCGGCTGATGAGCACGTGGACGCGGAAGGCCGGGCCGTACTCCCGGGGTGGGTGGACTCGCATTCGCACCTGATTTTTGCCGGGGACCGCACCGCCGAATTCGAGGCCAGGATGGCGGGCCAGAGCTACAGTGCTGGCGGGATCGCCGTCACCACGGGCGCCACGCGCGCCGCGAGCGACGAGGAGCTGACCCGGCTCGCTGCCGGGCGCGTGGCCGAGGCCGTCTCCCAAGGCACGACCTACCTCGAGAGCAAGACCGGCTACGGACTGGACCTCGAGAACGAGGCCCGCAGTGCGCGCATCGCGGCGGCGACGGTGGATGAAGTCACGTACCTCGGCGCGCATTTGGTTCCGGCCGGAGCAGACGCCGAGGAATACACGGACCTCGTCTGCGGTCCGATGCTCGACGCCGTCCGCCCGTACGTCCGCTGGGCCGACGTTTTCTGCGAGCGCGGCGCCTTCACCGAAGAGCAGTCGCGCCGCGTCCTGTCCGCGTGCCGCGATGCGGGCCTGGGCCTGCGTGTCCACGGCAACCAATTGGGTGAGGGACCCGGCGTGCAGTTGGCCGTGGAGTTCGGTGCGGCGAGCGTTGACCACGTCAATTACCTTTCGGCGGCCGATATCGAGGCGCTCGCCGGAACCTGGAGCGGCTGGGACGCCTCCACCGGAACGGGTGCGCGGGGCACGGTGGCCACGTGCCTGCCCGCTTGCGATCTTTCCACCCGCCAGCCGCTCGCCCCGGGCCGCGCGTTGATCGACGCGGGGGTGCAGATTGCCTTGGCCGCGAACTGCAACCCCGGCACCTCCTACACGAGCTCCATCGCCTTCTGCGTCACCACGGCGGTGCTGCAGATGCGACTGAGCGTCCACGAAGCCGTCCGGGCGGCCACCTATGGTGGTGCGCTGGCGCTCGGCAGGGAATCGGGCAACGACGTCGACGGCGAAAGGGCAGTGGGTTCGATCGCGGTCGGGCACCGCGCGGACCTGCACATGCTCAAGGCGCCATCGGCGACGCACTTGGCGTACCGTCCGGGTATCCCGCTGACCATCGCGGTGTGGCGGGCAGGCGTCCGCGCGGTCTAGCATCGCTCCCGAGTCAACAAAGCAGGGCCTCTCCACATGGAGGGGTCCTGCTTTTTCTTTCGGCGCGCGTGGGGCCTGCCACGATCCTTGTGCGATTGAATATGATCGTTTAGTGTTTATATGGATCATAAAACGTCAAATCGTTGAGTTGAAGAGTGCGTCGAAGAAGCGCGGACAGGAATGGTAAGTGCGATGAGTAACAACACCCTCGGGGCCTTCATGGAAGAAGAGCTTGTTTCGCAGCCCGAGGTCTGGAAGCGGGCCATCGAGCAGTGCGAACTTGAGCAAGCCAAGGCAGGGCACCTGCTTCCTGCTGACGGTGAGCGAGTCGCCGTCGTCGGTTGCGGTACCTCATGGTTCATGGCGCAGAGCTATGCCGCTGCCCGGGAGGCCGCGGGCAAGGGCGTCACCGACGCATTCGCGGCGTCTGAAGCCTTCCTCAATCACAACAGCGCCGGCCGCCAATACGACGCCGTCATCGCCATCACCCGCTCCGGCACCACCACGGAGGTACTTGAGCTCCTGGAAGCCGTGCGCGGAAAGGCCGTCAGCGGGAAACCCCGGACGGTTGCGCTGATCGGGGACCTGAATTCGCCCATCACCGCCCTGGCCGACGCCGTGATCGGCCTTCCCTACGCGGACGAGAAATCGGTGGTCCAGACCCGTTTCGCCACGACGGCCCTCGTGTACCTCCTGACGAGCCTGGGTATCGAACTCGGCACAGCAATCGAGGACGCCGCCGCTGCCGTCGCCGAGCCTGTTTCCCAGGAACTGCTCGACGCCGAACAGTTCACCTTCCTCGGTACCGGCTGGACCGTTGGCCTGGCCCACGAAGCCGGACTCAAGATGCGCGAAGCAGTGCAGGGCTGGACCGAATCCTATCCGGCGATGGAATACCGGCACGGTCCCATTTCCATTGCCGCTCCTGGTCGAGTGACGTGGATCTTCGGCCCGCAGCCTGAGGGCTTGGACGCCGATATGAGCCGCACAGGCGCCCTCTATGTCAACACCGGCAAGCACCCGCTCGCCGAGCTGGCCCGGGTCCATAAAGTCACCTTGGAGCGGGCACGCGTGCGCGGCCTCAACCCCGATCTGCCGCGCAACCTCACGCGTTCTGTCGTCCTGAACGCCACGGCCTAGGCAACCCCATGGTTCTCGGAACCGCTGAATCCGCAGTCCTGGCCTTCGATGTCGGCGGCACGGATCTGAAGGCAGGCCTTGTCGACACGGCCGGGAATGTCCTGGGCCTGCGCCGGACTGCTACGCCGCATGATCCCTTGCGGCCGGGCGAGGCGATCCTGGACGCCATCGCCGCGCTGGCTGCTGAGTTTGCCGCTGAATTTCCCGGCCACCCGGCGAAGGCCGCTTGCATTGTGGTTCCGGGAATCGTGGACTCCGACACCGGAGTGGGGATCTATTCGGCGAACCTGGGATGGCGGAACTTTCCCTTCGGGGAAAAGGCCGCGCAGCGCCTCGGGCTGCCGGTCTCCTTCGGCCACGATGTCAGCACGGCCGCCGAAGCCGAATTCCGGTTCGGAGCGGCCCGCGATTTTCGAAACGTCGTGGTGATGGTGGTTGGAACCGGAATTGCCGCCGCCGTCATCTCCGACGGGTACCCGGTACGCGCAGGCGGCTTCGCAGGCGAGCTGGGCCACGCCCTCGTTCCGGACCCCGACGGCCCGGGCCACACGATCCTCGAGGCCGTGGGCTCCGCCGGAGCGATCGCCCGGCGTTACAGCGACAAAGCCGGAACTCCGCGCACGGGTGCCCGTGAAGTCCTCGAACGGGCCAACGCGGGCGATGCGCTTGCGGCCCGGATCTGGGCCGATGCAGTGGACGCACTCGCTTTCAGCCTCAGCCAATGCGTCAGCATCATCGGCACGGAAGCCGTGGTGGTGGGCGGCGGGCTTGCCGAAGCGGGAGAAGGACTCCTGCAGCCACTGCGTTCGCGCCTCGATGAGCTGCTCGATTTCCAGCGCCGGCCCGTCATCATGCGCGCCCAACTGGGCCAGGATGCAGGCCTGCTCGGTGCCGCCATGAGGGCCCGGGCCCAGCTCCCGGCGGCGAAGGACGCCTCCGGCACGGGTATGAGGCGATGAAACAGGCCATGAAACAAGCCATGAAACGGGTCATCACCGTCACGCCCAATCCGGCCGTCGACCTCAGCTACCACGTCGCCGGGATCACCCCCGGAGCAAGCCATCGCGTCCCGGCACCCCTCAGCCGTGCAGGTGGAAAAGGCCTCAACGTTGCGCGCGTGGCCCACCAGCTGGGCCATCCCGTGCTGGCACTCGCGCCCTCGGGCGGCACGGCCGGTGCGGAATTCGCTGCCGAACTGCTCAGCAGCGGCGTGCCGCATCGCCTGATTCCGGTCGCCGCGGAAACCCGGCGCAGCGTCGCCCTCGTCGATACGGTGGGCGGCGAAACGTCAATCTTCAATGAGGAGGGGAGCCCCCTCCAACCGTCCGAATGGCAGGCGCTGGCCGCCGCCGTCGTCGACGCCCTGCACATCGACAACCCGGGCGGGCAAAGCGCGGGAGCGCTTGTCGGTTCCGGCAGCCTGCCGCCCGGCGCGCCCGCCGACTTCTACCCGGCGCTGGTGCGTCTCGCGCACGACGCCGGGATTCCCGCCGTCGTCGATACCTCCGGTCCCGGGATCATCGCCGCCGCACGGGCCGGGGCGGATCTCCTCAAGCCCAACAATCACGAACTCCTCGAAGCGACCGGGGAAAGCAGCCTGGACGTCGCGGCACGGCGATTGATCGCCCTCGGCGCCAAAACCGTCCTGGTCAGTGCCGGCGCCGAAGGCATGCTTGCGTTCCACCATGCCGCCCCCGGAGGCTACTGGAGCGCCCGGCTCCCGGAACCACTCAGCGGCAACCCGACTGGAGCCGGCGATGCCGGAGTGGCGGCTGCCGCCGTCGCCCTCGCCGCCGGCATCACCGACATCCCCACCATCCTCCGCCGGGCAACCGCCTGGTCCGCCGCCGCGGTGCTCATGCCTGCCGCCGGCGAGATCTCGCCGCTCTACGCGGATCTCGAAGACCAACTCATTCTCAGCTGGAAGGAGACCCTGTGACGCTCGTCAGTACACGGGAACTCATGGATACCGCCGCGGCCAACGGAATCGGACAGGGTGCCTTCAACGTGATCCACCTCGAAACCGCGGAAGGCCTGGTGGCGGGGGCGGAGACAGCGGGTGTCCCGTTGATCCTGCAAATCTCCGAGAACTGCGTCCGTTTCCACGGCGGACTCGTCCCGATTGCCCGGGGTGCAATGTCCATCGCCAGGGACTCTTCGGTGCCCGTGGCCCTGCACCTGGACCACGCCGAATCCGAAGAGCTGGCCCTGCAGGCTGTCGACCTCGGGTTCGGGTCCGTCATGTACGACGGCGCGCACTTGCCTTATGACTCGAACGTTGAAGTCACGCGTCGGATCGCCACATACGCCCAGGACCACGGCGTGTACGTCGAGGCCGAGCTCGGGAAAGTGGGAGGAAAGGACGGTGCCCATGCTCCGGGAGTCCGGACGGATCCGGCCGAGGCCCGTTCCTTCGTCGACGCCACCGGCGTCGACGCCCTCGCCGTCGCCGTCGGTTCCTCGCACGCGATGACCGAACGCAGCGCAGCCTTGGACTTGGCCCTCATCACCCGGCTCAAAGAGGCCGTCCAGCTGCCGCTCGTCCTCCACGGGTCCTCCGGCGTGGCGGACGAAACGCTGGTGGCGGCAATCCGGGCCGGTATGACTAAGATCAACGTATCCACACACTTGAACGGGTTTTTCACCCGCGCCGTCCGTGAGTACCTGGATGCCAACCCTTCCGTGGTGGACTCCCGCAAGTACATCAAGGCCGGACGGGACGCCCTGGTGTTGGAAACCGCACGTCTGCTGACGCTGTTCGCGAAAGTGAACTAGTCCCAATTTCCGGAAGGTTCGTGATGACCCGCAACGATCGACTGACAGCCATCCTTGATCTCCTCGCCGAGTCAGGGCATGTTGAGGTCGAGGATATCGTGACCCGACTGGCCGTCTCGCCGGCTACTGCGCGCCGTGATCTGGACAGCCTCGCCAAGCAGCGGCTCCTGAGCCGTACCCGCGGCGGTGCAACCACAGGATCAGTGGCCTACGAACTTCCGGGGCGCTACAACAGGGATGATCACGCCGAGGCCAAGCAGCAGATTGCCTTGGCAGCTTCGGAGCTCATCATGCCCGGGGCAGTGATCGGACTCAGCGGCGGCACCACCAACACGGCCCTGGCCCAGGTGCTGTCCACCCGCGAAGACCTCAATGCGCCCTCCAACCGGCCCATGCTCACGGTGGTCACCAATGCCATTAACATCGCCGCCCAGCTTGCCGTGAGACCCAACATCAAGATCATGGTCACCGGCGGCATCCTGAACCCGCGTTCCTATGAACTTGTCGGGCCTTACACGGATGTCATCATGCAGAAGGTTGCCTTGGACATCGCCTTCATCGGCGTTAATGGAGTCGATCCCAAGATCGGCCCCACCATCACCGACGAGGGAGAAGCCATGGTGAATACCGTCATGGCCCGACGCGCCACCGACTCCTATGTCCTGGCCGACTCCACGAAGATCGGCAAGCGTGCCTTCGCGGCCATGGCCGGGTACGATTTCCGCCGGCTCATCACGGATTCGGGCATCACGGCAGAGGACAAGGCAGCATTTGAAGCCAGCGGCACCGAGGTGATCGTGGCCAAGGACGCCTAGCGGCGTTGTGCCCGTCAGAAGACCATCGGGGGAGCGTTCAGCACGGTTTCGTCCGTGCTGCGCTGCACCCACTGGCTGAAGGGCGTGTCGAGATCGTACTTGTCCTGGTCGTTGCGGATAAGTGTCCGTAGCTCCGCGTTGCCCGGGTTGTTGAGGGACTCGAAGTACTCCACCGACCAGTGGAACCATCGCATGCAGAAGAGCCGCATGGTGAGGCCATGGGTTACCAGCAGGGTGTTGGGCGCGTAGTCGGGTTTTTCCCAATGCCGGTACAGGGTTTCCATGAAGGACGAAATCCGGTCGTAGACATCGGAGCCTGATTCGCCCTCGCGGAACCGGTAGAAGAAGTGCCCGTAGAGGTTGCGAAGCTCCTTCTGGTCCCCGATGTCTCCGGCAATCTGGAAGTTGGCCCAGTCCTGTTCACGCAGCCGGGGCTCCTCGATCACCCTTTCCGTGATGCTGTCCAGATTCAGTGCCTCGAGGGTCTGGTATGCCCGGAGGTACGGAGAGACATAAACGCACACAGGTTCGCCGTCGAGCTTCCTGCGCAGGGCCTCACCCGCGGCCCGTGCCTGCTCGATGCCAAGCTCCGTCAGCGGGATGCGGTAGTCGGGCACACGGTTGTAGATGGAAGTGTCGGCATTGGCGGCGGACTGGCCGTGCCGGATCATGAAGATTCGTGCTGGCGCGCTCATCCCACCAAGCATAGGGTCAGGAATCGCCCGGCCCATGCAAGCGGACACCGGGGACCCGGCTCTGAGGAAAACATCAGGCAAATGCGGGCAAGATAGGAGCATGCTCCTAGCCTCAACGCGCCGGTTGCGCGCCGAAGTGCTGATTGTCCTTGGCCTGTCCCTGGGCCAATCGGCCGTGTACTCCGTGGTGCAGTTGTTGGACAAGATGACCCAGGGGCCTTTGGCCCATGCGACGTCTACCCTCAACCGCTCGCAGAGCACGCGCGAGTACTTCGATCTCACCTACCAGCTGCTGGATATCGCGTTCGCTCTGGTCCCTGTGGTGTTGGTGTTCTACTTCCTGTCTTTGCACCGCCAAACGGCCGAGAGTCCCTCGGGATTCACCCGGCTGGGCTTCAACTTCGCCCGCCCGGGCCGTGACGCGTTGCAAGGACTGGGCCTCGCTGCGCTGATCGGAATCCCGTCGCTGGGGCTCTATGCGGCCGGCCGCGCCCTGGGGATCACGACGGCGATCATCCCCAGCGGCCTGGACTCCTACTGGTGGACCGTGCCGGTGCTGGTCCTCTCCGCGGTGCGGCACGCCGTCGTCGAAGAAGTCATCGTGGTGGGCTACCTCCTGGACCGGTTCGGGAAGTTCGGGTGGAGCACCCCGCTGGCGATCCTGCTCAGCGCGCTCCTTCGCGGCAGCTACCACCTGTACCAAGGCTTCGGGCCCTTCATCGGCAACGCCGTCATGGGCCTCGTGTTCGGCTGGATTTACACGAAGACCAAACGCGTCATGCCGCTCGTCGTGGCCCACGCCCTCCTGGACATCGTGGCGTTCGTCGGCTTCAGCGTCTTCGGCAAGGCCATCGGGCTGGGGTAGGGGTCGGATTCTGCTGGATCATTCCCTTCGCCGAAGTTGCCGGTCCCGTGATTCCGCGGGTCCGGAATTTGTCCATTCGAATGATTGAGCAGAATCCAACATCCGAGCGAAGACGATCCCGGGACGGACGCGACGCGCCCGGGATTTACCCACGTTTGTCCTATAACCCGGGTTAGGAACAACGCCCTTAAAAGGTTTCGGCCGCCATTGTGGGGTGACGTCATTGGCACCCGCATATGGCGGCCGAAGTTTTCCGGGCCTTCCCGGCCCGTTGGTCCGTCTCATGGTGACGGGATGGTCCGTCAGATGGTGACGGCTCCGTTGGTGGTTTCGAACGTTACCGACATGATTCCCGGCGTTCCGTGCGGAGCCATCCATTGGACAGCAACGTCCTCCAGCGGCTTTTCCACGGGTTCCCCAAGCCACTCGGTGACGCGCTCCGCGGAGCCGGCAATAGTGAGGCTGGACATCTTGACATCGCTTGGGTACACGAGGGACGGGTGAAGTGCAGGGTCGCCCTCCCAACGGAGCAAGTAGGGAACCTGGGGATCGGCGATGAGTCCCAGGATGCCGATCTGCGACCAGACGAGTTCGCGGCCATCCGGAAACTTGCGGTTGCCGGGAACAGCGGCGCGTCCGAGCCGCTGTTCGAACGGGCTCAGGTCGTCAACAGCGACGCACCAGCCCATCCACCCACCTCCCGCGGCGGAGCGCGCACGGACGGCTTGTCCAAAAGGTGCCTTGTCGGATGCCGGGTGGTCAAGGACCTCGACAACTTCCAGGTATTTGTGGTCAGCAAGGGGGATGATCATGTTCCGGGTACCGAAGCGCGGGTGCACTCCGCCCCGGACTGCGTCCACTCCCAATGCTGCGGAAATCCGCTCGGTGGTGGCCAAGAGGCCATCTCGTTCACAAGCGTAAGAGACGTGATCCATGCGCATGGCTTCATCTTGGCACTTTGTGATGGAGCTCTCAGCTAAGCCAAGCCTAACCAAGGTGGGATGTATCGAAAAGGCAGCTCAGAGTCACTTCAGGACGCGCCAAGACCGAAAACTACTGTGTTCGTCACAAAGCTTCCGGAGCCCGCAATACCGTCCCTAGACTGGCGGCACCCGAACGCCGGCAGGCTGAATACCGCAGCTCCGCAGGCTGAATCACGGCAAAAGCCCAGACAACCAGGAGCCCGCATGTCCCAAGGATGGTCATTCGAAACGCGCCAGATCCACGCCGGCCAGGAGCCGGACGCCGCCACCGGCGCCCGGGCACTCCCCATCTACCAGACCACCTCGTTCGTCTTTCCCAGCGCGGAAAGCGCAGCCAACCGCTTCGCGCTGGCCGAGCTGGCGCCCATCTACACCCGGATCGGCAACCCCACGCAGGATGCGGTGGAACAGCGCATAGCGAGCCTGGAGGGTGGCTTGGCGGCGCTCCTGCTGAGCTCCGGCCAGGCCGCGGAAACGTTCGCCATCCTCAACGTCGCCGAGGCGGGCGACCACGTGGTCGCCAGCCCGAGCCTCTACGGCGGCACCTACAACCTGCTGGCCCACACGCTCAAGAAATTCGGAATCTCGGTCACCTTCGTCGAGGACCCGGACAACCTCGACCACTGGCGCGACGCCGTGCAGCTAAATACCAAGCTCTTCTTCGCCGAAGTCGTCTCCAACCCCCGCCAGGATGTTTTGGACATCGAGGGCGTCTCCCGCATTGCGCACGAGGCAGGGGTCCCGCTCGTCGTGGACAACACTCTCGCCACGCCGTACCTGATCCGGCCCATCGAGTGGGGCGCGGACATCGTGGTGCATTCGGCCACCAAGTACCTGGGCGGGCACGGATCTGCCATAGCCGGCGTCATCGTGGACTCCGGCAACTTCGATTTCGGCAAGGACCCTGGGCGGTTCCCCAACTTCAACACTCCGGACCCCAGCTACAACGGCCTGGTCTACGCCCGCGACCTCGGCAAGGACGGTGCCCTCGGCGCGAACCTCTCCTACATCCTCAAGGCCCGGGTCCAGCTCCTGCGCGACCTCGGCTCGGCAGTTTCCCCGTTCAACGCTTTCCTGATCTCCCAAGGAATCGAAACCCTCAGCCTGCGGGTGGAGCGCCACGTGGACAACGCCACCAAAGTGGCGCAATGGCTCGAAGGGCGCGACGACGTCGAATCGGTCGCGTACGCGGGGCTGCCTTCCAGCCCGTGGTTCGAACGCGGGCGGAAGTACGGACCCCGGGGCACTGGTGCGGTGGTGTCCTTCACCATCCGCGGCGGCATCGACGCCGGCAAACGCTTCGTGGACGCCCTGGAGCTGCATTCGCACGTGGCAAACATCGGCGACGTCCGTTCCCTGGTCATCCACCCCGCGTCCACGACGCACAGCCAGCTGACGCCCGAACAGCAGGCCGTTGCCGGAGTGACCCCGGGCCTGGTGCGGCTGTCCGTCGGGATAGAGCACATCGACGACATCCTCGCGGACCTCGAGTCAGGATTCCGGGCGGCCAAGGGCGCCTAGCACCCCCGGATGGCGTAGGAGGCCGGTCGGCGTCGCAGCATGAATCTTCGCCAGCCGGCCTCCGCACCCCCCGCTTCATGAACAAAACGCAGTCAAGTGTCACAAAGATGTCATAATCTTCGTCAGAAGGGGTCCGGTTTTCCTAGACTCTTCCTATAGGTCATGAGTGCCAGCGACAGCCCCGGCTTGCTGGCCGGCAACCCTCCATTCGCGGCGGGGTGCCCCGGGTGAAGACCTGGCCCTTCGCTGTGTTGGCGGCGGGCAAGCGCGATGTGAGGTGTCAACGAATGACAATTGCTGCAACAG
Source organism: Arthrobacter sp. efr-133-TYG-118 (assembly GCF_030209755.1). Lineage (GTDB taxonomy): Bacteria > Actinomycetota > Actinomycetes > Actinomycetales > Micrococcaceae > Arthrobacter. The sequence continues at coordinate 200,605 of NZ_JARVRH010000024.1, read as the reverse complement.
CCATACCCCTTTCCGGTACCCAGGACGGATCTCTCAAGTATGTTTCTGTGGGCGGACTCGAGCTGGAGGCCGGAGGTTTCCTGCCGGAGGTAGTCCTTGCGTACGAGACGTGGGGCCGGCTCAATGCAGACGCTTCCAACGCTGTCCTGGTGGAACACGCCCTGACCGGCAGCACCCATGTGGCCCGTGGCGAGAGCGACGAAGAAGGCTGGTGGGAACAACTCGTTGGTCCCGGTGCCACCATCGACACGGACCGCTACTTCGTGGTCTCCGTCAACATCGTGGGAGGCTGCTACGGCAGCACGGGGCCGTCGTCGAACGCTCCTGACGGCAGGCCGTGGGGCTCCCGCTTCCCGCTCGTGACCCTGCGGGACAGCACCGTAGCCGAAGCCAGGCTGGCCGACGCTTTGGGAATCCGCAGCTGGCACACCGTCGTCGGCGGGTCCATGGGCGGCGCCCGGGCACTGGAATGGGCCGTCAGCTATCCGGACCGTGTCAAGCGATGCGCCGTGATTTCGATCGGGGCGTACAGCACTGCCGAGCAGATCGCGTTCGCGCAGGCCCAGACGCTTGCCATCCGGCAGGACGCCGACTTCAACGGCGGCGACTACTATGGCCAGGCCGCGCCCGAGGCGGGGTTGGCCCTTGCCCGGCGGATCGCCCACATCACCTATCGTTCGGCGGATGAACTGGACTTCCGCTTCGGCCGGAACGCCCAAGGCGGCGAGGCGCCTCTTCAGGCTGCCGTGTTGGGAGACCGGGGCCGCTACCAGGTGGAGAGCTACCTCGACCACCAGGGAAGCAAGCTGGTCCAGCGCTTCGACGCCAACAGCTACATCGCCATCACCGAGGCCCTCATGAGCCACGACATCACCCGCGGCCGGGGCTCATTGGAGGATGCGCTGTCCGTGGCAACGGCGAAGTTCTTCGTTGCCTCGGTGGACTCAGACCGCCTCTACTTCCCGGAACAATCCCACGAGCTTGCCAAGGGCTTGCCCGGGGAAGTTCCCGTTCACGTGATCGAGGCGCCGATCGGGCACGACGGTTTCCTCACCGAGATCGGCCAGCTCGGTCCCCAGCTGCGCGAAGCTTTCTTCGGCTGAATCAGCCGTTCATGATCTCCTGGCGGAGCTTCATGTAGTCCTCCATGGCGATTTTCCCGTCGCTGTACTCCTGGTCCAGTTCGGCCAGTTTCCGTGCTCGGTAGCCTTGGGGTGCGCTGTTCGGCTGGGGAGTAGCCGGCGACGGCGGAGCGGCCTGCCGTGCGGGCGTCGCCAGCGGGGGTTGCGGCTCAGCCGGGATGATTACCGGGGGTTGCTCCGGGTATCCGACCGGGTAGTTCTGTGGCGGATAGGACTGCCCGGGAAACGGGCCGTCGGGATATTGCTGGCCGGGGAACTGTCCCGGAGGGGTTCCGGGGTAGTCCCCGTAGCTGTTGTTCCCATAGTCCCCGTTCCGGAGCCTGCGCTGGCGCGATCGGTTGTACATGCGGATCCCCATGGGAATCAGCCAAGAGCAGACGATGATCCAGAAGATCAAATTGTTCACGGTGGAGGCCTCCCTGTCTTTCACCAGCTTAACCCCGCTCCCTGTGACCCACCTCGTGGTCCCCGGTCAGCTCCGGGGCAGGATGGTGTCGGCAGGACCGAAGACGGGTCCCGGCGTCGGGCGTTTCGGAAGGATGCCGTCGCCGGAGGACCGGTGCCGGATCCGGCGGATGACCCACGGTACAAAATACTCCCGAGCCCAAACGAGGTCGCCCGAACGGGCTTCGCGCCAACTGCGCTGGGGGAGTGGCTTGGGGAACAGCGGTTCGAGGTTGTGCGGCACATTGAGTGAATCGAGGACCATCGCGGCGATGGTGTGATGGCCGAGCGGCGAGAAATGCAGGCGGTCTTCGTCCCACATCTGGGAGTTCGAAAGTTGCCGTAGGGACCACATGTCGGCGATCACGGCATCGTGGCGGGCGGCCACGGTGCGGAGGTTTTCGTTGTAGATGGCCACCTTGCCGCGGATCCGGCCGAGTACTGATGACACGGTGTCCGGACCGTTGAAGAGAACCACGATGGCGCCTTCGGAACTCAGGGTCTGCACGGCGGCATCGAGTTTTTCGGCCAAGGCGTCGGGATCGCCGCCTGGACGGATGAGGTCGTTGCCACCTGCGGAAATGCTCACGAGGTCCGGCTTGAGGTCCATGCAGGGGCCAAGTTGTTCGTCGAGGATCTGCTGTAGCAGCCGCCCGCGGATGGCGAGGTTGGCGTAGGCGAAATCCCGGTGTCCCCGGCTCAGTTCCTCCGCAACGCGGTCCGCCCAGCCGCGATGTCCCCCGGGGTTGTTGGGCTCGGGGTCGCCGATTCCTTCGGTAAAGGAATCACCTAATGCCACGTAGCGGGTCCACGGATGAATCCGCTCGACCGACTTCGGCCCGACCGTGGAATCAGTGTCACTCACGTTCATATCCTGCCTCTTGCTGCAACGCTACGCGCCCGTAGCTTGTTACTCATGGGTAACTGCAAGAATAGTCCCATGAGTCAAGCTTCCGCGTTCCCTGCCCCTGCTTTTCCAGATCCGGTCGTTTTGTGGTCCCACGAAGAGGAAGAACGGGCTGGAAAGCCGTTGCTGCTCCTGTTGCACGGCTACGGATCCAACGAGCAAGACCTCTTCAGCCTTGCCGGGCTGCTGCCCCAGGACTTCGTCGTCGCCTCGCTCCGCGCGCCGATCGCCACGGGCCCGGGCTTCACGTGGTTCCCGCTTACAGCGTCCATCGACTACTCCCTCGACGCCGTCAAAGACGCCGCGGAGTACGTGCTTTCCTGGTTGGACTCGTTCAAGGCCAACCACAGTTCGGTGACGCTCCTCGGATTTTCCATGGGCATGGCCATGGCCACCTCGCTGCTTCGGCAGCGCCCGGCGGACTTTGCCGCCGTCGTCGGGCTTTCAGGCTTCGCCGTTGACGCCGATGCCGACCCCGCGTTCCGTGACGCCGAACTGGACGGTTCCGTGCCGCTCTTCTGGGGACGGGACCAGCAGGATCCTGTCATCACCCCGGACAAGATCGAATACACCATGGGGTGGGTACGAAAGCACACGGACCTTACCAAGGTGCTCTACACAGGCATGTGGCACGGTATCAACCAGCAGGAAATCGGCCACGTTGCAGAATTCCTGGAGCACAAGGTCCTCGCGTCCGTATAAAGCAACGCGGGGTCACTTACGGCCCATTCAGAGGCATGTAACGGGCCGTAGGTGACCCCGCGTTGCTAGGACTCCGTGGTGATCCGCACCGTCTGTCCGTTGACCGTCACGGTGTCGCCTACGTGGAGTTGGCGGCCGCGTCGATCGTCGATCTCGCCGTTGACTTTGACCAGGCCGTTCTTGATGAGTTCCGTGGCTTCCACGCCGTCCTCCACCAGGTTGGCGAGCTTCAGGAGCTGACCGAGTCGGATCATGTCGTCGCGGATGGGGATTTCTTCGATTTCCGGGTTGCTCATACAAGCAATGATGCCTGAAGTAAGGTGGTGAAAATGCCGCAGTCGTCCCGTCCCTTGCTCACCGGGCTGCTCCTTGCCGTGGCAACCGGACTCGTGATTCCCCTTCAGGGCCGGATCAACGGCGCCCTGGGCGCAACGCTCGACGACGGCATCGCGGCCGCCGTCGTCAGTTTCACCACCGGACTGGTTCTGATCGCCGCGATCGGCCTGGCGCTGCCGAAGGGCCGCGCCGCCCTGCGAAGGATCCTGCCTGCACTCAAGGAGCGGAGCTTTCCAAGGTTCTATGTCCTGGCCGGCGGCATCGGCGCCCTGTTCGTGTTTGCCCAATCGTTCACGGTCGGCTTGCTTGGCGTGGCCTTGTTCACGGTTGCTGCGGTGACTGGCCAGACCCTGAGCGGACTACTCGTGGACCGGCTCGGCATCGGGCCCGGCGGTAAACGCTCGATCACCGGGGTCCGCATCCTCGGCAGCGTCCTGACGATCGCCGCCGTCGTCTGGGCCGTTTCGCCGCGCCTCGGTGCAGCGGCCGACGTCGGGTCCCTGCTGCTCCCGATCCTGTTGCCCGTCGTGGCAGGGTGCCTGATGAGTTTCCAGCAGGCGATGAACGGCACGGCGACCGTGCACTACGGCAGCCCTATCGCCGCGACGCTGGTGAATTTCGTGGCCGGAACGGTCATTCTCTGGATCGCCTTGCTCATCAAAGTGATCCTCGTTGGTCCCGGCCACGCCCTGCCTGCTGAATGGTGGTATTACTTGGGCGGGCCAATGGGCTGCGTCTTTATCGGCCTGGCTGCCTTGTTGGTCCGCAGCCTCGGAGTCCTGGTGACCGGGTTGGGAATGATCGCCGGACAGTTGCTCGGATCCCTCGCGCTTGACCTGGTCCTGCCGGCTCCCGGAACGGTGGTTGCCTTGCCCACGATCCTTGGCACCTTGCTCACGCTGTTCGCCATCATCGTCGCCACGTTGCCATGGCCGAAGGGCGCGCTCTCTTCCCGCCGTCCCGCCAAAGGCCAGTCAGGCCAGTCCCGGAGGCAGGACCGCGGCCAAAGGCCGGTAGGCTAGGACACGCAGCTTCCTGCACAGCATTACCTTCGCGCACAACCACGGACCGCACCCAGCGGCCCTGTAGAACATTGGAGTACCCATGGCAGCAAAATCCGTCCTCGACCAGGTCATTTCCCTCTCCAAGCGGAGGGGCTTCGTGTTCCAGGCCGGTGAAATCTATGGTGGCTCCCGGTCCGCATGGGACTACGGCCCCCTCGGTGCCGAGCTCAAGGAAAACATCAAGCGCCAATGGTGGCAGAGCGTCGTACGCGGCCGCGAAGATGTTGTGGGCCTGGATTCCTCCGTGATCCTGCCCCGCCAGGTATGGGAAGCCTCCGGCCACGTCGAGGTGTTCTCCGACCCCCTGGTCGAGTGCCTTTCCTGCCACAAGCGTTACCGCGCCGACCACCTCGAGGAAGAGTACGAGGAAAAGAAGGGCCGTCCCGCCGAAAACGGCCTCAAGGACATCGCCTGTGCAAACTGTGGCACGCGCGGCCAATGGACCGAACCGCAGGAGTTCTCCGGCCTGCTCAAGACCTTCCTGGGCCCCGTGGCCAGTGAAGAAGGCCTGCACTACCTGCGCCCGGAAACCGCGCAGGGCATTTTCGTCAACTTCAGCAACGTGCTCACCACGTCCCGCAAGAAGCCGCCGTTCGGCATCGGCCAGATCGGCAAGTCCTTCCGCAACGAAATCACGCCGGGCAACTTCATCTTCCGCACCCGCGAGTTCGAGCAGATGGAAATGGAATTCTTCGTCGAGCCGGGCACGGACGAAGAATGGCACCGGTACTGGATGAAGGAACGCATGTCCTGGTACACCGGTCTGGGCATCCGGCCGGAAAACCTGCGTTTCTTCGAGCACCCGTTGGACAAGCTCAGCCACTACTCCAAGGGCACCACGGACATCGAGTACCGTTTCGGTTTCCAGGGCTCCGAATGGGGCGAGCTTGAGGGCATCGCCAACCGCACCGACTTCGACCTCTCCACCCACTCGAAGGCATCCGGCCAGGACCTCAGCTACTTCAACCAAGCCACCAACGAGCGCTACACGCCGTATGTCATTGAACCGGCCGCCGGCCTGACGCGGTCCTTCATGGCCTTCCTCGTGGACGCCTACACCGAGGACGAGGCACCCAACGCCAAGGGCGGCGTCGACGTCCGCACTGTCCTGAAGCTCGACCCGCGCCTGGCACCGGTCAAGGCAGCCGTGCTGCCCCTGAGCCGCAACGAGGACCTGTCCCCGAAGGCGAAAGACTTGGGTGCCCAGCTGCGCAAGAACTGGAACATCGACTTCGACGACGCCGGCGCCATCGGCCGCCGCTACCGTCGCCAGGACGAGATCGGTACACCGTTCTGCATCACCGTCGACTTCGACACGCTTGATGACCAGGCCGTCACCATCCGTGAGCGCGACACCATGAGCCAGGAACGTGTGTCCCTGGACAAGGTGGAGGGTTACCTGGCCACACGACTGATCGGCGCCTAAGCGTGTCCATCGAATACCGCGAATGGCGTGAGGGCGACGACCTCGCGCTCCTGGAAATGTGGGGCGGGCCCGAGACCCTGCCGGCCCAGCAATTCCGCGCAGCCCTGGCGCCGTCGAGCAACAGCGGTCAAGGCCAGCCTTGGCGCAGGTGCATCGTGGCCGAAGACGTGGTTGACGGCATCGGCATCCCGGTCGCCGCGGGTGTGGTCCATGAGGCGTCCCTGCACCCGGAACGGCTCTGGGCCTACATCGAGGTTGCCAAGGACCACCGCCGGAGCGGGATAGGGGCTACGCTCCTGACCATGCTCCGGCGCGAAGCCGAGCAGTCGCCGTCGGGGGTCGCCAAGCTGCGCAGCAAAGTGGAGCCCGGCACGGCCGGTGCCGCATTCGCCGAGTGGGCGGGGCTTGCACCCATTCAGCGTTCACAGCTTGTGGTGGTGGATCCCGAGCCGCTCAGGCTGCCGGTGTTTGGAGACGGCTCCGAAGCAGCGGCTTCCGAGCAGGTGGAAGACCTCGCCACGGGATCCGTGGAACTGAGCGACGTCGTAGGCCGGTACTACACCGCCGTGCACCACTGGGACAACCCGGGTGAGCTCGGCATCCCCACTGTGCAGCGGCTGTTCCTCGACGAGCTGACGGGGGCACACGGTGCGCTCGTGCTGCGTGCGCCCAAGGCGAGTGCTTTTGGTGCTGGAGTTCCGGCCACCCGCAAGGGCAAGCTGCACGCCTTCGCCATCAGCTATGCCCAGGGCAGCTCGGACGAGCCCTCGGAGGTATTCCTTGGCCACGATCCGCTTTTGCAGGATGACGAGGCGCGCGCCGCAATCCGTGACCTGCTGGCGCTCATTGCCTACCAGCACCCCGTGCTCCTCGAAGTGGACGATTCAATGACGGCCGTGCGGGCCGTCGTCGATCCTTTGCTGGAGCTGGGCAAGGCGAAGCTCCGCGGTGCGGACACCTTGGTGGTCAGTGAATAGCCGTTCCTCGAGGCCCGGCCCAACTGACTCGCATTAGTTCTCGTTTTGGGCCACTCGTTTTGAGCCCTCATAACGGCCACAACTGCGAGTTGGACGGTGAAGCCTTGACGAGGCCGCGGCATGGGTGTATCGATGACGACGTAAGCCCCGGCCGTTGTTCTGGTGGGGTAGCGGCGAGTGGAACCAATCCGGTCTCATGAGGAGAATCGGCGGTAACACCCATGAATGGAACAGCCCTCGACGGACTGCGCGAACAGCTCCGTGGGCAACTCGTCACTCCTAGTGATCCTGACTATGATTCCGCCCGCGCTGTCTTTAACGGGATGATCGACAAGCGCCCGGCAGGCGTCGTCCGGGTGGCGCAGGTGGCGGATGTCATTGCGAGCGTGAATTTTGCCCGGGACAATTCCCTGCCCTTGGCTATTCGCGGCGGCGGCCACAGCGCCCCCGGCTTCGGGACCTGGGACGATGCCCTTGTCATAGATTTCGTCAACCGTACCGGAGTCCGTGTTGACCCCGAGGCCGGTACAGCCCGTGCCGAGGCGGGAACAACCTGGGCAGATTTCAACCATGCGACCCATGCCTTCGGGCTGGCCACCACCGGCGGTATCGTGGGGTCCACCGGCATCGCAGGCCTGACCTTGGGTGGCGGCATCGGCTATCTTGCCCGCAAGCACGGCCTGTCCTGTGACAACTTGATCTCCGCTGACGTGGTGACAGCGGACGGCAAGTTCCTGACCGCCAGCGAAACCCGGAACGAGGATCTCTTCTGGGCCTTGCGGGGAGGCGGAGGCAATTTCGGTGTGGTGACGTCACTGGAATACAAGCTTCACCCGGTGGACATGGTCCACGTGGGCATCGTCATCTATGGAGCAGAGCACACCGAGACTGTCGCCAAGTTCTACCGGGATTACATGGACTCCGCTCCGGAGGAATTCGGGGCGTTCCTCGGCTTCCATCAGGGCCCGCCGGTGCCGTTCCTTCCCGAAGAATGGCATGGCAAGCCCGTGTGCGTCGTGGTCGGGATGTGGACGGGAGACATGGCAGAAGGGGAATCCCGCTGGCAGCCGTTCCTTGACGCCGCACCCGTGGCCGGATCCCTGATCACCCCGATGCCCTATCCGGCACTCAACGTGGCGTTTGACGGGCTCAATCCCAAAGGCCTGCAAGGATACTGGAAAGCCAACTTCATCAGTGAGCTCAACGATGGCGTCATCGACGCACACGCTGAATTCGGTTCCACGGTCACGAGCGTCAACACCGCGGTCCACGTCTACCCGATCGACGGCGCTGCAGCCCGGGTTGGAGCCCGGGACACGGCTTTCGTAAACCGCGGGATGAAGTTCGCCCCCGTGATCGCGGCGCAATGGCCGGACCCCGCCGACAACGAAGCCAACATTGCCTGGGCCCGCAACTACGCGGAGGCCCTCCGTCCGCATTCTGCTGCCGGCGGCTACATCAACTTCATGGATGCGGAGGACCAGAACCGAGTGGCTGAGAACTACGGGGTCAATTACGAACGGCTCCAAGCTATCAAGGGCAAGTACGACCCAGGAAACCTCTTCCACGTGAACCAAAACATCAAACCTGCATGAACCCGAGTGCTGGGTACTTGCGCGGGACGCAGCGCTGCCCCACGTAGGCTTGTGGGCATGAGGTTTTGCAGCTAATGGGTCACGGCCATTCACACGGACATACAGAGCATTTCGAGCCAAGCCCGCAGGCGCTCGCGGCACGCAAGCGGGCCAACTGGCTCCTCGTAGCCGTGCTGGCTCCGATTGCCGTGCTCACGATCGTTGCCATGCTCGTCATGTGGCCGTCCGGGAGCAAGGAAGGCATCACCTTCGCGAGCCCCTACACGGCCGCTCCGGGGGTGACGTTTGATACCGGCAAGATCCAAGCCGTCACCCAGGAAAGCTGCACGCAGGGGACCCAGGCTCCGGGTACGAACGGTACGAACGGTGCGAACAGTGCGAACGGTGCGAACGGTGCGAACCAAAGCAGCGGCACACAGCCGCAGGGGTCCCAATGCACCTTCGCGTCCACGCAGCCGGATAACGGCGGTAGCCCCGTCAAAGTGGTCATCAACCCGGATGTCGCCAAGTCCCACGGCGTCAAAGTGGGAGACAGCATCCGCTACCTGAACCTCTCCGGAGTGCAGGGGGCAGCGGCAGGCAATGGCTCGCCGTCGTACGTTTTCCTGGATTTCGTGCGGACCATTCCCATGGCCCTCCTGGCGATCCTCTATGCCGTGGTGGTCATTGCCGTCGCGCGTTGGCGCGGCTTCAGGGCACTCCTTGGACTGGCCGGAGCCTACGTGGTGATGGTCAGCTTCATGCTTCCGGGATTGGTGGAAGGCAAGCCGCCGCTGCTCGTGGCATTGGTTGGCTCCACGGCGATCATGATAGGGGTGCTCTATTTCGCCCACGGATTCTCGGCCAAGACCTCCACCGCGTTGCTGGGCACGATCTTCGGCCTCGGCATTACGGCGCTGTTGGCGGCCTGGGCCACGGATGCGGCTAACCTGACCGGCATCGCAAGCAGCGAAGGCGCCACCCTGGTGAATATGTCGGACAAGATCTCCCTCTCCGGGATCATCCTTTGCGGGCTGATCATCTCCGGACTCGGAGTCCTCAACGACGTGACAATCACCCAGTCCGCGGCCGTCTGGGAACTCTACGAGCTGGCACCCGAGACCGGCGCGCGCAAGCTGTTCACCTCGGCCATGAGGATCGGCCGGGACCACATCGCCTCCACCGTCTACACGATCGCCTTCGCCTACGCCGGTGCCGCGCTCCCCATCCTGATCATTGTCATGCTGTACGACCGCCCGCTGGTTGATGCCCTCACCAGTGCCGAGTTGTCCGAGGAAGTCATCCGCACCCTGGTGGGGTCCATCGGCCTGGTGCTGGCGATCCCGGTGACCACCCTGATCGCCGTGATGGTGGTCAAAGCGACCGGTCCGAGGCGGCTGGCGGCCGCCGTCGCCGCGGAATCGGAACCAGCCCACGACGACGGTGACGGGAAGGTCCGTGAGCTCGAAACCGCCGGGTCCGCCGACGCCTTCGAAACGTTCGACACCGGCGAGCTTGCCGCCGTCGTCATGACCAGGCGGGCACGCAGGGAAGCCGAGCGCCGCTAGCCCCCCGATGACATTTGTCATCCCTCATTGGTGACACACGCCCGGGCGCCGGACGCGGATCCCGGCTTTGATGGGCAGTGGAGTAAACCAAAGCCAAGGAGAGCCATGACAACAGCGAGTGTGCCGGCCGTCCACGCAGCCGGACTGCACAAGAGCTTCGGGAAGGTCCACGCCGTCCGCGGCCTGGACCTCACCGTGCAGCCGGGGGAAGTGGTGGCGTTCCTCGGTCCCAACGGGGCGGGCAAGACCACCACCATCGACATGATCCTCGGATTGAGCGCCCCGGACCAGGGAAACGTTTCCATCTTCGGCCACACTCCCCGGGGAGCCATCGCCCGCGGCCAAGTGGCAGCCGTGATGCAGACCGGCGGTTTGCTGCGGGACATCAGCGTGCGCGAGACCGTGCAGCTCAATGCAGCCATGTTCGATTCCTCCCGCCCTGTGGACGAAGTCCTGGCGCGGGCGGGCATCCTGGAGATCGCCGACCGCAAGGTGGAAAAGTGCTCAGGCGGCCAGCAGCAACGGCTGCGCTTCGCCATGGCCCTCGTCTCCGATCCTGGATTGCTCATCCTGGACGAGCCGACCACCGGCATGGATGTCGCGGGGCGACGCGACTTCTGGACCGCCATCAGGACCGACGCCCAGCGCGGGCGGACCGTCATCTTCGCCACCCATTACCTCGAAGAAGCCGACGCCTATGCGGACAGGATTGTCCTGGTCCGGCAAGGCAGCATCGTTGCGGACGGCACCGCCGCCCAGATCAAGAACCTTGCCTCGGGCCGTACCGTCAAGGCTTCGCTTCCGGCAACAGAGCGCGGGCTGCTGGCCGGGATGCCGCCCGTCGAAGGCATGGAGTACGACGGCGGCCGCCTCACCGTCCGCACGGGCGACTCGGACGCCGTCGTGCGGTACTTGCTCAACAACACGGGCGCCCACGACGTGGAGGTGGCGGCCAACAACCTCGAGGAGGCGTTCGTCGCCCTCACCGGGGACGATGCCGTGCCGGAATCCACGAGCATCACTTTTGAAGGAGACCTCGTATGAGCACGGCAACAGTCGTCCAGGAACGGAAGCCGTCCGCGGGCGGGATCAACCGCACGTTCCTCTGGATCGAGATCAAGCGGATGCTCCGGAACCGGCGGACCATCATTTTCACGGTGTTCATGCCAGCCGTCTTCTTCTTCATTTTCGGCTTGTCCAACAAGGACAAGCTCCTGCCCAACGGGCACAGCTACGGCCAATACATCCTCATCAGCCTCACGGTGTATGCCGCGATGACCGCTGCTACGGGTGCCGGCAGCCAGGTGGCAGTGGAACGTGCGCAAGGTTGGAGCCGCCAGCTTCGCCTCACGCCTCTCCTGCCCGGTGCGTATATCGCGGTGAAAGCCATGGCCGCGCTCACGCTGTCCCTTGTTGCCGTCGTGGCCCAGTTCGTCATCGGTGCCCTGGCAGGCGTCACCATGGATGCCCAGACCTGGCTGACGGCGGGGTTGGTGGCTTGGCTGGGTTCCCTGGTCTTCGCGGCCCTCGGATTGTTCGTCGGATACCTCATGCCGAGCCAGAACGTCATGCAGGTCCTCGGCCCGGCCCTGGCGATCCTTGCCATGCTCGGTGGGCTGTTCATGCCGATCGAAATCATGGGGGAGACGTTCGGGAACATCGCCAAGTTCACGCCCGCATACGGGATCGGGCAATTGGCCCGGAGTCCCATCACCGGCGAGTTCGATTGGGCGTGGATCGTCAACGTGCTCATCTGGCTCGTGATCTTCGTCGCCGGGGCTGCGATGGCGTTCCGCCGCGACACGAAACGTGTCTGAACCGGCCGCTAGGGTAGGCACCATGACCAGCAACTCAGGCGGAACCTCCTTCAGGGACGTGTTCACCGGAAACGTGTTCAGCGGCACCATGTTCCGTGGTTCCATGTTCAGCGGTCCCGGGCCACGAGGCTGGTTCATCGGTGCGGGACTCTCCATCCTGCTCTGGGCCTGGCCGACGTGGAACATCGTGTGGTCCGTTGACGAACCGCTGGCCTGGAAAGCGGCGGCTTCGGCGTCCCTGATCGTGTTCTTCGCCGCTTACGTCTTCCTCCCGCAGATCAGTTGGCGCCTGGGCGTCCGGGCGGGCATCGTGTCCGTCTGTGTCCTGCTGGCGCTGAACGGGCTGATGATCCTCATCATCGGAAGGGAGGCCTTGTGGACCTGGACGTTCCTCGCCTGCGCCATCGCGATGACGTCCCTTCCGCCGCGCACCGATTTCTTCCTCATCGTCGCCTTGTCCCTCGCCTCCTTTTCCACCCAGCTGGTGACGGGCAACGGGGAGCAGGCCTTGCTCCAGGCCGGGATCATCTTGTCCCTCGGCCTCATGATGTCCGCCTTCGCGCGGCTGATCCGGCAGACCGCACGGCTCCGGGAAGCGCAGACTGAACTGGCCGACGCAGCCGTGGCCGCTGAGCGCAGCCGCGTGGCCCGGGACATGCACGACATCCTGGGACACTCCTTGACGGTGATCGCCGTGAAGGCCGAGTTGGCCGGCCGGATACTGGACACCGTCCCTGGCGACTACCCTGCCCGGGACCGGGCGGCTGCCGAGATTTCCGCGGTGCAGGACTTGGCCCGCGGTGCGCTCGCCGACGTCCGGGCCACGGTGGCCGGATACCGCGGCGTCAACGTCCTGGCGGAGCTCGCTATTGCCCGGACGGCATTGGAATCGGCCGGGATCGACGCCGAATTGCCGGGAACCGTGGAGCAGGTTCCCGCACGGCACCGGGAGCTCTTCGGCTGGGTCCTGCGCGAAGGCGTCACTAACGTTGTGCGGCACTCCGGTGCCGCGCGCTGCCGCGTCCGGTTGACGGCGTCGAGCGTTCTGGTGGAGGACGACGGCGTCGGCCCGGCCTCCGGAGGCCGCTCCGGGAACGGACTGGCCGGGATCTGCGAACGCGTGGGCACCGCCGGAGGAACGGTCAGCATTGGCCCGAGTGACCTGGGAGGGTTCAGATTGGCGGTGGAGGTATGAGCATCCGATTGGTGATCGCGGACGACCAGGCGCTCGTGCGCGGAGCACTGGCGGCTTTACTCGGACTGGAGCAGGACATCGAGGTGGTCGCTGAACTGGGCGACGGGACAGGGGTGGCGGCCGCCGTCGTCGAGCACTCCGCCGATGTGGCGATGCTCGACGTCGAGATGCCCGGCCTGGACGGGATCAGCGCGGCAGCGGCCGTGCGGCGGGCCGCGCCGTCGTGCCGGGTCCTCATGGTGACCACCTTCGGACGGCCCGGCTACCTCAAGCGCGCCATGCAGGCCGGTGCCTCAGGATTCGTCGTCAAGGACACGCCCGCGCGGCAATTGGCCGAAGCGGTGCGACGCGTCCATCAGGGGCTCAGGGTGGTGGACCCTGTGCTCGCCGCGGAATCCTTGACCGCGGGAGACAGCCCATTGACCGAACGCGAAGGAGAGGTGCTCAAGGCAGCGTCCGACGGCGGAACGGTGGCCGACATCGCGAAGTCGACGATGCTTTCCGAAGGGACCGTGCGGAACTACCTGTCCGCCGCGATGGCCAAGACCGGTGGCCGGACCCGTGCCGAGGCTGTGCGGATCGCAGAAGACAACGGCTGGCTGCTCTGAGCCCCGCCTTGAGAGCGTGGGTGCGGCCCGGGCGCTGCGTTCCGGGCCGTAGCTGTCGGCCCGCACCCACGTATTCGGCAAGCTCCAGTCTGAGACAATGGACGGGTGACTGTAGTAGCAACGCCCCCTTCGCCCAAGCTTGAACTGCCCCCGCTGCAGCTCGGCCGGATCACCGTGGACACCCCAGTGATCCTTGCCCCGATGGCCGGGATCACCAACTCGGCTTTCCGTCGGCTGTGCCGTGAATACGGCGGCGGTCTGTACGTCGCGGAGATGGTGACATCCCGTGCCCTGGTGGAGCGCACGCCGGAATCGTTGCGCATCATCTCCCACGACGACGACGAAAAGGTGCGTTCTGTGCAGTTGTACGGCGTGGACCCTGTCACCGTGGGCCAGGCCGTTCGCATGCTCGTCGAAGAAGACCGGGCGGACCACATCGACCTCAACTTCGGCTGTCCCGTGCCCAAGGTCACCCGGCGCGGCGGCGGATCCGCCCTTCCCTGGAAGATTGACCTCTTCACCTCGATCGTCCAGACCGCCGTCAAGGAAGCCTCCAAGGGCGATATCCCGCTGACTATCAAGATGCGCAAGGGCATTGACGAGGACCACCTTACGTACCTCGACGCCGGCCGCATCGCCCGCGATTCCGGCGTTGCCGCCGTCGCGCTCCACGGCCGCACGGCCGCACAGTTCTACTCCGGCCAGGCCGACTGGTCCGCCATCGCACGGCTGCGCGAAGCCCTCCCGGACATTCCCGTCCTGGGCAACGGCGATATCTGGTCCGCCGAAGACGCAGTCCGCATGGTGCGCGAAACCGGGATCGACGGCGTCGTGGTGGGCCGCGGCTGCCAAGGCCGACCGTGGCTCTTTGGTGACCTCCAGGCCGCGTTTGAAGGAAGCGATCAGCGCCACCGTCCGGGCCTGCGCGAGGTGGCCGACGGCGTCTACCGCCACGCCGAGCTCATGATCGAAACCTTCGGCAACGACGAGTACAAGGCGCTGCGCGAGATCCGCAAGCACATGGCCTGGTACTTCAAGGGCTATGTGGTGGGCGGGGAACTGCGCGCCAAACTGGCCACCGTGCCAACCCTCGAGGTCCTGCGCGAGCTCCTGGACCAACTGGACATGGACCTGCCGTACCCGGGCGTCGACTCGGAGGGTCCGCGCGGACGCGCAGGTTCCCCCAAGAGGCCGGCCTTGCCCAAGGACTGGCTGCTCAGCCGGCAGATGGATGCGGATCAGACGCGCGATATCGCCGCAGCCGAACTCGACGTCTCAGGCGGCTAAAGCGCGGCCCGGGTCGCCGCGTGCACGCGCACGGCCGGAGTCGTGGAAAACTGGCTGCATAGGCACTGGCTGAAGAGACGCCGGTGCACGGCAAGCGGAGGAGGCAGATACCCATGGGAACTGAAGCGATGTCTGCAGCACGCCCGGCCGAAAACGCAACGGGCATTCCAGGCTACGTGGAGGCCGACTCGGCCCGCTGGGTCCAGGAATCCCGGAAGAATACCTACCGCTCGGACTTCGAGAGGGACCGGGCAAGAGTGCTGCATTCGTCAGCCCTCCGGCGGCTCGGGGCCAAGACCCAAGTGGTGGCCCCGGACACCGACGACTTCGTCCGCACCCGCCTGACGCACAGTCTTGAAGTGGCCCAGGTGGGCCGCGAGTTGGGCCGCGCGCTCGGTTGCGATCCGGATGTCGTGGACACGGCGTGCCTGAGCCACGATCTTGGCCACCCGCCTTTCGGCCACAACGGGGAATCCGCGCTCAACGAGGTAGCCCATGGAATCGGTGGCTTCGAAGGCAACGCCCAGACCCTGCGCCTCCTGACCCGCCTTGAACCCAAGGTCCTCGCTGCTGACGGCCGGCCTGCGGGCTTGAACCTGACGAGGGCCAGCCTTGACGCCGCGTCCAAATACCCTTGGTCCGCCGTCGACGCCCCCGTCATCCACGGACAGCGGAGCAGCAAATTCGGCGCTTATGAGGACGATCTGCCCGTTTTCGCCTGGCTTCGTGACGGTGCGCCCGGCAACCGCTCCTGCATAGAGGCCCAGGTGATGGACCTGGCCGACGATATCTCGTACTCCGTCCACGACGTTGAGGATGCCATCGTTGCCGGCCATTTCCAGCTGAAGTGGCTGGACAATCCGGATCACCGGGCCCGCGTGGTGGGGTACACCAAACAGTGGTACCTGCCCCACAACGATCCCGCCGAAATAGATGCCGCCCTGGCCCGCCTCGAAGCCACGAGCGTGTGGGTCCGCGAGGCCGATGGCAGCCGCAAGTCGATGGCTGCGCTGAAGGACATGACGAGCCAGTTGATCGGCCGGTTCTGCCAAAGCGCCCTGGAGACCACGCGCGCCCGTTTCGGCCCGGACCACCTCACCCGCTACGGCGCCGAACTCATGGTCCCCGAGGAAACCGTCACGGAGATCGCCGCCATGAAAGGCCTTGCCACGACGTTCGTGATCTCCACCGACCATCGGCAGCCCGTCTATGAGCGCCAGCGCGAAGTCCTGCACGCCTTGGTGGGCGTGCTCAACGCGAGCGGAGACCGGCACCTGGAACCGATGTTCGCTGCGGACTGGCGGGACGCCCCCGACGACGGCGCCCGGCTTCGCGTTGTCATCGACCAGGTGGCGTCCCTGACAGACGCTTCGGCGCTGGCGATGTACGAACGGCTAGTGGGCAGCCTGCCGTCGCTCTGGTAGGCGACCGTCGGGTTGCCGGCCCGCTCAAGGACCGCCCGCGCGGAGCGACTAGGATGGTGACGTGGCTGGCCTGATCAAACGTGAAGATATCGACGAAGTACGCCAGCGCACCGATATCAAGGAAGTAGTGGACGGTTACGTCACCCTCAAGGGTGCCGGACTGGGCACCTTCAAGGGCCTCTGTCCCTTCCACGACGAGCGCTCGCCGTCGTTCACTGTCCGTCCGCAGGTAGGCCGGTACCATTGCTTCGGCTGCGGTGAAGACGGCGATGCCATCTCCTTCGTCCAGAAGATGGACCACAGCTCCTTCCACGAAGCCGTGGAAAAGCTCGCAGCCCGGATCGGCTACGAGCTCCGCTATGAAGACGGGGGCACCGGTCCCAACCGCGAAGAGGTCGGTAAGCGCCAACGGCTGCTGGATGCCCACAAGATCGCCGACGAGTTCTTCCGTGCCCAACTGCTCACGGCAGGTGCCGCCGAGGGCCGCAACTTCCTCCACGGGCGCGGTTTCGATCGGACCGCAGCCGAACAGTTCGGCGTCGGCTACGCGCCTCAGGGTTGGGACTCACTCCTGAAACACCTGCGCGGACGCGGATTCACTGATGCCGAGTTGAAGCTGACCGGGATGTTTTCCGAAGGCAATAGGGGCATCTACGACCGCTTCCGCGGCCGGCTCATCTGGCCCATCCGGGACATCGCCGGCGACACCATCGGCTTCGGAGCCCGCAAGCTCTACGAGGACGACCAGGGCCCGAAGTACCTGAACACTCCGGAGACCGTGCTCTACAAGAAATCCCAGGTCCTCTACGGGATCGACCTCGCCAAGCGGAACATCGCCAAGGACCGGCAGCTGGTGGTGGTAGAGGGGTACACGGACGTCATGGCCTGCCACCTTGCCGGAGTCGGTACCGCTGTGGCCACGTGCGGCACGGCTTTCGGTACTGACCACATCAAGATCGCCCGCCGCTTGCTGTCCGACGACGGCACCGGGGGAGAGGTCATCTTCACCTTCGACGGCGACGCCGCCGGGCAGAAGGCGGCACTCCGCGCCTTCGAGGAAGACCAGCGTTTCGTCGCGCAGACTTACGTGGCCGTGGAACCCACCGGGGCCGATCCGTGCGATTTGCGCCAGCTCAAGGGGGACGCGGCTGTCCGGGACCTGATCGGCACCCGCCGGCCGCTCTTCGAATTCGCTATCAGGGCCTCCCTTAAACGCCACAACCTGGACACCGTGGAAGGCAGGGTCGCAGCCCTGCGGGAGTCGGCCCCTGTGGTGGCACAGATCAGGGATTCCGGCATCCGTCCGGCGTATGTCCGCGAGCTGGCAGGCTGGCTCGGCATGCCCATCGAGGAGGTCAGCCGGGCCGTGGGTTTGGCTGCCAAGCGCGCTGCTTCCGCCGCGGCGGGCACCGCAGGAACTGCGGGAACGGCAGGAGCCCCGGGGGCAGGGCAGGGCACAACGCCGGGCCAGGCCGGCCAGCCGGCGGCAGCACCGCCGTCGGACGCTCCCATCTCCTTCATGCGCCCGGATCCCCGCGATCCTATCGCAGCCATGGAGCGGCAGGCCCTCGAAGTGGTCATCCAGAATCCTGCCGTCCTGGGAGGCGAAGCTGCGCTTAGCGGTGGAGCATGGGAACGCTTTGAGGCATGCCATTTCGTGACTCCGGCCTACTCCGCGGTACACACGGCAGTTCGGGCCGCCGGGCTGGCCCACGCGGGAGACCCTGTGGCCTGGGTGGAAGGGATCCGCCAGGAAGTTCCGGAACCGCTCCAAGGCCTGGTCTCCGAGCTTGCCGTCGTTCCGCTGCCGGCCAGCACGCCCGAAGCGCTTCAGCGCTACTGCCGCGACATTTTGGCCCGGCTTTTCGAATTGCAGATCACCAGGGTCAAGGCGGACAAGATGGGCCAATTGCAGCGCTTGGATGCCTCGGCCCAGCCGGAGGAGTTCCAACGCCTCAACCGGGAACTCATGCAGCTGGAAATGCAGCGCCGCGCCCTCCGCATGGACAGCTGAAGGCCTTCCCCGGCGCCGATTTCGTTTCCCGGCAGCCCTTTGTTAGGCTTGTACACGCTTCATTCCTCCGTAGCTCAATTGGCAGAGCATTCGACTGTTAATCGAAGGGTTACTGGTTCAAGTCCAGTCGGAGGAGCGCTACTCAAAAATCCCCGTCCTCGGTAGAGGGCGGGGATTTTTGGCGTCTTGCGCATTTACCGGGTTATAGGACAAAACGTGTGTAAAACCCGGGCTGGTCATGTCCGTCCCGGGATCGTCTTCGCTCGGATGTCGCTTTCTGCTCAATCATTCGAATGGACAAATTCCGGGCCCGCGGAATCACGGGACCGGCAACTTCGGCGAAAAGAATGATCCAGCAGAATCCGACGGTGTCCATAGATCGTCGATCCCGTCGGCCTGGATCTGGTCATGGACCTCCCGTCACCGAGATCCCGCCCTTCCACTGAGGCTCCGATGCGCGTACCCGGGCGGAAGGCTGCCGACTCAAGCGAAAGGGGAGTACCTTCCGTCAGAGACGAGCTCGATTGTCCCGTCGAGCACGGTCACCACCGGTCCATGACCCGGCAGGATGGTCGCAGCGCCCAGTTGCCCGAGAACGTCAACGCTGGCAAAGGTCTCCGCCGGGCGGTGGTGGAAGACAGCGGGCAACAACTGCGGACCGCGGACCGGACTGACGGCGTGTCCAGTGACGAGCGCGTCCCCGGTCACCACTGCCTTGGCTGAAGGGACGAAGAAGGACGCATGGCCGCTGGTGTGCCCGCCAGTGGCAATGATCCGGGGAGATCCCGGGAGCGCGTCCAGAATGTCCTGGGTCATCGCGGCGACACCCGGGACCGCGACGTCGGACAGGCCCCCGGATCGGATGGCGTGTACGGCCCACGCGCCGACCCTGGGGCGGAGGATCCGCAAACCAAGATCCTTGACGGTGACCTGTTCGAGGACCTCCCGGCGGATGTTTGGCAACTCCGCATGGGACGCAAATACCGGAATGCCCATTGCGGATATTCTCGCGGCATTGCCGATGTGATCCGAGTGACCATGCGTCAGGAGAACTCCGGCAGCATTTTCCATAGCCAGTCCAAGGAAATTCATGCTCGATTGGAGCAATGGCCAGTTCCTGGGATAGCCCGTGTCAATGAGGGTGAATTCCTTGCCCCGCTTGAGGATGGTCCAGTTGACTGAAGGGCCTTGGACGAAAAAGACATCCTCGGCAACTTCCGTCACGTTGGCCTCGGCTGACCAGTTGTTCGACATGCTTCCTTCTGTTCCTTCGCGCCAGGGATGCGTCACGGATGCGCTTCGTACGAGCCATGTGCGCGCCACGTGCGCGCCGGACCATCCTATCCTCGGCGAGGGCGTCGGCTCCGAAGCACTGGTGATACCCGGGAGGGGTATTCTGCGGCCCTTCCCGCAGTGCCGGGGGCTCGATTTCACTTGCGGCAAAACCTTTGCTAAAGTCATAACCGCTTCATTCCTCCGTAGCTCAATTGGCAGAGCATTCGACTGTTAATCGAAGGGTTACTGGTTCAAGTCCAGTCGGAGGAGCGCAAAGGCCCCGCACCTGTTTTACAGGTGCGGGGCCTGCTTTTTTGCCTCGGTTTGTCTGATTTGCGCAGTTATTCGAATGGCGGAATCTCATCGCGTTCGTCAAACGAAGTCCATTTCCACTTGCAGGAACCTCGCTGCTTCGGCAACGGCGGACTGGAAGGCGTCATCTTCGGTGGGCGGCGTCCTCGGCTCCCGCGGGTGCCATTCGTGGGCGGCGGAATGGACTCGGGTGAATCCGCCGCCAGGGGGTGCGTAGAAGATACCGAAGCGTTGGACGGGCCATTCGGGAGAGGTCTCCGGAGCCACGAGCAGGGCCGCGCCATTGGTCGGGTTGAACCATTGCGCAATCGGGCGGCGGCGGTCCTCCGTAAAGAGCCCTGCCGCATAAAGGGCCGCGGATTGCGGGCTGGTCACGGTGCATAGACGATCCCACCACAGCGGCAGGATGCCATCATCCCTGCGCTGCCATGGGGCTGGAATAGGCTGTAGTTCCTGCCAACGGGGCACATCTCAACTTTATCGCCGGGCCATGACCGGCAACAGGCCTCGAAGCAACGGAAGGCGTGCTTAGTCCCGTTTCCATGGCCCGGGATTGATCCGGTAGAGGATTGCGGAACCGACGACGGCGCCCAGCAGGGCTCCGAACACAGGGTTTCCGAGCCCGCGGCCCAGCAAGAAGCCGACGACGGCGCCAAGCATCGCTCCGAGGAGGAGGCCCCTGCCGTTGCGGTGCGGTTTGCGCGTCATGGCTTGAGCCTACTGCTCCATGCGGACGTCCGGGCCTCGCGCATCAGTGGATGGCCTGATCAGTGGATGGCCTGATCAGTGGATGGAGGGGACGGACCGAGGCCGCACGACGAGCCAGAGGGCCGACACGGCGCCTATGAGGCACAAGGCCTGGACTGCCCCCATGGGAACTGCCGAGCCGACGCCCAGCCAGCCGACCACGGGCGGGACGACGCCGGCCATCAGGAAGTTCGAGGCACCCAGCAGGGAAGCTGCGGTTCCGGCCTGCGCGCCATGGTTGGCCAGGGCAATCACCTGCACGCAGGGGAACATGAACCCGGTGGCAAGGATGTAGAACCACAGCGGGACCATGACGCCCCAGAGGCCGAAGCCGAGCAGATCGAACACCACAATCAAAAGGGCCATGAGTAGCATCCAGGCCGTGGCGAACGCCATGATCCATTGGGGTGCCACCCGCCTGATGACCCTGGAGCTGATTTGGACGCCGGCGACGATGCCCAGGGAATTGACACCGAACAGCAGGCCGTATTCCTGCGGGGAGAAGTTGTAGACCTGTTGGAACAGGAAAGTGGACGCGGAAAGGTAAGCGAACAGTCCGCCGAAGTTGAACCCGCCTACAAGCAGCATCCCGACGAAAATCCGGTCGGCGAACACGGCCTTGTACCGTTGGCCCGCCGTCGACGTCGTCTGTCGGCGGAGCTCGGCGGGATACGTTTCCCGGATGAGGAACACGGCAGCAATGATCACGAGGATTCCGTAGCTTGCCAGGAAGTAGAAGATCCCGGGCCATGGCATCACCAACAGCAGTTGTGAACCGATGATCGGAGCCAGAATGGGCGCAAGTCCATTCACCAGCGACATGCGGGAGAACATCCGTACCATGGCGTAGCCCGCAAAGAGGTCCCGGACCATGGCCATGGCCACCACGCCGCCGCCGGCGGCGCCGACGCCCATGAGGACGCGGAACAAGGCGAGTGTGCTGATGTCCGTGGACAGTGCCGCGCCGAGGGAGGAACCGATGTGCAGGGCCGTCGCCAGAATCAAGGGCACGCGGCGACCGAACTTGTCGCTGAACGGACCCACCACCAATTGGCCAATGGCGAAGCCCACCGTTGTGCCGGTCAGTGTGAGTTGGATCGCAGCCGCTGACACGTCGAAATGATGCTCCAGGGCGGGAAACGCCGGCAGATAGAGATCCACGGTAAATGGACCCAAGGCGGTCAATGCGCCAAGCAGCAGGATATAGAGGAGTTTTTCGCGTCGGCTGAGGGAATCGCCCGGTACAGGGGGAGTGTTCACGGTTATCAATCCTATGTGCGACAGATCATATTTATCAGCGATGGCTGGGGCGCGCCGCTGGACCGTCCCGGAAGTTGAGGCTGAAGCTGAATGGTAGTTTTGTGGACAGGTGCGCGTGGGCGGTTGTATTCGTCTCCGTGCCGGAGCCGGGTAGGAGCAAGATGGAAGCAGTGAGGCGGAACCTATGAGTGGACGTCACAGCGGCCGGGTTGGCCAACGCCCGGGCATTTCGGCGTTGCCGAACACCCTGAAACTTGCAGCCCGGCTCGCGCCGCGGCAGCTCAACGACGAAATCAGCCTGGCCAAGCTTGAACTTAAGGGCAAAGGCAAGCAGTTGGGCATTGCCGGCGCTTTCGTTGGCGTTGCGCTGATCTTTTTCTCTTTGCTCGTCATCGCCCTGGTTGTGGCGGCCATCTTGGGCCTGGCCACGGTCATGCCCCCGTGGCTGGCAGCTCTTGTGGTTGCGGCTGCGTTCCTTGTGATCATTCTCATCGGGGCCCTCATCGCTTTCCGCGCGTTCAAGGGGGCCATGCCGCTTGTGCCTGAGAAGACCATCCGCGGCATCAAGCACGATGTCGGCATCGTCAAGGAGGGCACTTCCTTCGACGCCAGCATCCTCGATCCGTCGTCGGAAGCCTACAAGGCAGCGGAGGCAGCGAAAGCCGCCGCAGCTGAGAAAGCCAAGGCCGAAAAAGCAGCCAAGGCAGAAGCACACAAAGCCGAGCAACCCCCCGCCCCAAGCGAAGCCGAGCTGCTCCGCCGTCTGGAGCAGCGCCGCGAGCACCTCGCCGACGTTCGCGATCAGCTCGGCGTCGAGCTCGACGTCAAGACCCAGGGGAAGGTCCTGCGCGACGTTGCCGGGCAAAAGCTCGACGACGGACGCCGGTTCGCTGCCGACAAACTCGCAGATTTCAGTGAGAAGGTTCCGGCCGGGCTGCCGGAGCGGCTCGCCGCGCGCTGGAAAGAGCTATTTCTCTTCGCCGCTTCCGCCACGGTGGCCGCAGTAGGACTGCGGAAGCTGCTCAAGAAGTAATCGGGACGGCAACCAGCAGCGTCAGCTGCAGACTACGGAAAGGGGGACAGGTGAAGTTCATCGGGGCAGGCGCACGCCCGGGCCAGCCACAGATCGACCACGATCTCATCTTCACCGTCCCCAATTTCCTGACTGTGTTGCGCTTCATGGGCGTCCCGCTGTTCGTGTGGCTGGTGCTGTGGCAAAGGGAATACGGTTTCGCCGTGCTGGTTCTCGCGATCATGGGCGGCACTGACTGGGTGGATGGCTACGTCGCGCGGCGTTTCAACCAAACCTCCAAACTGGGCCGGATCCTCGATCCCGTAGCTGACCGCCTGGCTCTCATCACCGTCGCTGTCACGCTCGCCATCGCCGGGGTGGTGGATTGGTGGTACCTGGCCGCCCTCGTGGTGCCCGACGTCGTCCTTGCCGCAGCCTCATTGTTCTATTTCCATAATCATCCCGACCTCCCGGTGAGCCGGATCGGAAAGATCCGGACGGCATTCCTGCTCCTCGGCACGCCCCTCCTGGTCCTCTCGAAGCTCGCGATTCCCTACACCAGTGTCTACTTCGTGATCGCTTGGGTCTGTCTGGGCTTGGGTCTGTTAGGGCACTGGGTAGCGGCCTACAACTATTTCTGGGCAATCCTGCGCAAGGGCAAAGAACTCAAAGCCAACGACGGCGGTCGCAGCTGATGGTCTGGTTAGCAGTCCTTCTTGCGGTGCTTGGCGCCTTCTGCCTTGCCATTGGCGCCCAGCGCCAGGGCAGCGCGGTCAAAGCGGATACCGGTGGCCTCGCCCTGAGTTCCCACGGTTTCCTGAGGCTTCTCCGAAACCCGCGGTGGATGTTCGGCCTGCTGTTGCTTGCCTTGGGGATGGGCATGAACGCCATTGCCTTGGTGTCAGCACCCTTGACGGTGGTGCAGCCCATCGGAGCCATCGCTTTGGTCATCACCACGGTGGTCAACGCAAAGGACCAGGGACTCAGTATCAACCGCGGCACCGTGGTGGCGATCTCTGCCTGCGTGACCGGCTCGGCGATGTTCGTCCTGCTGGCCGTCAACGCCACCCAGGAGAACCACCACGTCAGCGGCGAGGACGAAATAACCATCGTGCTCCTGCTGGCACTCGCCGTCGGGCTTTTTGGAACGTTGGCTGCCATGTTCCGGCACCGCATGAGCGCTTTTGTCTACATCTTGGGTGCTGGAGTGTTGTTCGGGTTCGTCGCGGTCCTGACGCGCATCATCGGCCGGCACCTGCTGGACCCCAACGGTCACTTTCTGCTCAACGTGCAGTGGTACACCGTGGTCGCCATTGCCGCTGCCGGCGGGCTCGGTTCTTGGTTCGTGCAGAGCGCCTATTCGGGCGGGCCGCCGGATCTGGTGATCGCCGGGTTGACTGTGATCGACCCCATTGTCGGAATTGCCATCGGGATCGCAATTTTGGGTGAGCTTCGTCCCGATGTCCACGCCGTGCTGGCAATCGCCATGGCTGTGGCCGCTTCCCTTGCTATCGTTGGGGTTATTGCCCTGAGCCGGCACCATCCCGAGGTCACCAAGCGAAAGCGTGACGCGAAGGCGGCTGCAAGCCGGAAGGCCTAGGGCAGAGTTCGACAACCGTGCCCCGCACACCCGCGGCAGGCGACCGGCGAAGACACCGCAGGGCCAAACGTTTTGCGATGTTCGCACCGTGACCATCAGGAGTTCTCCACGTGACCGTTCCCGAAACCAACAAACCCCTCACCATCCTGATCGCGGCGGAGACCTACCGCCCGCAGGTCAACGGTGCTGCTCAGTTCGGGTACCGGCTTGCCAAAGGCATGAAGGCCCGTGGGCACGATGTCCACGTGCTGGCCTGCCGGGCGGATAACGGCAAGAGCTTCACCGAGTTCGGGGATGAAGGCACCGTACACCGCTTGAAGTCCCACGGAGTCTTTACGCACGAGTACTTTCGCATCTGCTACCCCTGGGAAATCAAGAACGACATCCGGCTGCTCTTCGACAAGGTGCAGCCCGACGTCGTTCACATCCAAAGCCACTACATGATCGGCGAACACGTTCTCTACGAGGCCAAGAAGCGGGGCATCCGGATCATAGCCACCAACCACTTCATGCCCGAAAACCTGAACCCGTTCTTGCCGTTCCCGCAGTGGTTCAAAGACATCATCGGGCGGGTCTCGTGGAAAGACATGGGTAAGGTCATGGGCCAGGCCGACGTCGTCACCACTCCCACGCCACTTGCCGCGAAGGCCATGCACCAGCACGCTTTCCTTCGCAAGGTCCTGCCCCTGTCCAACGGCATTGACGCGGCCGCTTACGAACTGGGGCCGGGCGAAGAGATCGAGCCGCACGCCAACCCCACCGTTCTCTTTGTCGGCCGCCTTGCCGAAGAAAAGCATGTGGACGTCCTGATCGACGCCGTTTCCAAAACACCCGCCGAACTCAATGTGCATCTTGAAATCGTCGGCGGCGGCGAGGTCCGCGCGGCATTGGAAGCCCAAGCCAAGCGCCTGGGCCTGGGCGAGAGGGTCAGGTTCCTGGGCCTCGCGAGCGATGGGGACCTGAGGAAGGCGTATATTCGCGCTGACCTGTTCTGCATGCCCGGAACCGCCGAACTGCAGTCCCTCGTGACCCTCGAGGCGATGTCGGCGTCGACGCCGGTTCTTCTCGCCAATGCGATGGCCCTGCCGCACCTGGTGCGCGAAGGCGAGAACGGGCATCTGTTCACGCCAGGGGACAGCAATGAGTTGGCAGCCCGGATCACCGAGCTCTTCCGTCTGCCGGCTGGCGAACTCGAAGCCATGGGCAAGGCGAGCCGCGCCATGGTGGAGCCGCACAGCATCCAAGGCACACTGCAGACGTTCGAGGACCTGTACCGCGGGGCGGGCTATGAAGACAAGGTCATCTAGCCACGCGGACCCGGCGTAATCCGCCGCTTGGCATCGGGAGCCGAATTGTTTTGCTAGAGTGTTTTGGCCGGGGACGCTGACAAAGCGGACCCGCCGACTCGGGGCTATAGCTCAGCTGGTTAGAGCGCGGGACTCATAATCCTAAGGTCCTCGGTTCAAGTCCGAGTAGCCCTACCCGAAAAGAGCCCCTGACCTGCGGAAACGTAAGTCAGGGGCCTTTTCGCTTTTGCGTTCTGAGGTAGCCATCCACCGGAAACCCACCGGAAACGAATCGAGCTAGTTCCTGCGTTTGATCCGTTCTACGACTTGGCTGGTCATGTTCGCGAGGTCGAGCAGGACGGTGCGGATCGGCTCGGTCAGCGGATCAGTCTCCCGCGCGGCAATCCCGTTCTGGAAGCTCAGCAGCCGAGAGTGGAAGACAGCCGCCGGATCTTGTGCTGTGGCTATCGTTTCCAATGCTTCTTGGAGAATGTGCTGTGCCGTGCTCGGCTGGCGCCGGTGGATCGCCGCCATGCTGCCACCGCCGCACCCCAGGACTGGGATTGTTTCAGCTCGTCGACCCGTTCTGGCGCGTGGCGCTCAACGAACCTGGCGAGATCTTCAGCCGCCGCGATTTGTGCCAAGCAGTCGTACTCGGCACTGAGCCGTTCCAGGCTGTCTGCGTTCGACTGCTAGGCCTCCCGGATTTCATGAGCCGCGCGTTCAGCACCTTCGGCAGCAAGCAGTTCATCCAGGATTTCCCGCCATGACGATCGCAGGGAGGGATCAAGTGGCTCATGGTCAGTGGGCTCGTTTTCGCTGATGTACGTTGTTGCCTCCACGGCCCCGCGTCATGCTGACATAGAAGAGTTCACGTGTGAGCCGGCACTGCGTGACGACGGTGTGACCAGCGTCGACCGTGATCCCCTGGGAGCGATGGGCCGGTGCGCCGTCGTCGTTCCTTGCTCCCATGACGATGTCCGCGTTGGCGGGGAGATTGTAGCGGTTCTCGTTAAGTGGCACAGACTGGGTTTCGGCCGTGGTGGCGACGGCGTCAACCATTGCTTTTCGGTCCTCTGGTGTGTGGCAGCGGATGTCCGCGCAGACCCGCTCGGTTTCGGCGAGGAGGTTCCACCGGTTCCAGCTCGAACGCTTGGCCGCGACGCGCCCCCGGGTCAGGGACGCGACGGTTTCGATCCAGTTCGTCGTGAAGTCACAAGCGCGGAAGGGGGCCTTCTTGGAGCGCCGCACGGTGTTGGCCAGCGTGAGGCTCGGATCGAAGCCTTTGGCGGCTGCGCGGGCCTGCCACTGCGCGCAGAGTTGATGGAGCGGCGCGACTGTTTCCGGTTTGGGGGTTCTTGTGGAGAGGGTTGCCTGCTGGCGGAGTTTGAGGGTGGTTGTTGCCGTCGGGGGAGTCCCATGCTGATCGGTCCATTCGGCGACGAGGCGGTCGGTTTCCAGATCGATGAGGCGGGAGCGGTTGGAGAATTCGCGGATCAATGTGTCGACGATGCCGGTGAGTTGCTGGCTCGGGTTGTGGGTGTGGGTGGCCGGTGCGCGGATTTCGGTGTCCGTGCCCAGGTTGCGATGCAGGGCGTCGAAGAGGAGACCGTTGTAGTGCTCGCTCGCAGCGACGGCGGCCTCGTAGAGCGTTCTTGAATTCAGGGTGGCCCAGGCGCCATCGGTGATGCGCTGGACGCGGTTGGCGATGACCAAGTGAGTGTGGAGCTGCGGATCCCCGGCGCGCGACTCCCAGTGATCGAACGCGGCGGCGATGGCGCCGAGGGTGCCGAGGTGGACGACGCCGTTGCGTCCGGCGCGGGTGTGGATAACCGCTTCTTCGAGCCATTGCAGCGTGGCATTGATGGCTTCGTGGTGGGTTTGCAAGATCTGGTCCTGGAGGGCCCGGGGGCTCAGGGCCCAGAGGACCGACACGGATTTGGGGACGCTGAAGGTCAGGTCAAACCCGACGACGGTGTGGCGTGTTCTGTTCGCCCCTGGCTTTTTTGGACAACCGTGGGCTGGCCGTGCGGGCGGCCCAAGGGAGCGCCGGTGTCCGGGTGGACGGCGTGGTCAAAGATGGCTTTCGCGTCAGTTTCCGTCACGGCGTCTTCGGTGTAGCGGCTGACGCCCGGAAGGCCGGAGCCGAGCCAGCGGCCCTGCGGCGTTCCCGCTTTCATGTAGTACGTGGTGGCATCTGCGGCAGTGATCATCAGATCATCCATCATGGTGGTCTTGAACAGGTATTTCAGGCCGGACTGGGCGGAGAGCCGGGTGATGGACATGGTCATTGCGTCGTCCAGCCGCGACGGCGGAACAGCGCCTCGGCGCTGCTTTCGCGTTCGTGACCTGCGGTCTGGGAAGGGAAGAGCAGGCCGCGCCCAACGCGGAGGAGGTGCTCGGCACCAGTTCGCTCAACGCCCTCACCATATTCGGTACTTTTGTTCCCGCTCACGACGATTCATCGACGTCGGGTCAAACTACGACATGACCCACCGTGAGCCAGCGCTCACGGTCTACCCTCGGGTGCCAGAGGTGTAGCTCGCGGGGAAGTATCTTCCGCGGGCCGAGGAGTGAGAATTGTGGTGCCGCTTGGTGACGTCTATTCACATTGGTGCGGGTGAGCCCGTAGACGTGTATGACGCGGGGTCCGTGGGTGTGCCGGATTGTTGCCGTAAGAGCACGTGGGTCTGTTTCCTGATCAGAGGATCCTCCAAGCGGCGCTGATATCGATTCTCGCTGTAAGGATGGTGATTCTGATGGACGTGATGTTCGAGCGCGTTGCCGGGTTGGACATCGGGAAGAAGACGGTGACGGTGTGCGTGCGGACGCCCGGGACCGGCGGTGGCCGTCACGGGGAGACGCGGACGTTCCGGACCATGACCCGCTCGCTTGAGCTGATGAGGGACTGGCTGGTCGGGCAAGGAGTGACTCTGGCGGCGATGGAGTCGACCAGCACGTACTGGAAGCCGGTGTTTTATGCTTTGGAAGAGCGGATGGAGTGTTGGCTGCTAAACGCGGCCCACATGAAGGCCGTCCCGGGCCGTAAGACCGACCTGTTGACCGAACTAGCGGCAGGGGTTTTGTAAGGAATGCGCGAAGCGTCCTTGGCCTGTGGCTAGGCTCGCGTCGTGATTAACAACGAGGATGTGCCGCGGGATCTGTCCTGCCTGGTGGTGCCGTTGGTCGGGTCTCTCGAGGCGACGGAGGATCTGTTCGTGCCGTATCGGCTGGTGGATGGCCGGGGCTCGACGGTCGCGCGGGCCGCGGCGTTCTTCGCCGAGTTGATTGCCTCCGGGCGCCCGGCGACGACGCAGCGGTCGTATGGGATGGATTTGTTGCGTTGGTTCCGCTTCTTGTGGGCGCTCGGGGTGGGTTGGAATCAGGCGACACGGGTTGAGGCACGCGATTTTATCCGGTGGCTGCAGGTCGCGGCCAAGCCCACGCGGGCGCGCATTGGCGCTATCCGACTGGTGGTTCCCGGGATCGGGCGGAGACCCGGCCGTGGCCAGGGTGAACGCGGTGACCGGCAAGCCGTCTGGTGGCGATCGGCACGAGCCTGCGACGGTGGCGCATTGCGAGAGCGTGCTGCGCGGCTTCTATGATTTCCATCTGGAAGCGGGGACCGGGCCGATGCTCAACCCGTTCCCGCTGGCACGGCACGCCCTTGCCGGCCGTGCGGGAGCGCACCGCAGTCCGATGGAGCCGCTCGGCCGCGAACCTCGTGGTCGGTATCGGCCGAAGCTCGTGACGCGCGCGCCGCGCAGCATCCCGGACGAGCGGTTCGATGAGCTGTTCGCGCAGTTGGGCTCCCATCGCGACCGGGCACTCGTGGCGTTCTGGGTCTCGACCGGCGCACGGGCCAGTGAACTGCTGGGCGCCACGGCCGGTGATGTCGATCCGGGCCAGCAGCTGATCACTGTGATGCGCAAGGGAACCCGGGTGATGCAACCGCTGCCGGCCGCACCGGATGCGTTCGTCTGGCTGCGGCTCTACCAAGCGCAGCTGGAGGACCTGGCGCCGACTGGCCGGGACGAGCCGCTGTGGTGGACGCTGCGCCGTCCGTTCCGGGCGTTGGGATACGACGCGGCACGGGCCATGTTCACCCGTGCGAACGCTGCGCTGGGGTCGAACTGGTCACTGCACGATCTTCGCCATACTGCCGCGTATCGGATGGCGCGGGACCCGCAGATGCCGTTGACGGATGTTCAGTGGGTGCTGGGCCATGCACACCTGTCGACCACGCAGCGCTATCTGAACCCGGTGACCGAGGACGTGATCGCCGGCGTGCTGGCCTTTCACGCCAGGCAGCGCGAACGCGGCCCCGAGGCTCCGCCAGCGGCGGGATACCGGCCCGAGAGCCTGCGGATCCTTTTCGGCGAGGCCGGATCATGACCGGCAGCACGAACCAGACGATCATCCCTGGAGAGACCGCGGCAGCGGCGGCGAAAGCTACAGCGAAGCCGACCGGGGCGCAGCTGCTGGCCGCGTTACCGCCCCGCCCGCCAGCCGCATCCTGGCCGGCCACCGAGGCCAGTCGCGCAGTTTCGATTGCCAGAGGCCCATTCCATATTCGGGCATCATCGGCGCGTGGCCCGTCGCGTCGGCGTAAGCTGCGATGATTTGAGCGGGAGTGTCACCTGCGGTCACCCAGTAATCGAGTTGCTTGGTCGCCTCGGCCGACCATTGGGTCGAATTGGTCGCGAAGGTGGCTCGCCCGACTCCTGGATGATGCCACAGCATCCCGTACCCGTCGCTTGAGAGTACAAACGGGACGCTTACCTGGGAGTTGCGGTGGGCCAGTTCGAACGTGCATCCCTTGATATTCAGGAGATCCTGCTGATACTGCCCCATTCCGAAGAGCTGTTCGCCTGAGGAGGTCAGTGCCCTCGAAGAAAGCCTCGTGCACCTCCGGCGCCGACGTGTGGAGTCAGAGAAGCTACGCACTGATAAATCACAAACGCACCCCGTCTAGCGGTCACTTCCGTAGCCTACGATGGTGCGGGCTTCGTCCTTGCAAGCCGGACACGGCGGATCGGCTCCGGGTGTCGCGGGCGCCCGGACGGTCAGGAGGGTTCGCGGCCGAGGATCATGCCGCGTTTGAAGTATTCGTAGAGGCCGTCGAACACCGGACCGGTGATGCCCAGGACGGTGTTGTCGTCCAGTGTCAGGGACAGGCCCCGGATGATGATGTCCAGGCCCGGGGCGGCGGGGGCGTCGTACCGGTCATCTTCGAGATCGGCCTCGTGGATGACTTCGGCGACTTTCCAGGCAACCGGGTCCTGGATTTCGTAGCGGCGCAGAATGGTTTCTGCGGTGCAGTCGGGCCCATGGTGCGACAGATCCACCCCGGGCATGTCGAAGGCGGTCGCGTCGGCCGGGACCTCGGCAGGGTCATCGACGAACACAAAGACCGCGTCCGGGTCGATCATCCGGCGGATCAGCCAGGCGCACCCGGCCCGATCGACGTGCACTCCCGACCTGGTGGCCCACTTCATCGGGTACCCCTCGCTGCCGGAACGCCAGCAACGGCGGTGTGGTCGGGTTGGGCGTTGGGGGCCGTGGTGTCGCGCGGGGCGAGGACCGCGGCGATGGCTTCGGCGGCGAGGGCGCGTTCGGGCGGGGGGAAGTAGTCGCGGCGGTTGATTTTCCGCAGCTGTGTCCGGAGGCGTATCGCGGTCCGGGCCCTTGCGGTTTCCTCGAGCCGGAGTGCTTCCCGGGCGTCTTCGGCCAGGGCCAGGTATTCCTGCCGGCGTTCCTGGGCCATGGTTTCGGCGATGGCCCGTTCCAGGGCCTTGGTGGCGGGTTGGCCGAGCCAGACGGTCGCCGTGCCCCCGTTGTCGGTGATGTCCCCGGCGATCCAGTCGAAATGCTCGCGGGTCCTCGCGTCGGCGGGCAGGGCCACCAGTCCGTCGCCGAGCTGGGCCACGCCCAGGGCCTGCAGCCGCCGCCAGACCGCCACTCTCGGACTGGACGGGACGCGTGGCATCCGGTAGTTGAGCAGGACCCAGCCGCCGGGTATCAACGGTTCATTCTTCACCCTAAGATTGTAACCGTGGTTACCTTGAACTTGCATGGTTCGGTCCGAACCCGCGGTGCGTGCCTTTCACCGCTTCAGGAGAAGTCATGATTTCGCCCCTGCTCATTGTGATCTCCGCGATCCTCGCGGCCGCTGCGGTGGCCCTTGCCTGCCGGGTTGCGCGCTGGCCGGCCGTGGATCTTGGTGCCGCCGCGGCGGGTACCCTGGTGGCCGTCATCGCCTGGCGGGTGCTGGCGAACATCCTGGTCCTGAACGATGACTTCATGCCCGCCGTCAGTGTCGGGGACGCGGTGTGCCTGATCGCCGGGGCCCTGCCGCCGGCCATTGTTGCCTCCGTCGACCGGGAGCTGGGGCGCCGTGCCATACCGGCGCTGGCAGGAGGTCTGGTCGCATTCATCGCCAACGTAGTCATCCTCTGAGCGGAACGGAAACAGCGATGGAATCGGCAACCTCAAATCGGATCGCGAGGGCCGCGACATCCGTGCGCCTCGCTGCAGGGGTGATGCTCCTCGCGACGTCCGTGGCCGCCTGCTCCACGCCGGCCCCGGCATCCGCGCTGCCCTTGACGCAAGTGCAGGACATTCCCCTGCCCGGCGCGGCGAGCAGGCTCGACTACCAGGCCCTCGACGCCGGCGCGAAGCGGATTTACATCGCCCACCTCGGCGACGGCACCGTCCACGCCGTCGACCTGGGCACCGGCACGGTGGCCGGAACCGTCCCGGGGGTCCCCTCGGTCCATGGCGTCACCCTCGCGCCGGACCGGCACCTGCTCCTGGCCGCGGCATCCGGAACCAACGATGTCGCGATCATCAACACGGGCACCCTCGCCGTGACGGGAAGGGTGCCGGCCGGGAATACCCCCGACGGCATCGCCTATGACCCGGTCCACGGCAAGGCCTACGTCTCCAACGAACACGACCACGCCGAAACCGTGATCGACCTGGTCACCGGCAGGGCGAAGGGCTCGATCGAGATCGGCGGGGAAGCCGGCAACACCGTGTTCGACCCCGTCAGCGGGACTATCCTCGTCAACGTCCAGAACCGCGGTGAACTGCTGAGCATCGACCCCTCAACGGATACGGTCATCACCCGGATCCCGCTCAGTGACTGCGGAAGCAACCACGGCCTCTACGTCGACGGCGCGAACAAGCTCGCGTTCATCGCCTGCGAAGACAACGCCAAGCTCCTCGTCCTTGACCTTCAGTCCAAACAGGTCACCGCCCGCTTCGACACTGGCGCCGCCCCGGACGTGCTGGCCTTCGATGAGGGCCTGCACCGGCTCTACGTCGCCTCCGAAAGCGGTGTCGTCACGGTCTTTGATGAGCAGGACCGCGGTCTGGTCCTGAAGGCTTCCGGGAAACTTGCCGAGAACGCGCACACGGTCGCCGTGGACCAGGGAACCCACCGGGTCTACTTCCCGCTCCAGGACGTCAACGGCCACGCCGTCCTGCGCGTCATGGACCCGGTCCGATGAGCGGGAACGAGCCCTTGATCAGACCCCCGGCGTCGCGGCCCGCCCCAAAGGAAACACGGCAATGATGGATGACGACGCCGACGAATCGGCGCAGCCGGTGAACCCCGGACCCGTACCGGGACCGGAACCTGTTGCGTTCCGCCGTTTCGTGTTCTATTTCCTGGAGCTGGGAGCAGTCGGGTTCGGCGGGCCGATCGCCACCGTTGGGTACATGCAAAGGGACCTGGTCGAAAAACGCGGCTGGATCGACCGGAAGGACTTCCTCGACGGCGTTGCCCTGGGCCAGACGATGCCCGGCCCCCTCGCAGCGCAGGTGGCCATGTGGATCGGATACCTCCAACGCGGCGCCTGGGGAGCGTTCGCCGTCGCGGCGGCCTTCATCGCCCCCTCCTTCGCCATCGTCGTGGTCGTCGGCGCGCTCTACGCCGAATTCTCCGGCCTCGGGATCGTCCAGGCCCTCTTCTACGGCATCGCCCCCGCAGTCATGGCGATCATCACGATCGCCGCCTACAAACTCCTGAAGCTCACGGACCGGCGGGACTGGAGGCTCTGGGCGATCAGCGCCGTCGTCTTCGCGGTGACCGCGCTGACCGGGTCCGAACCCATACCCCTGATCCTTGGCGCCGGGCTGGCGATCCTGCTGCTGGACGCGCGCCCGACGATGCGCCGGCCACGACGGGGCCACCGCACTCCCAAGCCGCCCGCCGGCCCGAAACCTCCGGCGTCGCAGGCGCTGCTCCTGCCCCTGGCCATGTTGGCCGCGCCGGTCGCAGCGGTCGGGACGCTCCTGGCTCTGGGACTGTTCTTCCTCCAGACCGGGGCCCTGGTCTTCGGTTCCGGCCTGGCGATCGTGCCGCTCCTCCGCGACGGAGTCGTCGCCCATCACCACTGGTTGGACCAGGGCCAGTTCCTCGACGCCGTCGCGATGGGCCTGATCACCCCCGGCCCTGTGGTCATCACCGCGGGCTTCATCGGCTACCTCGTCGCCGGCCTGCCGGGAGCCGTCATCGCCACCGTGGGGATCTTCACCCCGATCTACCTCGCCGTCGTCCTCCCGGGACGCTGGTTCATCCGCCACCGCGACAGCAAGCAAGTCAAAGCCTTCGTCGCCGGAGCCACCGCAGCCGCCGCGGGCGCCCTCACCGGCGCCGTCGTGATCCTCACCCGGGAGGCCGTCAGCGACTGGATCACCTCGGCCATCGCCCTTCTCTCCCTCGGACTGCTCTGGCGCTTCAAAATCAACGAACCCTACATCGTCCTCGCCGCCGGCCTCATCGGCCTCCTCCTGCACCGCTGACAGCGTCCGGGGTCCCATGGCCCCGCTGGCGCGCCGGAGGCCCCCGCCGGCCGCGTTTCCTCACGTGTTCCATACTCGCCCCAGGCCTCGGGCGAAACGGCCAGATGGGATGCCAGCCAGGAAACGACTTCCGGGGCACTTGGGTGTCTTCGGCCAGAGGACAGGCATGGACCGTTCCGAAGCCAGAGCCGGAAGGAACCCCACCGCGGCACCAAGTGAACCGGTAGCGGCGGCCAGGACGACGGTCGGTCCGAGGAAGGACCTTTGAGTGACTTGCCGAAACAGATCAGCGACCGTGTACCGGCGCTTGGGGAGGGGCTCGATCGCGGGCATGGCCAGCACAGCCCAGATGGCAACGGCCAAAGAGACGCCTGTGAGGACCACGAACATTAGCGAGATGCCGCCGGCAATGATCGCAGCCGCCCCCAATAACGGGCCGATGGCGTAGCCGAGACCTTTCCAGGCGCCGTACCGGCCGAAATACTTGCCGGTGGCCTTGCCAGCCAAACGCGCCGTGGCAGCCGAAGACGCCGGAGAGAACGCGGACGCGGCAGCGCCCTGGCCCAGTCTGGCCAGCACAAGGATCAATGGCTCCTTCGCCCAGATCCCGAGGATCGACACGCCCGCGAAAGCGAAGAGTCCGCCGACCACCAGGGGTTTCGGCCCAACGCGGTCACTAAGCGCACCGAACACGGGCTTGAGGAACACCTCAGCGAGGTCATACAAGGCCAGCAGAACACCCAGACCCAAAAGCCCCAGACCGATGCTGGACTGTTCCGCTCCTAGTCCGGCCGCGACACTGTGGGCACCGAACGCGGTAGTGAACCCGGCCGCGTAAAGCGGGGCGATCGCCCCGGTCCGGGTCGTTGGTCTCATATCGCAACTTTGGTGAGTCTGCTCCCGGCCGGCGTCCGCCCGGCACCCAATTGACGAGCAAACGCGATGAGCTCGCAATCTTCCGGCGTCAGTCCCCGCAAATCAATGCCCATGCATCCAAGCCTAGACGCGCCCGTGGACTCCATTTGGTCTCGAACTTGGTGGAAACCTCTTCGGAGGTCCGCCAGCAGACCTTGCGGATCTTGTGGTCTGCGGGCTCAAGGCGGCCAGGATTGACGACCTGAGGATGGCCGCGGCCGAAACCCTCGCACGCGTTGGATTAGTGGAGCCGTGGCGGGTGGATCCCTCGTAAAGCGTCCTGATCCGTGCTCTGATGAAGAGTGAAGTGAAGGGATTTAGCCCAGGGGAGCGACCGTGAGTAGCAATCTCGAACCGTTGTTTCCAACTCGTCCAGGTACGCGAACGATGCTGGTCGTCCTCAGTGGCTTCACCGCGGCGTTGTGCTGGTGGATCGTGATAGTCGGAGTGGTGAACAGCGGGGCCGGGATCATCTTTCTGACGGTCCCCGTCCTGGCAACCATCGCGACGTTCCGTCTGGCACGCCGTCAGCGCCAAGGCCAAACATGTCAACCAATCGCACCGCCGCAAAGCTCGCGGCGCACTGTCCGCGCATCGCAGTTCCCTGCTTGTCCTTTGTGGCCTTACTGCGGCCC
Organism: Arthrobacter sp. efr-133-TYG-118; assembly: GCF_030209755.1. Classification (GTDB taxonomy): domain Bacteria; phylum Actinomycetota; class Actinomycetes; order Actinomycetales; family Micrococcaceae; genus Arthrobacter. Next base: position 164,267 of record NZ_JARVRH010000024.1, on the reverse strand, counting down.
TTTGCTGGTGGATCAGAATAGCCGGGGTGATTAATAGCGGAGGCGGTGCGTTCTTCCTGGTCATCCCTGCTCTGGCAACCACCGGAACCTTCTTGGTCGCACGATATAAGGGGCGTCCGGCCAAGAACATTTACCACATAGGCAACGTCGGACCAACTTAATCAGTGCTGTCCTTATCTAAAGGAATATGGCAATAAACGGCTATGTGCTTTGAATGACGCCGCGGGGCGTCGTTCAAGAACTGCTCGCGAATTGCCGGTAATTCCACCATGTTCCATCCGATGCGCGATTGGCTCCGGCTCAGGATGGGCCATTGTCGCCGGCCAAACTGCTGACTTCCTCCCGGGAGGAAGATCCCCAGCTGACGACGTCCGGTGTGGGAAGTCTCAAGGCCACAGGAGGATGGAGATCGTTTGGGAACCTCCTTCGGGATGGGGAGCGTTTCGTGGCAGGTCGGAAAAATTTCGAGGAAACGATCCCTGCCCCGTGACTTTTCCGGGTGGTGCGTCGATTACCAGAGTGGGCTGCGGGGGCGGCCATGTTGTCCGGAACGTCGACAGGCCGAATCCATGGAGGGTCTCATGTCCTTTTTCACCGCGCCCACGGGCAGCAAAACAGCTGCCGGAGTTTTGGATACACAACCATGAACGCGGTCAGGATCGGTCCCGTCACCACCAAGGACACCGGTGAGGTAATCCCCGCTGCCGTGGTCCTCGGCGATGATCACATGAACGACGGATACGCCTGGATGGATCTGATCCAGGAACACGGATGGGCCGCTATCCCCAACTGGGGAGCCGATGGGTGGAACCTGGGCCAGTGGCCCTTTGTCATCGTCGCAGCCACCCGCACCGCAGGCGGCACCGGCAAGTTGTTCGGGGTCGCCAGCTACCGCGACGGCGACGTGACCTGCACGTACTACAGGACGGAGGCCAGGCAATGGGATGAGATCACCAGGCACGCACACTACTGGTGGAAGAACGGCGACGCACACGCCCCCGCTGACCTCCCCGAGGACGCCGCCGAGCTGCCGGGTAGGTACCGCCAGCCCTGCACGGGCCTTTTCAGCTAACGCGCCTCAAGAGCGTTGCACTCCGGTCTACCCAATGTGTGAGTGGTAGGGCGTCCCTAGCGACAAGTCGATTGCAATCCGAGCGATTTGTCAGGGCCATCTCAGTCTTGCCCGCATCCCGATAAAGGCCGTCGTGTCCATCCTTGGCGCGGCCGTCAGGGGTGGGCCGCAGGCCCATCACGCAGTGACGCGAATGCGCCCTTGAGGGGGCGTCGGGGACGGCGAACATTTGAGGCCGGGATGCGATGCCGGCCCATGGAGGCTGTGTCATCCGCCGATACCATCGGTGAGGCGCGCACTGCGATGTCGCCGTTCGTGATGGTGGTCGGCTCGCCCGCGTCCGGGCAACGGCGGCTGGATCGTCCGGATAAAGCGGTGTCATCTATGCTTCCAGGCGCGAAGACAACCACGCGTTGAAGTCGCTCGGGCTGATCCGCAGATGTCGCCCGATTCGATAGGCTCGGGGGCCGATATGCTTCACCCGCCACTGGTAGAACGTCTGCTCCGGAATCTGCAATTGCGTGCAGATGTCTTTCGGGGTCAGCCATTGTTCTCCGGCACCTTCCGCCGCGCCGCGGCTGGCTTCTGGCGTTGTTCTCATCTGTGTCTCCGTCGTCTCCGCGGTTTGATCGCCGGCGGAAGCGCCAGCTGTATTCCTCTTCATGGGCTCGGAAGGGGTAGGCGGCATGACCGTGGAAACTCCCTTGCGAAAGATTCGGAGCGGTCTAAAAGCCTAGCCGGAATCCGCGACACGCCCCGCAAGGCGGGGTGATTCGCCCACCGTTTACCCACCGGAAACTATGGTGAGTAACGAAAAATGATGAGCACGCGCGGTGCCCATTTGGGCCATCCTGCCCCGGAATCTAGGCATTTTTGACATCCACCGAATACTGATGAAAAACGTCAAGTCATAATCTTAAGGTCCTCGGTTCAAGTCCGAGTAGCCCTACCCGAAAAGGGCCCCTGAACTGCGGAAACGTAGATCAGGGGCTCTTTCATTTTGACGTTCTGAGGTAGGCATCCACCGGTGTTAGCCAGCAGGAGGCGTGGATCGAAGCCTTTGGCGGCTGCGCGGGCCTGTCACTGCGCGGAGAACTGACGGAGCGGCGCGACTGTTTCCGGTTTGGGAGGGTTCTTGTGGAGAGCGATGAATGTTGGCGGAGTTTGAGGGTGGCTATTGCCGTCGGGGTAGTCCCATGCTGATCGGTCCATTGGGCGACGAGGGGGTTAGTTTCCAGATCGATGAGGCGGATCCGTTGGAAAATTCGCGGATCAGCGCGTCGTCGATGCCCGAGAGTTGCTGGCTGTGGTTGTGGATGTTGGTGGCCGGCTGACGGATGTCTGCGGCCTTGTAGAGTGTCCGTGAGTCCAAGGTGACCCAGGCGCCGTCGGTGATGCGCTGGATCCGGTTGGCGATGACCAAATGAGTGTGCAGTTGCGGGTCGCCCGTACGAGATTCCCAGTGATCGAACGCTGCGGCGATGGCGCCGCGGGTGCCGTTAGGCCAAACAATCATGGACCGAATTCTCGCGCCAAAGGGGCCTCCTTCACGACCTGTCCGTAAGCCCGTCCCTCAATTGGCTTCCTTGCCGATCGGTAGCGCAGGGGCCGCTAGCCCAGGTGGCGTCGAGAGGACGATTTGCGAGCCTTCGCCTACCAATGATCGAAAGACCCCGATGAGCGCCGGGCAGCCCGGCAGCGAGAGTGCGGATTCCGGCTCGTCGAGCAGCCAGAGCCCGCGCACCCTCCAAACTAGCGCCCGGGCCAGGTTGTACCTGGACGAGCCTCGTCCCGCGTCACGCCGGTGGAACAGGACGGCTTGTGCTGTCGATGATCAGGCGGGTGTGGCGTCCCGGGAGAGGATCCAGATGTTGGTTCCATCCTGGCGGGCGAAAGTCACCGTGCTGACGAGGGCGCGGATGAGGGCAAGGCCGCGTCCTGATTCCGCGTCGGGACCGGGCATGCCTGCCGCGTCTGCGTCCAGTTCGGGGTCGGCCGCACCGAAGGCGCTGATCTGGGCCCGAAGGCTTTGCGCTTTGATCCAGATATCGACTCCCAGCTCAACCGGCGCGGGGGAGTCCGGGACGGCGTGCAGGACCACGTTCGTCGCGGCCTCTATCACGGCCGTGGTAAATGTCAGCCGGTCCAGTTCGGGGACGAAGGACGCATCGTTCCAGAGTTCGTCGAGCTGGTTGTGGACAGCCTCGATGGACTGTTCGGCTGCCTTGTCGCGGAAGTGCCGGCGGGCGATGATGTCAGTCATCTCCGAAGGCCTCTTCAGCGGAGGCGTAGGACGTGAGCACCCGGTCCATGCTGGTCAGCTCAAGAACCATTTTCACCTGGGGCTGCACCGCCGCGATGCGGAGGTCCCCGCCGGCCTGGCGGGCCGCCTTGAGGCACCCGATGAGCGCGCCGAGTCCGGACGAATCCATAAAGGTTGTCTCTCCCAGGTTGACGACGATCCGGTTCGAGCCGGACGCGACGACGTCGGCCACGAAGGTCCTGAGTTTGGGCGCGGACACCATGTTCAAGCGCCCGGCCGCCAATACTTCCGTGTAAGTCCCGTTTGCTTTGTAAGTAAGATCCATCATGGTTCCTTTCGGCGGTCAACCATATTGGCCGCTGAAGTCGTTTCAGCCCCGGAAGGGTGTTCAACGGGAGCATATCCCCGATAGAGCACAGCCCGGACCAGGATGCTCATGACGACGAGGTCGTAAACAACCCAGACTACGTTGACCAGCGTACCGATGGGTTCGGACAAACCTGTGGTAAGACGCGCGATACCGACCACCGCGGCGATGACCAGCAGTATCGAGACAACGATTTGCGGCCGGATCAGGCTCCAGCGCGGGCCGCCCTCCTGCCGGTCTTTCGGGGTGACCGCGAAACCCAGTGGCCGTCCAAACCAGACGTTGCGCGCCGCCGTCGTGCATGCCTTGATCCAGGTCGGAAACAACGCCAAACTGTACTGTTGTCCCCGCCAGGTGGGAATGCCTCGTCCGGCAACAGCGAACAACAGCTGATTCGCGATCATGAAGGGGATGAAGCGGATGAAGAAGTCGAAGCTGAGGCTGCTGACGGGCAGGATGCCCAGCACGAGGTAGACAATCGGTGCCGCGAAGTAGATCACTGCCGCGAAACCGCTCAAGTAGCTCCACATCGTGGCGAAATACATGAGGCGCTGTCCCCATTTCAGGCCGCGCTGCACGAGCGGATTCTCCCGGAGCAGGACCTGGATCGTCCCCTGGGCCCATCGCAGACGCTGCGTCAGCATGGTCCCGATGTCCTCGGGAGCCAGCCCGTAAGCCAGGACCTCATGGTGGTATACGCTCTGCCAACCCAGCGAGTGCATCCTCATGGCTGTGGCCATGTCCTCAGTGACGGAGATCGTTGCCAGTGGCATGACCGGCTGCGCCTCACCCGTACGCTCCACGGATAGGGCATCAAGGACTGCCTGGACAGACTCCATGGCGCCCAGGGGAGACCATTCCCGGGCGGACAGGCGCTGGACGGCGTCGTCCGCCACGACCTTGACCCCGGCGTCTCCGACGATTGCCAGGTCCATGGCCGAGATTTCCTCAAGGTCAGCCTGCAGCGCATGGACATCGGCCTGGACCAATGCGTGGACGGCCCGGTCCACCTTTTGCCTGACTTCATAGGTGATCTCGCTCAGCGAGTGCCCGGCATCGAGCTGGGCACTGGCATGCTCGGTGGCGGTTTCCACATCTCTGAGCATCTGGTCAACAAACGGCGAAGTGGCATCGGCGGACTTCCGCGCCGTACGGATGGCCTTCCGGGAGGCAGCCAACGCCCGCCGGATGCTCTTCTCGGTTTCCTGTACGTAACCAACAAGACCGAGCTGCATGAGCGCTTCCCGCCGAAGGATGGCGTTTGAACCACAGAAAAATGCGGCGTTCCAACCGTCCTTGCCCTGCTGGATTGGGCCGTAGAACAGGGGAGCCTGGCTGCCCAGGGGATCGTCGACCGGGACGTTGTTGAAGTACTGCGGGGTCTGAACCAGCGCGACGCGCGGGTTGTTGAAGTAACCCAGGGTCCTGTCCAGGATCTCCGGTTCGGGGACCTGGTCGGCGTCCAGGATCAACAGGAACTCTCCGTCCGTGACCATCAAGGCGTTGTTCAAGTTGCCGGCCTTGGCATGGCGGGGCATGTCCTGCCAGTCCGCTCCCCGGGTGACATAACCCAGGCCGTGCTCGGCGGCGAGATCCCGAAATTCCGGCCGTGCCCCGTCGTCAAGGATCCACGTACTGTGCGGATGCCTGATCCGCTGGGCGGCCAATGCGGTTGTCAGCACCAGGTCCAGAGGCTCGTTGTACGTGGTGATAAAAACATCCACGGTCGCACCCGAGGGCGCAGGAGGGGCTCCGGTCCGAATCTTCAGACGCCACACCGTCATGCCGAACAGGAACACATCGATCAAGCTGTAAGTCTCGGCAGCCACGAGGGGAACTGCGATCCACCAGGCATCCCAGTTCAGCGATGCCGCCCAACGCCAGATGACATAGTTCAGCCCGAAAACCACTGTGAGAACGACGATTAAACGCGTCCAGAACCGTGTCATACCCCAGCCTTCCAACAGCTCTTTCGATGCGGATCAAAACCGAAGCCTGAACCACCCGTTCGGCGCGGGCGGCACCGCGAAGCCACCACCCGGGACCCCGTAGTGAACCGCGACAACGCCCGTACAAACAATGCCGAACATACCACCGCTAGGGCACGCCCAAATTGTCACACTAGTCCTTCCGCGGTGGCCTCAGCGCTTCGGTGCCACATGAGGCAGGTCTCTGGTTCGGCTTGGCGGCGCCGCCATCAACGTGGTTGGGGCATCGGTGCTTCAGGCGACTGAACTTTCTAGTTTCCCGGATCCGGGAGTAGAGGCCGCCGGAATCGGGCGGATATGGCCGATCAAGAAACCCGGCATCTCAGCCAAGCCCGTTGGCGCGTCCTCCTGTGTGCAAGTAGATTGAGGATCGAATCCAGTTGTGGGTTCAACTCGGTGGGGAAGGTCTCGTGGGGGAACAAAGGGCGCAGCTCTATGACGTCAAGGAACAGGCGCGGCAGGCGGCCCTCAGCCAGTATGGGCTGCCGGGCGGTATTCTGCCTCGCGCCGGACATGAATATGACGACGCTTTGGAACGCCGGAGCGGGCTCGACAAACTGGCCGGGCTAGCCGCGAAGATCTGTGGAGTCCCCTACGGGGTAGTCAACATCATCACCGCGGAGGAGCAGCACCAGATAGCGGCCGCCGGGCTTGAACCTGCGGTCTGTTCGCGTGAAGAGTCAATGTGCGCGCGAACATTCCTGGACGGCGTGACGACCGTGATCCGGGATGCCTCCGCTGATCCCCGCTTTACCGCTAATCCGTTCGTGACCGGTGAAATCGCGAATGTTCGATTCTATGCTTCAGTCCCGTTGGTGGCTGCCTCCGGCCACGTCCTTGGCACCTTGTGCGTATTCTCCGACCGGAAAGGCTCGCTGAGCGGGGAACAGGAGGACGCTTTGGAAACTCTCGCGGCCCAGACGGTGGATGTCCTCGAATTACGGCACCGGACCCGGCTCTTGGACGAGGCGATGAAAGAACTGCGCAGGAGCAACGAAAGCCTGACGGAATTCGCCGGGCGGGTCAGCCACGACCTGCGCAATCCCCTCACGGCCATCATCGGTTACGTCGAGCTGAGTGAGCAGGATCCCGCCGTTCAACCGGAAAGCCCCGCTGTTGACTATCTGCATTCCATCGGCGGGAGCGGACGGCGAATGCTGGCGATGTTGGATGACTTGCTCAGCTACTCACGCCTCGGGGGCGCTCTCGACCGTTCCACGATCTCCCTTCGGGCTCTTGTTAGCGACATTGAAAAGGACCTGCATCCGGCAATCGAGGAGACAGGAGCGATCATTGAGTGCAATGACATCCCACTCTCCGGCGACCCGGCCCAGCTGCGGACTTTGCTGCAGAACCTGGTCAGCAATTCTTTGAGTTACCGCAGCCCGGGGAAGACCCCGAAAATCCGGATATCGGGTGAGTTGATCGACGATGTCGCGGTTCTCCGTGTGATCGATAACGGCAGGGGTATTCCGCCATCGGACCGCCACCGCGTGCTTGAACCCTTGATACGCCTGCAGCGCGACAGCGACGGCCCGGGGTCGGGTCTGGGCTTGGCCACATGCATGCGGGTTGTTTCCGCCCACGAGGGGAAGCTCACGATCGGCGAAACGCCCGGCGGTGGCACCACTGTCACTGTCAGCCTTCCTTCGGCGGCGGCCGGACAGCAGAAATGAGGCGGTACCGGGCGCTGACGTTCCTCGCGAACGTGTTGTTGGCCCTCACGGCGCTTTCCTTGTGGTGTGCCGCCCCAGCCACGGCGTCCGGTGACAATGCGGCGCTTCCCGACCAGGGCAAGCCTTACCTCGGGGCCATGCTGGACTGGGGGTCTGACAACGCGTCCGACTTTGCCGGACGCCTCGGCGCCTCACCTGCCCTGTATGCCCACGACGTTTCATTCCCCATGACCGAGACCGAGAAGCGGTACGTGCGGGAGTTCCTGGCTCAGGCAGGAGCCCAAGGCGCCCATGCCCTCCTCTCCGTCAAACCGACGGTGCCGCTCTCGACCATCGATTCCGGGAGCGCGGGAGCGTTTGTGGATGAACTGGCGACGTTGTCTGAAGGATTCCACGGAAAGCTGCTCATCAGCTTCGCGCCTGCCATGAACGCCAGCTGGGTTTCCTGGGGCCAGCAGCCGCAGGCCTATCGACCGGCCTTCCGTACTTTCGCCGGAGCCGTCCGTTCGAAGCTGCCCGGGTCTGCGCTCGTGTGGCAGCCGTTCCAAGGGTGGGGTTACCCTTTCAGCAAGGCCCGCCAGGCGCCGAATCCAGGCCAGGCAGGCTTCGGGGACCTTGACTCCAACCATGACGGCGCGTGGGACACCAAGGACGCAGCCTACGCTCCCTACTATCCGGGCGACGACATCGTGGACTGGGTAGGTTTGTCCGCCTTCCACGACGACAGCGGAGGAGCCCAGGGGAGCAACACCCTTCCCAGACAGGGAGAGTTCGCGTCGATGCTCGCCGGCAACGGGACGGCTACACCGAGTGACGCCGATTTCTACGCTGATTACGCCGCGAAGCGCCAGAAGCCGCTGCTGGTCGAAACCTCGGCATACTTCAGCCCCGCCGCCAACGGATCGCCGGAGAGCGACATCAAGACCGGCTGGTGGAACCAGGTCATCTCGGTCGCCTCATCCCCGCAATACGGGCGCATCGGCGCCATCGTGTGGGACGAGACCACCAGTGTCCGGGACACCGGGGACCTCTCCGTCGATTGGCGGCTGACGCACCGCACCAACATCGCCGCGACAGCCAAGGACATCCTTCTCCGTTCGCCGTTGGTGCGGGGGCCCGTCACCGAGCGGACGGCCGGGACAGGTGAAGCGCGCACGGTGACCGGGCCGGCAGCGTGGGCCGTGACGGCGTCCGTGCTCGTTGCCGCATGTTGCCTATGGCTTCTTCCGCTTCGCCGTCGCGAAGTTCAGGGCTGGGCCTACGCCGACCCGTCGCAGCGCGATCGCAGGATCGACCTCCTGCGTGGCATGGCCATCGTCTTCGTGGTGGTGGATCATCTCGGCATGACGTCGCTGTTCCAGCTGTTCACGCAGGAAACCATCGGTGTGGTGTCCGGAGCCGAGCTGTTCGTGCTGCTCTCCGGGACGATCCTTGGCATGGTCTACGGGCCGCGAGCCAAGGGCGGAGTGGGCGAGATCGCCGAGAAGACAGGCAGAAGGGCCGGAAAGCTTTATGTCACCGCGCTGGCGGTGGTGGTGGCGGTGTTTCTGCTGAGCCTCATCCCGCAGATGAACGCGGACGCATTGACCACCTTCACGGACCAAGGCACCGGGGCAGCCGGACATGCCGCCTCCGGGCGTTCGTACGATCTGTACTCGGGAATGGGGGACCTGCTGCACTATCCCACGCCGCCGGCGGTGATTCCCGCCATCCTGCTGCTCCAGTTCGGCCCTTGGCAGTTCAACATCATGGGCCTCTATGTCATTATGTTGCTGCTCAGCCCGCTTATCCTCGCCGCGTTCGCCCGCGGCAAAGTCGTGCTGGTCCTGCTGGCCAGCTTCCTCCTCTACGCTGCGGGATCGGTCCTTCACCTGCGTCTGCTCCCGTCCCAGTTCGAAGATTCGTTTCCGTTATCGGTCTGGCAGATCCTGTTCATCCTCGGAATGGCGGCCGGATACTATCGCAGGACCATCGTCGCGTGGTTCTCCGATCCCCGCCGACGGCTGCTGGTCGCTTTGTGCGCTGTGCTCACCGCCGGATTCGCGCTGTTTTCCTGGGCCAACCCCTATGCGGTCAACGACTTCGCCTTCAGGCTGGGAGTGCTCCCGTCCTCAGAATTCCGCTCGTTCTACGACGCGTACTTCGGGCGCACCTACCTTGGGCCCGGCAGACTGTTGAACGTCGTGGTACTGGTCATTTCGGCGTACGCATTTTTGACGGCGTACTGGAAGCTGGTGGAGCGCGCCCTGGGCTGGCTGTTGATTCCGCTGGGACAGGCAACACTGTACGTGTTCGTGGTACACGTGTTCCTGATCCTCGCGATCTCCAACATCCCCGCTCTCCAACAGGGCAACGTCTGGCTGAACACCGGCGCGTACGTGTTGATCCTGGGGCTGTTGTGGACGATGGTCAGGACCAGATTCCTGTTCCGGGTGATCCCGCGCTGAGATTCAGGGCCTTTCCGCCCCCCCGCGGACGCTTCTTTGTAGATTCCACACATTCGTGTCACCGGGCTGGTATCGCGGGGATGGGCGCGAGCCGCCGGACGACGACGGCGGTAACGTCATCCGAGGCCGTGTCAGCGGGCGCGAGGAGCATGATCGCGTCGCATGCGGCCTCGGCGGTGGAAGCGGTAGTTACCGCCGTGGCCACGGCCTGCATGAACTGGTCAAGAGTCTCGAATACATCCAGCACCCCGTCGCTCACCACGGCGATCGTGTCGCCGTGCTCGAGACGGATACTGGCCGCGGTCCACTCCTGCCCCGTCCAGGCACCGACGGGCGGGCCGCTTGAAGTCAGGCGTTCCACCTTCCCATCGGGCCGGATGTGCAGTGCCAGTCCATGGCCCGCGTCCACATAGTTCAGAATTCCGGAGGAAGCCTCCAACCGTGCGTGGAACAGTGTGACGAAGGAGCTGGACCGCGCGAGGTCGCCTTCCAGAATCCGTCCAGCGGATTGAAAGGCCGACTCTACGTCCGGGCGCTTGCCGGCGGAGCGCATCACCGCTCGAACCGTTGCCGCGATGAGCGCTGCTCCCATGCCCTTGCCCATCGCGTCCGCCACGGTGAGCTGCAGCCCATCCGGAGTGGGGTACCAATCGAAGAAGTCACCGCCCACGCTCCGCGACGGCTGGAAACGTCCGGCGATTTCATAATCGTCCAGCTTGATGGTCTCCCAGGGCAACAGGCTCTGTTGGACCTCCACTGCGCGCTCCAAGTCGTCCTGGCCCGGCACGCGAGGTGCCGGGGTTCGTGCGCGCCGGAAAAGGGCGTTGACCCGGGCCTGGATTTCGCGGGGGCTGAAAGGCTTGCTCACGTAATCGTCTGCGCCTGTCTCCAGCCCCACCAATCGATCGATCTGGTCGACGCGGGCGGTAATCATCATGACGTAAGCGTCCGAGAACAGCCGGAGCTGACGGCAGACATCCACGCCGTCGTGGTCGGGCAGATTCAGGTCGAGGGTGACGAGGTCGGCACCTCCGGACCGGACCGCCTCGAGACCCGCCTCGCCGGTGCCTGCTTCGGTAACTTCGAAACCCTCCATGGACAAGATCATGGCGAGCAGTCGCCTGATGTCCGGGTCGTCCTCGATGATGACGGCACGGCGGGAGAGTTGGGTGTCAGGCATAGCCCTATTAAACAACCTATCTCCGTGCGTACCTCGGGTAGCCGAAGCCGTGTTCCCGTGGAGAGTCGCCTCGTTCAGGCCGAGGGCGCGGGTTAGTGTTGGTGCCGGGTCCACGGATTGTCGCTCACCTCCGCTGCCGGCGGGCTTCGTGGACCGAACGACGATCTGGGAGCTGCAGACCCCGTGGACAGAGTGCTCAACCTCCTGACATTGAATACCGTGCGGTTCCATCAGCTTTCGTTGCGCAACCGGGTAGTGCTTAGCCAGCTGCCGTTGTGTGCCACGGTCTTGTTCCTCCTGGCGGTCTCGGCGCTGTTTCATCCGCTTCTCCTGGCTGACCGGTTATTCATGACCGGGGTCATCCTCACGGGTTTCCTGCTGGTGCTGTGCTTCGCGACTCCATGGAGCCGGCTGCCCTTTCCATCGTTCCTCATCATTCCCTTGCTCGACTTTGTGCCGATCGGGTTGATTCGCGAAGGCGCGGACAACACGCTCGTGGGACTCGGTCTGCTCACCGTGTTCCCCGTCATCTGGCTCACCGCCTCGGGCTTGTTCCGGCGCACCGCCATCGTCCTAAGCTTCGCGGCTACCTTGGCGATGGTCTGGGTGCCCGTCTTTGCCTCCGGCAGCCCCATTGCGCCGCAGGACCTGTCCAGTCCGTTGCTGCTGCCGTTCATGGCCCTGGCGATCGCCAATACCGTCAGCGTGATGACCCGCAGCATGATGGAGCAGCAGGCTCTTGTCGAATCCCAGGGCGAGCGGCTGGAAGCCCTGCTCCAGGCCAGCGGGCGCCGGGAACGGCTGCTGAACACCATCGTGAACGCCGTCGACGTCGGCGTGCTCGCGGTCGACGAGGAAGGCAGGGACATACTTCAAAACCGCAAGCAGGACAAGCTCCAGCAGGCAGCGTTGCCGGTGGGGAAGCCTGCCGCACTCGAAACGGAATGGCTGGTGTTCAACCCCGACGGCGTCACGCCCGTGCCGCCCGAGCGGCGCCCGCGGGCCCGCGCAGTGAACGGGGAGACCTTCTCAGACCAGCTGGTGTGGGTGGGTGACTCGGCGGGCCGCCGTGTGCTGTCCACTTCCGCGAGGCCGCTGAAGGATGCGGAAGGTATACGCGAAGGAGCCGTGGTCACCTATAACGATGTCACCGAGCTCGTCACGGCAAACAACGCCAAGGATGATTTTGTCGCCAACGTGACGCATGAACTCCGTACACCGCTGACGTCGATCCTCGGCTATGTCGAGCTCCTGTCAATGACCGACGGCGTGGCCCCCCATGTCGAAGACGGGCTGAACGTGATAGGACGGAACTCGGACCGTCTGTTGTCGCTGGTCGATAGCCTCCTCACCGCCGTCGCACCTGCCTCGGGGATACAGCCCACCAGGGCCGATCTGGCCGGAACGATCAAGGAGAGCGTGGCGGCAAACCGGCCCCGTACACAAGAAGCAGGCATCGCCGTGAACGTCGACGTTCCGGAACACCTGCCGGCCACTTTCGATCCGGGACGTATCAGCCAGGTGCTCGACAACCTGCTTTCAAACGCCGTCAAATTCTCGCCGGATGGCGGCAGCATCACGGTGGCGGCAGCGCTCTCCGACGGATTGGTGGTCTGCGAGGTCGCCGATGAAGGCATCGGTATGAACGCCGAGGAGGCCAAGGAGATCTTCACCCGCTTCTTCCGCAGTTCCGCGGCACGAAAGGCAGCGATTCCCGGCATTGGCATCGGCCTGGCCATCGCAAAGCAGATCGTGGAGGATCACGGCGGGACCATCACCTGTCGAACCTCGCCAGGGAAGGGAACCAGCATGGTGTTCACCCTTCCGGCCGATGGCGCGGTTGACTGATGCTGAGCCTGGACCTTGGTCCTCTATCCCCGGCCCTCCGCACACCGTAATATCTGATTTCCATGACGAATCGACGCAAGGGTAGGGCTGGGACCGTGCGAAGCCTTCAGAGGTTGCTGGGTGTGCTGGGTGCTGTGGGCACTCTGCTGATTGCCGGATTGTTCCTCCCGACTGCGGCCGTCGCGGCGCCGGTGGCGTCCCTGAGCCCCACTTCGGGTCCCTCCGGCACGGTTGTCTCTGTCACTGGGTACGGATTCGCCAAAAAAACGTCCGGCACCTTGACCGCGGCTTCCGCCTCGGTGAACTTCACAACCACCGCCAACGGTTCCTTCAGTTCCTCGATCAATGTGACTGCTGCCGCTGGTCCCGTGCAGGTGAAGGCCACTGTGGGCTCCGTTTCGGCTGTGTCCACCTTTACCGTGACCGCCGCCGTTCCTGCGATCAGCGGCGCAGCGCTGCGCTTCGGTATCGCGAACCCCGGCGGACCGACGGCCAGCCAGGAACTTGACGGCATCGCCGCCTTGGTGGGCGAAGCGCCGTCGATCATCATGACTTACAAGGATTTCGCACAGGCACCGCCGCTGGCGGAACTCGACGCCAGCGCGGCCCGCGGTGCGGTCACGCTGGTCACTTGGGAGCCTTGGATCTGGGGCCAGGGCATAAACCAGCCCGCGTATTCGCTCGCCAGGATCGCCGCAGGGGATTTCGACGGGTATATCGCTCAGTGGGGCTCAGCGCTGGCGTCCTGGGGCAAACCCGTATACCTGCGTTTCGCGCACGAGATGAACGGCAACTGGTACCCGTGGTCGGAGCAGACCAACGGCAACCTGCCGGGCGACTACGCCAAGGCCTGGCGGCATGTCCACGACGTCGTCACGGCAACCGGTGCCAGCAACGTGAGGTGGGTCTGGAGCCCCAACGTTCCGTACTACGGATCCACGCCGCTGACAGGCGTCTTCCCCGGTGCCGACGACGTCGACATCGTTGCCTTGGACGGCTACAACTGGGGAACCTCCGCGTCCTGGAGTTCGTGGATTGCGCCCGCTGACCTCTTCGATCCAGGTTTGGCCCAGCTCCGTCAACTGGCCCCCGGGAAACCGATCCTCATCGCCGAGACGGCCAGCGCCGAAACCGGGGGATCCAAACCGCAGTGGATCACCGAGCTGGTTGCCCATCTCGCCTCCCAGCCCGATATCACCGGATTCCTCTGGTTCGACTACAACAAGGAAACCGACTGGAGGATCGACTCCACGCAGGCGTCGGCAGACGCAATGACAGCAGCGTTGAAGGCGCGGCGCTGATTGTCTGCCGCGGTAGGCCCGGTCTGCTTGGCCGATGTCTCCGGAACGGCCCGCCAGGCGGGGTGTTCCGCACACCGTTTACCTACCGGAAAATATGGCGCAAAGAGCCCCTGGCCTGCGGAAACGCAGGTCAGGGGCTTTTTCGTTTTGCGGTTCTCAGGTAGCGGGGACGTCGAGAATCAGGGGCCGATGTCGTACATCTCGTAGTCGTCGGTGGTGATGGTGCCGTTGGCTTGGATGTTCAGGCCCCAACTGATCCCCGAGGCACCGGCCGGCAGGGGAGGGGTGGTCCAAGTGATTTGGGTCCAGTTCGCCGCGGCGACCACCAAGGGGCTTGCGGTCCAGTACGTCCAATACCCGTTACCGACGCGGTAATAGAGTTCGAACTGGGTTGGCGCGGTGGATTTGAACCAGGCCTTCAGCTGATATCTATGTCCGGTTGTGCCGGTCGGTGAGCACCCGCCCAGGTCCAGGGCGGGCAGGAGTTTCGCGTCCCCTGACGACCGGCCGGTCAGGGTGAGCTGTTCGGCGTTCGTGCCCGTGTGGCCGGGGGAAACAACGGCGAAGGTGGGGGTATTGGTGCCGTACCCGCCTGCGGCCCAGCACTGCGGGATCGTGTTGACCAGGGTTTCCAGGCTGGGGTTTTGAATCATGTTCGTCCCCGGAGGGGGTGGCGGAGGTACGGCAGGGCCCTGGACAGCGGGCTTCTGGGTGCCGCCAATGACCTGGTCCACGGTCTTTACCGTGACGGTACCGGCTGTCTTTTGCTGTGCCAGCCAGGTGGCGAACTGGCTGAACAGGGTGGGGGTGATGGTCAGCGTGGGGTCCGTGCCGACTGCGATGTGGTGAAATGTCAGTTGGACCCACCCGCCGGTGGTTGTTTGGGCGTGGGTTACCTGGTTCTCCAGATTCGCCAGGGTCCACGTGCTGTCCACCTCATCCGGTGCCGCAGTTACATAGGGATTGGCGGGCGGGATGGTGTCTGCTGCGGGAAGCGTCGCAGAGGCCGGGTCCTTGCTGGAGGTGTCGCCCAGGCCACGGGCACTGTTGAACCCGCACTGTTTCACCAGGGCCTCGGTGGCCGGGTCTTCGGACGCGAAAGGGTAGGCAAAGCTGGTGACTTTGAAGCCCATGTTCATGAGCGCCACGCGCCCGTCGCAGATCTGCCGTGTCGACTCAGCGGGGGTCAGGGACACAAGATCCGGGTGGGTCACGGTGTGGCCGCCGATCTCATTGCCGTCGGCGGCGATTTGCTGGAGGTTGGCTGTGGTCAGGTAGGTGGGCTGGTCGATCCACCCGGTGGTGATGAAGAACGTGCCGACCAGGCCCAGTCTCTTTATCGTGGCTTCTGCCGTCAACTGGTCCGCGTTGCCGTCATCGAATGTCAGCGACACCACTGTGTTCGGGGCAGCATGCGCCGGTGCGGCGAGCCCCACCCCGGCCAGCAGGCCGGCAACCATCAGCGCCGTGCTGCCAAAAGCGGTCCAGCGTTTGCGAAAGTGCTTGGCGAGCAGAATTCCGGGGACGTCGGGCCGTGCGCGGCCCTTGAGCCGCGATACAGCTGCCCCCTGGTGCTCATCCGTAGTCCTCATGGTCACTCCTCCCCAGCCTGGATAATGCACCAGAAGCCGAGTGATCCTTCGTTGATTTCCAAGAAGGTGCCGCTCTAAGAGGGAGTCCGCTCTGGGTTCCGGCGGGTGGCACCCGGTTGTGACTCGTTCACACACGCGTACTTTAGAGGCTACGACTGACGGGTAGCCGCAAAAACGAGTGGTCAACACTCGTTCTTTCTGACGCTCCGTTAGGTAGACGTCCTGATGTAGCTAGTTAGTTGCCTTTGGATCGTTTCCTACGAACGTCCCGGGCGGCATCCATGCGCCAAACACGGGGCCGGGATCCGGCCGCTTTGCGTGCCGCCCGTCGTCGGAGACTCTTTGTTTGAGCCGTTGCAGGACCCACGGGAACAAGTGCTCGCGCGCCCAGATGATGTCATCAGTCCTTGCCCCGCGCCACGTGCGTCCGGGTAGGTCTTTCGGTGTCATTGGTTCCAACGTGTGGGGGACGTTGAGGGTATCCAGCACCATGATGGCGATGGTGTGCTGGCCCAGGGGCGAGAAGTGCAGCCGGTCAGGATCCCACATTCGAGGGTGGGTGAGTTGACGCAGGGCCCAGAGGTCGGCAATTACTGCATCGTGGCGCGCGGCGATGGTGCGAAGATTCTCGTTGAAGATGGCCACCTTGGCGCGTGTGTGTCCCAGCACGGGCGTAGCGCCCCAGTCCGGTCCGGCGAACAGTACAACCGTTGCGCCCGCAGCGGCGAGGAGTTGCACGCCGGCATCCATCCGGACGGCGAGTTTGTCGGGATCGCTTCTGCGGAAGATCAGGTCATTGCCCCCGGCATTGAGAGTGATCAGGTCCGGTTGCAGGGCCAGCGCAGGGCCCACTTGCTCATCCAGGATCTGATGGAGCAACCTTCCGCGGACTGCCAGATTCGCGTAAGCGAAATCGTCGTGTCCGGCACTCAGTTCTTCCGCGACCCGGTCCGCCCATCCTCGCAGGCCCCCCGGGCTGCGCGGCTCCGGATCTCCTACTCCTTCGGTGAACGAATCACCCAGGGCCACATAACGGCTCCACGGGTGCAGGCGGGCGCCGGAACCAACGGAGCCACCCTGCGCCGGACTATCGGCGCTGGGAGCGTTCATCCCTCCATACTGCTCCTACCAGGCCGAACGCGCCACGGCGGGCTGCCGGCAGTAGATACTGAACTCGCGAGCCGGATGCGCATCCTAGAGTTATCTTGTGAGCCTCGAATTGCCCTCGCTGATGGATCCTGAGTTGTGGTCACTCGTCGATGAATCCCGCGCCTTCTACGCCCGGCGGCCGGCCGGCCGTGGTCCGGGCAGTCGGGAAGAGCTGCTCGCTTTCCGAGCGGGCGCGGCAGTACCTGCAGAGTGTGATCCACCGCCAATCACAGTGGTGGCAAGCGCATTTGGCCGAAGCGTCCCGGTGCGGATCCACATGCCGGTGAGCATGCCGGTGGCGGGCGTATTCCTGGAAATCCACGGCGGCGGCTTCTACATGGGCTCGGCCGCCGGAAGTGACGTTCGCAACAGGCGGCTTGCGGACGCGTTGGGTATTGCAGTGGCCAGCGTGGATTACCGGCTCGCTCCCGAGCACCCGTGGCCTTCCGCACCTGACGACTGCGAGACAGCAGCGCTGTGGCTCGTGGAGCATGCCCAACGCCGTTTCGGCACAACCAGACTCGCTATCGGTGGCTTCTCTGCCGGTGCGACGCTGGCAGTGTCTACGCTTGCGCGGTTGCGCGACCGCGGGGTCACGGCATTCAGCGGCGGCGTTCTGCAGTTCGGCACCTACGACCTCGCCGCGAAGACGCAGGCCGGACGCCTGATCGCCGACGAGTATTTTCTCGACGCCTATGCGGGGAGCACGCCGGATCGCACACACCCCGACCTGTCACCGCTCTTCGCCGACCTCGCCGGCCTACCGCCGATCCTGATCGTGATCGGCAGCGACGACATCCTTCTGGAAGACAACCTCGCCATGGCCACACGGCTGTCGGAAGCCGGTGTCGAGGTCGATCTGCGTATCTATCCCGCCTCCCCTCACGGATTCACTGGGCACGCGACGCCGATGGCCCGTGCCGCTCTCGGACACATCGACGCATGGCTTGGGGCCCGGCTGGGCCCGGCAGACTGATCGTTACTCGGAGCGCTGGCCGTCGTCCGAGTTGTCCCCGGCGACGCCGGTGAACATCAAGCCCTTGGGGTGGATGGAGGCAAGTTCCTTGATCGGGGCGAGAGCGCCCGTGCCCAGGTCCAGGTTTGCCAAGTAGGCGGGGCCCGCGTCGGGTACCACCGTAGAGACGGCTTCGCCGGCCCTGAACGGGCCAGTGACGGAGAAGACCTTGTTGTCCTTCGGGTCCGTGACCAGGAGTGTCTGGTTGGAGTGGGCCGCGAACACGGTGTCATCCAAGGGCTGGGCCACCGAAAGCACTTGGAGAGCTTGCTTGCCGCTGGCCGGGTTGGAAGCGAAGATCAACTGCTGGTCCGCTTGGGCGTCAAGCATGAAGGAGTTCTTGAACCGCGGAGCGGCGGCCGGAACCTGGGTGTTGGAGTCCGGGTCGGTGAGGCCTAGCCTGGTTACCTTTCCAGCCTGGGGACCATTGGCTGCGGTAGCCGTAGCATTGTCGCCGAAGAGAGGCGTCAGTTTGGCGGTGGTGCCTTCCAATGCGACGGAATAGGCGGCGGGACCCGAAGTATCAACCGGGGCTGAGGCGCTGACGAGGATCTTGCCGTTCATGACAGATACGGCGTCGGTTCCACCACCGTGGGTGAGGCCCGAATATGTGTACGTAATCAGCGGCTTCGCCTGGTCCGGGCTGAGGGTTGAGAAGCTCGAGTTGCCGTCCTCGTTGGCGGTCAGCAAGAGACGGTGGTGTTCCGGATCGGCCGTAAGCCCATCAACCTTGCCCGTGACTTGCCAGGACTTGCCGGGCTTTCCGTCGAGGCTGAACTGCTGAACGGTGCTGGCTGTGGTGCCATTTGCGGAGGCCTCGCCCAAGGGGCCGACGCCATTCTGGAATGAGACGTACACGGAGTCGCCCATCCGCGTGATGTCGTCAGGTGCTGACTCGGTGCCGACCGGGGAGAAGGTCTTCACAGTGAATCCGGCGGGCGCGGCGTGTGCTTCGCCTTCGTCCGCAGCGGATGCTGGCACGGCAACGGAGGCAAGAGTGGAAGCCGCGACGGCGGCGCCCACCAATACCATCGAGGTCCGCTTGAGCTTGTTGGGTGTAACAGGCATTGAAAATCGTCCTTAGCTTAGGGAAACGATGTCCCTGCCAACGTAGGGAAGCGGGCTGGTAGCGAGCCGTGCAAAGGACAAACACCCGGAGACCCGGAGGTTAACGGCAACTGTTTCTGCTTGTGCGGAGGACTGTCATTGCTGTAAGTTACTCACCAGTAACTTACGCGAAGGAGTGGCATGTCCAAGGCAGCAATCGACCTCGAGAACCTCCCGCACGCCGACGGCGACTTCTATGGCTTTGAGCAATTGCTCACGGGCAAGGAACAAGACCGGCTGGCTGAAATCCGGGCTTTCCTTGCCCGTGAGGTCAAGCCGATTGCTATCGATTGCTGGAACCGTGGCGAGTTCCCTATGGGCCTGATCCCCAAGCTGGCCGAGATTGACCTGGTCAGCCCGGTAAGGCGGCAAGGCTATTCCAACCTTTTCGCTGGCCTGGTCCATGCAGAGGCAACCCGCGCCGATGCCTCAATCGCCACGTTCATGGGCGTTCACGATGGCTTGTTCACTGGTTCCATCGAGGCGTTGGCATCTCAAGAGCAACAGGACGCCTGGCTGCCGGACATTTACTCCCTCAGGAAAATCGGCGCCTTCGGACTGACCGAGCCCTTAGGCGGCTCGGACGTTGCAGGCGGCACCCGGACCACTGCGCGCCGCGACGGCGGCAACTGGATCCTCAACGGTGCCAAGCGCTGGATCGGCAACGCCACCTTCTCGGATTGGGTTGTGGTCTTCGCCCGCGACCTCGGCGACAACCAGGTCAAGGGCTTCCTGGTAGACACAAGCCTCCCCGGATTCAAGGCGAGCAAGATCGAGAACAAGATCTCGCTGCGATCCGTCCAGAATGCCGATATCTCCCTCGAGAACGTGGTGGTCCCGGACTTCTTCAAACTGGCCAATGCCAACAGCTTCAGGGACGCCAACAAGGTCCTCAAAGTCACGCGGCTTTCGGTCGCGTGGCAGGCTGTGGGCCAGCAGCTTGCGGCGTTCGACGTTGCCCGCCGCTACGCGGTTGAACGGATGCAGTTCGGGAGGCCCCTGGCATCGTTCCAATTGGTGCAGCAACAACTCGTGCAGATCCTGGGCAACACAGTCAGCTCCATGGGCATGATGGTCCGACTCGCTCAGCTTGAGGATGCCGGTGTGGCCAAGGACGAGCAATCCGCGCTGGCGAAAGCCTTCACCACGGCACGCATGCGCGAAAGCGTTGCACTGGGCCGGGGCATCCTGGGCGGCAACGGCATTGTCACGGACTACGAGATGGCCAAGATCTTCGCCGACGCCGAGGCCATCTACTCCTACGAAGGCACCCACGAAATCAACACCCTTGTGACGGGGCGGGCCATCACGGGGATTTCGGCCATCGTCTAGAGGCAGCAACACGGACGGGCGGAGATCCGTGACGAAGGCAAGCGGGTTGACGTAGCCCTCCCCATGCCGCACGCCCCAGTGGAGGCAGGCTGATCCCGCGCAGTGGCCGATTCTCACCACGCCGATGGCTTGGCCCTTGCTCACCGTGGCCCCCTCTGTGAGTTCGCTATCCACGGGCTCAAAGCTGCTCCGTAGCCCGCTCCGGTGGTCGATGGCGATCACCGGACGGTCCACCACGACACCCACGAAGCTCACGGTGCCGTCCGCGGGTGCGGCGACCGTGACGCCGTCGTCCGCTGCTTGTAAATCCACGCCGCGGTGCCCGCTCAACCACGGCTTGTCCGGAGGGTCGAAGCCGCGCACGACAGCGGGCTTGGGGGAGAGCGGCCACACCCAGCCCGGGCGGGTGCCCGGCGGGATGGTCGCGCCCGGCGGGCCCGATGCAACGGCAGGCGCCGCGCCCAGGGCGGCGAGCAAAAAAATGTATGCCGGAAGATGTGCAGTTCTCATGGAGCAAGCCTTCGCGGGCGCCGCAGGGTCCGAAAGCGGCCAGTTCGGCTATGTGGAAAACGGTCCGGGAAATATGCCGAAGGACAGAGGCTGAACCCGGGGCCTTTGCGGTCATAAGGCTGAAGGCGCTGTAGTACACTTGGTGGAGCAGTTTGCTGTGCCCTCAAGCTTGTTCAGAAGCGCTTCTCATTCAGTTGCGCGGGGGTCCCAGGCTGACTACGCGTATCCAACCCTCCAACTGCGAATCCTCGTGGATTCAGTGCTGCGGAGGATTGTGCCTCTTGCGGTCCGGCGAGTCATTGGCCGGATGAGAAGTGCAATGGATGCCAGGAGCCAAGGCCCGTTCGGGTCCGGCTAACTAACCGTCAACTATTGGCAGGGTAAGAGCGGCCCGTGTGGCTCTCTCATGAATGACCTGCCGGAAGGAGCGTCGGCATGCCCGTCGTAACTATGCGCCAGCTGCTTGACAGCGGCGTCCACTTTGGACACCAGACCCGTCGTTGGAACCCGAAGATGAAGCGATTTATCTTCACGGAGCGCAACGGCATCTACATCATTGACCTTCAGCAGTCGCTGTCCTACATCGACCGCGCTTTCGAGTTCGTCAAGGCTACGGTCGCCCACGGCGGCACCGTCCTGTTCGTCGGCACCAAGAAGCAGGCCCAGGAAGCAATTGCTGAGCAGGCTACCCGTGTTGGCCAGCCGTACGTCAACCAGCGTTGGTTGGGCGGTATGCTCACCAACTTCCAGACCGTTGCCAAGCGCATCCAGCGCATGAAGGAACTCGAAGAGATCAACTTCGAGGACGTCGCAGGCTCGGGTTACACCAAGAAGGAGCTCCTGCTCCTGAAGCGTGAACTCACCAAGCTGGAAACCAACCTCGGTGGTATCCGCAACCTGACCAAGGCTCCTTCCGTTCTGTGGGTTGTCGACACGAAGAAGGAACACCTGGCTGTTGACGAAGCCAAGAAGCTGAACATCCCGGTTGTTGCCATCCTGGACACCAACTGCGACCCCGACGAAGTTGACTTCCCGATCCCGGGTAACGACGACGCCATCCGCTCCGTAAACCTGCTGACCCGCGTGGTTGCCGACGCCGTTGCTGAGGGCCTCATCGCCCGTAACCAGCGCGCAACCGGTGCCGCAGAGGCCCCGGAAGAGCCGCTGGCTGAGTGGGAGCGCGAGCTCCTCGAAGGCAGCAAGGCCGAAGCCGCTGAAGCTACGGCCGCCGAAGCTGTCGAAGCTCCGGCTGCGGAAGCTGTCGAAGCCCCGGCCGCCGAGGCCACCGAAGCTGCTGCTGGCGAAGCCGAAGCAGACAAGTAAATCCGGACCTTTCCCGCACCAATTTCGGTGCGGGGAGCTACTGACAGGATGGCGGCCCACCAGGTGGGCTGCCGTCCTGTCAGTCCGTAAACACATAAATTTCTAGACAGAGGGGTTCACATGGCGAACTACACTGCTGCTGACATCAAGGCCCTGCGCGAGCGCACCGGCGCCGGCATGATGGACGTCAAGAAGGCTCTTGACGAGGCCAACGGCGACGCCGAGAAGGCCATCGAGATCATCCGCATCAAGGGCCTCAAGGGCGCTACCAAGCGTGAAGGCCGCTCCACCGCCGAAGGCCTGGTTGCAGCCAAGGTCACCGACGGCGTGGGCGTAATGATCGAGGTCAACTGCGAGACCGACTTCGTCGCCAAGGCTGACAAGTTCATCCAGCTGGCCGACAAGGTCCTGGCCGTCGCCGTCGAGTCCGGCGCTGCCGACCTCGAGACCCTGCTTGCCATCGACGTCGACGGCAAGCCCCTTTCCGAGGTTGTCGTCGAAGAAGGCGCCGTCCTCGGCGAAAAGGTTGTTGTCCGCCGCATCGCCCGCATTGAAGGCGGCACGGTCGACGCTTACCTGCACAAGACCTCGAAGGACCTCCCGGCCCAGGTCGGCGTCCTGTTCGCCGTTGAGGGCGAGGGCGACGCCGCTGCTACCGCAGCCCACGACGTCGCTGTCCACGTTGCAGCCATGGCCCCGAACTACCTGAGCCGCGAAGACGTCCCGGCCGAACTGGTCGAGTCCGAGCGCCGCATCGCCGAAGAGACCGCCAAGGCCGAAGGCAAGCCGGAAGCCGCTCTCACCAAGATCGTCGAAGGCCGCGTGACGGGCTTCTACAAGGGCGAAGTTCTCTTGGACCAGGCATTCGCCAAGGACTCCAAGAAGACCGTTGCACAGGTCCTCGAAGAGGCCGGCGTCAAGGCAACCGCAGTTGCCCGTTTCCGCGTCGGAAACTAGTTAGACATACAAAAGGGGTGGTCACTTCGGTGGCCGCCCCTTTTGCATGCAACCGCAGGCCCGCACGGAGTGCGTCTACTGCCGGCAGCTTTCTGCCCGGCCCCCCAGCAAGATAATCTAGCCAGAGTCCACAAACGGGAAGGCACCATGGAAACCGAGAACACTGCAATCCATCCGGAGAAGACCCGTCGTCGTGTACTGCTGAAGCTGTCCGGCGAGGTCATCGGCGGCGGAAAGCTCGGTGTTGACCCGGAAACCGTCCGCGCCATCGCCAAGCAAATCGCCGCAGCTGTTTCCGAGGTCGAGGTGGCAATCGTCGTCGGCGGCGGTAACTTCTTCCGCGGCGCCGAACTGTCCCAGAGCGGCATGGACCGCTCACGCGCCGACTACATGGGAATGCTCGGCACTGTCATGAACTGCCTGGCCTTGCAGGATTTCCTGGAACAGGCGGGCGTCGAGACCCGCGTTCAGAGCGCCATCACCATGGGACAGGTAGCCGAGGCCTACATTCCGCGCCGTGCTATCCGCCACATGGAGAAGGGCCGCGTCGTCATCTTCGGTGCGGGCGCAGGCCTTCCGTACTTCTCCACAGACACCGTGGCGGCCCAGCGTGCACTCGAAGTGCATGCCGACGTCGTCCTCATGGCGAAGAGCGGCGTGGACGGCGTGTACACCGCGGATCCCAAGAAAGATCCCACCGCTGAGAAGCTCGAAAAGCTCAGCTACGACGAGGCCCTGCGCCGTGACATCCGCGTCATGGACCAGACCGCCATGACCATGTGCAAGGACAACAATTTGTCCATGGTTGTCTTTGGCATGGAAGGCGAAGGGAACGTTACCCGGGCCATTCTCGGCGAAAAGCTGGGCACCCTGGTCACCCCCTAGCAAGGGCTAGGATATTTCTAGGACTCTTCCGCCCGCAGGGGCGGAAATTTATTGTGCATTGCGGCCCGCGGACCGGGGCGCGACTATTTCTGAGGAGAAACCGTGATCGAAGAAACCTTGCTCGAAGCCGGGGAAAAGATGGACAAGGCGGTCGAGGTAGCCAAGGAGGATTTCGCGTCGATCCGTACCGGTCGTGCGAACCCCGGACTCTACAACAAGGTGATCGTGGAATACTACGGCACCCCCACACCGCTGCAGCAGCTGGCTTCCTTCGCTATTCCGGACGCCAGGACCATCCTGATCACGCCCTTTGACAAGACCTCGATGCGCGACATCGAGAGGGCCCTGAGCGACTCCGAGGTCGGCGCGAATCCGTCCAATGACGGCAACGTCATCCGGATCACCATCCCGGAGCTCACCCAGGAACGCCGCAAGGAATACGTCAAGATCGTCAAGGGCAAGGGTGAGGACGCAAAGGTCAGCATCCGAAGCATCCGGCGCAAGGCCAAGGACTCGCTGGACAAGCTCGTCAAGGACGGCGAAGCCGGAGAAGACGAAGGCGCCCGTGGCGAAAAGGAACTCGACGCCATCACCAAGGCACACGTCGATGGTATCGACGAGCTGCTCAAGCGCAAGGAAGCCGAGCTGCTCGAGGTCTGATGAGCGAGGCTGAGCCGGCGCCCGCGCACGGAATTCCCACACGCGCCAGACGCCAACGAGGCAACCCAACGCCCAAGGCCGGCCGGAATCTTCCGGCCGCCATCGGCGTCGGGCTCGCCATGCTCTTTGCCGTTCTCGGCGGGCTGCTGTTCCTGCCGCTGGGGTTTGTTCTCCTGACCACCGCGTTTGCGGTCCTCGGCGTGTGGGAAATTTTCCGTGCGCTCGAAGCCCAGGGCACCAGGATGCCGATCATCCCCGTGTTGACCGGTACCGTGGCGATGCCGCTGGCGGCTTACTTCGGTGGCACCGAAAGCCTGCTTTTCGCGATGGTGCTTAGCAGCACGGCCGTCCTGCTCTGGCGTTCCCTTGAAAGCGCTGCCGGAGCTCCGCGCAGCGTCTTCTCCGGAATCTTCACGCTTGCCTGGGTGCCTTTCCTGATCAGCTTTGCCATCCTGCCTCTCCATACAGGCGGGGGAGCGACGACGGCGGGTCCCTGGCCCGCAGGGCAGGTTCCGGCGGGTGCCTGGCAGATTGCGGTGATGTTGCTGCTGGTCGTGTCCAACGATACTTTCGGATACCTCGTCGGGGCGCTGCTCGGAAAGCATCCGATGGCTCCCAAGATCAGCCCCAAAAAGACCTGGGAAGGGTTCGCTGGCTCGGTGGCAGGTGCCATGGTCATCGGTATCCTCGCCAGCATCTTCGTCCTGGGCAGGCCGTGGTGGGTCGGCGTGGTGCTTGCGGTCGGCATGGTGGCCGCCGCTACCGCCGGTGACCTCGCGGAATCCATGGTCAAACGGGAACTTGGCGTCAAAGACATGAGCAGCATCCTGCCCGGTCACGGCGGGGTCATGGACCGCCTTGACTCGATCGTCTTCGCGGCTCCGGCAGCATATATTCTTTTCGCGCTGTTGAGCGGCGCCTGACAACCACCCAGAAGGAAAGCAGTGGCAGTGGACATTCGTCGCCAGATCCCCGCAGCATTTGAGCGCGTGGCGCACAGCAAGTATGGCTACAACGCAAGGCAAGTGGACCAGTTTTTCCAGCGCGCCCGGTTGTCGTTTGAAAACCGGGCCGAGGCATCGGAGAAAATCGGCAGCAGCGATGTCCGCGCGGTTTCGTTTGATCCTGTCAAAGGCGGCTACGACGCCAACGCTGTGGACGCCGCATTGGACCGCCTCGAAGATGCCTTCGCCCGGCGTGAACGCGACGAGCTAATTGCGGCCGAAGGCGAGGAAGCCTGGTTGCTGAAGATCGGCAAACTCTCCGGAGTGTTGCGCGGCCGTTTGCACCGGCCTGATGGCGAACGATTCCGCCGGCCGGACAAGAAGCGTGCGCGCAGCTACAACATCGCCGAGGTCGATGCGTTGTGCGTCTCCCTGATTGGTTACCTGGAGAACGACAAACCGCTGAGCGTCGACAACGTCCGCCGAGCCGCTTTCTCCGAGGCCCGCGGGCGCGACGGCTACGAAGAGGCGCAGGTTGATGCCTTCCTCGACCGGGTTGTCGAACTCATGGCGGCGATCGACTAGCGGAGCTGGCGTTCCGTGGCCACCGGTCGTTCCGGGACATGAAGCCTGGTCATCAGCCGGGTCACGGTCCCGGGGACCCGGTGTTTCGTGGCCCGCGAGACCAGCACCATCACGGCAAAGGCGGCCGGCACCGTCCAAGCCGCAGGCTGGGCAATCCATCCGGGTGCAGCAGAACCGATGATCGTGCTTGATACCAGCGCACCCCCGCAGAGGACGGCTCCCGTCAGCATGCCGGCAATCGCGCCTGCGTCGCTCAGGCCGCGCCACCAAATGCCCAGCACCAGGACCGGACAAATGGTGGAAGCGGTGAAAGCGAACACCAGACCGACACTGCCGGCCAAGGCCATGGAATCCGTCGTGAATGCAAAAGCCAGGGGGACGGCGGCGGCCAGGAGGGCGGCCACCCGGAATCCGCGCACGCTCCCGCCAAGATGGTCCTGGCTGATGACGCCGGCCAGCGAAACCACCAATCCCGACGTCGTCGACAGGAAGGCCGCAAACGCACCGGCAACGACCAATGCCGACAGCAGATCGCCGGGCACTCCACCCAGCAGCTTTCCAGGCAGCAGCAGGACCAGGGCGTCGGGCCGTCCGCTGCGTGCAAGCCCAGGTGCGAAGACCCGCCCCAGCAGGCCGGACGCCGTCGGGAACAAATAGAAGACCGACAACAGGCCCAGCACGATAAGGGTGGTCCGCCGGGCCGACTGGCCGTCCGGGTTGGTGTAGAAGCGGACAAGGACGTGGGGGAGTCCCAGTGTTCCGAAAAGCAGCGCCACCAGGAGCGAGACAGTCTGGTAAAGCCCTGCTGCGGGGAGGCCAGTGGGATTGCTGGATGCCTCTGCCAGGACCGGTGAGCCGCCGCCCGCCTGGTTCAGCAGCAGGAACACGGCAGGCACGGCCAAAGCCGTTAGCTTGAGCCAGTATTGGAAAGCCTGGACGAAGGTGATGGAACGCATCCCGCCAGCCACTACCGTCACACAGACCACCGCGACGACGGCGATGGAGCCTACCCAAGAAGGCAATCCCGTGCTGATCCGGATGGTGAGCCCCGCGCCCTGAAGCTGCGGCACGATGTAGAGCCATCCGACAGCAACCACGACAAGGCTCGTGACCCGGCGGACGGCTTTCGACTCGAGCCTGGCCTCCGTGAAGTCCGGAATCGTGTAGGCACCCGATCGGCGCAAGGGGGCGGCCACGAACAGCAACAGCATCAGGTAGCCAGCCGTGTAGCCCACGGGGAACCACAGAGCGTCCGTTCCGGTCAACAGGATCAGCCCCGCGACGCCCAGGAAACTCGCTGCCGACAGGTATTCGCCGCCGATCGCCGAGGCATTCCACCACGGGCGGACAGTGCGGGATGCCACGTAAAAGTCGCCCGTGGTGCGCGAAATGCGCAGACCGTAGAAGCCGATCGCCGCCGTCGCGAGCGCCACACCCAGAAAAGCGGCGAGCCCGACGGCGGGATTCACTTCTCCTCCACAAGATCGCGATAGCGGGCTTCGTTCCTTGCCGCGGAGCGGTTGTACAGCCATGCGCTCAGGCCGATCACCGGATAAAGCGCCGCTCCGAGGATGACCCAATTTACCGGGATGCCCAGAATCCGCATTTGCGCGAGCTGAGGCACCAGCGCCACCATGGAGCCGTAAGCGGCAAGCACCAGCAGGAATCCGGAAGCCACAACCAAAGCCAGGCGTAGCTGCGAACGGATGAGTGACCGGACGAAGACCTGCCCGACGTCCGAGTCCTCGGCAGCTTCGCGCGAATGGTATGGACGATTCGGGGCTATCCGGGCAGCCGGCTGCGGGGCCGTGACCCTGACGCGGGTCATCCTTGTGGCCGGATCCGGGTGGCCTCGAGCTTGTCCCGTACGGCCGGAAGGTGCCTGCGGCTGATCGGCAGTTCGGCTCCGGCCACCGTGACACTTGGCCGTGCCGCGGCGAGTTTCATGTGCCCCACGTGGTTGAGGGACATGAGATAGGAACGGTGGATGCGGATGAATCCGGCTCCCGCCCACTGCTGTTCGAGGTCGCTCAGGGGTACCCGGATCAGGTAGCTCGCCTCCGCTGTGTGCAGCCGCGCGTAGTCTCCCTGGGCCTGGACGTAGCTGACGTCGTCCCTCCGGATCATCCGTGTTGTTCCGCCTTGGTCAACAGTGATCATCTCGGGCACTTTGCTGCCGTCCTTGATGAGCTCGCTGATGCGGCTGATGGACCGCGCCAGGCGTTCGGCACGCACCGGTTTGAGCAGGTAGTCGACGGCGGCCAGTTCGAACGCCTCGAGCGCACAGTCTTCGTCGGCGGTGACGAAGACGACGGCGGGAGGGCGGGGGCTGCGCGAGATGGCACGGGCGATGTCCAAGCCGGAAAGCGCGGGCATGTGGATGTCCAGGAACACAGCGTCAACGGATTCCGTTTCGAGGGCGCTGAGGGCCTCGGCGCCCGAGGCTGCGCGGTGGATGGCACCGATACGCTCGTCCCGACCCAGCAGGAAGGCGAGCTCTTCAACGGCGGGGAGCTCGTCGTCGGCGACGAGTACGTTGATCATGGTTATAGATTAGCGTCAGGCATCATGGCTCGGCTGCGACTTTGGCACCCGGATGGTGATCAAGGTGCCCTCGCCCGGTGCGGTCTCGATCACGAGGCCGTGTTCATCCCCGTAGACCTGCCGCAGGCGGGCATCGACATTTCGCAGTCCAACATGGTCCCCGTCGGCGTGCCCCGCGAGGACCGACCGCAGGTGTTCCGGATCAATGCCCACGCCGTCGTCCTCGATGGTGACCTCCGCGAAGGCCCCGGAGTCGTTGGCGCAGATCGTGATGTGCCCCGGTCCCTCCTTCGCTTCAAGCCCATGGCGCACGGCGTTTTCCACGAGCGGCTGCAGGCTCAGGAAAGGAATTACCGTGCTCAGGACTTCGGGCGCGATCCTGAGGCTCACTTGAACCCGCTCTCCGAAGCGTGCCTTCTCCAAAAGCAAGTAGCGGTCGATGCTCCGAAGTTCCTCCGCCAAGGTGGTGAAATCGCCGTGGCGGCGGAAGGAATACCGGGTGAAATCCGCGAATTCGACCACCAGCTCCCTCGCCCGGGCGGGGTCGGTGTTGATGAACGAGGCAATGGCGTTGAGGGAGTTGTAGATGAAGTGTGGGCTGATTTGTGCGCGCAGGGCCCGGACTTCAGCCTCCATGAGCAAGGTGCGGGAAGCGTCGAGTTCGGCCAATTCCACTTGCACGGCAACCCAGTCGGCCAGCTCGCTTGTCGCCCGGACCAAACCGGCACCGGTTTGCGGGGCGAAAGCCGCAACGGCTCCCACCACGCGGTTTCCGGCCCTGATCGGCGCGACGACGGCGTTCAGTGCGTGCGAAGCCGGGACAACCACGGTCCGTCCGTCGGAGAGAACGCCCGAGGCGAGCTCCATCAGGACGGCTTTGAGTTCTTCTGCTGCGCCGTCCCATGCCAGGACGGACTCGGTATCCGTGATCGCCAGGGCGTCGCAGCCAAGCAGGGAACGCAATTGCTTGCTCGCCTTGGCCGCTCCCGCCGCGTGGAGCCCGGTGCGTAGGTGCTGTCCCGCGCGCGACGCTGCGTGCAGGGTCTGGTAAGTGGCCCTCTCGGCGTCGGTTCCCAGCTCGCGGAAGGAACGGATCACCTTGAGGCCGACCCCCACGACGACCGCCACGGCGAGCACGATGACCGCAATGGCGGCGGCGGTGACGAGCGGGAAATCCGGCATGGAGCAAGACTAGCGAACCCGCCGTTCGGCGCAGCAACGTGTCCACTGGGCGACGCCTATGCCGGCGAATCTGGAAGTGGCGCAGCTGTCCGGCGGATAGTGATTCCAGTCACATCGACTCGGAGCGCGTGGTCGATGTAGACACCCACAACAGGAGGAAGCCATGGGTAACGAGGCCCAGACACCGGATGCAGCGGCGTCCGTGGATTTCCAGGAAGTCCAGCAAACGGGGCAGTTTCAGGAGCTCCGCAAGCGCCACCGTAGTTTTGTCTTTCCAATGGCCATCGCATTCCTGCTTTGGTACTTCGCATATGTCCTGCTGGCCGACTACGCGGTGGGCTTCATGTCCACCAAGCTGTGGGGCAACATCAACGTCGGCCTGGTCCTGGGCCTGCTGCAGTTCGTCTCAACTTTCGGGATTACGGCCTGGTACGTTCACTACTCCAACAGGAAACTGGACCCGATCGCCGCGGAAATCCGGAATGAGATCGAGGGCCATGAGTTCGACAAGGGCAGCACCGTGAGAGGGGCGGCAAAATGAGCGCCATGGTCCCGATGGTCAACGTCGCCGCTCTTAAGGACACCACGCTGTTGAACGTGGGCATCTTCGCCCTGTTCGTCCTGGTCACCATGGTGATCGTTTTCCGGGCCAGCCGGAACAACAAAACGGCTGCTGACTACTATGCCGCCGGGCGGTCGTTCACCGGTTCGCAGAACGGCACGGCCATCGCCGGAGACTACCTCTCCGCGGCTTCCTTCCTCGGGATCACCGGGGCAATCGCCGTCAACGGCTACGACGGCTTCCTGTACTCCATCGGGTTCCTCGTCGCATGGCTTGTCGCGTTGCTGCTTGTCGCCGAACTGCTGCGCAATACGGGCAAATTCACTATGGCCGACGTGCTTTCTTTCCGGCTGCGCCAGCGCCCGGTGCGGATCGCCGCGGCCCTCTCCACTTTGGCCGTCTGCTTCTTCTACCTGCTGGCGCAGATGGCCGGCGCCGGAAGCCTCATCTCCCTGCTCCTGGGCATCAGCGACTGGGGCGGACAAGCCTTGGTGATCGTCGTCGTCGGCGCCCTCATGATCATGTATGTGCTGATCGGAGGAATGAAGGGCACCACCTGGGTCCAGATCATCAAAGCCGTGCTGCTTATCTGCGGTGCGGCAGTCATGACACTCTGGGTGCTGTCCATCTACGGCTTCAACCTGTCGAACTTGTTGGGTGCTGCCGCAGACTCAGCCAAGAACCCCAACGTGCTGAACCCCGGCTTGCAGTACGGCAAGACCGAGACCTCCAAGCTGGACTTCCTGTCCCTTGGCTTGGCACTCGTCCTCGGCACGGCCGCCCTGCCACACGTGCTGATGCGCTTCTACACGGTGCCCACGGCGAAGGAAGCCCGCAAATCGGTGGTCTGGTCCATCTGGCTGATCGGGTTGTTCTACCTGTTCACCCTGGTCCTCGGCTACGGCGCGGCAGCCCTGGTCGGAGCCGACACCATCAAGTCGGCCCCCGGCGGGGTGAACTCCGCTGCACCGCTCCTCGCCTTCCACCTGGGCGGGCCGTTGCTGCTGGGCTTCATCTCGGCCGTCGCGTTCGCAACCATCCTTGCGGTGGTGGCCGGCTTGACCATCACGGCAGCGGCGTCGTTCGCACATGATATCTATGCGAACGTCATTTCCAAGGGCAAGGCCGACGCCGGGACCGAGGTCAAGGTGGCCCGGCGCACTGTGGTGGTCATCGGGGTCCTTGCGATCCTTGGCGGTATTTTCGCCAATGGCCAGAACGTAGCCTTCCTCGTGGCGCTCGCCTTCGCAGTGGCAGCGTCAGCGAATTTGCCGACCATTCTCTACTCCCTGTTCTGGAAGAAGTTCACCACCCAGGGTGCTACCTGGAGCATGTACGGCGGACTGTCGGCGGCAATCATCCTCATTGCCTTGTCGCCCGTTGTTTCCGGTGCCAAGACGTCAATGATCCCGGGCGCCAACTTCGCCGTCTTCCCGTTGAGCAACCCGGGAATCGTGTCCATTCCGCTCGCTTTCCTGCTTGGCTGGCTCGGAACCGTGGTGGACAAGCGGCGCGAAGACACGGCGAAGCAGGCCGAGATGGAAGTCCGTTCCCTGACCGGCGTAGGAGCCGAGAAGGCGGTGAACCACTAGGAGTACTGGTCTGACACAGCGATCCCTCCCGCATCCAGTGCGGGAGGGATCGCTGTTGCCGCTTGGCTGGGAGGTCTTAGTGGTTATGGCCGCCCGGCAGCGAGTGCTCTCCATGCGGGACGGCGTGCGCTCCGGCCACCGAGGCGGCGAGCCCCGGCGTCGTAATTGCTGCGACGACGACGGCGGCGGCGAAGGCAGCGCCCAAAAGCGCACCGGTCCGCGGGGGACCCGAGGGGGCTCCGCCGTCGTCGCGGTACCTGCGGGCGAGCCAGGCAGAGGATCCCAGGGCCATCAGGACCAGGAAGAGAGCCGCCAGGTGCCCGCCGTCGAGCACTCTTTGGGCCATGCCGGCACCCAGGAATCCAAGGTGGACCAGTACGGCCGCGAGGAGGGCTATGGTTGTTGGCTTACGGAACCGGAGCCGCCCCCGTTGGAGGCTGGCAATCGAGCTGGCCAGCAGCGCCAGGCCCCAGGCCGCGAAGACGCCGCCCGCCCACATAAGGTTTCCCCGGCCCGAAAGGTAGCTCGATGCGATGGAAAGCTCCACGAGGCCGGCCCCCATTCCCGCGAAACACGAAAACAGGGTGAGGGAGGCCCCGGCGGTGGGTCCAACGGACGTCGCTGCTTGAGCTGACACGGACGGCTCCTTCCGGTTTCGAGGTCTTCTAGACGTGGGCCCTGGCGGTGGTGGCCGGAACCTTGTCCTGCGAGAGACCTATGCCGAGGAGCACCACTGCGCTGGCCAGGTGCAGGACGTTGTCGGCGCCGTTAAGGGCGATGATGTTCAGGGCGGAGCCCACGAGGAACAGTCCGAGGATGCCGACAAGCAAGTAGACGGCGCCGACGGTGGTGTTGACGGTCTTGGACAACACCGTGCTGTTCATGCCCGAATAGAGCAGGGCGGCGCCGATGGCGAGGTGGATGATGTTGTGCAGGGGGTTTACCGCAAAGATGATCAGATTGGCACCCTCGGTGGCGAAGAATCCAATTCCCGAGGTAACGAAGAATCCAACGACACCCACGAGCAGGTAGACGGCTCCAAAGATGGTGGCGATCAGGCGGTTGGGCGAAGTGCGCATGGTCCAAACCTTCCGGTATGGCCGGTTTTGTCTCCGGCCTGTGGTTGAAACCCCGGACGGGGCTCTCAACCAGATATTCGGACCACCACGGGCTATGGATGGGTGGGCTGGGACGAATTTTTTCGACGATGTCCGGGCTCAGCCGGCACGGAGCGCCTTCTTCGTATTCCGGTTCAACAACGGCTGCACCCGGAAGGGAATCAATTCGCCCATGGACATGGCCGTGTCCGTCCGTTCCACTCCGTCACACGCAAGGATCTTGCCGTTGATCCGGAACAAATCCTCGGCGTCGAGCGCCACTACCCGCAGCAGGAGGTCGGCTGAACCGGTCAGGCCGTATCCCTCCAGGATTTCCGGGATTTCGGCGAGGTCCAAGGCAAGCTGCCCAAGCTTTTGCTGCTGCACATGCACCGAGATGAATGCCATGAGGGGGTAGCCGAGGGCGGCAGGGTTGATGCGCCGTTCGAAGGAGAGAAACGCATGCTTCTTCTCCAGCTGGGCCATCCGCGCCTGGACCGTATTCCGCGATAGTCCCAGCTTCTGCGCCAGGGCGACAACCGTGCCGCGGGGGTCCTTCGCCATGGCTGAAAGCAGGCGCGTGTCGGTGCCATCTAAAGCTTGCATAATGCGCAACGTTAGCACGGTGCGGGCCGCCCAGATAGGGCAGAATGCGCAGAATTTTCAACGGTGGTTGTACCCAATGAGCATTGTGAGTAGGGTCACAATTAATCCAGGCGACGACGCCCGGATGCTGGCCCGCGAGTGGATCACAAGTCCCTCCAAGGGCCTGCGAGCACGAGCTGAAAGGTGCGATCAACTGTGTTGACGGACGAACCCGGCCAGGACGCCTACAAGGCTTCGAATCCCGGAATCAGTGCAGCAAGCCCGCGTCGGACCGGCGGGGATCTGGTCCAACTGATTTCCCCGGAAGGGGAACGCATCAGCCACCCGGAGTTTGATCTCTGGGTCAGCGATGTCACGGACGAGCAACTGTGCTCGCTGTACGAGGACATGATGGTCATCCGCCGCATAGACGCCGAGGCCACCGCCTTGCAGCGTCAGGGCGAGCTGGCCTTGTGGCCGCCGCTGCTAGGTCAGGAAGCATCGCAGATCGGTTCGGGCCGGGCCCTCCGGGACGACGACTTTGTCTTCCCGAGCTACCGTGACAACGGCGTTGCCTACTGCCGCGGTGTGGAACCAACGGACTTGGTCCGGGCCTGGCGCGGCAACGCTTCGTCCGGTTGGGACCCGTACCGCCACAACATTGCCACCCAGCAGATCATCATCGGTTCGCAATCGCTGCACGCAACCGGCTACGCCATGGGCATCCAGCACGACGGAGCAGACTCGGTCGCGGTTGCCTACTTCGGCGACGGCGCCACGAGCGAAGGCGATGTCAACGAGGCGATGGTCTTTGCGGCGAGCTTCCAGGTGCCCGTGGTCTTCATCTGCCAGAACAACCACTGGGCCATCTCCGAACCCGTCCGGATTCAGTCCCACATCCAGATCGCCGACCGTGCTTCCGGCTTCGGAATCCCCAGCATGCGGGTCGACGGGAACGACGTCCTCGCGGTTTTGGCCGTTACGCGCATTGCGCTGGACCGGGCCCGCAAGGGCGGCGGGCCTACGTTCATCGAAGCGGTGACCTACCGCATGGGCCCGCACACGACGGCGGATGATCCCACCCGTTACCGCGACGCCAACGAGCTTGAGGACTGGGCGGCCAAGGACCCGGTAACCCGGCTGAAGGCGCTGCTGCGTACCAAGGGCCTCCTGACGGAAGAGGTCGAAGCCAAGACCCAGGCCAAAGCGGACGAGGTGGCGAGGAGCCTGCGGGCAGGAGTCATCAACATGCCCGATCCCGCGCCGCTTGACCTCTTCAAGCACGTATATAGCACCCCCAACTCCTGGATTGAACGCCAGAAGGACCACTACTCCCGCTATCTGGAAAGCTTCAGCGGATCAACCCCGGAAGGTGCACTCTGATGAGCAAGCTGACGTTCGCCCGCGCCATCAACGCCGGCCTGCGCAAGTCCCTCGAAAACGATCCCAAAGTTGTGCTCATGGGTGAGGACATCGGAGCGCTCGGTGGCGTCTTCCGGGTCACCGACGGCCTCCAGAAAGACTTCGGCAAACACCGGGTGGTTGACACCCCTTTGGCCGAATCCGCGATTATCGGTACCGCCGTCGGATTGGCCTACCGCGGCTACCGTCCAGTCTGCGAGATTCAATTCGATGGCTTCATCTACCCGGCATTCGACCAGATCGTCAGCCAGGTAGCCAAGATGCACTACCGGACACAGGGCCGCGTCAAGATGCCCATCACCATCCGGGTTCCCTTCGGCGGCGGAATCGGTTCACCCGAGCACCACTCCGAGTCCCCGGAAGCGTACTTCACCCACACCTCGGGCCTCCGCGTCATCAGCGTGTCCAATCCGCAGGATGCCTACACCATGATCCAGCAGGCCATCGCCTCGGACGATCCGGTGCTGTACTTCGAGCCCAAGCGCCGCTACCACGACAAGGGTGAAGTGGATGAGACCGCAGATCTTTCCACGGCGCTGTCCATGGAGAAGGCCAGGGTGGTCACACCAGGCAGCGACGTCACCCTGGTGACGTACGGCCCGCTCGTGAAAACCGCGAACGACGCGGCCATCGCGGCCGCCGACGAAGGAGTCTCCGTGGAGGTTATCGACCTGCGCTCGCTGGCCCCGATCGACTTCCCGGCAGTGGAGGCGTCCGTCCGCAAGACCGGCAGGCTTGTCATCACCCATGAGGCTGCGCAGTCCGGCGGGCTCGGCGCCGAAATCGCCGCCAGCATCACCGAGCGCTGCTTCAACTACCTTGAATCGGCGCCGGTCCGGATCACGGGATTCGACATCCCGTACCCGTATTCAAAGCTCGAGATGCACCACTTACCGGATCTGGACAGGATTCTTGACGGCGTGGACCGGGCACTCGGCCGCGGCAACTCCCTGAGCGGGCTGGAAGGATGAGCGCCACCATGATCAAGGAATTCAGGCTGCCCGACCTCGGCGAGGGACTTACTGAGTCGGAAATTCTCAGCTGGAAGGTTGCGGTGGGGGACACCGTGGCCTTGAACCAGGTCATTGCCGAGGTCGAGACGGCCAAGGCCGTGGTTGAGTTGCCATCGCCGTTCGCCGGAACTGTGGCCGCCTTGCATGAACAGGCCGGTTCGGTTGTCGAGGTCGGCAAGCCGATCGTCTCCTTTGAAGTCGACGACGCCGGAGCCCCACCTTCCGCTGTTGCCGGTTCCAGTGAGGTCGCCTCCACCGAAAGCCCGGCGGAGTCAGCGGCAAAACGCGAGCCGAACCTCGTAGGCTATGGCGCCGTCGTCGAAAAATCCGGACGCCCGGCGCGACGCCAGCGGATGTTTGACGGGGGCGCCGCCGAACGCGAGCCCGTCCGGGAGCCCATTCCCGCCGTCGAACCCGCTCGCACTGTCGAAACCATCGCACCCCTCGTTGTTCCAAACGGGCCGGCGGCGGAACAAGAGCGACCACGGTCCACCCCTCCGGTCCGCAAGTTGGCAAGGGATCTCGGAATTGACCTCGCGCTGGTCACCGGAACCGGGCCGGCAGGCTTGATCACCCGTTCGGATGTCCAAGACTTCGCGGCCGGGTCCCAGTCGCAGCTCGCCGTGCCCGAGCTCGCCCCGGCCGCCGCATCCGCCGTCGGGGTTTCCGCCGAACGCGAGACGCACACGCCTATCAAGGGAGTCCGCAAGTTCACGGCCGCTGCCATGGTGCAAAGTGCCTTCACTGCACCGCATGTGACGGAGTTCCTGACCGTTGACGTCACGCCCACCATGGAACTGCTGACGCGGCTCAAGGCCAGTCGCGAGTTTGCCGGGTACAAGCTCACGCCGTTGACCATCGCGGCGAAGGCAGTGTTGATTGCCCTGCGCAGGAACCCGACCCTGAACTCCCGCTGGGACGAGGGCGCACAGGAGATCGTGCAGTTCAATTACGTGAACCTTGGTATCGCCGCCGCCACGCCGCGGGGACTGACCGTTCCCAACATCAAAGACGCGGACAAGATGACGCTCCTGGAACTGTCCACGGCTTTGTCCGAGCTCACGGACACGGCACGTTCAGGCAAGACCTCGCCGGCAGATCTGACGGGCGGGACCATTTCCATCACGAACATCGGCGTGTTCGGGATCGACGCCGGAACTCCCATCTTGAACCCGGGCGAGGCTGCCATCGTGGCCCTGGGATCGGTGCGCAAAGCTCCGTGGGTGCACAACGACGAACTCGCGGTGCGCCAGGTGATGTCACTGAGCCTGTCCTTCGACCACCGGCTGGTGGACGGCGAACAAGGCTCGAAATTCCTGGCCGATTTGGGCGCGATCCTGTCCGACCCTGCAACCGTCATGACGATGATCTAGCCGCCCAACTGACTCGCAGTTGTTGTCGTTTTGAAGGCTCATAACGACAACAACTGCGAGTCAGTTGGGTCTTCGCGGCAGCAGGCTAGTTAGCGCACCGTCAGAGCGGCCAGTGCCATGCGTTCGAGGATCGGCCGGGCGCTTTTCACGGCCATGCGTCGTCCGTGGTGCCGGACCGAGTGGGGAGTCGAGTTGATGAGGCCGAAGGCTGCGTGGGCGCGGACCCGTAGCTCGGCAGGATCCGTGTCGGGATGCAGTTCGCCGAGCACTCCCACCCACAGTTCCACGTAGTTGCGCTGCAGGGTGCGGACTTCGGCCTGGTCGGAGTCGCTGAGGTTGCTGAAGTCGCGGTCCTGGACCCGGATGACATCGGGATTGCTGAGGGCGAAGTCCACGTGGAACTCCACCAGTCCGCGCAATGCAGCTTCGGCGTCGGGGGCCTCGGACGCCACGGTGCGGCCGCCGTCGAGCAGATTCCGGCTCACACTCAACAGC
This sequence comes from Arthrobacter sp. efr-133-TYG-118, assembly GCF_030209755.1. Classification (GTDB taxonomy): domain Bacteria; phylum Actinomycetota; class Actinomycetes; order Actinomycetales; family Micrococcaceae; genus Arthrobacter. The sequence goes on along the minus strand of NZ_JARVRH010000024.1, from coordinate 126,201 downwards.
AGCTCGGCCAGCACGGCCTGCTTTCCCGGGAAATGCCGGTACACCGCCGGGCCGCTGACTCCCGCCGCGGCGCCCAGGTCCTCAAGGGATACTCGGTTGAAACCGTCCGCGGCAAACAACCCGGCTGCGGCGGTCAGGAGGGCCTTGCGCCGTGTTTCCTTGGCTTGGCTTCTTTGGGTCGGGCTGTCTTGCTTGGGGCTCCGCGGGGTTGGGGCGTCCTGTTGGGAGCTCCGCTGGAAGGTGACCACAATTCCTCCTTTTGCACGCGTCCAATTCAACGTCGATGCCGGGACGGGCCCAGTGTCGAGGTGATGGACAACACAGTTAATAGAGACTAACCTAAATTCCAGTTATGCGGTACTAACTGAGATGGCCTTGGGCCGGGATGGACACAGTCGATGGAGACACTCGCCAGCCAGCTGGATACCAGCAGCGATCAGTTCGCGGCCAACGCGGAAGCGCAGCTGTCCCTGGTGCACGAGCTGAAGAAGCGTCTTGCCGTGGCCGCACTCGGTGGCCCGGAGAAGTCGCGTGAGCGGCACATCTCCCGGGGCAAGTTGTTGCCGCGCGAGCGGATCAACTATTTGCTGGACGAGGGAAGCCCGTTCCTGGAGATCGCCCCGCTGGCGGCCAACGGGATGTACAACGATGACTCGCCGGGCGCCGGCGTGATTGCGGGGATCGGCTTGGTCCATGGACGCCAGGTGATGGTGGTTTCCAACGACGCGACGGTCAAGGGCGGCACGTACTACCCGATGACGGTCAAGAAGCACCTCCGGGCCCAGGAAATCGCCTTGGAGAACCGGCTGCCGTGTGTCTACCTGGTGGATTCCGGGGGAGCGTTCCTGCCCAAGCAGGACGAGGTGTTCCCGGACAAGGAGCACTTCGGCCGGATCTTCTTCAACCAGGCGAAGATGTCCGCGGCCAAGATCCCGCAGATCGCTTCGGTCATGGGATCCTGCACGGCCGGTGGCGCCTACGTTCCGGCCATGAGCGATGAGACCGTGATTGTCCGCAACCAGGGCACCATCTTCCTCGGCGGGCCACCCCTCGTGAAGGCCGCCATCGGTGAGATCGTCACGGCCGAGGAACTCGGCGGCGGCGACGTCCACTCAAGGATTTCGGGTGTGACGGACCACCTCGCCGAAAACGATGAGCATGCCCTGCAGATCGTCCGCGACATCGTCTCCACCCTCCCCAAGCCGGCCGCCCCGGCGTGGGACGTGGACACCGCCGTCGAGCCCGTGGTGGACCCGGGCGAGATCTATGGTGCCGTTCCCACGGACGTCAATGCGCAATACGACGTCCGCGAGGTCATCGCCCGGCTGGTGGACGGCTCGAGGTTCCACGAGTTCAAGAAGAACTACGGTTCCACTCTGGTGACCGGGTTCGCGAAGCTGCACGGCCATCCCGTGGGCATCCTGGCCAACAACGGCGTGCTGTTCAGCGAGTCTGCGCTCAAGGGCGCGCACTTCATCGAGCTGTGCGACCAGCGCGGCATCCCGCTGGTCTTCCTGCAGAACCTCTCGGGCTTCATGGTGGGGAAGGACTACGAGCACGGCGGCATCGCCAAGAACGGCGCCAAGATGGTCACCGCCGTGGCCACCGCCCGCGTGCCGAAGCTGACCGTGGTGATCGGCGGTTCCTTCGGTGCCGGAAACTACTCGATGTGCGGCCGGGCCTACTCCCCGCGCTTCCTGTGGATGTGGCCGGCGTCCCGGATTTCGGTCATGGGCGGGAACCAGGCCTCGAGCGTGCTGGCCACCGTCAAACGGGACCAGTACGAGGCCCGGGGCGAGGAATGGTCCGCCGAGGATGAGGAAGCCTTCAAAGCCCCCATCAAGCAGCAGTACGAGGACCAAGGCAGCCCCTATTACTCCACCGCCCGGCTCTGGGACGACGGCATCATCGACCCCGCAGACACCCGGCGCGTCCTGGGCATGGCCCTCGACGTCGTCTCCCGCCAACCCCTGCCGGATACCTCCTTCGGCCTCTTCCGGATGTGACCCCATGACGATCAACTCCTTCGACACCGTCCTTGTCGCCAACCGCGGCGAGATCGCCTGCCGCGTGATCCGCACCCTCAGGGCCATGGGCATCCGTTCGGTGGCGGTCTATTCAGACGCCGACGCCGGTGCCCGCCACGTGCGCGAGGCCGACGCTGCCGTCCGGATCGGCACGGCTGCGGCGGCGGACAGCTACCTGCGGATAGACGCGATCATCGAGGCTTGCCTGCAAAGCGGCGCGCAGGCCGTGCACCCGGGCTACGGATTCCTGGCCGAGAACTTGGAGTTCGCAAAGGCCCTGGATGCGGCCGGTATCGCGTTCATCGGCCCCGGCATTGACGCCATCGAGGTCATGGGCGACAAGATCCGGTCCAAGAACCACGTCATGTCCTACGGAGTCCCCTGCGTTCCGGGCATTGCCGAACCCGGGTTGAGCGACGAGGCCCTGATCGAGGCGGCGCCCGGCGTCGGCTTCCCGTTGCTCATCAAACCTTCGGCCGGGGGCGGCGGCAAGGGCATGCACATCGTGGAGCGGCCCGAGGATATGGCGGCCACCTTGCTGACGGCCCGCCGCGTGGCGGCGAGCGCCTTCGGGGATGACACCCTGTTCCTGGAGCGGCTCATCCAGTCGCCCCGGCACATCGAGGTCCAGGTCCTCGCCGACAACCACGGCAACGTCATCCACCTCGGCGAGCGCGAATGCTCGCTCCAGCGCCGCCACCAGAAAGTCATCGAGGAAGCACCGTCGCCCTTGCTGGAGTCCCTGGCGAATGGGGCAGAGGTCCGGGCGCGGATCGGCGAGGCCGCCTGCCAGGCTGCCCGGAGCGTCAAGTACAGCGGTGCGGGTACGGTCGAGTTCCTGGTCTCGGACCAGGACCCGGAGCACTTCTTCTTCATGGAGATGAACACCCGCCTCCAGGTGGAGCACCCTGTCACGGAAATGGTGACGGGCGTCGATCTTGTCGAATGGCAAGTGCGCATCGCCGCAGGTGAGGTCCTCACGGTGGCGCAGTCCGACGTCGTGCTTGACGGCCACGCGGTGGAGGCGCGCGTCTACGCGGAGGCACCCGAACGCGGTTTCATGCCATCCATCGGCGAGATCGTGGCGCTCCGGGAACGGGCAGGCAGCGATCCACACGTCCGCGTCGACTCCGCGATGCTTCCCGGACTGTCCGTCACCGGCGACTACGATCCCATGCTCGCAAAGATCATTGCTTGGGGCCCGGACCGCAAAGCGGCGCTGGACACCCTTGACCACGCACTGGGGGACTACACGCTGCTCGGCGTGCACACCAACGTTGAGTACCTGCGGCTCCTGATCAACGACGACGACGTCCGCGCGGGCCGCCTCGACACCGGCCTGATCGAGCGCAAGCTGGAAGGGATGGAATTCCGTCAAGTGACCGACGTCGAGCTGATCGCCGCCGCGTTGCTGAACCGGTCGGAATTGCTGAACCGGTCAGAATTGCTGAACCGGACAGAGCTGCTCAGCCGCGAGGCTCTAGTTGCGATCGGTGCGGCGGCACCGTGGAACACCGCCGATGGCTGGCGTGTCGGCGCCCCCGCGCCGTGGAAGACCAGCATCGGACGTCCCGACGGCGGCCTGGCCACCGTGGGGCTGACCGTGAACGGGCCGGGCTTCACGGCGCGCGTGGATAGCGGCGTCGAGCACTCTGCCGCCCTGCGGCCGGGGTCCGCCGGGCATGCGGTAATGGTGCTCGACGGCGTCGAGCACCATTACGCGCACGGCTCACCATCTCCGGGGCGTGAGGCACGCGAACTTTGGCTGGGCAGCGACGGCTGGTCCTGCCGGCTGGAGATCCTGGACCGCGAGGCCCGGCTCCTACGCATCCTCGCGGGCATCCAGCGCGAAGAAGGCGCCGTGGATCCCGAAGTCCGGTCTCCCATGCCGGGAACCGTCGTGTCCGTTTCGGTACACAACGGCGACCAGGTGGAAGCAGGCCAGGTCCTCCTTGCCGTGGAGGCAATGAAGATGGAACACCAGTTGGTGGCCTCCGTGTCCGGCACCGTGCACCTCACCAGCAAGACCGGGGACCTCGTCAAGGCTGACCAAGTCCTCGCCACCATCCACGTGGTGGCGGAACCCACCCCTGAAGTCACAGCGGAACCGGCCCCTGAAGTTACAGCAGAAAACCAGAAAGACGAGGAAGTCTAGCCATGGCAAGTTTTGAACTCACCGAGGAATACCAGGACCTGAGCGACTCCGTCCGGGAATTCGCCGACGAGGTGGTGGCCCCGGTGTCCACCAAGCACGACGAGGAACACAGCTTCCCGTACGAGGTGGTCAAGCAGATGGGTGAGATGGGCCTGTTCGGCCTGCCTTTCCCTGAAGAGTTCGGCGGCATGGGCGGGGACTACTTCGCGCTCGCCCTCGCGCTGGAACAGCTGGGCAGGGTTGACCAGTCGGTGGCGATTACCCTCGAAGCGGGCGTCTCGCTCGGCGCCATGCCGGTGTACCGCTTCGGCACCCAGGAGCAGAAGGAACATTGGCTGCCCCAGCTGACCTCGGCCGAAGCGCTCGCAGGCTTCGGACTGACCGAGCCGGAAGCCGGCTCGGACGCCGGAGGCACCAAAACGAACGCGCACCTTGAGGACGGCCGCTGGGTCATCAACGGCAACAAGGAATTCATCACCAACTCCGGGACCGACATCACCCGGCTCGTCACCGTTACTGCCGTCACGGGGCAGCACGAACGCAAGGACGGGAGCATCAAGAAGGAAATCTCCACCATCCTGGTTCCCACCGACACTCCCGGTTTCACCGCGGAAAAGGCCTACAACAAGGTGGGCTGGAACGCTTCCGACACCCACCCGCTGACGCTGAACAACGTCCGGGTGCCCGAAGAGAACATGCTCGGCGTCCGGGGCCGGGGTTACGCCAACTTCCTGTCGATCCTGGACGAAGGCCGCATCGCCATCGCCGCACTCGCCACGGGTGCGGCGCAGGGCTGCGTTGACTTGTCCGTGAAATACGCCAAGGAACGCATGGCCTTCGGACAGAACATCGGGAAGTACCAGGCCATCCAGTTCAAGATCGCCCGCATGCAGGCACGGGCCCACACTGCGCGACTGGCCTACTACGATGCTGCGGCGAGGATGCTGGCTGGCAAGCCGTTCAAGACCGAAGCGGCCATCGCTAAGATGGTCGCAGGCGAGGCAGCCATGGACAACGCACGGGATGCCACCCAGGTGTTCGGTGGCTATGGCTTCATCAACGAATTCACGGTGGCACGCCACTACCGCGACTCCAAGATCCTGGAAGTCGGGGAGGGCACCACCGAGGTCCAGTTGATGCTCATCGCCCGCGAGCTGGGCCTTTAACCGTCAGGGAAGGTAAACGATGATCGACAAAGTTGTTGCCAGCGCCGCGGAAGCGGTGAAGGACATCCACGACGGCGCCTCTCTCGCCGTCGGCGGGTTCGGCTTGTGCGGTATCCCGGTGGCGCTGATCGATGCGCTCCACGATCAAGGCACCAAGGACCTTGAAACAGTCAGCAACAACTGCGGCGTGGACGACTGGGGCCTCGGCATCCTCCTGAGGGACGGGCGTATCCGCCGGACCATCAGTTCCTATGTGGGTGAGAACAAGGAGTTCGCACGGCAGTACCTTGCGGGTGAACTCGAGGTGGTTCTCACCCCGCAGGGCACCCTGGCCGAGAAACTGCGCGCCGGCGGCGCCGGCATTCCCGCGTTCTTCACGGCGGCCGGCGTCGGGACCCAGGTCTCGGAAGGCGGCCTTCCGCAAAAGTACGACGGCGACGGCAACGTGGCGATCGCGTCCTCACCCAAGGAAGTGCGCACCTTCAACGGCGCGGACTATGTCCTTGAGGAATCCCTGACACCCGATTTCGGACTGGTCCACGCCTGGAAGGGCGACCGTCACGGGAACCTCGTCTTCCATGCGACGGCCATGAACTTCAATCCGCTGTGTGCCATGGCGGCCCGGATCACCATCGCCGAGGTCGAAGAGCTTGTGGAACCCGGCGAGCTCGATCCGCAACATATCCACACTCCGGGCATCTTCGTCCAGCGGGTCGTGGTTGCACCGGACATCGAGAAGCGCATCGAAAAGCGGACCGTCGCGTTGACCCCGGCGTCTGCGGGCACAACCGAACAGGCAGGAGCGTAGCCATGGAATCGAACATCACCCAGGATCTCCCGCCGCGTCCCGAGACGGTCAGGCATGAGTACCGCCGCGCCGGCGCCGAACATCACGAGGGCAAAGGCTGGACGCGGAATGAACTGGCCGCCCGCGTAGCCCGCGAACTCAGCAACGGGCAATACGTCAACCTCGGGATCGGGATGCCCACCCTGATTCCGAACTACATCCCCGAAGGGGTCGAGGTGATCCTGCATTCCGAGAACGGGATCCTGGGCGTCGGCCCCTACCCGGCCGAGGACGCCGTGGACCCCGATCTGATCAATGCCGGCAAAGAAACGGTCACCGTCAACCCGGGCGCCGCGTTCTTTGACTCGGCTACGTCGTTCGGCATGATCCGCGGCGGACATGTGGACGTCGCAGTGCTTGGCGCGATGGAGGTCGCGGCCAACGGGGACCTGGCCAATTGGATGATTCCGGGCAAGATGGTGAAGGGCATGGGCGGCGCCATGGATCTGGTCTTCGGCGCGAAACGGGTGATCGTCATGATGGAGCACGTGGACCGCAACGGCAAGCCCAAGATCGTCAAGGAATGCTCGTTGCCCGTCACGGGGAAAGGTTGCGTGGACCGGATCATCACCGACCTTGCCGTGATCGACGTCGTCTCCGAAGGCGGAGTCTCGAGGCTCGTCCTGCGCGAGTTGGCACCGAATGTCTCCGCCGAGGACGTGGCCGCCGCGACCGGCGTCGAGCTTTTCGAGGAAGACCAGGAGCTGACTGTATGACCGCGGACCCTGAAGGCCGTGTCCCCGAACCGCGCATTGTCGAGCAGCGGGGGCTGTACTTCGAGGAACTCGAGGAAGACGTTGTCTACGCCCACCGGCCCGGGCGGACCGTCACCGAAACGGACAACGTCCTGTTCACCACGCTGACGATGAACACCCAGGCCCTGCACCTGGACGCGGCCTGGAGCGCCACGCAGCCCTTCGGGCAAAGGCTCATGAACTCGATGTTCACCTTGTCCACCATGGTGGGACAGTCCGTCACGCAACTGACCCAGGGCACCATCATTGCCCAGCTGGGCCTCACGGACGTCTCTTTCCCGCACCCCCTCTACCACGGCGACACCCTCTACACGGAAACTGTGGTCGCCGGGAAACGGGAGTCGTCGTCGCGTCCCGGCCAGGGCGTCGTGACCATGAAACACACCGGCCGCAACCAGGACGGCACGGTGGTGGCTTTGGCCACTCGGGCGTGCCTCATGTGGACCCGGACCGCGCATCTGGAGGCGCAACAGGGGAGAATCAATACATGACCTTCACCATGGGCCCCGCTTTGCTTTTCTGCCCCGCCGACCGTCCAGAACGGTTCCAAAAGGCCGCCGAGCGTTCCGACGCCGTCATCGTAGACCTCGAGGACGCCGTCGCGCCCGCAGCCAAGAAGCGGGCCCGGGGCGCCATCCTCGCCCAACTCGGCTCCGGCGGGGAGACCGCGGAACTCGACCCCAGCCGCACGATTGTGCGCGTCAATCCAGTGGGCACCCCGGACTTCGAGAAGGACCTGCACTGCCTCGCGCATACCCCTTACCGGACTGTCATGCTGGCCAAAGCTGAAACCGGCGAACAGCTGAAGGCACTTGAGGGCTACCACGTCATCGCCCTGTGCGAGACGGCCAAGGGAATTATCAACGCGAGCGAGATCGCCCAGGCTCCCAACGTCGTCGGGCTCATGTGGGGTGCCGAGGACCTGATTGCCTCGATGGGCGGCACCTCGAGCCGCAACGACGACGGCGGCTATCGCGCCGTCGCCATGCACTCCCGGTCTGCCGTGCTGCTCGCCGCGAAGGCCGCAGGCAAGGAAGCCATCGACTCGGTCTACGTCGACATTCCCGACCTCGCCGGTCTGGCTGTGGAATCCGCCGACGCCGTAGCCAGCGGATTCGGTGCCAAGGCCTGCATCCACCCGAGCCAGGTCGCAGTTGTCCGCGAGGCCTATGCACCCTCGCCGGAGGCGGTCGCTGGGGCCCGGGAACTGCTTGACGCCGCGGCTGCGGCTGGAACCGGTGTGTTCCAGCACAAGGGAAAAATGGTGGACGGGCCCATCCTGAAGCACGCCGAATCCACGCTGCGCAGGGCCCGGCTTTCCTGAAAAGTTGTTCCGGCCGGGTCTATTGGCCCCGTCGTCGTGATTTCGGCAGGGACAACGGGGCGATGACCTCGTAGAGCTCCATCCGGATCCAGCGCTGGCCTGTTTCGCGGAACTCGGCCCTCGTGGCGAAGCGGTACAGGAAGCTGCGGGCCCGCACCCAGCGCGGCCGTGCGCCGTCGAACGGGTCCCGGCGCAACAAGCGCAAGGTGGGCGGATCGGCGTCGAGCAGCTTGCCGAGGAACGCGTAGAACCATTCCTCGTGCACCGTGCGCAAGGGCAGGAACCACATCAACCAGTCGAGACGCAGGTGGTAGGGCGCCCATTGCCGGGGCAGCCTGCGAACGTCGCCGGGCTTGCCTTTGAATCCGTATTCGCGCCAGTCGGCCTCATCGACGGGAACGTCGGCCTGGGTGCCTTCCACCACGATTTCGACCCGGTGGCGCGTCACCGTACCGAACGCCCCATAGGTATTGACCAATTGCCAACGGTTGAAACTGGCGTTCATGAGCTGCTCCCGTGAGAGCAGGTTGCGGACGGGCCAATAGCTGAGCACCAAGAGGAGCACCGTCACCGCGAGTACGACGGCGAGCCACCACACCGGGGTCTGAGCCGTGGCCGGGTACCGCTGTTGCGGTATGAAGGGCAGCACAGCATGGGCCACCGGGTCACTCACCGCGGCGAAGGCGAGCACGATCGCGGACCAGTTAAGCCATGCGAAGTTACCGCTCCCCACAAGCCAGAGTTGCGTGAACACCACGATTCCGGCGGCAATGGTGGCCAGTGGCTGCGGAGCGAACAGGAAGAACGGCACCACCAGCTGGGCGAAATGGTTGCCGAGCACTTCCATGCGGTGAAGTGGCTTAGGCAGGAGGTGCGCCCGGCGGCTCAACGGCCCGGGCATGGGCTGCGTCTCGTGGTGGTAGTACAGGGCGGTTAAATCACGCCACTCGCTACCGCCATGGATCTTGATCATGCCCGCGCCGAATTCCAGCCTGAACAGCAGCCACACGAGCAGGACCAGGATGGTCCTGGGCGGGGGAGTCTGATCCGAACCGAGGAAGCCGACAGTGAAGCCCATTTCCAGCAGCAGCATCTCCCAACCGAAGCCGTAGAAGGTCTGGCCGACGTTGACGATCGACATGTAGAGCAACCACAATGCCAGGAACGCGGCCAGGGGAAGCCACGGCGGGCCCAGCTGGGGCAGCCCGCCCACGAGCGCCAGGGAAACGGCAAGCCCGGCAATGCAAACGGCCCGGAGCAACCCGTCCGAATACTTCCAGCGGAACAGGCTGGGCCTGCGCAAGACCCTGTGACCGTCCACATACCTCGGGACAGGCAGGAGCCCGTGTTCGCCAAGGAGCGCAGGAAACTGGTTGAGGCTGGACAGGAACGCGATGAAATAGAGCGCGGCCGTGCCACGCTGGAGCACCTGCCGGGCGAATTCATAGTCCGGCGCCTCGAACCACGAGACCCAGTCCACAAACCAACGCTACGCCTGGGGTGCGGGATACTTAAGCAATGCAGCCGCGCAAGATCATTCTCCTCGGGTCCACTGGTTCCATCGGCACACAGGCGATTGATGTCGTCGACGCCGCTCCCCACCGGTTCGAGGTCGTGGCACTGACGGGCGGCGGGAATCTGGAACTCATTGCCCAGCAGGCCGTCCACACCAAGGCCCAGGCGGTCGGCATCGCCTACGGCGACGCCCACGAACTCCAGAAACTCATCCGTGCCGCCGCCTCCGCCGCCGGTCTCCGGAACTACGATCCGGCGATCATCACGGGACCGGATGCGTCCACCAAGATTGCCGCGATCGAAGCGGACGTCGTGCTCAACGGGATCACGGGGTCCATCGGCCTGGCGCCTACGCTGGCAGCCCTCAAGTCCGGCGCCATCCTGGCCTTGGCGAACAAGGAATCCCTGATCGTGGGCGGTGCGCTGGTCAAGGCCGCCGCGGCTGTTGACCAGATCGTGCCCGTTGATTCCGAGCACTCGGCCATCGCCCAATGCCTACGCGCGGGAACCGACAATGAAGTTGAGAAGCTTATCCTGACGGCTTCCGGCGGACCTTTCCGGGGCCGCAGCCGCGAGCAACTCCGCGACGTCACCCCGGCTGAGGCCCTGGCGCACCCCACGTGGGACATGGGCCTCATGGTCACCACCAACTCGGCCAGCCTGGTCAACAAAGGCCTGGAGGTCATCGAAGCGCATCTGCTCTTCGACGTCCCCCTGGACAGGATCGACGTCGTGGTGCACCCGCAATCCGTGGTGCACTCCATGGTGGAGTTCGTGGACGGCTCCATCATTGCCCAGGCTTCTCCGCCGGACATGCGGCTGCCCATCGCATTGGGACTCGGGTGGCCGGACCGCGTGCCCCGCGCCGCCAAGCCCTGCGACTGGAGCCAGGCCACCAGTTGGACGTTCGAGCCCCTAGACTCGGTAGCCTTCCCGGCGGTGGAGCTGGCCAAGGACGCCGCGAAGCAGGGGAGCACGTTTCCGGCAGTCTTCAACGCGGCCAACGAGGAAGCCGTTGAAGCCTTCCATGCCGGCCGGATCCGCTTCACCGACATCGTGGACACGGTGGAGTCCGTCCTCAGCGAACATTCAGGATCCTTGGAGCTGACGGTGGACTCTGTGTTGGATGCTGAGAGGTGGGCACGCACGCGCACCCACGATCGTTTAGCCAACAGCACCCTTTAGGAAGCAGTACTTAAGGCATGAATCCCGTCATTCTGTTCATTCTCGGAGTCGTCTTCGTCGCGATCGGCGTGGCCGTCTCCATTGCGCTGCACGAGGTGGGGCACTTGCTTCCCGCCAAGCTGTTCAAAGTGCGCGTCACCAAATACATGATCGGGTTCGGCCCCACCCTTTGGTCCACGCGGAAAGGCGAGACCGAATACGGCGTCAAGGCCATCCCGCTAGGCGGCTACGTCGCCATGATCGGCATGTACCCGCCAAACAAGGAAGATGGCAGCGTCAGGCCGTCCAGCACCGGCATGTTCCAGACCCTCGCCACCGAGGCCCGGTCCGCGGCGCATGAGGAAGTGGGCCCCGGCGACGAGAACAGGGTCTTCTACAGGCTGCCGGTCTGGAAAAAGGTCATCATCATGCTGGGTGGGCCGGCCATGAACCTGCTCATCGGCCTTGTTCTGACCGCGGTGCTGCTCATGGGCTTCGGCGTGTCCACGGCTACCACCACCATTGCCGAGGTGTCCAAGTGCCAGGTCAAGGCCGGCGAGACCGTCGATCCGAACTCCCCGAACTGCCAACTGACCCCGGCCGCAGTGGCCAAGCTCCAGCCCAACGACGTCGTCACGAGCTTTGACGGCAAGCCAGTGACCAGCTGGGCCGAAATGAGCGGCTGGATCCGGGCATCCGCCGGCAAGGCCGTCCAGATCACCGTGGACCGCGGCGGCAAGAGCGTCACCACGCAAGTAACCCCCGTGCTGTCCGCGCGCCCCGTCATCGGCGACAACGGCCTGCAGGCCAAGGGCCCGGACGGCAAGCCGTTGTACGAGGAAGTCGGGTTCCTCGGCATCGGCGCGCAGACCGCCATGGTGCCCCAACCGGCGTCGACCGTTCTTCCGATGGCCGGTGAGAACATCAAGCAAATCGCAGGAGTCATCCTCAACCTCCCCGCCAGGGTGGTCGGCGTGGCGCAAGCGGCTTTCGGCTCCGAACCGCGCGATCCCAACGGCCCCATCAGCGTGGTGGGCGTTGGCCGGGTGGCCGGTGAAGTGGCTGCCATGGATCAGGTTCCGCTGCAATCGCGCCTCAGCGCCCTCGTGGGGCTCCTCGCCGGACTGAACTTCGCCCTCGCCGTGTTCAACCTGGTTCCGCTCTTGCCGCTCGACGGCGGACACGTGGCGGGCGCGCTCTACGAGGGAGCCCGGCGTCGAATCGCCAAGCTGTTCGGCAAACCGGATCCAGGGGCTTTCGACATCGCCAAGCTCCTGCCGCTCACCTATGTTGTGGCGAGTATCCTCATGGCCATGAGCGCTTTGCTGATCTACGCGGACATCGTCAAGCCTGTCAACCTCTTCGGCTGATCCGGGTGTGGGTGAGCTCTCGGTGGACGCGCCGGATTGGGCCGGCCCCTGAATTGGGGGGATAGGCTATCCATATGACTGTTTTCGCTGTTGAGTACGTGTACGACGCCGAGTCCGCCGAGGTGCGCGACGCGAACCGGCCTGCCCACCGCGCCTGGCTCGCCAGCCTCGCCGAGCAGGGAACCCTGCTGGCGAGCGGCCCTTACACCGACGGCGCGGGTGCGCTGCTGCTGCTCGAGGCCGCCGACGAGTCCGAGCTGAACGCCACGTTGAAGGAGGATCCGTTCGCCGCCGTCCGGGGGATTGCAGGCATCCGGACGTCCGAGTGGAACCCCATTATCGGAATGCTCTCCGCCCACGCTTCCTAGCAACATGACCGGCCGGGGTCCTGATCCCGGCCCTACGATCCACCCATTTCAACCCAAGGAGTCCACGTGACCTCGGTCAGCCTGGGAATGCCGTCAGCCCCGCCCCCCGTTCTCGCGCCCCGCCGCAAGACCCGCCAGATCAAGGTGGGTTCGGTCGGCGTCGGCTCCGATTCACCGATCAGCGTGCAATCGATGACCACCACGCCCACCACGGACATCAACGCCACGCTGCAGCAGATCGCGGAGCTGACGGCGTCCGGCTGTGACATCGTGCGTGTCGCGTGCCCTTCCGCGGACGACGCCGAGGCACTGCCGATCATCGCCCGTAAGTCCCAGATTCCCGTCATCGCAGACATCCACTTCCAGCCGAAGTACGTCTTCGCCGCGATCGAGGCAGGTTGCGCCGCGGTGCGCGTCAATCCGGGCAACATCCGCAAGTTCGACGACCAGGTGAAGGAAATCGCCAAGGCCGCCAAGGACCACGGCACCTCCATCAGGATCGGCGTCAATGCTGGATCACTGGAGCCCGGCATCCTGAAGAAGTACGGCAAGGCCACGCCGGAAGCCCTCGTCGAGTCGGCCGTGTGGGAAGCTTCGCTGTTCGAGGAACACGGCTTCCACGATTTCAAGATCTCCGTCAAGCACAACGACCCCGTCATCATGGTGGCCGCCTACGAGATGCTTGCCGAAAAGGGCGACTGGCCCCTGCACCTTGGCGTGACCGAGGCCGGACCCGCCTTCCAGGGCACCATCAAGTCTGCAACGGCCTTCGGTGCGCTGCTTTCCCGGGGTATCGGTGACACCATCCGAGTGTCCCTCTCCGCGCCGCCAGTTGAGGAAATCAAGGTCGGCAACCAGATCCTGCAGTCCCTCAACCTGCGCCCCCGCAAACTCGAAATCGTCTCCTGCCCTTCATGCGGACGCGCCCAGGTGGACGTGTACACGCTCGCTGAGCAGGTCACGGCAGGGCTTGAAGGAATGGAGATCCCGCTGCGCGTCGCCGTCATGGGTTGCGTCGTGAACGGCCCGGGCGAGGCACGTGAAGCAGATCTTGGTGTAGCCTCCGGAAACGGCAAGGGCCAGATCTTCGTGAAGGGCGAAGTCATTAAGACTGTCCCCGAGAGCCAGATTGTTGAGACACTGATCGAAGAGGCCATGCGTATCGCCGAAGAGGTGGGGGAGGCCGATGGCGAAGATGCTGTCAAGGGTAGCCCCGTGGTTAGCGTCTCGTAACGAGACAGCCGCCGATGGGATTTCCGTCCGGGTGCTCGGCGCTGCCGACACCCGGGCCCTTCGCGTGCTCGCGATGGAAGACCCGGTAGCGAACGTCTTCATTCTGGCGCACCTCGATTCGTCGGGGAGCGCCGCACCCACTTCCGGTGGCGCGAGCGTCTTTGGAGTGTTCGACGGCGACGCCCTGGTAGGTGCCTGCTGGGCCGGCGCCAACCTGGTTCCGGTGCAGCTGGACCCCGGACTGGCTTCCCGCGTTGCGGCGGTTGCACACCGGGCCGGACGTCGCTATGCCTCGATCTTCGGGCCCGCGGAGACCGTGCTGGCGCTCCATTCCCGTTTGGAGCAATTGGGGCATTTCGCCCACGAAGTACGGGCCGACCAGCCGCTTCTGGCGATCTCGGGGCCACCCGCCGTCGAAGCCAATGCGCAGCTCGGCTTCGGGGACATCGCCGATTTCGACCGGATCCTGCCCGCCTGCGCAGCCATGTTCGAAGAGGAAGTGGGTTATTCGCCCTTTCTCGGGAGCGAGGACTTCTACAGCCGCAGGGTGGCCGGACTGATCCGGCAAGGCCATTCCTTGGTGCACATCGACGCAGGCGGGACCGTGAAGTTCAAAGCCGAACTCGGGGCGGTCACCGCGCAGGCCACCCAGGTGCAGGGTGTCTGGATGAACCCCGAGTTCCGCGGCCAGGGACTCAGCGCCGGGTACATGGCGGGAGTGGTTGTCCTGGCGCAGCAGTTCGCGCCGATCACGAGCCTCTATGTCAACGAATACAACACAAGGGCTCGCGCCACCTATGAGCGGGTCGGTTTCCAACGCCTCGGAACCTTCGCCACGGTTCTGTACTGACCGGTTCTGTACTGACCACCCCAACTGACTCGCAGTAGTTGTCGTTTTGAGGGCTCATAACGACAACAAATGCGAGTCAGTTGGGAGGAGTGAGCTCGCCCGTGAGGTAGTGCTGGACGTTCGGGGCGACGAGCCGCACTACCTCATCCTGGGAGGCCGAAGCCAGGGGTTCGAGCCGGACCACGTAGCGCATCAGCATGAGCCCCACCATTTGCGTGGCAACGAGGTTGCCGCGCATCCTTGCTTCCTCGGGGGAGCCGGGAAGCCCGGCCGTAATCCTGGAGAGAATGGTCCGGGACACCATCTCGCGCAGCAGGGCGGTCTTTGCCTTGGAACCGATCGTTCCCCTGACGAACGCGACAAGCCCGTGTTGCGCGGGGCTTTCCCACAGACGCACGACGGCGCGGACGATTGCCTCCGAGCGTTGCGATGGATCCAACGATTCGACGCCGGCAAGGACCTCGTCGGGATCCGCCGGGAGTTCGATGCTCTGGGCGAAGAGTTCGTCCTTGCCCTTGAAGAAGTGGTGGACCATGGCCGGGTCCACTTCGGCTTCGCGCGCCACTTGCCGCAGGCTCGTGCCGTCGAACCCATGCTCCGCGAAAAGCCGGCGCGCTGTGGCCAGGATCCGTTCGCGCGAGTCGCTTCCGCCGCTGCGGCGTCCCCGCCGCAAGGGAGGCAAGGCCCCGCTCACGAGGTTCGCCGTCGGAGGGTGAACGAGGCCAGGACCAATACTCCCACCACGATCGCCGCCATGACCCCGGCATCCTGCCACATGGCCTGCGTCGCCTCGGTGTTGTCGGCGATCTTTTGGAGCGCGTCGACCGAAAACGTCAGCGGCAGCACATTTGAAATGCCCTCCAGGAGGCCGTTCATGTGGTCCCGGGCCACGAAGAGTCCGCACAACAGGATCTGCGGTATCACCACTACCGGCATGAACTGCACCGCTTGGAATTCGGTCCGCGCAAAGGCTGAGCACAAGAGGCCGAGGGCGACACCGAGCACTGCGTTGATGACGGCGATCATCACGACGAAACCCGGACCGCCCTTGATATCCAGATTGAAGATCCAGTAGGCCACGGCCGTGGCGACGAGCGATTGCAGGGCCGCCATGATGGAGAACGCGAACGCGTAGCCGAAGAGGAGATCCGCTTTGTGGATTGGCGTTGTCAGGAGCCGTTCCAGCGTCCCCGAGGTCCTTTCGCGCAACATCGTGATCGACGTGACCAGGAACATCACCACAAACGGGAAAATGGCGAGCATCATGAGTCCCACACGGTCAAAGGTGCGGGGGAATCCGGGAGGCAGGGTTTCGTTCTCGAACAGATAGTAGACGCCCGTGAGCAGCAGGGCGGGAACCACCATGATGAGCGCGACGCTGCGGTGGTCGTGCCGCAGTTGATCCAAAACCCGCCTGGTGGTGGCAAACATCATCCTTGGATTCATGACGCCACCTGGCTTTCATCTGCACCCCGGCGGTTCGAAGTAACGCTCGCTTCCTGGATGATGTGCAGGAAGGCCTGTTCCAGATCGTTGCTGTGTCCCCGCTCGCTGAGTTCCGCCGGACTGAGCTGCGCCAGCAGCAGACCGTCGCGAAGCAGGAGCAACGAGGAACAGTGCGAGGCCTCTTCCATGACATGGCTCGACACCAACAGGGTGGTGCCGGCTTCGGCCATCGCGGCGAACCGTTCCCACAGCTCGGCACGCAGTACCGGATCCAAGCCAACCGTCGGTTCGTCGAGGACCAGCAGATTCGGATGCGAGACGAGCGCACAGGCCAGCGACACCCGGCTGAATTCACCGCCGGAAAGGTCTGCCGTCTTACGCCGCGCCAGTGATTCGAGCCCGACGGCGGCAATCGCCTCCGCGGTGTCGGCCGCCGAGACGCCGTGCATGGCTCCGAAATACCTGACATTCGCCTCGACACTGAGGTCCGTGTAGACGCTCGGTGCCTGGGTGACGTATCCGACGTCGTGCCGCAATGACGGCGTACCCGCCGGACGGCCCAATACTTCAACGCTGCCGGCTGTAAGGCGCTGGACCCCCACGATGCAGCGCATGAGCGTTGTCTTGCCGCTCCCGGAGGGTCCGAGCAGGCCCGTGATGCGCCCGGGCTCGATGGCGAAGTCCAAGCCGCGCAGGATCTTCTTGTGGCCGCGCGTGACATGCAGGCCCTCCGCTGTGACCGCCGGGGGCGCGGGGGACATGCCTGGTGCGGGACTTCCCGCTGGGCTGTGGGACATCGCGGCCTCCGATTTATTCATCAGGTGATGAATAAAAGGTAAGTTCGATACACGGGCTCGTCAACTGTGAGCCTCGAGGGTCGGATCTGGGCCTTCGCTCTGCAACGCGGGGTCACTTACGGCCCATGTCGGACCTCCGGATGGGCGCTAAGTGACCCCGCGTTGTTCGTTGCTAGGGCTATAGCCCATGCACTAACAAATATTGATAAGTCCAAGCCCTTGAAAAAAGTGTCCACCATCACATAAATTCAGAACCAGCCGTGTCGCTGGGGCGCGGGCGGTTTCAGAGAGGAAACACCAACCAAATGGCTGTAAGCGTTGATCCTTCGAAGGCATTCGACAAGTCTGACTAAGGCTCCAGGACAACGCCCGCGGCCGACCGGCCGCTGAGCCACGCCATGGCAGGATGACCAGCCGCCCAGCGGCCAGGGGCTTCCTCGCACCATGGCGTGGCTCATCTTCGTTTGTGGTGGGGTGCCTGCATCGGGGAGGAACGCGGGGGACGGGCCCGGCAGGTTCCTCGGCCACAAGCCGGTAGATTGGTACACAGTAGTTTTTGCCAGCTCTTGCCATAGAAACGGATTCTGACCCGTGGTCCTTCGCCTCTCCCAGCTATTCCTGCGCACCTTGCGTGAAGATCCCGTCGACGCCGAAGTCGCAAGCCACAGACTCCTGGTCCGTGCGGGCTATATCCGCCGTGCCGCACCGGGCATCTACACGTGGCTGCCTTTGGGATTGAGCGTCCTGCGCAAGGTCGAGCAGATCATCCGCGAGGAAATGGCCGCCATCGGCGCCCAGGAAGTCCATTTCCCGGCACTGCTGCCCCGGGAACCGTACGAGGCCACCAACCGCTGGACCGAATACGGCGAGGGGCTGTTCCGCCTCCAGGACCGCAAGGGTGCCGATTACCTTCTCGCTCCCACGCACGAGGAAATGTTCACCCTCCTGGTCAAGGACCTGTACTCCTCGTACAAGGACCTGCCTCTGAGCCTCTACCAGATCCAGAATAAGTACCGCGACGAAGCACGTCCGCGGGCGGGCCTCCTCCGCGGCCGTGAATTCATCATGAAGGATTCCTACTCGTTCGACGTCGACGACGCCGGCCTGGACGCGAGCTACGCGGCCCACCGCGCCGCGTACCTGAAAATCTTCGAGCGCCTTGGCCTTGAGGTCATCCCCGTAGCCGCCACGGCAGGCGCCATGGGCGGATCCAAGAGCGAGGAATTCCTGCACCCCACCGAGATCGGCGAGGACACCTTCGTGCGCTCGCCAGGCGGCTACGCGGCCAACGTCGAAGCCGTGACCACCGTGGTCCCCGCCGAGATCGACTTCAGCAACGCCCCTCCCGCACGCGTCCTCGACACCCCGGACACGCCCACCATCGAAACCCTCGTGGCGGCTGCCAACCAGCTCGCTCCCCGCAGCGATTCCGACGGCGGCGCCTGGACTGCCGCCGACACCCTCAAGAATGTTGTCCTCGCTGTTACGCTGCCCACCGGCGAGCGCCAGATCGTTGTCATCGGCGTTCCCGGTGACCGCGCGGTGGACCTCAAGCGCGTCGAAGCCAACATCGGTTCATTCCTGCCGATTGCCGGGGAGATCGGGCTGGAAGCGGCCAACGAGGAAGACCTCAAGAAAATCCCGGAACTCGTCAAGGGCTACATCGGCCCCGGGCTGGTCCTCGGCGAAGCCGTTCTCGGGATCGAAGGCACGTCCAAGTTGCTCTTCCTTGTTGATCCCCGGGTTGTCTCGGGTACCAGCTGGGTCACCGGAGCGAACGAAGACGGCAAGCACGTCTTCGGTCTCGTGGCCGGCCGCGATTTCGCCTGGGATGGCGTCATTGAATGCACCGAGGTCCGCGCGGGAGACGAAGCCCCGGACGGCTCCGGTCCCTTGGAGACTGCACGCGGCATCGAAATGGGCCACATCTTCCAGCTCGGCCGCAAGTACGCCGAGGCCCTCGACCTGAAGGTCCTTGACCAGAACGGCAAGCAGGTTGTGGTCACCATGGGCTCGTACGGCGTCGGCGTGACCCGCGCCGTGGCCGCGCTGGCCGAGGCCAACAACGACGACCGCGGCTTGATCTGGCCGCGCTCCGTGGCCCCCGCGGACGTCCACGTGGTCGCCGTCGGACGTGGCGAGGAAATCTTCGCGGCAGCCGAGAAGCTCTCCGCCGAACTTGAGGCCGCCGGCCTCGACGTGATTTACGACGACCGCCCCAAGGTTTCCCCGGGCGTGAAGTTCGGTGATGCGGAGCTTGTGGGCGTCCCCACCATCGTGGCGGTCGGCCGTGGCTTGGTTGACGGTGTTGTGGAGATCAAGGACCGTCGCACCGGTGAGGCCGAAAACGTGGCAGTCGAGAAGGCTGCCGACTACGTGGTCAACGCCGTACGACAGAAGTGATCTCCGGCTTCGAGTCGGTCCAGCTCACCACGCTCATCATGATCGTGGTGGCTGGATTCGCAGCCGGTTGGATAGACGCAGTGGTGGGCGGCGGGGGACTGATCCAGCTCCCCGCCTTGCTCCTGGTTCCGGGGATTACCCCGGTCCAGGCGCTGGCTACCAACAAAATGGGCTCCATCTTCGGGACAACCACCAGTGCCGTCACCTATTACCGTCGGGTTGGCCCTGACCTCAAGACGGCCATACCCATGGCGGTCATTGCCCTCGCGGGCAGTTTCGGGGGAGCAGTCCTGGCCGCCAACCTTCCCGCGAGCGTTTTCAAACCCATCATCGTAGTGGCGCTCATTGCGGTCGCGCTCTTCACCGCGCTGCGGCCCAATGCAGGCGAGTTGACTGCCCTGCGTCACGACGGCCACACGCACTACGTCGTGGCCTGTGCCATAGGTGCCGTGATCGGGTTCTACGACGGCCTGATAGGTCCCGGGACAGGCTCGTTCCTGGTGATAGCCCTCGTCTCCGCCATGGGCTATGCCTTCCTTGAGGCCAGCGCCAAAGCCAAGATCGTCAACATGGCGACGAACGCCGGTGCCCTGTTCTTCTTCCTGCCGCACGGATCACTTCTCTGGGGCGTCGGCGCGGTGCTGGGCCTGTCCAACATGGCCGGCGGCTACCTGGGCGCGCGGACCGCCGTGAAACAGGGCAGCGGTTTTGTAAGGATCGTGTTCCTGATCGTGGTCGGCGCGTTGATCATCAAACTCGGCATGGACGTCTGGAACGACTACTTCGCCAAGTAGTGTTCCGGTTGTCGCCAGCGATGGCCGGAGGGATCCCGCGGGCGTAGCATGCACTCATGTGGGTCGATTCCGGCGACTATGAGCAGGCACTCGAACGTGCATGGGAACATACCCGCGAGTGGTTGAGGGCCTTGCCTGGGCGGCCGGTACGGCCAAGTACTGCGGCCGAAGACATCACGGCGGTCTTCGGCGGACCCTTCCCGGCCACCGGACTCGATCCGGCCGCAGTCATTGATTTCCTCGCCGAACACGCCGAGCCCGGGCTGATGGCCATGCAATCGGGGCGCTTCTTCGGTTGGGTCATCGGCGGTACGGTGCCGGCAGGCATGGCCGCGGACTGGATGGTTTCCGCGTGGGACCAGAACTCGGGTCTGCGCTTCGCCACACCCGCCACTGCCGGGATCGAAGAGGCTGCCGGGCGATGGCTCCTTGAGCTTCTCCGCCTGCCTGTTGGCTCCGACGTCGGATTCGCGACCGGCGCCAGCATGGCCAACTTCACGGCCCTCGCTGCGGCCCGATGGCGCCAGCTGGCCAGTGTCGGCTGGGATGTCAACGCCGCGGGACTCCAAGGCGCGCCGAAACTGCGTGTCCTCGTCGGTGCCGAGCGGCACGAGAGCCTTGACATGGCACTGCGCTTCCTAGGGTTCGGGGCACCCGAAGTTGTCGAGGCGGACAAACAAGGCAGTATCGATCCAGCCGCGCTGCGGGCCGCGTTGGAAGCCGGTTCCGGTCCGGCAATCGTGTGTCTCCAGGCCGGGAACCTGCATTCCGGAGCATTCGATCCTTTCCTCGAGGCGATTCCGGCTGCGAAGGATCACGGCGCGTGGGTCCACGTTGACGGGGCTTTCGGCCTATGGGCAGCGGCCGTGCCGGCACTGCGGCATCTTGTCGAGGGCGTCGAGTTGGCCGATTCGTGGGGAACCGATGCCCACAAGACCCTCAACGTGCCGTACGACGCCGGAATCGTGGTGGTACGCGACGTTGCTGCCCTGCGGTCCGCCATCGGCATGCACGCCGAATACTTGATGCAGGATGACCACGGCCCCGGCGACCCCATGGAGAAGGTGCCCGAGTTGTCCCGCCGTGCCAGGGGAGTGCCGGTGTGGGCGGCCTTGCGCTCCTTGGGTGGCGACGGCGTGCGGGAGCTTGTCGCAGGACGCGCGGAGTGTGCCGCGGAATTGGCCAGGCGGCTTGCCGAAGTGCCCGGCGTCGAGGTCCTCAACGATGTGATGTTCACGCAGTTGTCCCTGGCGTTCGGTTCAGACGAGAGGACCCGCGCAGTGACGGACTTCATCATGGCCGACGGGAGGGTCTGGATGTCCGGTTCGCGCTGGCAGGGCAGGGATATCCTGCGTGTTTCGGTGACCAACTGGTCAACGGATTCGGCAGACCTGGATATCGCTGTGCAGGCCGTGAAAGACGCGCTGGAGGCCACCGGCCAAGCCGGACGTCTGGACGACTCGGCGCCCCGAAGCTAAGTCGAGGCGGCCAGTCCCGGTTCGGGCAGATCGTGCGCGGCGGGCAGCCCGTCCAGAGGCCGTCCTGCGAGGGTGCTGGCAACCCACAAGGAGCGTGCCAGATCGCCCTCATGTCGTGGTTTTCCCGCATACCACAGGGCGTTTTCGACCTCGCGGACCAGGCTCCATTCCCGGGCCGCTTCGCCGTCCAGGCCAGCCGCGCTGCTGAAATCCGCGCAGCGCTCCAGGAGCGCAACTTCCGGAGCCGTCGTGGAGAGATCGCGGATACGGTTCCACAAGATGGGGGCGACGGCGAATTCCGCCTCACCGATCATCGGTTGCGGATCGATCGCCACATATCCGCGTTTTTCGATGGCCCGGGCGCCATTGAGAGGGCCACGGAGGGCGCCATTGAGATGGGGGAGGATATTCATGAAATGCAGGTCGCAATGCACCAGGACGTCCCTGCCCGCCCGGCGCCCCACAGCGCCCCGAGTTTGGCACACCTCCAACGCGGCTTCGAGGAGCCATCGGGGGAAAGGCTGGCCAAGCTGCTCCCAGTCGGCAGGCAACTCATCGCTCCAGCGCTCGGCACGGGCCGCTATGTGCTCGAACTCCTTCCATTCCGGCCGCTCGTCCGGCTCGATGCTGAGTTCCCTCACGAGCGATCCCCAGATGTCGCGGGCTTCGTCCATCGGTGCGCTCTGCAGCCAGCTGACGGGGTCGAGCCGCTCCAGGAGCATCGCGCACGAGGCCGCATCGGCGTCGAGCAGCTTTACGGCCCCGGTACCGCCCCACAGGGCCAGTGCATGCCGTTCAACGAGGGCCTCCTCGTGCGGGAACGCTATCTTGAGCACCGAACGGGCGCCGTTGTGGAGGACCGGAACGACGATCCCGCCGTGGCCGTTCCATGGTTCCGCGCCAGGTTCCAGGTCCACGGACAGCTGCCAGCGTTCCAAGCTGGCGTCGATCAGCCCGAGCAGCCCTGAGAGCCACGCCCGCCCCTCCGCTGTGCGGGAGTAGCGTGCCTGGAGGTCGCCAGGGATGGAAACGAAGGTAGTCATCACTGCCAGCCTACCCAAGCCGGTCCGGGAGCGGTTCAGACCACTCCGGAGGAGCCCAGGAGGCTTCCGATGATGAACGTCGCGGCAAGCGCAAGGGCTCCGCCGATGACGACGCGCACGGCAGCGCGGGTCTTCGAGCTGCCGCCGATCCATGCTCCTATGGCTCCGGTGATTGCGAGCGCAAGCAGCACGGAAATGAAGGTCAGCGGGACACGCAGCCCCGGGGGCGGGAGCAGAATCGCGAGCAGGGGCAGCACC
Organism: Arthrobacter sp. efr-133-TYG-118; assembly: GCF_030209755.1. GTDB lineage: Bacteria > Actinomycetota > Actinomycetes > Actinomycetales > Micrococcaceae > Arthrobacter. Next base: position 103,208 of record NZ_JARVRH010000024.1, on the reverse strand, counting down.
GCGCCGAGGGTGAAGGCAATGGCGGACGCGAAGGCCGCATGCCACGGGCTGACGATGTCGTCTTCGTCGATGTTCAATTCGGCGGAGAGGTGTGCGGCCAAGGCGTCGTGCTCGGTCAACTCCGCGGCCACTTTCCGCGCGGTTTCAGGCCGCAGGCCCTTGGCCTCGTAGATCGCGGTCAATTCCGCCAGCTCTTCTTCGGGTTCCTCGGCGAGTTCCCGGCGTTCCTTCTCGATGAGCGCCTTTTGGCTGTCGCTTTGGCTGCTGACGGATACGTACTCGCCGAGTGCCATGGACACCGCGCCACCCACGAGTCCGGCTGCTCCAGCGGTGAGGATGGCGCCGGTGTTCGTCGTGGCGCCGGCGACGCCCACCACGATGGCGGCAACGGAGACGATTCCGTCATTGGCGCCAAGGACCCCGGCCCGGAGCCAGTTGAGTCTGTGGGCGAGGTCGTTGGCGTGTGGTTCGTTCTCGTGCAGGGCTGCAGTTTCGATGGAAGCCATGGTACAAGCCAAGCACTTGGAAACTGCTGCCGCCAGCAAAGAAAGGCTTTCCTATGGAGCCGCGGTGCCGGTCGGCAGCGGGGGGAGCGCCGTGTTGTCGATCGAAAGTCCGGCGAAGGGGCCAACCGGAGTTCCCCAGGCTTGGCTGCGTTTGGCGGCGTCGACAAGCCCGTCGATGGCCCACTGGCGCGTCTGGCCCTCCGACAAGGCCACGAGGTCGGCATAGGCAGTCAGCGAACTGGCCTCCATGCTTCCCAGCGCCAGTCCGGGTTTGGCGGCGAAAGTGGCAGGCAGGCGATAGCCGGCTTCCCGCGGAGGTGTGGCGATGCAATGCAGCCGGCCTTGGGCCTCCGCTCCCCGGAGCAGTTCCTGATGGCGCGCCAACCAGGTGGCTGCCGTCGCCGATGCCTTCGCGTCCAGCTTGGTCAGGGCCACTTGGTACGCATAGATCGCCTCCTGTTCGGAGCTGACGACAGCGGCAAGGGCTGCGGGCAAATCGGCTTTGGTGGGCGCCGTGCCCGGTGTCGGTGCCGTCGTCGACGTACCAGACGGGGCAGGGCAGCTCGGCGGCGGACCCGGGGCGGTACTCGCCTCGGCCGGGGTTGCCGGTACCGGCAGGCCCCAGGTTGCGGCCAGTCGCGATGACTCAAGCAGCTGGGCGGTCCCGACGGCGGCCAGCAGCCGCGCCATGCCGCCGTCGGCGTTCGCGGCGTCCGCCAAGCGACGGGAAGCGCTCAAGGCGAGCGCGGAGACAAAGCCGGCCCGCGTCGGGCGGTCCCGGGTGGCGCCGGGGCTTGGGGAAGCCGTGGGGGTATTCGACGCCGAAGAGCTGGAAGGTTGCAGCAGCGCCTGCGCCTGGCTTGTCAGCAACATCACAGTGTCCGTGCTCTCCAGGAGGGATGCGCTACCCAGGAGTGTCTCGGTCGAAGAAAGCGCTTCGGAACGGGCAGTTTCGGAAAACGGCGCCGCTTGGGGCCTTCCGGCGTCCCGCGGGACAAGCACGGCGCCGACTCCGAGGACGAGGACTGCGAGGAACGCCAGCAGGAGGGCCCTCATCCAGCCATGGCTCCGTGGTTTCTCAACAGTCTCGTGGTTCACAACAGACTATGGTGTCACGCCCACGGACCACTTGCGTCTCCCGTGGGGGAGCCCCGTGCACCACGCCGCCATAAATATCGTTAAGCTAGTAGTCACAACATCATCTATCGGGAGGCGGCTGGCCAGTGAGTCATTCGGAAGCCACGACTTCAACAGACCAGGCTGGAACGGATCCGACGAGTCCAGCACAACACGAGGTCCGCAACCCCGAGGAGAGCAGGCTGAAGGCGCTTCTGGAGCCTGCCGTCCTGGCGAGCCGGCTCTATCTTGAGGATGTTGCCATCCAGGTTGCCGGTTCGCACCGGGTAGTCCACGTGGTCATCGACCTGCCCCAGGAGGAAACCGGCGGCGTCAGCCTGGACGTCATCGCGGAAATCTCCAGGGCTCTTTCGGACATCCTGGACAATGATCCCCGCACCGACGGCCGCCCCTACGACCTCGAGGTCTCCTCGCCCGGCGTCGGCCGGCCCCTCACGGAGCCCCGCCACTGGCACCGGGCCCGCGGACGCATGGTCAAGGTCAACGTGATCCAGGGAGAGAACCTGACGGGCCGTATCCAGTCCGTCGACGACGACGGCGTCACACTGGTTCCCGAGCAAGAGGTCAAGAAGGGCATGAAGCCCAAGCAGGGCGAACCCGTAAAAATTCCTTTCGACAGGATCCGCCAAGGAAAAGTCGAGATAGAGTTCAGCCACCTCAACGAGGCCGTGCTGGAAGACGAGTACAACGGACCTTCCGAGGAGGCCTAATGGATATTGACATGAGTGCGCTGAGACTCCTGGAGCGTGAGCGTGAAATCCCGCTGGACCTCCTGATTCCCACCATCGAGCAGGCGCTCCTGGTGGCTTACCACAAGACGCCGGGCGCTTTCGAAAAGGCCCGTGCGGAGCTGGACCGCAAGAGCGGGCACGTGACCATCTGGGCCACGGAAATCGACGACGACGGTGAAGCCATCGGCGAGTTCGAGGACACTCCCGCGGGATTCGGCCGCATCGCGGCGAGCACCGCACGGCAGATCATCCTGCAGCGCCTGCGCGACGTCGAGGACGACAACGTCCTCGGCGAATTCAAGGGCCGTGAAGGTGAACTCGTTGCCGGCCTGATCCAGCAGGGCAACAACCCGCACATGATCCAGGTGAACCTCGGTTCCGTGGAAGCCCTGCTGCCGCCGCCCGAGCAGGTGCCGGGGGAGAAGTACACCCACGGCAACCGCCTGCGCGCGTTTGTGGTGGACGTCCACCGCGGCGCCAAGGGCCCCTCCATCACGCTGTCGCGTTCACACCCGGGCCTCGTCCGGAAGCTTTTCGAACTGGAGGTCCCGGAGATCGCGGACCGTTCCGTCGAGATTGTGGCACTGGCGCGCGAGGCCGGTCACCGGACCAAGATGGCTGTGAAAGCCAACACCCCGGGCATCAACGCCAAGGGTGCTTGCATTGGTGAAATGGGCTCCCGTGTCCGCGCAGTCATGACCGAACTCAACGACGAAAAGATCGACATCGTCGACTTCAGCGAAGATCCGGCGACCTTCATCGCAAACTCCCTGTCGCCGTCGCGCGTGAATTCCGTCACTATCACCGACGAAGCCACGCGCTCCGCCCGGGTGGTTGTTCCCGATTACCAGCTGTCCCTCGCCATCGGCAAGGAAGGCCAGAACGCCCGCCTCGCAGCCAAGCTGACCGGCTGGCGGATCGACATCGTCTCCGACGCCACTCCGGCCAAGGGCAACTAAACACACCAAACGGTGCCCAGCCCCGGATCCTTGCACCTGTGGATTCGGTGGCCGGGCCCTCGGGGGCTTAGAATAGATGGAACCGGGCCTATGCCCGGTATCCGTGCGCTTTGGCGTGCTCGCGACTTGTGGGGCAACAACTCCAACAAGGCAGGGGCGCGCGCCGAGCAAAGCAGAACAGCAGAAGACAGGTAAAGACACTGAGGCAGGTTGATACACCCAGTGACTGAACTGCTTCACACCAGGCGCCAGCCTGTGCGCACCTGCATCGGATGCCGGAAACAAGGCAAGCGGAGCGAGTTGATCCGGCTTGTCGCCGAAGGCGGCGGGTCACCCGTCGTCCTGGTGGATGAACGACGCCGGATGGCTGGCCGGGGTGCGTGGCTGCACCCCAGCACCACATGCCTGACGCTGGCAAGCAAACGGCGTGCTTTCGCAAGGGCCCTCGCGGGCGCAAGTGAAGTCACCGCCGTCGAAAGCTACCTGGCGGCAGTCATACCCCCTGCGGACACTCCGTGAAAGCAGGAAAACCGTCCAAACCTGAAAGCGGGTCAGAAAACTGATGGAAACCCGATGAGTTCCCAGCGATGAGTGCGCAACGATGACAACTTTGTTGCGCTCTGCACAGGGCCTATCCGCCGCGTTCGCGGCAGGGGCCCGCAGTAAGAATTAGACGGTTCGTGCCTGGCTCGGTGCGGACCGAGACAGGAGAAATGTGGCCAAGGTCCGCGTACATGAGCTCGCCAAAGAGCTCGGTATTACTTCCAAAGATGCAGTGACAAAACTGCAGGAATTGGGCGAATTCGTTCGCTCCGCCTCGTCGACAATCGAGGCACCGGTCGTGAAGAAGCTTCGCGACGCCTACCCGGGTGCCGGCGCTGCAAAGGCGGCTGCCCCGGCAGCCCCTCGCCTTGCAGCCCCCGCGGCACCTGCCGCACCCGCAGCATCCCGCCCGGCTCCGGGCCCCGCTGCGCCCAAGGCTCCGGTTCCCGCCCCCAAGGCTGAGACCCCCGCCCCGGCAGCGCCTGCGGCTCCCGCAGCTGCAGCAAGCCCTGTTTTCGCCAAGCCGGGCGCCCGTCCGGCACCCAAGGCCGAAGCCCCTGCCCCGGCACGTCCGGGCAGCCAGGCACCGCGGCCCGGCGGCCCCCGTCCGGGCAACAACCCGTTCGCGACCTCGCAGGGCATGCCCCGCGGCCGTGGCGACGGCGAGCGTCCTCCCCGTCCGGGCAACAACCCCTTCGCGACATCGCAGGGCATGCCCCGTTCCGGTGGCCGCACTGACGGCGAACGTCCCGGCGGTCCTCGTCCCGCGGCCGGCGCAGGCGGTCCCCGTCCCGCAGCCGGTTCCGGTGGTCCGCGTCCGGGTGCTCCGCGCCCCGGTGCTCCCCGTCCGGGCGCTCCGCGTCCCGCAGGTGGCCCCGCAGGTAACCGTCCCAGCCCGGGCATGATGCCCAACCGCACCGAGCGTCCCGCTCCCGGTGGCGCAGGCCGTCCGGGTGGCGCTGGCCGTCCCGGTGGTGGCGGCCCCGGCCGTCCGGGTGGCGCTCCTGGTGCAGGCACCGGTGGCGGAGCTCCCGCCGGCGGTGGCTTCGGCAAGGGTGGCCGCGGACGCGGCGGTACCCAGGGTGCCTTCGGCAAGGGTGGCGCAGGACGCGGCAAGCAGCGCAAGTCGAAGCGTGCAAAGCGTCAGGAACTGGAGCAGATGAGTGCTCCGTCGCTGGGCGGCGTATCCGTACCCCGCGGCGACGGCAACACCGTAGTCCGGCTCCGTCGTGGCTCGTCCATTACGGACTTCGCCGACAAGATCGAGGCGAACCCCGCCGCGCTGGTGACCGTTCTGTTCCACCTCGGTGAAATGGCAACGGCTACGCAGTCGCTGGACGAAGACACCTTCGGCCTGCTGGGTGTTGAACTCGGCTACAAGATCCAGGTAGTTTCGCCGGAAGACGAAGAGCGCGAGCTCCTCGACTCCTTCGACATCGACCTTGATGCCGAACTGGAAGCCGAAGGCGACGACGTCCTCGAACCGCGTCCCCCGGTTGTCACCGTCATGGGTCACGTTGACCACGGTAAGACCCGACTGCTCGACGCCATCCGGAAGACCAATGTGGTTGCCGGTGAACACGGCGGCATCACGCAGCACATCGGTGCTTACCAGATCAGCCATATCCACGAAGGCACTCCGCGCGACATCACCTTCATTGACACCCCCGGTCACGAGGCGTTCACCGCCATGCGTGCACGTGGTGCCAAGGTCACCGACATCGCCATCCTGGTTGTCGCAGCCGACGACGGCGTCATGCCGCAGACGGTGGAAGCACTCAACCACGCACAAGCGGCCAACGTGCCGATCGTCGTCGCGGTCAACAAGATCGACAAGGAAGGTGCGAACCCGGACAAGGTCAAGGGCCAGCTCACCGAGTACGGTCTGGTTCCCGAAGAATACGGTGGCGACACCATGTTCGTTGAGGTTTCTGCCCGCCAGAACATCAACATCGACGAACTGATCGACGCTGTCCTGCTGACCGCAGACGCCGCATTGGACCTGCGCGCCAACCCGGACAAGGACGCTCGAGGCATTGCCATCGAAGCGAACCTGGACAAGGGCCGCGGTTCCGTGGCCACCGTCCTGGTCCAGTCCGGTACCCTGGCCGTTGGCGACACGATCGTGGCCGGTACGGCCCACGGCCGCGTCCGTGCCATGTTCGACGAAGACGGCAACGCCCTCGACGTCGCGCTTCCGTCCCGTCCGGTCCAGGTCCTGGGTCTGTCCAACGTACCGCGTGCAGGTGACACCTTCCTGGTGACCTCCGACGAGCGTACGGCCCGCCAGATCGCCGAAAAGCGTGAAGCAGCCGACCGCAACGCGGCACTGGCCAAGCGTCGCAAGCGCATCAGCCTGGAAGACTTCGACCAGGCAGTTGCCGCGGGCAAGATCGACACCCTCAACCTCATCCTCAAGGGTGACGTTTCCGGTGCCGTCGAAGCCCTCGAAGACGCACTGCTCAAGATCGACGTCGGCGACGAAGACGTTCAGCTGCGGGTCATCCACCGCGGTGTGGGTGCCATCACGCAGAACGACGTCAACCTCGCCACGGTGGACAACGCCATCATCATCGGCTTCAACGTCAAGCCCGCCGAGCGCGTGGCCGACCTTGCCGATCGCGAAGGCGTGGACATGCGCTTCTACTCCGTCATCTACTCGGCAATCGATGACATCGAGCTGGCCCTCAAGGGCATGCTCAAGCCGGAGTACGAGGAAGTCCAGCTCGGTACCGCCGAGGTCCGCGAAGTCTTCCGTTCTTCCAAGTTCGGAAACATCGCCGGTTCCATCGTGCGCTCGGGCATCATCCGCCGTAACACGAAGGCACGCGTCAGCCGCGATGGCAAGGTCATCGGCGACAACCTCACCGTTGAGACGCTCAAGCGCTTCAAGGACGACGCCACGGAGGTCCGCACGGACTTCGAGTGTGGTATCGGTCTTGGCTCGTACAACGACATCAACGAAGGTGACATCATCGAGACCTTCGAGATGCGCGAAAAGCCGCGCGTCTAAGGACGAAAAATAGAGGGCGGGGCCGTTGGATTCTTCCGGCGGCCCCGGCCCTTTCCGCCGACATGGGGGCCCCGCCCCTTCGCTGGGTGGCTGACGTCTTGCGACGTCAGCCACCCAGCTCCGGCAGCGGTGGCAGCCTTCCCAATGCTCGCAAGCTCGCATCGGGTCCCTCGGCTGTCACCTTAGATGCCACTCCCGGGCCCCCATATCGGCTCCAACGGCCTCCGCGGAACGCGGCGGCCGGTCGTAGACTCGCACTAAGCGCGTCGCACTATACAGAACTTAAGTACGCAAGTTGCTAACGCGCCGTCGTACGCGAAATTTAGGAGTTGTCATGGCTGATCCGGCACGCGCTGCCAAGTTGGCGCAGCGGATTAAGGTTGTTGTTGCTGAGGCACTGGGCCGGCGGATCAAGGATCCGCGGGTTGAGGGCATCACTATTACGGATGCCCGCGTCACCAACGATCTTCAGCACGCCACCGTGTACTACACCGTCTTCGGTGACGAAGCCGCTCATTCGGATGCTGTTCGGGCGTTGGAGAAGGCCAAGGGTGTTTTGCGCCAGGAAGTGGGCCGTAACATCACGGTGCGGCTTACTCCTACCTTGGAATTCGTTGCCGACCTTATTCCGGTCAATGCCTCGAACCTTGAGGAGCTGTTGCGCACCGCCAAGCAGCGCGACGCCGAGGTAGCCGCGCTGGCCGCCGGCGCCAAGCACGCAGGCGATGCAGACCCGTACAAGAGCGATGCCCCGCAGGATGCGGACATCGACGAAGACGACTTTGATGAGGAAGACATCGACCTCCGTGCCGATGAAGACATCGACGAAGACGGCGGCAAGTAGTCCAGCGCTTCCCGGACGGGACCGGATCCGCAGCCCTTAGGACTGCAGGATTCGGTCCTTCCTGTTTAACCGTGAAAAGCCGGGCCAAATTGACGGGCCGTCGCTAAGATCGGAGCATGTCGGCGCACGATGCAGCTCAGAGTCCCGAAGACTACCTCGAACACGCCCTGCGGCTCGCGGTTCAAAACGTCGCCGACGGCGGCGGCCCTTTCGGCGCCGTCGTGGTCACCCCGGACGGACGGCTCCATGACGGTGTCAACCGGGTGACTCGCGACAACGACCCCACAGCGCACGCCGAAGTGGTGGCCATCAGGCGGGCTGCGTCGGAACTGGGAAGCTTCGATCTCAGCGGCTCGGTGCTCTACTCAAGCTGCGAACCGTGCCCTTTGTGCCTCTCGGCGGCCCTATGGGGCCGCGTGAGCCGGGTCTACTTTGCCGCGGATCGGCACGGGGCCGCAGCCGCAGGCTTCGACGATGCAGTGTTCTACGAATATTTCGACGGCAACAGGCCTGAACTGCTGCCCGTTCAACATACGGAGGTCGCCGCATCGGAGGCTCCTTTCGATGCCTGGCGCGGTCACAAAAACCGGACCAAATACTGAAACCGGCCGCCGCCAGCCAAAGTGCCGGGCCCTAAACGCGCTCCGGAAGACGCCCGACGCCGTCGAGCAGCTGCTGGTGATCACCGCACAACGCGATCCTGATCCACCCCTCGCCGATGGAACCGAACGCGGTGCCCGGTGCGACGGCCACTCCCGAATCCTTGAGGAACCGGTGCACCCAGGTACGCACGTCCCCTTCGCTCACATGCGAGACGTCCGCCCAGAGATAGAAAGCCCCTTGCGCGCCCAGGAAGGGAATGCCCTTCTCCGCAAGCACTGCCGAGGCGGCGTCGCGGTTGGAACGGTAATGCTCGCGTGCGGTGTCCACATAGTCCTGCGGGCCAGTCAGCGCAGCGACCGCAGCGTACTGGGAAGGCGAAGCCACGCACGAAACGATCGCTTCCATGACGTTGTTCATCTTCCGTTCCAGGCCCGGCGGGCAAATGAGCGCGCCGATCCGCAGCCCGGTGAGCCCGTACGTTTTGGACAAGGTCAGGGACGTGAAGACGCGCGCCTCCCCGGGAACAATGCTGTCGAAGCGGGCGGGGCTCGTGTGCGGAACGTCGAAGGTGAAGGCTTCGTAGCATTCATCCGAAATAATCCACAGATCGTGTTTGACGGCCAATTCCACGAGCTGGCGCGTCGTTTCCTCGCAGATCACCGCGCCCAGGGGATTGGACGGCGAATTCAGGACCAACACCTTGGTCCGGGGCGTGATCAGTGCCTCGATGTCCTCGATGCGGGGTTGGAACTCGTGCTCGGGATAGAGCGGATACTGCACCGGGACGGCGTGCAGCAAATGGCTCGTCATGGCAAAAGTAGGGTAGCCCGGATTGGGAATCAGGATCTCGTCTCCGGGGGAGAGGAGCAGGCTCATTGCGAAATGCAGCCCCTGCTGGGCTCCGTCCACGACGTACACGCGCTCCGCCCCGAGATCCACTTTGTTGTGGGCACGGAACCGATCGGCGAAGGCTTCACGCAGGGCCGGGATCCCGGCATTGGGGGTGTAGTTCGTCTCGTCCCTGTCCAGGCATGCGATCCCCGCGTCCAGGATGTGCCGGGGCAGCGCGAAGCCGGGCTCGCCGATGCTGAGGACAATCGCCCCGGGGGTGCTCCACGCGGCCTCGGTGATCTCGCGGATCTGGTTGACGGGCACTTCGCGGACGTGTGCGGCAAGCTCAGGCATGGGAGCCATCTTAGCCGCGGTCCCGGACCGTTCAGGGAAGCCGCGGGCCGCAGGATGCATGCCCCGGCGCGGATATACTGGGAGGCGTGCTTTCTGGACTGGTAATCGTTGACAAGCCGCAAGGATGGACCAGCCACGATGTGGTTGGACGGATGCGGCGACTGGCCGGTACCCGGAAAGTGGGCCATGCGGGGACCCTGGACCCCATGGCCACCGGGGTGCTTGTGCTTGGTATCAACAAGGCGACTCGGCTGCTGACGTACATTGTCGGCACCTCCAAGACGTACTCCGCCACCATCCGGCTCGGCGAATCAACCATCACGGACGATGCCGAAGGCGACATCACGGAAAGCCGCAGCGCCGCCGGGGTCACCGAGGAAGCCATCCGTGCCGGCGTCGCGCAGCTCAGCGGCGAGATCCAGCAGGTTCCCAGCAGCGTCAGCGCCATCAAGGTCAACGGCGAACGGTCCTACGCGCGCGTCCGTTCGGGGCAAGAGGTCAAGCTCGCAGCACGGCCGGTGACCATCCACCGTTTCGAGATCCACGCCATCCGGAGGGTCGACGACGGCAGGGTGGTAGACATCGACGTGACCGTCGAGTGCTCCTCTGGCACCTACATCCGCGCGCTGGCGCGCGATCTTGGTGAGGCTCTCGGCGTCGGCGGCCATCTCACGGCGCTTCGCCGCACCCAGGTGGGGCCGTACTCCCTGGAGCAGGCCCGCACCCTCGAGCAGCTTGCCGAGGAACTCGAAGTCCTCGACATGTCCGCCGCCGCCCGCGCGCTCATGCCCAACCGGGAGTTGAGCGACGCCGAAACCACCGAGATCTCCTTTGGCCGCAGGATCGCCGCGGGACCCGCTGCAGGCACGGCTGACGCGGCCACCGCCGAGAACCCGGCTGCCGCGTTCTCACCGTCAGGGGAGCTGGTGGCGTTGTTGGCCGATGCGGGGAGTTTCGCCAAGCCCGTCCTGGTGTTCGCCCCCGACAACGAAAAGCAGGCACACTAGCCATGGACGGATACTTTTACGCTGTCCTGGTCGTGGGTTTGCTGTCCACCGTCATTTGCGTCGTGGCGGGCATCATGAAGAAGGCCCCCAACGACGTCACCATCCTGTCCGTTGCCGCCGTCGAACTCGTCCTGCTGGTCTACCTGGTGGGATCGATCATCCGTGTGGCGATGGGTGAAAAGATCGCCGGGGAGCCCTGGGAATTCTGGGGCTACATCATCACGGCGCTCATCCTCCCCGTCGTCGCGGTGTACTGGTCCATCCTGGAGCGGACCCGTTGGAGCAATTTCGTCATGGGCGCCGTGGGCGTCACCGCATTGGTCATGGCGGCCCGCATGAACCAGATCTGGTACTGATATTGGAAGAAGCACACGAAGTGACTGTTGAAACCACCGGGAAGAAGAACCGGGACACCCGCAATACCGGGCCCGGGAGGCTGCTGATTGCGGTCTACGCGGTTTTCGCGATCTCGGCCACGGCCCGTGCCGGCTACCAGATCCTGACCAAGTTCTCGGATGCTCCCTTGGCCCACATCCTCTCGGCCTTCGCCGCCGTGGTGTACATCGTGGCTACAGTCTCCCTCGCGAAGCCGGGCCGCACATGGTTCAAGGTATCGCTTGCGGCCGTCCTCGTGGAGATGGTCGGAGTGGTGGTGGTTGGTGCCATCAGCCTTTTCGATCCTGTGGCTTTCCCGCACGACACCGTGTGGTCCTTGTTCGGACGCGGATACGGCTTTGTGCCGTTGATCCTGCCGGTCCTGGGCCTGTTGTGGCTCTACCGTCGGCGCCCGGCACGGCTCCCGCACTAGAAAACGGGGCTCTGCCACCCGGGCATGCCAGCCCCGGGATAGCGGGTAACCTTAGAGAATTCCGGCGCCGGACCAGGTCGCCGGGCATAGCGAATACCAGCAGTAAAAGGCGAGGTTGATGGTCCACATCTGGAACGATCCCACCGAGGTCCCCGAGGATTTCGGCCCCAGCGTCGTTACCATCGGCAACTTTGACGGCGTCCACCGCGGACACCAGCAGGTGCTGACGCAGCTGTTGCGCACGGCAGGGCAGCACGGTGCCCGGTCCGTCGTCGTGACTTTCGATCCCCACCCGGCCCTGGTCCACCGCCCCGACTCCGCACCGGAGCTCCTCATGGGGCTGCAGGACAAGCTCGATGCGCTGGCCGGCACGGGCGTGGACGCCGTCCTCGTCATGAAGTACAACCTCACGCTGGCGGCCATGACACCGGAGGAATTCGTCGTCAACGTCCTGCTGGACGGGCTTCACGCGGCACACGTTGTGGTGGGCCACGATCTCCGTTTCGGCGTGGGAAATTCCGGCGACGTCGGCACCATGCAGGAATTGGGCAGGAAACTCGGATTCGGCGTCCACGTGGTCAATGAGTTCGGCGCGGAAGGCTTTCCAGTCCACGACGACGGCGGCACGGACCGCCGCTGTTCCTCCACTTGGGTGCGCGAGGCCCTTGCCGAGGGCGACGTCGAGACCGCGGCTGCCGTCCTCGGCCGCCCGCACAGGATGCGCGGCGAAGTGGTCCACGGCGCTGCGCGCGGACGCGCCCTGGGCTTTCCCACGGCGAACCTGGACCACGGCGCCACGGGCTACGTCCCCGCGGATGGAATCTACGCCGGCTGGCTCGTGGACGAATCCGGAACCCGCTGGCCCGCCGCGATTTCGGTGGGTTCCAACCCCACGTTCGACGGTGTGAGCCGCCAGGTGGAAGCGCACGTGATCGACCGCCCGGAGGAGGCCATGGAGGACTTCAACCTGTACGGCCAGACTGTCGTCGTGGAATTTACCGCGCGGCTGCGGGGCATGGTGGCATACCGCGGCCCCGAGGCCCTGGTGGAGCAGATGCGGCTGGACGTCGTCCAGGCCCATGATCTCCTGCTGGACAAGTAGCCCCGCACGTGAGCGTTGAGAAGAACACCCGGCCACTCGACGAAGGCATCGTCAAGGATTTCAGCTCACGCATGAGCTACGGCTCCTACCTGAAGCTGCCCTTGCTGCTCAGCGCCCAGCAACCTGTCAGCCAGCCGGAGCACCATGACGAGCTTTTGTTCATCATCCAGCACCAAACCACCGAGCTTTGGCTGAAGCTGGTCCTGCACGAGCTCCGCAGTGCGGCGGTATGGCTGCGCCAGGACGATCTCGGATCCGCGCTCAAGGCCATCGCACGGGTCAAGCACATCCAGAAGACGCTCACCGAGCAATGGTCGGTTCTCGCTACGCTCACCCCTACGGAGTACTCGCAGTTCCGCGGCTTCCTCGGCAATGCCTCCGGGTTCCAGTCGAGCCAGTACCGCGCGGTCGAGTTCATCCTCGGCAACAAGAACGCCAAGATGTTGCCGGTGTTCGAATCGGATCCGGAGTCCAGGACCATGCTGGAGGAGCTCCTGAACGCCCCGAGCATCTACGACGAATTCCTGGCCTACCTGGACCGGCACGGCTACGACGTTCCACGGTCAGTCCTGGACCGGGATGTGACCCATGCCCACGAGTTTGACCCCGGGCTCTTGCCGCTTTTCAAGCACATCTACGAACATGCCGCAGACAACTGGGCGGCCTACGAAGCCTGCGAGGAACTGGTGGACCTGGAAGACAACTTCCAATTGTGGCGCTTCCGGCACCTCCGTACAGTCCAGCGGACCATCGGCATGAAAACGGGAACCGGAGGCTCAAGCGGTGTTTCCTTCCTGAAGAAGGCGCTCGACCTAACGTTCTTCCCGGAGCTTTTCGCCGTCCGGACCGAGATCGGGCGGTGAGCGGCGCTCCTCTTTGAGGAGGGTCACACGGCAGCTTTCGACAAGATTGCCGGGCTGCCGGTAAACTGAGGGATGGATCCGGCTGCAGTCCGTGGCGGCTGGACCTGTTTTGTGTGCGGTCATCGGCACAACACAACCCGGCAGCGAGGCGCTGAATCGGGACGCACGGCACAACTCTAGGAGTTCACGTGGCACTTGAAGCCGCTGTTAAGCAGTCCATCATCGAGGCATACGCAACGTCCAAGGGCGACACTGGTTCGCCGGAGGTCCAGATTGCAGTCCTGACTCAGCGGATCAAGGATCTGACTGAGCACATGAAGGAGCACAAGCACGACTTCCACACCCAGCGCGGTCTGCTGGCTATGGTTGGTCGTCGCAAGCGCATGCTGGGCTACCTCAAGAAGACTGACATTGCCCGCTACCGTGCGCTCATCGAGCGCCTCGGCCTGCGCCGCTAGTTTGACTTCGGGCGGCCCGATCCTCCGCGGACCGGGCCGCCTTTTCCCCATAACTAAATCCAACACTTAACAGGAGTTCAACCGCATCGCGCATTCGCGGTCCTCGGTAGTGATCCCCGGGAACAGTCTTCTGTGATGAAGGCGCAGCCCGTGGGTCTCGATCGATGACCGGGTGTCGTACAGGCCAGGAACAGACGCTGGCCTGGGTCGATGCGGAAGGACTTCCGCTAAACAAGAAACGGAGGTGACTCTCAATGGAGGGTCCCGAAATCCAGTTCTCAGAAGCCATCATCGACAACGGCCGCTTCGGCAAGCGTGTTATCCGCTTCGAAACCGGCCGCCTCGCCAAGCAGGCAGCCGGCGCCGCGATGGTCTACATCGACGAAGACACCGCACTGCTGTCCGCAACCACCGCAGGCAAGTCCCCGCGTGAAGGCTTCGACTTCTTCCCGCTGACCGTCGACGTCGAAGAGCGCATGTACGCCGCCGGCCGCATCCCGGGCTCGTTCTTCCGCCGTGAAGGCCGCCCGTCCACCGAAGCAATCCTGGCTTGCCGCCTCATGGACCGCCCCCTGCGTCCCGCGTTCGTCAAGGGCCTGCGCAACGAGGTCCAGATCGTCGTCACCGTATTGGCGATCAACCCGGACGAGCTCTACGACGTCGTGGCCATCAACGCCTCGTCCATGTCCACCCAGCTCTCCGGACTCCCGTTCTCCGGCCCGATCGGTGGCGTCCGCGTCGCCCTCATCGCCGACGAACAGGGCACCGAATGGGTTGCTTTCCCGAAGCACTCCCAGCTTGAGAACGCCGTCTTCAACATGGTTGTTGCCGGCCGCATCGCCGGTGACGACGTCGCCATCATGATGGTCGAAGCCGAAGCCACCGACAACTCCTGGAACCTCATCAAGGAACAGGGCGCAACCGCTCCCACCGAAGAGGTCGTTTCCGAGGGCCTCGAGGCCGCCAAGCCGTTCATCAAGGCCCTGTGCGAGGCCCAGGCAGACCTCGCCGCCCGCGCCGCCAAGCCGACGGTTGAGTTCCCCGTCTTCCTGGACTACCAGGATGACGCCTACGCCGCTGTTGAAGCTGCCGCTGCCGAGAAGCTTGCTGCTGTCTTCCAGATCGCCGACAAGCAGGACCGCGACAACGCCTCCGACGAACTCAAGGACGAGGTCCTTGGCGCCCTCGCCGGCGAGTTCGAGGGCCGCGAGAAGGAACTCTCCGCAGCCTTCCGCTCCCTGACCAAGCAGGTTGTCCGCCAGCGCATCCTCAAGGACCAGATCCGCATCGACGGCCGTGGCCTGACGGACATCCGCCAGCTGACTGCCGAGGTAGAGGTCCTGCCCCGCGTTCACGGTTCCGCCATCTTCGAGCGCGGCGAAACCCAGATCATGGGTGTCACCACGCTGAACATGCTCAAGATGGAACAGCAGATCGACTCGCTGTCTCCCGTCACGCGCAAGCGCTACATGCACAACTACAACTTCCCGCCGTACTCCACCGGCGAGACCGGCCGCGTCGGTTCCCCGAAGCGCCGCGAAATCGGCCACGGTGCACTCGCCGAGCGCGCCCTGGTTCCCGTCCTGCCGTCCCGCGAGGAATTCCCGTACGCCATCCGCCAGGTGTCCGAGGCCCTCAGCTCCAACGGTTCGACGTCGATGGGTTCCGTTTGCGCCTCCACGCTGTCCCTGCTCAACGCGGGTGTGCCGCTGAAGGCCGCTGTTGCCGGTATCGCCATGGGCCTGGTTTCCGACCAGGTTGACGGCCAGACCCGCTACGCCGCCCTGACCGACATCCTCGGCGCCGAAGACGCTTTCGGCGACATGGACTTCAAGGTTGCCGGTACTTCCGAGTTCGTCACGGCCATCCAGCTCGACACCAAGCTCGACGGCATCCCGGCGTCGGTCCTGGCTGCAGCCCTGAAGCAGGCCCGCGAAGCCCGCCTGCACATCCTGGACGTCATCAACGCCGCCATCGACACTCCGGACGAGCTCTCCGAGTTCGCACCGCGCGTGATCGCCGTCAACATCCCCGTTGACAAGATCGGTGAGGTCATTGGCCCCAAGGGCAAGATGATCAACCAGATCCAGGAAGACACCGGCGCCGACATCTCCATCGAGGACGACGGCACTGTCTACATCGGCGCTACCAACGGTCCTTCTGCAGAAGCAGCCCGCGCCGCGATCAACGCCATCGCCAACCCGCAGATCCCGGAAATCGGTGAGCGTTACCTGGGCACGGTGGTCAAGACCACCACCTTCGGTGCGTTCGTTTCCCTGACCCCGGGCAAGGACGGCCTGCTGCACATCTCCGAGCTGCGCAAGCTGGCCAGCGGCAAGCGCGTGGACAACGTCGACGACGTCGTCTCTGTGGGCCAGAAGATCCAGGTCGAGATCACCAAGATCGACGACCGCGGCAAGCTCTCCCTCTCCCCGGTTGTGGCCGAGGAAGAAGGCGCCGCCTCTGAAGAAGCTCCCGCCGAAGAGGCTGAAGTTTCCGCCGAGTAGCCTGAACCGGCAAACACGCGGCAGGACCGGTGGACATGTCCACCGGTCCTGCCCGGTTTTAACAACGAATTCCCGTCCCAGGGGCGATGCGCCCGCTGGTACGATTGCAGCCAGATTTGGCACCCATGATTTCACTCAGAACTGAAAGGTCTTGATGACTGTCGTACCCCTCCCATTGGCGCAGACCGTGCCCGGCGGCGAATTGATCCATGGTGCCGAAGGCGGCTCCGTTGTCCGGCGTTCAGTGCTTCCGGGAGGGGTCCGGGTGCTGACCGAGGCCATGCCCGGGCAGCGTTCGGCAACCATCGGATTCTGGGTGGGAGTCGGCTCCCGGGACGAGGCAGACGGCCAGCACGGCTCCACCCATTTCCTCGAGCACCTCTTGTTCAAAGGCACCAAGAAGCGCACCGCCTTGGAAATCGCGTCTGCTTTCGACGAGGTCGGCGGTGAATCGAATGCGGCCACGGCAAAGGAAAGCACATGCTACTTTGCGCGGGTGCTGGACACGGACCTCCCCATGGCCATCGACGTCATTGCCGACATGATCACCGGCGCCGTCCTGGATCCTGCCGAACTTGAACAGGAACGCGACGTGATCCTTGAGGAAATCGCCATGGACAGCGATGACCCCACCGACGTCGCACATGAACACTTTGTGGCCGCCGTACTCGGCGTGCATCCGCTGGGACGCCCGATCGGCGGCACCCCTGCCGCCATCAAGGCAGTGTCCCGCGATTCCGTGTGGGCACACTACCAGCGTTACTACCGGCCGGACGAAATCGTCATCACCGCCGCGGGCGGCCTGGACCACGACGTCGTTTGCAGCCTCGTGCTCGATGCTTTGCGGACGGCCGGGTGGGAGCTGAAGGACACCGCAGCCCCCGTCGAGCGCCGCTCCACCGAACGGGCAGATATCACGGGTACCGCAGGGCTGCATGTGATCAAGCGTCCCGTGGAGCAGGCCAACATCATCATGGGTTGCCCCTCGATCGTGGCTACCGACGATCGTCGCTTCGTGATGAGCGTCCTGAACGCGGTGCTTGGCGGTGGCATGTCTTCGCGCCTCTTCCAGGAGATCCGCGAAAAGCGGGGCCTCGTCTACTCCACCTATTCCTTTGCCTCCGCCTATGCGGACGCAGGCTACTTCGGCATGTACGCCGGCTGTACGCCGTCGAAGGTCAAGCAGGTCCTGGAACTTTTGGGCGCCGAACTGGACAAACTCGCTTCTGACGGAATCACGGACGAAGAACTGCGCAAGGCCGTGGGTCAATTGTGCGGAGGAATCGTCCTGGCCCTTGAAGACACCGGATCCCGGATGTCCCGCCTTGGCCGCGCCGAACTCGTTTCCGGCGAATTCCAGGACATCGACGAAACGCTGGACCGCATCACGGCCGTCACAGCCGGGCAAGTCCAGGAACTCGCCCGGGTCCTCGCCGAAGCCCCCCGCACCGTGACCGTCGTCGGGCCCTTCGAAGAAACAGAGACGTTCGGCCTCTAAGGGACATGCCCCCCGTTGGAGCCTTGGAACGGACATAACCCTGATATGTCCATTTCTGGGTTGGAACAGGGGGCATGTCCGGTGGTGGGCGTTGGATACACCAGTGGGACATGCTCAGCGTTGGGGCCTGGGAACGGACATAACCCTGATATGTGCACTCCTGGTTTGGAACAGGGGGCATGTCCGGTGGGGAAGGCTGGACGCGCCTGCTCGATCGGGAACATGATGGTGACGTATCCATCGTCTTGCGCAGGAGTCGCCATGAACGAGCCATTGAAGAGTCATGCAAACACTGCGCTCGAGGCATTCCTGGGGCATTGGCGGGGGAGCACCGAGCTCGCTGCCTCGCCTTGGGGACCTGCCCGGACTGCCGACGCCGAGGTGACTTTCTCGCGGGCGGCCGGAGGATACGCCTTGGTGCAGAGCTACCGGCACATTGAGCCCGACGGCACCCATTTCGAGGGGCACGGTGTCTTTACGGTTGACCCGGACCACGGGGACACCATGTGGTACTACGTGGACAGCATGGGCCGGCCACCGGAAGCTCCGGCCCGGGGCCATTGGCAGGACGGCACACTCAGGCTTGAGAGGCGTAGCCCTCGCGGGACCGCGAGGCACACTTTCAAGGTGGACGGCGGTGTACTGACCCACATGGCTGAACTGAGGCTCGGAGATGCCGCGACGTTCAGCCCGTTCATGATCTCTGTCTGCAGGCGCGTCTAACTGCCGGCGCGTCTAAGGCCCACGTCCAGCAGGCACGGCATTTAGAGGATCCTGGCCTCCATCGACTCAACGATCCGCGCATCGGGCATGCCCTCGAGCGAGGCCGGTCGTCCAGGTCCAGTCCACACCCTCGTCCGCAAGGTGTTCAGCATTGATTCAGCTTGCTCTCGCCCGGCGAAATCAAGCTCGATCAGGACGCGCTGAGAATCGTCCACGGGCCTGGAGACCCTGTAGGAGACAACGCCGGAGCCGGCGCGATCGGCCGGATCCGAGTCGAACGACCGTTTCCATGCATCGAAGTCGTTCACGGCGTGTTCGATCAGGAGGGTGTACATGGCTGTTCCTTTGCTGTTGCGCGGATAGGCACAGCGTAGGCTCCTTGGGGCCGGGGAACCACCCTTCGGCCGTGGCCGGCTCAGCCCCCGGCAAACGGCGGGAGGACGTCGACGACGTCGTCGGCACCGAGAGCGGCAGAACGGTCGCGGACTGCCACCTCATTGCGCAGGAAGCTGCTGCGCGAAATAATCCGGGCCAGGGGTGGCGTACCAGCCGGTGGTTCCGGACGTTCGACGGCGAGCACGGCCGCGATCAGTCCGTCCAGGCCGGTTCCTTCCGGAAGATCGTGGTGTTCCTCTTCGACGCCTGCGGCGGCGCGTGCAGCAGCGAAGTATCTTACGAGCAAAGCCTCAGCCTCCGATTGCGCTCATGCTGCGGTCCGGCTGGACGAAGTCGGGTGCGCCGAGGCCGGTGTGGTCCATGCCGTGCGCCTTGGGTTTGATCCACATGGCGTCCTGCCAGCGCTGCGCGAGTTCCGCGTCAGACGCTCCGGAGCGAAGTAGTCCCAACAGGTCGAATTCTTCGCGGGAGAACAAGCAGCTCATGATCTTGCCTTCGGCGGTGATCCTTGTGCGCCGGCAATCGGAACAGAACGGTTCGGTGACGGAGGCGATGATGCCGACGGTGCCCAGAAGCGGACCCGCGGCTTCGGCAGATGCCGGGTCCCGGCGTCGTACGTCGAATCGTTCGGCCGGTGCGCCGTCGCGTTCACGCGGGTCCGGACTGAGCACGAAGTCCCGGGAGAGCAGTTCGCGGATCTCGGCCGCGGTGATCATGTCCCGCCGGGTCCAGCCGTGATCGGCGTCCAGCGGCATTTGCTCGATAAAGCGCAGTTCATAGCCGCGATCCAAAGCCCAGGCCAGGAGCTCTGGGGACTCGACGTCGTTGATTCCCCGCATGAGGACGGCGTTGATCTTGACCGGACCCAGGCCTGCAGCCCAGGCGGCATCGACACCGGCCAACACCTTGCCCAGGAAGGGTCGCCTGGTCAGCTTCGTGAACGTCTCTTCGTGCAGGGAGTCGAGGGACACGTTGATGCGCGTGAGCCCGGCTTCCTTGAGCGCTGCCGCCTTTTTGTCGAGTCCTACGCCGTTGGTGGTCATGGAGATCGGCAGGTCGGGATGCGCATCGCGGAGGGCCGAGATGACGTCCACGAGGTCGGCACGGACCAAGGGCTCGCCTCCCGTGAGGCGAAGTTCGCGGACCCCGAGCTGTTCGACGCCGATCCGCACCAAACGGACAATCTCGGCGGCGGTCATCACGGCCTGCTTGGACAACCACTCGAGGCCCTCGGCCGGCATGCAGTACGTGCAGCGCAGATTGCATTTGTCGGTCAGGGACAAGCGCATATCGGTGGCCCGGCGTCCGTAACGGTCGAACAGACCCGGGGGAGTACCGGCAGGACGCGGCGGGGGCGCAGACACGCTGCTTCCCGTCCCGTCGCCCGTGGGGGGCAACGGCATGCCTAGCTGAACACTCATGGGTTCAGGCTACGCCAGGCAGGGCCAGAGCGTGATATCGCCCACCGGTCATGTTCGTCGTCTGCTCCCGTGGGAGGCAACGCACGGCCCGACTTCTTACGGAATGCATACGGTTGGCCCGGCGGCGCCCGGAACACATACCGCGGGCACCATGCGAATCTATGCTGAAGGTGTGAACATGCAGCCCGGCCCCCACGCTGGCGAACTTGGCAATCGCCGAATTCTTCTGGTCGAAGACGAACAGACCATCGCCGACGTTGTCCGGGACTACCTGGTCCAGGCAGGCTTCCAAGTGGATCTCGCGGGGGACGGCTTCACGGCGCTGAGCCTCGCGGCCGCCAGGCGGCCCGACCTTGTCATCCTGGACCGGATGCTGCCCGGACTCGACGGCGTTGAAGTGTGCCGCAGGCTGCGCCTGGCCATGAGCGTTCCCATCATCATGGTCACCGCCCTTGGCACGGAGGACGACCGGATCCTGGGCCTGGAAACCGGAGCTGACGACTACGTCACCAAGCCCTTCTCACCCCGCGAGCTGGTCCTTCGGGTGAAGTCCGTGTTGCGCCGGAGCATCCGGGAATTCAGCCCGGAACCTTCCGTGGAGCTCGCCGGGTTCGCATTGGATCCGGCCTCGCGCACAGTGCTCCAGGATGGCAAACCCCTGATGCTTACGGTGCGTGAGTTCGATCTGCTGGCGTTCCTGCTCCGTCGGCCCAACCAAGTGTTCAGCCGCGAGGATCTCATCAAGGCAGTATGGGGCTGGGACTTCGGCGATTTGTCCACCGTGACGGTCCACGTCCGTCGCTTGCGCGAAAAGATCGAGGACAACCCCACCACCCCGGTGCTTCTCAAGACGGTCTGGGGAGTCGGTTATCGCTTTGACGCGAAGGAAGGTGGACATGCAGCCGGCTGAAATGTTCACGATTCTGGGCTGGATGCTGCTGTGGGCCGTCCTCATCGGCGCCTTGACCCTCGCCTTACTGCGTTTCCTGCGCGGCGCATCGATCCTCGTGCAGATTTGCCTCGTGGTGGTGGCCACCGTTGCTGTCCTCGTAGCGGGGATGGTGAGCGCCTTCAACGCGATGTTCATTTCCGCCCTGGACCTCGAAGTCATGTGGTACATCCTCGGGGTGGCCTCGGCCGTGGCGATCGCGATTTCACTGGTCCTCGGGGCCGGGGTGTCCCGCAACGCCATCCGGCTCGTGGCAGCAACGCGACGCCTTGGCAGCGGAGAAGCCCTCGATGGCTCGTTCCTGCCACAATCAGCATCGCGGCGGGCCGGACCGGCGATGAACTCCGAGCTTGCCCAGCTCGCCCAGGAACTCGAAGCGAGCAGCATCAAACTGGAGGAATCCCGGCGACGTGAGGCCGCCGTCGAAACCGCCCGCCGCGAACTGGTCTCCTGGATCTCTCACGACCTCCGGACCCCCTTGGCCAGCATGCGGGCCATGGCCGAAGCGCTGGAAGACGGCATGGCCTCCGACGTCCCCGCCTACTATCGCAAGATCATCGCCCAGACGGACCAGATGGCAGTCATGGTCAACGACCTCCTGGAATTGTCCAAAATCCAGGCCGGAACGCTCCGGCTGAGCGCAGAATCCCTGGACCTCTATGACCTCGTGAGCGACGCCATCGCGGATCTCGCGCCGCTCGCCGCGCAGCGCGGCATCCGGCTCGACGGCGGCGGCGACCGCGAGTGCATGGCCGTCGCGGATGGCCCGAGCCTGGGAAGGGCCGTCCGGAACGTGCTGCTCAATGCGATTATCTACAGCCGGCCCGACGGCGGGGTCCTGGTTCGCGTCGGACGCGACGGAAGCGACGCCGTCGTCGACGTCGTGGACAGCTGCGGCGGCATCGACGCGGAGGATCTCGCCCACGTCTTCGAGACCGGATGGCAAAAGGACCGTTCCCGGGGAGCGGGAATCCCGGTGGAAGGGGGGCCGCCGCGATACAGCGGGGCCGGAGTGGGACTCAGCATGGTGGCGGGCATCGTGAAGGCGCATGGTGGCACTGTCACGGTGGCGAATACGGGGGAGGGCTGCCGTTTCACGCTCCGCCTTCCCTCGGGTGCACAGGCAACCCCATCCCGCAACGAGGCATTTCCGACACAGACAGTTCCCGCGGACACTATTCCGGCAGAGAGCACCAAACAGGCAGGCATATCATGAGCAGGACCACTTCGAAGAAAGCCACTACCAGGACGGCGGCCCGATGGGCGGCTGCGTGCGGAGTGGTGGCCATCGGACTCGGGGTGGCGGCCGGCGAGTTGCTGGCCGGGTTCCTGAGCCCGTCGGTCTCGCCCGTCACCGCACTGGGCGGTGTGGTGATCGACGCCGTGCCGGGTTGGGCCAAGGAACTGGCCGTCAACCTCTTCGGCACCGCCGACAAACTTGCCTTGATCGTCAGCATCGCCCTGGTGACCCTGATCCTCGCCGCGGTCGCCGGCCTCCTGGAGTATCGGCGAAAGGGAGCGGGGCTGGCGCTTGCCTTGCTCGCCGGAGCGGCAGGGCTGGCCGCCGTGCTGACCCGCGCCCAAGCCGCGCCCACAGCGGCCATCGCCCCCGTCGTGGCCACCGTGGTCACCATGCTTTTCCTCCGGCTCCTGATCCAGCGGCTCGAAACGTGGCGGCCCGTGCCCGAGGCAGCCGACATGCCATTGGCCCGCCGAAGCTTCATGCAATTGCTGGGTGGAAGCGCGATCGCAGCCGTCGTCGTAGGGATCGTGACGACGGTGGTGCGCAGGGCAGGTACAGTGGCATCCGATTTCCGCCGCGGGGTGGCCCTTCCCGCCCCGGTGGCACCCCCGCAAAAGGTTCCCGACGGCGCTGCACTCACCTTGGCGGGTCTGCAGCCGCTCGTCACGCCGAACCCCGACTTCTACCGGATCGACACGGCACTGATCCCGCCAGCCGTGAATCCGCCGGACTGGACCCTCAAGGTGACCGGTTTGGTGGAACGCGAAGTCCAGTTGGATTTCGCCACGCTGCTGACCAAGCCGATGATCGAGCGCTACGTGACCATCGCTTGCGTGTCCAACGAAGTCGGCGGAGACCTGATCGGCAACGCCCTCTGGCTGGGCTGGCCGGTCCGCGAACTCCTCGCCATGGCCGGGCCCAAGCCCGGGGCGGACATGGTGCTGTCCCGCAGCACTGACGGCTGGACTGCCGGAACCCCCCTCGAAGCGCTCACCGACAATCGCGACGCGATCATCGCCGTCGGAATGAACGGCGAACCCTTGCCGCTGGAGCACGGCTTCCCCGTCCGGATGGTCGTCCCGGGCCTCTACGGATATGTTTCGGCCACCAAATGGCTGACGGAACTTAAGGTCACTCGTTTCGCTGACGACCAGGGCTACTGGGTTCCCCGCGGTTGGAGCGACCACGGTCCCATCAAGACGCAGTCCCGCATCGACGTGCCGCGGGACGGCCGCTCGGTCAAGGCCGGAACGGTCCAGTTCGGCGGTGTCGCCTGGGCTCAACACCGCGGCGTTTCCCGGGTGGAGTTGCGCGTCGACCGCGGCAATTGGCAGGAAGCCAAGCTCGCCCCTGGGATCTCCTCGGACACGTGGTACCAATGGCAGCTGGGCCTTGAGTTGGGCTCCGGGAACCATGAAGTCCAAGTCCGTGCCACCGATGCCACGGGTACCCCTCAGCCCGAAGCCCAAACTCCCGTAGCCCCGAACGGCGCCACGGGGTTCCACACCATCCATGTCTCCGCCAACTGACATTAGGCTGTGTAGGTCTGAGCGAAACAACCCGGGAGGAACCCTCGTGGCACGATCCGTCGCAGCCCACCGCCAAGCCGTCCAGGAGCTGCTGTCCGGCCTTGCACGCAAAGGGGGCACCGAAGAGCTGCCGTTGATGGGGGCGCTCGGCCGGGTACTCGCCGCCGACGTCTTGGCTCCGCTGAGCCTGCCGCCCTTCGCGAACTCCCAGATGGACGGTTTTGCCGTCCGGGCAGCGGACCTGGCCCCCCACGCAGGGAGCGACGCCGGTGCGGAGCTGACGGTAGTGGATCCCGTCCCGGCCGGCGCGGCACCGGTCCGACTCATGCCCGGCACAGCGGCCCCGATCATGACCGGCGCCATGATGCCCGAGGGTGCGGACGCCGTCGTACCTATCGAACAGGCAGTGCCTGATGTCTTTCCCGCCCCCGGTGTGGCAGCAACCGTCCGTCTTCCCACCACCGAGCCGGGGACGTTCGTTCGCGACGCCGGGAGCGACATCGCCGCGGGAACCGTTGCCTTGCGCGCTGGAACGTCGCTCGGTCCCGGGCAATTGGGGCTGCTCGCCGCCTTGGGGATGACCGCCGTCGAGGTCCGGACGCCTGTACGCGTGCTTCTGGTGACCACCGGCGACGAAGTCGTGGAACCCGGTACGTCCCTGCCGGAAGGCAAGATCTACGATTCCAACGGAACCCTGCTTGAAGCCGCCATGCTGCAGTCCGGCCTCCACGTCACGCGGACGGGAATCAGCGGCGACGATCCCGCCGGGCTGCTGGCGCTCCTCCGCGGCCAGAGCGGAATCGTCGATCTCATCGTCAGCACCGGTGGCGTCAGCAAGGGCGCCTACGAAGTGGTCCGGCAGGCCATGATGGGCCAGCCGGTCGAATTCGTGTCGGTGGCCATGCAACCCGGCGGCCCCCAGGGGATCGGGACGTTCGACGGACTGCCCTTCCTGGGATTCCCCGGCAATCCGGTGAGCTGCCTCGTGTCCTTCGAAATGTTCCTTCGCCCGGCGCTCGCCGCCGTCGTGGGAAGCCCCGCCTTGCGTCCGAGCCTGCAGGCGCGCCTCGCGGAGTCTCTGACCTCGCCCGCCGGCAAGCACCAGGTCCGCCGAGGCACGCTGCTTCCCGGCGGAACGGTCAGGCTTGAAGGGGGCCCAGG
This sequence comes from Arthrobacter sp. efr-133-TYG-118, assembly GCF_030209755.1. Classification (GTDB taxonomy): domain Bacteria; phylum Actinomycetota; class Actinomycetes; order Actinomycetales; family Micrococcaceae; genus Arthrobacter. The sequence goes on along the minus strand of NZ_JARVRH010000024.1, from coordinate 78,022 downwards.
GTCCCATCTGATCCATGCGCTCGCCAACTCGAACGCGCTCGTCCAGGTGCCGGCAGCCGTCACGGAACTCGACGCCGGGGCGGAAGTGGAAGTATGGATGTTGTGAATGACACTCCAGAGCCCGCAGACGTCGTCGGCGGCCCCACCCACTCGCGCCAGGATGGCGGCGCCCTCACGCACTTGCGCCAGGACGGAACAGCCCAAATGGTCGATGTCTCCGGGAAGGCCGTGACCACCCGGGAGGCGACCGCCACCGCCACCGTCCACAGCACGTCCGAGGTGCTCACCCTGCTCGGCGCCGGTGAGCTACCGAAAGGCGACGCCCTTGCAGTGGCGCGCGTTGCCGGCATCATGGCAGCCAAGAAGACGCCCGAACTCATCCCGCTGTGCCACCCGCTGCCGATTTCAAAGGTCACGGTGGACTTCGAACTCGGCCCGGACACGGTAGTTGTCCTGGCAACGGTGAAGACCAAGGGCGTCACGGGCGTGGAGATGGAAGCTTTGACTGCCGCCTCCGTGGCTGCATTGAGCGTCTACGACATGATCAAGGCAGTGGATAAGCACGCCGTCATCAGCGGCATCCAAGTGCTGGCCAAGAGCGGCGGAAAGAGCGGTGACTGGGCCCTTCCTGCTTCGTCGGGCGCGCCCGACGAAGGAGTGCGGGCATGAACGCGTGCGAACCCCGCCGTGGCCCGCGGAAGGCTGGCGTTGTCATCGCGTCCAACCGCGCCGCGGCAGGAATCTACGAGGACAAGAGCGGCCCCGTGATCCTGGACTGGTTGGTCGAACACGGCTACGAGACTTTCCCCGTCATGGTGGTGCCGGATGGCGAGCCGGTCGGTGCCGCCATCCGTGCGCTGCTGACCCAGGAACCCGCCGTCGTTATTACCAGCGGCGGTACCGGGCTGAGCCCCGATGACCGCACTCCGGAAGTCACCCTGCCTTTGCTGGATCGCGAAATACCAGGGCTCATGGAAGGCATCCGCCGCGCCGGAGCGGCCAAGACCCCCATGGCGATGCTGAGCCGGGGCCATGCCGGTACGGCCGGCAAGACGTTCATTGTGAACCTGCCGGGTTCGCCCAAGGGCGTGATGGACGGCCTTGCCGTCCTTGATCCCGTCATCGCCCACCTTTGCGATCAATTGGAGGGAAGCCATGACCACTGAAACCGACTTCGAAGTCGTCAGTGCGATCCTCAGCGCGGAGCCGATTTCCGTGGTCCAGGCCATAGCGGCCGTGGAATCGGACACCGCGGGAGCGGTGGTGAGCTTCAGCGGTGTGGTCCGGAACCACGACGGCGGCAAACCTGTCGACAGGCTCAGCTACAGCGCCCACCCCACGGCGCACCAGGTCATGGCCGACGTCGTCGCGACGCTCGTGGCGGAGCACTCGGGGGAGGCCGCCCAGCCTGTCCGTATCTGGGCCGCCCACAGGATCGGCATGCTTGAGGTTGGCGACCCTGCGCTCGTGTGCGCCGTTGCCGCTGCACACCGCGGGCAAGCCTTCGCGGTGTGCTCGGAGCTTGTGGACAGGATCAAAGCCCAAGTGCCCATCTGGAAGGAACAGTTCTTCAGCGACGGCACGGTCGAGTGGGTCGGGGCTGGGGAGTAGGGCGCTTCCCGTCGAAATCGCCGGAACGGTGCCGGTTCGCCGGAGCGTTCGGGCGAACCGGCACAGTTCCGGCGACCCCACGTTGGGGGCAGCCACCAACCGGTAGGGTTAAGGGCATGACCGAACAACTTGCTGTCGCCGTGCTGGGCGCCCAGGGGCGCATGGGTATCGAAGCCGTGAACGCGGTGAAGGCAGCCTCCGATATGAAGCTCGTCGCGGCGCTCGGCCGCGGCGATTCCCTTGACACCTTGCTCGACGCCGGCGCCAAGTATGTCGTTGACCTGACCGTTCCGGACAGCACCGAAGCGAACGTCCGTTTCGCCGTCGAACACGGGATGCATGCTGTTGTCGGGACCACCGGCTGGGACGCCGCGCGGCTTGACGCGTTGCGCGGCTTGCTTGCGGCGAACCCGGAGTCGGGCGTCCTCATCGCCCCCAACTTCGCCCTCGGTTCCGTCCTCGCCTCCGCCTTCGCGGCCAAGGCCTCCAAGTATTTCGAATCGGTGGAAATCATCGAACTGCACCACCCCAACAAAGTGGACGCGCCTTCGGGCACGGCCGTCCGCACGGCCCAGCTCATTGCCGCCGCCCGCGAAGAAGCCGGCGTCCCGGCAAGCCCGGATGCCACGAACAGCGCCCTTGACGGTGCCCGCGGTTGTGACGTGGACGGTGTCCGCGTCCACAGCGTCCGCCTGCGCGGACTCGTGGCACACCAGGAAGTGCTCCTCGGCGGCCCAGGAGAGCAACTGACCATCCGTCACGATTCCTTCGACCGGGCATCCTTCATGCCTGGAGTGTTGCTGGGACTGCGCAATGTGGCGTCCCACCCCGGGCTGACGGTCGGCCTGGACGGCTATCTGGACCTGGGGCTGTAGGCGCATGGGCCCGCTTTGGAACGCATTCAAGGAGAACCGCACCAAGATCTGGGTGGGTGCCGTCACCCTCTTGTTGGTTCTCTACCTCGTGGTCACGTTCGAACGCTCGATCCTGCTGCTCAGTGACGCGAACCTGGTCGCCAAGGGAATCGGCGCTGCCTACCTGGTGCTTCCCATCATCGGAGCCTGGGCATTGATCCGCGAGCTTGTGTTCGGTGCCCGCACGGAGAAGATGGCAAAGGTGCTCGAAGCCGAGGGCGGGCTGCCCGTGGACAACTTGCCCCGCACGCCGGGGGGCCGCATCGTGCGCGCCGCCGCGGACGCCGAGTTTGAGAAGTACCGTGTGGAGGCCGAGGCCGCCCCCGAAGACTGGCGTTCCTGGTTCCGGCTCAGCTGCGCGTACGACGCCGCCGGCGACCGCAAGCGCGCGAGGGAATCCATGCGCGACGCCGTGCGCCTCTTCCGCTCTGAGCCCACCGCAGCTGAGCGATAGCGGCTGTCGCCTCTAAGGAAACACCTTGTATTCGAATATATGTTCGAATACCATGGCTGCATGAACGATCCTTCGAAGCGGCCGAACGGCTATCCCCAAGGCCTGGACGGGCCCATGAAGGCGATGAGTCCGGGTGTCGTCGATTTCCTCTTCCGGCAGTTAGTGGCGGGCGAGCCTCCCGAAGATGTGCAGTGGCGGCACGAGGGAACCGTTCTGGCCGAACAGCAGCCGGGCGCCGAACTCGCCAGACGGCTCGCGGAGACTGACCTCGAATCGTTGACCCCTGTTGAATTGTTCGACTATGTGCGGGCCGCCCAACGACTCGGGGCGTGGGCGGACCGCTTGCGGGAGTCTGCGGTTGCCCGGTATTGCTCGCCCGAGACGCCAGCGAAGCCCGGGCGCCATAGCGACGCTTCATCTGTCACTTTCAGAAGCTGACTGCGCAAACCTTCCCGTGGTTTCGGGGGTTGTGCAGATGACTTGTGAACACTGGCCGGTCGGTACTCCTCTGCGCTAAGGTCGCTTCTGTTCGGCACTCCTGTTCCCAAAGGATGCAGGCATGGACACCGATCCGGTTCGCATTGTTGCGCGGGGAGAACTGACGATGTCGGATGCCGCGTGGGAACTGGCCAGAAGCCGGACTTCAGTGATCGGGGCGTTGGCGTCGCAGGGCTCGATAGGGATTGCGGCCGTGCGCCGATTCGGCCGCGACAGCGCCTCGCCGACGTCGAGCGTCTGGCGCTCTCCTTGGTGCGTGAGGTGGGTGTTCGGATGTTGGTGATCGATGAGTTCCACAACGTTCTCGCCGGGCGGGGTGAGCCACGGCGTGAGTTCCCGAACCTGCTCCGCTTTCTGGGCAACGAGCTCCACATTCCCCTCGTCGGGGTGGGCACGCGTGAGGCATACCTTGCCGTGAGGTCAGATGACCAGTTCGAGAACAGATTCGAACCGTTCGTCTTGCCGCCATGGGAGGTGGGCGACGAAACCCGGTCGCTGCTGGCCAGCTTCGCCGCCTCGTTCCCCCTCCACTCACCGTCCTCGATCGATACCGAGGACATGGCCCGGTACCTGCTCGCCCGTAGCGAGGGCACCAAATCGGAGAACTCGCCCGCCTTCTGACTGCCGCCGCGGTCGCCGTAGTTGAAAGCGGGGAAGAGAGGATCAATCACCGGACGCTGACCATGGCCGACTGCACCGGCCCCAGCGAACGGCGAAGGCTGTTCGAAAAGGAACGGCTGTGATTGCTTCGCGCCGCTGGCCGGTCCATCCTGCACCGCTGCCCGGCGAGGCACTCTCGTCATGGTTGCGGCGAATCGTCGCTCGCTACGGTGCCAGCCTTGACGTTCTCATGTCGGACTTGGGCCATGCACGGGGCGGGCCGGAAGAACTGTACACATTCCCGCCCGCCGGATTCGCTCGCGAGCTGGCACGACGAACCGGCGTTGACCTGTACCGGATTCAGAGGATGAGCCTTAGCGGCTGGACACCCTGGCTCATTGACCAGATGGAACCGGGCCCCGAAGCATTTACCAGCTATACCCGAAAGTTTTCCGTGCTGCTGCCGGCAGGAAGGCTGCGGCCGCGGGAGATCCCCGCGTGGCGGGCATGGCTTCCCTCGCGGCCGGCGTTGCGGGCATGCCCGCAATGTATTGCGACGTCAAACCGCCGTACCCGTACCAGCTGTTGTGGTTTGAAGGTTCTCACTGGGCAGGGCACTGCCATTGACACCACGGCCTCCGCAAAGCTTGGTAAGCCCGGCACCAAAGTCAGCGAACTCTGCAATGAGCTCGGCATCACCCGCCAGACCCTCTACCGGCATGTGTCGCCGACCGGCGAGCTGCGCCCAGACGGCCACAAACTCCTTCACACAAAGTGACCATATGAGGCCCTGATGCGAACGAAGCGAACCAGCGGTTCGCTGCCATCGTGGTGCGGCCCTTGTGGCCCCGGCCAGGATACCCTTCCTGCGAACTGCGGGACATCGCGCCCAAGCTGCTACCGCTTTGTCAGGTGGTCCGATCCGCGCATGCGGACCCCGACGAGGATGCCGGACAGTGCAGTGAGGGCGGCGACGACGGCAACTGCAGCTGGGATGCCGAAGGCGTCAGCGAGGACGCCGGCGAGCAGCGCGCCGACGGCGAAACCGCCGTCGCGCCAGAGTCGGTAGATGCCCACCGAACGCGCCCGCCATTCCGGGTGTGCGACGTCGCCGATTGCGGCCAACAGGGTGGGGTAAACCAGCGCGGTTCCGAGTCCTAGGAAGATTGCGGCAGCCAGCCAGACACCGAAGCTCGTTCCGACTGCGACCATACCCAGTGCCACAGATTGGACAAGCATGCCGCCTACGATCATCCATTTACGGCCGTATTTATCAGACATGGCGCCGGTGACGAGTTGAGCGGCTCCCCAGACGGCGGGGTACACGGCGGCGAGGATGCCTATGCGTTCGACGCTGAGCCCGGCGGTGGCAAACAGGACAGGGAACAGGCCCCAGGCAAGGCCGTCATTGAGGTTGTTCACCATGCCGGCCTGGCTGACCGAGGATAATGACTTGTCCCGGAAGCTGGTGAGGGTGAAGATCTCCCGGTTGCTCAGGTCCCTTTGGGCGCCGGAGTGGGCTGCCGTGTGGCTGCACGCCTCGACCCTGGCATGGTCTCTGGTTTCCTTCGCCGCAAAGATGGACAGGCCCAGGCCGAGTGCGATGTAGGCGGCTCCGAGCAGGAACGGGCCGGGCCGAAGACCGTAGCTCGCGGCAATGTAGCCGGTGGCCAGGGCAGTGGCCGCTACGCCTAGGTAGCCGGCGGCCTCGTTCAGGCCCATGGCGAGGCCCCGCCGGGACGGCCCGACCAGGTCCATCTTCATTACCACAGTGGTGGACCATGTCAGGCCCTGGCTGATGCCGAGGATCACGTTGGCGGCGACGATCCAGCCCCAGGAGGGCCCGAGGATCAGCAGCAGGGGGACGGGGAGTGCGATGAGCCAGCCCGTCACGAGGATGGGTTTGCGGCCGTAACGGTCCGAGAGGGTTCCGGCGAAGTAGTTGGTGGCGGCCTTGGCCACCCCGAAGGCAAGGATGTATGTCAGGGCCGACGTATACAGGTCGAGGTGGAAGACCTGTCCGGCCAGCAGCGGCAGGATGGTGCGCTCCTGTCCGAGGGTGCCGCCGACGAGGGCGTTGACGGTGACCAGGAGCATAAACTGGGCCAGGTTCTCACGCAGGCCCAGGGTGAGCGCTGGCCGGGAGGGGGTGCCGTGTGGCCCGGGGCGCTGCGGGAAAGAGGTGCTGCCGGATTTCACGGATGTACTCCAGATGTCGGAACGATGGCCGGAGCAAAGCTCTGGCGGTGGCCGGGTTCCCGTACCGCCGCCAGAGCTTTGCCTTCATGTCGCGCTACGCGCTGCTGTTTTTGTTCTAGTTGCTGGAGACGGATTCGCGGGCCTGCTGCCAGGCGTTCCAGGCGGCGTAGCTGCCGTCGAGTTCAACGACGTCGTACCCGGCGCGGCGCAGGGCGCTGGCCGCCACGGAGTTCCGTACGCCGGACTGGCAGTAGGAGACGATGGTACCGCCGATCGGCAGTTCATCCAGGTGCCACATGATCCGGCCCCCGCTGAGCTGGTACGAGCCCGGGACATGCCCGGCGGTGTGCTCGGTCTTGTTGCGGACGTCCAGGACCATGGCGGCATCGAAACCGTCGATTTCCTCGGGCTGGATCAGCTTCGGTGTGAAGGTGGGCAGCCCCTCGATGCCGGTGACATAACCGGCCACGTTGTCGATGCCCACCCGGACCAGGTGGTCCCACATGTCCTGCGCCTGTTCCTGGTCCTTCGCCAGGAGCACCAGCGGATTCTTGTCGGTCTCGGGGTTGACCACCCAGGCGCCGTGGCTTGCCACCGACTTGCCGGACGGAACGTTCAGGGACCGGGCCACTGTGCCTTCGTGGACCTCGGCGTTGGAACGGGTGTCGATGAACGTCAGGGTGTCCTCCGCCAGGCCTGCGGCGACGATTTCGGTGGAGAGCTCGGACAGCAGGGTGCGTTCGCCCATGACGTCCGGGCCGACGCGGTTTTCACGCTTCATCCGGCCGAAGTAGGCGTGCGCGTCCGGCTGGCCATCCAGCAGTTCGTCGATGAAGCCCTGTTCATCGTTAGCGGCCAGGTAGGGGCCCCACCAGGCGTACAGGCGTTCGTAGCCCACAGTGGAGGACGGGATGGCGCCCAGGGCCTTGCCGCAGGCGCTGCCCGCGCCGTGGGCGGGGTGGACTTGGACGTAGTCCGGCAGGGTGAGGAACTTGTCGCGCAGGCTGGCGAAGAGCTGCCTGGCACCCAGGAAGCGGGTGTCGATCCCGCCGGCTGCTTCATCCAGCAGGTCCGGCCGGCCCAGGTCGCCGGAGAACACGAAGTCTCCGGAGAGCAGGTAGCCGGGTTTGTCGCTGAACGCGCCGTCGGTGACCAGGAAGGACAGGTGCTCCGGGGTGTGCCCGGGGGTGTGGACGGCCTTGATGCTGATGTTGCCCAGGGTGATGGTGTCGCCGTCGTAGAGCCGCTCGCCGTCGAATTCGTATTGCCAGTCCGGTCCGCCCTCGCCGGAGACGTAGATCTTTGCCCCGGTCGCGGCGGCAAGTTCGCGGGTGCCGGAAAGATAGTCGGCGTGGATGTGGGTTTCGGTGACGGCCACGATCTTCATGCCGTTCTTCGCGGCGAGATCCTGGTACACCGCGATGTCGCGGCGGCCGTCGACAACAATGGCTTCACCCTTTGCCTGGCAGCCAATCAGGTAGCTGGCCTGGGCGAGGTCTTCATCGTAAATGCGCTCGATAAGCATCTGGTGCTCTCCTTCGGGGAGGGGTGGAGGGAAATTTTTTCGGTGTGCTCGTAGCGGGGTATCCCCCCGACAATCCGTACGTGCGTCAGGCCTGCTGCCGGGCATCATTAGCCCGGAGTTTGTCCATGTCCAGGTTCTTTACGGCCTGGATGATCTCTTCCAGGCCGGTCGCGTTCAGGGCTCCGGGCTGGGAGAAGACCAGGGTCTTATCCTTGAAGGCCATCAGCGTGGGGATCGAGGTGATGCCCGCAGCTGCGGCAAATCCCTGTTCGGCGTCCGTGTCGACCTTGGCGAAGGTGATGTCCGGGTGCCGTTCGGCAGCGTTCCCGTAGGTGGGTGCGAACATGCGGCAGGGACCGCACCATGCCGCCCAGAAGTCAACGAAGACGATCTCGTTGCTCTCCAGGGTCTCGGCGAAGCTCTGTTCGGTGACGTCGATGGTTGCCATGATGATTCGTATCCTCTCGGGTGGGTGGTTGGATTCGGGCAGGGCTCAGGTGGTGGGGAGTCCGGCGCGGGTCCAGGCGACCATGCCGCCGGCCATGGTGTCCGCCGAAAAGCCGGCACCGTTGAGGGCGTCAGCCACGGCGGCGCTGCGGTTTCCGCTGCGGCAGACCGTGATGACGGGGACTGCCGGGTCCAGTTCGGACAGGCGTGCCTGCAGCTGGCCCATGGGGATGTGCAGGGCGCCGGGGATTATGCCTTCGGCGACTTCGAAGTCCTCACGGACATCGAGGATGCGGGCAGTGGAGCTACGCTGATCGGCTTCGGTGATGGTGATTTCGGCCATGGGATTCTCCTTCGGAATATTGTGGGCTGTTGTTAGCGGACGGGTTCGCCGGCCTGGCGCCAGGCCGCCATGCCGCCGCGGAGGGAGTAAGCGTCGTAGCCTTTAGCGGCTAGCAGCCGGGCCGCGGAGGCGGACCGTACCCCGGAGGCGCACACGGCGATCACGGGACGGGCTTTCTGGATCCCTGCCTGGCTGCCCTGCAGCCGGTCCAGGGGGATGTGCTTGGCTTGGGGCGCGCGTCCGGTGCGCCATTCCTGGGCGGACCTGACGTCGATCAGAGTGGCGCCGGCCCCCAGCAGTTCCTTGGCCTGGGCGACGCTGATGGTCCTGGAGGGCTTGCTGAAGGCCTTTTTGAGGGAATCGATCAGTCCCATGGTGTTCTCCTATTTGGTGTGGTCAGGCGTTGACGGTGCCGGCGGTGACCCATACCGCTACGGCGAAGATGAGTACCGCGAATGAGATGCGGATGTGCTTGTCCTTCAGACGGCGGGCCAGCCTGGCGGCGACGAGTGAACCGAGGATGGCCGGGACCGCGAACGCCAGGGTGGTGGCCCAGTCGATGGTGTAACCGGCAGCGTGGGCACTGAATCCGGCGGCGGAGTTGATGACGATGATCGCCAGGGACGTTCCGACAGCCTGCTTCATGCGCAGGCCAAGGAAGATGGTCAGCGCGGGGGTGATGAGGAAGCCCCCGCCCACCCCGAGCAGTCCGGTGAGGAAGCCCACGAGCAGCCCTACCCCTATGGCCTTCGGGGCGCAGGACCGGAAGGCCCGGTGCGGCCCCGTGCTGCAGGACCCTTCGGATTCGCGCGGCTTCCTGAGCATCCGGATGCCCGCTGTCACCATGATCACGGCGAAGGCCAGCATCAGGATGTTCGGGTCCAGCAGCCGGCCTACGGCCGCACCGCCCCAGGCAGCAGGGATGCCGGCAGCCCCGACCAGTGCGATGACCGGCCAGTTCAGGCCCTCCCGGACCCGTGGCAGCAGGGAGGCCAGCGAGGACACCCCCACCACCAGCAGCGAGGTGGGGATGGCCTGGGCCGGGCTCATGCCCACCCCATACACCAGGGCCGGAACCGCGATGATCGACCCGCCGCCGCCCACTACGCCCAGGACGATCCCGACGACGAGCCCCAGACCCAGGGCGGGAATCACGCCGCGGCGTCCTCTTCAAGGGCCGGCGCGGGAAGCCGCAGGATGGCGCTTTCGCGGGTGGGCTCCGTGGCGGCCTTGTTCCACGGCATGGCCGAGAGGGCCTTGCCCATGGCGCACGTGTTGGTGGCGGCCGAGAACGTCAGGCCGGCTCCGATGGCCCCGGCCAGCATGCGCACCTTGGGAGAGACGAACCTGCCCCCGGCCAGGCCCAGCACCACCAAGGAACCGGCAGCCAGGCGGACCTGGCGTTCCAGGTCCCAGCGGTCCTTGCCCTTGACAACATCGCCGCCCGCGGCAGCGAACCCGGGAACACCGCCCGTCAGGACGTAGGCGCCGTCGATCCCTGACTTGCCGAGGCGCTGGCGTGCCTGCTCGGCGCGGATGCCGGACTGGCACACCAGGACCACGCGAGAACCCAGCCGCGCGGCGAGCTCGTCGGTGTGCTCGGAAAGCAGCGGAAGCGGCACATTGTAGGAGCCGCGGATGTGCATGGACTCGAATTCAGCGGCGGAACGCACATCAATCACCACCAGGTCCTGGTGTTCCTTGAGCCAGGACTGGAGGGCTGCAGGGGCGAGCGAGGTAACGGCAGGAGCCGAGGAGGGGGAAGTCATTGCTGGCCTCTCGATAGGTAAACGTGAATACCCCACCGAGTATCACAGATACCCCCAGGGGTAGTCAATACACCCAGGGGGGTATATGCTTGGGGGCAGCACCCCGATGATGGAGAACCCCTTATGGAACTGAACCCAACTGAACTCACGCCTGTGATCAACCGCCTCAAGCGCGCACAGGGCCAGCTCGCCGCCGTCACCCGCATGCTGGAGGAAGGCCGGGACTGCAAGGACGTCGTTACCCAGCTCGCGGCCGTCTCCAAGGCCCTCGACCGCGCCGGCTTCGCCATCATCGCCACCGGCCTGGAGCAGTGCATCGTCCAGAAGGACGAAACCATGGACCGGAAAGAGCTGGAAAAGCTCTTCCTGTCCCTCGCCTGACCAGTCCGCCCGGACACCGTCCTGCAACTTCGAGGAGCACCATGACGTACACGCTGGCCACCACCGTTGCCCTTCCCTGGGCCGAAGCACTGGAACGCACCCGGGAGGCCCTTGCCGCGCAGGGGTTCGGGATCCTGACGGAAATCAACATCCGGTCCGCCTTCGAAGCCAAGCTCGGCCCCGAAGCCGCGGACGCCGTCGGGGATTACGTCATCCTCGGCGCCTGCAACCCGACCCTCGCCAGCCGAGCTCTCGCCGCCGAGCCGCAAATGGGTGCCCTGCTGCCGTGCAACGTGGTGGTACGCCGGAACAGCCTCGCGGACTCCACCACGGTGGAAGCCATCGACCCGCAAACCATGGTCCAGCTCAGCAACACTGCCGCCGTCAAGGAAGTGGCGGACGACGCCGCCACGCGCCTTCGCAAGGCCATGACCGCGCTCGGGGAAGCAACGGAGTAAATGATGCCAATGAACCAAACGACCCCCGAAGCCACGAAGGCGGGAAACGGCAAGGGCCTTCTCATTCACGCCGCTGGTCCGCTTGAACAGGACGCCCTGGCCGGTATTCTCCGCAGCGCCGCGAACGCCCGCGCAGCACTGCACCCTGAGACCGGCATTGAAGTGGTTGTCCAAGGGCCAGGCGTCAAACTCCTCGCCGCAGGCTCCCCAGCCGCCGAAGCTGTTAGCGACGCCCGGCAACTGGACGTGAGCATCCTCGCCTGCGGCAACAGCATGCGCTCAGCGGGCTTGGAAGAAAAGGACCTCACCCCCGACGTTGGCACAGTTCCCGCGGCTATCGCCCACCTTGCCCAGCGCCAGCGGGACGGCTGGGCCTACGCCAGGCTTTAACAGCAGGCGGATCTCTGGATGCCTCCCCCCACGCCGGACAGAGGAGTCAGATTTCCTACATGTTGACGTGCACCCTGTGCAGACGACTTCGGATAATCCGCGCAGTTACTTTCAGAAGCTGGCTGGAGGGTGAAAGGCTTGCAGCTGAACGTTTACAACGCTAGTGCCTCGGACGGGTTCTTCAAGGCCAAGGCTGTGCAGATGCAGAGCTGTCCGCTCAGGCGCGGACGCTAGAGGAAATCCCTGACGCGGTCCGCTCCGCGGCCGCTGCCGTCACCGGGCAGCCGGCCAACCTTTTCGACGTCGTCATCGACTTCTAACAGGACCCGGGTCCACGTTTTTCATTAGCGTTCAAGCGTCGGCCCCAACAGCGAAGAGGAGTTCCGACATCCGCTCAACGACGCCACCAAGTAGCCAAGCCCTGCTACTCACCAGCCCCAAGTACACTCGCAGAACCGGTTTCAGTCAAACACGCCTCGAATCCGTGCAGAGGGCTTTGGACATTCCGTGCAGTCGACTTCTGAAAATGACATTAGCCTGAGGTCTTGCTCTCACTTCGCTGAATTTGACGATCATCACGCGGGCCCCATTCTCCTAACCCGCAGGTGACAGGGTAACGTTTTTCATATGTCTGACTCTCGTGCGAACGTTCCTGCTCTCGGTACCCTTCTGACCGCCATGGTCACCCCGTTCACCAAGGACGGCGAAGTTGACTACAAGCAGGCAGCGGAACTGGCAGTCAAGCTCGTTGACGACGGCTGCGATGGCCTGGTGGTCACCGGAACAACGGGGGAGACGTCGACGCTCACCGACGAGGAAAACCTCGGCATGTTCCGCGCCGTGAAGGAAGCTGTGGGCGGTCGCGCGGCAATCATCGCGGGCACGGGAACCAATGACACCGCGCACTCGGTGCACCTCTCCCAGGAAGCCGCGAAGCTCGGCGTCGACGGACTCCTGATCGTCACCCCGTACTACAACAAGCCGAGCCAGGCCGGAGTCCGGGCCCACTTCGAGGCCATTGCGTCCGCCACCGAGCTCCCTGTCATGCTCTATGACATTCCCGGACGCTCCTCCATTCAGATCACGCCGGAGACCATGATCGGCCTGGCCGCCCACCCCAACATCGTTGCGGTCAAGGACGCCAAAGCCGACTTCGCCGCAGCCACCAGGGTCATGGCGGAAACCGACCTTCTCTTCTACTCGGGGGACGACGGCCTGACCCTCCAGTGGATGGCCATGGGTGCGGTCGGCCTGATTGGCGTCACCACCCATGTCGTCACCCGCCGTTTCCGTGAGCTCATCGACGCCATCAACGCGAACGACCTGGGCACGGCACGCAAGATCAACTTCGATCTCGAGCCCGTGATCCGTGCAACCATGACCCGGGTCCAAGGCGCAGTCGCCGCCAAACAAATTCTTAAATGGCAGGGAGTCCTGCCCAACTCGGTTGTCCGTTTGCCCCTCGTGGAGCCGGACGCCGCCGAGATCGCAATCATCCGCGAGGACTTGGCGGAAGCTGGAATGGACTTCACTGTCTAGAAGGATTCCGCCGGAAAGTAGCGCATTATGACCCAAACCGCCCTTCCCGGACTTGTCACCCCGCCCAAACTTCCGCAGGGAACACTCCGGATTGTGCCCCTTGGCGGCCTGGGGGAGATCGGCCGCAACATGGCTGTTTTCGAAATCAACGGCAAGCTGCTGGTGGTTGACTGCGGCGTGCTCTTCCCTGAAGAGACCCAGCCGGGTGTCGACCTGATCCTGCCCGATTTCTCGTACATCGAGGATAGGCTGGACGACGTCGTTGCCATCGTCCTGACGCACGGCCACGAAGACCACATCGGCGCTGTGCCGTACCTGCTGCGCCTGCGTCCGGACCTGCCGTTGGTCGGTTCCCAGCTGACGCTTGCCCTCGTTGAGGCCAAGCTCCAGGAACATCGGATCAAGCCGTACACGCTCACGGTCGCCGAAGGACAAGCGGAGCAGTTCGGTCCCTTCGAATGCGAATTCGTTGCCGTCAACCACTCCATTCCGGACGCCTTGGCCGTCTTCATCCGCACCGCCGGCGGCAACGTGCTGCACACGGGCGACTTCAAGATGGACCAGTTGCCCCTCGACGGCCGCATCACGGACCTGCGTCACTTCGCCCGCCTGGGCGAAGAAGGGGTGGACCTGTTCATGGCCGACTCCACCAACGCGGATGTCCCCGGCTTCACCACGGCGGAGAAGGAAATCGGTCCCACCCTGGACCGCTTGTTCGGCCAGGCCAAGAAGCGGATCATCGTTGCGTCCTTCTCCTCGCACGTGCACCGGGTCCAGCAGGTGCTGGACGCTGCCGCCAAGCACGGCCGCAATGTCGCCTTCGTGGGCCGTTCCATGGTGCGCAACATGGCTATCGCCGCGAAACTGGGCTACCTTGACGTCCCGCCGGGAATCCTGGTGGACATCAAGAACATCGACAACCTTCCGGACCACCGCGTGGTCCTGATGTCCACGGGATCCCAGGGCGAACCCATGGCGGCCCTGTCGCGGATGGCCAACGGAGACCACCGCGTGGTGGTCGGCCAGGGCGATACCGTCATCCTGGCTTCGAGCCTCATCCCGGGCAACGAGAACGCGGTCTACCGGATCATCAACGGGCTGCTCAAGCTCGGCGCCGACGTCGTCCACAAGGGCAACGCCAAAGTGCACGTCTCCGGCCACGCCGCCGCCGGAGAACTGCTCTACTGCTACAACATCCTCAAGCCCCTGAACGCCATGCCCGTGCACGGCGAAACCCGGCACCTCATCGCCAATGGCAACCTGGCGGAAGAGTCCGGCGTGCCCTCGGACCGCGTCATCCTCAGCGACAACGGCACAGTTATTGACGTCAGGGACCACAAAGCCAATGTGGTGGGCCAGGTGGAAGTGGGCTTCGTCTATGTGGACGGCTCCAGCGTGGGTGAAATCACCGACGCCGACCTCAAGGACCGCAGGATCCTGGGCGACGAGGGCTTCATCTCCGTTATCACCGTGATCAACCGGACCACAGGCAAGATCGTCTCGGGCCCGGAAATCCACGCCCGCGGCGTGGCCGAAGACGATTCCGTCTTTGACGAGATCATCCCCAAGATCAACGCGGCCCTTGAAGACGCAGTGCTACACCACGCGGACCACACCAACCACCAGCTCCAGCAAGTGGTGCGTCGCGTGATCGGCACGTGGGTCAACCGCAAGCTTCGCCGGCGCCCCATGATCATCCCGTTGGTCTTGGAAGCTTAATCCCGGAGGCATGACTTCCGCAGGCACAGCCAGTCTGACGCCCCGGTGTCAGGCTCCGAACGGCCCGGTTCAGGCGAACCGGGCCGTTCGTGTTTCAGGACCGGCTCGCCGCAAAACAGGGTCCGCAGATTGTTCAACAGGGGCAACATGGTTCCTCCGCGCCCCTGAAATCCGCGGGTTTCCGGACGGCTTGGGGTAGCGTGGCCGATATGGCGACTCGTACTACCTCCGCGCCTAGAGGCAGCTCCAATAGCAAATCCGGCGGCTCGGGCAGCGGCCGGACCCCGGCCAAGACCGGCAGGAGCGGCACAGCCACGGCCCGCGGCAAGCAGGCCGCCGTCGTCGAACCCCAACAGCCGTGGATCCAGCGCGCGCTTGCCGGTGTTTGGCTGGGGATCGGGCACGTTGTGGGTGCGGGCATCCGCCGGATCGGCCACGACGTCAGTGACCTTGATCCCCTGGACCGCCGGGACGGCGCCGCGCTTTTCAACCTGGCACTCGGTGTCTTCATAGCCACCTTCGCCTGGTGGGGCTTCAAAGGCTGGTTCCCGGATGTTGTCTTCAGCATCGTGAATGGAACCTTCGGCTGGGTATCCCTGCTTCTTCCGCTCATGCTTTTCGTCTGCGCTTTCCGGCTCTTCCGGCAGCCGTGGGACAGCCGTGGCAATAACCGCGTGGGCATCGGCTTCCTGATCATGACGTTCGCCGGCACCGGCTTGGCCCACATTATCGGCGGCCAGCCGACTGTCGCCGATGGCTTCGAGGGCCTCCGCCGCGCGGGCGGGATGCTCGGCTTCCTCGCGGCGTCGCCTCTTGCCGCCATCCACCCCGTGGTCCCCGTCATGGTCTACGGTGCCCTGGCGTTTGTGTCCCTCCTGATTCTCACCGCCACGCCCTTCGGCGCCATTCCCCGGCGTATCCGTGGCGCCTACGAGCACCTCATGGGCGTCGACCTGGTGGATCCGGACGCGCAACGCGGCGATTCCCATGACCGCAGCTACCTCTACGAAAACGAGGTGGCGGTCGAACCGAAGAAGAAGCGCCGCAAGCGGTTCTTCGGCAAGGACCACGACGACGACCCCACGCTCGAGGGCTATGTCGGCGACGAGGCCTTCGAACACGCAATCGTCGACGACGATGCCCCTCCCGCAAAGGGCGGGCCGTCCGTGCCGCCAGGGGTACGCCGACCGACCCAGGCCGAAATCGCCGTCGAGAAGATCAAGGCCGCCCAGGGACTCGGAAGCCCGAAGGCGGCTGCGGACAACGCCACCGAAGCGATCCCCCTGGTCGCGCCGACCGCCGCCGTCCCCCCTGTTATCGTGCCTTCGGCACCGGTCGGCCCGCCCCCGCCCCCGACGCCGATTCCGCAGCGCACCGAGCAACTTTCGCTTGCCGGCGATGTCACCTACACGCTGCCGTCCTCGGACAACCTGACCCCGGGTTCCATCCCGAAGGAGCGCACGGAAGCGAACGACGCCGTCGTGGCCGCACTCACGGACACCCTGCAACAGTTCAATGTGGACGCTACCGTCACCGGCTTCAGCCGGGGCCCGACCGTGACCCGCTACGAGATCGAACTTGCTTCCGGCACCAAAGTGGAGCGCGTCACGGCGTTGTCCAAGAACATTTCCTATGCCGTGGCGTCGAGCGACGTACGTATCCTTAGCCCCATCCCGGGCAAGTCGGCCATCGGCATCGAGATCCCCAACACGGACCGCGAGACTGTGTCCCTCGGCGATGTCCTGCGCAGCCAGAACGCGCGGCGGACCGATCACCCCATGGTGATGGGCGTCGGCAAGGACGTCGAGGGCGGCTACGTCGTCGCGAACCTCGCCAAGATGCCGCACTTGCTCGTGGCGGGTGCTACGGGTGCCGGTAAGTCGTCGTTCGTGAACTCGATGATCACGTCGATCCTGATGCGCGCGACGCCCGATGAGGTCCGCATGGTCATGGTGGACCCCAAGCGCGTCGAACTGACCGCTTACGAGGGTGTTCCGCACCTCATCACGCCCATCATCACCAACCCCAAGAAGGCGGCCGAGGCGCTTCAATGGGTGGTGCGTGAAATGGACGCCCGCTACGACGACCTCGCCAAGTATGGCTTCAAGCACATCGACGACTTCAACAAGGCCGTCCGCGCCGGCAAGGTTGTTCCGCCGGTTGACTCCAAGCGCGTCATCAAGCCCTACCCTTATTTGCTGGTGATCGTGGACGAGCTCGCCGACCTCATGATGGTGGCCCCGCGCGATGTCGAAGACTCGATTGTCCGAATCACCCAGCTCGCCCGTGCTGCCGGCATCCACCTGGTCCTGGCCACCCAGCGTCCCTCGGTTGACGTCGTCACCGGCCTGATCAAGGCGAACGTCCCCTCGCGTATGGCGTTCGCCACGTCCTCTGTCACCGACTCCCGCGTGGTCCTGGACCAACCGGGCGCGGAAAAACTCATTGGCCAGGGTGACGCGCTCTTCCTGCCGATGGGCGCCTCCAAGGCGATGCGCGTGCAGGGCGCCTGGGTCACCGAGTCTGAAATCCACCGCGTGGTGGAGCACGTCAAGGGCCAACTCAAGGCCGTCTACCGCGACGACGTGGCGCCCGAGGCGCAGAAGAAGCAGATCGACGACGACATCGGAGACGATCTCGAGGTCCTGCTTCAGGCGACCGAACTCGTGGTCACCACCCAGTTCGGCTCTACGTCGATGCTGCAGCGCAAGCTTCGCGTCGGCTTCGCCAAGGCCGGCCGCCTCATGGACCTCCTGGAGTCGCGCGGCGTCGTTGGTCCGTCGGAGGGCTCCAAGGCCCGCGATGTCCTAGTCAAGCCGGACGACCTCGCTCCCGTGCTGGCGGCCATGAAGGGCCAGGAGGCTCCGGCTGCGCCCGACGCGCACACGGCGGCCCTGAGCGAGAACGCGAACGCGAACATCGCCGTCGGAGGCTACGCAGAGGACCTCGTGGCCGCCGATCTCGAACGCCGCAAGCAGGTCACGGAATACCACGACGGAGCAGATGGCATCGATGACGAGGACGAGGGCGGCGAAGACGCCTGGTCATTGACCGGACGGTAGCCTAGAGGGGTGACTACATCCGACGGCAGCAAAGCCGGTTCCAGCAGCTCCGATATCTGGAACCTGCCCAACATCCTGACGATGCTTCGAATTGTCCTGGTCCCGTTCTTCGTTTGGTTCCTTCTGGAGGACAACAGCCAGCACGGAATCTGGCGCTGGGCCGCCGTAGTGGCCTTCGCCGTGGCCATCTATACGGACAAGCTCGACGGCGACATCGCCCGGAGCCGCAACCTCGTCACCAACTTCGGCAAGATCGCGGACCCCATTGCCGACAAGTTGCTGATCGGATCGGCACTCGTCCTCCTGTCGGCGCTGGGGGAGCTGCCGTGGTGGATCACCATCCTCATCCTCGTGCGCGAATGGGGCATCACCGCCTTGCGCTTCTTTGTCATCCGCTATGGGGTGATGCCGGCGTCGCGTGGCGGAAAGCTCAAGACCGCCGTCCAGACTGTCGCGATCTTCCTCTACATCCTGCCGTTGAATTCTTTCGCCCCGTGGCTCGTCAGCGTGGCCTTCTGGGTCATGATCGTCGCTCTCGTCATCACAGTGTGGACCGGCGTCGAATACGTGATTGAAGCCGCAAAGCTTCGCTCGGCCGGAAAGCGCGCATGAGCCCTACCGCTGATGACGTGGCCGCTTCCGCCGTCGCCCTCGCCATCGAGCGGGGCGTCACAGTGGCTACCGCGGAATCCCTGACAGCCGGGATGGTTGCCGCCACCCTCGCTGATACTCCTGGGGCGTCAGGGATGCTCCAGGGCGGGGTCGTCGCCTATCAGAATGCGGTCAAGGCCGGAATCCTGGGGGTCTCCGAGGACCTGCTTTCCGCGGTCGGATCCGTCGACGCCGAGGTGGCCGCGGCTATGGCCGACGGCGCCCGACGCGCGTGCGGGGCCGACGTCGGGGTCTCCACCACGGGAGTTGCGGGGCCATTGCCGCACGACGGGAAGCCGGTTGGTACTGTCTACATTGGTGTCGCCACGTCGGGCGGAGCCGCGGCTCATGCCTACTCCTTTCGGGGAGATCGGCCAAGCATCCGTGCGCAGGCAACGAAAGCCGCGCTGGAGCGCTTGTTTGAGTGCCTTGCCCATGCCGACCTACCGCACGTAAAGTAGCCGGGAACAAAAACAGCGGCCCAATAGTTGTTACATTGTGTCGCCCCGGAATGGCCGGGGCGCCTAGGATGTAGAAAACAACCGGTGCACCTGCAAGGTGAACCGGACTCACGAGGGAGCAAGGCGATACAGATGGTTAAGCAGCCCGTATCCATAAACGGCGTTGTCCGCTGGAAGGATGTGGGCTTGGCCGAGAAGGCACCGAGCGAACAGAAGGAGCGCAAAATGGTTGTACTGCGTCACGAAATTGGTGATGTCCTGCGCGATGTCCGCCAGCGCCAGGGCCGTACGCTCCGCGAAGTCTCGCACAGCGCCCGCGTTTCCCTTGGCTACCTGAGCGAAGTTGAGCGCGGCCAGAAGGAAGCATCCTCAGAGCTGCTGTCCTCGATCTGCTCGGCGCTGGACGTTCCGTTGTCCGGCATGCTCCGCGAGGTCAGTGACCGGGTTGCCGTCGCCGAAGGCGTCGCAGTTCCGGACACCGTCCCGCAGGAATTCGCGCAGCGCTACGGCCGCGATCTCGACCGCGAGCTCAGCGCCGAACTGAACGACGATTTCACCCAGGGCATGCTCTCCGGAGCCCGCTAGACGGACCTGGCTCCGGTACCCAGTTGCCGGAGTACGATCCAGCACGTCGCTGCAGGGATCTGTTGCGCCGAATTAGCGGCACATACTTGAAGCAAAGAAGGAGGGCCTCCATCTGGAGGCCCTCCTTCTTTGGTCTTCTGTGGCTTGGCGCTCAGTCCTTGCCGGTTCCTTCGCCGTAGGCCGCGTTGAGCCGTTCAATGTAGTCAGCCAGCGTCTGGATTTCTTCCAGCGGCCACTCGCCCAGGCGTTCCCGGAATACCTGCCGGCGTGCGTCCTGGACCTGGTGCATCTTTTCTTCGCCCTTGGGGGTGAGCCGGATCGATTGTGCGCGGCCATCCTGGGGGTCGGCTTCTTTGTAGACCATGCCGATGCTCTCGAGGAACGCGATCTGGCGGCTCACCGAGGGCTTCCCGACGCCGATACACGAGGCAAGCTCCGTGAGTCGGATGGGACCCTCCTTGCGGATGATCGACAGCAGTCCGTAAGCGGCTGGTTCCATGTCGGGATGGACCTGGCGGGATAACTGGTGGGACAGCGATCGGGCGCGTCGCCAGAACATGCTCAGCTGGTGTTCCACCTGCTGGAGGGCGGCGTCGACGTTGTCGCCTGCCTCCACCATCTCTGGCGCGTCGTCGGAAGTGTTGCTCATGACAACCATTCTAGAGTCCGCTCCCATGAGAGACTCTATTGGTGCGGATCAGTGACTTCTGGCGGCTGATGGACGATGAATTCGGGGCTGGATACTCCCGGGTCCTCAGCAGCTCCCTTGTATTGGCCGGCGTCGGCGGCCGTACGGCAGACGACGCCTTGGCAGCGGGCTACAGCCCCCGCGACGTCTGGCTTGCCCTGTGCGACGTCCAGGACGTTCCTCCGGAGCGACGGCTCGGCAGGGACATCAAGCCCGCGGACAAAGCGGCCGGAACGTTCTGACTTCCGGTTTCTGGCGGACACGCCCGCAAATTTGTTCGAATATCTGTTCGGATGAGGCTATGCTCCTTTCAGAGGAAAATTGACCCTAGCGGACCATTTTTCGCATCATTCGGATCCTGTGGTTTTCCACATAGACGAAGTCGCACACAAGATTGTCAGCGGCTCGTACTAGCGTCGGATGAGACAGGAAAGCGGCCGTTCAGGCCAGTCCACAGCGAGAAAGCATCAGAGGTGTGAACCATGGCGGCAAATCAGGATCGTGAGAAGGCGCTCGAGGCAGCGCTTGCCCAGATCGACAAGCAATTCGGCAAGGGCTCGGTCATGCGCCTTGGGGACGAAGTCCGGGCGCCGATCGAGGTCATTCCGACCGGTTCCATCGCCTTGGACGTCGCTCTTGGCATTGGCGGGTTGCCTCGTGGCCGTGTCGTCGAGATCTACGGTCCGGAATCCTCCGGTAAGACCACCGTCGCGCTTCACGCGGTGGCGAACGCCCAGCGCCAGGGCGGCATCGCAGCCTTCATCGACGCCGAGCACGCCCTCGACCCCGAGTACGCGGCAAAACTGGGCGTCGATACCGACGCGCTACTGGTTTCGCAGCCGGACACGGGTGAGCAGGCGCTTGAGATCATGGACATGCTGATCGGCTCAGGTTCCTTGGACGTCATCGTGATCGACTCCGTCGCCGCTTTGGTTCCCCGCGCTGAAATCGAAGGCGAAATGGGTGACTCCCACGTCGGCCTCCAGGCACGTCTCATGAGCCAGGCCCTGCGTAAGATCACCGGCCGGCTGAGCCAGACCAAGACGACCGCTATCTTCATCAACCAGCTCCGTGAGAAGATCGGCGTCTTCTTCGGTTCCCCGGAAACAACCACCGGTGGTAAGGCCCTCAAGTTCTATGCCTCCATCCGCATCGACGTCCGACGCATCCAGACGCTGAAGGAAGGCGCGGATTCGGTAGGTAACCGCACCAAGGCCAAGATCGTCAAGAACAAGATGGCTCCGCCCTTCAAGATCGCGGAGTTCGACATCATCTACGGCCAGGGCATCTCCCGTGAGGGCGGCATCATCGACATGGGCGTCGAGCACGGCATCATCAAGAAGTCCGGTTCATGGTTCACCTATGACGGTGACCAGCTGGGGCAGGGCATGGAGAACTCCCGCCGCTTCCTGCGGGACAACCCGGAGTTGGCCGCGGACCTCGAACGGCTCATCAAGGAAAAGCTTGGTGTCGGAGTAGTCAAGCCTGCCGAAGCCGAGAAATCTCCGAAGCTGAAGGCCGTTGACGGCTAAGCGCCAGGGCCATTCCCGGTCCTGGGGTCCGTCTGCGGATTCGTCCGTAGCAGCAGACCCTGAAGCCAATCCGGAAGCAGTTGCCCGGGCCATTGTGCTCCGCCAACTCACCAATTCGCCCAAGAGCAGGCTCCAGCTTGCGCGCAAGCTGGCTGAGCGGAGTGTGCCGGATGATGTGGCCGAAGCCGTGTTGGACCGCTTCGAGGAAGTCCGGCTCATTGATGACGCCGATTTCGCCGAGATGTGGGTCCGCAGCCGTGCACAGTCGAGGAAACTCGCCCGGGGTGCCTTGCGGCGCGAATTGGCGGACAAAGGCATCGACGCCGAAACGGCCGAGAAGGCCCTCGCGCAGGTGAGCGATGACGACGAGCGCACCGCGGCCAGGGACCTGGTCGCGCGCCGTCTGAGGGCTGGAACAGACCTTTCCGACAGGACCGAGCGCGACAAGCAAACCCGGCGGCTCGCGTCGATGCTTGCCCGCAAGGGCTACCAACCATCGGCGGCGTTCCGGATTGTTGGGGAGGTCTTGGACGAAGCCTTGGCAGGGCAGCCGGAGTCCCACAGTGCCGGGGCGCACGGTGGTCCTGAAGCAGATGACATCGGCTAGGCGACGTCGCCCGGGAAACTGAGAGCTGCCTGTGAGTCTTGTCCCGGGCGGCGGGTTTAGGTGGCTTCTTGGTGGCCGTCGGCTAAGGTTCTGGACTAGTGTTCCGAGTTGGGAAGCAGGTCAGATCCAATGAATCCGTTGTCGTTACGGCTTTCGGCAATCATTGTGCCCTTGCTTGTCGCGTCGCTTCTCCAGGCAAGCCCGGCTTCCGCGGACGACGATGCCCCGCCGTCGGGCTATCCGAGCTGGGCGGAGGTACAGCAGGCCCAGGGGAACGAGGCTGCCGCAAGTGCCGAAGTGGACCGCATCAACCAGTTATTGGCCGGCCTTCAACAGAAGTCCGGCGAGCTAGGCGCGGCAGCCATCAAAGCGGGAACTGAGTACGCGAAGGCCCATGACGCGCTGCAGCATCAGCAGGCAGTCACCCAGAAACTGGCTGAAGCGTCCCAACAGGCCAAGGCAAAAGCGGATTCATTGAAGAAGGCCACCTCGTCCCTGGTTGTCAAGGCATACGAGTCAGGCGGCTTCGATCCCGGGCCCTGGTCCCTCGCGAATGCCGCCATCGCGCCAGACAACATCCAAAATTTCGCTTTGCTGAACAGGGTCCTCGATCGGACGGCGAAGCTGCACGATGATGCCCTGAGCGCTTCCCAGGCATCCGCCGCCGCAACCGCGCAGGAACAAGCTGCCCGCGATGTCTTGGCGCAGTTGGACAGCGACGCCGCGGCAAAGGCCCAGGCCGCAGAGTCCGCCAGGCGCGCCGCCGAGGACAGCGTTGCCGCCACGGACGGCCAGCGAAAGACCATGGTCGCTCAGCTCGCGACCTTGACCTCCACTTCTGCCGCGGTTGCGCAGAAATACCAGGAAGGCCAGGTGGCGCTTGCCGCCTATCAGGCTGCCCAGGAAGCCAAGAGGGAGGCGGCGCAGCGCCAAGCGGAAGCCGACGCCGCGGCAGCAGCCAACAGAGCCCAGCAAGCCCAGCAACCCGTCCAGCCGCCCATCAGCAGCGGCGGAGGCGGCGGCTTCGGAGGCGGGGGAGGCGGTGGCGGAGGAAACGTCGTCAACGACCCGGCAGGTGCACGGCAATATGCGTCCTCCCGGCTCGGCGCCTACGGCTGGGGCCAGGACCAAATGCAGTGTCTGTCCCTGCTATGGACCCAGGAATCAAGCTGGATGACGGATGCCACCAATCCCAGCAGCGGTGCCTACGGTGTTGCGCAGGCGTTGCCGCCGGACAAGTACTATTCGGCAGGCAGCGACTGGCTCAGCAACTACCGGACCCAGATCGATTGGGGCCTCGGCTACATCCGCGACCGTTACGGTTCCCCCTGTAACGCTTGGCAGCATGAGATGGGCTTCAACTGGTACTAGTCCGAGGGGCTACCCTAGATTGGTGAGTTCCCCTTCCGCAGCACCAGCACCAGCCCCCGTTCAGCAGCCCGTTCCGGCCCCTGTTAGCGAGCCCGCACCCGAGCACGGGGTGAAGCGCACCTACCAGGTCCGCACCTTCGGTTGCCAAATGAATGTCCATGACTCCGAGCGCATGGCAGGACTCCTGGAGGATGCAGGATACGTGCCTTTCGACGGCGGCGTCGCCGACGTCGTGGTCTTCAATACCTGCGCCGTCCGTGAGAACGCCGACAACAAGCTTTACGGCAACCTCGGGGAACTCAAACAGGTCAAGGCCGCCCATCCGGGCATGCAGATCGCCGTGGGCGGATGCTTGGCGCAAAAGGATCGCGAAACCATCGTGCGCAAGGCTCCGTGGGTGGATGCCGTGTTCGGTACCCACAATGTGGGGGCGCTCCCGGCTTTGCTGGACAGGGCCCGCCACAACAACGAGGCACAGCTGGAAATCCTGGAGTCGTTGGACGTCTTCCCATCCACCTTGCCCACCAAACGCGACTCCGTGTACTCGGGCTGGGTTTCCATCTCCGTGGGCTGCAACAACACCTGCACGTTCTGCATCGTTCCTTCGCTGCGTGGCAAGGAGAAGGACCGCCGTCCGGGCGAGATCCTGGCCGAAATCCAGGCGTTGGTGGACGACGGCGCCGTCGAGGTCACCCTGCTCGGCCAGAATGTGAACTCCTACGGCGTGGAATTCGGGGACCGCTTGGCTTTCTCCAAACTGCTCCGCGCCTGCGGTGACATCGAGGGCCTTGAGCGTGTCCGCTTCACGAGCCCGCACCCGGCCGCCTTCACCGACGACGTCATCGAGGCGATGGCCGAGACCCCCAACGTCATGCCGCAGTTGCACATGCCCCTCCAGTCCGGCTCGGACAAGGTGCTCAAGGACATGCGCCGCTCGTACCGCTCCACGAAGTTCCTGGGCATCCTGGACAAGGTCCGTGACAAGATTCCGCACGCCGCGATCACCACCGACATCATCGTGGGCTTCCCCGGCGAGACGGAAGAGGACTTCCAAGCTACGCTCGACGTCGTCGAGAAGTCACGCTTCGCCTCAGCCTTCACCTTCCAGTACTCCAAGCGCCCAGGCACCCCCGCCGCGGACCTTCCGGAACAGCTCCCCAAGGCCGTTGTCCAGGAACGCTATGAGCGGCTGACGGCATTGCAGGACCGCATCGCGGCCGAGGAGAACGCGAAACAGCTCGGACGCCGGGTCGAACTCCTCGTCACGGCCCAGTCCGGGCGCAAAGCCGAGGAAACGCATCGCTTGTCCGGCCGCTCGCAGGACCAGAGGCTGGTGCACTTCTCCGTGCCCGAAGGCGCAGAGACCCCACGGCCTGGCGACTTCGTCACCGTGACGATCACCGGGGCTGCTGCCTTCCACCTCGTCTCAGATCCGGCGACGACAGCGGACTACAGCTTGAGGCGCTCCCGTGCCGGCGACGCTTGGGACCGCTCGCTGGCGGACTCCTGCGGCGCTCCGGCACCGGGTGCCGGCGCTGCCACAGGTCAAAAGGGCGTCTCCCTCGGCATGCCGTCGCTCCCCGCGCGGCACGGCTAGTCCGACATGCCAGCAGTACCGGCCGGATCAGCGGATCCGAATCCGCCCGTGATCGCCGTCGTCGGACCCACCGGATCCGGTAAGTCCGATCTCGCCGTCCGTCTCGCCCTCGCGATCGACGGCGAGGTCATCAACGCCGACGCCATGCAGTTCTATCGCGGAATGGATATCGGCACGGCCAAGATCAGCGTCCCTGAACGCAGGGGAGTACCCCACCACCTGCTGGACACCATGGATGTCACCGAGGAAGCCAGCGTCTCCGCTTTCCAGGCCGACTGCCGCGCCGCCATTGGAGACATCCATAGCCGCGGGAAGCGTGCCATCCTGGTGGGCGGCTCCGGACTTTACGTCCGGGCAGCGTTGGACGTCCTGGAATTTCCCGGCACGGACCCCGGCGTACGGCAGCGGCTGGAGCGGGAGCACGAAACATCTGGTCTTCCGGGCCTCCAGGAACGCCTGCAACACGTCGACCCCGTTTCTGCCGGAAGGCTCGGTGACGCCCGCCGCGTCATCCGCGCGCTGGAAGTCTTCGAGCTCACGGGGCGTCCGTTCAGCTCCTTCATGCCGAAGCGCGAGTACTTCCAGCCGGCCGTGCAGGTAGGGCTCGACGTCGACCGCGGAGTACTGCGCGGGCGATTGGCCGAGCGCGTCCTGGGGATGGTCGACGCCGGACTCCTTGAAGAGGTCGCGTGGCTGGACGCTGCCGGACTGCGACAAGGGAAGACCGCATCGCGGGCGCTGGGATATGCCCAGTTCCTGCGGGTCCTCGACGGCGAGTCCGACACGGCTACCGCGGCCGAAGAAACCATCGTGGCCACCCGGCAATTCGCGCGCCGCCAGCTCACCTGGTTCCGGGCCGACCCCCGGATCCACTGGCTTGACTGGCAGGATCCGGATTTGGTGGCCAAAGCCGCAGAAATCTGCGCGAGCCCGGCGTCGGTGATTTAGGCGCAACCCCTAGTGCAGGTAGCCTTGAGCCATGGATGAAACCCTTGCATTTTCCGCCCCGCAGCCTGCCGCTGCCGGCGGTGCCGTCCCCGCCTCCGGTCTTCACGGACTGTCCTTCTCCAAGGGGCACGGTACGGGCAACGACTTCGTCCTCATCGCGGACCCCGAAGACGCGCACCAGATTTCTCCGGAGCAGGTCGCGGCGCTATGCGACCGCCACTTGGGCATCGGCGGGGACGGGCTCATCCGAGCAGTCCCTTCGCGATTCCTGCCCGAAGGCCTCCAGCTGCTCGAAGCGGACTCCGATGCGGAGTGGTTCATGGATTACCGGAACGGCGACGGTTCTTTGTCCGAGATGTGCGGCAACGGCGTCCGGGTCTTCGTCCAATTCCTGATCGAGCAAGGTCTTGTCGCGCTCAACGCTGGTGATTCCCTGACCATCGGGACGCGCGGCGGCATCAAGAAGATCGTGCGGACCTCTGAGGGCTATGCAGTGGACATGGGTCCTTGGGAGTTCATTTTCCCCAAGGATGCCACCAGCAAGGCGATGGACTCCCTCGTCAGCGCCGACGGACTGGAAGTCGCCCGGCCAGCCCTTTCCGTCAGCATGGGCAACCCGCACACGGTCGTGGCATTGGCCGAACTTTCAGAGCTCAAATCCACGCAGCTCTTCAAGGCACCCGTCGTCGATCCCAAGCCGGCCAACGGCACCAACGTCGAGTTTGTGGTTCCCGCGGAGCCCCTCGTTCACGACGGCGTAGGCAACATCACCATGCGAGTCCACGAACGCGGCGTCGGTGAGACCCAATCGTGCGGCACCGGTGCCTGCGCGGCCGCCGTCGCCATCCGCCACTGGGCCGGGGAAGGCGCTCCCGACACGTGGCGCGTCAAGGTGCCGGGCGGCGTCGTCGGCGTGCGGTTCTTCCCGGGAGAAAGCGGCCGTGAACATGTTGAGCTCAGCGGCCCGGCCGTGATTGTCGCTAGCGGGACGCTTTCCTGATCCGGAGCACGCGGAAGGATTTCGACGTACTTTCCCGGGATACCGAGAAGGAAGCATCGAGGGTATCGGCAAGCCACCGCTGAAGCGAGTCCGCTCCAAGGTTTTTCTGCACCACAAGCCAGGCGTTTCCACCCGGAGCGAGCCGCGGCAGCCACCTGAGCAGCAGGCTGTGGAGTTCATCCTTGCCGATGCGGATGGGCGGGTTTGACCAGATGGTGTCGAACGTCAGGCCTGGGTCGACGTCGTCGGGCAGGCTCGCTGTGACATTCCCGAGCTCCAGCAGGGCGGCATTCTCGTTGGTCAAGGTGACGCAGCGCTCGTTGACATCAACGGCGTGGACGCGGGCGTGTGGAGCCATGAGCCCCATCGTCAACGCAATGGGACCCCAGCCGCAGCCGATGTCCAACAGATTTCCCTGCGGGGCCGGCGGTGGAACCTCGGAGAGCAGGATCGCTGTTCCCTTGTCGATCCCGTCGGGGCTGAAGATACCGCCCGATGTCTGGAGTCGGCGGGTCGCGCCGGCCAGTTCCACCGTGAGGGACTTGCGGGTGAACGGCCCCGCGGGCTGTGCGCTGAAATAGTGAGCAGACTCCATAGCTTGCCAGATTAGTGGCCAGCAGCGGGCAAGGGAAACCGCGCACCGCTCCATGCCGGCTCAACGCGGGCTTGACGGAGTCTGATAGTCTGATCCGCATGTTCTTGATCTTTGAGTAGCCGGCACCGCCCGCGACGCAGGCCTGCTTCATTTGCAGCGCCATTCCGCCTTGGCATGTCCGTTCCAGACGTTGCGTCTTGACGCTGGACACTCAGCAGATCGTCCCCCTCCCGTCCTGGGATCCGTGCATGCAATCCGCACAGCCCGTTCCGGATGGAGGCTCCAGACCGTCGGCAGAGCCTTGCCAGGCATCAGCCCTGCGCGAATTCCGCGCCATAAGACCCGAATCGGCACTATTCTGGAAATGCCGAACCCCCTAAAGGAGACCATGACCACGCAGAAGAACACCGGACCCGATTCCGACGCCCAGGACATGAGTCCTGAAGAAATCCAGGCTGTCATCGACCGGATTCTCTCCAAGGACGCACCTGCCATAGTTCAGGACCGCGACGAACCCCGGGGCGTGTTTGGCAAGGCCCAGGCGATTTCCCGTCTGGACGAAGAACACAGCATCTACGACGGCGATCAAGAGGATCTGGCCGAGCGCCGGGCCTTGGGCCGTACTGCGGGCCTGTCCACGGAACTTGAAGATGTCACCGAGGTCGAATACCGGCAGCTGCGCCTTGAGCGCGTCGTGCTGGCAGGGCTCTGGACCGAAGGCACGCTGGCCGACGCAGAGAATTCCCTGCGGGAACTTGCCGCCCTGGCCGAAACGGCTGGCTCGGAAGTCCTGGATGGGATCGTCCAGCGCCGCATGAAGCCGGACCCCGGCACGTTCCTTGGCTCAGGCAAAGCCATGGAGCTCAAGGACATCGTGATGTCCACCGGCGCGGACACCGTGGTGGTCGACGCCGAACTGGCGCCGTCCCAGCGGCGCGGCCTTGAAGACATCGTCAAGGTCAAGGTGGTGGACCGCACCACGTTGATCCTCGACATCTTCGCGCAGCATGCCAAGAGCCGCGAGGGCAAGGCCCAGGTTGAGCTGGCACAGCTGGAATACCTGTTGCCGCGCCTGCGTGGCTGGGGCGATTCCATGTCCCGCCAGGCCGGTGGCCAGGTGGGTGGTGCCGGCGCCGGCATGGGTTCGCGTGGTCCTGGTGAAACCAAGATCGAACTTGACCGCCGTCGGATCCGTACACGCATGGCCAAGCTGCGGCGTGAAATCGCCGCGATGAAGCCATCGCGCGAGACCAAGCGGGCCAACCGTCGTCGTAATGCCGTTCCTTCGGTCGCCATCGCCGGTTACACGAACGCCGGAAAGTCGTCACTGCTCAACCGCCTGACGGATGCCGGTGTCCTCGTGGAGAACGCGTTGTTCGCCACCTTGGATCCCACGGTCCGGAAGGCCCAGACTCCTGATGGGATCGGCTACACGCTCTCGGACACCGTCGGCTTCGTGCGTTCGATGCCCACCCAGCTCGTGGAGGCTTTCCGCTCCACGCTGGAAGAGGTGGCCGACGCCGATCTGATCCTCCACGTGGTGGACGTTTCGCATCCCGATCCGGAAGGCCAGATCGCGGCCGTCCGCACGGTGTTCAGCGAAGTGGATGCCCGGAAGATCCCCGAAATCATTGTCCTGAACAAGGCCGACGCCGCGGATCCGTTTGTCGTGGAACGGCTCAAGCAGAAAGAGCCACGCCACGTCGTCGTGTCCACCCGCACCGGACAGGGCATTGCCGAGCTCCTTGGAGCCATCAGCGAGGCTATCCCGCGTCCTGGTGTGCGCCTTGAGGTTCTGATTCCGTACAACCGCGGTGAGCTCATCAACAAGCTGCACAACACCGACGCCGAAATCCTCAGCCTTGAGCATGAGGAGGAAGGTACCCGCGTGGTGGCCATGGTCCATGAGCACCTGGCAGCCGAGCTGGAGTCGTTCGTCAGCAATGGTTGATCCAGAAGCGGGGGAGCGCGGCGAGACCACGGGGGAACGGATCGCCCTCGAACTCCTGGACAAAGCCGTCGCGGGCATGGGTGGCCAGAACCGCACGGGCCAACACCAGATGGCCAGGCAGGTGGCGCGGGCGATCGAGACCGGTGAACACCTCTTGGTCCAGGCGGGCACGGGCACGGGCAAGTCCCTCGCGTACTTGATTCCGCTGATTGCGCACGCGATGGAGAGCAACAAGCCTACCCTCGTGTCGACGGCCACCCTCGCCCTGCAGACGCAGATCGTGGGCCGGGATTTGCCCCGGCTCCTGGAAACCATCAATCCGGAGCTGGAGCGCCCGGTCAGCATCGCCTTGGTCAAGGGCCGGGCCAACTATGTGTGCCGGCACAAGCTCGAGGGCGGTTTCCCCAGCGAGGAGCCCGCTGAAGGACAGTTGTTCTCCCTCGGTGAGGACACGAGCGTTCCGCATCTCGCCGCAGCCATCGGCGGGCCTGCCTCGCAGCTCGGCAAGGAAGTCCTGCGGCTGCGTGAGTGGGCCGGGAAGACCGCGACGGGGGACCGGGATGAACTCATGCCCGGCGTGACGGACCGGGCGTGGCGCCAGGTATCGGTCACGTCCATGGAGTGCCTCGGGGCGCAGAAGTGTCCGATGGCCGAGGAGTGCTTCAGCGAGCTGGCCCGCCACCGTGCCGCGGAGTCCGATGTCGTAGTCACCAATCATGCGATGCTTGCCGTCAGCGCCTTCGAAGGCCTGGCCGTGCTGCCCGAATACGACGTGGTCGTGGTGGACGAGGCCCATGAGCTCCAGGACCGCGTGACCGGTGCCGTGTCCGGGCAGCTGTCCGTGGCGATGATCCATGCCGCGGCCTCGAGCGCCCGCAAACACACTGCCATCACTGTGGACGCGCTGAACGCCGCTGCGGACCGCTTGGAACTCGCGATCATCGGAGCGCCCTCAGGCCTCCTGCCCAACGGGCTCAATGACGAACAACTTGATTGCGTGGACCAGCTCCGGGAAGCCTGCCGTGCAGCGCTTTCCGATTCGAAGGGAGACTCGTCCAATGCGGTCGACGGCGGACGCCAGCTCGCGCGCTCACGGCTGATGTTGATCCTCGAGCTGTGCGAACGGCTGCTCTCAGCCCGGGAAAACCGGGAAGTCGTCTGGCTCTCCAGGAACAGCACCTTCGATCCGCAGCAGGGCTACACGGCGCCCGACGAGGATTCGCCTGCGCTCATCAACGTCGCGCCGCTCAGCGTTGCCGGACGCCTCCGGGAAGGGCTCTTCGCGGGCCATACCGTGGTGTTGACCTCTGCCACGTTGGCCATCGGCTCCGCGTTCGAGGCCACGGCCGGAGGGCTGGGGCTGACAGGACAAGGGGCCCCCAGCTGGACCGGCGTGGATGTAGGCTCGCCCTTCGACTACCCGAAGCAGGGCATGCTGTACGTCGCCAAGCACCTGCCCAAGCCGGGGCGCGGCACCTCGCCCGAAGCGCTGGACGAACTTGAAGAGCTCATCAAGGCCTCGCACGGCGGAGCCTTGTGCCTCTTCTCTTCCCGCCGCGCAGCGGAGGACGCCGCGGAAGCGATGCGGTCACGCCTCGACGTGGACATCTTGTGCCAGGGTGAATCGACCATGGCCGCGCTGGTCAGGCAGTTTGCCGAGGAACAAGACACGTGCCTGTTCGGCACCATGTCCCTTTGGCAGGGCGTTGACGTTCCAGGCGGTTCATGCCGGCTGGTAGTGATTGACCGGATCCCGTTCCCTCGTCCGGACGATCCCCTGATGACGGCACGCTCCCGCGCGGTGGCGCAGGCCGGCGGCAACGGTTTCATGGCAGTTTCGGCGACGCACGCCGCCATCCGGCTGGCCCAGGGCGCCGGCCGCCTCATCCGCTCAACGGGGGACAAGGGCGTCGTGGCAGTCCTGGATTCACGGCTTTCGACGGAGCGCTACGGCAATTTCCTCCGGGCAGCGTTGCCGCCCTTCTGGCCCACCACGGACCGTTCAGTAGTGCGCGGTGCGCTCGAACGGCTTTACGCCGAGTCGGCCTAAACGCGAAAACCGGCGCTTGTTTCCGATCCCGGAGCCTGTTGGTGCGGAGCTGGAAACAAGCCCCAGTCCTGGGCCGGGGTAGTGTGGTCATCCGTCGTGCCAGTGCGAGGGCATATCCAGATCCGAGGGTAGAAGAGTCGCGCGACTGCCTCTGGCGGCGTTGAGCTGCGGCTGGGTTAGATAAATGGCCTTGGATAGATCAGCGCGTTCAAACCTCGTTTCCCTGAGGTCTGCGCCGAGCAGATCCACACCCGACAAATCGCTGTCCCGCAAATCCGCGGCAATCAGGTAGGCCCCTCTGAGGACCAACCGGAGCGGGTCCTCGCGGACGCCCGGCTCCACGGCGGCGGTCAGCCCGGCACGAGCAGGCCCCAGTCCTAGTGCGGGCCTCGTGCCGTCAAAGCTGCCGCGAACTACAGTGAGCGCAGGACCGAGACGACCTTGCCCATGATCGTGGCATGGTCTCCCAGGATGGGCTCGTACTGCGTGTTCTGGGGGAGCAGCCACGTATGGCCGTCGCGCTGCCGGAAGGTCTTGACGGTGGCTTCGTCGTCCAGGAGTGCGGCCACGATGTCGCCGTTGAGTGCGTCGTTTTGACGCCGTACCACCACCCAGTCCCCATCGCAGATAGCCGCGTCGATCATGGAATCGCCGGCGACCTTCAGCATGAAGAGCTCGCCATGGCCTACCAACTGGCGGGGCAGCGGCAGGACATCTTCAACGGTCTGGTCCGCCAGGATGGGTCCACCGGCAGCAATGCGCCCGACGAGGGGAACCATGGCCGTGTCACTGGCACTCGCGAGTTCCGTGACAGCCAGGCCGCCGGCGCTGCGTAGTTTCGCCGGCGCTTCAACGCCGGGTATGACAGAGCCGCCGTCCAAGGTCAATGGCATGAGGACTTCCATTGCACGCGGGCGCTTGGGATCGCGGCGAAGATAGCCAAGCTTTTCGAGCTGTGACAACTGGTGCGTGACGCTGGACAAGCTGGCCAAGCCAACGGTGTCCCCGATTTCACGCATCGACGGCGGATAGCCATGATCGTTCACCGAACGTTGGATGGTCTCCAGGATCTTCTTCTGGCGGACGGTCAGGCTCTTGGGTGTCTTCTGCGGCTGCTGGCTCCGCGCTGAAGCCGACCCGCTGCCAGTGGCTTTCGCTGCCATGTTCGCCAACGCCCTTCCGTTCCGCCCGTGCGGCGCTGAGGCCTTGCCGGGACTGTCGGCCTGAAATGTCAGACCCTCCTGTTGCACTGATTCAGTGCTCGTTCCTTCACTCAAACGTAGGGCAGGCACAGGCGTTTATCAAACATTTGTTCTAGCGAGTCTCGACATCATTCGTTGATAAGTGCTAAAAATGTCATAGCAAGGTTCGAATATGTGTTCTATAAAAGTGGTGCAGGATTCGGGTGCTCGTTCGAATCGTTCGAACAGATCGACGAACAACCGTCCTGCAAGCACTGACTGAAGGCAAGAATTGGCAGCCGCAACCAGAGATTCCGGAACGCGGCATTGTTCAGAAGGGCTCAGCTCATGTCCGCAATCACCATCACCCACAAATCCGGCCGCAGTACGGCACCGGGCCGGCTCCGACTGACACGCCGGGGACGCATGGTCTTCTTCGGCGTCCCGGCAATGCTCTTGGTCGCAGTGCTTCTCAGCCTGGCGGGATTCCTGAATTCGCCGGCCAAGGCTGCTGATTCCGCCGCCGAGCTGCAGCCCACCTCCAGTACAAGCGTCACGGTGCAAGTGGGCCAGTCCTTGTGGGGGATTGCGGGAACTGCCGCGCCCTCCCGGGATCCACGTGACGTCGTTGCCGAGATTATCCAGCTGAACAACCTTCAGGACGGCCGCATCGTGCCGGGCCAGCAGTTGTTCATTCCTTCCACCTGACAGCAACCTTGACCGGGCTGACAGCTCGCCCGGACGGGCGCCGGGCCGTCACAGTTTCAGTGCATCCACCGCGGCGCCTTAAACTGTCATGGTGAGTGACCAGCTTGAGCGACTTGACCGACTTCCCCTCCGGACCAACCTCCGCGGCCTGAGCCCGTATGGCGCGCCGCAGCTTGATGTTCCGATTTTGCTCAACGTCAACGAAAACACGCATGGCGTACCAGCCGATGTCCAGGCGGCCATCACCGAAGCGGTAGCGGAAGCCGCCGTCGGGCTGAACCGCTATCCGGACCGCGAGTTCACCGAACTGCGCGAGGCCCTTGCGGAATACCTCGGCCACGACCTTGCGGCCGAAAACATCTGGGCGGCCAACGGCTCCAATGAAGTGCTGCAGCAGATCCTCCAGGTTTTCGGTGGCCCGGGCCGGTCCGCGCTCGGTTTCCCGCCCACGTACTCGATGTACCCTCTGCTCGCCAGCGGAACCGACACGGCATACATCGCGGGTGTTCGCGCTGAAGACTATGGACTCGATGCGGCCTCGGCCGCCGCGCAGGTTCGCGAACTCAAGCCGAACGTCGTGTTCCTCTGCTCCCCGAACAACCCCACCGGCACGGGACTTGGCCTGGACGTCGTCGAAGCCGTTTACGAAGCCGGCGAGGCGAGCCAGACGGTAGTGATCGTCGACGAGGCCTACCACGAGTTCGCCCACGACAACACGCCGAGTGCATTGACGCTCCTCCCTGGCCGGGAGCGCCTCATTGTCTCCCGGACCATGAGCAAGGCCTTCGCCCTCGCCGGTGCACGTATCGGCTACATGGCAGCTGCTCCCGAGGTCGCCGATGCGATCCGCTTGGTCCGCCTTCCGTATCACCTCTCCGCAATCACCCAGGCAACCGCGCTGGCGGCCCTCCGGCACCGCGAAGCCCTCATGGCCGACGTCGAGGACATCAAGGTCCAACGCGACCGCATTGTCAGCGAGTTGACCCGCATGGGCTTCAAGCCGGCCGCCTCGGATTCGAACTATGTGTTCTTCGGCGGAATCGAAAACCCCCATGCCCTGTGGCAAGGCCTGCTGGAGCGCGGAGTCCTGATCCGCGACGTCGGCATACCGGGCCACCTCCGCGTCACCGCCGGTACGGAGCCTGAGACCACGGCCTTCCTTGAGGCGCTCGAAGCCTTGCTGGACGGCCAGGTCTCCGCACCGGCCTAGACTTGAACAAGTCCCACCACTCCTTCCTCCTAAGGATCATCAATGAGCGAAAACGGCGCCAGCACGGCGGCCGCCCGGACAGCACGCATGGAACGCACCACGAGCGAGTCCTCCGTCCTGGTTGAAATCAACCTCGACGGCACGGGAGTCTCGGATATCAGTACCTCGGTGCCGTTCTATGACCACATGCTGACGGCGCTCTGCAAGCATTCGCTCATCGACATGACCGTCAAGGCGACCGGAGACACCCACATCGACGCCCACCACACCGTCGAGGATGTTGCTATCACCTTCGGGGAGGTCCTCCGCACCGCCTTGGGTAACAAAGCCGGCATCCGTCGCTTCGGCGAGGCCACGGTCCCGTTGGATGAAGCGCTGGCGCACGCCGTCGTCGACGTCTCCGGGCGCCCTTACCTCGTTCACGGCGGGGAGCCCGCCGGCCAGGAATACCACCTGATCGGTGGTCACTTCACCGGTTCGCTGACACGCCACGTCTTTGAGGCCATCACCCTGCACGCCGGCATCTGCCTTCACATGAATGTCCTGGCGGGCCGCGATCCGCACCACATCGTGGAGGCCCAGTTCAAGGCGTTCGCCCGTGCGCTCCGTTCCGCCGTTGAGTCCGACCCCCGAGTCGAGGGCATTCCGTCCACCAAGGGTGCCTTGTGAGTACGCACATCCTCAAGGATGGCGCTGTCGTGGATCCGAAGGCCGCCAGCCGCATTGTCTCGCCTGAAGGAAAACCGACCGTAACGGTCCTTGACTATGGCTCGGGCAATGTCCGCTCGGCGGTCCGGGCGCTTGAGCGTGCCGGAGCAGCAGTCACATTGAGCGCCAAGCCCGAAGATGTCCTGAACGCCGATGGGCTCCTGGTCCCGGGCGTCGGCGCCTTCGAAACAGTGATGCGCGAACTCAAGGCAGTCGACGCCATCCGGATGATCGGCCGTCGTGTGGCCGGGGGCCGGCCCGTCCTGGGTATTTGCGTCGGGCTCCAGGTGTTGTTCGAGGCCGGAGTGGAGCACGGTACCGAGGCAGAAGGCATGGGCGAGTGGCCAGGCAAGGTGGAACTCCTCCCTGCACCCGTTGTCCCGCACATGGGCTGGAACACCGTGGACGTGCCGGAAGGCTCAAAGCTGTTCGCAGGCGTCGAGCACGAACGTTTCTATTTCGTGCACTCCTACGGCGTGCAGAAGTGGGAATTCGACGTCGTCCAGCCCCGCATGGCCCCGCCGAAGGTGACATGGTCCGAGCACGGCGCCCCCTTCATCGCCGCCGTGGAGAACGGTCCGTTGTGCGCCACGCAATTCCACCCCGAGAAGTCGGGCGACGCCGGAGCCCGGCTCCTGCGAAACTGGGTTGAGGGCTTGCGCCCGCAAGCAAAAATCCAGCCGCAGGCGACCGGGGCCGGAGGCGCTGCCTAATATGTGGTCCGTTATCTTCATGGGCGCGGCCGGGCTACTGGTTGGCGGCGGAATCTCCTTCCACCAGCAGAAGCGTCCCGCCTGGGTCTCCATTTCGTTCTACGTACTAGCCGGCCTGGCACTGCTGGCGGCCTACCTCTTCACCCTGCCTTCCAAATGATCGTGCCCGCCACGTGACCTTGCCTGCCAATTAGCTCAGCGGGCGACTGACGCCCGTCTCCACAACACCGAGGACTTCAATGACCACCGCCTCCGAACTGCCTGTTCTGGAACTCCTGCCCGCCGTCGACATCGTGGACGGCCAGGCTGTCCGTCTCCTTCAGGGAGAAGCCGGCTCCGAGACCAGCTACGGCACCCCGCTGGAAGCTGCACTGAACTGGCAGAACGCCGGAGCCGAATGGGTACACATGGTGGACCTTGACGCCGCCTTCGGCCGCGGCAACAATGCTGACCTCATCAGCGAGGTCGTCTCGCAGCTGAACGTCAAGGTGGAGCTTTCCGGCGGACTGCGCGACGACGAGTCCCTCGAGCGCGCACTTGAGCTCGGTGTCGCCCGAGTGAACCTCGGAACCGCCGCGTTGGAGAACCCGGAGTGGACCCGCCGGGCCATCGGCCGCTTCGGTGACAAGATCGCCGTCGGGCTCGACGTCCGCGGCACAACGCTCGCGGGCCGTGGCTGGACCAAGGAGGGCGGGGATCTCTGGGAGGTGCTGGCCCGCCTTGAGGACGCCGGTTGCGCCCGTTACGTGGTCACCGACGTCACGAAGGACGGAACGTTGCAGGGTCCCAACGTGGAGCTGCTGCGCCAGATGGTCGAAAAGACCGGCAAACCTGTCGTTGCGTCGGGCGGCATCTCGAGCCTCGAGGACCTGCGCGTCCTGCGCGAACTCGTACCGCTCGGGGTCGAAGGAGCGATCGTCGGCAAGGCGCTGTATGCCGGTGCCTTCACGCTTCCGGAAGCCCTGGACGTCGCCGGCCGCCGCTGATGTCGCGGGATCCACAGTCCCCTGCTGACAAGGCTGCCACTCCGGCACCCCGGCAGTTGCCCGGGCACATCGCTGCGGCCCTGGCGGGTGCCGGGGGAGCTGGCGATTCTGCCGGCCAGCCCTGGGCGGGCCGCGACCTGAGCGGAGACGCCGCCAAGATCCATAATTTCGAAGACGACGACGGAACGCCCGACGCCGGGTACCTCGCCGCCGTCGCGGCCTTGCTCGCCGGTACCGGCAGCGAGGCCGGCGTGGTGGCTTCGTTGGCAACCGCCAGGGTCTTTGTCCCGGTGGTGGCCCAGCTCGCTGAGGAAGCCGAAGGCGTGGACGGCCTCCATGCCGACAAGCAGGCCGACATGGCGCTCGTGACACTGAAAGCGCCGGATGGGCGCACAGCCATGCCCGTGTTCACCTCGGCTGCCGCCCTTGAAGCATGGCACCCGCAGGCTCGCCCCGTCGCTGTTTATGCGGCCCGGGCGGCGTTGTCTGCCGTGTCGGAGGGAGCCCAGCTGCTCGTCCTGGATCCCGGTTCGGATGTCACCTTCGTGGTGCGCCGGCCTGCCATGTGGTCACTGGCGCAGCAGCGCGACTGGACGCCGTCGTACCTTGATGATGAACTGGAGGCTGCTCTCAATTCCTTGGCAGGGACGTACCCGGCCGTGCGGCGCTTGGAGATGCGGCCAGGATCGGGGATGGCTTCGCGCACGGCTGATGGATTGGCCATGGCCGGCGGGGGACCGGGGCCTGAATTGCGCGTGGTCCTGTACCTCGAAGACGGCCTGGACGCCGCCGCCGTGCAGGATCTCGTCTCCGGGCTGAACGGACGTTGGGCGCAGAACGAATTGTTCGCCGAGCGGGTTGACTCGATCGAAGTCAGCTTGCAGCGGGCGGCACAGTAGCCGAAGGCACAGGGGGAACGTCCTTGTCCTGCCCTCGGCAGAACAGAGGATGTATCTCGTGAATTTCTCTCTCTACCGGGAGATGCTTTCCATCACGTCCGTGCGGCGTCTCCTGCTGGTAGGCATGGTCGCCCGCATACCGCACTCGGCGGCGGGAGTTCTGCTCACCCTGCACATCGTGCTGACCCTGGGCAAGGGATACGCCGCCGCCGGTGCTGCGGCCGCGGTATTCACCATCGGCATCGCGATTGGCGCCCCGTGGCGAGGGCGGCGAGTGGACACTGTCGGCCTGCGCAGGGCGCTTGTTCCTTCGGTGGTGTCTGAGCTGGTGATTTGGTCCGTGGTGCCGCACGTCAGTTACGAATGGATCCTTCCGCTTGTCTTCGTCGGGGGCCTGTTGACGCTGCCGATCTTCAGCGTCATCCGGCAGTCCCTCGGTGTGCTGGTTGTTGGCGAGCAGCGGCGTTCGGCCTACGCTTTGGACTCCATCGGCACCGAAGTGGTCTTCATGATCGGCCCCGCGGTGGGCGCGGTTGTGGCTACCAGCGGGTTCACGGTCCTCGGCCTGACCATCGTGGGTGTGTGTACCTCGGCGGCCGGTCTCTTCCTGCTGTGGTTCAACCCGCCCACCCGTAGCGAGGGCGTCCTGGATGCCGGCCAGACGGCCGACCGGGATGCCGATGAGCTCCATGCGGCCGAAGCCGCAGTGGTGGCATCGGCGCCGGCCCATCTCCAGGAAGCCGCTTCAGAGATGGCTCCGACGGTCCCGCAACCTTCCGGGCTGCGGGGAAAGATGGCCCGGAACTTCACATGGTTCACCGCGGCGGTGGCCGCCGTGTTCGCCGTCGCCGCAGGATCCGGCATGGTACTGAGCGGCACCGACGTCGGAATCGTCGCGGTGTTGCAGCGCGGCGGGCACGAGAGCGAGATCGGAATTGTCTTCTTCTTCTGGTGCGCCTCTTCGGTAGTCGGCGGGCTCATCTACGGCGCCATGCACCGCCCCGTCTCACCCATCCTCCTCCTGCTGGGCATGGCGGCCCTGACCATCCCGATGGGCTTCGCCGGGGACACCTGGACCCTTGCTTTGTTGTCCCTGCTCCCCGGCCTGCTCTGCGCGCCGGTGTTGTCCGCGGCTTCGGAAAAGGTCGCCGAGATCGTGGATGAGGACCGGCGCGGCGAGGCAATGGGCTGGTATGGCTCGGCTCTCACGGCAGGCGTGGCTTTCGGTTCGCCGGTCGCGGGGCTCTTTATCGACGGCGTCGGGCCGTGGGCCGGCTTCGTCGCCATCGGGACGGCCGGAGTGGTGCTGTGCCTTGCCGGGCTGTTCCTCCAGCTGCGTCGGCGCCGGATCATGACCACCACCCAGTCCGGCGCGGAGGATCCGGCCGCCTGAATTGCGCCTAAACCGCCAGGATACGACGACGGCGGGCCGGCCAAAGTGGCCAGCCCGCCGTCGCGGTGGTACGGGTAGTCCGGGTCAGTTGACCGGGCCGGTGAACTTTTCGCCCGGGCCCTTGCCCGGCTCGTCCGGGATGAGGGAAGCTTCGCGGAACGCAAGCTGCAGGGAACGCAGGCCATCACGCAAGGGGCCGGCATGCTGCGAGCCGATTTCCGGTGCCGCGGCGGTGACCAGGCCGGCCAAAGCGGTGATCAGTTTGCGGGCTTCGTCCAGGTCCTTGAGCTCCTCGGCCTCGGGGTCGTCGGCCAAGCCCACCTTGACGGCCGCTGCGCTCATGAGGTGAACGGCGCCGGTGGTGATGACCTCAACAGCCGGAACTTCCGAAATGTCGCGGATCTGCTGGCCTACGCCGGCGTCGGTGCCGGAGGGCTCGTGGTCGAGGGAATTGCTGTCTGAAGTGCTCATGCTGGTAAGCTTGTCACAGACCGACTGGAAGTTGCCATTTTGCATGGCACACGCAGCGCTCGGCCCCCCATCGTTAATGTGCGGTTGGTTGCCGATTTCTGTAGAATTGATTTTCAGTTTGCAAGCGGAGTTCTCTCCCACCCGCGTCAGCCGTTTCCCTCCGGGGATGTAAGTTGCCGGGTACCTGGTCGGACACCGTTCAAGGTCAGCCTTGGGTGGTGCGAACGCCCCATTGAGGGGCCGTATCCGATCTTCGAGGCCTTCGATTGCGCCAGCAATTGGGGGCCTTCTCTATTTGCCGGTGGAATACTCATCACAACAACAGGAGCTTTGACATTAGCGAGCCAAGAATCAATGAGCGTATCCGCGTCCCCGAGGTGCGTTTGGTCGGCCCTGCCGGCGAACAGGTTGGAATCGTCCGTATTGAGGACGCCCTGCGTCTGGCTGCCGAGGCTGACCTGGATCTCGTTGAAGTTGCACCGCAGGCGAAGCCTCCGGTGTGCAAGCTGATGGACTTCGGCAAGTACAAGTACGAAGCCGCTGTCAAAGCCCGTGAGGCCCGCAAGAACCAGACCAACACGGTTCTCAAGGAAATCCGCTTCCGCCTGAAGATCGACACCCACGACTACGAGACCAAGCGCGGCCACGCGCTTCGCTTCCTGGGTGCCGGTGACAAGGTGAAGGCCATGATCCAGTTCCGTGGACGTGAGCAGCAGCGCCCTGAAATGGGCATCCGCCTGTTGCAGCGCTTCGCTGAGGACGTTGCCGAAGTTGGCGTGATTGAG
Source organism: Arthrobacter sp. efr-133-TYG-118 (assembly GCF_030209755.1). GTDB lineage: Bacteria > Actinomycetota > Actinomycetes > Actinomycetales > Micrococcaceae > Arthrobacter. The sequence continues at coordinate 37,023 of NZ_JARVRH010000024.1, read as the reverse complement.
TCCAGCCCGCGCATCGATGGCCGCAACATGGTCATGGTGATTGGTCCGTTGAAGAACAAGGCCGAGGCCAAGGCCGAGGCCCGCCGCGCGGCGCAGCGTGCAGAAGCCAAAGCCCAGAATGAAGCCAAGGCCGCAGGCCGGATTGACGTTTCAGGCGAGGATGCTCCCTTGACCCAGTCACTTGCGGACTTGCTCCCGGCGGAACTCTTGACTCAGGCTGGGGAAACCCAGGCCGAGGAAACCCAGGCTGAGGAAACCGTTCCCGACGCCGTTGAGGCGGAGGCTGCCGAAGTCGAAGAGACTCCGGTCGCTGAGGAATCGGTTGTCGAAGAGGCCCCTGTGGTTGAAGCAGCTCCGGTTGTCGAAGAGGCCCCCGTTGTTGAAGCGGCTCCCGTGGTTGAAGCGTCGCCCGCACCGGCACCGGCGAAGGCACCGGCGCCCGCAAGGGTTCCTGAGCAGGCAGCGTCCAAGCCTGTTGTTCCGGCCGCCCCCAAGCCTGCCGCTACACCAGTACCGAAACCGATGGCGAAGCCCGCGGTTCCGAAGCCTGCAGCTCGACCGGCAGCCCCCAAGGCCGCTCCGAAGCCAGCGGCACGCAAGACCAACTAGTCACGCCGCAGGAGGCATCCCCTCCGCCCGGCACGAAAGCAGCAGCCGCCCCCTCTGGGGAGGCTGCACGAAAGAACTGCAGACCCAGTCTGCGGACACGTAAGGAGATCGGTTCCCATGCCGAAGATGAAGACCCACAGTGGTGCTAAGAAGCGCTTCAAGCTGACCGGTACCGGCAAGCTGAAGCGTCAGCAGGCCAACCGCCGCCACTACCTGGAGCACAAGTCCTCCACGCTGACTCGTCGCCTTGCCGGCGACAAGATCGTCTTCAAGGGCGATGCCAAGGTCATCAAGAAGATGCTCGGCGTCTAAGTTCCAAGTTTTCTGGTTGCTGCCATCCGGTAGCTGCCGACTACACCAAAGCCTTCTCAGGCCGGCCGGGTTTCCGGCAGTAGCAGCTTGGGATAAGAATTTTGAAGGAGTACGCACGTGGCACGTGTGAAGCGGGCGGTAAACGCCCACAAGAAGCGTCGGGTTGTCCTTGAACGGGCCAAGGGTTACCGCGGTCAGCGGTCTCGCCTGTACCGCAAGGCAAAAGAGCAGCTGCTGCACTCGTTTGTGTACAGCTACGGCGACCGCCGCAAGAAGAAGGGTGACTTCCGTCGCCTCTGGATCCAGCGCATCAACGCTGCATCCCGCGCCAACGGCCTGACCTACAACCGTCTGATCCAGGGCCTGAAGGCCGCTGAGGTCGAGGTTGACCGCCGCATGCTGGCAGAGCTGGCCGTTTCCGACGCCAACGCTTTCGCCGCGCTGGTCAAGGTTGCCAAGGACTCCCTGCCTGCCGACACTTCCGCTCCGGCCGCCAAGGCCGAGGCCGCTCCGAAGGCTGCCGCCAAGGCTGCTCCGGCTGCCAAGACCGCTACTGCGGTCAAGGCATCGGTTTCCGAGAAGCCGGCCATCGAAGGCGCTGTTGTTGCCGTTGAGGGCGAAGCTGCACCGGAAGGCCACGCCATCAAGGGCAACGCCGAGTCCAACAAGTACCACGTTCCGGGTTCCACCTGGTACGACGTCACTGTTGCCGAATACTGGTTCTCCACCGTTGAGGCCGCAAAGGCTGCAGGCTTTGAGCCTGCCGGCGGCGAAGCCCGCCAGCAGATCAAGAACTAGTCGCAACTGCCACTAAAGTTCTGTATATGAACGAAACCGGGCGCCCGCAAGAACTTCCGATGTCCAACCCCCGAGCCGATCGGGTCAGGGATGTCGCAAAGCTTGCAGGGCGCCCGGCCCGTTTAAGGCGCGGCCGGTTCCTCGCGGAAGGCCCCCAGGCCGTTCGCGAGGCGCTGGTCCTGCACCGGGAGCGGACCGCGGCGGGGGAGCCCGGCGTCGTACACGAAGTCTTCGCGAGCGAAAGCTGCCTGGACCGGCTCCCGGAACTGGCCGAGCTCGCCGGCGGCGTTGCCTTGCGGCTCGCTAATGACGATGTCCTGGCCGCAATGGCGGACACCGTCAATCCCCAGGGGATTGTGGCCGTCTGCGGTTTCGTGGACGTCAGCCTTGATTCAGTGCTCGACGCCGGACCGCGGCTGATCGCCGTCATGTGCCAAGTGCGGGATCCCGGCAACGCCGGAACGGTGCTTCGGGCCGCCGATGCGGCCGGTGCGGATGCGGTGGTCTTGACGGCCTCCAGCGTTGACATTTACAACCCGAAGGCTGTGCGGTCCACGGCAGGTTCGCTCTTCCACCTGCCGGTTGTCCTGGGTGCGGACGTCGAGGAGCTCGTGGCCCTCTGCAAGGAGCGCGGCATCGGGATTCTCGCAGCGGACGGTTACGGCACCCTCAATCTGGACAAACTTCAGGACGAGAACGCGGCACGCCGCCTGGGTGTGTCGGCAGCGCCTTCCGCCTACGCACTCGAAGCCCCGACGGCCTGGCTGTTCGGCAACGAGGCGCAAGGACTTTCGGACTCCGAGCTCGCCCTTGCCGACCATCGTGTCGCAGTGCCCGTCTATGGTTCGGCGGAAAGCCTGAACCTCGGCACGGCCGCCACAGTCTGCCTTTACGCCAGCGCACGCTCCCAGCACGCCTCCTGAGAATTTCCCAACAGGTACGGTATTGCTTGCAGGGACGCGGCCCTGCGGTCCGTTCCTGCCGATTCACTCACATCCCTGAACCGAAGAAAAGGTGGAGCTTTCGTGGCTGCAAGTGGCGGTACCAAGGCAATCGTGGCGGCATTGAGTGCCAACCTGGCGATCGCTGTACTCAAATTCGTCGCATTCGTCCTGACGATGTCGTCGTCCATGTTGGCGGAGGCAATCCACTCCGTAGCCGACTCCGGCAACCAATTGCTCCTGCTGCTTGGCGGGAAGCGGGCGCAGCGGGCCGCAAGCCCCGAACACCCGTTCGGCTATGGCCGTGAGCGCTACATCTACGCCTTCATCGTCTCGATCGTGCTGTTCAGCGTTGGTGGCCTCTTCGCGCTGTACGAATCCTGGGAGAAATTCCAGCACCCCCATGGCATTGAAGGCGATTTCTGGTGGGTGCCGCTCGCCGTGCTGGTCGGAGCCATTGTGGCGGAATCCTTCTCGTTCCGCACCGCCATCCACGAATCCAACCCCTTGCGCGGAAAACAAAGCTGGATCAAGTTCATTCGCAACGCCAAGCAACCGGAACTGCCCGTGATCCTCCTGGAGGATTTCGGAGCCCTCCTGGGCCTCGTTTTCGCGCTGTTCGGCGTGAGCCTGACACTGATCACGGGCAATGGCTTGTGGGACGCCGCGGGCACAGGAATGATCGGCCTGCTCCTTGTGGGAATCGCCGTGGTTCTCGCGGTGGAAACCAAGTCTTTGCTGCTCGGCGAATCGGCCACCAAAGAGGACAACGCGCGCATCACGGAAGCCATTGAGTCCGATGGCACGCGCATCATCCACCTCAAGACCATGCACCTGGGCCCGGAGGAGTTGCTTGTCGCTGCAAAGATCAGTGTGGGCGCGGCAGATACCGGTCAGGCGATTGCCAAGGCGATCGACGCCGCCGAACTCAGGATCCGCACTGCAGTACCGATCGCCCGGGTCATCTACTTGGAGCCCGACGTCGAGCGGGTCCAGGTCTAAGCTGGCGAAGGCAGCACTATGCCGCCAACGGCCGCTTGCGCTCCAACCAGCCACTGATGCCCGCGACGCCGAGCCCCAGGACTGCCAGGACAGCTCCAACGAGGGCAGGGGCGACGTATCCCCAGCCCCAGGCGATGACCACACCGCCGAGGAACGCGCCAAGGGCGTTGGCGATGTTGAGGGCGGAGTGGTTGAGCGACGAGGCCAAGGACGGGGCGTCCGGCGAAGCGTCGAGCAGGCGCGTCTGCAAGGGCGGAATGAGCATGGAGCCGATACCGCCCACGATGAAGACCATGATGAATGCCGACCACGCCCAGTGGGCCGCGACGGCGTAGGCCACCAGCGCCAAGGCGATGAGGGGAAGGACCCGGTAGATGGTTCCCATGACCGACTTGTCGGCGATGCGGCCGCCCAGGATATTGCCTGCCACCATGCCGAGTCCGTAGAGGGCGACTACGAGAGGTATCAGAGCCTCCGGGATCCCGGCCACCGACGTCATGGTGTGGGAGATGTACGTGTAGGTGGCGAAGAAGCCGCCGAAACCGATGATTCCGATCAGCAGCGCCAGCCACACCTGGATGCGCTTGAGGGCACCAAGTTCCCGGCGGATGCTTGCCTCGGGGTGGGCAGGCTCAAACGGGACAAACTTCCACAGCAACACACTGGTGGCCAGGCCGATGACGCCCACCACGACGAAGAGCAGGCGCCACCCGAATGTCTGGCCGAGCCACGTAGCCGCAGGAACGCCGATCACGTTGGCGACAGTAAGTCCGCCCATGACCATCGAAATCGCCCAACCGCGCTTGGTGGGAGCAACCAGGCTCGCTGCGATGACCGCGGCGATCCCGAAGAAGGCGCCATGCGGAAGTCCCGAGGCAAACCTCGTGATCACCATGGTTCCGTAGTCCGGTGCAATGAAGGACGTCAGGTTCGCTATGGAAAGGAACAGCATGAGTCCCAAAGCAAGTTGCTTGCGGGGGAGCCGGGCGCCCAGCGCCGCGAAGATCGGCGCACCCACCACGACACCCAAAGCGTAGGCGGAAATCAGGTTCCCGGCCTCGGGAGTGCTGATATTGAGTCCCTGCTCGATCTCTTTGAGCAAGCCCATCATGGTGAACTCCGTGGTTCCGATGGCGAATCCGCCCATGGCAAAGGCGAAGATCGCCAGCGCCACGTGACGGCTTCCGGTCTTTTGGGAGGTCTTGGTGACAGCGGTAGTGGTCATCGTCCTGTTTCTTGGGGGCGAGCGGGATGCCACTCGAAGGAAATAAGGCCGACTTTCAAGCTTAGTGCGAGTCTCCGGCGAATGTCCCTGAATGTGACAACTTCCATAGGCAGGGGTGATGACCTGACGGCCAATAGACTGTTGCGGTGACTGGACTGATAAGCGTGGCGGGCGCCGCCGTCGTCGATTCCCTTGAAAACCCGAAGCGGCTGCTGGCCGCAAGACGCAGCGCCCCGCCGCAACTCGCGGGAATGTGGGAGTTCCCGGGCGGCAAACTGGAGGCGGGGGAGTCCTTCGAGGACGCGCTGCACCGCGAGCTGCTCGAGGAACTCGGGATCACTGTCCGGCTCGGGGCCGAAGTGGAACCGGACGCAGGCGCCGGTTGGCCCCTGAACGAGCGGGCCGTCATGAGGGTATGGTTCGCCGAACTGCTTGACGGCGAACCGCGTCCGCTCCAAGACCACGATGAACTCCGGTGGGTTCCGCTTGGCAATGGAGACGCGTTCACGTTGCCGTGGATTCCTGCCGACCTGCCGATTGTCGGTGCACTCTTTGAACGGGTGGCCTCCGGCCCGCTTGGCTAGAAAAGGCCTGGTTGGAAAAGACCTGGCTAGAAAAGAGTCGACTGACCGGTTGCTGGAAAGGAAGCCGGTGGAAGGGAAACCGACGTCTCCTTGCCCGCTGTCGCGTTCCTGTGGCTGAATCCGCTGCTCCCGGAAAAGCCGTGACGGGCCTTGAAGTAGTTGATGCGGCCACTCAGCCAGGTCCTGTATTCCTTCGAAGCGTACGAGCCTTGGCCGTAAAGGCGCCGGTACTTGCCGACGAGGCCGGGGTGATGTGCCGCCAGCCATTGCATGAACCATTCCCGCGTGCCCGGCTTCAGGTACAACGCCCCGGCCGTCACGCCAGTGGCGCCGGCGTCGGACAGGGCGGTAAAGAGCGACTCCAGGGCGTCATCGCTGTCCGTCAGCCACGGCAGGATGGGCATGGCCATGACACCACAAGGCAGCCCGGCCTCGCGCAGCCGGCGGATGAGCTTGAGCCTGGCTCGCGGCGCGGGCGTGCCCGGTTCCACGGCCGAGGCCAGGGTTTCGTCAGTCATGGCCAGCGAGATACCCAGATCCACGGGCACTTGGCTGGAGGCGTGTTTGAGGAGGGGGATGTCTCGGCCCAGGAGGGTTCCCTTGGTGAGGATGGAGAACGGAGTACCGGAATCGGCCAGGGCCCGGATGATCGCCGGCATCAGTTGGTAGCGGCCCTCTGCCCGCTGGTACGGATCCGTATTGGTGCCTAGGGCCACATGATGGTGGCCCCACGATGGTTTGGACAGTTCCTTGCGCAGGACCTCTGCGGCGTTGATCTTCACTATCACTTGGGAATCGAAATCGTGTCCGGCGTCGAACTCCAGGTAGGTGTGGCTCTTGCGTGCAAAGCAGTAGACACAGGCGTGGCTGCATCCGCGGTATGGGTTGACCGTCCATTCGAAAGGCATCTGGGAACCGGACGCCACCTTGTTGAGCACCGATTTGGCGGTGACCTCATGAAAGGTGACTCCGGAGAATTCGGGGGTTGAGACGGAACGCACAAGCCCGGCCAGCGGCAGCAGTGCGTCCGTTGCTGGGGCGGCTCCGGACAGAACGCTGTTGCCGTCGTCTCCGGGTGCCGGACCACGTTGTGGTGAAAGTGCTTGTGCGTCCCATCTCATGGCCTCCATTCGAATATATGTTCGAACGCTTGTCAAGGCCTGTTGAAGAAGGCCTGTGAAAGATCGAGCGACGAACCCCGAAGCCGGGTGGGCTGTTGCTAGGGTGGGTTCATGATTCTGCTGACGGGATTCGAGCCGTTTGGCGGCGATTCCAACAACCCCTCATGGGCTGCAGTCCTCGAAGCGCAGGAAGTCTTGCGCGCCGAAGGGCATGAGGTGGAAGCGCTCGAGCTACCGTGCGTTTTCGGTGAATCCGCTGCCGTCCTGCGCGAGGCCATGGGGAGGCTGCGCCCGGAGCTGGTCGTCTGCGTCGGGCTCGCCGGCGGCCGGGACCGGCTCTCCTTGGAGCGTGTGGCACTTAACTGCGATGACGCCAGAATCCCGGACAACGCTGGAAACAGACCCATCGACGAGCCTGTGGTGCCGGAAGGGCCCGCGGCGTACTTCAGCACACTGCCGGTGAAGTCCGCGCTCAGGGCGCTGCAGATCGCCGGAATCCGCGCCGAAGTCTCGCAGACTGCCGGGACCTACGTGTGTAACCACGTGTTCTATGCCCTGATGCACGAGCTCGCCGGGGCTGTTGCGCCCCGCGCGCGGGGCGGTTTCATCCACGTTCCCTATGACGAGGCCCAACTGCCGAAGGGAAGTGCCGCGCCTGGCATGGCGACGCGGGACATGGGACGGGGGATCGCCGTCGTCGTTCGCACTGCGCTTGAGACTCCAGTGGACGCGAAGCTATCCGCGGGCGCTGTTCACTAGGCGGGCGCTGTCCACTGGGCGGGCGCTGTTCACTAGGCCGGTGCCGCCTACCTATGTCCCGGATCAGCCGCCGTTACTCCCCGATGAGTCGAGCTCCCACTGCACCACAACGCTCGCAGAAACCGCCACCGATCCCGCTTCGATGGGCACGCTTTCGCTCACTGAGGCGCGCTTCATACCGCCCATCATAGGCACCGGCGATCCATGCTCCGGACGCTGGTCTATGGATAGCACTTGCCCCAACCGGCCGCCGGCGAGTGCGGCAAACCGGGCCGCCTTTGCTTCGGCCTCCCGCCATGCCGCCTCTTGTGCCCGCGCGGCAACGGCCGAGGAATCCGTGAATCCTTGTTCGATCCCGTTGATGCGAAGGCTGTCGCCGCCTGCAGCCACCGCGGCGGAAATGGCCGCCGGGGCCGCTGACGGCGGGCCGACCCGGGCAACCAGGGTGGTGGATGCAACATAACCCGTGACCTTTTGCCCTTGGTTTTCGGCCCAGACGAGTTCGGCACGCAGATTGAGGCCACTGGTCCGCAGGTCAAGACCGGCCACACCGCGCCCGCGCAAGGCCTCCATCACGGCCGAGGCGATCGCGCCCGCGTCGCCATAGGCAGCTTCGGCGGCGTCGCGCCTGACCTCGACGGCGAGCGTGAACGTGAGCAGGTCGGGAACGGCTTCGGCGGTTCCTTCTCCGGTGACAGTGATGGTGCGGGCCGGTGTCATGAGGCCATGCTAGCCCCGGGCCCTGGCGAACGCCGCCCGGACGGTGTCACGGGTTAAAGCCCCGCCGAACGCTTCTACTAGACTGTGTTAGTGCCCGCCGGACGCGTCCAGCGAGCATTGCTCCTGCTTTTGCCATGGCCTTGCCTGGTGAAGACCATTTCCGACTCGTAGCTAAGAACAGTAGATGACTGACACTTTGCCGGGCGCTGCCATCCCGAACCCTCTGGATGAAGCCGCCATCACCGCTGCCGTTGAGGAAGCCGTCGCCGCGATTGCCGCTGCATCCTCCCTCGAAGAACTCAAAGCCGTCCGCTTGGCGCACACCGGCGAGAAGTCGCCCTTGAGCCTTGCCAACCGTGAAATCGGTGGCCTGCCCAAGGAGCAGAAGGCCGCCGCAGGCAAGCTCATGGGTTCCTCCCGTGGCCGCGTCAACCAGGCGCTCGCCGCACGGACCGCTGTGCTCGAAGCCGAAAACGACGCCCGGATCCTTGTCGAGGAAACCGTCGACGTCACGGCGGCGCCGCGGCGGCGCCGTGCCGGTGCCCGCCATCCCCTGTCCACGCTGCAGGACCGCGTGGCGGACATCTTCGTCGGAATGGGTTGGGAAATCGCCGAAGGACCCGAGGTCGAGTCCGAGTGGTTCAACTTCGACGCCCTCAACTTCAAGCCCGACCACCCGGCCCGCGAAATGCAGGACACCTTCTTCGTGGAACCTCCCGAGGCGCACCTCCTCATGCGCACGCACACTTCACCGGTACAGGTCCGGTCCATGCTGGAGCGCGAAGTGCCCATCTACGTGCTGTGCCCGGGCAAGGTATTCCGCACCGATGAACTCGATGCCACCCACACGCCCGTGTTCCACCAGTTCGAGGGCCTGGCCATCGACAAGAAGCTGAGCATGGCCGACCTGCGAGGCACCTTGGAGCACTTCGCCCGGCAGATGTTCGGTGACGAGGCGCAGATCCGACTGCGTCCCAACTACTTCCCGTTCACCGAGCCCTCCGCGGAGCTGGACATTTGGCACCCTGGTGCCAAGGGCGGCCCTCGCTGGATCGAATGGGGCGGCTGCGGCATGGTCAATCCCAACGTCCTGCGCGCTGCCGGCATCGACCCGGACGAGTATTCAGGTTTTGCGTTCGGCATGGGCATTGAGCGCACGCTCATGTTCCGCAACGAAGTCGGCGACATGCGCGACATGATCGAAGGCGATGTACGTTTCAGCGAGCACTTCGGGATGGAGATCTAACAGTGCGTATCCCACTTTCATGGCTGCGTGAATTCGCGCAGGTTCCGGCCGACGCAACGGCCGAAGACGTCATGGCGGAACTCGTCAAGGTCGGTTTTGAAGAGGAAGCCGTCCACCGCCCCACGGACGAACTCAAGGGTCCCATCGTCGTGGGCCAGGTCCTGAGCCTCGTCAAGGAACCGCAGAGCAACGGCAAGACCATCAACTGGTGCCAGGTCCGCGTGGTTCCCGAAGGCCAGGAGCAGACCCTGACCGGCAAGGGCATCGACCCCTACGGCGTGCAGGGCATCATTTGCGGTGCCCACAACTTCGTCGAGGGAGACAAGGTTGTGGTGACCCTCCCGGGCGCCGTGCTCCCGGGTGATTTCCACATTTCCGCGCGCAAGACTTACGGGCACCTGTCCGCAGGTATGATCGCCTCCGTCCGTGAACTCGGCATCGGCGAGGACCACGACGGCATCCTGGTGCTTTCCCGCATTGGCCTGGATCCCGAAATCGGCACCGACGCCATGTCCCTCCTCGGCCTCTACGACGAAGCCGCCGAAATCAACGTCACTCCGGACCGCGGCTATGCGTTCTCGATCCGTGGAGTTGCCCGCGAATACGCCCACGCCACCGGAACCGTCTTCACGGACCCTGCCGCCAAGGTCAATGCCCCTGCGGCACTCTCCGGCGGCTACGGCGTCAAACTCAACGACGACGCTCCCATCTACGGCAAGCCCGGTTGCGACCGCTTCGTGGCCCGCACGGTCCGCGGCGTGGACGCCACCCGTCCGACCCCGCCGTGGATGGTCTCCCGGCTGCGGTTGGCAGGCATCCGCTCCATTTCGCTACCTGTCGACATTTCCAACTACGTGATGCTCGAACTCGGCCAGCCGAACCACTGCTACGACCTCGACAAGCTTTCGGGCGATATCGTGGTCCGCCGCGCCGTCTCGGGGGAGAAGATCACCACCCTCGACGACAAAGTGCGTGCGCTCGACGTCGAAGACCTCCTGATCACCGACGAGTCCGGCGCTATCGGCATCGCCGGCGTCATGGGCGGAGCCAACACCGAGGTTTCCGATTCGACCACCAACATCCTGGTCGAGGCGGCGCATTTCGACGAGGTCTCTATCGGGCGGTCCCGCCGCAGGCACAAGCTGCCGTCAGAGGCGTCCAAGCGCTTCGAACGCGGAGTGGATTGGCAGGTTGCCAACATTGCTGCCCAACGCGTCGTTGACCTCCTGGTTGAACTGGCTGGCGGGACGGCAGACGAGGCCGGTACCGACGTGGGGACAGCACCCGACGCCGTGACCATTGAGCTGCCGGCCAACTACGCCGCCTCCCGGATCGGCATCGACTTCACGGAAGAACAGATCACCGGTTCCCTGAGGGACCTGGGCGCCATCGTTCTGATGGGCGAAGAGGGCGGCTCTTATGTGGTCACGGCACCGAGTTGGCGCAATGACCTGGAAACCAAGGAAGACCTTTCCGAGGAAATCGCAAGGCTGGTGGGCTACGACAACATCCCGGCAACCCTGCCCGTGGCCCCTCCAGGCCGCGGCTTGACCCGGACCCAGCAGCAAAAACGCCGCGTGGTCCAGGCACTTGCCGACGCGGGGCTCACCGAGGTCCTCTCTTACCCCTTCGTCTCCAAGCCGGCCAATGACACCTTCGGCGTTGCGGAAGAGGGCGCGGCACGCACCGCCCTTAAACTGGCCAACCCGATCAGCGAGGAACACGGCTACCTGCGTACCTCCGTACTTCCCGGCCTGATCGAGGTTGCCCGGCGCAACCACTCCCGCGGGTTCCGCGACCTCGCCCTCTTCGAGGCAGGCTCGGTGTTCCTTCCCGACGGGCAGCTGGGCACGGCGTCCATCCCGCCGCTGGGCGTCAAGCCTTCGGACGAGGTCCTTGACGGATTGTACGACGGCGTCCCGGACCAGCCGCTGCACATCGCCGCTGTTTTGACCGGCCATGATTCCCCGGCCGCCGCGGCCCACACCCCGCGTGCCTGGGACTGGGCCGACGCCCTGGATGTTGCCCGGCTCGTCGGCGATGTCCTCGGCGTGGAACTCGTGGTCAGCCAAGGCAGCCACCAGGCGTTCCACCCGGGCCGTGCCGCCCAGTTGGCGCTCCGCTCCGGCGACATCGTAGGCTACGCCGGCGAATTGCACCCCAAGCTGCTCGCAGCCCATGACATGCCGGCGCGCTCTGTTGCCCTCGAGCTCAACGCGGATGCACTGTTCGACGCCGCTCCGGACGTCATTGTTGCCAAGCACATCTCCGGTTTCCCGGTCGCAACCCAGGACGTTGCCCTCGTAGTGCCGCAGGAGGTCCCGGCGGACGCCGTACTGGCTGCCCTCCGGGAAGGCGCCGGCGAACTCCTCGAAGACGTCGCCCTGTTCGATGTATACGCGGGCCAGGGCATCGAAGAGGGCAAGAAGTCGCTCGCCTTCGGGCTGCGATTCCGTGCCACGGACCGCACGTTGACCGCCGATGAGGCATCGGAGGCACGCGAGTCCGCCGTCGCCGTCGCCGCAGAGCGATTCGGAGCAGTCCAGCGCTGACGAGTATCAACCCGGGGATCCAGGGGCTGGCTGTTCACATCCAGTCCCTGGATCCTGCTGATTCCGCCGCCATCGAGAAGATGGCGGCGGAATTGCTGTCTCCGGCCGAGACTCTTCGAGGAGACGCCATGGCCCCGGTCCTCCGACTGGAATTCCTGGCATCCCGGCTGGCGCAGCAGAACTTCGCCGCAACCCTCCTGGGTGTTCCCGCTTCGAAGCTCCAGGCGGCCTATGAGTGCCCGGAATGTGGTGCTGGGCCGGACATCGCACATGGCCGGCCCGGTTACCTGCTCGACGGCGGCCCAGCACCCCTTGTGCTCAGCGCCTCACGGTCGTCGGGCTGGGTGCTGTTTGCCGCCGTCGTGCATCCGGAACCGGAGCTCCAGGTGGGCGTGGATCTGGAAAATGCGGCGGGCACGGAGTTCGCCGGCTTCGACGACGTTGCCCTGACCGCACGCGAGCAATTCCATCTCAACGCGCTGGAACCCGGGCACCGAGCTCAGGAGCGCGCACGATTGTGGGCACGCAAGGAAGCCTGGTTGAAGATGACAGGCGAAGGGCTCAGGGTGGCCCCGGATTCCCTCGATGTGCTTGAAAGGCCTGGGCTGTGGGACCTGGAACTCCCGGCCAGCGCAGGCGGTAGGGATCTTCCGGCCGGACTGCTTGCCGCCCTCGCGGTATCGGCCCGCTGAGGCTGTGTCTTAGCTGAACTCAAGGATCAACCGAAGGCGGGCAGCCTTGCTTGGTAAAGCCACGGTTCCAGGACGCTGGCCGCGTCGAGCCCCGGGACGTAAGCGTCGGCCGCGGTGATGAATTCCGCCGTAGACACTGAGCTGTGGCGCTTGGCCCCGGTCCAATGCTGCAACAATCCGAAGAACACTGCGTCCCCGCATGCACGACGGACGGCGTGGAGGGCCAGGGCCCCACGCTTGTAGACTCGGTCGTCGAACATGTGCTCGGGTCCGGGGTCGCCGATCACCAGGTCCTGGGCGCCCGCGTCGAGTTTGCGCCACGCGGCCCTTGCACGGTTGGCGAGGGACATGACGCCGGCTTCCTCGGACCAGATCCACTCGGCGTAGCAGGCGAAGCCCTCATGCAACCAGATGTCCCGCCAACTGCTCACCGTGAGCGAGTTGCCGAACCACTGGTGGGACAGCTCGTGGGCGATGAGGCGCTGCGCGTCCCATGATTGCTCCATGTGGTTCCGGCCGAAGATCGAGAGGGTCTGGGCCTCAAGGGGAATTTCCAGTTCGTCCTCGGTCACGACGGCCGTGTATTCCGCAAAAGGATACGGACCGAAACAGTCCACAAAGGTGCGCATCATGTCGGCTTGCCGGGCCAGGCCTTCGCGGGCTTCGGTCAATAAACCAGGGGAGACGGCAACGAACTGGGGCACCGGGGCCTGCCGCAGGGCTTCGGCATGATGGGCCGTCCCTGTGCGGGTTCCCCCGAGTGAGGGGCTGAGCTGGTGAAGCCGGTACCGTCCGATTTGCACAGTGGCGAGATAGCTTGCCATCGGCTCGCCCTGTTCGTAGACCCAGGTTTCGCGGCTTGATTTCCTGCTGTGGGAGACGAGGCGGCCGTTGCAGATGGCGCGGTAGTTGTCGTCGGTGGTGATACTGATCAAGTAGCTGGACTTGTGTCGCGGATGGTCGTTGCACGGGAACCAGGACGCGGCGCCGTTCGGCTGCCCGGCAACCAGAACGCCGTCGTCGAGCTCTTCCCAACCGACTTCGCCCCACAGGCCCCGGCGCGGCTTAGGATTGCCGTCGTAGCGGAGCTCAATTGTGAAATGCTGGCCTGTCCGCAACCGGTCCTTGGCGGTGATCACGAGGTGCTCGCCGCGGGTACTGAACTTCGGCACTTTCTTGCCGTCCATCAAGATTTTGGAAGCCTTCAGGCCCACCAGGTCCAGGATCACCGAGTCCGTGTCTTCGAGGGCCATGCAGCGAAGCATTGCGCGGCCGTTGAGCCGGTTGCTGCCCAGGCTGTAGTCAAGGTCCAGCTCATACCTCAGCACTTGGAATGCCAGGCTCCCGTGATGCAGCGTGTAGGGATCGGCGGCAGTTGTGGTGATTCCTGGTTCGCTAGGGCTCATGTGCGCTGGCTGCCTCCGTGTAGCTTGTTGTGTTGCTGTTGTCATGGGCTCGTATTTCATAAGCCCTCTTGCCAATCTACGCTACGGTCCGGACCACGGGCTGACCGGGTTGCCCATCCAGTACGTGCCCGCGGGGACAGTCTCACCACGCATGACCAACGACGCCGGTCCCACCGTTCCGCCCGCTCCGATACTGGCGCGCGGCAGGATGACGCCGTGCGGGCCCATGGTGGCGCCGTCCCCAAGGACCACGGTGTCTATGCTCATGATGCGGTCATGGAAGAGGTGTGTCTGGACCACGCAGCCACGGTTGACCGTGGAGCTTTCGCCGAGCGTGACGAGGTCGGCTTCGGGCAGCCAGTAGCTCTCGCACCAGGTACCCCGGCCGATTTTCGCGCCGAGCGCCCGGAGCCACCACACCAACGCCGGCGTGCCGGACGCCGAACGCGCGAACCAGGGAGCGCTGACCATTTCGATGAAAGTGTCCACCACTTCGTTGCGCCAGATGAACGAGCTCCACAGGGGATGCTCGCCCTCTTTGATGCGTCCCACCAGTATCCATTTCGCCGCGACCGAACTCGCCGCGGCCACGGCACCCGCTGCGAGGACCACGACGCCCCCGAGGACGGCCGCGAGCCAGTAAGAGGACTCAGTGGCGATCCAGTCCAGGACCAGCATGATGCCGACGGCGATTCCCACCGTCAGGATGACCGGCACCAGCCGGCACAGTTCCCACAGGGCCCGTTTGGTCTTGAGGGCCAGCGGCGGGTTGAAGGTGAGGCTCTGATCCGCATTGACTGCGGTCCGGCGCAGCCTGACAGGCGGACTGCCCAGCCAGGACGTGCCCGATTTGGCCTTCGCCGGCGTGGCCGATAGCACCGCGACCAGTGAGTTCTTGGGCACGCTTCGGCCTGCGGCGGTCATCCCGGAATTGCCGAGGAACGAGCGTTTGCCGATCTTGGCCGGCCCGATCTTCATCCAGCCGCCGCCAAGCTCGTAAGAGGCCACCATGGTGTCGTCGGCGAGGAAAGCGCCTTCGCCGATGGTCGTCATGCGGGGCAGGAGCAGCACCGTCGAAGCCTCCACGTTACGGCCTACTTTGGCACCCAGCAGGCGCAGCCACACCGGGGTGAAGAGGCTGGCGTAGATGGGGAAGAGCAGGTCCCGCGCCATGTCGAGTACACGCTCAGTGGCCCAAACCTGCCAGCCGACGCGGCTGCGGACCCGATAGTACCCCTCCTTGAGGCCGACGCCGAGCATCCGGGTGGTCGCCAGGATCAGCAGGAGATTACACAGGAACCAGGCCAATGCCGCCAAGGGAATGGCAACGAGGAGCTCCGGGAAGGCATCCTGCAGGGAACTCCTGCCTTGGATGAAGGCCAGAATGACGATCGCGGCGACGAACGCCGAAATGTAGGGGATCAAGGCAAGCAGCGCCGAGGCCGCAGCGAACGCCGCGAACCAGAGCCGGCCGATCAGATGGTGTGACGACGGGGTCTCGGGCCAGCCATTCTTGGCTTTGCCACGGCGTTCAGCGGGGGAGCCGGCAACAAGGTGCCCGGCCTTGACCCTGCCCAACACCGCCGAACCTGGCTCCACGCGCGCACCTGCGCCGATGCTGGCTCCTGGCATGAGCGTGCTGCGGGAGCCTACTGTGGCGCCGGCTCCCACATGGATGGCGCCGATGTGGACGTAGTCACCGTCGATCCACCACGCGGAGAGATCCACTTCGGGTTCGATGTTGCAGCCGCTGCCCAACGACAGCAGTCCTGTGACCGGAGGCAAGGAGTGCAAATGGACGTTGTTCCCGATCTTCGCACCCAGTGCCCTGGCGTAGTAGGGAACCCAGGGTGCGCTGGCGAGGCTGATGGCGCCCGAAAGATCCTGGATCTGTTCGGCCAGCCACAACTTCAAGTGGACTTTGCCCGAGCGCGGGTAGGTTCCGGGCTGGACTCCGCGCAAGAGTGTTCGCGCGGCAAGGATCGAGATCGCCATGCGTCCCGGCGGGCTGACGAACACCAGCCAAGACGCCAGGATCCACCACCAGGACACAACGGGAGCGGCTGTGAAACCGGCGAAGTCGGCCAGCAAATGGTTTGCGGCCATGAGATACGTGAGCCAACGCATGCCCACCAAGATGTTGAGGAAAATACCCATCAAGGTCTGGAAGATCTGTGATTTCCGGGAGGTGGGGCGAACCGTGCGTTCGGCCGCCGGCCCTTGGATGCCGCCTTCCGGCAGTGACTGCCGCGCGACGTCGATCAAGGCGCCGACGCGGGGTGTTGCGTAGATTTCGGCCACCGTGATGATGGGGTAGCGCACGCGCAGCGCCGAGACGAGCTGGGCCGCGGCCAGGGAGCCACCGCCATAGGCGAAGAAGTCGGCGTCGAGCGAGGTGACGCTGGAGCCGAGAACGCTTTCCCACCGCTCAACCACCCATTGGGCGTCCTCAGGCAGGTTGAGTGGCGCCTTGTCGGCATCCGCGGCGCCCGCGCCCGCCAACGGCCAGGGAAGGGAGTGCCTGTCCACTTTGCCGCTTGTCTTCGTCGGAAGCGAATCCACGACCGTCAGCAGGGGGATCAGCGCGCCGGGCAGGCTTTCCGTGAGCAGCTCGCGGGAAGCTGCGAGGTCGATGTCCTCAGGTCCGGCCGGTGCCAGGTAACCGACCAGTATCTGGTTCCCTGCCGCCGTCGTGCGGACTGCCGCGGCGGCACCTGCGACTCCCGGGAGGGCCTGCAGGGCGGCGTCGATTTCACCGAGTTCGATGCGCCGGCCACCAAGTTTGACCTGTTCATCCGCGCGGCCTTGGAAGATGAGGCCGGCTTCCTCGTAGCGGACGAGATCGCCGGAGCGGTACGCACGCTCCCACCCCAGGGACGGCATGGGGGCGTACTTTTCGGCGTCTTTGGCCGGATCGAGGTAGCGGGCAAGTCCGACGCCGCCGATGATGAGTTCGCCTGTCTCGCCTTCCGCGACCGGGACACCGGAGGCATCGACGACGGCGAGGTCCCAGCCGTCCAGCGGCAATCCGATCCGGACGGGGCCATCCGCGCCCAGGGGAGCCGCGCAGGCCACGACGGTTGCTTCAGTGGGGCCATACGTGTTCCACACTTCGCGGCCGTCCACCGCGAGGCGCTCGGCGAGTTCGGGAGGGCAGGCTTCCCCGCCGAAAATGAGCAGGCGCACGTTCTCGAGGGCTTCTGCAGGCCACAGGGCCGCGAGCGTGGGAACTGTAGACACCAGTGTGATGCCGTGGTTGATGAGCCATGGGCCAAGGTCCATGCCGGAACGCACGAGGGCGCGCGGGGCCGGGACCAAGCAGGCACCGTGCCGCCACGCCAGCCACATCTCCTCGCAGGAAGCGTCGAAGGCGACTGAGAGGCCGGCGAGGACCCGGTCCTGCGGACCTATGGGATCTTGCTGGAGGAAGAGCCGGGCTTCGGCGTCAACAAAGGCAGCGGACGAACGGTGCTGCACCGCCACACCCTTGGGCGTGCCGGTGGACCCCGAGGTGAAGATGACCCAGGAGTCGTCATCGAGCTTTGGTGGACGCGGAGCCGGGTGCGGTGTTGGGCGCTCCCCGGACACTTCGATCCTGCGGCCCTTTGTGACGACGGCAGACACTTTGGCTTCCCCGAAAACCAGCCGTGCCCGTTCCTCGGGATCGTCCGCGTCCACGGGTACATAGGCGGCCGCAATCGAGATGATCGCCAGAATGGCAATGTAGAGATCGTTGGAGCCGGAGGGGACCCGCACTCCGATCTTGTCTCCGGGGCCCAGTCCGGCCGCGTTGAGCGTGGCAGCAAAGCTTCGCACCTGCGCCATGAGCTCGGAGTAACTCAGCGACTTTTGCCCGTCATCGAGGGCAGAGGCCTCCGGAAATG
Source organism: Arthrobacter sp. efr-133-TYG-118 (assembly GCF_030209755.1). Classification (GTDB taxonomy): domain Bacteria; phylum Actinomycetota; class Actinomycetes; order Actinomycetales; family Micrococcaceae; genus Arthrobacter. The sequence goes on along the minus strand of NZ_JARVRH010000024.1, from coordinate 19,172 downwards.
CCAGGGCAGTGTCTTGGAGGATCTCCATGAGCGTGCGCGCAGGGGGCGCTGCTGCTGAGCCTTGCAGCTGGGGCAGATGCACCATGTGGAGTTCCAGGCTGTCCGCCGGGATGTCATGTTCCTGGGTCACGTTCGAAGCTTCCCGGATTGAGGTGAACAAAAAGTGTCAGCGGTCGCGTGGCCGTTGCTGCGGTTATGGGACCAACAGTAGCTTGCCCGTGGTCTTGCGGGCTTCCAGGTCGCGATGGGACCGGGCGGCTTCGGCGAGCGGGTACGTTCCGCCAATCCGGACTTTGAGGGCGCCGCTGGCGGCAGCGCGGAAGACTTCGGCCGAACGCCAGCGCCGCTCTTGCGGGTTCTGCAGGAAGTGGCCAAGTGTCGGGCGTGTCAGGGACAACGATCCGCCCGCGTTCAGGCGCTGGGGGTCAAACGGGGGCACCGGTCCGGATGCTGCCCCGAAAAGGACGAGGGAGCCGCGGATGCGCAGGCTCGCAAGGGAACCGTCGAAGGTGTCCTTGCCGACGCCGTCATACACCACGTTGACGCCTTCGCCGTCGGTGAGCTCGCGGACCTTGTCCGCAAATCCGGTGTAGCGCAGAACCTCGTCCGCGCCGGCTTCCCGCGCCAGGGCTTCCTTCTCGTCCGAGGAGACTGTGGTGATGACGCGGGCGCCGCGGGCCTTGAGCAACTGCGTCAGGATGAGGCCCACGCCGCCGGCGCCGGCATGGGTCAGGACGGTGTGGCCCGGCTCCACACGGAAAGAAGAGTTGATCAGGTAGTGCGCGGTCATTCCCTGCAGCGGTAGTGCTGCAGCCGTGTGGTCGTCGACACCGTCCGGCACCGGAAGCGCTTTGTCGGCGTCGACGAGGGTGTACCTCGCATAGCTGCGGGATCCCTCAGCGGTGGCGACCCTGTCCCCGACGGCGAAGTCCTCGACGCCTGCGCCAACGGCCTCCACCGTGCCTGCCGACTCGGAGCCGGGGGTGAACGGATACTCGACCTTGTAGATGCCGCTGCGCTGATAAGTGTCAATGAAATTCACTCCGGCGGCTGCGACTTTGACGAGGAGTTGGCGCGGGCCGGGGGCCGGAACGTCAGCCTCGGAGAGTTCGAGGACTTCGGGTCCTCCGGCTTGCCGGGCAATGATCGCTTGCGTCATGGGTCTCCTTCTCCGTCGAGGCACTTTCGTGCCCGCATTCACACACCCATCCTAGGGAGCGGAGTCCGTCGAGTGTCCAGTCAGCGGCTTGATGCCGTGGTTCGCCGTAATTGTGTCCCGTGGCCTTCCGGGCGTGTCAGCTTCTGCCGTGCGCGGAAGCGACAGGGCAGTCAAAGCCGCGGCCGGCGGCGAGTCCTACCTCATTGAGGTAGCGTACGACGATTGCGTACGACTGCATCAGCGTGGTTTCGGTGTAGGCAATGGAGTGCTTTTCGCAGTAGCTTCGGACGATCTCCGAGGCGCGGCGCAGGTGGGGGCGGGCCATGTCGGGGAAGAGGTGGTGTTCCGCCTGGTGATTGAGGCCGCCCAGGAGGATGTTCATGAAGGGTCCGCCGGAGATGTTCCTGGCAGTCAGAATCTGGCGACGCAGGAAATCGACGCGCGAGTCGGTGGGCAGAACCGGCATGCCCTTGTGGTTCGGGGCGAAGGAAGCGCCCATGTAGAAGCCGAACACCATGATCTGGACGCCGAGGAAGGCAAATGCCATGCCAAGCGGCAGGAAGGTGAAGGCGAGGACGGGCAGCGCGAGAAGCCGTGCCAGAAGGATGGGGGTCTCCACCCAGCGGTGCTTGATGGCTCCAGGCCGGCAGATGTACATCAACGACTCCCACTGCAGGCTGATGCCCAGCAGCATGAGGAGCGGGAAGAAGAACCAGCCTTGCCTGCGAGTGAGGAACGCGAAGCGTCCCTGCCTGCCCGCGGCGGCTTCAACGTGGAAGGCCAGGGCTCCGGTCTTGATGTCCGGGTCCTTGGAAATGACGTTCGGGTTGTTATGGTGTGCGCCGTGCTTCTGTTCCCACCAGGAGTAGCTGATACCGGCAACCGAGGTGGCCAGGATGCGCGCGGACCAGTCGTTGGCCCTGCGGGAGGCAAAAATCTGGCGGTGGCCCGCCTCATGGGCAAGGAAGCTCAACTGGGTGCAAAGGATGCCCAGGGCCGCGGCGATGAGAAGCTGGTACCAGCTGGGGCCAATCAGCGCGAAGCCGAACCAGGTGCCGGTCAGCAAGAGGACCAAGGACGTAAAAACGCTGACATAGAAGCCGACGCGGCGCTTCAAAAGCCCTTCCGCGCGGACCGTCTTGAGGAGTTCGGAATAGCTGAGCACGACGGCGTTAGGCTGCCGCACGCTCTTAGTGGGACGTTCCGTGGTGGAGGTCGGTGACATATGCAGTTGCCCCGTAATAAATAACGGGCAACGCTGCAACCGACGATCGGCTGCACGGTCTAGATCACCCTCTACTCAGCATACGCCCCCAAATCGGCTGTGCCGAGATGGGCCCCCGATGAGGGCTTCGAAAAAAGGTCTGCATAAATATCGGCAACCATGAATAGTTTTGCTGTATAGTCTTGCCATGACTATTTCTGTTGCCGTCTCCGGTGCCAGTGGCTATGCCGGGGGAGAGGTGCTGCGCCTCCTGGCAGGCCATCCGGACGTCACCATCGGTGCCATCACTGCGCACAGCAATGCCGGTTCCAGACTAGGGGAGTTGCAGCCGCATCTCCATGGTTTGGCCAGCCGGATTCTCGAAGACACCAGCGTGGAAAACCTCGCTGGTCACGATGTGGTGTTCCTGGCGCTCCCGCATGGAGCTTCCGCCGGGATCGCGGCACAGTTACCCGAAGGCACGCTGGTGATCGACGCCGGTGCGGACCACCGGCTCGAAGACCCCGCGGCGTGGGAAAAGTTCTATGGTTCCTCCCACGCCGGGACCTGGCCTTACGGGCTGCCGGAACTCCCCGGCCAGCGCGACGCGCTCAAGGGCGCGAAGCGGATTGCCGTGCCCGGCTGCTACCCGACGTCGGCCCTCCTCGCCCTCACGCCCGGCTTCGCCCACAAGCTTCTCCAGCCGGACGACGTCGTGATTGTTTCCGCCTCCGGCACCTCGGGTGCCGGCAAGGCGGCCAAGGTGAACCTCATCGGTTCCGAGGTCATGGGCTCCATGAGTCCCTATGGCGTGGGCGGCGGACATCGCCACACCCCCGAGATCGAACAAGGACTTACCAACGCCGCTGGTGAACCGGTCACAGTGTCTTTCACTCCCACCCTCGCGCCCATGAGCCGCGGCATCCTGAGCACGGCAACAGCCAAGGTCAAGGCCGGCGTCACCGCTGCCGAACTCCGCAATGCCTGGGCTGAAGCGTACGACGACGAACCGTTCGTCCACTTGTTGCCCGAAGGCCAGTGGCCCACCACTAAATCGGTGCAGGGTTCGAACCACGCCGTCATGCAGTTGGCTTTCGACGAGCACTCCGGCCGCGTGGTTGTCACGTGCGCCATCGACAACCTGACCAAAGGGACCGCCGGCGGCGCCGTGCAGTCCATGAATATTGCCCTCGGCCTGGACGAATCCGCCGGCCTCAACGTCCAAGGAGTCGCCCCGTGACCATCACCGCCCCCCAGGGATTCCGGGCCGCCGGCGTCAAAGCCGGCATCAAGGCATCGGGCAATCCCGACCTCGCCCTGGTTGTCAACGACGGCCCCCTGAAAGCCGCAGCCGCCGTTTTCACCTCCAACCGCGTCGCCGCGGCTCCCGTGCACTGGTCCCGCCAGGTTCTCTCCGACGGGCGCGTCGACGCAGTGGTGCTGAATTCCGGCGGCGCCAACGCCTGCACCGGTCCGCAGGGATTCCAGAATACGCACGCAACCGCAGAGAAAGTGGCGGCCGTCCTCGGGATCTCTGCCTCCGACGTCGTGGTCTGCTCCACCGGACTCATCGGTGAGCAACTGCCCATGGACAAAATCATCCCGGGCATCGATGCAGCGTTGGCGGAGCTCTCCGAGGACGGCGGTCCCGCCGCAGCCACGGCGATCATGACCACGGACAGCGTGGCGAAGGAAGCAGTCTTCACCGGCACCGATGCCGGAGGCAACACATTCACGGTGGGGGGCATCGCGAAGGGCGCCGGCATGCTGGCGCCGGGCCTCGCAACCATGCTGGTGGTGCTCACCACCGATGCCCAGGTCCCGGCGGAAGAGCTCGACGTCGTGCTCCGCGACGCCACGCGCGTCACCTTCGACCGCACGGACTCGGACGGTTGCATGTCCACCAACGACACTGTGGTCCTGCTGGCCTCCGGGGCCTCCGAGGCCATCCCCTCCGCCGAACAGCTTGGCGCCGGAATCACCCAGGTGTGTGCCGAGCTTGCCCGCAAGCTGATCGGCGACGCCGAAGGCGCAAGCCACGACATCGCCATCCGTACGTTCAACGCGGCGAGCGAGCGCGACGCCGAAATCGTCAGCCGCTCCGTGGCCCGCTCCAACCTCTTCAAGACCGCCATCTTCGGCAAGGACCCGAACTGGGGCCGCGTCCTGTCCTCGGTGGGCACCACGGACGCCGTCTTCGAACCGGACCAGCTCAACGTCTCGATGAACGGCATCCAGATCTGCCGCAACGGCAGCATCGGCGACGACCGCAACCTGGTTGATCTCGAGCCCCGCGAGGTGCTCGTGGAAATCGACCTGCAGGCCGGCGACGCCGAGGCCACCATCTGGACCAACGACCTCACGCACGAGTACGTGCATGAGAACAGCGCCTACTCGAGCTAGACGGGATGACCATGACTGCGCACACCCGCGAAAATACGTCGATGAGCGATGCCCAGGACAAGGCCGCGACCCTGATCGAGGCGCTGCCGTGGATCCAGCGCTTCGCCGGCACCACCATGGTGATCAAGTACGGCGGCAATGCCATGGTCAACGAGGAACTCCGCCGTGCCTTCGCCGAGGATGTCGTGTTCCTGCACCACGTGGGTATCCACCCGGTCGTGGTGCATGGAGGTGGCCCGCAGATCAACTCGATGCTCGGCCGGCTAGGCATCGAATCCGAATTCAAGGGCGGCCTGCGCGTCACCACCCCCGAAGCCATGGACGTGGTCCGCATGGTGCTCACCGGACAAGTGGGCCGCGAACTCGTGGGCCTCATCAACTCCCACGGCCCCTATGCCGTGGGCATGTCCGGTGAGGACGGCGGACTCCTGCGTGCCGTGCGCACCGGCACAGTGGTGAACGGGGAAGAAGTGGACCTTGGCCTCGTTGGCGAAGTGGTGGGTGTTGATCCCACGGGTATCGAGGACATCCTCGACGCCGGCCGCATCCCGGTGATTTCCACGGTCGCCCCCGAGATCCTTGACGAGGGGGACGGCACGGGCTCCACTACGGGGCAGGTCCTCAACGTCAACGCGGACACCGCTGCAGCGGCGGTCGCCTCAGCGCTGGGCGCATCCAAGCTCGTCATCCTGACCGACGTCGAAGGCCTCTACGCCAACTGGCCGGACAAGTCCTCGCTCATCTCCTCGCTGACGGCCACGGAGTTGCGGGAGATGCTGCCGCGCCTGGAGTCCGGCATGATCCCGAAGATGGCGGCCTGCCTGAAGGCCATTGACGAAGGTGTGGAACAAGCCCACATTGTGGACGGCCGCCTGCCGCACTCCATGCTCCTGGAAACCTTTACGACCGCGGGCATCGGAACCCAAGTAGTCCCCGACGAGGAAGTAGACGCATGAGTCCCACCGAACTAAGCCATTCCGCCGAAACCACCCTCGTTTCCCAGAGCACGGGAAGTGACTGGCTGGCCCGCTACTCTTCTTCGCTCATGGGGGTCTTCGGCACACCGCAGCGGGTCTTGGTCCGTGGTGCAGGGGCCCTGGTGTGGGACGCCGACGGCAAGGAATACCTGGACCTCCTTGGTGGCATTGCCGTGAACGCCCTGGGCCATGCCCACCCGTTCGTCACCTCGGTGATCGCCAGCCAGCTGGCCACCCTGGGCCACGTCTCGAATTTCTTCACGAGCCCCACGCAGATCGCCCTCGCCGAGAAACTGCTGGCCATCACCAAAGCTCCTGCCGGATCCAAGGTGTTCTTCGCCAACTCCGGCACGGAAGCCAACGAAGCCGCGTTCAAGCTGGCGCGGCGCAACAGTGAAGCCCCCGCCGGTGCAAAGTCAGCCAAGCGCACCAAGATCATCGCCCTCGAAGGTGCCTTCCACGGCCGCACGATGGGTGCGCTCGCCTTGACCGCCAAGGAAGCATATCGGGCGCCGTTCGAGCCGTTGCCCGGCGGCGTGGTCCACATCCCGTTCGGCGACATCGAGGCTCTCCGTGCCGCCGTCGACGAAACCACGGCCGCAGTGTTCCTCGAGCCCATCCAGGGCGAAGCCGGCGTCCGCCCGCTCAGTGTCGAGTACTTGCGGGCGGCCCGCGAAGCCACCACCGCTGCCGGCGCGCTGCTGATACTGGACGAGGTCCAGACCGGCATCGGCCGGACCGGCAAATGGTTGGCCATCGAAGACGCCGGAATCGTCCCCGACGCCGTGACCCTCGCGAAGGGCCTGGGCGGCGGCTTCCCGGTCGGCGCGCTCATCACCTTCGGCGGGCCGACGTCGTCGCTCCTGACCGCGGGCCAGCACGGCACCACGTTCGGCGGGAATCCGGTGGCCACGGCCGCCGCCCTCGCCACCTTGCATGCCATCGAAAGCCAGGGCGTGCTGGCGAACGTGCTCGCCGTCGGCGCCCGCCTGCGGGCCGGACTGTCCGACGTCGACGCTGTCACCGAGGTGCGGGGCGAAGGTCTCCTGATCGGTTTCGACGTTGACGCCGACATCGCGCCCGCCATGGTGACCGCCGCGCTCGACGCAGGCTTCATCATCAACAGTCCCGGCCCGCGCACCATCCGGCTGGCTCCGCCGCTCATCCTCACCCCTGAGCAAGCCGACAGTTTCCTCGACGCGCTGCCGGGCATCATCAAGGCCGCGGCAGCCGTGAACGCTAAGGACGCACAGTGAACCCCACCACACGTCACTTCCTCAAGGACACGGACCTCACTCCGGCCGAACAAGCCGAGGTGCTCGAGCTCGCCGTTCGGATGAAGGCCGCCCCGTACAGCGTCCAACCATTCGCAGCGGACGGCAACGGGCGCAAGACCGTCGCCGTCATCTTCGACAAGACCTCCACACGTACCCGTGTGTCCTTCGCAACCGGTATTGCCGACATGGGCGGCAACGCGCTCATCATCAATCCCGGCGAGGCGCAGATCGGCCACAAGGAATCCGTGGAAGACACTGCGAAGGTCCTCGAACGCATGGTCTCCACTATCGTGTGGCGCACCTCGGCGCACTCCGGCCTCGTAGCCATGGCCGAAAACTCCAAGGTTCCCGTCATCAATGCCCTATGCGATGACTACCACCCCTGCCAGCTTCTGGCAGACCTCCTGGCGGTCAAAGAGCACAAGGGCGAACTCAAGGGCCTGACGATGGCTTACCTGGGCGACGCCGCGAACAACATGGCCAACTCCTACCTGCTGGCAGGCGTCACGGCGGGCATGCACGTCAGGATCTCGGGCCCGGAAGGCTACCTGCCGGCCGCCGAGATCGTTGCAGCAGCGGAGGAGCGCGCCGCCGAGACCGGCGGTTCCGTGCTCATCACTACCAACGCCACGGAAGCCCTCGACGGTGCCGACGTCGTCGCGACCGATACTTGGGTGTCCATGGGCCAGGAAGCCGAAAAAGAAGCGCGCATGCAGCTCTTCCGCGAGTACTCCGTAGACGAGGCGGCCATGGCACACGCCGCGCCGGACGCCGTCGTGCTCCACTGCCTGCCCGCCTACCGCGGCTACGAAATCTCCGCCGGCGTGATCGACGGGCCCCAGTCCATCGTCTGGGACGAGGCCGAGAACCGCTTGCACGCCCAGAAGGCGCTCATGGCGTGGCTGATGCACAGGTCGGGACTCGCATTCGTCGACGGGCTTTCCCCCGTTGAAGGTAACGTTTCTCCCGGAAAAGGCGCTGCGGAGAGCACGTTCTAGTGTCCACCCATCCTGCGTCGCAAGGCGCCAGCCCCGCCACCAAGACCGCCCGGCAGGCGCGGATCACCGCGATCCTGACCGGTCAGTCGGTGCGCTCGCAAGCTGAGCTCGCAGCCTTGTTGGCGGACGACGGCGTGCAGGTCACCCAGGCGACCCTGTCCAGGGACCTGGTGGAACTGGGGGCGGTCCGCGTGCGCGGCAAGGACGGTGCCCTGGTTTACGCGGTGCCCGGCGAGGGAGGTGACCGCAATGCAAAGAGCGGTGTCACCCAGGAAATCCTGGACGCGCGCTTGTCGCGCCTCTGCGGCGAGCTGCTGGTCACCGCCGAGGCTTCGGGCAACATCGTGGTGCTGCGGACCCCGCCGGGTGCCGCCAACTTCCTCGCGCTGGCCATCGACCACTCGGTGATGCCGTCTGTATTGGGTACGATCGCAGGCGACGACACCTTGCTTTTGGTTGCCAGGGATCCAGACGGCGGCGCCGAGCTGGCAGCCCGATTCCTTCAGCTGGCCCAGGAAGCTGGACCGGGGAACTAATCTGTTCCACCCGGGCCTTCCGCCCGACCCAAGCATTTGACTCAAAAAGAACCAAGCAACAACAAAGGAGCACTCTCGTGACTGAGCGCATTGTTCTGGCCTACTCCGGTGGCCTTGATACTTCCGTAGCCATCGGCTGGATCGGTGAAGCCACCGGTGCCGAGGTCATCGCCGTGGCCGTTGACGTCGGACAGGGCGGCGAGTCGCTGGAGACCATCCGCCAGCGCGCCCTCGGCTGCGGCGCCGTCGAGGCCTACGTGGCCGACGCCCGCGACGAATTCGCCAACGAATACGCCATGCCGACGCTGAAGGCCAACGCCCTCTACCAAGGCCACTACCCGCTGGTTTCGGCGATCTCACGCCCCGTGATCGTCAAGCACCTCGTCAAGGCCGCCCGCGAATTCGGTGCCACCACAGTTGCGCACGGTTGCACGGGCAAGGGCAACGACCAGGTCCGCTTCGAGGTCGGTATCCAGACCCTCGGCCCGGACTTGAAGTGCATCGCACCGGTCCGCGACCTCGCCCTGACCCGCGACAAGGCCATCGCCTTCGCCGAGGAAAAGGGACTGCCGATCGAGACCACCAAAAAGAACCCGTACTCGATCGACCAGAACGTCTGGGGACGCGCCGTCGAAACCGGCTACCTCGAGGACATCTGGAACGCTCCCACCAAGGACATCTACGACTACACGGCCACCCCGGAATTCCCGCCGGCACCGGACGAAGTCACCATTACCTTCGAAGCCGGCATCCCGGTGGCCATCGACGGTGTCAAGCGCACTCCGCTGCAGGTCATCCAGGAACTGAACCGCCGCGCCGGCGCCCAAGGCGTTGGCCGCATCGACGTCGTCGAGGACCGCCTGGTCGGCATCAAGTCCCGCGAAATCTACGAAGCTCCGGGCGCCATGGCCCTCATCACCGCCCACAAGCACCTCGAGGACGTCACCATCGAGCGCGAGCAGGCCCGTTTCAAGGCCACCGTCGGCCAGCGTTGGTCCGAGCTGGTCTACGACGGCCAGTGGTTCTCCCCGCTCAAGCGCTCCCTGGATGCCTTCATCGAGGACACCCAGAAGTACGTGTCCGGCGACATCCGCATGGTCCTGCACGGCGGCCAGGCCATCGTCAACGGCCGCCGCTCCGACACCTCGCTCTACGACTTCGACCTCGCCACCTACGACACCGGCGACACGTTCGACCAGTCGCAGGCCAAGGGCTTCATTGAGCTGTGGGGAATGTCCTCCAAGGTCGCCGCAGGCCGCGACCTGCGGGTTTCGGAAAAGTAGCACCTGTGGCTGAGCCAAAATCGGAAGCAACGAATACGGGCGCACTGTGGGGCGGCCGGTTCGCCGGCGGCCCTGCAGATGCGCTCGCCGCACTGAGCAAGTCCACGCACTTCGATTGGCGGCTGGCCCGCTACGACATCGCCGGCTCCAAGGCGCATGCCCGCGTGCTGCACAAGGCCGGGCTGCTGGACGACGGCGAACTCGAAGGCATGCTCGCGGCGCTCACCCTGCTGGATGAGGACGTCGCGAGCGGCGCCTACCAGCCTGCCGAGAGCGATGAGGACGTGCACGGTTCCCTCGAACGCGGGCTCATTGAGCGCGCAGGAACCCATTTGGGCGGCAAGCTCCGGGCCGGGCGTTCGCGCAACGACCAAGTGGCCACGCTGGGCCGCATGTTCCTGCGCGACCACGCCCGCATCATCGCCCGCGGTGTGCTCGCCACGATCGATGCGCTCGTTGAGCAGGCCAAGGCCCATCAGGGCGTTGCCATGCCTGGACGGACGCACCTGCAGCATGCCCAGCCTGTCCTGTTGAGCCACCACCTGCTGGCCCACGCCTGGGCACTGTTGCGCGACGTGCAGCGGTTCCAGGACTGGGACAAGCGCGCCGGTGTCTCGCCGTACGGTTCCGGTGCCTTGGCCGGTTCCTCGCTCGGCCTGGATCCTGAGGCCGTCGCCGCGGATCTCGGGTTCTTCTCGGCGGTCCACAACTCGATCGACGGCACCGCCTCGCGGGATGTCTTCGCCGAGTTCGCATGGATCTGCTCGATGATCGGCATCGACCTGTCGCGGGTCTCGGAGGAAATCATCCTGTGGGCCACGAAGGAGTTCTCCTTCGTGACGCTTCATGATTCGTACTCCACGGGGTCTTCGATCATGCCGCAGAAGAAGAACCCGGACGTCGCCGAACTCGCCCGCGGCAAGGCAGGGCGCCTCATTGGCAACCTGGCCGGACTGTTGGCAACGCTCAAGGGCCTGCCGCTCGCGTACAACCGCGATCTGCAGGAAGACAAGGAACCGGTTTTCGACGCCGCGGACACCTTGGAAGTGCTGCTCCCGGCAGTGTCCGGCATGATTGCCACGCTCACGTTCAACACCGAGCGCATGGCAACCCTGGCACCGCAGGGCTTCGCGCTTGCCACGGACATCGCCGAGTGGCTGGTCCGCCAGGGCGTGCCGTTCCGGGAGGCGCACGAGCTCTCCGGTGCCGCGGTGAAGCTGGCTGAAGGACGCAGCGTTGAACTGTGGGACCTCACGGACGAAGAGTACGCGGGCATTTCGGAGCACCTGACCCCCGAGGTCCGCACCGTGCTCAGCACCGAAGGTTCGCTCAACAGCCGCAACTCCCAGGGCGGAACGGCTCCGGCCGCCGTCGAGCGCCAACTGCTTGCCCTCGAAGCCGAACTCGCGGCGGCACGGGGCTACGCCGGGTAACAACACCGGGTAACAACAAGGGGCCCACGCCCGCAGGGTTCCCTGGCCGAGCTTGCGAGGTTAGGGGCCGTGGGGATTTCGCGGCAGTTTTTTGCAAAAGCTGCCGCGAAATGCCCGCCGGTGTCAGTTAATCCTTGTTAACGGTCGTTAACCCTGTCGGATACTATGGCGCTATGACCGAGATCACTACAACAGCGCTTCTTGCCGAGCTCCACAAAGCAGCCGGCACTGTCACCGACGTTGTCGCCAAACTCGACGACGCCGATGTTACAGCTCCCTCGGAGCTGCCCGGGTGGACCCGCGGCCATGTGCTGGCGCACATTGCCGGCATCTCCAACGCCATGGCCCGCCAGCTGGAATACGCAGCACGCGGCGAGACCATCGACATCTACGACGGCGGCTACGAGGGCCGTACGAAGGCCATTGAGCTGGCGGCGAGCCACAGCCTCGCTGAACACCGCGCCGCCACGGAAGCTGCCCTCTCCCGGGCCCTGAGGGCCTTCGACGGGCTCGTGGAGTCCGGCTGGAACACCCGGATCAGCTTCCGGAATGGAACAGTGCTCGACGGCGGTTTGGCGCTCTGGCGCGAACTGGTCATCCACGTCTCGGATCTGGGAGTCGGTCGCGGCCCGGAGGCCTGGAGCCGGCAATTCTGCGAGCATCTCTTCGATTTCCTCTCGGCCCGTGTCCCGGCCGACCAGAAGTTCGTGCTTCAGCCACTGGGTCTCCCTCAACTGGTCATCGGCTCGGGACGGCAGTCCGTCGCCATCAACGGAATGATCACGGATATCGCAGCCTGGCTCGCCGGCCGGACGCCTAACCTGGGGAGCCTGCGGGCCTCCGCCGACGCGGACGGTGTTGACCTGCCGGAACTTCTCCCGTGGCCATCGAGCGTTCCCGCGGCGCACTAACGCTGACGCGTTTGCTTGCGGCTGCCCGCCACAAGTGCATCGTGGCGTAGGAACGCCACGGGCTCACGTTGCGGAAGTCGGCAGGCAGGCCTTCCGCGGCCGCCAGGTTCTTGAGGCCGTTCCGGACCGCCGCATCGTTGGCGAGGAAGACGTCCGGGTCGCCGATGACCCTCATCGCCACATAGCCCACGGTCCAGGGTCCGACGCCGGGCAGCGGCAACAGTTTGTCCGCCAGCGTATGGGGGTCGTCGCCGTAGTCGAAGTCCAGCTCCCCGCCGGCCATGGCTGCCGCCGCGGCCAGCACGGAATCTATGCGGCGCTGCGGACCCTTCAGCAGTTCCCGGCCCGAGCGGGCGATCTCCTCGGCCGTGGGAAAGAGGCGATCCAGGCCCAGCGCATGCCCTGCGTGCCCTTCCGGCAGGCGGGTTCCTGCGTCGGAAAGCTGGGTCAACGCCGTGCGGGCGGCGGCTACCGTGATTTGCTGGCCGATCATCGCGCGGACGAGGAGTTCCTGGGGATCCACTGCGCCCGGGACCCTGATTCCGGGCGTATCGCGAACCGACGGGCCGAGCCTGGCATCGGCGGCCAGCGCCTCGTCGACGGCGACGGGATCGGCGTCGAGATCGAACAATCGCCGCACCCGGCTGAGGAGCACGGGAAGATCGTGAAGATCCAGGGTGCTGACGGCCAGGGTCAGGGCACCGCCGCGCGCCCCGGCGTCGTACTCCACGGTGAACGCGGCGTTGCCGCGGGGCAAGCGGAGGGTTCGCGTATAGCTGTTTGCGCTCGCCAGCTCGACGCCGGGAACGGCGCGGGCCACAAGGAAGTCGAAAATCCCCGTATCGAAAGGCTCCCGGTATGGCAGGTTGAGGGTCAGGGACGTAGCCTCGCCTTGCCTGCCTTGATGGCCCAAGGGTTTCGCGGTGGCCCGGAGCGCTGTGGGAGTCAGGGCGAAGACCTCGTTGATGGTGTCGTTGAACTGGCGGACACTGTTGAATCCGGCAGCGAACGCCACGTCCGAGAGTTTCATCGAGGTCGAGACCAAGAGCGTCCTGGCGGTCTGCGCACGGCTGGCCCTCGCCAAGGACAGCGGCCCGGCGCCGAGTTCATGGCTGAGGATCCTGTTGAGCTGGCGGGAAGAGTAGCCCAGCCTGGTGGCGAGTCCTTCCACGCCGACCCGGGAGAGTGCGCCGTCGTTGATGAGCCGCATCGCCCTACCGGCGACGTCCGAGCGCAGGTTCCACGCCGGCGTGCCTGGAACCGCTTCCGGGAGGCAGCGTTTGCACGCCCTGTACCCGGCCTCGTGCGCGGCGGCCGAGGTTTCGTAGAACGTCACGTTTTCGGCTTTGGGTGTCCGTGCCGGGCACGACGGCCGGCAGTAGATGCCCGTCGAGCGGACGGCGGTGAAGAACTGGCCGTCGAACCGGGGATCCCGCGCATCGATGGCACGGTAGCGTTGCCAAAAATCCATGGCTTCATCCTTTCAGCATCGGCAGGCCCTTCCTAGCGGAAATCGGACATTGCCGGCGGCGGATCCAGGCCGCGGATTTGCTAGGGTCTGGGCATGACAACGCTGGGTGCATCCCCGGAGGCCATCCGGGCCATTCTTTCCGGAGATCCGCGGGACGTTGCCCCTTTGCTCCTTGGCGCCGTGCTGAGCTACCGGACTCCTGAGGGCACGGTATCCGTCCGGCTCAGTGAGGTGGAAGCGTATCTGGGTCCGCGGGGCTCGGCCCAACCCGATCCTGGATCCCATACCTTTGGCGGGCCCACCCTCCGGAACGCACCCATGTTCGGCCCGGCAGGGCACTTGTACGTCTACTTCACGTATGGCATGCACTATTGCGCCAACATTGTCTGCGGTCCCGACGGCGTTGCGTCCGCGCTGCTGTTGCGGGCAGGGGAGGTCGTGGCCGGGCAGGCCCTGGCACAGTCCCGCCGTCCGGCGTCGAAGTCGCTGACCGACCTCGCCAGCGGGCCCGCCCGGCTTGCCTCCGCTATGGGGCTGACCACGGCGGACAGCGGCCGCGATGCCCTGGCTGAACCGTTCGGCCTCGAACTTCCGGTCACGCCGGCGGCGCCCTCGGCAGTCGCGAGCGGTCTCCGCGTAGGAGTATCCGGCGACGGCGGTTCCGCCGACTACCCGTGGCGGTTTTGGCTTTCCGGGGACCCCACAGTGTCCCGCTACAAGCCGGGCCGGGGCCGCGCCGTCGAGAAGCCTTTGTAGGAGCCCGGGGAGGAGTCCCTCAAGCGGCGTGTTCGGTCCGGGTCGGTTCGGCGACATACGCGCAGTGGTTGTCGGGCACTTCGAAGGGCGCCAGGCGGCCGAGCAACGACTCACGTACCTGGGGCCATTCGTCGCGCAGGATCGAGAAAACGGCGGTGTCGCAACGGCTGCCGTCAGGAGCGAAACGATGCCCGCGCAGCGTGCCCTCGTAGCTGGCCCCGAGCCGCTGAATGGCCGAGGCGCTGCGCGTATTGCGGGCATCGCAGCGGAAGGCAACCCGGTGGACGTCCAGGACATCGAAGGAGTAGGCCAGCAGCAGTTGCTTCGCGGCCGGATTGACGTGACTGCCCCAGAAAGGGCGCCCGTAAAAAGTGCCGCCGATTTCCAGTCGCTGTTGGCGGGGACTGTACTCGCACAGGGAGGAGGTTCCAAGCAGGGCTCCCGTCCGTTGCTCGACGACGGCGAAAGGTAAGGTTGCCGGATCTTCGAGGCGGGCCGCGAAGAGTTCGGCCAGTTCCGCGGCGCTCAAAGGCTGCTCGGCGGCCATGCCGGCCCACATCCCGGAGTCCACGAAATCGAAGAGCGGACCGGCATGTGCGGGGGAGAGCGGGACCAGGCTGATGCCGTGTCGGGTCAGGGCAACGTCGTGCTGCATTGCAGCATTGAAGCACCACTGGGTACGGATGGAAAAGCTCAGGAGGTTAGCGCCGGGTGAACATTGCGTGACGCACCGGCGTGCGGGCAGTTTCACGCACGTCAAGCAAAACCGCTGTAGAATGGACGGTCCGTCTTTTTCGATAGGGGAACGTTTCGATGCACGACGCTGATTTGATCCACGAGCGGGAGTACGTGGCCGGTCTCTACTCGCGCCTGGATGAGCTGCGGGAGGAAAAGCGCCAACAGCTGGCGCAGGTCCGGCGCGCCGGAGCGGTGGGCACCATGCAGAACGTTTCCGAAAGGGACGCCTTCGCGGCATTGTACGAGGACCGCCTCGCCCAGCTCGACGCCGTCGACGACCGCCTCGTGTTCGGGCGGCTTGACCTGGACACCGGAGAGGCGCAGTACATCGGCCGCATCGGACTGTCCACCGCGGACCTCCAGCGGCTTATGGTCGACTGGCGCGCCCCGGAAGCCGGCCACTTCTACCAGGCGACCGCTTTCGACCGCCAGGGCGTCCGCCGCCGTCGCCACCTGATCCTGCAAGGCCGCGAGGTCAAGGCGATCGAAGACGATGTCCTGGATGCCAGCATGCTGGCGGACAACGCCTCGCTCCAGGGTGAGGGCGCACTCCTTGCCGCCCTGAATTCCAAGCGCACCGGCCGCATGTCGGACATCGTCGGCACCATCCAGTCCGAGCAGGACCGGATCATCCGTTCATCCATGTCGGGTGCCTTGGTTGTCCAAGGTGGTCCCGGTACCGGAAAGACGGCCGTCGCGCTCCACCGCGCCGCCTACCTGCTTTACACCCACCGTGACCGCCTGAAGTCCGCGGGCGTGCTGCTCGTCGGGCCTTCCTCGTCGTTCATGCACTACATCGAGCGGGTCCTGCCTTCCCTCGGCGAGACCGGCGTCGTCATGGCGAGCCTGGGCCGCCTCATGCCCGGCATCCATGCCGTCCCGGAAGCGGATCCCGACGTCGCAGCGCTCAAGGGCAAGCTGAACATGGCGGAGGTCATTGCCAATGCCGTGGCCAACCGGCAGCGGACTCCCGCAGAGGACCGTATCCTCGAGGTCGATTCCCGCAAGCTCACGCTGTCCGTGCGGCAAGTCCGCCGCGCCCGGGACAGAGCCCGCGCCACCGGCAAGCCGCACAACGAAGCGCGAGTGACGTTCGTGAAGATCCTGCTGCGCGAACTCACGGAACAGCTGACGGAGATCGTCGAGGAATCGAACATCGGCAACAACGCCGACCGTTCCTACCTCGCCGAAGACGTCCGTTCGGCACGCGACGTCAGGATCGTCCTGAACCTGTGCTGGATGCCCATGACGCCCGAGAAGCTCGTCTCCGAGCTCTTCAGCAAGCCCGCCATCCTGGAAGCCTGCACTCCGCACCTCACGCCGGCGCAGCGCGCCCTCTTGCTTCGCCCTGCGGATGCCCCGTGGACGGAAGCCGATGTTCCGCTGCTCGACGAGGCCGCTGAGCTCCTGGGCGAGCTGGATCCTGCCGCAGGCAGGGGACTGGCACAGCAAGAACACGACCGTGCCCGCGACATCGCGAACGCCAAGCAGACGCTTGTCAACATGGAGGCCATGGGCGTCGACGTGTTGATGACGGCCGAGGAACTGGCCGACCAGAACCAGGAACGCGAAACGCGCCTGACAGCAGCAGAACGAGCCACGAGCGACCGTTCGTGGGCGTTCGGGCACATCGTGGTGGACGAAGCCCAGGAACTCTCGCCCATGCAGTGGCGGCTATTGGTCCGCCGGTGCCCGTTGAAGTCCTTCACGATCGTCGGCGACATCGCCCAGACGAGTTCCTCCGCCGGTGCGAATTCGTGGCAAAGTGCCCTCGCGCCGTCGTTCGGAGACCGCTGGCAGCTCGAAGAACTCACCGTCAACTACCGCACCCCCTCGCAGATCGCAGAAGCGGCAGTCCGCATGGCGAACCGCGCTGGGCTGGTGGTCTCGGCTCCCAAGGCCGTGCGTGAAGGTAAATGGTCGCCCATCGTGGACCGCGTGGACGAAACGGGGATGGTGGACCGTCTCGTCGAAATCCTTCCGGAGGAACTGGAAGCGATCGACGGCGGCCTCCTCGCCGTGATTGCCGACGGCGCCCTCCTGCCTCAGGCAGCAGCTGCCCTTCGTGGGGTCTATGGCCACCGTGTGGGCACCGGAGCGGGCAGCTACTCCCAGGACATCGTGGTGATCAGTCCCAAGGAAGCCAAGGGACTGGAGTTCGATGGCGTGGTTGTTCTTGAGCCTGCTGCCATGCTGAACCACGAACATGGGAAGGTGGGCGATCTTTACGTCGCCATGACGCGTCCGACGCAGCGGCTGCGCCTCATTACCGCCGCGCCGTTGCCTGCGGGTATCGAGCGCTGAGCCATGCAAGCAAGCCCCACGGCAATCCTGCTAACTTAGAACTCGTGTCACACGTAAACAACCTCGAGTCCCAACACAACGACCCGGGCTTTGCCAATATCTGGCAAGAGCTCAAATGGCGCGGCCTTATCCACGTTTCCACTGATGAAACGGAACTGGAAAAGCTCCTCGCCGGGGACCCGATCACGTATTACTGTGGCTTCGATCCCACGGCTCCGTCCCTGCACCTTGGCAACCTTGTCCAGCTCCTGCTCATGCGCCGCCTGCAGTTGGCCGGCCATAAGCCGCTCGGCCTGGTGGGCGGCTCCACCGGCCTGATCGGCGACCCGCGCCCGACGGCGGAACGCACCTTGAACACCAAGGACACCGTTTCGGAGTGGGTTGGCTACCTTCAGGCCCAGGTCCGCCGCTTCCTTAGCTTCGAGGGTGACAACGCGGCACGCATGGTGAACAACCTTGACTGGACCGCGCCCTTGAGTGCCATCGATTTCCTGCGCGAAATCGGCAAGCACTTCCGCGTGGGTACCATGCTCCGCAAGGATGCCGTTGCCTCCCGTCTCAGCTCCGATGAGGGCATCAGCTACACCGAGTTCAGCTACCAGATCCTGCAGGGCATGGATTACCTCCAGCTCAACCGCGACTACGATTGCGTGCTGCAGACCGGCGGTTCGGACCAGTGGGGCAACCTCACGAGTGGCACGGAGCTCATCCGCAAGGTCGACGGGAAGGTTGTTCACGCCCTCGGCACGCCCCTCATCACCAACTCGGACGGAACGAAGTTCGGTAAGAGCGAAGGCAACGCCATTTGGCTGGACGCCCACATGTGCAGCCCCTACGCCTTCTACCAGTTCTGGCTCAACACCGCGGATGCCGACGTCGTTGACCGTCTCAAGGTCTTCACTTTCCTGAGCCGCGCCGAGATTGAGGAACTTGGAACCGCTGTTGCCGAGCGCCCGTTCGCGCGCGAGGGCCAGCGCAGGCTCGCCTACGAAGTCACCTCGCTGGTGCATGGAGTCGATGCGACGGAGAAAGTGATCGCCGCTTCGGCTGCGCTGTTCGGCAATGGCGATCTCTCGGTTCTGGACGAAGTGACCTTGGCGTCCGCAACGGCTGAGCTGCCGTCTGCCTCGATCGGCGCGGATGGCCTTGGCATCGTCGACCTCCTGGTTGCTTCCGGACTGTCCGAGAGCAAGTCTGCTGCCCGACGCACGGTGGGGGAGGGCGGCGCCTATGTGAACAACAGCAAGGTAACCGATCCCGACGCCGTGATCGACCAGGCGGAACTGCTTCACGGTCGATACCTGTTGTTGCGTCGCGGGAAGAAGAACCTGGCCACCGTCGAAGTGACCGTCTGACGCCTTCTATTGCACGCTCCTCCGGGCCGACTTGCGCGGCTCCGGGGGAGCGTGTATCGTTTTCTGAGTCGCTGCCGCTGAAGCGGATAAATTGCGACAAAATCCCATGGAATGTGAATAATCCGATTTAGACCAAAAGTCTGGGAATCGGATGATTTATAGACTCTGTGGCGAAATTCGATCCACTTGGGTGAATTTCCGGAGAAATCCTGGATTTGCAAAGTGGAAATGAATGAAATAAAGTAGAAACATCGCAGCGAAGAAATGCGGAACAGCGAATTCAATTGAATTTGTTCCGAGAAGTAATCGGATTGTGTCTGTTGTTTGAGAACTCAATAGTGTGCCAAGTTTGTTGATACCGATTTTT
>NZ_JARVRH010000028.1 GCF_030209755.1 Arthrobacter sp. efr-133-TYG-118 | reverse complement strand
CCGCCGACGCCGCGGGCATCCGGCTCGGCTGCGCACCGGACACCTTCCTGGGCGCGGGCCTGCAGACGGCCCGCCGGATCATCGAACGCGGCGACATCGGCACCCCGCTGACCGCCCTGACCATGTTCCAGACCCCCGGCCCGGAGTCCTGGCACCCGAACCCGGCCTTCCTGTTCGCCCACGGCGCGGGCCCCCTGTTCGACATGGGCCCGTACTACATCACCGCCCTGGTCCAGGCCTTCGGGTCCGTGCGGCGCGTGGCCGCCGTCGGGTCCAAGGCCAAGGAGACCCGCGTGGTCGGTTCCGGGCCCAAGGCCGGCGAGGAATTCCCCGTCGAGGTCCCCACCCACGTCTCCGCGATGCTCCAGTTCGAGTCCGGCGCCTCCTCGCACAGTGTCTTCAGCTTCGAGTCCCCCCGCCTGCGGATGGGCTTCGTGGAGATCACCGGCACCGAGGGCACCCTGGAACTGCCGGACCCGAACTACTTCGACGGCGACCTCAAGCTTTGGCGCGCCGGGGCCGAGGAAGCCGAAACCATCCCCGCCACGGGACCGGCCAACGGCCGCGGGATGGGCGTGCTGGACATGGCCCGGTCCCTGCGCGCCGGTGTCCCGCACCGCGCCCAGGGAGCCCTGGCCTACCACGTGGTCGACACCCTGGTCTCCATTTCCGAGTCCGCCGAAACCGGCACCTTTGTAGGCGTCGACAGCTCCGCCGTGACCTCCCAGGCCCTCCCCGAGGACTGGGACCCGATGGCCGCCACCCTCTAGGAACCACTCATGACCAGCCCCGCCCCCACCCCCACCAACCCGCACCACGGCGCCTCCCCGGAGGGAACCAGTGCGGATACCAACGCCGCGAAGACACCCCTGGGTGTTGCCGCGATCGGCTACGCGTTCATGGGCAAAGCCCACTCGAACGCGTGGCGGAACGTGGCGTCCTTCTTCGACGTTCCGGCCTTCGAGCAGAAAGTGCTCGTGGGCCGGGATGCGGAACAGGTCGCCGAGGCCGCGGCGAAGTACGGGTGGAGCGAGTCCGCCACGGACTGGCGCCAGGTCCTGGAACGCGATGACATCCACATCGTGGACATCTGCGCGCCGGGCTGGATGCACGCCGAAATCGCCACCGCGGCGCTGGAAGCGGGCAAGCACGTCCTCGTGGAGAAACCCCTCGCGAACACCCTGGCCGAGGCCGAAACCATGACCGAAGCCGCGCGCGCCGCCCGGGGCCGCGGCGTCCAGTCCATGATCGGCTTCAACTACCGCCGCGTCCCGGCCCTGGCCCTCGCGAAGGAACTGATCGCGGAGGGCCGGCTGGGCACGGTCCGGCACGTCCGGGCCGCATACCTGCAGGACTGGCTCGTGGACCCCGACTCCCCCATGACCTGGCGGCTGAACAAGGAAACCGCCGGGTCCGGGGCGCTGGGCGACATCGCCTCCCACGCGATCGACCAGGTCCTCTTCCTCCTCGGGGACAGCGTCACCGAGGTCTCCGGCCGGCTCCACACCTTCGTGGACAGCCGCCCCGGTGCGGACGGTCCGGAACAAGTCACGGTCGACGACGCCGCCTGGGCCACGCTGACCCTCGCCTCCGGGGCGGTCGCCTCGGTGGAAGTCTCCCGCATGGCCACCGGCAAGAAGAACTCGCTCACGATGGAAATCTACGGCGACAAAGGGTCCATCCTGTTCGACCTGGAAACCATCAACGAACTGGGTTTCATGGACGCCACGGTGCCCGTCCGGGAGCAGGGCTTCCGCCGGATCCTGGTCAACGAACCCGAACACCCCTACATGGACGCCTGGTGGCCCCAGGGCCACGTCATCGGCTGGGAACACACCTTCACCCACGAAATCCGCGACTTCCTCACCGCCATCGACACCGGCACCCCGCCGACACCCTCCTTCGAAGAAGGACTCGCCGTCCAGCGCATCCTGGCCGCCATCGAAGAATCCGCCGACGCCAAGTCCGCCATCATCCAGGTCGCCAGCCACTGACCAGCCCTGGCCTGAAGCACGCCCGAAACTTTTCCCAAGGAGAACCAATGCCCCGCCCGTACACCCTCTTCACCGGCCAATGGGCCGACCTGCCCTTCGAAGACGTCGCCAAACTCGCCTCCGGCTGGGGCTATGACGGCCTGGAAATCGCCGTGTCCGGCGACCACCTGGACGCCTGGCGCTGGGACGAACCCGGCTACGTCGAGAACAAACTCGCCGTCCTGGACAAATACAACCTCAAAGTCTGGGCCATCTCCAACCACCTCAAAGGCCAGGCCGTCTGCGATGACCCCATCGACTTCCGCCACCAAGCCATCGTCGGGGCCAAGGTCTGGG
>NZ_JARVRH010000047.1 GCF_030209755.1 Arthrobacter sp. efr-133-TYG-118 | reverse complement strand
ACACACCCGGCACCACCCACACCCACAACAGGCACAGACTCGCTCCGGAGCAACTAAACAAACTTACCCGAACCATCACCGCTTAGCAAATTAGTATTTCGACCAATTTCAGGGCAACAATTCGAATTCCCCTCGAATTGCGGCGCACAAAGCACCAGCCGTTCCAGGCTCAATTCGAAGGGGTGGCCACCCGTGGTTCCCAGCTCTAGGCTGTCTCCCTCGCGGCGACTTAGAAGACATTACACGGCTTCAGTACACCGCGCAAATCCAGCATTGACGCCCCGCTATTCCCCTGCAGGTTCAGCGGTTCGAAACCGTATTCGTCGAGCTGGCCGACAGTGCCGGATAGGTGCGCCGCGGCGACGTCGACGGCGGAACGCGGGTTCCGCCGTCGGGCCCCGCCTAACGGAAGGCCGCGATACCGCTGAGCTTGCTACCCAAGATGAGGGTATGGACTTCGTCGGTGCCTTCATAGGTGCGAACGGATTCCAAGTTGTGAGCGTGCCGCAAGGGTGAGAGGTCCAGCGTGATTCCATTGCCGCCGAGGATCGTCCTGGCTTCGCGCGCAATCTTGATGGCTTCGCGGCAGTTGTTAAGTTTGCCGACCGAGATCTGGTCCGATTGCAACGTGCCCGCGTCCTTCTTGCGCCCGAGGTGCAGGGCGAGGAGGAATCCCTTGTTGATCTCCAGAGCCATGTCAACCAACTTCTGCTGGGTCAGCTGGTAACCGGCCAGCGGTCTGCCAAACTGCAGGCGTCCCTTGGAGTAGTCGAGGGCTGCCTCGAACGCATCGCGGGCGGCGCCCATGGCGCCCCAGATGATTCCGTAGCGCGCCTCGTTCAGGCAGGAGAAGGGGCCTTTGAGCCCGACGACGTTCGGCAGCACCGCACTCTCGGGTAGTCGCAGACTCGACAATTCGATGTCGCATTGGATGGAGGCTCGCATGGACAGTTTCGGCTCAATCGGCGTAGCCGTGAATCCAGAGGTCTCGGTAGGGACTACGAAGCCGCGGACACCACCGTCGGTCTGGGCCCAGATAATGGCGACTTTGGCTACCGACGCCAGGCCGATCCAGCGTTTTGACCCGTTGAGGATCCAGTCGCCTCCGTCGCGGTGCGCAAAGGTAGTCATGCCACCCGGATCCGATCCCGCCGTGGGTTCCGTTAGTCCGAAGCAGCCGATCACTTCGCCCGCGGCCATCGCCGGCAGCCATTCGGCTTTCTGTTCATCCGAACCGTGCTTGTAGATCGCGCTCATCGCCAATGAGCCCTGCACCGAGACGAAAGTGCGCAACCCGGAGTCGCCAGCCTCAAGTTCCGCTCCGGCGAGGCCGTACTCGACGGCGGATCGGCCGGCGCATCCGTAGCCTTTCAGATGCATTCCGAGTAGGCCCATTTTGGCCAGTTCGGGTACAAGTTCCAGCGGGAAAATGGCTTTTTCATACCAGGTTGCGATGTGTGGCTTGATTTCGCTATCCACGAAGGCGCGCACCGAATCGCGCAACGCACGTTCATCCGCGCTCAGGAGGGAATCAAAATCAATCAGATCGCTGATATCGGACATTTATGCGCCTTTCAAGGAAGTGTTTGAGGATTAGAAGGTGCACCCTTGGTGCTCACCAAGGGCCGGGGGAACCTGCCGGTAGTTCGGTGCTGCTGCGGACAGCCGGATAGGGTTGGCAAGCTGCCGGGACTCCCGGCCTGTTGCGGGATCAGTGACAACGATTGACGGCTCCAGCCCCAGACTCTCAGCGAGTTCGAAGGCCTCGCCGACGCTGTTGACCCTGCCCGCAGGAACACCTGCAGCGAGCAATTTCCGTTGCCAACTCGCAGCAGTGTCAGCATGGAGAGCGGCCTCGATCACAATCCGAAGCTCCTCACGGGAGGCTACTCTGCGTTCGTTAGTGAGGAATCTCGCTTGCTCGGGCAAACCCCTGAGCCCCAGAACTGACGCCAGCGCCGCAAACTGCCGGTCGTTGCCGACCGCGATGGCGAGCGTGCCGCGGCCAGTGCGGAATGTCTCATAGGGGGCGATGCTGGGGTGGGCATTGCCGAGCCTGCCAGGCGAATTGCCCGTGGCCAAGGCGGCCGCGCCCTGATTCACAA
The DNA here is from genome assembly GCF_030209755.1 of Arthrobacter sp. efr-133-TYG-118. Lineage (GTDB taxonomy): Bacteria > Actinomycetota > Actinomycetes > Actinomycetales > Micrococcaceae > Arthrobacter. The sequence goes on along the minus strand of NZ_JARVRH010000047.1, from coordinate 1,566 downwards.
GGGCTGCAAGGAGTGAGGAGAGGAGGTTGACCTGCACCTGTTGGCCGGTCCCCGTAGCGTCGCGCAGCCGCAGCGCCATCAGGATCCCCGCTACGGCATTCTGACCAGTGAGGACGTCGACTAGGGCAACCCCGACCTTGCTGGGTTCTCCTTCCGGGTGGCCAGTGATGCTCATCAGACCGCCAAGCGCCTGCACTAGCAGGTCATAGCCTGGCAGATCTGCGCCGGCGCCGGCCCCGAAGCCCGAGATTGAACAATAGACGATGTCCGGCCGGCTCTCGGAAACGGTCTGATAATCCAGACCGAATTTCGCCATGACGCCAGGACGGAAGTTTTCGATGACGACGTCGCAGCCGGCCACGAGGGCGCGGGCATAGCTCAACCCCTCATCGGACTTGAGATCGGCGACAACGGATTTCTTGTTCCGGTTGACGCTTGCAAAATAGGTGCCGGTCCCATTGGCTTCCACAGGCGGGATCCACGCCCGGGTATCGTCCCCGGCAGGACCTTCGATCTTGATGACCTCGGCACCGTAGTCGGCCAACATCATGGAGCACAACGGACCCGCAAGAACCCGCGAAAAGTCCGCGATCCGTATACCAGCCAAAGGCTGCGGCAGACCGCGTGGGCTACCCACTGTGGACGTCACGACACATCTCCTTCGATGGTTGTATGTTGCATGCAACTGTAGGGGAATGTCTCCGGCGTGTAAACAATTCTTCGTCGTATCGGAGTCAGCCCCGGAATTGCGTCAGTTGATCCAGCTTCGCCAGATACGCATCGGCGGACAGTCCAGGCGTCTTCGCGCAAACACCTGTAATGAGAAGCCGGGCAGTGCGGGTGACATGTTCGCGAACCGCCGTCGATGCAGCTTGACGGTCCCGTCGCTCCAACGCTTCGAGAATGCCTCGACGGTCGTCGGCCAAGTCCTGGCTGCTTCGGATCGAAGGGATCGTCACCAACCCTTGCGCAAGAACGAGATTGCGGAGTTCTCCATCCAGCGCCATCAGCCGGGGATTGCCCGCCAAGCCCATGAGAAACAAGTGGAATTCCTTGTCCGCCTGCAGGGTGCCGGGACCATCATCGCCGGCTGCGGCGTCCAGTATGCGCCCGTGCAGCACCCGGAAATGCTCAAGGTCATCCTTGGTGACAACCTCGGCGGCCCGAGCCGCTGCCGGGGGCTCAAGAAGAATTCGGATCTGGAAGATCTGCACAATCTCATCAAGTGAAATCTGCAGCACCCGGACACCGCGGTTCTTCTCGATCCGGACAATGCCCTCCTTTTCGAGCAGCTGCAGGGCCTCACGTACCGGCGTCCTGGACACCCCGAGTCTCTCGGCTAGCCCGATCGCGGAATAGTGCTCCCCTGGCGTCATCTCTCCGGAGGTGATTGCCGCCCGCAGCATGTCTGTGGCCTGCGCTGTCAGCGACACTCCGGGAGTAACCTGTTGCATGCTACTCATCCTGACATTGTACGGGTCGACGCGAACCTGTATCTCGGAGGGGTCGATAGGTGAGCGGGGGTGTGGGATTTCCGGGTCATAGGTGAGCGGGCGTCCGCCGACA
>NZ_JARVRH010000026.1 GCF_030209755.1 Arthrobacter sp. efr-133-TYG-118 | reverse complement strand
GAAGCGCTCTGCCGGCTGATAGCGGTCTGGATGGACGACGGGTGGAGCCCGAAACTGATTTCATCGATGTTGGCGTTTTACTTCGCCGATGACCAGACTATGCAGGTGAGCCACGAGACGATCTACCAGGCGCTGTACGTCCAATCCCGCGGGATCCTGCGGGCGGATCTGGCCGAAAAGCTCAGCCTGAAACGGAAACAGCGGGTCCCCCACGCCGCGGACAGGACCAAGAACAGCCCCTACAAGGAAGCGTTCAAGATCAGTGAGCGGCCGGCAGAGGCCCAGGACCGGGCCGTCCCAGGGCATTGGGAAGGCGACCTCATCATCGGCTCCGACGGGACCGCGATCGGCACCCTCGTGGAGCGCTCGACCAGGTTCACGATCCTGCTCCACCTCCCCGGGAACCACAGCGCCGAGACCGTCGCTACCGCGATGATCCGGGAGATGGGCAACCTCCCGGACCACCTGCGACAGTCGATCACCTGGGACCGCGGCACGGAACTGGCCGACTACGCGCGGATCCAAACCGCACTCGACACCACGCTCTACTTCTGCGACCCACACTCACCCTGGCAACGCGGAACGAACGAAAACACCAACCGGCTCCTGAGATTCTGGTTCGAGAAAGGCTCGGACCTCTCCGCTCACACCCCGGAGGATCTCCGCCGGGTCGCCGCGAAACTCAACCGCCGGCCACGGCCCACCCTCAACCTACAAACCCCAGCCAACCGGCTCAACCAGCTGCTGCAGGCAGCCTAAACCCCCTGCGTTGCTACGACCAGTTGACTTTGCCGGCACAAAGGGGCATTAGCTGCCAATTCGCGCCAAGGATTTTACTTCTTTGGGCGGGGCACCGCGAAGTGGGTCAAGCGGGCATCCTGCCCGTCGAGTTCGGCCCACGGCTTTTCGAGTTCCATCACGGTCATGGCGCTGGTGGGGTAACGCGTTGCGGCATCCATGTAGGCGTCATGGTCCGAGTCGCGGGAAGCCAAGTGCATCGCGAGGTCCTGCACTCCAGGCATGTGCGAGAAGACCATGAGTGTCGTGACGGTTTCCGGCACATGGTTGATGACGGTCAATATCCGCTGCGCGGAGGCGGCGTACAGGCCGTCCTCGAGTTTCGGCGTCGGGGCCTTGTCCCCCAGCTCGCTGCACACCCACGTGCAGGTCTGCCGGGTCCGCAGCGCGGACGAACACAGGATGAAGTCCGGAACGACGTGGTGCTTGAGGAGCCATTTCCCGGCAAGGGGTGCCTCCCGGTGGCCACGCTCGGCAAGGGGTCTCTCATGATCCGGCACCCCAAGGGGCCAGTCCGATTTCGCATGCCGCATGATCACCAGCCGCTTGATGTGATGCTCGCTCATCCCCCCACCCTATCGCCGCGGAGGCACATGCTCACTGGTCCTGAGCGCAGGAATGCGACGGGCCCTTTTGGCGCGGGCGCTGTAGCGTGAGCGGGATATCCCGAAAGCGCCGTTGTTGCGTTGGGCCCACGCCGGCGAGGGTCCCGGCCTGGGCTTGCGAAGGCTGGGAGCAGGTGGGGAGGAACGAGCGCAGGCGCCGATGGATCGTCCCGCGGAAGCGAAAGCGCCCACCCCCAAGCAGGGAGCGGGCGCCTTCGGCTTCGCTGAGGCTAGATCGAGTATTCCGGAGCGGCCCAGACGATGACCTCGGGGTGCTCGTAGAAGCGGTAGCCCTGGCCGCGTACGGTGCGGACGGTGTTTGCGAGGCGGCCGAGCTTGGAGCGGAGGCGCCGGATGTGGACGTCGATGGTGCGCTCGTTGGGGACCTCTTCGGCGTTGCGCCACAGGCCCTCGAGGAGTTCGTCGCGGCCCACGGTTCGGGTGCCGTTCTCGACGAGGTAGTTGAGAAGCTCGAATTCCTTGAACGTGAGGTTCAGGGATTCGCCGTCGAGGTGCACCTCACGGCGGGCGAGGTCGATCAAGACGCCGGACGGGCGGGCTTCCTGTGCAGGCTGCGGGCGGAGCGCCTCGGAGCGCTGGCGGTTGCCAACGGTGGGGTCACCGAAAGTCGAGCGGACGACGTCGAGCGCGGAACCGGGCGCGCTGGCCGGGGCTACCGCGACGGCGGCATAGCTCTCGGCGCCGGAAACGAGGGACTGCGCGTAGGCTCGGATTTCCTGGGCAAGCTTGGCGATGGATGTTCCGGCGGCCGCGGCGGTATCTTCGTCGATGCCCATGTAGAGCACGAACCCGCGGGCCACATTGTCGTTGGCAACGGGACGGATGGAGCGGTCCGCTGGAGCCAGGACAGGCGTGGGTGCGGTCATCGGCGAGGCCTCGTTGGCGGGAACAGCGCGGAGCTGGCCGTAGGAGTTGGGGTTGTAGCCCTGGGGGACGTAACCGGGTGCCTGACTGCCACCCTGCGGTGCGGGCTGGGCGTAGGCCGGGCGGTTGCCGAAGCCGGGACGCAGGCCGGCGTTCGACGCGGCCTTATTGGCGTTACGGACGGAGATGTGGACGTATCCGGATGCAACTGACATGGATTGCTTACCTCAAAGTGAATAGCCGTCATCGCGGCTTCGAATGCTGGTCTGGTCCCCGCAATGAGATGGGGAGGGGCGCCCGACGCTGGGCAGGGGGCGAATGCCTGAAACTTCTTGGGGTCTTAAGTTAGGCATGCATTCGACAACAGCTCATCGAAGGACCAGCGGGTGCGCTGGGCTCGATCGCTGCGGCTGCAGATGCTGTTGAGTTCTTGTTCACATTTGAAGTGTGCAACGTAACAAAGGGAACTTGCAAGTAACAAAGGACCGAACCGTCCACATTTTGAGACGAATCGGACTATTGTGCTGCACGTCACAATTCAGACATGTCCAAATGTGACTCATTCTCGTTCGTCACACTGGCCGTTACGAGCGCAATATTCGAATAAAATTTGATAGAAGGATATTTTTCTGAATCTCAGGTCACGTCATGCGCTTGCCTTTGAATCTCGAGATATGAAACAACCCTTGTCCAATCCTGAGTCTGCGTCTCATGGAAATTTTTTGCCAAATCGTCTGCTAAGGCCCTGTTGCAGTGCAACCGCGGACGCGCCGTCGTGACCTTCTTTGAATTCGGAAAGCGCTTGCGACACGGCGAGTCGCGTCAATCTGAGGCCAAAGCGCGGCAAAGAAGGTCACGACGGAGGCAAGCAGCACCCATCGCTAGTTGGTAGTGCCGGTTCCTTGGGTACTTGATGTGGTGGCAGTGACGATCTGGATGGACTGGGCCGTGTACTTGTCGGACTCCTTGAGTGCAGTGACCCTCACGCTGGATCCGGATTTCACATCGGCGAGGGTCAGGGTGGTGCCGGTGCTTCCGCTTCCGCGTTGCCGGACGCCTTCCGCTACTGTGACGTCCGTTCCCAGCGCATAAGTGCGGGTGAACCCGTCTTCGCTCTTGACCGTCATGGAGCTCGCCGAGATGTCAGTGACCGTACCCAGCTGGCCCGCCATGGTGACGTAGCTGCCGTTTTGGAGGACCACATATTCCGAGTGGATTGCAGCGTTCAGGCCGCCCATGCCGACACCGAGACCGCCCGGACCTGCGTTCGTGCCGCCTGGCCCACCGAAACCACCCTGGCCGTTCTGCCCGGCACCAGGTCCCTGCGCGCTGCTGGTATCAGCCGCCGCGGTCCCGTTTCCGGCGGCATAGGCACCAGCTCCTGCCGCCGCTGCGACCACGACCGCGACGCCGCCAACAATGAGCCCCTTCTTCAAGCTCCAATTCTTGAAAAACGAGGGGCGCGGTTGTCCGGAGTTGTATTGCTGCGGAGCACCCCACCCGGCGGCAGGCTGCTGGTTCACCGGCGGCTGCGGAGC
>NZ_JARVRH010000045.1 GCF_030209755.1 Arthrobacter sp. efr-133-TYG-118 | reverse complement strand
TCCAGGACTCCGGCACCACCCGCCAGGAAGCCCGCACCCTCCTCGCACACCACGCGACGGCCTGATCCGCAAGGAGCCAGCATGTTCCCCACCCGGATTGAAATCATTCCCTCAGACGGAATCGTGGAGAAAGTCCAGGCCGCAGTGCCGCTTTCCACAACGCTCACCGTTACCTGCTTGCCCCATCACGGCATCGCGCGGACGATGGAGGCTTCCATCAAGCTCAGCCTTCTGGGCTACAACGTGATTCCGCACCTCTCGGCACGCGGGCTGGAGCACCGGGCGCAGCTTTCCGGCATCCTCCGGGACTGCGAGGCCGCCGGGATCACGGAGGTCTTCGCCATCGGTGGAGACGGTGCGCAAGCTGCCGGCCCCTATCGATCGAGCCTTCCCCTTTTGGCGGACATCGCCGAGTACTCCGGCGGTAGCATCACCGCGGGCATCGCCGGTTACCCCGAAGGGCATCCTTCCGTGAGCGGACTGGACTTGTTGGATGCCCTGTTGGCCAAACAACATTTGGCCACGCACGTTGTCACGCAAATGTGTTTCTCCGCCCCGAAGATCCTCGATTACGCAGCACTCCTGCGCCGCGAAGGGGTCGACCTGCCGGTGTGGGCCGGTGTTGCCGGGGCCGTTCCGCGGACAAAACTGCTGGCGCTGGCGACCCAGATCGGCGTCGGGACATCCCTGAAGTTCCTCAGCAATAAAGGAACCCTTGCCCGCAAGCTTCTAGGGGTGGACAAGTACTCACCTGAAGGCCTGGTTTCCGAGCTCATGGCGCACCCGGATGGTGTCTCGGGAATCCATCTCTACAGTTTCAACCGATTGGACATGCCCAGCTGGGAGCGAAGCGATCTGCCCGATCCTGAGGCCAGCGAAGCAGCATCAGCGTAGACGCGCACCGCTAACCGCATAGGTCCTGGGGACCCTAGCTCCCCGGGACCGAAATCACCGCGACCGTCTTCTGGTTATCGTCGCGCAGTTCCACGCCCGAAATCCCGGCGAGCTGGACCGGCGTCGCGCCCGTGACCTTGATGTGGCCGCTGGACGTCGCCGTCCAACCGCAAGCCATTTCCTCCGTGCCGTCGCGGCCCTTGACCCACAGGTACATCGTGCCTTGCGCCGGCATGCTGCGGCCTTCCAGTTGCAGCTCGGTCCCCCACGCCTTCCTGACGAGCCCCACAGTGAGCTGCAGGCCGTTGTCCGTCTGTAGCGAGTAGCTGGCGTCAGGTTTGGGCGGCTGGTTCAACACGGGCCCCGCCAGTATGCCCAACCCTAGGCAAGCGGCGGCCACGGCACCCACCAGGGCCGCCCACCGGCGTCGGGATTTCCGCCGCCGTGCCGCCATTTTCACGAGAATCGGTTGCGGTAGCGTTTCTGAAAAAGCCCCCATAAGTGAGCGGGCGCCGGCAGTAGCGGACGGAACTGCGGCGGAGGGCTCGACGGCGGGCCGCCCGCCGGCGAGCGCGACGGCGTCGGGCACGGGGACGGCATCAAGGAGGGCAGGGAGGCTCTCCAGCTCGCCCAGCTCAAGCCGGCAATCAGCGCAGCTTGCCAAGTGCGCCTCGAAAGCCCGGGCCTCGGCAGGCTCGAGGCCGCCGAGCAAGTAGGCGCCCAGCAATTGGTGAAGTCCGGTTTCGTTCACCGCTGCACCCCCATTTCGTCGAGAATCGTGCGAAGCGCCCTGACGGCGTAGAAGGCCCGGGATTTCACCGTGCCGCTGGGGATATTGAGCCTCAGCGCGGCCTCGTTCACCGTGAAACGTTCGTAATGCAGGGCTACCAGGACCTCCCGGTGTTCAGTGCTGAGCCGCAGGAGCGCCTCCTCCATAAGGACCCGGTTGAGGAGCTCGTCCACTCGCTCGGTGGCCTCCTCCGGGTCCGCCATGTCGCGTTCGGCAGCCTCTGCCGGGCGCCGCTGGGCCTTGCGGTAGTTGTCGATGATGACATTGCGGGCAGTGCGGAACAAATAGCTGCGCAGGCTGCCGGTGATCTGCGGGGCATGCTGCCACACGCGAAGGATGGTTTCCTGCACCACGTCTTCAGCCAAGTGCGCGTCCGGCGTGCAGCTCAGCACGAAGCGGCGCAAGGCTGTGCCGTGGTCGCGGTAGATCGCGGCCACCACATCCTCGTCGAGCGGCATCGGCGCCTCCTTGGTGCTCGGCTTCCCCTTCTCCTGCCATACGACGTGCCCCCCACGAAAAAGGTTCAAGCCCTGTGAACCATTCTTCACCCGGCGGCGTCGTACGGGTTAGCTTCCGGCACGTCCACGGCCGGTGCAAGCGAAGGAGCAAACCATGAAGAAGCAACTCGGCACCGGGCTCGGCATTCTTGCTCTGGCCATCGCCCTCACCGCCTGCGGAGGAAGCCCCGGCGCGTCCTCCACATCCTCGAGCGCCACCAGTCCCAGCCCTACGGCATCCAGCCCTACGGCATCCAGCCCCGCGGCGTCGAGTACTCCTGCTGGCGCGGCGGAACTGAAGACTGCGTCGTCGAGCGTTGGCGAGCGAGTGGTCGCGGCGAACGGCAAGAGCGTCTACATCTTCGCGAAGGACGTCAAGGATTCCGGAAAGAGCGCCTGCACCGGCGGCTGCGCTACCAACTGGCCTGCCGTGACAACGACGTCGACCATGCCCGCGGTTGACGGGGTGAGCGGAACCATCGGCACCATCCCCACAGCAGATGGCAAGATGCAGATCACCATCAACGGCATGCCCATCTACTTCTACTCCAAGGACGAAGACTCCAGTGACACCTACGGCCAAGGCGTGGGCGGTGTCTGGTCTTTGGTCAGCCCGTCCGGCTCCATGCTGACCCCGAGCAGCAGCACCCCGAGCGGGAGCAGCATGGGCTACTGAAACCCTCGCTCACCTTTCCAGCCCAAAAGGCAAACGCTCGCTCAGATCTCTCCGGCCCGGCCGGCAGATCTGAGCGAGCGTTTGTCCTGGAGGCCTCAAAGGTGAGCGAGCGTCCGCCTTGGAAGCCCTATACGTGAGCGGGCGTTTTAGGCGTCTTCGAACTCGTCAGCGTCCTCGAACTCGACGGCCGCGATGATTTCCTTCGTCTCCGGGTGGATCATGAAGGCTTCGTCGTCCTCTTCGATCATGATGTAGTTGCCGTGGTCCGTGGTGAAGTGCCAGGCGAGGATCGTCTCGCCGTCGTGCTCGTAGTTGGGATCGCCCATGGTGATCTTCTCCAGCTGGTAGCCGGCAACGTCGCACAGTTCACGGATGATGAGCTCGAATTCGGGGGCGTTCTCGAGTTCCGCTTCGGCCGCCTCGGCTTGGCGCTCTTCGAGGTTCGGGATCAGGGCTACGCGCTCGGCGATGTGTGCCGTCAGCTGCTCCTCGTCCAGGTAGAGCACGCCGTCCTGGCCGCGGAGCCAGGCTGCGTTGAGCTCGATGATGTCTTCGGTCTCCAGGAGGGATTCGAATTCGCCGTCGAGTGCCTCGAGCTCAGCAACGGCTTCCGATGCCTCTTCGGACTCGTCAAGGTCACCGTCCAGGTAGGCCTCGGCGTCGTCTTCGGACAGCGCGTCGAACGCTGCGGCGGTGCGGTTGAACAGCTCAAGGTGGCCTTTGGCGCCCATTCCTTCGAGGCCTTCGCGGACAAACGCATCCACCTCTTCGCGTTCCGGGACCGTGAACACGTACTGGGCGAAACCGCCCGCGAGTGCCTGTGTCAGGTAGTAGTCCACAAAGTAGCTGCGCAGAGCGTTGGTAGCGATTTCCTCATGGTTGAGGAGCTCCTCGTACATCTCGTTGACCACGGTGACGTTCGCGTCCACAACGGCTGCGTTGTCGGCCTCGATGCTGTCCTTCGTCAGAACGACGGGGTTCTCATTGCTGGTCATGGGATTTCCTCACTGCTAGGAAGCTTGTGCTGCTCCGGACCCTTTCAACGTACGCGGGGGCGGTTGTCGGGCAAGCTAGGCAGAGGTGAACGTCCGGCAAAGTTTCAGGGCCGCTCCGTGGGCCCACGCCGCCCGGGTTCCCTGGCTGAGCGGAGCGAAGTCAGGGAGGTGGC
>NZ_JARVRH010000017.1 GCF_030209755.1 Arthrobacter sp. efr-133-TYG-118 | reverse complement strand
AACCCAGCGCAGAGCCTTGCCGCTCGGCGAGCATTTCCCGGCCACCCGCCGTCGTGAGTTCATATTCGGTGTACCCGAGGAACAGGAAGTTGCCGTCGTCAAACCAGAGGAGCAACTCACGGAGCTGTTCCGGCGGCGGAAAAACTGCGCGCGGGAATCCGTCGACGGAGGCGACGGCCTCGGACACTTTGCCGCGGATGGCAGTGCCGTCATCGGCGGCAACCCGAACATCATCCAACACCCTATGCAGGCCTTCCGTGAGCTCGCGCGCGGCTGCCTCATCGGCCAGCTTGCCGATTTCCACGGCCACCCAGGTCTCGGGCGTCCCGCGGGCCGACGGTATGGACTCTTCCAGGAGCCCTTCTCTGGACGGGCCAGGGCGGACGTCCAGCAGCGCATGGGAATCCGGATCGCGCAGCACCTGGAAGATCGGATGCACGAGCAGCCGGATCGAGGCCCCTTCACGTGTGAGCTCTGCCGTTACGGAGTGAACCAAATAGGGCATGTCCTCGGCAACCACGGCAACGATACTCGCGTCCAGCTCGTTCAGGATGCCGATTGCGGCCTGTCCTGGAGCCCGCGACGACGCCACTTTCAGATGGTGCTCAGCCCGCGCCCGGAGCGTCTCAGGACTGTAGCTCCGCAGATCCTCCGTGGGTACATGAGCGTAGTAGTCAGTCAGAAAATGCCCATCGGGTTTGATGGCGCCGGCAGCAGTATGTTCCAAGCGGTCGGACTTGTGTGACATGCCAATGCGCCTCCACAACGCGGGGTGCTACGCAAACTACGGTTGATTATCTAGTCCTCGCGCATGTTTTCATCATCGCCGCCACCCTGGAACACGTCCAGAGCCACCGGCGCCCCGGGTTCTCTTACTTGTTTGAACCCGTCCTACTTCCTCCGGCACGCGCCGGTACAAGACGAACATTCCGATTGCGGATGATCTCTTCGATGATCATCTGAGGATTCTGAAAGGAGGATCGTGATGGCAAAGACTATCGAAGAGATTTTGGCTAAGCGGCCTGTTGACCGGGTTGGTGTGGAGGGCCATAAGAAGCTCCTGATTGATGAGGTCCGGGCATACCGGCTTCGGGAGCTCCGCGAGGCATCGGGTTTGACGCAGGTCGAGTTGGCTGCGCGTCTGCATGTGAGCCAGAACGGGGTGTCCCGGATCGAGCACGGCGACATTGACCGTGCCCAGGTCGGCACGCTGCGGAAATACGTTGAAGCGGTCGGTGGCCGGCTTCGTGTCGAGGTTGAACTCGGCGACGAACGGATCCAGATCGCTTGACCCGACAACCGGAACCACTCATGTACCCCTTGGTTTCGCCGGGGAGCGGGTTCAATAGGGGCAAAAAGGAAGTGTTGACACTGTCAACACTTTTGGCTTCGGACTGGGCCGTACATCGGCCGGACTGGCCCGTACTGCCTATGTTTTCTCGACTTCCCAGTGTTTCCGGGGCTCGGAATGCGGTTCGAGTCCCACCTCGGGCACAGCATTCCCCCTCGTCAGAGGGGGTTTTTGCTTTAACGTGTTGACAAGGCTTGCGGTAGCGTCCTTCTGACGCTAGGTTCGCGGGCTGTGGCCTGGCCGCCCCGAGGGCCTATTCAGGTGTGTGGGGTGGCGGTTTCGGGGTCCTGGCTGGTGGGCCTTCCGCGTGCTGTGGCTGGGTTTGTGCGATTCCTCGTTCCGCTATGTGTCGGGTTGGTCGGGGGTGGCCAACACCTATTCATGGGGATGGGGTGCAGGTACGACATGATGAAACCGATTTTGTTGGCGAACGGTTCTCGGAAGGTTGCTCGTGACCATCCGGGGAACTGTGTGGGTGAGTTGGTCCTGTCAAAGCGAGTGTGGACACTGTCAACACTCATGTCTGCTTTATCGACGCGGCGATCAGCGTTGGCCATCCTCTGGGCACTTTGAATACTGGTGGGTATGGTTCGCTCAGGCCGCTCAGGCCGCTCAGAGGTATCGCCATCTCCGGATTGCCCCGTGTAACACTCAGGTCATCGGCTTCGGCTCGCTGCGCGCGATCGTGACGGCCGGTTCATCATCAACCGAAGAGGCACTCGGCGAGGTGGGGTCTTCCGTGAACAGGTTCGCGACGATTTCGGGTTACATTGCCTGCATGAAACCCCGAGGCTGCGGGGAAGCCACCAGCACCACCCACCTCACCACAGTCACTGGCGATACAACAAAAGCTCCGTTTCGCCAAAGTTGCTATAGGAGGTGGGTATCAAAATCCCCGGAATGACGTGGGTTATGGCCTACTCTGGACATCGTTATGGCACAGTAACGACCCACCTCCTTTAGTAACGTTGGTGGCTCATTTTTCGCCGTGACGGGCGCGATGGAATGAGGCCGGAGGCGTCCTCGCTGCATGTAATTGAGGATCTCGCCAGGGTGCTTCTCGTCTGAGTCAGCCTGTCGACCGTGTTGACGTCGGAGCCCCTATACGAGGCGACGGCCGCAAGGGCTAGATCGCAGCGTCCGCTCGGCGCAGCGAGGGCCTGTCGCTGCAACGAGAGCGGTGCAGCAAGTCCTGTACTGGCCGCTCGGAAATTGGACGGCATGGATGACTGGGAGTGTCTTCGCCTCAATCTTCGATCGTCTGTTGGGGCCTTCTGAATCAGACAAGAGTGGTGCTATTGGCCTCCCCAGGCGGCAATGGCGCGTTCGACATAGGTTGTGACGCTGGCGTGTATGTCGGTTTCGGGGTTGAGGAGCCATTGCAGGCCGATGCCGTCCATCACGGCAATGAATAACCGCACTTCAATCTCAATCTGCGCGGGGGAGAGGTGAACAATGTCGCCAGCTGCGACTGCTTCCTGCAAATGCCTGGCGAGGGTTGTCAGGTTCGAGGTGTAGCGCTGGGTGATGAACGCGTGGCCCGGGTGTGCCGGACTGGAGGCTTCGGCCGCGATGGTGGTGAAAAGTTCGAGCAGGCTGCGGTTGTCCCGGTGGGAGGCCATGACCTCTGGCAGTCGCCGGAAGTAGTCCAATCCACTGACATCGGTGAGGCCGTTCTCCACGGTCCGTCGGTCCCATTCCTCCAGCACGGACGTGAGGAGGCCTTCCTTGCTGCCGAAGTGCTGGATCAGGGTGGCGTGGTTGACGCCGGCCTGCTCGGCAATCGTGCGGAGGGATCCGCCGGCGAAGCCGTGTTCGCCGAAGACGTCCATCGCGATGCCGATGAGCTGCTCGCGTCGGCGGACCCCTGTGCGGTAGGGGCCCCGTGTTCTGGTCTCTGCACTTTCTGACATGTCACTACTTTCTCATGATCATTGCCGAAATGTAACCAGTCGGTTAGTGTTTAAGTTCGACACGGCTCGTAGCCTTACGGGACCTCCTGACTGAACGCCGCACGCGTCAGCCCAGTCCCGAGACTCGCAGATGGGAATCCTTTAGATGAAGTACTCCGTTCTCGGCCCGACCGGCGTGCGTGTGTCCCGCATCTGCGTTGGCACGGCGACTTTCGGTGTGGCTCCGAGCGCACACGAAGCTGATGGCGTCGTGGGGGCGGCTCTGGATCTGGGCATTAACTTCTTTGACACCGCTGATGTCTACGGTTCGACGTCGACGTTCGACCGGCCCGGCGCTCCGCCGGCGGCAGAGCGGGAGTCGGCCGAGGAGATCCTCGGCCGCTCCCTGGCCGACCGGCGGGATGAGGTGGTGCTGGCGACCAAGTCGGGGGAGCGGAGGTTCGATTCGGATGCCGGTCTCTCGCGCCGGTACATCATCCAGCAGGTCGAGCAGAGCCTGCGCAGGCTGCGCACTGACCGCATCGATCTCTATTACGCGCATTTCCCGGATCCGAACACGCCGTTGGAGCAGACCGTTGCCGTTTACGACGATCTGATCCGGCAGGGGAAACTGCGGTATGTCGCTTTGTCCAATCACGCGGCCTGGCAGATGACCGAGGCCCTGTGGATCGCCGATGACCGCCGGCTGGTCTCCGCTCCCGTGGCTGCGCAAGTGATGTACAGCCTCCTGGACCGAAGCGTCGAGCGCGAGCTGAGTGCCGCGTGCGTGCGGTTCGGTTTGTCGATCATTCCTTACGCACCCCTGCACGGCGGCCTGCTGGCCGACCTGTCGGTCCTGGACCGGCCGATCGCCGGAGGCAAGCGCTACGGAGGACCCGGATATTCGGAATCCGAGATCGCCGTCGCCCGCCAACTCGACCAACTGGCCCGCGAGTGGGGGCTAGGGATGCAGCAGGTCTCACTGGCCTGGCTGTTGTCCCGCCCGGCCGTGGCATCGGTGATCGTTGGAGCCGAGACGGCCGACGAGCTTCGCGCCAACGCTGCCGCAGCAGATGTCGAGCTCACCCAGGAACAGTTGGATGCGGTGTCGGCGCTGACTGCCGGGACCGCATCCTGATCAGAAGATTCGAGGAACGCAGATGAAGTACTCACTCCTTGGCCAGACCGGTGTCAGGGTCTCCAAGATTGCGCTGGGCACCGCCACCTTCGGAGTCGCGCCTAGCGCGGAAGACGCAGACCGGGTCGTCGGAACGGCGCTGGACCTTGGCATCAATTTCGTCGATACGGCCGACGTCTACGGCAACCTGCCCGTATTCGACCGGCATGGAGCCAAACCTGCCGCGGAACGCGAACCGGCCGAACAGATCCTCGGCCGTGCCCTGCGCGGACGCCGTGACGGGATGGTGATCGCGAGCAATTCCTTGCGGGATTAGGGAAAGTCAGGAACACGGTTTAGCTGGAGAGGAGGCCTTGCGACCTGTTTGGCATCACTTCGCCTCTAGCTTGGCCAGTCGCTCTCCGATTCGGCTTCCGTTCCGGTGGGCCTTGGGACAGCGGACCAGCCATCTCTTCAGCACCGCGATTTCCTCGTTCTTCTGGCCGAGTTTGCGGTGGATGATTGCCGCCTGCTCCGTATACGCCGGCGCGGGCATTCCACGTCCGGCGTCACCCTCTGCCCCTTTGATCGCTTTGTAGCGGAGGACGAGTGCTTCTTCGAGGCGTCCTTCACGTTTCAGCTGCTTGATCGGCTCAATGAGCTCGAGGTAATGGACACCGTCGACCATGCCGCACTGCTTTTATCGTTTAGCGGTCCTTCCGCAGTGACTCGCCGCTAACAGTCCAGGTTGTCTGTCAGTCTCGGGCGGCGTTCAGATAGCGGGAGCACGGCTGGGTCGAGGGGCCGGAGTGCAACTTGGGGAACCGGGCACGATCCAAAAGTTCGCGAGGAATGAAGCGACACCGGTGCGCCGAACGAAGTTTTGGATCGGGACCGGCGCGTGGCGCCCTGGTTGCGTGGAGGACCCGCCCAGCGACGATGGAGCATCAGAACGACAAACAGCCAGGCTCTTCTGGTCCTTCATGGTCGCTCGGGAAGGACGAGGCATGCCGTGATCCGTGCGGTCTGGTTTTCACCGCAAGGGTGCCCCGCCGCCGCGGTGTCACCGTGGGTTACAGTGCAGTCTCGGGTTTCAGAAGATCGAGCTCCTTGACTAGTGCGAGTGGTGCCGGTGCCTGCCAATCCTTTCCCAAATGTCGGCTCCCTCGTTGTTGCATTCAATACAGCATTGAGACATGGCGGAAGCCTTTACTTGTGGCGTCTGACATCAAACTCATATCGTCTTTCCGCATCCCATGAATTTCAGGGGATATCGAAGGGTAAAAAACCTCATCCGGGCGCAACTCGGGACGGATTCCTGGCCGGAGTCCGCTATTCCTGGCGACGCTGCGGTGACTTGCGTCGACATGACCCGCAGATGCCCTAGCTGTTACGCGTGCAGGGCTTCGCCGTCGTCTGGTGAGGGCCCTGGTGACGGATTCCCTGCGCTTGGCATGGAATCATTACCCGAACTGGACGCCGGTCATCGAGGCCTCCGGGTTCGGCGTCAAGCAATCCGTGGTAACGACAATCGCACCCGTGAGACCCGTGAGACCCGTGAGACCCGTGGCCCGGGAGTTCGCCAAGGGCTCGGATGAGAACCTCAGCCTGACCGGCCGCGCCAGCTGATCCCAGGTAGCCGTGCAGGTCCGTAGTTAGTGCCATGATGGCCGTTCAGCGGCAGGTGGCATGATCGGTGGCCGCGGGCAGCCTCGACAGAGGACCTAACAAACTACTACGAGTTGAACTACCGCGCGCTTGGGTTGCCTGCTGCGGGTGCGAGGGTCTGCATCCGTTTCACTGTTGACCGGAATACGGACGCGGCTTGCTGGCCGGCGGGGCTGAGCCTGCGGTTGGCAAGGTGGGCGAGGAGGATCCTCCGTGTCGGGGAGCCGGCGAGCGGAACGGCGATGAT